>NZ_QWEL01000036.1 GCF_009935865.1 Odoribacter sp. Z80
TTCTGGTTTGATGGACCGTGCATTAGACAGTGTGCTGTTTTTACAGTAACACTGTCACAACCTCCTTTACCCCTAACCAGCCAGTGCCTCGCCGGTTTTGGTCCTGGCTTTACTGGACGTCTGCACAGTCGCCGCCGTTCCTGTCCCTAACCTTAACCACTCTGATTCACCTGCAATCCATGAACATGGAATCCTAACCACAACCACTAGGACTCACCTGCAATCCACAAATATGGACTATATTAAACTTTGAAATGTATTCCTGCTTATAGGATTCTTCATCTGTGTGTACAATACTGAATGCAATTATGTAACAGACAAAGTTGACTCCCAGAATGTTATGCACTA
>NZ_QWEL01000037.1 GCF_009935865.1 Odoribacter sp. Z80
CATAGCTCGCAGTGAAGCACAATTTGGATCCTAAGAATATTTGCAACTCTGGTGAAGGTATGACAAATGTATGATTATTATAATGCGCTGTATTGATAACACCAATAGAGATGACTTGAGGTTTGAAGGCATAATTAATGGGTAATATACTCCTAAACATAACCACTAGGACTCACTTGCAATCCACAAACATGGACTTTGTTATTTTTCATCTGTGTGTACAATACTGAATGCAATTGTTTTAATATAATGCACTTTATTGATAACGCCAAGAGAGATGATTCAATGTTAGAAGACAATATTAAAGGGTAAAGTACCGATTTCATTACAATACCGGAAGTAGGCCGGAAGTGGTCATATCCCCGGCTATTGGTCGACGCCATCTTGCTTCTCCGTCCTTTTTCTCCTGGCCGCTGGAGGAGCAACAGCTCCCGGCCCTGCGCCCCACAATGTAGCCGATAAATGCTGTTTATTGTCCCTGAAGAAGACCGAAACCTGGTCGAAACGTTGGATGTACAGTAAGATGATTCTCATGTTTTGTCTGACTCAAGAAAAATAAACGGCAAAG
>NZ_QWEL01000038.1 GCF_009935865.1 Odoribacter sp. Z80
AGGGAGCAAGTATATACTGCTTATTTTCTGCTTGCCTTGTCGTTACTTCTTCCCTCCTGAAAAATAATCATTCTATTATTCCTTTTTTGTGTGGGAATAAGTAAAAGCATAAGTATTTTGAATATTTTTGTTTTTCAAGTATAAACGATAATAGCATGAAAAAAACAGTATTATTTTTGACAGTTGTTGTAATTTGTTTGGTGTCGTGTACAGCAAGTAGGTCTGTTGTTTCTAATTCTGCGAATCTTGAAAAGTACAAATATGCTTCTCTCGTTGATGTTATGAATTATAGCGGTTCTGCTGCATTGATGGATATTGAGGTAAAAGTTTATGACGCGTTGGAATCAACAAGATTAGAAGTGATTGGTGATAAACGAATTAATGAATTATCTTTTGAGCAAAAAAAACAATTACTACTTGTTCGATTCTCTGCATCACAAAATGATGAAGAATCTGTTGTAAGTGTAAATTTCGTAGATTATATGACAGGTAAGCCTGTTGCATCTTGTAGAGGTGCTTGGGGTTTGGGATGGGATAAAAATGGAGATATGAAAGGAGCAATCAATAGAGTTGTAGAACAAATAAAAAAATTATTTCCAGCTAACTAATTTTTATATAGTTCATTCCTATACTCTTAAACCTTGGTCTGGTGGTAAATTTTGAAAAAGGTATATAAGACAGGAATCACAGATATTTCCCACCACCAGACCTTTTACAAGTTAAGGCTGTTTTCTGGTCATTATTTTCCTGTTCTGCTAAGGATGCCAATAAAAAGTGAAGTGTAATTTTGAGTTGGCAATCCTGTTTCAACTGTGTGCTATGTTCTTTAGTTTGTGGGGTTTGCCTTTAGTATCTTTGCATCATAATTATACAA
>NZ_QWEL01000039.1 GCF_009935865.1 Odoribacter sp. Z80
GCAACAGGGCGATAGAGCGTGCCGTCAAGGCCGCCTCGTTCCGCTACAACGCCTCCCTGGAAGAAATGGACTACTCTTTTGAGAGGGGGCTGGACCAAAACCAGGTGGAGCGTCTGGCTGCCCTGACATTTGTAAAAGAGAGCAGGGACCTCTTCATTACCGGACCTACAGGAACCGGCAAAAGCTATCTGGCAACAGCGTTAGGCAACAAGGCCTGCCAGGAAGGATACAGAGTGCTCTACGCTTCCACGGCCAAACTGATGAGCACTCTAAAAATAGGCAAAGTGAAAGGTACTATATTGAACGACCTGAAGCGTATCGAAAGGATGGATTTGCTCATCCTGGATGATTTTTGCATGCAGTCCTTCGACTCGCAGTCAAGAGGCATACTGATGGATATTATAGAGGACAGGCATCAGAAAAGGTCCACCATGATAACTTCGCAGCTGCCTGTAAAGGGGTGGTATGACGCCATCGGAGAAAAAACGGTGGCCGATGCGATACTCGACAGACTGGTACACAACTCTCTCAGGGTTGAATTGTTCGGAGAGTCCATCAGAAAAAGGAAAACCAAGAATGAAGAAAGATATCTATGAGATTTTATACTATACACTATATCAACGTGTTGGAATTTATATGTATTTTTGTACAAAATCTATGAACCAAATTTGCAATTTTTTATAGAAAAACAGATAGAATAAAAGTTTAACTCGGGCTTTAATCTTCTATTTTAGACCCCATTCCCGATGAACAACTTTACACTTTTTTGAAGGAGGAACTTTAGGTGGTCACCTTCATCCGTTTTTAAGG
>NZ_QWEL01000040.1 GCF_009935865.1 Odoribacter sp. Z80
ATGATTATTTTTCAGGAGGGAAGAAGTAACGACAAGGCAAGCAGAAAATAAGCAGTATATACTTGCTCCCTTTAGCTGTCCACTTTTTTTTCACAGGTTATGTATTATATAAATAAAAAAAATGGACACCTGAATTTTGGGACTACACATTAGCTTTTATAATGATAGCGCATAGAAATAACCACAACTACAATCTGTTCACCCTCTACACGATAGACGATACGATGTTCTGAATTGATACGCCTTGACCAATGACCTGCCAATTCAAAGCGTAAAGGCTCTGGTTTGCCTATGCCAGTAAAAGGATGCTCTGCTATGTCAGCCAATAGAGCTTCTATTTTTAACTGTATTTGCTTGTTCCCAATTTTTTTCCAATAGGCTAAATCATCTAAGGCTGTTTTAGTAAATCTTATTTCCATAAGTCTTTAATATCAACCTTAGTAGCTTCTCCATTATTGGCTTGGGTGATTCCCTCTCTCAAATGCTCAACATTGGCAGGATTGGATAACAGGTATTCTGTTTCAACTATTGAGTTATAATCTTCCAAAGAAATAACAACAACGCTTTCCCCATTGGGACGTTGAACTATTAAAGGTGTATTATCCTGAACAACACTATCCAGGTGATGTTTCAGGTTAGTTCTTAAATCAGTAAAATTAGTTGTTCTCATATTCATGTACTTTTATAAGTACAAATATAGGTACTTATTTGTTGGCATACAAGAAAACACCAAACAAAATGAGTTAATTAACACTTACGTGTTTGAATTTGAGTTGGTGGAAAAATCACAAAATCTGACTTGTATATAC
>NZ_QWEL01000041.1 GCF_009935865.1 Odoribacter sp. Z80
CTTTTGCAGAAGGAGAAAACAGCTAAAAAGGACTGTATGAAGTTTGCTTTAGCTTACACTGTTTCTATCAAGCAAATGACCTCTTTCATCATTTTCATTATTGTATGAAGGATTAGGTATAGTTTTAGAACCTGACTCACTCAACTACGTTTTGACCATTATTGTTATTTTCAAAGCTTTTGCAGACGGAGAAAACAGCTAAAAAGGACTGTATGAAGATTGCTTTAGCTTACACTGTTTCTATCAAGCAAATTACCTTGACCATTATTGTTAGTTTTAAAGCTTTCGCAG
>NZ_QWEL01000042.1 GCF_009935865.1 Odoribacter sp. Z80
TTTAGAACCTGATTGACTCAACTACGTTTTGACCATTATTGTTACTTTCAAAGCTTTCGCAGAAGGAGAAAACAGCTAAAACGGACTCTAATGAAGAATACATTAGCTTACACTGTTTCTATCAAGCATATTACCTTTTTTCTTCATTTTCATTATGGTATAATGGATTAGGTATAGTTGTAGAATCTGACTCACACAACTACGTTTTGACCATTATTGTTACTTTCAAAGCTTTCGCAGAAGGAGAAAACAGCTAAAACGGACT
>NZ_QWEL01000043.1 GCF_009935865.1 Odoribacter sp. Z80
ATAGGAAGAAGATGAAAGGTGGCTTACGTCCATACCATCGTCAGGCCATTTGAGGTGGCGGGGACTGCAATGGCCATCCACCGATTGGCTGGGACTCCTGGGCGGGTCTTCTCTAGTCCATCCAATTTTCGGCATAGGATGTCACAGCCTTCTTTCCATACCCTTATTTAACCCACACAAAGATGCCAACGGCAGGCGTGACATAATTTTTTGACGCATTATAAAGGATTAGGAAAAAGATAAAAAGCAGCTTACGGCCATACCTCTCTGGTTCCGCCCGATCTCGT
>NZ_QWEL01000044.1 GCF_009935865.1 Odoribacter sp. Z80
GAAAGCCGCCGAGCGCCGCAGATTGTACACCTACAAATTACAAAAAGTATATCACATTGTCGAAGAGATGCATGTTTAGTGTTGTTTTAACGTTGGATATATAAGGAACTTAGACAATATCATCAAAATTGATTCCGTTTCATGGTTGCTAAATTAGTGTTGATCAACATTTAACAATTGGCATACTTTTGTTTGTAATTTAGCCGTTGAAATACAGGTGCTAACCCAACATGTTAGAATTGCCAGTGAAGAAAAGTAAAGTTAC
>NZ_QWEL01000045.1 GCF_009935865.1 Odoribacter sp. Z80
GTCTGAAAATCCACCTAAAATCAGGCAGCCTAAAAAGAAGTTAGTAAAGCGAAGCAAGTAAGATTGTTGTAAATGAAAAAAGCCGTATTCCTGTTATTTTGGGGTACGGCTTTTGTTGTTTTCTTACCATTCCATCCCAATACCCTCCCTCACACCCTTCCGGGATAACTAATAATGTAAGTAGTAAATACATCCGTTTTAGTTTATATAGTTTCTTTTTACTCTTATATTATTGCTATTGCTTTGTTGATAAGGGGATATTGAAGTTTAACGGTGCATATTGTCTGAAACTTTGATGTGTACTACTTTTTTTGAATAGGGTATATAAAAGTATTATTTCCTCAAAAAAGTTGTACTCCTGCCAATTTGAAACCACAGATACCTTATTAGTCTTGTAAATGGCTTCTGGTGATTAGCAGGTTAATGGCATGGTGTAAATTTTTTCAATACGGTATAGTGCCTAAAAATAAAAAAAATACCCCCTCACTCCAATAAAGAAGTGAGAGGGCGGTAAACATTAAATTGCAGTCTGTTCCAGTTGGGTGGATAGCTTAATCATGTGATTGCTTACG
>NZ_QWEL01000046.1 GCF_009935865.1 Odoribacter sp. Z80
CAGCCTAAAAAGAAGTTAGTAAAGCGAAGCAAGTAAGATTGTTGTAAATGAAGAAAGCCGTATTCCTGTTATTTTGGAGTACGGCTTTTGTTGTTTTCTTACCATTCCATCCCAATACCCTCCCTCACACCCCTCCGGGATAACTAATAATGTAAGTAGTAAATACCTCCGTTTTAGTTTATATAGTTTCTTTTTACTCTTATATTATTGCTATTGCTTTGTTGATAAGGGGATATTGAAGTTTAACGGTGCATATTGTCTGAAACTTTGATGTGTACTACTTTTTTTGAATAGGGTATATAAAAGTATTATTTCCTCAAAAAAGTTGTACTCCTGCCAATTTGAAACCACAGACACCTTATTTGTCTTGTAAATGGCTTCTGGTGATTAGCAGGTTAATGATATGGTGCGAAAATTTTTAATACGATATAGCCAAAAAAAATAAAAAAATCCCCCCTCACTCCTATAGAGAAGTGAGAGGGCGGTAAACATTAAATTGCAGTCTGTTCCAGTTGGGTGGATAGCTTAATCATGTGATTGCTTACG
>NZ_QWEL01000003.1 GCF_009935865.1 Odoribacter sp. Z80
CCGTCAAGCGACCAACGCAGATGGAGGGTCACAGCCGACTCGCCCTGGCCATCCTCTGAACGGTACACAAGCAAACCCCGACCGCCGTTCATCACGGACAGACCGTAACCGCTTCCCACAGAATGAACGTCATCCGACGCATCAAAAAACAGGTGGTGCCATTTCTCGTCGGAGTCCGGCAATCGGTACTTGCCGAATACATAGACGGCATCGTAATTGCAACTGTTACGCCAGGAATTGGACCAGCTCAACTGCACTTCAATATCAACTTGATTTTCGGCTGTAACCACACAATTGACAGGAGAGACAATCCGCAGATTATCTCCAAAAAGAGGAGTAATACCACAGCACAATAAGATCACTCCGACCCACTTTCCTATCTTACCTGAAATATACATCTCCAAAGGTATATTTAGCATACTCTCCGCTATCTCCGGTTTCGTCTCCATAATAACGCCAGATCGGAATCAGATTAATATCGGTCACTTTTCCATGAGCCTGACGCCATACTGCATCATTCGGATTACACTGATCGTAATTCGGCCAATTATAATAGTGCCCGAAATTCAACGTACTTCCGGAGGTATATCCGTAAGCATGCCACGAACAATGAGCATCGGAATTAGCCAAACTATGGTAGCATTTTTTAGAGAAATACTGGTAACCGGTCTTCGATACAGCACGCAAGCCTACTATCTGCTCCTGAGTCAGATTATAAGTAATTGTATAAATAAGCGTATTACTCTCAGTACCATGATGATCTACATCCTCTCCGAAATTCACCTTTATCACACTCCAGCCACCACCATCCGTTTCCATATCACAATATACATCAAAAGGTTCAATGGGACCGGAACGGCCATCCGGATCAACCCGGTAAATACCGCTTCCAATATCTCCCCGATATTCATATCCTCCCGTCGGATGAAGATAAGCGTTGGCCGAAGGAGCATAAGAACCGTCAGCCCATGCCCGGTAAGTACCGAAATCTTTCACCCTCATTTTACTTTTATCCAGTGTATTGACAATATCCACTTCAAAAATATTACTCCGTTCACAACGACCTAAAACCTTTAACTTCACCATCACATATTTAGGCCCATGCAAAACTCCCTCATCCGGTAATACCATATCGGCTTTCTTAGGAATATAGCGACTGCTCAGATCCGTTTCTTCATCCGGAGTAAGGGTATTCCCGTTTCCCAAATAAGTCCAGGCATAAGAAGTAGGATATTTAGCGGTAACGCGAATACCTGCTCCGGTACCATAGCCATTAATGGTATCCCGGTAGCGGGAAATCGTATAAGCCGGATTCACCACCCTCAACTTCACCACAGCACTATTGCCTTCATTATTATCCCGCACCACTTTCCGGCGGAACCAATATTCCTGCAAAACATGGTCATCCATGCCTATATTTCTCAGGTTACTCAAAATCAGATTTCTGCCAATACTCCCGCTATCACGCAACAACTCCCATGTCCTTCCCTTATTCTCACTTTTATACCATAGGTAATGCAAAGCATAAGTCCCGGGAGGTTCATTTCCTTCAATCACATAATCGCCACCATCACAAACCGTATCACACACACTTCCTTCCGCAGTTGTCAGTCCGTTCTCCAGCGTCAGAATATTTTCCAGGGGTGTATCAGGTTCATCGCAGGTATATCCCAAACGAAAACTTACCGTTGAATCGCGACGATTTATATCGCTGATGCTTCCCCGGGCATACATACGCATAGAAGTAGCCAGGTCACCCGTGGAAGTAGAACGGAAATTCCCTCCTCTCAGTCCAAAAGCCTGAGGGTCGTTCACCCATCCACTCACATTTGCCGTACCGTTAGCCGGCAACACCCCATTTCCATGTAAAGTCCCGTTGTAGGTCCGCCCTTTACTATTGGCATTATAATAAATCTCACTCAAATTACCGCTCAAATCCAGAACTCCCCAAAAGCTTGCACCGGCAGTCTCCCGGTCGGTTGTGCCCTTGGCAAAAATACCCACCCGGGCCGGACCATCCACTACACTACGGAAATTCACGTTCCCTGTGTCAAAAGATTCGTCGCTTTTTCCCGGGTTATTCAATCCGCCGGGAATGACAACTTTCCGGTTCCCCCAGGCACAACTTCCAGCCAGAGTCACCGAAGGAAAAGGAGCCCTCGACATTTTTTCGTATTCTAACTCCGTCAACGGCCTCAATCCCACCCAACTGGCATAAGCCAGCATATCAGCCGGCGTCAGATAATTGCACCCCAAAGGAAGTCCGTCTCCATCCATTCCCATAGGATCCTCCCGGTTCATATCACAGGCAAAAGACGCTGTATCCCGGCTGTCCTCATTATTCCAGGTCGCCAACGCAATAGCATTACGGGCATTTACCTCATCCGGCGAACTACCAAACACATAGGCTCCCATCGGTAAATTTCTTAATTCACTACCAATGGTCCGGGCCTGCTGGGCCTGAGGCGGCAACAATTGCAAAAAACTGGCATACTGCTCCTGAGACATTTCATATTTCATCACATAAAAAGCCCGGTAACCATTCGGATAAACACTTCCCAGAGTAGTCTCCGGCCAGGTTTCACCGTCATTTTCAGCACAAAGGCCCCGTCGACCGCCCAAACGAACAACAGTGGTATCTACAATAAAAGAATAATCACATTCCCTTTCCAAATCCCGGTCAGTCATAGACACCGACTTTATAACAGGCAAGGCCCCTTTGGGCATACTCGATTTTTCCACTTTGATCCGATAATAACGGTACTTATCCAGATCGTGAGTCAATTTTATTGCAGTTGTTCCGGGGTACACCCTTTCCAGCCCAGTAGACCAAGGCGCATCCGTAACATTATTCAATAAGGTATGCCATCCGCCGGGGGTATCATTCTTCGCTGCCTGTAAAGTCCAGGCCGTAGGAGCATGCCCCGGAATAGACTCTATGCTGATGTATTTCACGGTATAAGCCTCACTGATTTCCGTTCCGTCAGCCAAACGGCCGAAATCAATCGTCCAGCTCTGTGTATCCCCGCCATTTCCAACCCAGGAGTTCGAAGTGCTGTTGGTAATGTCATTCACCCGATTAGCCGCCAAAGGAGCTGTCTTCGTCTCCTCTCCCGCCCCGTTGGTCTCAATCCAATAACGGTTGCTGACCAAATCATAGGCCGCCGGAATATACATATCCCGCTGCCGGAAAGTACGACTGGAAGCCTCCTGCCCGGCCGAAGCAGTATAAACCATATCTCCCAAAGCAAAGGCACCCCGGGGAATATACACCATCTCAATACCTGTACAAGCCAGAATAACCTCATCATCATAAATGGTACTGGAACTCACATGTCCTTTGCCGGAAGCCGGTGTCGTTTGTGCAATATTCCATTTCAAGTCAACATTCACGCGGGAGATGCCGCTACCAGCCATAGAACGATAGATAAACACCCCCATATTCTTCCCCGCAGCAGCACCACGAGCCGCTGTCCAGGTAAATCCTCCGGAAGTCTCATGTCCGCTATCCTGCAAGTAGACTTGATGCCAGACCACCGGACTCTCATGACGTAAACGATATTTCAACACGACATACACGGCATCATGATTATAGGAATCCCGCCAGGAATTTTCCCACTCCAGCGTAAACTTTATACGCGCCACATCATCACTTACCATCTCACCGGCCGGCAATTGGATATTCCCGACAACCCGGACATTATTGGCCCGTAAACCTGTAAAACAAAAGCATATCAGCAATAAGAACAAATATCTCATAACGCCGTCTTTATTTCAACATTAATTTCTGACAATAGAAACCATTCCCATATAAACCTTTCCTGTCGCAGTCCTGAACTTATAGACATAATTGCCCGCCGGTAAAACATGCCCGTTATCCGTTTCTCCATTCCATTCATCAGCATAAGGAGAAGCTTTATATACCCGTTTCTGGTCACGGTCATATATCTCCAGCGTATTATCGTTCCGCGATTGCCACAATCCCTCTATTACCCAGGTGTCATTATATCCGTCCCCATTGGGAGTGAAAGCCACCGGGAAACGGTAAGGCTCCATCTGACGGTATTCGGCATGGATATAAGTCTCACGCGTGACCATAATCGTACTGTCCGTTTGTAAATCCGCACCGTCAATGTCCAGACTATAAAGCATCCATCCCTTTGACGGAAGAGGATTCACTCTCAGTATCGTATAATGTTCGACCGTATCCACAGGTATCGCCAGATGTCCCAAATCTTCATTATACAACAGAAGCTCGCCTTCCCCCTGAGCAGTAGCAGTCACCTGCCAACGCTTAATCCGAAGCAAAGCAGAAATATTAACATCTCCCAACACAGTCCATTCCGATTCATTTTCAATCTCAACCCCATTCACCCGAATCCAGGATATCTCATATCCCTCCGAATCATCCAAACGGACTTCCACCTTCAACTCCGTACGGTAGGCTATCTCAGCTCCCGGAATAACCTCTTCTCCTTCTCCGGTTGTAATCACAAACTTCCCATACATCGGATGCTCATAAGTCACCGTATACATCCGCGGCTCAACCACAGCTTCCAGCCGGCAATCACCCTTTATGGTCCAAATATCACCCGCTTGAACCGGTTCTCCATTCATCGTCAATCCAGATACTTTATAACCTCCTTCGTTATAGACACCAGCCATAAACCGGATTTGAGTCCAATAATCCAACTCCACCGGAGCAGTAACACCCAAAGACTCCCATACTCCATTCGCCCCCAACTTTTCTACCGTAATATAACCGCTATCAGGTTGCACAACCGTAAGTACCTGGGTCCGTATCTTATACCCCGCTTCTATCCTCAACGTATCGTATACTGCATTCTGAGGTAAAACCACCGTATGATTAATCACACTCTCTCCGTTTGCCGTCAGAAAATCCACTTCGAATCCTTCATCAGGTACGGTATAAAGGTTCAGTATTGCTCCTCCCGGACAACGGTCACCGAATCCGACCACCCGTCCATCCTTCCGGACTTGCAAAGTACCGTATTGAGGCGTATTAAACTCTATCCAGTAATATTTCTTAAATTCAACATCCACCGTCACATTGCCGGTTATCACAATCGTAGTATCCTGACCGCTGACAGGAATGATCCGGCCATCAGACAAATGAATATCAAACTTATCCAACAAATAAGGAGTACCTCCGGCCTCCACAACAAAAGTCACCTGAGTGAAATGGCTCGCAGACCGCACACGGGATGTACCCTTCACCTCATAATCTCCACCCTGCAAACCGGAAACCGTAACCTTTCCTTCTCCTGCAGCAATTACCTTTAGCTGATACTCCTTCAAAGTATATTCGACAGCAAATTCTACACTATCCAGATTAGAAATATTTGCCGGAATATTTACCACAATCGAACCTCCTTCTTCCGGCATCTGATTCAGTTTCTGGCCATTCATCGTCAAACTGCTCACTTTATACCCTTCATTCGGCCGCGCATTTACAGTAAGTCCTGTTCCCGCCGGATAACGATACCCGACAGCGGAGGTATCCGCCTGAAGAACCGCCAGAGAACCATATTGCGGTTGCAAAAGACGTACTTCATATACCTTTTCAAAATCAGCCTTAATATCCACCTCTCCCGTAACGGAAGCAATATATTTCAGATTACTAACAGCCACACCTCCCATAGATACTTTCAAACCCTCTTTTTTCAAACGATAACTCTCATTCAAAGGCTCTGCCTCAATAGTCAGTTCCGTAAAATGCTTCACTTTATCACCGGATTGCTGTACAACACCTTCCATCACTCCTCCGAAAGCTTTGTTCACCACTACGCGACCTCCCGTATTGGCCTGAAAATAGACCGGATAACGTTTTAATTCGAAACGGGCGGTCACCGTCACATCCGCATCCGGCATATTCTTCATATTCAATTTAAAAGGAGCGCTCACTACCGGACCAGTTGTCCCATCATCAGCCGAAAGCAAAATTGTCTTATACCCATTCGTATCCACAGTCCATATTTCAACAGGCGCACCGACTTCAACGGTCAAACTACTGTTAGCAGTAAAAATATGCTGTTTCCCATCTTCCAGTTTCACTACAACCTGATTACCACCGGATCCGTTCTCCTGGTCTATCACAACGTTCAACTGCTTTTTCTTCCGGTGAGCAATAGCATGAATAACAACATCTTCCTTAACCACCATAGGGTTCGCTTGCAAATCATAAGCGGCCGGATTAGACTTTACAAAAGCCTTCACTTCTATCGGTCCTTCATACCAAGGATGCAACTGCAATGTTGTCTGGTCCAATTGAAGTTCCGACAAATATCCTGCCAAAGAACCGTTTTTCCGGTCTACATCATACGTCGTATCACCCAAAACAACACCAATATCCAATACCTGAAATGCCAGAGTATCCGGCTGATGCACAACACTTACTTTAAACATCTTCAGTTGGAAACTACCCTGCACATCTACATCCCCACCCGGCATCACAAAAACCTTCTTTATAATCCCCAGCGTATCTGCATCACTCCACTTCTTCCATGCTTCTCCGTCTTTCGTTGCGGTTAAGGCAATACAATCATGTCCTATCAATTCCGCCTGAGCCGTCAAGCTCACCCCTTCCGGAATCTTGCTCCCACTGCTGACCTCCGACTGATTATCCGTTCTCTTTACAACAACATTGGAACCGACAGTCAACGTATATAATCGGCCAAAACGTACCTCAAATACAGTATCCTGTTGCAGTGTCACTGCTCCTGTATAGGCCGTACTCCCGATTTTCTTGCTGACAATCTCAAAATCAGAAGAAACTACATCCGCATAAAAATTCAATACAGAACCGTATTCTACATCCTTAACCACTACCGTATCTGTATCTGTCGACTTCAAATCCAACAGTAAAGTGCCACCGCCATCTTTTTCCCCTATCCAAATCTCTGCACTTCCTCCGTTTGCCGGAGTCTTTTTTAAAGTCACCTGACAAGTTTTCTTAGCAAAAACCGCTTCCACAAGCAAATCCTTAGCGACACATTTATCCGGAATCACATAAGTCACTTTTCCCTGACTATCCAATACTAAAGTCCTGGATAAATTAAATCCCGGTGCGACAACAACAACTTTTTTACATTCATAATCTTTGTCGGCAGGAACAACGGAGATACTGAAAGATTGGCCCTGAGGATAAAATTTACCATCGGCATCCGTTGTAGTGCCTGTCTCAACAATAGATAAAACTCCATTGGAGGAAGGTGCCTTTACAATCTTGTACAAACGCTCAAAACGAGCTTCTATTCCCACCGAGTCCGTAATCTTATCCAAATGACAAGGCTGGGGCTGTCCTTGTATACGGTCTATCCCTCCCATCAAGGCTGTCAGTCCTGTATTACGGTAATATTCATCTGCCGGAGTCGCTTTAATCTGCGTCAAACTGGCCCCATACCCCACAACGTATTTCCCCACCGAATTATTATAACTCATTCCGGAGCCATCCACAGCCACGACACTTCCACTGCCTGCCGGGATTACCTGTATATTCAAGGGAATTTCTTTCAATGCATAAGCCAAAGACCAATTTAAAGACTCATTTATCGGCATTTGCTTTTTTTCATAAACAAGTTTTTTCCCATCTCCAGGGAAATGAAGAAATTCATAACCTTCCGGCATCGGTGTCGGTGTTTTCACCCGAGCCTCCACTATTGCTCCCACCGGTACACTAATCGATTGATATCCATTCTTGTATACAACCGGAGTTCCTCCGTCAATTTGTATCTCAACACCGAATCCTTGGTCGGCCGGCATAATTTCCAACTCCAAAGGTTGTACCTTTCTTTCCAATTCTACCAAAAAGCTAACATCCCCGTCAACTGTTTCCGTAACCACATAAGTATAAACCAAACCGGAAACAGAAGTATTAAAACTTAAAATATTAGCACGTCCCATTGTTCCGGATACAGATTTCACCTTATACCAGGAATCGCTACCGCCATTGGCCGGAAGTAAAGTAACCTCTATTTTCAGCTGATCACCATATGACAATACTTTTTCACCCTCAGCCACCACTTGATCCACTCCTCCAACAACTTTCTTCACCACGATAGTTCCGCCCGTGCCCGTCAGCTTATAGCTCAAATCATAATTCCGGGGACCTATCTCAGCTTCTGCCAACACATCTTTCTCCGGCATGGAAAAAGCATACTCTATTGTTCCATCTGCCCCGGAAGTCGTTGAACTCCCCAAAACATTTCCAGGAACATCATTTTCCTTTATACTAAGTTTTTTACATTCCTGCCCTACTGCCGGTTTGACAGAAACAGCTTTCAGTTTTTCCTGGGCATAAGCATAACCGCCATTCCCCACTTCCGTACCATCAGCATGCAATACCCGGGCAATATTTGCCCCATAAACTACCTTATATTTTTGGATGAACTCCGCTTTAAAAGTAACGTTCCCTTTCACAAAAGCATAAGTATACGACTGGTTCGTGGTACCGATCACCTTATCAACATTATCAAAATATAAACGCACTGCCCAACCGGTTGCGGGCGTCGCACTCAATGTTAATTTACTTCCATGTTCCACTTTGGTGGTTCCCGCCGCTGTCAATAAAGTATTCATACCATCGCTCAGACTGATATCCGTACTTCCCTCCGGATGAATCACCTCCACAGTAATTGTATACACTTTCTTCTCAAAATCAGCAAGCAAATCCAGATTTTTGTCCAGCGACAAAGATTTTTCAAACGTACCGGAAACAGATGTTGTATCCAACAAAATGGTATCCTCAGGAATAACACCTTTATTTCTTACCTCATGGTCCGCATTCAACTGGTAGCCGTTATCAGGTATCTCCGAAGCTGTAATCTTAATCATAGTACGGGCAGGATACCAATACGCGGTACCGGAAACCAGACTCACACGATCAACCGTCACACTCAAATGTCCGAAATCCGGCTCAACATACCTCACCTGATAATAAAGCTCCGTAGTACCGGAAAATGTTACATTTCCCCCGGTATGATCTTCCGGAATGACATATGTGATCCACCCGGAAGTCGTTACAGGCGCCACCATCAAAGAAACCGGTCCGGTCCATTTGGCCACTCCGTCCACTTTCAGATCCTTACAACCTGTCGTTCCGGAAGTTCCGGAAGTAGCCACAATTCTCGTTTCCAACTCTGTACCGGCAAGCACCATATCTCCCGTTTTCAAAACAGTACCGTCTTTTTTACGAACTTCCACTGTACCCGAAGAAGGGTTATTGATTACAATCGTACATTTCCGGACAAATTTCACGTTAAACATCACATCACCATTTAAGGTATAACTCTCCTCCCAGTTAAGAGGATTGTTCTCTCCATCCTTCACATACAACAACTGCTCTCCGGCATCTTCTGTCTTGATGAAATTCAAAACCGTACCGGCCACATACAGTTTACTTCCTTTGGTAACATCCTGCTTCAAACCGTCATCAGCAGTATACTGCACTTTAAAAGAGCTATTGCTGCTCGTCGTCGGCTTCGAAACCTTCCAATCCACAGAATAAAGGTCCGCAGTTTGTTTAATCAGCACCTTTACTGTCACATTCTCCTCTACCTTAAAATTCTTAGTAGTACTTATATCTTTCGTTTCCGTTCCTGTCAACTCAACTCCAACCAAAGAATAGCCTTTATCACACGCAGCATCCACCCATAAATCGGTTCCGTATTCGACTTCTATCTCTGCTGTCGGGCCGTTCTGTGCTTTTTCCAAAGTCAACAAAGCAGTGGTACCCTTTTTCACCATCACTTTCCCTCTCTCCGGAGTTGCATCCGGATTTTCTGCCACCACGACTTTTTGCAACTTCACCTTAAACTTCTTAGCCTTAAACTTCGCTACAACATTCACATCTGCCACCACCGTATGTTCGCTTCCGGAAGTAAAAGCACCACTGTTCAATTTCAGGTATTCAAGGTCATATCCCCCATTTGCCGTAGCAGTTATTTTCAACTGATCCTGATAATAAACCGTTTGCGGACTATTATCCAAAAGTTTCCATTCCGTCGTTCCTTTCTCCTTCCACTCCACTTTTAAAGTGCCATAATCCGGAGTTTCATTTACAAAAGCAAGAGCATATCCGATTCTGTTGAAGATGAACTCCACAGTATGTGCAGCCTTGATTGGTCCCAGTTTTACGGAAGAAAGATTCTGCTCCACTCCGTCCAACTTCACTTTCTTACATTCATAGCCGGTAGGAGCCTTTGCTGTCAAATTCAAAGTAGCCCCATATTCCACCAAACGATCAGCTGCCAAAGCCGGGCTGGCTGTAAAATAATCGGTAGGACTGCCTTCCAGGCCACTCTGAGTTACCGTAATCAAATATTTCTCCAGGCTAAACTCAGCTGTTAACGTAGCATTCGAAGTAACCGTCCAGGTTTTTGTTGTACTAATATCCGTCAAAGTACCTCCATCCGGATTGACTTTCAACGAACCATTCACATATTTATATCCTTCGGCACTACTGGGAACCGGGGTAACCGTTATTTCCGTTCCATATTTCACTTTCACCTGTTTTCCGCCACTGCCGTAACTTTCAACACTTCCGACAGAGCCATCCGGCCCCGTCACAGTCAAATCACCGTGTAAACAGTTCCAACGGACATAACACTCTTCCGGTTCGTAATTGACCATAATACAAACACCGCCCACCCGCATACGAGCCGTTTCACCCAATTTTAAAGAACTGGAATTGGACGTTCCGTCAGCATCCGATACGGTTGTCGACTTCCACTTGTAACCCGGTTTCGCTGTCGTTGCTATCTCCAACACTCCGGTCGGATTATAAAGTAAACTATACTGTTTTGTCGATACTCCTTCCGGTATGGACATTACCGTTCCTGTTCCCTTCTCCGTGACAGACAACGTACCCCATGCCGGATTATTGACTTTCATTATAAGCGGATAACTATTAGGCTCAAATACAGCTTTACAATTAATGCTTTTGGCCACAGCATGCACCTTCCCAAGCCCTGCCTCACTCAAAACAGAGACCCAGGGGGAATCTTTCGGCTCCTTGAATTGTACCAAAACATCTGTACAACGATAACCTGCATCGGACACAGTATCAAAGGAAACCTTTTCGTTCGCTTCTATCACCATGCTGTTCTTTCCCTCATCGGGAGCATGATTTTTACTTCCCGATACGGTCAGAGTACCATGTTCCACCGGCACGACCGTTACTACCGTCGGCGGTGTCAAAATCACTTCAATCGTCATGTCACTGTTCACCGGACCTATGGAATAAGCACCGTCCGCACCCAGCGGAATCTCTTCATTTCCTCCCACCTTCTTGACTATAATGGATTTCTTATCTATTCCGGTAAAATCCGAACTACTCACCTTAAAACGATAAGTCCCTCCCGGTTCCACTTTGCTGGCATAATAGGTCACTCCATTCACTATCGAATCAATAGTAATTTCCGGGTCCTTGATAAAAGTAATCTTATACGTTTTATATTCATAAGCTCCGATATCATAAGTCCCTCCACTCAAACGCGGATTTCCCCAAAGGTCAAATAAATTCTTTAACAATTCATCCAACGAACCTGCATTAATACAAGGAGAAGCGGATTTCAGACGGAAATCTCCGTTGTCCGCATCCTGAAACAACGGATCATCCGAATTCACACCTTCTATGTAATTGGTAAATTTAGAAGTACCGGAATAATCCAATTGCTTGCCCTTATTCCCCCAGATCAAGGTATTTTTAATTGTTGCTCCGGTCCCCAGCTTTACTGCAGCACCTTCCTCAGAAACCGATTGCCCCTGAGCAACTGTAACTCCCCATGCCCAGAGACATCCTGCCAAAAAACACCAACTAAATCTCTTTATCATAGTTTTTTATCCTTAAAATCAATATACAAAAATCGGACGAACCCTGAATTGCTTATCCCGGGTTGTCGACTCTCCTCTTTGGACAGCACCTGCCGTACCATACGAATCGCGGTCGGGATGCCCGAAATTAATCACCCAGGCATCTTCATTCTTTACATCCTGGTTGGTCGTCGCGCACCAATATACATCTTCCTCCAAAGGCATAATTACCCGATCCGGATTTAACACCTTCAAAGCCCTCAAAGTCTTATCTACTGCAGGCCATGCAACATACATAGCCATCACCTGATAACCCGCCGGAAAACACCAACGAACTCCCGCCGGCTCACCCTCCGCCCGGTAGTTACTGCAATAAACAGCGGCTTCGGAAGCCGGGTCTTTTTCCAGAATCTCAGCAGTCACACTATAACAGGCCGTATCCTGCAAAGGATTATCCCGATAAGTACCGTTCAGCCGGACCCCTTTTGTCCCCCAGGCCTTCAAAGCTTCTTCCAAGGCCATGACATAAAAGCGCCCCTGTAAAATGAAAGCATCACTATTCACCCAAAACACTACTCCAATGGCATCTTTCTCTGTTCTGCTTTCATAAGCCGTTAAATCCACAATCTCTCCATTGGCACAAAATATATCTCCCGGCTGTACCCCGCTTCGCAACTCCCTGACGGAAAAATTCCGGCAAACCGTACAATTCAGCAAAACCGCATCCCCTCCGGCAATACCGTATCCTTCTTTTGCCTTATTGCCCGTAACTAAAGAATTAATCATCCTCGCACCCGTCTCCAGATATACACCTCCGCCTTCTATCGTTTGCCCCCAAGAGCGTACTCCGGAAAACAAACCGAACCATAAAACCATATAT
The DNA here is from genome assembly GCF_009935865.1 of Odoribacter sp. Z80. GTDB lineage: Bacteria > Bacteroidota > Bacteroidia > Bacteroidales > Marinifilaceae > Odoribacter. The sequence goes on from NZ_QWEL01000003.1 coordinate 12,713, forward strand.
ACCAACAACCTACTCATCAAAAAGATTTTACAGACAATATTCCTCCTTCCTCAAACCAATCCACAGCCTGAACCCCACCAAGACCGGCAGGTTCCACAACATTCAACCATATTTTTCCCTCTTCCGCCTCCGAAGAACTCCAGTAAGGAGATGCCTTATCCAACAGGAAAGGGAAATAACCGCCGCCGCCAGCATTCCGTACTACCTGATAAGTCGCCTCCACCCGTTCCCATTCCGCAATCAAAGTCCTCAGTTGGCCCAATGCCGGCAAATACCAGCCGTCAGTACAAGAGAAGACAGCCGGATAGTCATCCTCAGTCCCTTTTTCCTTTGCTCTTTGCGTATGTTCATACCCTGCCGTATCTGCCAAAGCCTCCAATAGAGTCCTATACCTTTTTTCCGTAACATTTCCGGAATACTCACTGTACGTCCACCCTCCGTAATAATCAGGCGGGTCTACATTCACCACCCATCCCCGCTGTCCCGAAGGAGCTGCCGGGTCGGGATTTATCCAAAAAACAATACCTTCCACCTGCTTTCCATTTGCCGTATTAATCTCCTCTTTCCGGAGGAATTTACCGTCCCCACACCATGCATCCCCCACCTTCGGACTATATTCTGCCGCAACATTATTCCGGACGATACAATTCCGGACAACCCCGGTAGCCCTCACATATAAACCTCCCCCGTTGGCAGCATGAACAACACCTCCCTGCACCGTAACCCCCTCGATAATTCCGGCAACGGTAGCCACGCGGAATTGTCCCGTTACCTGTAAAATGGTTTGGGCCGAAGGATTTTCTGCCTTTACACCAGCATCAGCAATCCATCCCCCCGAAAGCGTTTTACCGGCAGGAATAAACAACTCCGCATCCAAAAGATAAGTTCCTACAGCCACCCGAACTTCATCACCGGCTTTGGCTAAAGCATCCCCAATCCTCCCCATTGCATTCGTCCATGAACTCCCATCACCATTTCCTCCCGGCACAACATACAACGTTTGGGCCTGCCCCAACAGTCCCAACCCCATCATTATTATGACAAACACCCCTCTCATACCTTACCGCCTAATATAAAAATATCGGACGAGCCCAATGTTGCATATCTCTATTTGAGCGAAAATCGTTTAGACATTCTCCGTTATAAAAATTTACAACCCAAACACATTCCCAGGTATCTGCCGACCCTCCATCACAACTGCTCCAATAAAAAGCCTCGCTCTCTTGATCCTCCGCACAGACGAAATCATCCACCGAAAGCCCAGAGGTTGTTTGTCCGACCACTTCCAGAGATGGAATCACCTTCGGCAGGACAGTCATCAAATTGCTCAAATATTTTAAAGTCGGCAATACCCAACGAATATTCTTCGTTTTATCATTCGGATTATGGGTTTGAAAATAAGCTTTGTAATTCCAACAATGATGCCCCGCCTCAAAATCATCTCCATACACATCCCAAAACTCTTCCAATATAGAAGTATTCCTGTAACAGGCAGTATCTTTTCTATAAGGATGTGCAATCCCTAAATCAACCATACCCTGCATCAACCAACAATCCGACACACCGATGGTTCCCCATGAACACCTTTTTTGCCCGTCAAGGGAAATGACCGCTCCTTTGGGATATTTCACCTCAGGATCCCCGTTCAACCAAAACACAATTCCAATAGCGTCCTTGGTTGCACGGGTCTTGTACGTTTCACGGTCTACAATATCTCCGTTCGAACAGAAAATATCTCCCGGTTGAGGATAATGGACTTCTACAGCCAAACGGCTGTTCTGGGACAATGTAGAATTCAATAAGACTCCGTTCCCCCCGGCTACGCCGAATCCGTCCGTAGCCTGATTCTTATAAATCAAAGAACCGATGCAGGTAGCTCCGTCTTCCAACCATACTCCTCCTCCCACTCCCTGTGCCGCACTCCGGGATAAAACAAACATTATCCATAATCCCGCTAATAAAACTGCCTTCCACATAATCTTTCTTTAAAATTCCGTAACGTATACAAAATTAATCTCAGATCTCGCTAGCTGATTCTGTATATTGGCCCTCTCCGCAATATCAACCAACCCCCATATCATACTATTATTATATAAAGTAGAAGAGGCCAACAAAGCAGCTTGCTGATGCATAAAATGAAAAGTGACATTACTCCAATGATCCTTATCACAATTTGAATTAGTCCACACACTCCTCACTCCACGTCCATAAAAATCCTGTGCTTTTACCAAATCATTACTCTCCCTAATCACTCTCCATAATTCTTCAAATGTATTCTCCACCTCATCCCAACCGACCAACAAACGGTACAATTGTCCCAAAGAAGGCAGATAAAAATCCCCGCTACCGCCAAACGCCAGGCATCTTTGAATAATGCCACAATTCGGATTGTTCTGAAAACGAAGCGTGTTTTCTTTTCCGTTCAAATCCAGCAAAGCCTCCTGCAGATTCAAAAAAGAAGCAGGGTCCGCTCCGGTTATACTATTACTTGACGCCGCCCACCATTTATACGGTTCATCCGTGTAGGGCGATACAGCCCATCCCTTTGGGGAGGCAGCACTCTTATCAGGATTCACCCAGAAAACCACACCCTTCACCTGCTCCATCTGGTCATAAGTAAATGCCCCCACATCCATATATGAACCGTCCTTCATCAGCAAGTCCCCCACTTTCGGTAATTGATAAGAGGCCGTATTTCCCGTGATGATGCAATTCTGCACCTTCCCTCCGGTAGCCACATAAACACCACCCCCGTTCGCTCCTTTACATTTCCCACCGGTAACTGTCACTCCTTCCAATTCTCCATACACTTTAAATACCCGATTGGAACCATCTCCCTCAACAACAATCTTCAAAGCCGAGTCCGATATTTTTTCCCCTTTTTTATTATATCCTCCACTGACTTTCACTCCTGCGGGGATAACCAATTCTCCTTTCGTCTCAAACACCGCTTTATTTCCGTTCTCCCGAATCAGTAAACGAACTTCATCATTGGCTCTTGCCACACTCAGTGCTTTTTTCAAAGACAGATAAGGCGTTTCAATACCTCCTGAACCGGAATCCGATCCCCAATCCAATCCCACATAAACCAACCTTTGGGCACATAATTCCCATCCCATACACCATAACAGTACGATCAACCATACACTCTTCATAACCGAACCTTTCTTTTATCTAAAATACCATTTATTCTTACAATCATCAGCCCGTTTCCAAATCCGATAGGCTATTCCGATTTCATGCGATCCTCCCCACTCACTCTTATTTATATCATAGGTATAATTTATCTCCACCCGGTTTCCCAGCAACAAACCAACATGTGCAGAAGGATTCTCCAACTTCCGCAACGAGGCCCCTGCCCATACCACATCATAAAACCAAAGCACTGCATGAATGTCCAGACCTTCTCCAGAATAACCGTTATAGCAATACATCAGAGACGGGGTAAAGGTCATATTCCGGAAAACCAATTGCCACCCTGCAGTCGCATATATATTGTTATACCGCGTCTTCCCGTCCTCATCATACGGGTCTTCCATATACTTTGACAAAGACATGCCGATATAAGGCCCCGTCGTATACAACCAGATTCCGGCCTCAAGCACCGGAGTAATCTCATTCCTTTTTCCTGCATTTAACAACGGATCATCACTGTTTCCGATATAATTACCGGTAACGTCAAGCGTAGACAACGACATTCCACCTCCGATTCCTACCGACAGGGTAAAATAAGGATTCAAGGGAACATGACAGGCATAGCTTAACAACACATCCGTATAGTTAAAAACATTCACTTTGTCATAAGTAGCCTTTAATCCGACTCCATGCTTAATGCGACGATAATTGTAGTCCAAATGCCCCTTCCCAATCCGGTATTTCCGGTCTGCATACGAATACCTCAACACCTGGTCTTTTTCTTTCGAGAGATTGGTATTAAAAGTCAATAATACCGAAGAAGGTGAATTCTCGATAGCAGTCCATTGGCGACTATAAGACAACCGGGCGTCCATATAGTCATGAATCCCCCCTACTGCCGGGTTCACCAAATAATTATTCAAAAAATACTGACGTGAAAACAACTCATTTTGCGCCAACAAGCGCACTGAGAGACTGCAAATTAAGCATATAAATAAAATTTTTTTCATATACATTGATATAATTCACACATCAATTTACAAAAATAGGCCAAAAAATCTAAATAATCTTCTTCCTCAGGCAAAAATATCAGATTTCAATCATTTTTTCTTTAATTTTATTTTATATTTGCATTATACATTTTTTCACAAACTACAAATTAACATTTATCAATAAATCATGTTACCTAAATTTCTTATTGCAGACAATTCTCAAGAAGCAATCGACCTGGTTTATGTGGTACATACGGAAAAACCGCGTTGCATTATCCAATGTGACTTAGATGGATTTTACAGCAATCAAAAAATTTATTGGATAGACGAAGAACCGCTCATTCAGGATGATATAGATTCCTTAATGGAAGAAGCAGAAGATTTTTACGAAACCGAGCTGGATAATCAGGAAGAGATTTATGATGAGGAAGAAGACTGATGGAATCCGACCCAAAGCATAGTTTACGTCATGAAATACACAAAAGAAGATTTAAAAACATTCAAACGCCGGGATCTTAAAACCGAACAAATAGACCGCCAACTGGAAAATTTCCAAAAAGGTTTCCACTTTGTAGAGCTTTCAGAACCGGCTGTTACAGATAACGGAATCCTCCGCATAAATCCGGAAGACGAAGAGATTCTGCTGAAAAATTATGACACAGCCTGCCAGAATCACTCCATGATTAAAATGGTTCCCGCTTCCGGTTCTGCAACCCGGATGTTTAAAGACTTATTCCATTTTCTGGATACTTACGAAGATTCAGAAGAAGGATTTCTGGAATTTATACAAAAGAAAGGACCGGGCACCATGCATTATTTCTTTGAAAAACTGGATGAACTGCCTTTTTACAACCGTTTATCTGCAGCCCTGTGGAAAGACGGTAAAGACATTGAGAAAATGATTGCCAAACGGGAATTCAAAGAAATCCTGCAATATATCCTCACGGAAAAAGGACTCAATTACGGCAACACCCCCAAAGGACTGGTGGATTTTCATATTTACAGGGATTTTGTCCGTACGGCTTTTGACGAACATATTGTGGAAGGAGCCCTGTATTGCAGCAATGGCAAAACAGCCCGGCTGCATTTCACCGTAGCGGAAGAATACATGCCCCTATTTAAAAACCGCCTGAAAAAAGTGACTAAAGTATTCGAGAAAATGTTTAATGTAAAATACGAAGTCAGTTTTTCCATACAGAAACCTTCCACTGACACAGTCAGCATTGACGCCGAGGGGCAACTGTTAAGAGACGAAAAAGGCCAATTGGTATTCCGTCCCGGAGGGCACGGTGCGCTGATTCACAACCTGGACGATTTGAAAGAAGATATTGTTTTCATCAAAAACATTGACAACGTCATTCCAGACCGAGCAAAGAGCGACACGATAAAATACAAAAAACTGCTGGCCGGAACCCTGATAGACATACAAAACAAAGTATTCGGTTTCCTGGCTACATTGGATAAAAAACCGACCCCCGCACAATTAGAGGAAATCGACCGTTTCCTGAACAGCATCGGCTACAAAGAAGCAGAGGGAAAAACCTACAAAGACAACAAAGAACACATCAAACACCTCCAGCAATTGCTGAATCGTCCCATCCGTATTTGTGGCATGGTAAAAAATGAAGGCGAACCGGGCGGCGGTCCTTTTTGGGTAAAAGGCCAGGACGGCAGTTCCCGTCTGATGATTATAGAATCTGCCCAAATCGACTTGAAAAACAAAGAACAGAAAAAAATATTTGAACGCTCCACCCACTTCAATCCGGTAGATTTGGTATGCGGTATTAAAAATTATAAAGGCAAAAAATTTGACCTCCTGAAATTTGTTGACGCAGACCAGGGATTCATTACATCAAAATCGTACAAGGGCAAAGAAATCAAGGTCCAAGAACTACCCGGTCTTTGGAACGGCGCAATGGCCAATTGGATTACCGTATTCGTAGAAGTGCCTTTAACCACTTTTACCCCGGTAAAAACCGTCTTTGACTTATTCCGTTTCGAACACAGAAACGTCATTAAAAAATAAATCCGGTCAAAAACCAGAACATGGAAAAAAAACGCAGTATCTTTCTACTTATACTACGGGGATGTGCTATGGGGGCCGCTGATGTGGTCCCGGGCGTATCCGGCGGGACAATCGCTTTTATAACAGGTATCTACGAGGAATTGATTAATTCCATCAAAAGTATAAATCCGGAAGCCATAAGATTGATATTCCGTCTTAAATTCAAAGAATTTTGGACGAAAATCAACGGCAACTTTTTACTTCCCGTGGTGTGCGGTGTAGGTATTTCAATCTTTTCATTAGCCCGGTTGATGACATGGCTCCTGGAACACCATCCCATTTACATCTGGTCGTTCTTTTTCGGCCTGATCATCGCCTCTTCAGGCTTGGTCGCAAAAGAAATCAAAAAATGGAATCTGCCGGCAGTCCTGTCCCTCATCAGCGGTTTTTGCATAGCATACTTCATCACCATCATGACTCCCTCTGAAACCCCCGACACCTGGTGGTTTATCCTCCTCTCCGGGGCCATCGCCATTTGTGCCATGATACTACCCGGCATATCAGGAGCTTTCATCCTGTTGCTAATGGGGAAATATGCCTATATTTTAGGTGCCGTCAGTACATTCAATGTTAAAACACTGCTGCTTTTTGCTACCGGAGCAATAACAGGCATCATCAGTTTTTCCCATTTACTTTCCTGGTTGTTGAAAAAATACCATACCCTGACCATTTCTCTCCTGACAGGCTTTATGTTAGGTTCATTAAATAAAGTGTGGCCCTGGAAAGAAACCCTCCAAACCTATACCGACAGCCACGGTGTAGAAAAAGCCCTGATAGAAAGCAACATTTCCCCCCGGCAATTTGCCGAACTCACTCATCAGCCTGCTTTAATCCGGGAAGCCATTCTAATGTGTATACTGGGTTTCCTGCTCATCTGGGGGATTGAAAAAATCAGCCACATGCGCAAAAAATAAGTATGGACACCTACGGCATCATCGGCTATCCACTGGGACACAGTTGTTCTCCCCGGTACTTTAACGAACGGTTTCAAAATGAGAATATCGACGCTGAATACCTTCGTTTCGAAATCAAGGACATCCAAAATCTGGAACATATACTAAAAAACAATCCCACCTTAAAAGGATTCAATGTTACCATTCCACACAAACAGACCATCCTTCCCTTTTTAGATGAAATCAGCGACGAAGCCAAAGCCATCGGTGCTGTAAATTGCGTAAAAGTCAGCAGGGTCAATAACAAAACCAAATTATACGGCTACAACACAGACATGTTCGGATTCCGAAATGCCCTACAATCCTTCATGCCGGTCAATACACAAAAAGCATTAATTCTTGGCAACGGAGGAGCCGCCAAAGCAGTCCGTTATGCACTCCATACGCTGAATATGGAAACCCTTACCGTTTCCAGAACTCCCCGTCAAGCCGAAGAAATCAGCTATGATGCCCTCCCTGCCCATCTTCCTTCCTGTCACTTACTTGTCAACACCACCCCATTAGGCACCTGGCCCAATACAGAAGACTTTCCTGATATTCCTTATCAACTGCTAACCTCAGACCACTATCTGTTCGATTTAGTTTACAATCCGTCGGAAACCGCTTTTATGAAAAAGGGAAATGCAGCGGGAGCACATACCTGCAACGGATATGCCATGTGGCTGGGCCAAGCCCAAAAGAACTGGGAAATCTGGAGAATCCAAAAATAAACCTCCTCCATACCAAAGATTAATGTTAAAATATTTTTCCTGTTTTTAAAAATATTCTATATTCGCAAACGTTTTAAATTTTATTCAAAAACAGGATGTATCACCCTTCTGACTATTATTTTGTATTGGCATACATCATGGGAGTTTTAAAATTCCATTGGGGACTTTAAGTCTCAATCCATCCTGTTCCTGATTACTCTTATTTCTTCCGATTTCCCGGCAAGGGAATAGCTTGATTTATCCTCAAAACACATATTATGCAAAAACAATTACTATTAGGTGTGGAAGCAATAGCTCAAGGAGCCATTGACAGCGGCATCTCCGGAGTATATGCTTATCCGGGTACACCTTCCACCGAAATTACGGAATATATCCAGGATTCTCCCGAAGCAATCAGACGAAACATCCACCGGGCCTGGGCCGCCAACGAAAAGACAGCCATGGAATCTGCACTGGGCATGTCATATGCCGGAAAAAGAGCGTTGGTGTGTATGAAACATGTCGGCATGAACGTAGCCGCCGATTGTCTAATGAATGCCGCCATTACAGGTGCCAATGGCGGGCTGCTGATTGTGGCTGCCGATGACCCGTCCATGCATTCTTCCCAGAACGAACAGGATTCCCGCGTATACGGAAAATTCGCCCAAATCCCCCTTCTTGAACCTTCTAACCAACAGGAAGCATACGAAATGACCCGATACGGCTTTGCACTCTCGGAGACTGTCGGCAGTCCTGTCATACTGCGTCTCACTACCCGTCTGGCCCACTCCCGGGCCGGAGTAGAAACTCACGACTCCCTACCGGAAAACCCGTTACACCTTCCAGAAAACAAACGCCAGTTTGTTTTACTGCCGGCCATCGCCCGGAAACAATATAAACTGCTTCTGGAAAAACAACCCGACTTCATCAGGGCCTCTGAACAATCTCCCTTTAACGCTTACGTAGAGGGGCAGGATAAGTCGTTAGGAATCGTTGCCTGCGGATTGACCTACAATTATCTGTTGGAAAATTTTAATGAAGGCTGTATCTACCCCGTCATAAAAGTAAGCCAGTATCCTCTTCCCAGGAAAATGCTCAAACGCCTCATACGGGAATGCAAGCAAATCCTGGTATTGGAAGAAGGTTATCCCGTTGTCGAAGAAATGTTGAAAGGCTACCCCGGCAAAGAAAATATTTCAGGACGGTTAGACGGTAGTTTACCCCGGGACGGTGAGTTAAATCCGGACCTGGTAGGCAAAGCCCTCTGCTTTGAAACCCGGGAAGGAGCCCCCGTTCCCGAATTGGTCGTTCCACGTCCTCCCGCCTTATGCCAGGGATGCAGTCACCGGGACGTTTATAAAGCATTGAACGAAGTTATTTCAACTTACGGCGAAGGCCGGGTATTCGCAGACATCGGCTGTTATACCTTAGGTGCCCTTCCTCCCTTTGAAGCCATCAACTCCTGCGTAGACATGGGTGCTTCCATCACCATGGCCAAAGGAGCCTGTGATGCCGGACTGTTCCCCGCCGTAGCAGTCATTGGCGACTCCACCTTTACCCATTCCGGAATGACGGGACTTTTGGATGCCGTCAATGAAAAAACACCCATTACCGTCCTGATTTCCGACAACGAATCCATTTCCATGACCGGAGGACAAGAATCTTCCGCTTTGGGACGCATTGAATCCATTTGTCAAGGCATAGGCGTAGAAGCCGAACATATCCGGGTGCTCTTGCCTGTACCCAAAAATCATGAAGAGCTCTGCCGTGTCATACGCGAGGAACTGGAATATCCCGGTGTATCCGTCATTATACCCCGAAGGGTATGCATACAGAAGGCAGCAAGAGATGCCAAAAAAAATAAAAGTTAAAAGAAAAATCCCAAGTTATTATGAAAACAGACATCATATTGGCAGGAGTCGGAGGACAAGGCATATTATCCATTGCAGCAGTTCTGGGTTCTGCCGCACTCTCGAATCACCTATACATGAAACAGGCAGAAACTCACGGCATGAGCCAAAGAGGAGGAGACGTGCAATCCTTTATGCGCATTTCCGACCGTCCCATCCATTCGGACCTGATTGCCAAAGGCTCTGCCGACCTCATTCTGTCAGTGGAACCAATGGAGGCCTTACGCTACCTGCCCTACCTGCGGTCAGGCGGATATGTTGTTACCAATGCCACACCTCTGGTCAATATTCCCAACTACCCGGACCTCCCCACACTAATGGCCACCCTGGACGCTCTACCCCACCGGATAGTCCTGGACGCCGACAAAATAGCCGAAGCAGCCGCAGGCAACAGCCGCGCCGGCAATCTGGTCATGCTGGGAGCAGCTTCCCCGTTCATAGATATTCCCTTCGAATACCTGGCAGAAGGAATCCGTACCATCTTCAACCGCAAAGGAGAAAATGTCGTAGCCATGAACCTGAAAGCTCTACAAGCCGGCCGTGAATTTGCACAACACCAACAGTCCGTCAGCTATTAAATTTACTTTTTACTTTTATTTTTTACCTTTATTTTAATACCTTTACCCACCAAATATAAATGTGCAATATCATTAAAGTGGAATATTAATTCTGGTCTTTTCAACCGGTGCTACCGGTTGAAAAGACAATAATTTAAATCGTGTAACATGAAAGGACTGAAAATTGTTGTTCTTGCGAAGCAGGTTCCCGACACCAGAAATGTAGGGAAAGATGCAATGAAAGCAGACGGAACTGTAAACAGAGCAGCTTTACCTGCTATTTTTAACCCTGAAGATTTGAATGCCCTGGAACAAGCATTAAAACTCAAAGATAAGATAGAGGGGACGACTGTACATATTCTAACCATGGGACCGGGCCGGGCCGCAGAAATCATCCGGGAAGCCATGTTCCGGGGAGCAGACGGAGGCTATCTGTTATCAGACCGCGCATTTGCCGGTTCCGATACCCTCGCTACCTCCTATGCTTTAGCCTGTGCATTACGCAACCTAAAAACCGACTTAATCATCTGCGGACGTCAGGCGATAGACGGCGATACCGCACAGGTAGGCCCTCAGGTTGCAGAAAAATTAGGCCTTCCCCAGGTCACCTATGCCGAAGATATTCTGGAATGTACATCCGAAAAAATAACCATTAAACGTCGTTTGGAAAGAGGAGTGGAAGTAGTGGAATGTTCCATGCCTTGCGTTATAACCGTAAATGGTTCAGCAGCTTCCTGCCGTCCGCGGAATGCGCGTCATGTCATGAAATACAAATATGCCCGGGCAGCACAAGAAATGCAGGATGCAGACGAAGATTACCTGAATCTCCTTCACGAACGTCCTTACCTTAAAATCACAGAATGGAGCGTCAACGATATTCAATGTGAAGCACAGGAATTAGGTCTGAGCGGTTCACCGACCAAAGTAAAAAACATTGAAAATGTCGTATTTCAGGCCAAAGAAGCCAAAGTTCTGGAACCCAGCGACGAGGCTATTGATGCCATGATGAAAGAGTTGATTGTTAATCACACCATCGGGTAATAATTTACGATTTAAAAAATCTAAAATCAAATTATGAACAGTGTATTTGTATATTGCGAAATAGAAGAGGGTATTGTAGCAGATGTCAGCCTGGAATTACTGACCAAAGGCCGTACCCTTGCCACGGAATTGGGTGTCAAACTGGAAGCCATCGTTTTAGGAAACAATCTCAAAGGAGTAGAAAAACAAATATTCCCATACGGAGTAGATGTACTATGGGTTGGCGATGATAAACGGTTAGCTCCTTACACAACCCTGCCCCATACTTCCATCCTGGTAAACCTTTTCAAGCAGGAAAAACCTCAGATTGCTTTCATGGGAGCTTCCAGCATCGGCCGGGATCTCGGCCCCCGGGTTTCCTCAGCTTTGCACAGCGGCTTGACTGCCGACTGTACCAGCCTTGAAATCGGAGATTACGAAGACAAGAAAAATAATAAAATATATCACAACTTGCTCTACCAAATCCGTCCCGCCTTCGGCGGTAACATCGTTGCCACCATTGTAAACCCCGACTGCCGTCCTCAAATGGCAACCGTAAGGGAAGGCGTGATGAAAAAAGAGATTTTCAATGCCGGTCATCAGGGAGAAATCAAAACCATTGATGTCAACAAATTCACTTCACCGGAAGATTTTGTGATTCATGTGATTGAACGCCACATGGAAAAATCAAAGGTAAATTTGAAAGCAGCTCCGATTATCGTAGCAGGCGGATATGGCGTGGGCTCAAAGGAAAACTTTCAGTTATTACACGAATTAGCCACCGTATTAGGAGGAGAAGTAGGAGCTTCCCGGGCTGCCGTGGATGCCGGTTTTTGCGAACATGAGCGCCAGATTGGCCAAACCGGAACTACGGTCCGCCCGAAACTGTACATCGCTTGTGGTATTTCAGGACAAATCCAGCACACTGCCGGAATGGAGGAATCGGCTATGGTAATCGCCATCAATACAGATGCAAATGCTCCCATCAATAAGTTTGCAGATTATGTCATTACCGGAGACCTGAACGTAGTGATTCCCAAAATGATCCAATACTACAAAAAGAACAGCAAATAAACATTGTAAATTGTAAAAACAAAGGTATGGCTAATTTTTATACAGATAATGAAGATATAAAATTCCATCTGGGACACCCCTTGATGGAAAAGATTGTGGCTTTGAAAGAGCGCAATTACACGGAAGCCCAACAATACGAAAGTGCTCCCCGGGATTTCGAAGATGCAATAGACAATTACGACAAAGTATTGGAAATTGTAGGTGAAATCTGCGGAGACGTGGTTGCTGTCAATGCCGAATCGGTTGACGCCGAAGGTCCGCAGGTAATCGACGGACATGTAAAATATGCCGCAGGGACCCAGCAAAACATCGACGTCATCAACCAGGCAGGCCTGAATGGTATTTCCTTGCCCAGAAAATACAATGGCTTAAACTTTCCGATCACTCCTTTCATCATGGCAGCAGAAATTGTGGCCCGCGCCGATGCAGGTTTGCAGAACATCTGGGGCTTACAGGACTGCGCAGAAACCATCAACGAATTTGCCAATGAAGAGCAAAAAGCCAAATATCTGCCCCGGGTATGTGCCGGAGAAACCTGCGCAATGGACCTGACTGAACCCGATGCCGGTTCTGACTTACAAGCCGTGCAACTGAAAGCAACCTATAACGAACAGGATGGACAATGGTATCTGAACGGCGTTAAACGGTTCATCACCAACGGAGACGGCCACATTTCTTTAGTACTGGCCCGCTCCGAAGAAGGAACCAACGACGGACGCGGTCTGTCCATGTTCATCTATGACCGGAACAGCAATGCAGTAACCGTCCGCCGCATTGAAAACAAACTCGGAATAAAGGGTTCACCGACCTGCGAACTTGTTTTCAGAAATGCACCCGCAGAATTAGTGGGAGAACGCAAAATGGGGCTCATTAAATATGTCATGGCCCTCATGAATGCTGCCCGCTTAGGTATCGGGGGACAATCCGTAGGTATCGCCGAAGCGGCTTACCGCGAAGGACTCAAATATGCCCAGGAAAGAAAACAGTTTGGCAAACCCATTATCGAATTTCCGGCAATCTATGAAATGCTTTCCAATATGGAGGCAAAACTGCACGGCGTTCGTTCCGTACTTTACGAAACTGCACGTTTCGTAGATATGTACAAAACCTACTACCATATCTCCAAAGAAAGAGCATTGGACAAAGACGAACGCAATGAAATGAAGGAATACCAAAAACTGGCAGACATTTACACTCCGTTGCAAAAGTTATTTGCCAGCGAATATGCCAATGAAATCACTTACGATGCCCTTCAAATCCATGGCGGTTCTGGTTTTATGAAAGACTATCCCATCCAGCGTTACGTCCGGGATGCACGTATCACCAATATTTATGAAGGTACTTCACAATTACAGGTGGTAGCAGCCATCCGGGGAGTAACCACCGGACAATATGCCAGACAAATCCGGGAGGTATATGAAAAAATGCCTCTTAAACCGGAACACGAATACTTGCGCGAAACCTTAAAAGGTATGACCGACCAGCTTGAAAACTGCACGGCCAAGGTAACCGAATCCGCAAACACGGAATATACGGATTTCCATGCCCGTCGTTTAGTAGAAATTGCCGGTTACACCATCATCGGCTATTTGTTGCTGCAAGATGCCCAAAGGTGTGAAAAATTTGAAAAATCGGCAGAGATTTTCATCAATTACGGAAAAGCCAAGGTTGCTGCACATGCAGAATTTATCCAAAACTTTAACCCTGATAAATTGGGAATCTACAAGAAAAACTAACTTTACCAGAAATACCTAAAAAAACGCCTTTTCGAAGGCGTTTTTTTTAGGATTATATACCCATCTTTCATTCCGTCAATGATTCTTCTTTCCACTACATAAAGTTTAAAAAGTCGCACTGATACAAGGAGAGGGATGAGAACACAAAATATTCACAATTTTTCGTTAAACTCATCAGAGGATGTGCATTCTTACCTCAAATTCATTACTTTTATCCCTAAAACATACGACTAAATCATCATTTCCTAAAATAATTTCTACAATCATGAATTCAATGAGAATGTTTTTAGCAGGAGTATTCCTACTCCTTTTCTCCAGCCTTGTGGCACAGGAGACTCCTTTATGGACCCGCAATCCGGCCATCTCTCCGGACGGAAAAACCATTGCTTTCTGTTACAAAGGAGACATTTTCCTGGTTAGCAGTACAGGCGGACAGGCCACCCAACTGACAACCCATTCGGCCTATGACAGTCACCCCATCTGGTCTCCGGACGGAAAAACCATTGCTTTCTGCTCCACCCGCGACGGCGGCAGGGACCTGTTTACCATTCCGGTAACCGGAGGTACTCCCACCCGTTTGACTACCTTCACCAGTGGTGCCATACCTGAATGTTTCACACCAGACGGGAAAAAAATCCTTTACCGCTCCTCCATCATGCCCGACGAAGTATACGGCCAATTCCCTTCGGGAGGCCAAGTTTATAGCATTGACCTTAAAGGAGGACGGCCGGAACAATTCCTGACTTTCGAAGCCTACAATATCTGTTTCAACAAAGCCGGAAATAAAATCTTATATCACGATAAAAAAGGATATGAAGACGAATGGCGTAAACATCACACTTCTTCCGTTTGCCGGGATATCTGGTGCTATGATTTGCAAAACGGCACATTTACAAATCTAACTGACAAACAAGTAGAAGACCGTTATCCTGTAATTGCTTCAGACGATAATACCATCTATTTCCTGAGCGAACGTTTCGGCGATTTCAATGTTTGCCAGATGTCTTTAAGCGATCCCAAAAACATCAGACAACTGACTCATTTCAAGAAACACCCGGTCCGTTTTCTCAGCCGTTCCAACAATGACTTACTCTGTTTCTACTACGACGGAGAAATATACACCATGCAACCGGGACAACAACCCCAAAAAGTAGCTATCCACCTCATCATGGATAACCAGGAACCGACGGTCAGCAAATATACCTGGAACGGTGGGGCCCGGGAGATAGCTCTTTCAAAGGATGGTAAAGAATTTGCTTTTACCAATCGGGGCGACGTCTTCGTCGCCAATGCCGAATACGGTACCACCAAAAGGATTACCAACACCCCAGCCCAGGAACGCAACCTCAGTTTCGCCCCCGACGGACGCTCCATCGTTTATGCATCCGAACGCGACGGACAATGGAACCTTTACATTGCCCGGCTCAAAAACGAGGACGACAAATCGTTCGCCTATGCCCGGGAAATCGAAGAAGAACAACTGACCAAGGGAAATACAGCTTGTTTCCAACCGGCTTTCTCTCCGGACGGGAAAGAAATTGCCTACCTGGAAAACCGTACAGAAATCAAAGTAATCAATTTAAAAAATAAGAAAACCCGAACTGTACTGCCGGCAAAATACAATTATTCTTATGTAGACGGCGACCAATCCTTTGAATGGTCTCCGGACGGACGGTGGATTCTGGCTAAATTTTTTGAAGAAGGAGGATGGCAACACCCCGACATTGCCCTGATAAAAGCAGACGGGAAAGGAGAAATCCACAATCTCACCAACAGCGGATACAGCGATGCCAATCCCCGTTGGATGATGAACGGAAAAGCCATTATCTGGCAAACAGACCGCCAGGGTATGCGTAGCCACGGTAGCTGGGGTGCACAATATGATGTCTATGCCCTCTTTTTAGATCCTGAAGCTTATGAGGAATTCCGGATGTCCAAAGAGGAAAGAGCATTGGCAAAAGAACAAAAAGAGCTGAAAGAGAAAAAAGAAAAAGAACTGAAGGAAAAAGAAGCCAAGAAAGAAGAGAAAGAAAAAGCGGATAAAAAGAAGAAAAAAGAGAAAAAGAACGAAGGAGAAAACAAACAGGAAGAAACAGAAGAGAACAAATTGCCGGAGCTTAAATTAGACCTGAATAATCTGGAGGACCGGATGGTCCGAATGACCATTAACTCTTCTAATCTGGGAGATGCCGTACTGACCAACGACGGTCAGAAACTCTTCTACCTGGCAGCTTTTGAAGGCGGACATGACTTATGGGTACGGGATTTTGAAAACAACAGCACCCGTATCTTATCCAAAATGGGACGTTACGGGGCTCTGCAATTATCTCAAGATGGCAAAACCCTTTATCTGCTCTCCGGCGGACAGGTCTTCACCATCAACCAGGGGAACGGCCAATTGAAGCAACTGCACTATAAAGCAGACTTTGAACTGAGAAGGGCAGAGGAACGGAAAGCCTTGTTCAACCATGTATGGCAACAAGTCTCCGATAAATTCTATGATAAAGATTTCACAGGAGTAGACTGGCCATATTACAAAAAAGCTTATGAACGTTTTCTTCCTTACATCAACAATGATTTCGATTTTGCAGATGTCCTGGGAGAAATGTTGGGCGAGCTGAATGCTTCCCACACAGGAGCCCGCTATGGTGCCGGCATCTATCGTCCCGCAATTGCTTCTCTGGGTGCTTTTTACGACAAGAACTATAACGGCAACGGATTAAAAATCAGTGAGATTCTGGAAAAAGGACCACTTGACAAACCAGAGTCTAAAATCAAAAGCGGAATAATTATCAAAAAAATAGACAACCAGGAAATTAAAAAAGGAGAGGACTATTATCCTCTGTTGGAAGGAAAAGCCAACAAACGGACTTTACTCACTGTTTATGATCCAAAAAGTAAAAAAGAATGGGAAGAATACGTAAAACCCATTTCTTACGGAACGCAAAACGACCTGTTATACCTGCGGTGGGTTAAACAACGCCAGCACATCGTGGACAGTCTTTCCAAAGGACAATTAGGCTATATCCATGTAGCCGGAATGAACAGTCCCAGTTTCCGGAAAGCTTATTCCGACATCCTGGGCCGTTACCGCAACCGTAAGGCAATCATCGTAGACACCCGCTATAACGGAGGAGGTTGGCTACACGAAGATTTAATTCATCTTCTGGGCGGAAAACAATTTGCCTCATTTGTTCCCCGCGGGCAGTTCATCGGCATTGATCCTTTCGCTCAATGGACCAAACCTTCTGCCGTACTGATTAGTGAAGGCAATTACAGTAATGCGCACGGTTTCCCCTGGGCATACAAAGAACTGGGAATCGGAAAACTCATCGGAATGCCTGTCCCCGGAACCATGACGGCCGTTTGGTGGGAAACGATGATTAACGGCGTAGTCTTTGGTATTCCGCAGGTGGGCATGAAAGACAATCAGGGCCGTATTCTGGAAAACATGCAGTTGGAACCGGATATAAAAGTTACCAATGACCCGGCAAATGCATTGAAAGGCCGGGATCTCCAACTTGAAGCAGCTATTAACAGCCTAATGAAAGAAATCAAATAAAGCTTTGTATAATATCCTAAAATATCCCGAAAGCCGATACTGGCTTTCGGGATATTTTTATCTCCACCCCTATCCACCGTTAAATCTGCCTCAGGACTAAAAAAGGAATACACCAGCCTTCTCGCAGGCCTTCATAACTTCCTCTGACCACAAACCGGCCTGCACTTCCCCGATATGGCATTTTCTCAAAAGTAACATACACAAACGCGATTGCCCGATTCCCCCTCCCATTGTTTGGGGCAATTTGCCATCCAGCAACAAAGAATGGAAATACAATTTCTTCCGGTCTTCCGCTTTCCGGATTTTCAACTGCCGTTCCAAAGCTTCCCTATCCACCCGGATGCCCATAGAAGAAATCTCAAAAGCAGACTTTAACACCGGATTCCATACAATGATATCCCCGTTCAAACCCACCAAACCGTCCTCTGTAACCGTAGACCAATCGTCATAATCCGGAGAACGGCCGTCATGAAGACTGCCATCCCCTAAAGCTCCTCCTATCCCTCGGATGAAAACTGCACCATATTCCTGAGCCACCCGGCTTTCCCGTTCTTTAGGCGACAATCCAGGATAGAGCTGTCTCAACGTTTCTGCATGAACAAAATGAATATGTTCGGGCAAAAAAGGCTGCAACACCGGAAATTGTTCGCTTAACAAAAACTCCGTACGCTTCAAAGCCGCATAGATTCGTTCCACACACTCCTGCAACCGTGCCGGCGTCCTCTCTTCCGGAGTAATCACCTTTTCCCAGTCCCACTGGTCCACATAAACAGAGTGAATATTATCAGTCGTCTCATCTGGCCTCAAAGCGTTCATGTCCGTATAAATTCCCATACCTGCCCGAATGTCGTGCCGCCATAAAGCATAACGCTTCCATTTGGCCAAAGATTGTACAATCTCAGCTTTATTTCCTGCCAATACCCGTGTTTCAAAACTGACCGGAGCCTCCACTCCACTGAGGTTATCATTTAAACCGGTACCGGAAGGCACCACCAAAGGCGCAGTCACCCTGCGCAACTTTAACTCAGCAGCCAGAGCCAATTGAAACGTATCCTTGATAAATTTAATGGCATGCTCAGTCTGCCAAACATCCAGCTTTGAGGTATACCCCCCAGGCAAAAACAACCGTTCCATCTGTTTTGTAGGTTTAAGTACATAAAAAAAGCCCTCCGCTCGGGAAGGCCTCAGTTAATTCATTCAAATTTCTATTTTTACAGTTCTAACAACAACCTCCCCATTGCAACAAATTCGAATTGCAATTATAATTCAGATAGGTATGATTACTTAAAACTGCCATTTTTCTTACATGATGAAACAAATATAAAGCAAAAATCCGACATGCAGCGCGGCAGTATGAATTTTAACAAAATACAGTTTATGCGTTAATATTTATCCACTTTTATTCATAGGAAAGCCTATCAAATATCAAATTATTTAGATTATCTTTATTGGCCTCGAATAAACCGGAATAATTTTTAATAATACAATGCTAACCAGACATTTATATATCACAATATTTTCATTCTATTGTCTCTTTTTTCTGTCATCCTGTAATACCAGGCCGGCCGGGCACCGAATGGTCACCGTCAGCATCCTTCCTCAAAAATACATGGTGGAAAAAATTGCCGGCGATTACCTACAGGTAAATGTGATGATTCCTCCCGGCATGAACCCTTCCACCTGCGATTTGAACACCGGACAATTGAAAAATCTCTATGACAGCAACCTTTGTTTTACCATCGGACACCTGCCATTCGAACATACCCATCTTTATCCGGTCCTGGAAAAACAAAAAAACATTCCGGTGATCAATCACTCTGAAAACATCCATCTTCTGAACGGCAGTTGTGGCCATAGCCATGAAAGCCCTGACGGAATCGACCCACACATCTGGCTTTCGCCGGCCAATGTCAAAATAATGGCAACAACTATTTTTCAGACATTAAGCAAACATTATCCCGGACAACAGGAACTATTCGAAAAAAATTATCACCTTTTCGTACAGGAACTCGACCGGATTGACCGCCAGACACAGTTGGCACTGGCTCCAAAACAGGAAAAGACATTTCTGATTTATCACCCTGCACTTACCTATTTCGCAGCAGATTACGGCTTAAAACAAATATCCATTGAAGAGGACGGCAAAGAACCAAGTCCCGAACATTTGAAGGAAATCATTGATCTGGCTATAGAGAAAGATATCCGTCTGATTCTGATCCAAAGTCAGTTTGACAAAAGCAATGCCCAATCCATAGCCCGCCAAATCAACGGGAAAGTTATCTCCATTGATCCTCTGGCAGAGAATTGGGAAGAGGAAATAAACAAACTCATCCGCTTGCTGGGAGAAATGCTTCATTAAAAACAACCGAAAAATTTAGGCTATGAATCCCATCCTGGAATTAAAACACATCACAGCAGGCTACGACCATCAGACAGTCCTCCACGACATTAACCTCACCATACGCCCGAACGATTTTATCGGAATTATCGGCCCCAACGGCGGCGGAAAAACCACATTACTGAAAGTCATCCTGGGATTGCTGAAACCTTTCAGCGGAGAAATCATCTATCATACGCCCAAACAAAACCTCTTCGGATATCTTCCCCAAACCAACCGCTTCGACCGGCGTTTTCCGATAAACGTAACTGAGGTGGTCCTTTCCGGTTTGATGTCTGAAAAAGGACTGTACAGATCCTATACCCGCACAGACCGACTCAAAGCAGAGGCCCTGCTGGAAAAATATGGCATGAGAACATATAAAAAATCACCCATAGGAGATTTATCCGGAGGAGAGATGCAAAGAGTATTTTTGTGCCGGGCCATCATATCATCCCCCCGTCTCCTCATCCTGGACGAACCGACGACGTATGTAGACAGCAATTTTGAGAAAGAATTTTACCCCATACTGGAAGAACTGAATAAAACAATCGCTATTGTCATGGTCTCCCACGACCTGGGGACAATCTGCTCTTATGTAAAAACCATTGCCTGTGTCAACCGGGAATTACATTATCACCATTCCAACCTTATCACTCCGGAACAATTGCAATCCTACCACTGTCCGCTCGAACTGCTGACCCACGGTCCGGTGCCCCACCGTGTTCTCAAAAAACATGCCGACTAACCCTTTTATCCGTTTCATTTGTTTTCATCCCATGCTTGAATTACTAAAATACGATTTTTTTCAGAATGCTCTTTTCAGTACCATCTTCATTGGTATCAGTTGCGGATTAATAGGCACTTACATTGTGGCCAAAAGAATGGTTTTTATCAGCGGAGGCATCACACATGCCTCTTTCGGAGGTTTAGGTTTGGCCTACTACCTCGGAATTTCACCCATGCTGGGCGCCACTGTTTTCTCTTTATTATCCATTCTTGGAATCTGGAGTTTGTCCGAAAATAAAAAATTCCGTGAAGATTCTTTAATCGGCATCTTCTGGTCGGCAGGCATGGCTATCGGAATCCTGTTTATCTACCTCACTCCGGGATATGCACCGAACCTGATGTCTTATTTATTCGGAAATATCCTGACCGTCACTTCCGGCCAGATTCTTTTATCAGCCCTTCTATGTGTCCTGATTATCCTTTTCTTCCTCAAATTTTTCCGCCCGTTATTTTACATCGCCTTTGACAAAGAATACAGTCTGACTCATCATGTACACATCAATGCAATTGATATTTCCATCACCATCCTCATCGCCCTTTGCATTGTATTGTGCCTCAAATTAGCTGGGATCATCCTGGTCATCTCGTATCTGACCCTGCCCCAGGCCATCGCAGGAATCTATTACAAAAACTTTAAACAACAACTCATCGCTTCGGCACTCATCAGTACACTGGGATCGGTCACCGGACTTTTCATTTCCGCACAAACCAATTTACCCTCAGGAGCTACCATCGTTATCGGTTTCCTTATTCTATTTATCATCAGTTGGCTGGTTCAAAAAATCCGGAAATAAAAAGTGTGTATTGTTTTTTTATTAGCTTTGTACCATGGAGAATGAAAACGTTTTAAATCATTCTTTCCGGATTCACCGTTAAAATCACATACCATGAAGAAAATGACACTTCTGTGGCTGCTGGTATTCCCATGCTCCCTGATAGCCCAAAAAACTTACACATTACAGTCTCCCAATCAAAAACTAAAGACAACCGTTACGGTCAGCGACCAAATCCGGATTGCACTGGATCACGGGAATACCGTGGTCCTGGCCCCATCTTCCGTGTCCATGACTATAGATAACAAAGAGACATTAGGACTTAACCCCAAAGTACGGAAAATATCCCGCCATTCTGTCAAACAAACCCTGCCTTCTCCCCTTTACAAGAAGAGTGCAATTGAAGAAAACTATAACGAAATGACTCTGGACTTTCAGGGAAAATACAGCCTGCAATTCCGACTTTACAACAACGGAATGGCTTACCGGTTCGTTACGCATAAACCCGGAGATATCATTGTCAACAGCGAAAAAGCAGATTTCCGGTTTCCGGAAAATTTTTCCACATACACGGCTTACGTCAACTCTACTGCTTCCACATTCGAACAGCAATATACCAATTCTTTCGAACAACCTTACAGCCATGAAAAAATCATGCAGTTAAACGACAAGCGGCTAAAAATATTACCCTTGATGGTAGAATTGCCGGAAGGTAAAAAATTGTGCATTACCGAAGCTGACCTTGAAAACTATCCGGGAATGTTTCTCAACAACACCACAGACCATCCCTCTTTGCAGGCCCATTTCGCCCCTTATCCCAAGGTAGTGGAACAAGGAGGCCACAACCAGCTTCAGCTCCGGGTCAAGGAACGGGAAAACTACATCGCCAAAACCCAGGGTACCCGCTCTTTCCCCTGGCGCATTTTTGTCGTATCTTCCTCCGACAAAGAACTGACAGACTGCGATATGGTTTACAGCCTGGCCTCCCCTTCCCGCATTGAGGACATCTCCTGGATCAAGCCAGGTATGGCCGTATGGGACTGGTGGAGCGACTGGAATACCTCCGGAGTGGATTTCAAAAGCGGCATCAACAATGACACTTACAAATACTACATTGATTTCGCCGCCCAATACCATATTCCCTACGTCATTCTGGACGAAGGCTGGTCCGTCCGCCTCAAAGCCGACCTCTTTCAGGTGGTCCCGGAACTCAATCTGCCGGAACTGGCCGAATATGCCAAAAACAAAAATGTAGGCCTCATCCTATGGGCCGGTTATTATCCCCTGAAACGGGATATGGAGAAAGTAATTAAACACTACGCAGAAATGGGAATCAAAGGATTTAAGGTCGATTTCATGGACCGGGACGACCAACTCATTTCCGAATTTTTATACGAAACAGCAGCAACCTGTGCCAAATACAAAATGGTAGTTGATTTCCACGGCATTCACAAACCGACAGGCCTGCAACGCACCTACCCGAACGTGCTGGGATATGAAGGAGTCAACGGCCTGGAACAAATGAAATGGGCCCCTCAGACTTATGATGCAGTAACTTACGACGTGAGCATCCCTTTTATTCGTATGCTGGCAGGTCCGATGGATTATACCCAGGGAGCTATGCGCAACGTCTCCCGGAAAAATTACCGTCCCTGCTACACCGAACCGATGAGCCAGGGGACCCGTTGCCATCAATTGGCAATGTACACCATTTTCGAATCCCCCTTCTGCATGCTGTGTGACAACGCTTCGGAATACATGCGCGAACCGGAATGCACCGAATTTATCCGTCAGGTACCTGTCATCTGGGACCAGACCATCGCCTTGGACGGAAAAATTGCAGAATACGTGGTTCTGGCCCGCCGCCACAACAAAGAATGGTATGTGGGAGCAATGACCAACTGGACCCCCCGGGAACTCGAAATAGACCTTTCTTTCCTCGGTGAAGGCAATTATCAGATGGAAATCTTCCGGGACGGAGTCAATGCTGCAAAAACAGGGAGGGATTACAAAAGGGAAATACTACCGGTACCCTCCAACCGGAAAGTCAACATCCGGATGGCTCCCGGCGGAGGCTGGACAGCCCGGATATTCTGAAATCTTATCCCACAGCAATACGGGAACTTTTACTAATTTTGTAATAAAAGGAAAATTGTCCGATTATTTAAAACGCTTTAAAATATGAATTATGATTTAATCGTTATCGGAAGCGGCCCTGGCGGATACGTGGCTGCTATCCGGGGAGCTCAGTTAGGGCTGAAAGTTGCAGTGGTAGAGCGTGCCGAACAAGGCGGTATCTGCCTCAACTGGGGATGTATACCAACCAAATCTTTATTAAAATCGGCCCAGGTTCTGGAATACGCCCGACATGCCGAATCCTACGGAATAAAAATTGAAAAAGCAGAACCCGATTTTGAAGCTGTCATCGCACGTAGTCGGGGAGTTGCTGATAAAATGAGCAAAGGAATCCAATATCTGTTCAAAAAAAACAACATTACTGTAATTTCCGGACACGGCAAACTGGCTGACGGCAAAAAAGTAGAGGTGACCGGTGCCAACGGAGAAAAAAATCTTTACGAAGCCAAGCACATCATCCTGGCCACCGGAGCCCGCTCGCGGGTACTTCCGAATATTCCCCAGGACGGGAAACGAATTATCGGTTACCGCGAAGCCCTGACCCTGTCCCATCGTCCCGCCTCCCTGCTGGTAGTCGGCTCAGGAGCCATCGGCTCGGAACTGGCCTGGTTCTATAATGCTATGGGAACCAAAGTGACTCTCGTAGAGTTTATGCCCACAATCCTTCCCGTAGAAGATGAAGAAGTGTCCAAACAGGTAGGCCGCTCTTTCAAAAAAGCAGGAATTGAGGTACTGGTAAAATCCACCGTAGAAAATATTGAAACCGGAGGAGAATTGCTGAAAATCAACATCCGGAACAAAAAAGACCAAATCGAAACCTATGAGGCTGAAATGGTATTATCGGCTGTGGGCATTACCCCCAACATCGAAAATATCGGACTGGAAGAAACAGGCATCGAACTCGAAAAAGGCAAAATCAAAGTAGACGACTATTACCGCACCAATGTAGAAGGCATCTATGCCATCGGAGACATTGTGCATGGTCCCGCACTGGCACACGTCGCTTCGGCAGAAGCCATTTGTTGCGTAGAAAAGATAGCAGGGCTGCAACCCGACCCCATAGACTATACCAACATACCGGGATGTACATATACGAATCCGGAGGTTGCTTCTGTCGGATTGAACGAAGCCAAAGCAACAGAGGCCGGATATGAACTGAAAATCGGTAAATTTCCGTTCACCGCCTCCGGAAAAGCCAGCTCAGCCGGTGCAAACGACGGTTTTGTTAAATTGATATTCAATGCCGCCGATAACACCTTATTAGGTGCCCACCTCGTCGGAGCGAATGTGACGGAAATGATAGCCGAACTGGTTCTGGCCCGGAAAAAAGGAATAAAAGCGGAAGAAATCATCAAAACCGTACATCCCCATCCGACAATGAGCGAAGCCGTGATGGAAGCTGCTGCCGCAGCCTACGACGAAGTCATCCACCTTTAATCCGTTTCATTTACATTTGATATACTAATCCAATTGATGACATGAACATAAAAAATTTTATTACAGCCAGCTTTATCTTTACCTGTTCCGGAATTTTTGCACAAAATATCACAGAACAGGACCTTCAGGAAATCCGGGGAAGCCTTGCCAGGGATGCGGCCACCAAAGCCATCCAAAACATCCTGACCAACGACAAGGATTTGAAAGCCAACGCCCTGAATTGGGACTTACAAGGGAAAATCGACCATTATTTCAAATACCGTGTCAACGTAAAGGGCATTACCAACCAATACAGTTCCGGCCGTTGCTGGATGTTTACCTCCATGAACGTACTACGCCCGCTGGTAATGGAAAAATACAATCTGGAACAATTTGATTTCTCACACAATTATCTCTATTTCTGGGACATTTTTGAAAAATCCAATCTGTTTTTAGAAAACATCATTGCAACAACTGGCAAACCCATGGATGACCGCACAGTCACCGAATATTTCAAATCTCCGGTAGGCGATGGCGGAGTGTGGAACTTGTATTACAATGCAGCCCAAAAATATGGAGTCGTTCCACAAGATGTCATGCCCGAGACTGCACATTCCAACAACACATCCCAGATGGTAAGCCTCATCAATGAAAAACTCCGCCAAGGTGGTTACAGCCTGAGAGAAATGGCGCAGAACGGGAAAAAAAACAAAGACCTGAGGAACGAAAAGAAAGAAATCCTGAAAGACGTTTACCGGATGTTGTCTCTTTGTTTGGGCGAACCACCGACGGAATTTACCTGGAGATACAAGGACAAAGCCGGTAATATCAAAGAACTGGCCGGATATACCCCGCTGCGTTTCTACCGGGAAATTACCCCGGCCGATTACAGTCCGGACAACTACATTATGCTCATGAACGATCCCACCCGGGAATACTACCAGACCTATGAAATCCAGAATTACCGGAACACCCATGAAGGGATTAACTGGATATACCTGAACCTGCCCAATGAAGACATCAAAGCCGCAGCTTTAAAATCCATAAAAAACAACGAAGCCATGTATGCCTCCTGCGACGTAGGCAAACAATTCAATCGTACATCCGGCATCTTAGACCCCGGCATGTATGACTATGAATCTCTACTGGGAATAAAACTGAATATGGATAAGAAAGCCCGCATTCTGACCCGTCAGAGCGGTTCATCCCACGCCATGACCCTCATCGGATGTGACACCGATGAAAAAGACCGGCCTGTGAAATGGGAATTTGAAAATAGCTGGGGCGCTGCTTCCGGCCACAATGGCTATCTTACTTTTACCGACCGCTGGTTCGACGAATATATGTTCCGTCTGGTCGTCCATAAAAAATATTTAGACGAAAAAGCCATCCAGGCATTAAAAACCCAACCGGTACAACTCCCTGTTTGGGACTATATGTATTAAAAAAGAAGTGCCAGGCCTGGCACTTCTTTTTTTATCGCAGCAATCTCTTACAACTTATATACCAGGACAGAGGCATAAGCGGAAACCCCTTCTTCCCTTCCCTCAAATCCCAACTGTTCAGTAGTGGTAGCCTTTACCGAAACATCTTCCGGATCCAGTTCAAGTATATCAGCCAAACACCGCCTCATTTCATCAATATATGGACGTACTTTCGGACGTTGCAAACATATCACACTATCTACATTACTAATGGCATACCCCTTATCTTCAATCAATTTTTTGGTTTTCTCCAACAGAAGCTTGCTGTCAATTCCCTTGTAAGCCGGACAAGTATCCGGAAAATGTTGTCCGATATCCCCCATACCGGTAGCCCCAAGCAAGGCATCACAAATGGCATGTATCAGCACATCCCCGTCGGAATGAGCAATACAACCTTTTTCGTGTTCTATTTTAATTCCTCCCAACCAGAATTCTCTGCCGGCTTCCAGACGATGCACATCTATTCCGATACCTGTTTTAATTTTCATAATATAGACAATTGAACGACAAAAAGATAGCTTAAACCATTCAAAAATACGAAAAAATAACATTCCGTGAATTTTAAAAGCAGCAATTCTGAAAAAATAGCACTATATAAGTTAAAATGTAGCTTTTTTCAAAAAAATACAATCATTTCCTTTTTCCCAAAAACATTATTTATCTATATTTGTGGATTAATTGCAACGTGTGTTTTTGACAAAGAAATATAACTATTAGCTAAAATATTTCCACGCATGAGAAAAAATGGATTTTTAGTTTTTGCAACTTGTTGTTTCCTCCTGACATCACTGACATCCTGCCAGAAAATAAAGGGTATATTCGGCAAAAAGAAATCTGCCACGACAGGCTGGAATTACAACGACAGTAAAAACGGCGGAATTGCATATAATAAAGTAAAAGCCCAAAAAACCGGTCCCGGCCTTGTTTTTATCCCCGGAGGTACTTTCGTCATGGGACGTACCCAGGAAGATGTCATGGGAACCTGGAACAACGTTCCCAAACGGGTGAGCATTGCTTCTTTCTATATGGACGAAACCGAGGTCCGCAATATCGACTGGCTGGAATACTTAGCTTGGCTGCAAAGAGTATATGTGACCTATCCCGAAGTATACAAGAAAGCGCTTCCCGATACCCTGGTATGGCGGGAACAATTAGGATATAACGAACCTATGGTAAAAAACTACCTGCGTTTTCCGGCCTATGCGGAATATCCGGTAGTAGGGGTAAGCTGGGAACAGGCCACCGAATTCTGCATCTGGAGAACAGACCGGGTAAATGAACAGATACTGATTGATAAAGGCATTCTGGCACACGACCCGGACAACCAAAAAGACGAAAACAATTTTAACACCGAAACATACACCAACGGTCAATATACCGGTACGGTGAAAAAGAACTATAAAGGGTTAGGTAAAGAAAGACGGCCCGTGAAATGGGAAGATGGCATCTTACTTCCGGAATACCGCCTGCCGACCGAAGCCGAATGGGAATATGCCGCCTACGGATTGATAGGGAATACGGAAGACGAACGCATCTCCAACGCACGCATTTATCCCTGGGACGGTTCATGGGTCAGATATGCCGAAAAGAAAAGCCGCGGCCGCATGATGGCTAACTTCAACCGGGGAAAAGGAGATTATATGGGTGTTGCCGGTTCTGCCAATGACGGTTGGGATTACACCTCTCCTGTAAAAGCATTCTGGCCGAATGACTTCGGATTGTACGATATGGCAGGTAACGTCAATGAATGGGTGGCAGATGTCTATCGGACCCTCTCTTTCCAGGATATGGCAGAATTCAATCCTTATCGCGGAAATGTCTTCAAAACTCCCCTTCTCAATGAAGACGGAACCCTGGCTCCCAAAGACAGTCTGGGCCGCATGCGCTACCGCAATCAAACGGATGCAGAATTGGCAACCCGCGAAAATTACCGGACCGCCGACAACCGGAACTTTGACGACGGTGACCTGAAATCCCGTATTTCTGCCGACGTAGACTGGAAATCTGCCGAAAACGACAAAGGAACTCAGGATATGTATTATAATGACGGCAAAGGTGAAATCACGACTTTAATCGATGACGAAGCCCGGGTTTACAAAGGAGGTTCCTGGAAAGACAAGGCTTATTGGCTGAACCCCGGAGCCCGTCGCTACATGAACCAAAAACGTTCCAGCAACGATATCGGATTCCGATGTGCAATGAGCCATGTGGGAAATGCCACCGGAGGAAAAGGAAATAAAGTATTGCAAAAATAAAACAGCCCGCCAGGTCCCACCGGAACCTGGCGGTACTTTTCAATCTCAATCAGTTATGAAGTCACTTTCTGAACTTTATACCCGCAATATCCGGGGACACCGGATAACCACAGACTCCCGGCAAATCCAACCGGGAGATATTTTTATAGCCCTGAAAGGAGAAAATTTCAACGGAAACCAATACGCGGCAGAAGCTTTGAAGAAAGGAGCAACGTTAGCCGTAATAGACGAACCCGCCTATTTCTGTGAAGGATGTGAGCTGGTACCAGATACCTTGGAGTTTCTCCAGCAACTGGCCCGGCACCACCGACGGCAACTGGGCATACCCATCTTAGGCATCACCGGAACAAACGGCAAAACGACAACCAAAGAACTTTGCCAGGCTGTGTTGTCCCGGAAATTCAGGACTGTTGCTACACAAGGAAACTACAACAACCACATTGGAGTACCTCTTACTCTGCTTAGCATGGACGAAACGACCGAATTCGGCATTGTGGAAATGGGAGCTAACCACCCGGGTGAAATCCGGGACCTTTGTGAAATTGCCGAACCGGACTTCGGTATCATTACCAATATCGGCCATGCACATTTGGAAGGGTTCGGAAACTACGAAAATATCATTGCCACCAAAAAAGCACTTTATGAATATATTTTCCGGAAAAACGGCAAGGTATTTGTGAATGCAGCAGACCTTCTGCTCATGCAACTCAGCGAAGGACATGACCGTGCCACATACGGAGCAGAAGGCGATTTACAAAAGGGGGAAATCAAACAAACCATTCCCTACCTCGTATATGCCTTAAAAACTTTAAAGGGGGACCTCTACATAAAAACCCACCTGGTGGGAGGATATAATTTTGACAATGCCATGGCAGCTTCAGCAACAGGTATTTTTTTCGGTGTAGAACCTTTGCAAATCCGCAAAGCTTTAGAAGAATACCGTCCTTCCAATCTCCGGTCCCAGTTGATCCGGACAGAAAAAAACACCGTCATACTGGATGCCTACAATGCCAATCCCAGCAGTATGAAAGTTGCTGTCAGCAATTTCTGCGAAATGCCCGGCGACCATAAAATACTGATACTCGGCGAAATGCTGGAATTAGGACAGGAAAGCCTAACCGCTCACCAGGAAATTCTGAACCTTACACAACAAAGCCGGTTTGACAAAATATTTCTGATAGGAATTCATTTTGAACATTGCAATGATAAATGTAATTTTATCACTTGGTTCAAAGACACAGAGACCTTGATGGAAGAACTCCGCTGTCACCCGCTGACCGACTCTTTCATCTTTATCAAAGGCTCCAGAGGCAACCGTCTGGAACGTATCGTAGAATATCTATAAGACTGAGAAACTGTGAATGAGAGATTAGTCATCATCCCGACCTACAACGAAAAAGAAAACATCGAGAATATCATCCGATGTGTATTTTCTTTAGAGCCCGCTTTTGACATCCTGATTATAGAAGACAATTCCCCCGACGGAACAGCACAAATCGTCAAAAGGTTACAACAGGAATTTCCCTCCCTCTTTATGATAGAGCGCCAGGGAAAACTCGGATTAGGAACTGCTTACATCACCGGATTCAAATGGGCTCTGGAACATCAATACCAATACATTTTCGAAATGGATGCGGATTTTTCCCACAATCCTCAGGACTTGATAAGACTGTACGAAGCTTGCGTCCACGGAGCAGATATGTCTATCGGCTCCCGTTATGTGACCGGAGTAAATGTAGTGAACTGGCCCATGAGCCGGGTCCTGCTGTCCTATTTCGCCTCAAAGTACGTCAGAATCATTACAGGCATGAAAATCCACGACGCAACAGCTGGTTTTGTCTGCTACACCCGGAAAGTATTATCTTCGATTTACCTCGATAAAATCCAGTTCAAAGGCTATGCCTTTCAAATAGAAATGAAATTCACAGCCTATTCCCTAAAATTCAAATTAGAAGAGGTACCCATTATCTTTACTGACCGGACTCTGGGAACTTCGAAAATGAGCAGGGGAATTATTAAAGAAGCGGTATTCGGAGTAATTACAATGAAAATCCGCGCCCTCTTGGGAAAAATCAAAAAAGGAACTGATGCCGGAAAGCTATGAAAAAAATTATCAAGGACGGAACTCTGATTAACGAAGGAAAGAAATTCAAGGCCCATATTGTCATTAAGAATGATAAAATTATCCGAATAACAGAATTTCTTTCGGAAGCAGACCTGGAACAGGCAGAAATTATAGACGCCACAGGATGTTACGTCATTCCGGGTGTTATTGACGACCAGGTACATTTCCGTGAACCAGGACTTACCCATAAAGGGAACATAGCCGAAGGCAGCCGGGCTGCCGCTGCCGGAGGAGTCACTTCTTTTATGGACATGCCGAATGTCATGCCGCCCACCACAACGCTTTCCCTTTTAAAAGAGAAACAGGAAATTGCTTCCCGCACTTCCCTGGTCAATTATTCCTTTTATTTAGGGGCCACAACAGAAAATCTCCGGGAAATAAAAAAAGCTGATCCGCACACTACTTGCGGCATTAAAGCCTTTATGGGATCTTCCACCGGAAATATGCTGATAGATAACCTGTCCGCATTGGAGCAGCTGTTTTCCGAATGTCCTCTGTTAATCGCAACCCACTGTGAGGACACCCCTACCATCAACGCCAACTTAGCGTTATACAAAGAAAAATACGGAGAAGACATCCCGGCATATTGTCACCCCCTCATCCGCAGCCGCGAAGCCTGCCTGAAAAGTTCATCGCTGGCCGCGTCATTGGCCCGGAAATACAACAGCCGACTGCATATCCTCCACTTAAGCACAAGTGAAGAAATTGCATTATTGGATAAAGGCCCCCGGAGCGACAAAAAAATTACCGGCGAAGTCTGTGTTCACCATCTCTGGTTCAACGACCAGGCATACCAGGAAAAAGGCCATTTCGTCAAATGGAATCCCGCCATCAAAATGGAAAACGATCGCCAGGCTTTGTTGAAGGCAGTAAACGAAGGAATCATTGATGTCATTGCCACAGACCATGCTCCCCATACCCTTGCGGAAAAAAGCGGACCTTATACCCGGGCAGCCAGCGGAGGCCCCATGATACAGCATTCCCTGACCGTCATGCTCGAACTG
Organism: Odoribacter sp. Z80; assembly: GCF_009935865.1. Lineage (GTDB taxonomy): Bacteria > Bacteroidota > Bacteroidia > Bacteroidales > Marinifilaceae > Odoribacter. The sequence goes on from NZ_QWEL01000003.1 coordinate 44,765, forward strand.
GCAGCGCAGGGAGCCATCAGTCTGGAAAAAGTCGTAGACAGCATGTGCCATGCCCCGGCAAAGCTTTTCAACATAGAAAAACGGGGATTCCTGAGAGAAGGCTATAAAGCCGATATCTGTATTTTCCACCCCTCATCCTGGCAGGTAACAAAAGAAAATATCCTCTACCAATGCGGCTGGTCTCCACTGGAAGGACAGGTTTTCCAATATCAGGTACAAACCACCCTGGTTAACGGAAAAACAGTTTACCACAAAGGAGAATTTCCGACCTCCGACTGCGGAGAGATTCTGACATTCCATCACACCATGTAAGTCAGGAAACAAGCACCCAGGAATAAAACAAACATCAGGTTTCCGAAAATAACTGTCCGGTAAGTCAGGAAATATTGACTATAAATAAAAGAGAGAGGCAAAGCAATCACATACATAAAGTCGTAATAATTGCCCGGAATTAAAAATAAAGTAACGGTCAGGAAAATCAGCATAGAAACCAAAGACAATATACCTCTTCGCTGGTTGACGGTCAAGATTGAATAACGAACGGATAAATTGTACAATGCCACCAGCAAAAGGAACAAAAGCATCCCCAAACGCACAACTTCAACAACCGGAAGACGATGGATATATTCTCCGACCAATAAATTATAAACGAAACTATCCGGTAGAGAAACCGGACTACCTATCCAAAAGTAATAAAACGTCAAAAACACTACCGGAGTCAAAAGCCCCAGCAACAAAGCCGTGATATCCTTTAAAGTCGAACGCCCTGAAAAAAACAACACGCATATAGCCCACACAACCAACAAGACAAATTTAGGATAAACGGCCACTGACAGCATAATCAACATTCCGAAATCATACAATGCATGATTGTCCTTAATATCATTAATGGCAAGTTGCAACCTTTCCACAGCCAGGATAATAATAAAAACAGAAATCAAAAGATTATCAATACCCAGGCTCACCAACATACCAGAAGTCAACAACACATACAACAGCGAAGGCAAAGTAGTGGTCTGATACAATAACTTGAATCTCTCATTAATAAAGAAAATCAGATAAGCCACTCCCAGCACTATCAGAGACCCTATGACCGACAACCAGGACTTATCCAGATAATCGAAAGCAATATTGATACTCCCCTTTACCGGCACTCTGCTCATGGTTTCACCCGGAAAATAGCCGTCTAAAAAAGCAATTGCCATGACTAAAAACGGCAATACAACAAGCATATATAAACGCCGGGATTTTAAAAAATCATTCATAGAATAAAGTGACACAATATCAGGGTTATAAATCAAAAATATTTATCCGGATCAACAACCGGACAACAAATCCTGCCCAATATCCCGACGATAATTCATATCCTTAAAAGTGATTTTCGCTACATTGCAATAAGACCGTTGCAAAGCCTCTTCCATCTTATGTCCAAAAGAACTGACAGCCATAACGCGTCCGCCGTTAGTCACAATCTGCCCCTCCGCCAGTTTGGTTCCGGCATGAAAAACGATACTGTCCTCAACCTTTTCAAAACCGGAAATTACATTTCCTTTTTCGTAACTCCCCGGATACCCTCCTGCCACCAACATCACCGTTGTACAATACCGCTCATCCAGGGCAAAAGCAGTATCGGCCAGACAACCCGTAGCAACAGCCCGGAACAATTGCACTAAATCTGTCTTCAGACGTGGCATGACAACTTCTGTTTCCGGATCGCCCATTCTCACATTATATTCTATCACTGCCGGCCCTCCGTTGTCATTCATCAGCCCGAAGAAAATGAATCCGCGGTAATCGATTCCGTCCTTCTTCAAACCTTCCACCGTAGGCCGTATGATTTTTTCTTCCACTTTGCGGTTGAACGCTTCATCTGCAAAAGGCACCGGAGAGACAGCCCCCATACCTCCTGTATTCAACCCTGTATCTCCTTCTCCTATCCGCTTATAATCCTTGGCAGAACCCAATATTTTATAATCTTTACCATCGGTAACAGCAAAAACGGAAATTTCTATTCCATGCAGAAACTCTTCTATAACTACCCGACTACTGGCCTTCCCGAATTTTCCTCCCAGCATACTTTCCAGTTCCCGTTGCGCTTCTTTTAAATCCTGTAATATCAACACCCCTTTCCCGGCCGCCAGCCCGTCTGCTTTCAGTACATAAGGAGGCCGTAACGTAGCCAGGAACTCTTGCCCTGCGGCAACATTCTCCGGAGTAACCGTCATATAGGCAGCGGTGGGAATTCCATGCCGTTTCATAAACTGTTTGGCAAAATCTTTGCTTCCTTCCAGGATTGCTCCGTCCTTTCCCGGACCTACAATCATCAGGTCCTTGAACCGGACATCGCACTGTAAAAAATCACGGATACCTTCCACCAAAGGGTCTTCCGGTCCGACAACCACCATCTGTATATCCTTTTCAACGACAAAAGCAGCTATCGCCTCAAAATCCGTCACCGAGATATTCACATTCTCAGCAATACCGGCAGTACCGGCATTGCCAGGAGCTACATATAGTTTTTCCAATTCCGGACTTTGAACCATTTTCCACGCTAAAGCATGCTCACGTCCTCCGCTTCCCAGTAATAAAACTCTCATATTTTTGTTATTCTGATATTTTTACAATATGATGCAAAAGTAATAAAATATGGCAACACATTGCGTAATAAAGCAACTGACTTGCCGAATTAAGATATATTATCAATGGTATAATTCAGAAAGCGGTTGAATTTATATAATTTCCTGAAAACACGGTCTGTTTTTTCCAGCATATCCTCACCCTCAAACCAACTGTCCGGTTTTATCGCTCCGACATCATAGTGTTTATATTTCAATAAATCCGCTTCCGGGAAATCTGCCGGAAAAGGGGCCGGCACTTTCTTCAATTTGTCAGTAGGGTCTATTTCCGGAAATTCGGCAATAAATTCCGGGTCACGGATAATACCGGTAAACTCCTCCATGTTATCATAAATATCCTGACGCAGGCGTTTCAACAAAGCCGGTTCAGGACAATAACAACCTCCTGCCAACATACTATTCCCCGGCTCCAGATGCAAATAATAACCACACCGACCGCTATTCCGGCCCCGGAAACCACAAATATAAGTCCCGAAATGCGTCTTATAAGGACTTTTATCCGGAGAAAAACGGACATCCCGGTAGATACGATACACACAATCTTTCGCTCTTAACCCCTTGACTTCCTCATCCCAAAGACCGATACGGGCAATCAATTCGTCTGTCAGCGCCTCAAAGCCGGCTTTTAACTGCAAATACCTCTCCTTATGTTCCACAAACCACTCCCGGTTATTGTGTGCCTTTAACTCCTTCAAAAAGGCAAAGATATTTCCGATTAATTCTCTTGATGCCATCTGATTCATTTCTTACGAAGTTTTCCTGACCATATGCTTCATCTCAAAAGGGATTTCCATAGACACTTCCATAAATCCCCCATACTCTCCGCCGACATACCAGGGAGTCTGATAAATTAATTTTTTTACTCCGTTTTTTTCAATGGTATAAACATTGGTCCGTGGATTTTGCAACATATCCGCCAACATCGAGTGTGCCGGTTCCGGATGACAATCCAACACATTCTTTCCGACCAATTCCTCCCTTCCGGGTTTCAGAAAGGTCTTGCGCGATTTATCGTTCATGTCAACAATCCGGCCGTCCTTGTCACAAACGGTCACTGCAAAATTTACTTCTTTAAAATAATCCATGATATCCTGTTTTTACAATTCAACGATATTGGCATCCCTTCTGTTCCCTATTCTCTCAGCAGCAATACAGTCCCCTGCGTTGTTTCAGGTATTCCGGAATCGTTGTTTTTACCAGTCCATACATCATCATTTCCGAAAATTGCCTCTGCACGCCAGATATAGACTCCCTGTGGAAGCCGCTCACCCTTTCTGTTGCAACCATCCCACCCCTCAGAAGGTTTCCCGTCTTTCAAAGCCGTCGTTTCCCAAATCTTATTACTATGCTGATCAAATATCTCCAGTTTATACCGTACCAACCCCATCCCGATGCCGTTAAAACGGTTAACCTGCCCATTCAGACTATGCGGAATAAAAGTGTTGGGAAAATACAACCCTTTCAACATCACCTCATGCTCCAATGTCGCCGTATCCCGGCAACCATATTGATTCTCGGTAATCAACGAAAACGTATATATTCCGTTTTCCATAAACTCCAAATATTGATTTCCTGCCGTATGTTCGATTCTATTCTCTGGCAACACCCAAATATAATCAAAATATCCCTCAGGAGACATATTCATCAACTCTACTTTCTGCGGTCGTCCGTTCGTCACCCGCTTTTCCAAAACGGCATGCGGCAAAGCAGCCACATGCATATACCCCGTATAATCCTCCGGGCATCCTTTATCACTGACAGCATGCAATACAACCTCATAACCCAACAGCGAATCGGTCGTATTCACATACCAGTGTTCCCCGGCAGATGTTTCCGGACTTCCGTCCCCATAATCCCACATCATTTTATCTGCCTCTCCCTCAACTTGCGGCACATAAAGATAAGGAGAACATACTAACGTATCCCAGGGAACAATATGCAATACCGGACGTGGATGGACTGTCAGCAAAGCCTCTTTTACTGAACGGCAGGCAGCCCTGTTGTCACCCACGGCTTCCAACCGGACAGGATAACTTCCCGGTTCTTTATAAACATATGAGAAAGAAGGAAGAAACATTTCCGACTCATCCCCCAAAGTCCATTTTATCCATTTTAAATGCTGGTCTGTCGCAAAAGCAAAATGAAATGTATCACGGTCACAGTTTTCTTGCTCCAACTGCAAATCTATTTTCGGATTCCCAATAACGTTTATGAACTTACTTGTCGTATCCGACGAACACCCGTTATCCACATATAACAAAACTTTATACCTCCCGCTATCCCGGTAAGCATGGCATACATTCCAGGAAGTGTCGCGCACCTCATCCCCGAAATCCCAGTATCTGTGAGTAATCTCCCGTGCCGTATCTCTCGTATAATTTGTAAAACAAATTTGTTCTCCCACACAAATATCATCCTTCGGACGGTCGAAAAAAGCCCGGATACTTTGCGCCAATACCGTTAAAGGCTGCATGAGACTATCTCTCCCGCACCCGTTGATAGCCACCAACGATATTTCAAATACTTTCCTCACAGAATCCGTCACATACAAATAATCCAGCGGCTCAAACACATTCAACGGCTCTGACCCATCACCCATATTCCAAAAATATCGATTATGGGAACCTGTAGAGGTATTGAGCACCCGTAAAGTCAGGGGCGAACAATTCCTTTCACCGTTCTCAAGCCGAAAATCCGCATGAGGCAAGGAACCTACGCTCAGGGAATCTATTTTTTCCGTTTCATTACAAATATTATATACCCTGAATTTCAATTGATACACCGTATCTTCCTGAGTTGAATAAAAGACCTGCGGGTTTTCCGGGACAAGAGCCTCAGACCTCGTTCCATTTCCCAACACCCACTCGAAATGCAGATTATGGTCGCTGTAGTCTCCTTCTTCGACCTTGATTTCAGCCGACACTTTAGGACCACATTTCCTATCCACATGGAAAGTAAAATCCGCTGGCGGAGCATCATTCACTACTTCTATCCGATGGACGGCAGAAGTATCCAGACATCCGTGAACCGACTCAGCAACCAAAGTAACATCGTAATATCCGGACGAATCATAAACAAACCCTCCGTTTCCCGGTAATGTATCCCAAACAGCTCCCGCATAATACTCCCACATATACCGCTTTATTTCCACATCCTCATTCACCGTAAAATCAGCCAGGACTCCCCGGCAATACTGCGGTTTAGACGTAAAAGCGGTATCTGGCAATGCATGCACCGTCATCACCGTAGAATCGGCATTTACACAGTGATGCACATCTTCATACCGATAAAAAACGGTGAAATCTCCGATACCATTTGCCTGAAAATGATGTTCCGGTAGCAATTGCTCCCCCAAATACCAATTTCCCCGGTTCTGCTGCCACACCGCGCCAGCTGTAGAATCTTGTCCCACCAATAACTGCGGGGCATGATTCAGACACATCTCCCGGGAAATTCCCGCCTCAACGTGAGGCAAAGGCCACACATGCATTTTCATTTCCGCCGAATCGACACAGGAAAAATTATACAACTTATACACCAACGGCACATCCAATTCCTCATACGCCCCGAATTGCGGATTAAAATAGTAGTTGTCTCCTTCATTGTACAATATCTCCCCGGCATGAGGTATATCTGCATTCTTTAACGACCAGATTCCGTTTGCGGGCTCCGCCGTCAACAAACGCACTTCCCGGCTCCGGGTGCAAATGGAATCATCCCGGATGGAAGTAATCGGTATAAACTTATCCGCCTGAATCCGGAATACCGCCTTCCCAGGCGTTTGACAACGGTTCCAGTACTTCACCTCCACTGTATAATCTCCGTTGTGAAAACGAATATCCGGATAAAGCGACGTATCAGCAGACATTCCCAGATACTCATATCCTCCGGAAACTACATCCGGATTTTCAGTAACCAACCACCGGGCTGTACGAACAGCATCATTGCGCGGATCAATGATAATCCGGGCATCTTCTTTCCCTTTAAAATCAAAAGGCTCACATACTGCCAAAACATCAGCTATCGTCACTTCCGGCACACCACTTACCGTCACCGGAAAAAACGGAAATTCCTTTTCGGAACAAGGTCCTACCGCCTTTACAAACACCCGGTAATCCCCATATTTTGTAAAAGTAATCACAGGCAATTGTTCGGTCGAAGTCCGGCCTCCATCCTGAAAGACATACCCGTCCGCTGTTCCCTCCACCCGCCATTCCCAACGGATCCCACCATCTGCATTGGTTGTATTCATGAACGTAACCGTCTCTCCCTCGCAAATTTCACCAGTCCCTACCATCGTAATATTTCCTAATATTTCCGGGTCATAAACATGAAACGTCTTAATATCCTGCAAGGAATCCTCTTCACATCCCAGGGTATGCGAAATCAAACCGACTTTCACACTGTAATCTCCCGGTTTATTAAATGTAATTTTCGGATATTCGGCATGTATGTCATCCACGACATAACCCACACCTTCACCCAAAACACCCTTAACTTCCCATCCTACTTCCGGTACATTATTAAACCATTGATAAGTGACATAATCGCGCATATCATATTCCCCCATACAAACCCCGTCAATTTGCCGCAAAGCGACTTTCGGATCTTTTTGCACCGTAATCCGGAAAGTAGTGTCTAAGGTCCCGCAAAAACCAGTGGCCGCACCCCGGACCTCATAATCCCCCCAATGTCCGAAACGGATTTCAGCCACCCGCTTATCATTCCCGTAATCTCCGAATGCCACCGTATTATCCGGCGGAGTTACCGTCCAGGCATACATCAGAGGGTCGTTTTCCGCCGTTTCTGCCTTTAATACAAACGACAATGAATCTCCTTCACAAACCAGATTATCGGTTACAATCCCCGTTATCGACATCGCAGAATTACGCACCCGGATATTTCTTGTTTCAATCTTTGACATCGTGTTATCCGGACAACCAGCCGATTCCAACTCCACCGTAAAACTATAATTGCCCGGCTTATGAAACAATAAAGTCGGCTTCGGGGTATGGATATCTCCCTCTAAAAACTCCCATCCGCCATCATCCGGTGAAATTGTCCATTTCACCCGCTCCGGATTATTATAAAATTCATATATCACCGAACTGGAAAAGAAGAAAGGATAAGCAGGTCCCGGGCATACCGCTTCGGGCGGTTCAAAAAAGAATATAGAAGGATCTTTACGGACATGCACCTTATACACCATATCCACAGCCCCACACCCCGAAGATGTATACATATGCAATTTTACCTCATAATCACCATACTTGTCAAACCGTATCACCGGCGAAGCACTGGTGGGGTTCGTACCATTCGCAAAACTGGTCTTTGCCGACGGTTTTACCGACCATTCGTATTGTAAACGGTCGCCGACCGAAGTATTTGTAAAACTGACAACCCCATTCTCGCATATATTCAGCGATGTCGTATCTATCTTCACGGAAATCGCGGGATCATAAACAACAATCTCTTTCATTCCTGTCAACTTCGTACCACCACACCCTGCATCCGGTAATTGCATCTTCACCTGATAAACACCGGCTTGTTTGAAACGAAAAACAGGAAAAGGGGATTGCGCACCCGTACCGTCCAACCACTCGACATCAGCATTTCCCACTCCTCCCTTCCGGGTAATGGTCCAATTCGCTTTCTCCTCATTACCATTCCAGGCAACAGAAACATAAGAAGCCATATTCACCGCTTCCGGCAGACAACTCTGAGCAGGAAGGTCATAACGAACCAATTCCGGGTCCTGTCTTACGGTAACTACCGTATCTGTCTGGTCGTGAGAGCAAACATTCTCTACATACAATGTAATTCTATATCTTCCCCAATGATTGAATTTCAGACGGAGATGTCCTCTGTCCTCATACTCGGGAACCGGAAAACCGTCTAAAGATACAACTGACCAGGTAGATGTAGCCTGATCTCCCCAACTTCTATTCTCGACCAATAACTCTTCCCCTACACAAAGTTCATTCTTATCCAATGCCATGATAGCCTCTGTCCGGTTAATCAAATTCACCGGATACTCCACAGAATCCGTGGCACAGGCATATTTATTGCTGACTTTCAGTTTAATCTTGTAAGGATCTATTCCTACCTGCTTATACTCAATGTAAGGCTCCCACTCCTCCGATGTTTCCCCGTTCCCAAAATCCCAGAACGCAATAGGATCACCCATACCACAATCGGAATCAGTTCCCCCTGTCGTTATATTCCGCAGTTCAAGTTTCTCATACGTACACACTTCCCTTTTCCCCAGATGGTCAAATGTAAACCTCGCATTAAAAGGAACAGCCACAGCCTCGGAAAGTGTACCCAATTCCCCGCTGTAACACTCGTTCTCATAAGTCAATGAAACTTTAAAACCCTCCTCATGGCCAAACATCGAACAATAAGATTCCTTATACTGATGCACAAACACTCCCTGACCGTTCACTAATTTGGAACGATCCAGCTCATCCAGACCGCTACCGTCATCATAATCCAGGAAATAACGGGTCCTGTCCGTATCTCCCGACAAAATCACTAATGTATATTTAACATCAGAATCCAAACACTTCACCCACTCATTCTCCCTCTCCAGCCTTGCATTCACTTTCCCTACAATCTTCAATACATACCCTCTGATTACCTTAATCCCGTCCGCCCTCTCTCCAATGAATTTCAAATTGAAACTTCCCTTTTCCTTATATTCTATTGTCTTTAAACCTCCCGGTCCCGCCATATCTATCTCATCACTTCCATCTCCCAAGGACAATTTAAATGAAATAAATTTACCAACGCCGGTCTCATTCTTCAATTGGAACCGGAATGGCGGTTCACCGTCATTGCAAACCAAAATATACCCATTCACATATTCATTTCTATATGACAACTCCAAATCCGCCGATGTTTGCCCATACCCCTTGCCCGGCAGCAATGAAACACACATCAACAATAACCCTATAATAAACTTCATCTCCATAACCCATTAAAATTTAAACGCCCTTTTCCGTGTACTGCGCATTGACTTAACACGCTTTGTGTTATTGGGGGAATGCTCAAAACGGAGGACACAACGCTTTGGTGTTATTTTAAAATACCAATGCAATGACAGGGAATGACTGGTGTTTTTATACATGGTCCCCTGATGAGTAGGCATCTCAAACGTATAACCAACTTTCCAGCCCGAATCATTATTGGCCATGATATTAGCCCCTAAATGCAACAACAAGGTACCCACCTGCAACCCCTCATACTGGTCACTCCGCAACCCCAATCCAATCATTCCGAAACGTTCTTCCTCCCAATAGACCCCGAATTGAAGATTACGCATTACCGATTGCACATCCATCATCAAATAAGGAGAAAGTATCGTATTCCATTGATTACCAAATATCAAAGGGTGTGAATAAGACAGATAACCGGAATATCGCCGGTTCAGCAAATTTTTCTCAGAGGATTTTGAGCCGTGCTCCGACAAAAACGACTGGGTGGATTCGATAATGTGATAGACCGAAAAACCATATTCCAGACTTGCCACACCGTGCCAGGCAATATTGAAATCTGTCTCTCCGTAAATACCAGCCCCAATGTCGAACATCGTCACCCTGTCCGCATAAAAGTTAATCAACTCAGGCGATACGTCCAAAATCTGTCCGTAAAACGGGTCGAACTGGTCGCCCAGGGTAATTCTTGACGGATCAACGCTCTTGTTGTACAAAGAGGGTTGTATTCCTACCTGAAGCACAGTGGAACGCGCCACTTTCGCCCGGGCAGAAACCGCCGCAGAAAAGGTATTGGTGACATACATCAACGAACCTTCCTGGTCGCGCTGATAAAACAGGGAAACACCTCCTAAACCGAAGGTCCGCTTCTCCTGAAAAGCATAATCCGCCGCCACAAAATAAGAACGGAAATCCAGCGGATTACTCCAGTAAGCTCTCTGCATCCCGACACTCACGCCTGCCAAACCGTTAAAACCTGTATAAGCCGGATTATTAAACGACTTCCACATAAAAGGATGAGTCACTTTCGTATCCTGCGCCAACAACACTCCGCCCCAAATCCAACACCCAATTAGTATAATTATGTTTTTCTTTATTTTCATAAAACACTCCGCCAAACCTGACTCGGAAATCAAATATATATAGTTACATTATCTGGCAAACTTAACTCATTTTTATATTTGTTCAAAATTAATAAGAAGCATTCTATAAAAAACAAAATGTATTTCTTTGGCTATGCCCGAAATGGTTTTCAGAACTGGTTCTTCCGACGTTTTTATAATTTCTCTCGTTCACTAACCGGCGGAAAAATAAAAACAGAATCCATTTTTTTTCGCATAAATTTTGTAGCATTCAAAAAAATCCATATTTTTGCAACGCTTTTGAAAAATTCCTTAGTAGCTCAGTTGGTTAGAGCGGCGGACTGTTAATCCGTAGGTCGTAGGTTCAAGTCCTACCTGAGGAGCCGGAGTTCTTTCATACTTCAAAAGCAAATTCCTTAGTAGCTCAGTTGGTTAGAGCGGCGGACTGTTAATCCGTAGGTCGTAGGTTCAAGTCCTACCTGAGGAGCCAAGCAGGACAAGCCACCGGAAACGGTGGCTTTTTTATTTTACCCCCCCCCACTCCATAACAAAACAACTAAAATTAATATTCCGAAGAAGAAAGCTATAAAATGTCAATTTTTTACTATTTTTATACACTCAAAATAAAGTACCTGTATTAAGACTATGGATATGTCCCTATTCATTACAGGTTCCAACTTTAGGGAACACAATCAGCCACAGGAGAGAAAAAGGCAAAGTTGAATAAAATAAAAATACAATTATGAACAAACTGAACAACATTTGTAATCAATTTCAATTGGAAGGAACAATTCTGACGGTAAAACCGTTAGGAGAAGGATTTATCAACGATACACTACTGATTACCACTGCTGAAGCTACAGCCCCTAACTATATCTTACAACGGAAAAACAAAAACATTTTTCAGAATATCCCCGCCATGATGGATAACATCCAACGGGTGACTACTCATCTGAAGAAAAAAATCGTTGCCGCCGGAGGAGATCCCATGCGTGAAGCAATGACTGTTGTTCCCACCAAAGACGGAAAACTCTATTATCAGGACGAAACTGGCGAATTCTGGGCTGTATGCATATTTATCGGCGACACCATTGCCTATCAGAAAGCAGATACTCCGGAACTGGCTTATCAGGGAGGAAAGGGAATCGGAAAATTCCAGGCAATGCTGTCGGATTTCAAAGAACCATTAACTGATATCCTGCCCGGATTCCACAATATCCGCTACCGCTTCAAACAATGGGACGAAATACTCGCCAACGATCCGGTGGGACGTAAAGCCACCGTTCCCAGTGAAATCCAATGGATTGAACGCCGCCGCGAAGAGATGCTTCACTTCTGGGAACTGGTAGAAAAAGGAACTATCCCTACCCGTATCACCCACAACGATACCAAAATCAACAACATCCTGTTTGACAAACAAGGCAATGTACTTTGTGTAATCGACCTGGATACCGTATTGAGCAGCACTTGTCTGAATGACTATGGCGACGCTATGCGTTCTTATACCAACACCGGACTGGAAGACGACGAAAACCTCGATAATGTTTCCATAAACATGGATATCTTCCGGGGATATACTCAAGGCTACCTGTCGGAAACAGCCAGCTTCCTCAATCAAAGCGAAATCGACTACCTGGCTTTCTCTGCAAAATACATTACCTACGAACAGGTATTACGCTTCCTTATGGACTACATCGACGGAGACAAATACTATAAGGTGAAAAGCCAGACTCACAATCTGATCCGTGCACGAGCCCAACACAAATTACTGCAAAGCATGGAGGCAAACTACACCCAAATGTGTGACATCGTAAAAGAAGAAATAAAGAAAAGCAGGCAATAAACCTGCTCCGGGAAACAACCTCCGGTAAATATCGGGCCGAAGCTGATTCTTTCACAGGAACGACTTCGGCCCGTTTATTAAATAATCCCCAACCCACCTGAAACATCAGGACTCATCCGTCACTTTTACTTTATCTATATGGTATTCCAAAGCCTTCACTGAAATCTGGATTTCCCGGATGGAAATACTCAACGAAATCACCAATAAAAGCAAAGCTGCCCCAAAAACATACACCGCCGTTTCCTGCCATCCAATGTAAATAAACAAAGTACAAACTACACAAAGCAACAAACTGCTTACCCCAAAAATCTGCATCAACCGGGTCATATAAAGCCGCTTACGCAGGTTATCTATCTGTCGTTGAGTCATCGGTGTCGGATTCTGTTCATGCTCGGTCCTCAAATTCCGGATAACCGCAGCATACGCCAGAAAACGATTGGTATACGCTAACATAATCAGCGAAATAGCCGAAAACAGTACAGAGGGAGTCGTCAAAGTCAATTCTTCCATAAATATAATTCCTAAAATACCCCAAATTATAAAGTACACTCCTCAGCCGGACGCTGCAATAACCGCTTTCTCTCCTCCGGCCCCTCACTTCCCGCCGGATAGTAGACCAATCCCTCCTGCGGATTCTCTCTCCACTGCTGCAATATCGGCTCAATAAAACGCCAGCTCAACTCCAGGGCATCCGTACGGATATAAAGGGTAGAATCCCCTTGCATGGCATCCAGCAACAACCGCTCATAGGCCGTAGCAATATAAGTATTGCACAAAGACCCGTAAGCAAAATCCATGCTCACCTGTTTCACTTCAAAAAAAGACCCCGGTACTTTCAACCCGAACCGCAGGGATATACTCTCCGGAGCATCCACTTTCAACACCAATTGATTACAGGAACTGCACGAACACATTCCACTGAACAAATGGTGAGGCACATTCTTAAAATGAATGTTTATTTCTGACTTTGACATCCCCATCCGTTTTCCCGTATAAAAATAAAACGGCACTCCTCCCCACCGCCAGTTATCAATATAAAAACGCATAGCCACATAGGTTTCCGTTGTGGAATCCGCCGCCACTCCTTTCTCTTCACGGTAAGCCGGTAGCACTTGACCACCTATTTCCCCGGCAACATATTGTCCCCGTACCACATCATCCGCCGTCAGGGGATGAAGCGAACGGAACACTTTTGCCACCTCATCTCGCATCAACTCCGCATCAAAAGCAGGAAGTGCCTCCATGGCCACAAATCCCATCAATTGCATCAAATGGTTCTGAACCATATCCCGGAACGCCCCTGCCCCTTCGTAATACTTTCCCCGGTTTTCCACACCCAAAGTCTCCAATGCATATATTTCTACCGAATCAATATAATTCCGGTTCCATAAAGACTCAAAAATCTGGTTCGCAAACCGTAATACCAATATATTCTGCACAGTTTCCTTACCCAGAAAATGGTCTATCCGGTAAATATCATCCTCCCGGAAAATAGAAACAAGATGTCTGTTGAGCAACCGGGCAGTTGTCAAATCATGGCCAAAAGGTTTCTCTACAATTATTCTGCGCCAACCTCCCGTTTCAACAGGAGTGTTCAACCCACATTTCCCTAATGCAGCCGAAACCAATTCATAATTCCGGGGCGGTATGGCCAGGTAAAACAATATTCTGTCCCCGATATCTTCCTTCTTACGAATCGCAGCAATCCGCTCTGCCAATAAATGATATTCTTCCCATTGGTCCGTATTAAGAGTCAAATACTGCACCCGCTCTAAAAACTGGTCCAATTTCGCTTGTTCCGGCAACTCCCCCTTTAAAAATTTTTTCAGGTTCTCTTTTTGTTCCCTCCGGTATTCTTCATCGGAAAAGGAAGTCCGGGCAACTCCCAAAATGACGAAATGCTCCGGCAACATATCCCGCTCAAACACTTCAAACAAAGAAGGCAACAACTTGCGTCTGGTTAAATCTCCGGAAGCCCCGAAAATGACCAATATCTGATTGTCCGGTTTCATATACTCCATGTAAAATCATTCATTATAAGTACCCGAAATACCTCCTCCGGTTTCATTCCAGTCCGTATGGAAAAACACACCTCGGGAAGCATCTGTCCTCTCATACGTATGTGCTCCGAAATAATCCCGCTGTGCCTGAATTAGATTCGCAGACGAACGGGAAGTCCGCAATCCGTCAAAATAAGTCAAAGCAGATGCCATACAAGGAACCGGGATGCCATTCACTAAAGCCATAGCGGTAACCTTCCGCCAAGCTCCCAAAACCTCCGCCATGCGCCCCCTAAAGAAATCATCAAACAACAAATTCTCCAATTCCGGCACATTCTCATAAGCCCGGGTTATCTGCTCCAAAAAGACAGAACGGATAATACACCCCTTCCTCCAAATCTTAGCCAACATGCCATAATCCAATCCCCAGCCATAATGAACAGAAGCCCTCCGCAACAAAGAAAATCCCTGAGCATAAGAAACCAGTTTGGAAGCATACAAAGCATGTCCCAACCACTCGGCCAACTCTTCCTGTTTTCCCAAACCACCCCGAACCTCCGAACGATAATACCCTGCCGCTTTTTTCCGCTCGTCCGGAAGAGCCGATAAAAAACGGGCCAGCACCGCTTCCACAATCAAAGTCAATGGATCTCCTTCCTCCAGTGCAGCAACAGCCGTTAATTTCCCCGTTCCTTTTTGCCCCGCAACATCCAGAATGTGGTCCAGCAAAAAACTACCGTCAACTTCCCTCATCCGGCAAATTTCCGAAGTAATACCCGTCAGATAACTATTCAATTCTCCCCTATTCCACACTTCAAAAATCCCGGCAATCTGGTCATTTTTCAATTGTCCGTAGTCTTTCAACAGCAAATAAGCCTCGGCTATCAACTGCATATCCCCATACTCAATACCATTATGTACCATCTTGACATAATGTCCAGCACCTCCCGGCCCTATCCATTCACAACAAGGAGTACCATCATCCAGACGGGCAGCAATAGCCTGCAACAGATGCTTCACCAAAGGCCATGCGGCAACAGAACCTCCGGGCATGACGGAAGGACCGGTCAAAGCTCCTGTCTCCCCACCGGAAATACCTGCACCTACATAAAACATTCCCCTCTCCTCCACCTCCTTCATCCGGCGTCCCGTATCCCGGAAATCCGAATTTCCTCCGTCAATAATCACATCCCCCGGCTCCAGGCAGGGTAATAACTCCCGAAGCACATCATCCACCGGCTGGCCGGCCCGAATCATCAGCATCACTTTACGCGGACGTTTCAGGGAAGTCACCAATTCTGCCAAAGAATAAGCCGCTACAAAATTCTTCCCTTTTCCCCGTCCCCGCATAAAACGGGTCACTACACTCTCCTTCCCGGAATGTAAACGGTTATATACGGAAACCTGAAAACCCCTACTCTCAAAATTAAGAGCCAGATTCTCGCCCATCACTGCCAAACCGACCAAACCAATATCAGACAAATTCATATAAAACAATATTTACACTATTACTACGTTTTTCTACAGGTAAGGTTCAGAAACAAGACCTGTGTACCACTCCTGATATATACACCAAAAATAAAAACGGGAATCCCGAAGGAATCCCGTTTTATCTGCTACCGTCTGTTTCTATCCGTCAGCGTCTGTTACATTGATTTTACCGGTTTACAAAAACAAGCTTACCATCCTGGACATCCACCACAATCCGATGGTCTTTAGTCACCTGTTCAGCCAATATCTGCTTAGACAAATCGTTCAGCAAATACCTTTGAATAATCCGCTTCACCGGACGGGCTCCGAACTGAGGATCATAACCCTCCTCTGCTATCCATTCCACAGCCTTATCCGTCAACTCTATACCGATACTGTTGTTAGCCAACATTTTCTGTAAAGATCTCACCTGCAAACGGACAATATCCACAATCTCCGCTTTTTGCAGAGGAGTAAACATAATCACTTCGTCAATACGGTTCAGGAACTCCGGACGGATGGTCTGTTTCAGCAATTCATAAACCTCATTATTGGTTGACTCCAATACCTGTTCCCGGTTTTTATCATTCAAATCTTTCAGTTTCTCCTGAATGATATGGGCTCCTATATTGGATGTCATAATGATAATCGTATTTTTAAAATCAACTGTCCGGCCCTTATTGTCTGTCAGACGTCCGTCATCCAACACCTGCAAAAGAATATTAAACACATCCGGATGTGCCTTCTCTATCTCATCCAACAATACCACTGAATAAGGTTTACGCCTGACAGCTTCTGTCAATTGGCCTCCTTCATCATATCCGACATACCCCGGAGGTGCTCCGATCAATCGCGACACCGAATGCTTTTCCTGATATTCCGACATATCAATACGCGTCATCTGCGATTCATCGTCAAATAAAAATTCAGCCAGGGCCTTTGCCAATTCTGTCTTTCCAACCCCCGTCGTTCCCAGGAAAATAAAAGAACCTATCGGACGGCGGGCATCCTGCAAACCGGCCCGGTTACGCCTCACCGCATCCGCCAGGGCAGCAATAGCCACTTCCTGGCCTACAACCCGTTTATGCAGCTCCTCTTCCAAATGCAATAACTTTGCTCTCTCACTCTGCATCATCCGATTAACGGGTATTCCCGTCCATTTCGAAACGACAGCGGCAATATCATCGGCAGTCACCTCTTCACGAATCAGCGACTCTCCATGTTTCATATCTGACAACTTCTTTTTCACCTCTTCTATCCGCTGTTCGGCATCTTTCATCTTTCCGTACCGCAACTCCGCCACCTTACCGTAATCGCCTTCCCGTTCGGCCCGTCCCGCCTCGAACTTATACTGCTCAATGGCATCTTTATTTTTCTGGATTTCATCAATCAGCGAACGTTCCGATTCCCACTGAGCCCGCAATTTGGTACGTTCATCATTCAAATCAGCCAGTTCCTTTTTTATTTCATCCAACTTTTTACTGGTTCCTTCCCGCTTTAAAGCCTCCTTCTCAATCTCCAATTGTTGGATTTTCCGGTCCAGCTCATCTATCTCTTCGGGTACGGAATTCATTTCCAACCGCAATTTAGCCGCCGCCTCATCCACTAAGTCTATGGCCTTGTCCGGCAAAAAACGGTCAGAAATGTACCGGTGAGACAATTCCACCGAAGCAATAATAGCATCGTCTGTAATCCGCACTTTATGGTGATTTTCATATTTCTCCTTCAACCCCCGCATAATACTGATTGCGCTCATCACATCCGGCTCATCAATCATCACCTTCTGGAAACGCCGCTCCAAAGCCTTATCCTGTTCAAAATACTTCTGATATTCATTCAAAGTAGTCGCACCGATTGCTCTCAGGTCGCCGCGGGCCAGGGCCGGCTTTAAAATATTGGCGGCATCCATCGCTCCCTCGGACTTTCCAGCCCCAACCAAAGTATGGATCTCATCAATAAACAATATAATCTCCCCTTCGGAAGCCAGAACCTCATTTACCACCGCTTTCAAACGTTCTTCAAACTCCCCTTTGTATTTTGCTCCGGCAATCAAAGCTCCCATATCCAGCGAAAATATCTGTTTCGAAGCCAGGTTCGTGGGCACATCCCCGTTGACAATCCGCTGGGCCAACCCTTCGGCTATAGCCGTCTTACCGACTCCCGGCTCCCCAATCAATATCGGATTATTCTTTGTACGCCGCGAAAGAATCTGCAATACCCGCCTGATTTCATCATCCCGGCCGATTACCGGATCCAATTTTCCGTTCCGTGCCCGTTCATTCAGATTGATGGCATATTTTCCCAAAGCGTCGTAACTATCTTCGGCAGACTGGGAATTTACCTTGGACCCTTTCCGCAACCCCACAATAGCCTCTTTGGTTTCTTTTTCCGTCATACCGCTGTCTTTCAACAACTGCGACACCTTGTCGCGCATATCCAGCAAGCCCAATAAAATATGTTCCAGCGAAATATATTGGTCTCCCATCTCCGCAGCCATCCGGGCAGCCTTTTCCAAAGCCTTGTTGCTATCGGCAGACAAATAAGCTTCCCCTCCCGATACCTTGGGATAAGCATCTATAATCCGATCCAAAGCAGCCGCTAAATTAGAGCCATTGATCCCCAATTTATTAAAAATAAACTGCGTGACATTTTCACCCACATTCATGACCCCTTTCAGCAAATGCCCCGTTTCTATCGCCTGCTGGCCTTTTCTCTGTGCAAGCTCCACCGCATTCTGCAACGCTTCCTGCGATTTGATCGTGTAATTATTCATATTCATCATCTTACATTCTCCTTTCCATTGACAGAAATTACAAATCTTATACCGATTCACACAAAGAAAGGTTTCATAGAACATTTTAGAGATATTTTGCCAAATTGACATAATAAATACAAAAAACAAGACAGAAAGTCAGAATATTCTCTGAAATCAACTTTTTTTAATACCTTTGAACATATAAACAAACTCTTAAATTTATCGTGATGATGCCATTTCACCCTCAACGTTTCATTTTCGCCCTGCTCTTTTCCGTTTCCGCAACAATAGTTTCCGCCCAAGCTCTTATCCCGGTTCCGGCCCATATCAATCCCTCAAAAGGAGAATACCGCTTCCGGCCCATAGAAAAAATCATCATCACCGATACTTCTTTACAAAACGAAGCAACGGAACTAAAAAAAATCATCCAAAAACGCACAGGAAGCAACACACATATCCTCTATGAAAAAGAAGCGGGAAAAAGAAACATCAGCCTCCGCCTCGATACCTCTATTCTTCAGCCGGAAGGTTACCGGATTGCCATTACTCCTCAACGCATCGCCATCTCAGCCGCTACTCCGGCAGGCGTTTTCCGGGCTCTCCAAACCCTGGACCAACTCTTATTAGGAGATGGTGGTCAAAACCTGCATCCCCAGCTGCCAGCCATAGAAATAGAGGACGCTCCCCGTTACGGCTACCGGGCCCTGATGCTTGACCCGGCAAGACATTTCATACCGCTTCCGGAAATAAAACGTTTCATCGACCTGATGGCCCGGTATAAATTCAACATCCTGCAACTCCATCTGACCGATGACCAAGGATGGCGCATAGAAATCCGGAAGTACCCCCAACTGACTTCCACGGGAGCTTTCCGGGCTCAAAATTCCGGCAATCAAGGCCCTCACAATGGCTTTTATACACAGCAGGAATTACAGGAACTGATTAACTACGCAGCCCGCAAACACATTGAAATCATCCCGGAACTGGATATCCCGGGACATACCGTAGCCGCCATCCTGGCCTATCCCGGATTAGGCTGTAAAAACAAGGATTCTATTCCCATTATCCCCAGAAAAACCACCGACCGTACCTTATGTGCGGCAAAGGAGGAGGTTTATACCTTTTATGCCAATGTATTGCAAGAAGTTTGTTCCCTTTTTCCTTCTCCCCGAATCCACCTCGGAGGCGATGAAGCCATTATTGAGGAAAACTGGGGACAATGTCCCGATTGTCAAAATTTAATGCACTCCAAAGGATTTCAAAATGTCCGGGAAATTATGGGGTATTTCTTTAACCGGATACATGAGACAGTAAGAAAACACCAGAAACAACTCCTGCTCTGGTGTGAGCTGGATAACATCCGGATGCCGGCAGAAGAGTTTTTGTTCCCTTACCCGAAAGACTGCACTTTATTCACCTGGCGCATGGGACTCACACCGAAAGTAATTGAACTGACCGGAAAAGCAGGAATAAATCTGATTGCCTCTCCGGGAGAACATTGTTACTTTGATTATCCCCAATATAAAGGCGACTTACCAGAATACAATAACTGGGGCATGCCCTTGTTGCCTCTGCAACAAGCCTACAATTGGGACCCCGGCTACTACTTGCCCGCCGGGCATCAGAAACATATCATCGGAGTTGCAGGATTGCTCTGGGGAGAAGCTCTTCAGGACATGAACCGCATCACCTATATGGCTTATCCCCGGGCACTGGCTCTGGCAGAAGCAGGATGGAGCCTGCCGGAAAACCGTAACTGGGAAAGTTTTAAGAAAAGACTTGTCCCTCAGCTGTTTGACTTAATACGTGAAGGTGTGAGTTTCCGGGTACCTTTTGAAATCATAAACTCAAAAGAATTGACATCCACACCCGAACCATCTAATTCTGAAAAACATAAGAAATAATATTCGCTCCCATTTCCAAAGCCTGACGATGTTTGTTTTCCGGGTCACGATGGACCTCCGGATCTTCCCAGCCATCCCCCAAATCCGTTTCAAAAGTAAACAAAACGACCAACCGGCCTTCTTTAACAATACCAAAAGCCTGAGGCCGTTTGGCGTCATGTTCATGAATCTTCGGCAACCCCTGCGAAAAATCATATCGCTGATGGAAGATAGGATGCTCCCAGGGAAGTTCAATCCACTCATTGTCCGGAAAGACCTTTTTCATCTCCCGCCGGAAAGACGGCTCCAAACCATAATTATCATCAGCATGCAAAAAACCTCCGCCTAACAGATATTTCCGCAAATTCTCCGCCTCCACGGGAGTAAACACAATATTCCCATGCCCCGTCAAATGCACGTAAGGATAATTAAAAATATCCCGGTTCCCGGGTTCTACGACTGCCGGTTCTTTAGCTAAATCAGTATTCAGATTTTCATTACAAAACCGGATCAAATTAGGAAGCGAAGTCGGATTGGCATACCAATCCCCGCCTCCCTTATACTTCAGCAAGGCTATTTTCACCTTGGTATCCTGACTCCACAACCAACGCGGTACAAACACAAACAAAACCACCAATAAAACAATCTTCCAAATATGTTCCATATACCAAAACCTATACCTTATTCATAAAATTAATACTATGACAAGCCACAATCCCGGCAGTCTCCGTCCGGAGCCGACTTGTCCCTAAAGAAATAGCTATAAAACCATTGGCCTCAGCCAGAGCCACTTCTTCTGTCGAAAAATCACCTTCCGGTCCGATTAAAATGACTGCATCCCGCCCCGGTTGGTAAACCTCATCCAATCGCTTTTTCTCTCCCGGACAGCAATGAGCTATAAATTTTTGAGCCGAACACTCCTCTGTCACCATTTGCCGGAAATCCACCATTGGATTCAGCCGGGGCAAATAAGCCTTCAAAGACTGCTTCATGGCAGAGACAAGCACCTTTTCCAGCCGTTCATCCTTCACCACTTTACGCTCCGAATGAGCGGTATGAAGCAAAGTAATTTCATCTATTCCCATCTCTGTACATTTCTCCAGCATCCACTCCGTCCGGTCAATATTTTTAGTCGGAGCCACCGCTAAATGCAAATGAAAAGGACGCTGTCCGTGATTCTCTATCTTCTCTGTTACCCTGACACCGCATCCTTTCAGTTCTGGCCGTTCCACCACAGCATTATACCAATTTCCTTTTCCATCCACCAACGACACGGATTCCCCCTCCGTAAACCTCAACACCCGTATGCAATGGCGGGACTCTTCCGCATTCAGCGTATAATAATCTCCTTCTATATCAGGCGCATAAAACAAATACATAATTTTCAACCATTTACTTCACAAAGCTAAAGGTTTTCACTAAAATAAAAAATGCCGGCCGCTTTATTTTATCAGCGTACCGGCACCTTAGGACATCATCCCTCTACTTATTCATCTTCATCCATCTCCTGATAAGTCTTTAACAACTCCTCCTGAACCTCTGACGGTACTTTCTCATATCCCGCAAAACTCATAGTAAAAGTAGCCCGTCCTCCGGAAATGGAACTCAAAGCCGTAGAATAACGCTGCATCTCCTTCAAAGGCACTTTGGCCTTGATTTTCTGAAAACCGTTGTCAGCCTCCATGCCCATAATCAAAGCACGGCGAGTCTGTAAATCTCCCATTACATCCCCCATGTCCTCGTCAGGCGTCAACACCTCCACATCATAAATCGGCTCCAGGATCTTCGGAGCAGCCTTCTTAAAAGCTTCACTGAAAGCATGGCGGCCGGCCAGACGGAAAGAAATTTCATTGGAATCCACCGGATGCATCTTACCGTCATAAATACACACCCGTATATCCCGGGCATAAGAGCCGGTTAAAGGTCCTTCTTCCATTTTTTCCATAATCCCTTTCAGAATAGCCGGCATAAAACGAGCCTCAATCACCCCGCCTACAATGCAGTTATAAAACACCAATTTTCCTCCCCAAGGCAAATCATATACTTCTTTTCCCTTTACGGACATTTTACTGTCTACCCCGCCGATTTTATAAGAAACCGGTTCCGGCATACCCTCTTCGTAAGGCTCAATGACCATATGCACTTCCCCAAACTGCCCGGCACCCCCAGACTGTTTTTTATGACGATAATCCGCCTGGGCATATTTCGTAATAGTTTCCCGATACGGAATCCGTGGAGCATAAAACTCAATCTGAATCTTATCATTGTGTTCTATCCTCCACTTCATTGTATTCAAGTGAAATTCTCCCTGACCGGACAGAATCATCTGTTTCAATTCCTTAGAATATTCTACCAACAAAGAAGGATCTTCTTCATGCATCCGGTAAAGTACTTCCGCCATCTTTTCCTCATCCGCCTTATTTACAGCTTTCACAGCTGTGCGGAAACGGGAATTCGGATACATAATCTCCGGGAAAACATAGTCGCAATCCTTGTCATTCAGGGTATCGCCGTTGGTAGTACCTTTCAATTTCACCGTAGCACCGATATCTCCTGCCCTCAATTCCGTCACCTTAGTACGATTCTTTCCTGCCACAGCATACAACTGAGCAATGCGTTCCTTCGCTCCCGTTGTCATATTAATCAGATCATCCCCCTCTTTTACAACACCGGACACTACCTTGAAATAATTGATATCTCCCAAATGTTGCTCTATCGTCGTATTAAACACGAAAGCCGAAGCCGGACCGTCCACTTGATAAGGCACCAAACGTCCGTCTTTTGTCATCATTCCCGGCATAGAAGCCGCATTGGGAGCAACATTTACCAAAAACTCCATAAACCGGCGCACACACATATCTTTCTCAGCCGAAACACAGAATACCGGGAACATATCCCTGGCAATCAACCCCTTTCGTATACCAGCTCGCATTTCATCCTCACTCAGGCTGCCTTTCTCAAAATAAAGTTCCATCAACCCCTCGTCATTCTCCGCTGCCGCCTCCACCAAAGCATTATGCAATTCTCCGGCTTTTTCTTTCTCCGAATCGGGAATAGGAAGGACATCAGGTTTACCTCCCTCAGGTTTCCACCGGTACATCTCCATTTTCAAAACATCCACCACTTCATTGAAACCCGAACCCGGATTCACCGGATATTGCACCAAAACCACTTTCTTTCCGAAAGAAGACTGTGCATGCTCCACCGTCTGTTCAAAATTAGCTTTTTCATGATCCAACTGGTTGATAATAAAAATCATCGGTTTATTCAGCTTTTGAGCATGACGGCTGATAATCTCCGTCCCGACTTCCACACCCCTCACGGCATTCACCACCATCACAGCAGTATCGGCGACATTCAGCGCAGAAATAACCCCTCCGACAAAATCATCAGCCCCCGGAGTATCTATAAAATTCAGCTTTTGTTCTTTCCATTCAGTGTACAACACCGCCGGAAAAACAGAAGAACCGTATTCCTGCTCCACAGGCCGGTAGTCAGAGGCCGTGTTTTTAGCACTCACGCTACCCCTGCGCGGGATGACCCCGCCCTCGTACATCATCGCTTCAGCCAATGTGGTCTTTCCCGACCCCGCACTGCCTACAAGAGCGATATTCTTGATTTCATTAGGATTGTAGGTTTTCATAGTATAAGGTTTTAGGTTTTTCTTTAAAATCCGTCTCAAACGTTTTAAATTGGTTCACAAATTAAACAGAAATTTTAAAAAAACAAAAAAATACCCGCCAATTTGTAGCTTTACGCGCCCCGGCAAATATCCAACAAATCCGCCCAATCAGTCAACTCGAAAGAAAAACAGGCTACCATTCATATGCCAAAGTTATCATCAACACAAAATAAGATAAGCTTCATAAAAAAACACGTTAACCGGTTTCCGTTTCACCGATTAACGTGTTAATTTTTACCGGGACCGAATAAATCCCGCCAAAGTTTCAAATCAAAAATCCAACACCTTCACCCAACCGAACTTATCCGGCTCATCACCATATTGGATTGCCCTCAGACGATGGTATAACTTAGTACACCATTCTCCCGGAACTTCAGGATTTCCAAAAACAATACTCCTGTTATTTTCCAGGTCATCAATTTGACCGATAGGACTAATCACAGCAGCCGTACCACAAGCACCAGCCTCTTCAAAAGTCTCCAGTTCTTCCACCGGAATATGGCGGCGTTCCACTTTCAGCCCCATGTCTTCTGCCAATACCATCAGACTGGCATTCGTAATAGAAGGCAAAATAGTATGGGAAAAAGGAGTAATATAAGTATTGTTCTTTATACCGAAGAAATTGGCCGGACCACATTCATCAATGTATTTCTTTTCTTTGGAATCCAAAAATATTGCGGTGGAATATCCTTTCTGATGGGCAACTTCGCCGGAACGCATACCTGCAGCATAATTACCACCCACTTTAATATGCCCCGTACCATTGGGAGCCGCCCGGTCGTAACGCCGTTCCAGCATCACCTTGGTGGGTTTAAATCCAGCCTTAAAATAAGGGCCCACCGGAGCAACAAAGACAACAAACATATATTCCCTGGCCGGAGCAACTCCCATTTGAGGTCCTACGCCTATCAACAAAGGACGTATATACAAACTGGCTCCCGATTCAAAAGGCGGTACGTACTCCTTATTCAACTCAATCGCTTTTACAACTGCCTCAGTAAATAATTCCACCGAAGGTGCTTGCATCATCACATATTCAGCAGAATGAAGCATACGTTTGGCATTCTCCTCACAACGGAACAAACGAATGCGTCCGTCCCGGCCCCGGAAAGCTTTCATTCCTTCAAAAGCTTCCTGTCCGTAATGCAAACACGTAGAAGCCATATGGATATTTAACATTTCCGAATCGCTGACCTCCAACTCTCCCCATTTACCGTCCTTATAAATACAACGCACATTATAATCGGCCTTAGAATAACCGAAGGACAATTTACTCCAATCTAAATTCTTCATAACAGTTATATTTTCTATTTTATAATAGTCATTTCATTAATCAGATTTTTAGCACCTGCATACTTATCTACAATCCAAAGCATATACCGGGTATCCAGATTGATACACCGTTGCAGATTCTCCTCAAAATCAATATCTCCGGACATCGCTTCCGAATTACCGTCAAAAGCCGTACCAATCAAATAACCTTCGGCATTAATCACTCCGGAACCGCTATTCCCGCCAGTAATGTCATTATCTGTAATAAAATTCACATTCAGGTAATCCGTACCATAGGGTGCAAAATCTTTTTTTGCATACAGTTCCTTCAAACGCTGGGGAACTTCAAACTCACCACCTTTAGGACCTTCCTTTTCCATCACCCCGTTCAAAGTAGTATAGTAATCATAAAAAACGGCATCCCGGGGTTTATAACTTCCCACTTTTCCGTAGGTCAAACGAAGTGTGGAATTAGCATTGGGGGCCCAGGCTTTTTCTGGTTCCATTTCCATCAAACCACGTACAAACAAACGGTCTCCTTTTACTATTTTCTCCTGGATATCTCTTGTATACGCACCTAATTTGAGTATCATCTCAAAGCAAGATTTCCCTGCACGATAGGCTAAATCCTTATCTAATTTCTTACAATCCGGTTTTTCCAGGAAAGCATTAAAAGATGCCTCATCCATAAAAAACGAGGTTTTCTTCAAATCCGCCGCAAAACGGGCATAATCCCCTTTGTATTTCTTATTCACCCAATGTATCAACTCGGGATGTAAATCAACACCGACCTTATCACTATAAACTTTAAACAATGTGGCAAATAAATTCGCGTCAACCTCACTGTTGAAATCCTTGTAAAATGCTTTCCCCATTCTCTGAAGCTCTTCTTTTATCTCTGCTTTCTCTTCCGAACTTTCGCCCTTATCACAAAGCCTTTCAATCAACCCTCCGGACCGGTAAGCAAAAAGATGAGCCTCCGGACCGGCTAAAGCTTCCTGCACATAAGTCATTGCCACAGCATAATTTTTCATATCGGCATATCCCTGTTTCAGGTCAGATAAAACACTACCATATACCGCTTTTCGGGCTGGTTCAGCCTCTACCCAGGCCTCAAACTGTTTTTCAATGGCCTGCTTATTACCCATGGTGTTCAGTTGTTTCAATGCTTTATTCTGTTCAAAAGAATATTTCCAATAGTTGGCACAACTGGCATATTTAGAAGCATACTGAATACGGGTCTTCGGATCCTTTTCCATTCCTTCCCGCATCACTCCCAATTTAACGGTCCTGACCTGATAACGGATATCATTGGTCACATCCATTGTATTCTCCAATCCGTAACTGGTCGTATAACGATCGGTACTTCCCGGAAAACCAAGGATCATAGCAAAATCACCGTCTTTTACTCCCTGTGCCGACACCGGTAAAAAGTGTTTGGGCTTCAACGGCACATTGTCTTTAGAATATTCGGCAGGACTTCCGTCAGGAGCCGTATAAATACGAAACATGGAAAAATCAGCCGTATGACGGGGCCACATCCAGTTATCCGTATCTCCGCCAAACTTACCCATACACTGAGGAGGAGCTCCGACTAAACGCACATCCTTGTAAATGGTATATAAGAACAGAAAAAACTGATTCCCTTCAAACATGGGTTGTACCTGACCACTCAAAACAGTATTTTCCGTTGCTTCCTTTACAATAATAGCAGAAATACTATCAATGGCCGCATTCCGCTCCGATTCACTCATCCGGTCGTTTAAAACGGCATTCACCCGGTCCGTCACATCTTCCATCCGATCCAGTATAGAAGCTGTAATGCCGGGATTTGCCAGTTCATCTTTTGTATCATAAGCCCAAAATCCATTCTCCAGATAATTGTGTTCAAGAGAAGAATGAGACTGAATGGCATTAAAACCACAGTGATGGTTCGTCAGTAACAATCCATTCGGGGAAATGATTTCTCCTGAACAAAAATGACGGAACGGCTGACCGGCTCTTCCTAACCCGACAATAGCATCTTTTATGCCAGGTTTATTAACATCATAAATATCCTCAGCCGTAAGCTTAAAGCCCATCTGCTGCATTTTCTCAATATTCTGCTGTTTTAATTTAGACAACAACCACATGCCTTCATCCGCTTTCGCTCCCATTACTGACAGCAGCGCAAAAATGATAACCCCTAATTTCTTCATTGTTAACCGAACTTTAATTTAAATTATTACTCAATTTCCTTTTTTAATTAAATATTTAAAGCAAAAAACCACTCTTGCTATTTTATTAAAACTTTTACTTCAAGGTAACTGCAAATATATAATTTAATCTGTTCCTTAGCAGATTTTCACTATAATTTAACAAAACGATTCATAAATATCTCTATTTGCCCAAAAACCTCAAATTTACAATCTGCCATATAAATTTATATTTCCCCATTAAATCCCCTATCTTTGCCTCCTGAAACAAACAGATTATGGAAACAGACAACCAAAAACACAATATCCGGGAGTTATCCCTGCAACATATCAGTGATTTTTTGACGGAAAAAGGAGAAAAAACTTTCAGGGCAAAGCAAATATGGCAATGGATCTGGCAAAGGGGAACAACTGATTTTGAAGCCATGACCAATTTACCCAAACCAACCCGGGAAATATTGGAAAAATATTTTTTCTTTGATAAAATTACCCCGGCTCAAGTACAGACAGCAACTGACGGTACAATAAAAACAGCCTGGCGCCTGCATGACAATGAAATCATTGAAAGCGTACTAATCCCCGGCCACCAGAAATTCACGGTCTGCGTGTCTTCGCAGGTGGGTTGCAAACTCGGCTGTAAATTCTGTGCCACAGGAAGTCTGGGATTTAAAAGAAATCTCTCCCCCGGAGAAATTTTCGACCAGGTAGTAGCTGCCCAAAAAGCAGCCGAAGAACAAGAATCAACACTCTCCAATATTGTTTTTATGGGCATGGGAGAACCCTTGTTAAACTATGAAAATGTAATGACGGCTATCGAACAAATCACCGCCCGGGATGGTTTGGCCATGTCACCCTACCGGATTACCGTTTCTACGGCAGGAATCCCGGATAAGATACGACGTTTAGCCGATGACGGAGTTCGCTTTCATTTAGCTGTTTCCCTCCATTCTGCCAAAGAAATAACCCGTAGCAAGCTTATGCCGGTAAACAAAGCCTATTCTCTGCAACAAATTGCTGAAAGCCTGAAATACTTCGTAGAAAAAACAGGTACACGTCCAACATTAGAATATCTGTTGCTTAAAGACATCAATGATCAACCGGACGATGCCAAAGCGCTGGCTACATATTGCAAACAATTCCCGGTTAAAATTAACCTCATCGAATACAATACAGTTGAAAATACCGGTTTTCAACACAGTCCGGATAAAAACCGGGATGAATTCATCCGCTTTCTGGAAAGCTGCAATATGATTGTCAATCTGCGCCATAGCAAAGGCAAAGATATTGATGCCGCATGCGGTCAGCTTGCTGCAAAAAAATAAAAAAAAACTTTCGAAATTATTTTACAAAGTTTCTTAACTTTGTAATCATAAAAAAACAATGTATGCAATCAGCAAACAAAACCTCTTTACCGGGTTTAAAAGAAAAGCGATACCAACAAAAGAAAAGTATTATAGGCGACCTTTATAAAAAAGGGAAACTTTCAAAGCCGGAGATCTGCCGGCTTACCAATATGACAACTCCAACCATCAGCCGGATCATAGATGAACTTATTGAAGAAGGCTGGGTTGTGGACCAAGGCCAGGGACCTTCTGTCGGAGGAAAACGTCCTCACATTTTTTCATTAAATCCGGATGCGGCATACATTATGGGAATTGATTTTGGCCGGGAATTTCTAAAAATTGCCATCTTCAATCTTCATAAAAATCCCATCGGTGAAATCCAGGTCTTCCCTTCCATCTTAGAAAGCCAGAACAATCAACACATTCTGCAATATCTGAAAGAAAAGATAAACCAAACCCTGGAAATACTGCAAACCGACCGTCATAAAATTCGGGGTGCCGGACTTTCGCTTCCCGGATTAATCGACAGCGACGGCAATTCCTTTACCTATCTGAACTTTGAAAATACCAACATTCGCCTCATGCTGGAGGATATGTTGGGTATCCCCGTATTCATTGATAACGATTCCACCATCATGACCCTGGCCGAACACACTTTCGGTGCGGCACAGGATGTTTCAGAAGCATTGTGCATCAACATCAACGAATGTATAGGGCTCGGGATGATTCTGAACTCACGCCCCTACACAGGTTACAAAGGTATGGCAGGAGAATTGGGACATATTCGTATTCCAGGCTCAGAAAACCTCTGCTACTGCGGTAAGGCCGGTTGCCTGGAAACCATTGCTTCGGGAAGAGCCATCGTAAAAGCCGCACAAAAGGCAATAGAACAAGGAAAAGCAACTGCCATTCCCTCCAGGACAAAAGGTACTCTCCACCTTACCGATATTATACAGGCCGCTCTCCAGGACGATATTTTCGCGATTGAATTATTACAAAAAGCAGGCGAAAAAATCGGAGAAGCATTAGCCAGCCTGATTCATCTTT
Organism: Odoribacter sp. Z80; assembly: GCF_009935865.1. Classification (GTDB taxonomy): domain Bacteria; phylum Bacteroidota; class Bacteroidia; order Bacteroidales; family Marinifilaceae; genus Odoribacter. Next base: position 74,968 of record NZ_QWEL01000003.1, read on the forward strand.
TCAATCCTCAGCGGATAGTTATCGGAGGAGAAATCACAGAAGCCCGGGAACTTATCCTGTCCTCCATTCGCCAAGCCATTGATAAATACACCATTGCCCGGCTTAAAAATCAATGTGAAATTCAAATCAGCACACTAACAGACCAATCCTGCATATTGGGCACCCTATGCTTAGTGATGGAACACCTGTATTATGATTCTGAAGAAAATTTTTCTCTATACTAAAAATCACTTATTCAGAAACTCTATAAAATTATCTTAAAAAAAAATTAATTTTTCATACATTTGTAACGAAGCAAGAACAATAGCATGACTATTAAAAAATTTTATCCTTGGGCAGTCGTAGGTTTATTATGGGGAGTAGCACTCCTCAACTACATGGACCGGCAAATGCTGTCTACCATGAAAGAAGCCATGCAGATAGACATCAGGGAGTTACAATCAGCGGTTAACTTCGGTCGTCTTATGGCTATATTTTTATGGATTTACGGCTTCATGAGTCCCGTTGCAGGCCTTGTTGCCGATCGGATAAACCGCAAATGGCTGATTGTAGGAAGTCTATTTGTCTGGTCGGCAGTAACCTACGGCATGGGATATGCCACCACCTTCAACCAGGTATATTGGTTGCGGGCATTGATGGGTATAAGTGAGGCTTTATACATCCCTGCGGGACTTTCCCTGATTGCCGACTGGCATGAAGGCAAATCAAGGTCTCTGGCCATTGGCATCCACATGACAGGACTTTACACGGGACAGGCTTTAGGCGGTTTCGGAGCCACTGTGGCAGCCGCTTACTCCTGGCATACGGCCTTTCATTGGTTCGGCATCATTGGTATTGCGTATGCCATAATTTTAATATTATTCCTTCACGAAAATAAAGAACACATTGAAATTGAAAAAGTTTCTTTAAAAGGAAGTCCGGAGAAAAATTCCATCGGAAAAAGTTTCTCTCTCTTATTCAGTAACATTGCTTTCTGGGTGATTCTCTTTTATTTCGCGGCCCCCAGTCTTCCGGGTTGGGCAACTAAAAACTGGTTACCCACTTTATTTGCTGAAAATTTAAATTTAGATATGTCATCTGCAGGTCCTTTGTCAACAATTACGATAGCCGTATCTTCCTTTATCGGAGTGATTTGCGGAGGGATTCTTTCCGACCGGTGGGTTCAAAAGAATATCCGGGGCAGAGTCTACACCGGCGCTATCGGGCTGGGTATGACTGTACCCGCTCTGATGTTGCTCGGATTCAGCCATCACATTACAGGAGTCGTGGGTGCAGGTCTGTTATTTGGTATAGGCTATGGAATCTTTGATGCAAACAACATGCCTATCCTTTGCCAGTTTGTTTCAGCAAAAAACAGAGCTGCTGCTTATGGGATTATGAACATGACCGGCGTTTTTGCAGGAGCAGCGGTAACCAGCCTCCTGGGGAAATGGACCGACGGCGGAAACTTAGGAACTGGCTTTGCATGGCTAAGCGTAGTGGTGTTGGTTGCCCTGGGGTTACAACTCTATTTCCTGCGGCCCAAGACAGATAATATGCAATAACTTTAAAATCAAAGCCATGATCATCTCCAAATTAGAAAATAGTTTCCGGATTGAATCACTTCATCCTTTATTTAAAACCCTGTTTGACTACGTCAAATGCCACAATCTCCTGAAAGAAGAAACAGGTAAAATCGTCTTACAGGGAGAAGATTTATTTATCAACAACGTAGCCTTAGAGGGAGTAGAAAAAAATAAACAACCGTTAGAATTACATCGGGACTACATTGATGTACATATTCTTCTGGAAGGTCGTGAATCTATCGGTTGGAAACCTATTGAAGATTTACAGGAGGAACTCCAGGCCTATAAAAAAGAAGGAGATTGCGCCTTATATTCCGACAAGCCTACAACTTTCGCAGACCTCCATCCGGGAGAATTTGTGATTGTTTTTCCGGAAGATCCCCATGCTCCGGCAATCGGTCAGGGAAAAATCCGCAAACTGATAGCTAAAGTGAGAGTTTGAAAAATCATACACATGAATAAAAATATAGATTTAACAATATCCTGTTATGGAGAGGTGAAAAAAAACCACTATCACTTGGCCATTCTGCCGTGGGGAGCCACCGAACCGCATAATCAGCATCTTCCTTACCTGACTGACTGCATTCTTTCTCAGGCTATTTCTTTAGATGCTGCCGGCTTAGCTCTTCACGAGAACCAAGTTCGCTGTATGGTACTACCTCCGGTATTCATGGGCTCTCAGAATCCGGGCCAACGGGAACTGGAATTCTGCATTCATTCCAGATATGAGACACAAAAGGCCATCCTTACGGATATCGTCGCCTCCCTTTCTCATCAAGGACTCCGAAAATTGGTTATCATCAACGGGCATGGCGGCAACAATTTTAAAAATATGATCAGGGACCTTGCCGTAGATTTTCCGGATTTTTTGATTGCGACCACCGAATGGTTTACCATAGTTCCTCCCCGGAATTTTTTTGAAGAAAAAGACGACCATGCCGGAGAACTGGAAACGTCCGTAATGTTGCACTATCATCCGGAATGGGTGAGGCTTGACCTGGCCGGAGAAGGAAAAAGTAAACCTTTCGCCCTTTCTTCGTTAAAAGATAAGATAGCCTGGATTCCGCGCAACTGGCAAAAAGTGACTCAAGACACCGGAATCGGAGACCCCCGAAAAGCTACCGCATCAAAAGGCAAACAATATGCGGCAGCCGTAACCGGAGAACTTTGCCGGCTATTCACCGAATTAGCTCTAAACGAGAATATTTATATCGAAAACTAAACAAATTATATTAACATAATTAATCCTTTCATATGATTACAAAAAATTATATCGCAAAAGGTGAAGGCGCAGACAGGCTGGAAAAAGTTCCTGTTCAGATCTACGAAAAACCTTCGGAAGCAGTAAAAGCTGTAGCTCAGGAAATGGCAACTCTTATCCGCGAAAAAACGGCAAAGGGAAAAAAATGTGTATTAGGACTGGCCACCGGCTCCTCTCCTATTAAACTCTATCAGGAATTAGTGAGAATGCACCGGGAAGAAGGATTGTCCTTCAAAAATGTCATTACTTTCAATCTTGATGAATATCTGCCGATGCAGAAAGAATCGGAGCATAGTTACCATTACTTCATGCACCATCATCTGTTCGACCACATTGATATAGACCCCCAAAACATTCATATTCCGGATGGTACTCTAAAAAATGAAGAAATCGAAGATTTCTGTAAAACTTACGAACAAGCCATTGAAGCTGCCGGAGGTATTGATATCCAGATATTAGGCATCGGCCGCACCGGCCATATCGGTTTCAATGAACCCGGTTCCTCCATGACATCCAAAACCCGCATGGTCTATCTGAACGAACTGACCATGAAAGATGCATCAGGCGACTTCGGAGGCATAGACAAAGTTCCGGCTCGCGCCATCACAATGGGAGTAGGCACCATTATGAAATCTCATAAGATTATCCTGATGGCCTGGGGTGAAAATAAAGCTCCGATCGTAAAGAAAACGGTGGAAGGCGGAATTACAGACTCTGTGCCTGCTACTTTCCTGCAAACTCATCCCAATGTTCAGTTCGTCATTGACGAAAGTGCCGCAGAAGAATTAACCCGCGCTAATCTGCCCTGGTTGGTAAGTAAAGTAGAATGGAGTGATAAGCTGATCCGAAAAGCAGTCATTTGGCTTTGTCAGAAAGTCAACAAACCGATTCTGAAAATCGAGAATAAAGATTACACAGACAACGGAATGAGCGACCTGATTAAAACTTTCGGTTCTGCCAATAAGGTAAATATCCAGGTATTTAATGATTTACAACACACCATTACCGGATGGCCGGGAGGGAAACCCAATGCAGACGATTCTACCCGTCCCGAAAGAGCTACTCCTTATCCTAAACGGGTATTGATTTTCAGTCCCCACCCGGACGATGATGTCATTTCCATGGGAGGTACTTTTGCTCGTCTGGTGGAACAGGGCCATGAAGTTCATGTCGCTTATGAAACTTCCGGAAGTATTGCCGTATTAGACGACTACCTCTACCAGCAGATGGACATTGCCTGCTCATTCACCAAATTGTCCGGAGGAGACCTCTCCGCCATGGAAAAGGCGTTCAAACAGATGAAAAAAGATATCGAATTGAAAAAACTGGATGAACCCGAATCCTCCGATTTATTAAAATACAAAGCGGCATTACGCAGGGCAGAAGCCCGTGGCGCCGACCGTTACTTAGGCGTACCGGAAGAAAGAGTACATTTCTTGAATCTACCGTTTTACGAAACAGGAACAGTAAAGAAAAATCCGTTAGGCCAGGCAGACGTAGATATTATCGTAAAACTTTTACGGGAAGTGAAACCCCACCAAATCTATGCAGCAGGTGACCTGGCAGACCCGCACGGAACCCACGGTGTTTGCCTGGATGCAATCCTCCGTGCCTATAATGTAGTTGACGGTGATGATTGGTTCAAAGAATGTAACACTTGGTGGTATCGTGGAGCATGGATGGAATGGGAAATTGAAAAAGTAGACATGGCTGTGCCCATCAGTCCGGCAGAATTAGCCATCAAACGGAAAGCCATCTACAAACACGGCTCCCAGAACAACGGTCCCGCTTTCCCCGGAGACGATCCCCGTGAATTCTGGCAGCGTGCAGAAGACCGCAACCGGAACACAGCAGATATATACAACCGTCTGGGAATGGCCGAATATGAAGCTATCGAAGTATTCGCCAAATATGTTCACAAACACGGAGATACGCTGAAATAATAAATCTTAACAGTATGAAAAAGAAAACAACCCTTTTAGTCATGGCAGCTGGTATGGGTTCCCGTTTCGGTAGTCTGAAACAGATTACTCCACTCGGACCGCACCAGAAGGCCCTGCTTCACTATACCGTATATGATGCCGTCCATGCAGGATTTGACAAAATCGTTTTTATCATCCGGGAAAGTTTTGCTCAGGAATTTAAAGATTTCGTCGGTAAATATTCAGAGAACTTGGTAGAAACAGACTATTGCTACCAAAGCATGGAAAACCTGCCCGGAGGGATGCCACCCATTGAGCGGGAAAAACCTTGGGGTACAGCTCATGCCATTTGGTGTGCAAAAGATATTATTCACGAACCCTTCGCGGCATTGAATGCTGACGATTTTTACGGCAGTGATGCTTTTGTAAAAGCGCATGATTTCCTCGCCAACGAAGCCAGTGACGAAGAATTTGGATTGGTAGGCTACCAATTGGCAGCTACACTGTCTGAAAACGGAACCGTATCCCGGGGAATATGCGAATCAGATAACAACCAGCATCTGACTTCTGTAACCGAATGCACGAAAATCGGAATTGAACCGGACGGAACCATCAAAGACCAGGATAGTGGCAAAATATTACATGCAAACGACTTGGTTTCCATGAATTTCTGGGCTTTCACACCCAAAGTTTTCCAGGAAATTGAAAAACAGTTCATCGAATTCTATCCGGCAAACAAGGATAATCTGAAATCAGAATTCTACATCCCCAAGGTAGTAGACAAAATGATTAAGGATAACACAGCACAGGTAAAAGTGCTGAAAACCGATGCAAAATGGTTTGGAGTAACTTACAAAGAAGATACTCCTGGTGTAAATGCCGCTTTAACGGCATTTGACAAAGAAGGCAAATACCTGGATTTGTAATTCGCAAACTTCTGAAATTGTCTGAAACCTTTAGTGAGGCTGTCTTACCGTCAATCGGCTGACAACTTCACTAAAGAGTTTTCAGACAATCTTTTCATATAAACGATTTACTTAGATAAACTACCGCATCCCCTTCCATGAGTAAATTATTTTTTCTGTTTCCCGCCATTTTTTTTCTTCAGTTAAATGTAACCCAGGCTCAATACCACATTGACATTCATGTCAGACAAATGGCAGGACAAAAGGTTACACTGGGATATTATACCTCAGACAGCAAACTGTTGGTTCAGGATAGTGTCATACTCAACTCCCAAGGAAAAGGAACTCTCCGGAATGAGCAACAGAAACTCGCACGAGGACTTTACCTGCTGGTTTTTTCCCGCACCAAATATTTCGACCTGCTCATCGGTGACCAACAAAATTTTTCTGTTTGGGTAGATACACTGGACATCCAGGGAAGTATGCGCATTGAAGGCTCGCCAGAGAATCAGGAATTTTTGAAATTTCAACGTTTTATTCAATCCAAGAACAGAGAAAAACAGCAACTCAAAGATGCTTACGACAAACATCCTCAAAAAAACGAAGAAACCACCAGAAAGAAATACCTGGAACAATTAAAAGCCATAGACCGAACGGTCCAGGATTATCTGGTACCCCTAAGACGAGGTGACAGGGGAAGTGCCCTGATGGCTCTCGTCAACTTTTCCGTTCAAACCGAAACCCCGGATTTTTCAAAAGAAATAGCAGAAAATACCCCGGACCGGGAAGTAGAAATATTACGGAAAACACTTTATTACGAAAAAGACCATTACTGGGAAAGAATCAATCTCCAGGATAGCATATACATCCGGATTCCCGGATTTAAAAACAAGCTGGAAAACTATTTCAGCAAAATGCTGCCCCAACATCCGGATACCATCTGTCAGGAAGCAATCCGACTCATAGAAAAAGCACGGGGAAATACAACCATGTTCCAATATATGACTGCCACTTGCTTTAATTATGCTTTAAAAAGCGAAATTATGGGAATGGATGAAGCATGGGTAAAACTGGGAAAACGCTATTACCTTTCACGGCAGGTGAAATTCGGAGGAACCGAGGAAAATCTCAGGCAACTGGAGCGGGAAATAGCCCTGACTCAATATAACCTTATCGGTCAAACGGCTGTAGAACTAAAACTCCCGACATTGGAAGGCAATTGGGTAAGCCTTCATGAAACGGAGGCTCCCTTTATCCTGCTACTTTTCTGGGAGGAAAATTGCGGCCATTGCAAAAAACAAGTACCCCAGATAAAGCAAAAATTACTGGACCGATTTAAACCCTATGGTTTCAAAATCTTTGCCGTCCACGGAGCCAACGAAAAAGAAAAATGGGAAAGATTCATCATTGACCATGAATTGTTCGATTTCATCAACTGCTGGGATCCCCACCGACAATCCAACTTTCAAATGTACTATCATGTAGACGCCACCCCCGTTATGTACATGCTCGATAAAAACAAAAAAATCATCGGCAAAAAACTCAGCATTGAGCAATACGCCGATATGCTGGTCCACGAATACAAAAAAATAGGGATAGATATTCCTACAAAGGAATAATAAATTACTGCATTTACCGAAAATATTGTATTTTCGTAAAAATAAATCATCATCGAATCTATTGTCATGAGCACAAAAAATATCTTATATTTTCTATCTATCATCACACTGGCTATTTCCTGTGGAGATAAAAAAAACGTCAGCATATCCGGAACTATCCAAGGGGCAGATAAAGAAAAAATTTATCTGGAACAACTGAACGTAGATAAAACTTACCCGGTCGACTCTACCTGTACGGATAAAAAAGGCCGGTTCTCTTTCAAATTGACAACCCAATTACCTACCTTTTATAACCTCCGGACAAACAGCGGAGAATCCGTCACCCTTTTAGCTATGCCGGACGAACAAATAAAAATAAACGGCCAGTTGAAAGGTCTTGCCCGGAATTATTGGGTCGACGGCTCCGACCATTCCCTCTGGATTAAACTTCTGAACTTCCAGCATCAACGCACTTTATCCCACATGGATTCTTTACAAAAAATATACACCTCTCTTCCTCAGGATGTCTCCGGGAACAATGAAAGGCAAAGACTGACAGCAGAATGGGATTCTGTTATTTCGAAACAGATCAGTTTCTCCAAGGACTTCATTTTAAAGCATGCAATTTCTCCGGCTTCCTATTATGCCTTATATCAAAAATTTGACAAAGACAATTTTATTCTCACTCCTCAGGAAAATTTACATTCCTATAAAATCGTGGCTTCATCTTTGCAGGCCCTCTATCCGGAATCACCATACACCAAAGCCATCCTCACCCATCTAAAACAAATTAATCAGACACTACAAGGAGAAAAACTCCGTCAATTGATTGCCAGCAGTGAAGGTTCTTTACCGGAAATCCGATATGCCAACATCCAGAATGACACTCTTTCTCTCAGCTCTTTCAAAGGAAAATACATCATTCTGGATTTCACTATTCTCCAGGCAGAAGGAGCGCCGGCTGCCATCGAAAACCTCAGGAAAATTTATAATAAATTCAAACACAAAGGGGTTGAAATCTACCAGGTGTGTCTCGACCCCAACAAAGCAGATTGGGAAAAAGCCGTGAAATATTTCCGCATAAACTGGCCTTGTGTCTGGGACCCGGACGGATTGAACAGTCGAGCCGCACAATCGTGGAATATTCAAAATATCCCGGCAAACTATATCATCAATCCCCGATATGAGATTGTAGGCAAAAATTTATCCGGTTCCCGTCTGGAAGACAGGTTAAAAGATTTAATCCGATAAGAGCTATCATGGTGAAAAAACACACCCATCCGGCCATCCCCCAGTCAGAAATACCTCTGGAACTTCCCGAAGGGAAAAAAGCATATTTCCTTTCGGACGTCCATCTGGGAGCTCCCGTCTTGTCTGACAACCAAATCAGAGAAGACCGCTTGGTAAAATGGCTGGAAACCATCCGGACCGACTGTGGCATTTTATTTCTTTTAGGAGATATTTTTGATTTCTGGTTCGAATATAAAAGAGTTGTACCGAAAGGGTACATCCGGTTTTTAGCCAAAATCTGCGAATTTACAGATGCAGGAATTCCTGTGCATTTTTTCACCGGCAACCATGATATATGGGCCTTCGATTACCTTCAAAAAGAATGCGGAATACGGTTACATCCCCATAATGAAATCTTTTCAATCCGTAACAAACGATTCCTGATAGGACATGGAGACGCCCTCAATCCCTCAGACAAAGGCTACCTGTTTCTTTACCGAATTTTTCATAATTCTTTCTTGCAACATTGCTTCCGTTGGATTCATCCGGATATCGGCATCTGGTTAGCCCGCAAATGGTCTTCCCACTCCCGGCTTGAAAACGGCCGGATAGAAGCTGATTCTTTCCGGGGAGAGGACCAGGAGGAAATCGTCCGCTTCTGTAAGCAGACAGCCTGCCAACAGTATTTTGATTACTACATCTTCGGCCACCGCCATCTTCCTCTCGATATCTCCATCGGCAAAAAAAGCCGCTATATCAATACAGGAGACTGGATCACTTATTATAGCTATGCCGTTTTTGACGGAAATCAGACAGAACTTCATTCCCGGAAAGACTTGTCTGTTTAACAAAATTTTCTTAACTTACATGAAACTTAACCCATAAAGAAAAGTGTCATGTTGGTCAAAATATTCAGTGGGGCCGTCAACGGAATTGAAGCTACCACCATCACATTAGAAGTTAATATTCTGACCGGGGCAAAATTTATCATTGTTGGTCTGCCAGACAATGCCGTCAAAGAAAGTCAGCAAAGAATTGATTCGGCACTACGGGAAATCGGAACCCGCATTCCCGGTAAACGGGTTATTATCAATATGGCACCGGCAGATGTCAAAAAAGAAGGCTCTGCCTATGACCTTCCTCTGGCAATAGGTATTCTGGCCGCTAATGAACAACTCACCTGTGAGAACCTGGAACATTGCATCATTTTAGGAGAGCTGTCCCTCGACGGAAGTCTGGTCCCTGTAAAGGGCGTTCTTCCCATCACCATAAATGCAAGGTTTGCAGGCTTCAAACAAATAATCGTTCCCCTTGAAAACGCCAATGAAGCTGCTGTTGTTGAGGGCATCGAAGTATTCGGATTCAGTCATATCCGGGATGTTATCGCCTTTCTGAATAAAACCCGAAACTTTCCTCCCTGCTCTTTTAATCCTTCGTCCCAACTGCAGGAAAATTTTTCATTCTATGATTTTAAAGACGTAAAAGGTCAGGAAAACGTAAAAAGAGCCTTAGAGATTGCAGCTGCCGGAGCACATAATTTACTAATGATTGGCAGTCCGGGCTCAGGAAAAACCATGCTTGCCCGCCGTCTATCGGGCATCTTACCGCCCATGAACACAGAAGAATCGCTCGAAACCACTAAAATCCATTCCGTCGCCGGCCAATTATCACGCAACTGCTCCCTGATCACCCACCGTCCTTTCCGAAGTCCCCACCACACCATCTCCGACATTGCTTTAATCGGTGGAGGTGCTATTCCCCATCCCGGAGAAATCTCTTTAGCTACCAACGGAGTTTTATTTCTGGACGAACTCCCCGAATTTAAACGAAGCGTACTGGAAGTGTTGCGCCAACCCCTGGAAGACCGAAAAATCACCATCAGCCGGGCCCGCTACAGTGTCGACTATCCGGCTAATTTCATGCTGATTGCTTCCATGAATCCTTGTCCGTGCGGTTATTACAACCACCCAACCAAAGAATGTACCTGTAATGGAAGCGCCGTACAACGTTATCTCTCCAAAATATCCGGGCCGTTGTTAGACCGTATTGACATGCACATAGAAGTCGTACCAGTAGAGCTGGATAAAATAACCGGCATCCAGGAATCTACTCCAAGTGCCGTTATCCGGCAACGGGTTATCACTGCCCGGCAACGACAAACCAAACGATTCAGAGATTATCCCGGCATACATTGCAACGCCCAAATGAACCCAACACTTTTAAAACAATTCTGTCCTCTGGATTCACAATGCATGCAGCTTCTCAAAATGGCTATGCAAAAATTCGGTTTCTCAGCCAGAGCTTATGACCGGATTATCAAACTATCCCGGACAATTGCCGACCTGGAGAATTCAGACCGCATCCTTCCTCCCCATTTAGCAGAAGCCATACAATACAGAAGTCTGGACCGGGAAACCTGGGGCAATTGAACTATACCCTACTCAGAATGTCTTCTAAACCCTCAAAATGATTTTTATAATCCTCTAAACTTCTGCGGATAACCTCATAAGCTTCTTCTTTTCCGTACACATGCGTTATTTCCACCTTACGCTGGCACTCCTCACCCGGCATATCCTTATAAGTCAGAAAATAATGTTTCAGACGGTCTACCACCACATGCGGCAATTCTAAAATATCGTTATAAACATTATAGGTTGCATCGTGTTTCAAGACAGCAATAATCTTATCGTCAGCCTCATTCCCGTCCAACATGCGGAAACCGCCGATAGGCCTTACCCGGGCCAGAATATCTCCATGAGCAATAGTCCTCTCTGTCAGCACGCATATATCCAAAGGGTCACCGTCACCGTTAATATCAGCCTTTTGGGTCTGCTGCATAGCATATTCCGCCACCAAATCACCGCAATAACTCTGTGGAATAAACCCATAAAGCGCCGGAACGACATTGGAATACTTCTGAGGACGGTCTATCTTAATATATCCGCTGACCTTATCCAACTCGTACTTTACCGTATCTGTAGGCACCATTTCAATAAAAGCGGTAACTACTTCCGGTGCATCTGTGCCGACTTCTATGCCGTGCCACGGATGTGATTTATAACGCAAGCCCATCAAACGGGCTATCGGGTCATTAATTTTATTTCCCATAATACTAATTAAACTTTTCCTCAGACTTACTGCGGAATCTGAAATAATGAATATTCAATATATTCAATTAAAGTATGAATAATCTTGATATGAATTTCCTGTATCCGGTCAGAATGTTCTTGCCAGGGTACAACAATAGAAACATCGCACAAATCCTTCATCTTCCCACCGGTCTTCCCCATCAACCCAATCACTTTCATTCCTTTGACTTTAGCAACTTCTATAGCCCGCAACACATTTCCGGAATTTCCGGAAGTACTGATAGCAAACAAAACATCCCCGGCCTGCCCCAATGCCTCAACGTACCTGGAAAAGACAGAATCAAATCCCATGTCATTGGAGACACAACTCATATGAGAAGGATCGGCTAACGCAATTGCAGGTAAAGCCACACGGTCGGAACGAAAACGTCCTGTCAGTTCTTCGGCAAAATGCATGGCATCACACAAAGACCCTCCGTTTCCACAACTAAACACCTTCCCTCCCCGCCGAAACATCTCAACCAACATATCCCCTGCCTCACACACAAGCTTCATATTCCTCTCATCCGCAATAAAATCATTCAGCACCCGCTGTGCATCTAAAAAGCTATTTTTTATTAAATTCATGGATTCTCGGTTACACCAACGTCTCTTTATAAATACCGGATATTCGATAATTGGCTGAACAAAACTACATATTACAACCCTATTCAGCAAATCATTATTCAAAAAAGTCTTTTACCTTACGAAAAAAACCTTTTTTATTCTCTACATTAACCGGTCTCAAAAAAGTTTGCTCTTTCAGGTCTTCCATAACTTTCTTATCCTCCCGTGATAAATTTTTAGGTATCCAGACATTAACTTTCACCAGCAAATCACCTTTACCATATCCATTCACATCAGGAATTCCCCTGCCTTTCAAGCGTAAAATTTTACCGGGTTGAGTTCCGGGTTCTATCTTCACCTTTACCTTACCTTCCAAAGTGGGAATTTCCACCGAATCTCCCAATACTGCCTCAGGAAATCCAATAAAAGTATTGTATAACAGATCATTACCATCCCGCACAAAATCCGGATGTTCCGCTTCCTCTATCAACACAATCAAATCCCCGTTCACTCCTCCCCGCCGGGCTGCATTTCCCTTACCGTTCAAAGCCAACTGCATACCGTCAGCAACTCCCGCCGGAATATTCAGTGTAATCACTTCTTCCGACAACTGAACGCCTTCCCCGTTACAATGAGGACATTTCTCATTGATAATCTTCCCTTCTCCTTCACAAGTAGGGCAAGTAGAAGTGGTCTGCATAGCCCCCAAAATAGTATTCTGCACCCGCGTAATCTGACCGCTGCCATGACAAGTATTACAAGTCGTAAACGACGTGCCGTCTTTCGCTCCCGTTCCATGACAATGAGTATCGGCTACATATTTTTTCACTTTAATTTTCTTTTCTATCCCTGTAGCGATTTCCTCTAAAGTCATCTTCACCTTGACCCGCAGATTAGTACCTTTATTCACCCGCCGGGCTGAACGTCCCCCTCCACCAAAACCACCGAACCCGCCAAAGCCTCCAAAACTTCCGAATATATCTCCAAAGTGGGCAAAAATATCATCCATACTCATACCGCCACCACCAAAGCCACCAGCACCACCCATACCGGCATGACCAAACTGGTCATAGCGGCGTCTTTTCTCTTCGTTACTCAACACATCGTATGCTTCCGCAGCCTCTTTAAATTTTTCTTCCGCATCTTTATTTCCGGGGTTCCTATCCGGATGATATTGCAAAGCCAATTTACGGTAAGCTTTTTTTATTTCGGCAGCATCGGCATTTTTCGACACTCCCAACACTTCATAATAATCTCTTTTTTCAGCCATCACTCCAGATTCAATTTCAGGTCCGGATTTTCAATTCCTTTGAAATCCGAACCCAAACATTTCAAAACATTATAACATATATCATTTTCAAACACCTTCAGCAACAATCTCACACCGGACACACACCGGTTCTCCACTTTTTATTCTCCCACCACCACTTTCGGAAAACGAATCACTTTATCATTCATTGTATATCCTTTCTGAATGCAATCCACCACCTTACCCTTCAACTCCTCCACAGGAGCCGGTATTTTAGTAACCGCTTCCTGAAGCTCCGGGTCAAAATCCGTATGAATACATTCCATTTCCTTTACTCCATTCTGAGCCAGAAAATCTTTGAAATTAGCATAAATCAACTCCACCCCTTCACGCAAAGCAGGAACATCAGTTGCTGTCTCCATACTTTTAAGGGCTCGCTCGAAATTATCCATAACAGGCAGGATTTTTTCCAGAATCTGTTCCCCAGCATGTTTCGTAAGTTCCATCCTCTCTTTCAAAGTACGCTTCCTGTAATTATCAAATTCTGCTGATAACCTCAAATATTTATCATTAAGCTCAGCCAATTTTCGGTCCGACTCCTCGGCTTGCCGGCATTCTTCCTTCTCTGTAGCCTCCTGCTCCCGTCCGGCATCTTCATGCATTTCATTCAGTTCTTCTTGTTCCTGGTTATCTTTCACATCCTTAGACATAACATTTGATTTTAGTTAACTAAAGTCTCCCTTCACAGGAATTACTTCATATTTTGTTTTATTATTGCTTAAAAGTTGTACGGAAAAAAAACATTCCGGATTTCATAAAAATTACTAAAGCAAAACTAAGCAAAAACTTTGCCATTACCAAAAGTTGTCACAATTCCCCCTCTCACCTGCCAATATGGCATTTTACACATTTCCAGACCTACCTTCCCGCTTTCCTCCAGTAATTTAACATACCTTCATCGGCAAAACTAAAATAAGCCCCTTGCCCCACTATAATATGGTCATACAATTTGATATTCAACAAATCTCCCGATTCAAAAATCTTCTTTGTAATCATTTCATCATAAGAACTGGGCCTTAGCGTCCCTCCCGGATGATTATGGGCAATCAGGATATAAGCTGCTTTCCTGTGCAGTGCATTCCGGAAAAGAACCCGGACATCCACAACCGTTCCATCCATACCTCCGGACGAAAGACATTCACAACCTTTCACCCGGTTGGATTGGGTCAGATAAATCACCCAGAATTCTTCATGGCTCAAATCTTCCATAAAACGACGGATATAATCATAAGCATCCCTACTAAAACGAATCAGAGTGTAAGCATCCGCATCTTTCGGCTTCCGGCGTCTGCCGATTTCCATTGCAGCAATAATAGCAGAAGCTTTTGCTATCCCTATCCCCTTATAATTATTCATCAACTCCCGAACCTCACACTGAGCTAAAATGTTCAGGTCATTCTGGTAATCCGCCAATACCCGTCTCGCCAAACTCAAAGCCGATTCCCCATCCACTCCCGACCGGAACAGAATAGCAAATAATTCACTCAACGATAAAGAAGCAACTCCCTGCTGAAGTAATTTTTCACGGGGACGCTCATCTTGAGCCCAAGATTTCATGGAAATGTATTGTTCATCCATCATACACCACGATTAGGATAAACAATTTACAAAAAAAATGAAAGAAAAAAAACAAATATACCTCTAAAAGACATGAAAGAAAGGAGATGAGTTTTTCACTCATCTCCTAAATATATAACGATTATATAATCAATTACAGCTTGTTAACGTGCAATGCCAACTTAGATTTCAGATTGGCAGCTTTATTATCATGAATGATATTCTTCTTAGCCAACTTATCCAGCATCGCAACCACTTTCGGCAAAAGTTCTACAGCAACAGCCTTTTCTGTCGTCATACGCAATTTCTTAACAGCATTACGAGTAGTTTTTGCATAATAACGATTATGTGCTCTTTTAGTTGCAGTCTGCCTGATTCTTTTTTCTGATGATTTATGATTTGCCATCTCTACAAATATAAAAATTCAACTTCTTAATGTAGTCAGTACGGGAATCGAACCCGTGTTGCAAGAATGAAAATCTTGTGTCCTAACCCCTAGACGAACTGACCATGGGTCTTTTTTTGTAATGTAGTCAGTACGGGAATCGAACCCGTGTTGCAAGAATGAAAATCTTGTGTCCTAACCCCTAGACGAACTGACCAAGGTTTTGCTTAGCGGATGCAAATATACGGCAAATTTATTTCCTACCAAAAAAAATGCCATTTTTTTTCAAGAAAGAGGCAGAAGAAACAATTTATTAAAAATCAACAAGATAATATAATGCCTATCATCTCCACAAATGAGATTCTCAAAGAAAGACCCGGAACAAATTGGGTTACCCTGCAAAATGATACAGGGTAACTCCCGATAATACACCGGAATTCATTACATTTGTAAAATTCAATCTTACTATCTTATGGGCAAATTATACCTGATACCAACCCCGGTAGGAAACATGGAAGACATCACCCTCCGGGCCTTACGGCTACTGAAAGAAGTTGACCTGATTCTGGCTGAAGACACCCGCACCACAGCCAAACTATTAAAACATTACGAAATTACAACTCCTTTACTTTCCCATCATAAATATAACGAACACCAACAGGTAGAGCGGATAGCAGAGCGTCTGATACGAGGAGAAAATATCGCATTGGTCAGTGATGCCGGAACACCCGGAATTTCTGACCCGGGCTTCTTGTTAACCCGCACTTGTGTTGAAAAAGGGATAACTACAGAATGCCTCCCGGGAGCGACGGCATTTGTGCCGGCATTGGTTAACTCCGGCTTCCCATGCGACCGTTTCTGCTTTGAAGGTTTTCTGCCCCAGAAAAAAGGACGACAAAAAAAACTGAATGCCTTAGCAGAAGAAAAAAGGACTCTGATTTTTTACGAATCTCCCTTCCGGCTTGTCAAATCTCTCGAACAAATGGCTCAGACTTTCGGCCCCGGACGGTATGCTTGTGTCGCCCGGGAAATTAGTAAAGTATTCGAAGAATTCCGGAGAGGTACTCTGGAAGAATTAGCCCTATATTATTCCCAACAAGGAATAAAAGGAGAAATTGTACTCATTGTTGCCGGACAAGGTTATAATGCTGACGAAGAGATTCAAATCGAAGTGGAAGAAGATTAAAGATCTCCTATATCCTTTATTTCAGCCTGTGCCTCCACCTTCATCTTAAATGAAAGCTGAGCATCGGCTTTAATATCTACACCACTCCCATTCAAGTCACTTGTAGCAGCTATGGCTTCCAGGATAATATTTTTAGTTTTTCCCAGATGACGGGCTTGCTCCTTATCTATCGCAATGCTCACTTTACTACTGGCAACTGCTCCATTTTGCGCAGCTTTCAGATAATTATCAGCACCACCGGAAATAATAGTGTCAAGAGGCACATTATTCTCATCCAGCAAAATCAGGCTCGGAATACGTAAATTTAAAGGAAGTCCGTTTTCTGCCATAATCTGAATCGCTCCGTGCAAAATCTTATCTGCCCACTTCTCATCTATATCAATATCCGTCAAAGTATCCCGATAAGACAAGCTGTCCGCACTCAGAGAAAACGGCACATACACATAAGCATCCAGAGCTATTCCCACGGAAGGATCATTATAAATGACATTCTGATGATCACGGGTTCCGTCAGCCATCTCCGGATTAACCTTGACTGTACCTGAATAAGAAATATTTCCCTGGGGAGGCAGTGCCAGAAAATCCACAATATTAGAATTGGCAGCATTCAAAGTCAGAGTATCGGGAACCATCTCCAACAACTTATTTCCTTGAGTCATCAAAGGATAAGGAGTTGCGTTCGCATTTGCCTTCAGTTCAACCGACCCTCCGTCTGCATTACTTCCCACAAAAGAAGCATCCACCTTCAAAGGCACTCCGATACCGGTATTCCGTAAAATAATGCTTAATTCCGGTTTGGTAAACTTAAATTTACCTCCGATTTCATTCAGGAAATCCACATCCATGTCAAACTCCCCGGACTCAATAACAATATCTGCAACCTGTATAGCGCCGACAGCCTTAATAAAGGTCAGTTCCCTTAACCCGAAGTTTAAATTCAAAGTCAAATCATCCAATACAGTACCCTGAGGAATCGTAATAGAAACACCCAATGTCACCATCTTGCCAGCACCCAAATCAATCTCAAAATCATCCAAAGAAACTGCTGTTCCCGTTGCTTCCACCTCTATACGCTCTTTCAGTACAGTCTCATTCAACTTCACATTTTCAATCCGGTAAGGGAAACCCAACGCCGGTAAAATAAAATCGGCAGAAGCCTCTATGCTCGTCAAAGCACATCCTTGCGGAATTTTTTGCAACGATCCATCCAATTGCAAATCTACGGTAACATCCGTAGGCAGAGGAATGTTTGGAACATATTCATTCCCGAGGGTATAAGTTTCAGCAAACCATACATCCTCTGCCGGCATGTCAAACACATCCTGCAAAGTTATTTCATAAATATCTTTTTTCAGATATTGAATAGCCAGTTCATCCCCTTCCCGAATAATAACAGAATCACCATTAGCCTCCTGATTAATCAAGTCCCAAAGTGTAAAACTCCCCTTCACAACAGAAAGTGTCACATTAGGTTTCCATTCTCCTTTTACCTCATCCGACCACTTATCCGTATCAAAAAGGTCCGCATCCCCACAAGAACCACAGCACAACAAAACACCTAACAACAACAAACTACTCTTTCTCAATAAAGATTTCATGATAATGTATATTTTCATTTATGTGCAAAATTGTGTTAATTTTTCGGGGAAAAAAAATTTTTAAAGAGAATTTTAGTAAGATTTTAAAGTATTCGTTCATTATCGCTGAACTTTATACTTTATCACAGATCCGTTATCTGCACCGGCAAAAAGGAAAAAACCGTCATTCCCGGAAAACACAATAGAAAAAGGAGAATCACCGGCTAAAGGAAAACCTTTTGACACATTCCCGTCAACCGCCAGTAACAACATCTTCCCCCCCACACGGTCCATCAGACCAATTCGGCTGTCTCTGCCGGAGAAACGATAAATATAAGGAAAATCCAATCCGTTTGCTTCAAGTTCTTTGTTTAATATTACTTTCCCGTTGCCATCGGCAATAAAAATCCGGTTTCCATTACTGAAGACATACTCAGAATCACCGTCTCCTTTCAGGTCTGCCACATTCATCCAGCCCCCTTCGCCAAATCCTTCCATTTTAAACTCTGTCGTACGTCCCTCGAAATCTACCTGATAAACCTTTCCTCCTTTTCCCAGAAAAGACAATCTGGGCACAGCATTGTGATAAATTTTATAAACATCCGTATGCTCATCCAATTCAAAAACCGAAGAAACCTTTACCCTCTCTTTTCCTTTCCGGTCCAGAATATACAAACGATATAAATCTGCAAAAACAATGTAATCCTTATCGTGAACCCTGAAATGTTCTACCTTAGAAACTATTTTCTTATCCGCTTTAGCAGGATTCCATCCCTGCACCAGCTTTCCGTCCAAACCATACAAATACACCTTCCGGTCCTCACCCGGAGCAAATATCCGGTATTCTTTCCTTCCATCATAATCGAACACCGAAATCCCCTGCTCACATTTTGCCCGGAAAGTAACCGGGAAATGACCCGCATGATTACCATTCCGGTCTATCAGATACATCCGCGAAGGGGTCGAAAACAGATATTGCAATTTTCCATTCTTAAACAAATCCACTTGCCACACATCACTGTTGATCTGCTCCTCCAGGGCCAGTTTCCACAAAATACGGCCCGCATCATTTATCAGATAAATCGTATTTCCTTCATCCTGCACAAACAATTCCCTCTCTCCTGTAACATGATTCAGCACCGGCACCGGTTTCATACGAAGCGGAGCGTCCAGTTTCGTCTGCCACAAAACGTGTGGATGCAAATCTTCTTCCACTTCCTCCGTACTCAAAAACAGTGTATTGTATAAAAACTCCCCTTCATTCGACCACTGCAAGGCAAAATATGGAAAAACCTCCATTACTTCTGTCTTCCGGGTAAAAGGAACCTTCCTGTCAGCCTGAAGCATATTTTCAAAGACAGGTAATACCTCTGCCGTTTTGGCAAAATAAGCTATGTTGTATTTCCCGGCCAGCTTCGTCTTTAAATTGCGGTACCATTCCGCATCCCTGATAAAACTTCTGTGTACATAATCCTGTACGAATTTTTTTACTGCTTTTTCCGAAGAAGCAAAAACCAGATAATTATCTTCTACAAATACAAAACGATTCTTTATACCTTCTAAAATATACCCCCAATACACAGAGGCAAAATCTTCAGCAGGAAATTGAAAATAACCAAAAGCCTTTTCCCGGTCTATTCGGTACTCCCGTTTATATTCTTCCAGAGTTCTCCCGTCAAAACGAGCATAGGCCGTCAACATCCGTTCCAGCAACATTCGGCCCAGACTCCCTGATTTCAGAGCTACGATCAGCAAACCATCCTTCTCCTGAGTTACTCCATCAAAGGCCAGATCTGCCAACGCAAACTCCCCTTGCAATAAATTCCTCCACTCTTCTTCCACCCCTTTCCCAAACATCTTGTCATATTGCTGTTTCCGCCGATAAACAATTTCTTTCTTCTCCGTATCATACCGGTAAGCCTCCAAAGCAGCAAAATAAGAGGATAAATCGGCAATATTCAGCATACCCAAAGCCATTAAACGAGAAGGTATAATAGCATCTACATTAGACTCTTTAGGTTCCTGTTTTTCTAAAACGCGCATAAAGGACTGCTTCATCCCTCCATAATACAGAAAACCATTCAAACAAATCCCCTCCTGCCTGAAATCCGCATCAATCGCCCCCCATTCAAAAAAACGAGCCACATCCACATGAGGAAAAATCTTCTTCACCTGTAAGTACAAAGGCAAAACTTCCGTAAATAAACCAGTATTTAAAAAGACATTCATCCCGGCACCCGCTGAAAAATATTTATTCAAATTCTGATAACGGGTATGAACGGCCTCCCCTTCTTCTTCCCGGTCAAACTGCTTTAAACCGTCTTCAATATACAACTCCGAATCAGAAACTAAAATAATACCTCCACAAACCGAAAAATAAACTTCTTCCTTGCCTTCTTTTAAGGTATAAATCTTGTAGCGATCATATTTTCGCATGTTTTCCGCTCCTCCCGCATAAACCTGATTCAGAAAACCGGCCACCTCACTCCGGGACAAAACATCCATATTATCCATCACATACAACAAAGCCAAATCACTTTTCCCTTCAAGCCGGGCAGCTATAACATACGGATTTACTTTTACATACCCCTGAGCCCTGAGGGTATCCGTTACCCGGCTCAGCAACCGCCGGCGAAAATGTTTCCATCCTTCGGCAAAAGCCTGCCTAACCTCCGGTTTTAAGGAAACCTCCCCATTTACACTGATTACCACTGCCGAATTGTAGGGAATAAAAGCATCCTTGCTGCCCGTACGCATCTTTCCCTCCTCATTGATATACCAAATTGCAAAAGCAATCACACCAACAAGTAGCAAAGCTCCCAAAGACAACCAGATTCCCTTTTTCATTTTAAATTTTCTTCAGATACAATGGGCTATTTGGAAGCAAAATTAATAAAAAAATCAGATTATCCCGCTCATAATTCATAACTTTACCGGGGAAAGAAAACATGATGAATATAGAATCACTACTAAAACAAAAGACTTTCAGCCGGGAAGAACTGGTTTACCTTTTATCCTGCCAGGGAGAAGACGAACAAAAGTTGTTCGCTTACTCAAAACATCTGAGAGATAGATTGTTAAGTAATAATATACATCTGAGAGGACTCATTGAAATTTCCAACCTCTGTATCAAAGACTGCCTGTACTGCGGCATCCGGAAATCCAACAAACAAGCCAAACGATATGCTTTAGATGAAGCGGAAATTTTAAAAGCAGCCTCTTATGCGAGCCAAAACCGTTATGGTTCCATCGTCCTGCAAGGTGGAGAACGCAATGACCCGGATTTCGTCCGGGAAATAGAATCAATAGTATACCAGATCAAGAAACAAAGCGGACAAAAATTAGGTATTACCCTTTCCTTAGGCGAACAAAGCGAAGACACCTACCGAAGATGGTTCGATGCCGGAGCACACCGCTACTTGTTACGAATAGAAACCAGCAATGAGCAACTATACCAGCAAATCCACCCCCATACACAAAACCATAGTTTTTCCACCCGGCTCAAATGCCTGCAAACCCTCCGGAAATGCGGCTACCAGACAGGTACCGGTGTTATGATAGGACTCCCTTTCCAAACATTGCAAAACCTGGCCGACGACCTCTTATTTTTTAAACAGACAGATATTGATATGGTAGGCATGGGACCTTATCTCGAACATCGGGAAACTCCCCTCTGGTCTTTTCGCAACCGCCTGATACCCCTGAAAGAACGCTTGAACCTCAGCCTTCACATGGTCAGCTGTCTCAGAATATTAATGCCTTACATCAACATCGCAGCAACCACAGCACTGCAAGCCATAGAACCACTGGGACGGGAAAAAGCACTGGCCATTGGTGCCAACATAATCATGCCCAATATCACTCCGGCAGTACAGAAAACAAAATACCAATTATATGAAAACAAACCCGACACGGATGAAAGTGCAGAAGCAGCTACACTCCAACTGATAGAAAGCGTACGTAACTGCGGATGCGAAATTCAATGGGATAACTGGGGGGATTCCCGGCATTTCCGGAACAAAACACTCACTGCGTCACCACCAATGACCTCAAAGGCTCAAAAGCCGTTAAAATCACCAGAATCCCCAGCAAAGTGATAATCACTCCCGACACCCGGTTAATCGTTATCAACACCCGGAGGCGGAATTTCCTACGGAAAAGGTTAACCAAAGTAGACAACGCATACCACCACAAACCACCTCCCAGCAAAATACCGGCCAATACGAAAAGTTCTATACGAAAAGAAGGTTCACTACCAAACACGGAAGCTCCTGCAAACACCGCCATAAAAACCACAATGGCTACCGGATTCGAAACGGTCAGAAAAAATAAAGTCAGAAAATCACCCAGCAAACCCGTTTTAGAAACTCTTTTTTTCATCCGGATTTGTTTCAAGGGATTATCAAAATAGATTTTCAATCCTATGATAAGAAGAAAAATACCACCGATAATTTGTAAAATAAGCTCATGGGATTGTATGATATTAATGACAAAGCCCAAACCAAACGCAGCTACTGTAGCATAAAACAAATCGGCACACGCAGCCCCCATCCCTGCAATAAAACCAGCCAAAGCCCCCTTTTGCAATGTCTTCTGAATAATCAGCACCCCCATGGGGCCTAACGGAACGGAAACCATCAGACCAATCAGGATTCCCCTGAAAATATAAACCACATCGTACATGCCTAAAAATTTAAATATACACCGCCTCGTTCTCCTCCGGAAACTACAACTCCGGAGAATCAGGAGTAAACCGGGTCAATATGGTTGCATCATTGATTTCTTTTGACAAAGCCTCCACTGTACTCATAGGAACATCAAACAAATCCAATATCAGCAAACCATCCAAACACATATTAAACTTCGGATCTATATTGAATCCGGTAATTCGGCCGTTCAAAGAAATATATTTCTTCAATAAAACCGGCAACTTATCACTTGACGGTTCTATGTCACCAATGACTTTATCCAGGGTGGCGATATTGTCCCCGGAAGCTTCCACCATCACCTCTACATCCGGGTCATTCGTTTCTACACGATACTTACAGCGGGGGATAATATATCTGGCAAACTCCTCATTCCAGTGGTTGCGTTTTATAAACTTCATAATCAACTCTTTGGAAACATCAGTATATTTCCCGCTAATAGTAACCGGCCCAACCAGATAACGGTACTCCGGGTTCTTAATCAGAAAATAGAGAATCCCTTTCCACAGCATAAACAAAGGAAAAGGTTTGCGTTGATAATCTTCTACAATAAAAGAGCGACCCAACTCTATGGATTCATACAACACCGGCAACATCTCCTTACGGATTTTAAATAAAGTATGGATATAAAATCCCTTTACTCCGTACCGGTCAATAATATCCTTTCCTTTACCTACACGGTAAGCACCCACTATCCGGTTCGTATCATTATCCCAGATAAAAAGATGATAATAATACAAATCAAACTCATCCAGGTCTATACTCCGGTTCGTCCCCTCACCGACGGCACGGAAAGTAACCTCCCGCAAACGTCCGATTTCATTCAGAATATTAGGTATCTTGATGGTAGGCGCACAATATACGGAATAATTCTTCATGGAAAACAACAAATAATCCTCCTGGATATCCGAAATATCTTTTTTCAGCATTTCAACCGGAACTTCTTTGGCTATAGCCTCTACCTTCTTGCCGGCTTTTTGGGACTTGAGAAAAAACTTTTTCACCTCCAAAGAAGAACCCAACAAATAAGTTTTCGCTCTTAAAAACTTCCCATATTGAATAATATCCCCGAATGAATTCTGTGTTTCCACGGAAATCGGATTGCCTATCCGTAATTTAATCACCCGGTTCTTTTTATTCAACAGCTCCGACGGTAATTTCACCGTTCGCAACATGGGATGAATCAAACCCAAAACCTGGAATAATAAACTATTCGAACCCTTAAAATAAATCGGGATAACCGGCACATTTGCTTTCCGTATTAACTTCAGGACAGAAGCACTCCATTCCCGGTCTTCCACAGAATTAGAGTCCGCCTGATAAGCCGATACCTCACCAGCCGGGAATAATCCTAAAGGTTTCCCTTCAGACAAATGACGCAAAGCCTCTTTCAATCCGCCGGCACTGGAAATATCTTTTCGGCTTTCAAAAGGATTCACTCCCAGAAAATAATCCTTAATCGGTTCTATCTTTTTCAGGAGAAAATTAGCCATTACTTTATAGTCCGGGCGGATTTTACTTAATAACTGAATCAGGATAATGCCGTCCAAACCACCAAAAGGATGATTAGAAACAGTAATAAAAGCTCCCTCCTGAGGGATTTTTTGCAAGTCCTCCTCACTGACCTCCACTGAAACCCCCAACGCATCTATCAATTGCTCCAAAAAAACACTTCCGTCCTTCGTATACACATCCGAATACAATTTATTAATTTTATTCAAACGCATAATATGCATCACAAGTTTGGCAACCAGACTTCCTCCGAAATTACCTCCGAAACGGTTCAGCTTCCCTGCTGTTTTTATATCATTTGATTCTATCAAATTCATGACTATCCCATTAGAAATTACTTCCTCTTCCCTTTTATTTTACGATTATTTCATATATCACCTCTGCTCCCACCCTATCATTCAAAGCTTTCGCCAATCCTTCCTTTACCATTCTGATCTCATTACGCACGACAGCAGAGGTAAAAGTCACAAACAGCCGTCCGTCTCTCACTTCTAAACTTTTGGTCCGGGAAGCTATCATCTGCCCTACGACTTCAGGCCATAACTGCCGGACCTCATATTCTTTAAATTTTTGTTCCAGCCCCATCTGCCTTAACACCTGGTTTACCAGTTCATTAATCGGTCTGGTTTTCCCTTCTTTCATGACTTATCCCTGTATGGTAAACACAATATTCTTATGTACACCCGATTTGAATGCAAATATAACACCATAAATTAAAATACCCACCATCCTGGTTTGAATACTTCAACAGAATCATTCCGGCATACCCCCTTGCTTCACCGAAAATAAACGGTAATCCGCCGGCTGGCTTTTCAAAATTTCATCCAGATGTTCCCGGTTCGTATCGGTCATAAATATCTGTCCGAATTGCTCCCCTCCTACCGTCTTTACAATCTGGTTCACCCGGTCTGCATCCAATTTATCAAAAACATCATCCAACAACAGCAACGGTTTTACCCCACTCATCTTCATCAGCCAGTCATATTGTGCCAGCTTCAACGCAATCAGAAAAGTCTTCTTTTGCCCCTGAGAACCAATCTTCCTCACCGGATATTTCCCTATATTCAAAAGCAGGTCATCCCGATGAATACCACAGGACGTATAAGTCAGGATTCGGTCCCTCTCCGTCGAATCATGCAAAGCTTTTGACAAACCTCCGCTTTCCACCGATTGCTTATAGACCAATTCCACCTCCTCCCGTCCCAATGAAATCCACTCATAATAAGTTTGAAAAACCTGGCGAAATTCCTCCAAAAAAGCAATCCTCCGCGCCATGATAGCCTCACCATATTCCGCCAACCGTTCATTCCAAAGCTCCATGCTATCATAATCCAGGCCATGTCCGGCAGAAGCCTTCAATAAAGAATTACGCTGCATCAGCGTTTTATTGTAACAAATCAAATGATGAAGATAACTGCGGTCACACTGACTGATAATTCCGTCCATCAACCTGCGTCTCTCCTCGCTGCCTCCGTCTATCAGACCGACATCCTCCGGAGAAATCATCACCAAAGGCAATAAACCGATGTGTTCGGACAACTTCTCATAAGCTTTCTGATTCTTCTTGAAAGTCTTTTTTTGTCCCCGTTTTACTCCGCAATAAACATTTATCTCCTCGCCCGCCCGCTCATACTTCCCCTGCACTACAAAAAAAGGTTCATCATGCCGGATATTCTGCAAATCCGGCAAATTAAAATAACTCTTGCACATAGAAAGATGGTAAATCGCATCCAGGATATTGGTCTTGCCCACCCCATTCCTACCCACAAAACAATTAAAGCCCGGAGTAAAAGAAAAATTTGCTTCTGCGATATTCTTAAAATTTATAACAGTCAATTCTTTCAGTATCATGCCCTCAGTCATTTCTTTTTTCAAGCAAAATCTGCTTGTACAAAATTAATCTTTTTCACAGAAGGAGGGGAAAAATCATAACGGATATTTCAATATTCAATTAAAAAAGCTAATTTTGCACACTATTGAAAAGAAGTGATTCCGGTATCTGCCGGACAGAAATTCAGTAACCTTATAACAAAAACAGATATGTCAAAAGAACAGAAAAAACAAGAAGATGGTTTTGAACATCTGGAAGATGCATTGACCAGCAGCGAACAATTTATTGAGAAAAATCAAAAAATGATTGTCAATGTCATCGTAGCTTTAATGATTATCATCGGAGTATACTTCGGATACCAGAAATTCATTTCCGAACCCAAAGCCGTTGAAGCTTCCAACCAAATTTTCGGTGCTCAGAACTACTTTGCAAAAGATTCTTTCAACCTGGCACTCAATGGAGACGGCAATATTCTGGGATTTATAGAAATTGCAGATAAATACAGTTCAACTCCCAGCGGAAATCTGGCCAATTACTATGCCGGATTATCCTACCTCTATACCGGCGAATATGAAAATGCCATCAAATACCTGAAAAAATTCTCTTCCGATGATTTACTGATGAACAACATGGCTATTGCCAACATCGGAGATGCTTACATGCAATTGGGAGATTATAAAAAAGCCTCGGAATATTACACAAAAGCTGCTGCTACCAAAACCAATGAATTTTCCACTCCCATCTTTCTGATGAAAAGCGGAATGGCAGCAGAAAAAGCCGGAGATTTTAAAAGTGCTCTGAACAGTTACGAACAAATTGAAAGAGAGTACCCCAATTCGCCGGAAGCCAGAGATATAGAAAAATACATTGAGCGGACCCAACTCAAAAAATAAAATGGAAAGCCCCGGCAACGGGGCTTTATTTTTATTGCCTTTTTTGTTATTTTTGTGTGTTGTCTCACATCTGTATAAACCAATCCAATCATGAATCGGCTGGCTCTATTATTTTGTTGTATTTTAATCCCTTTTCTTACCTTAGCCCAAAACATCCTGATCAACGGTTCTGTGGTCATTAACGAAACGAGTCCGGAAGGAGCCCGTCTGGTCGTCTTGAAAAATGGCATTAAACTCCACGAACAAAACATTGGAAAAAAAGGACGCTTCGAACTGAAACTCTCTACCGGGGCCGATTACAAACTCTCTTTCCAGAAGCCAGGTTTTATTTCTAAGATTGTCACGATCAATACAGAAGTTCCGGAAGAAGTGCTGGAAACCAACCCCAACTTCCCTCCGGTCAAACTCATTATCAACCTTCTCCCAAAAGTAGAAAATGTCGATTTGAGCATCTTCGACCAAGCAGTAGCCATACTGGCCTACAATTCGGAAGTAGATGATTTCATCTTTGACAAAGAATACACGGAAAAAATCAAAGACCGCATCGCCCAGGCAGAACAAGCCATAAAACGGGAACTGGCATCCAAAGGTGCTGCCGCATTAGAACATGAACGCCAATACGCCGAGTGGACCGAACGAGGGCAACAAGCTTTTGAGCAAAAAGCCTGGAACGAAGCCATAGAAAACTGGAACAAAGCTTTAGCCCTAAAACCGAATGAAGAAGAAATAAACCGGAAAATAGCCTCCGCCCGCAATGAAATGAAACTGGAAAAAGAACGCCAGAACATAGAACAACAAAACCGCCGGGCTTATCAACTTTTGCTGGCTTCTGCAGACAGTTTGTTCCTGGAGAAACAATATACGACAGCAAAAACAAAATACCAAACCGCACAAAACCTCCAGCCGGACGATTCCTATCCAGGAAACCGGATTCGGGAAATAGACCGTCTTTTAGCACAATTGGCGCAGCAAAATGCAGAACAGCAAAAACAAATTGCAGAGACAGAGGCCAAGTATAAGAAAATTCTATTGTCGGCAGACCAGGCGATGACTGCTAAAAACTATGAAAAAGCCATCGAAACCTACCAACAGGCTCTGGCACTAAAAACGACAGAGACTTATCCCAGACAAAAAATTACAGAAGCGGAACAAGCCCTGGCACTCCTCCGCAAACAACAGGCCGCCGCAGCCGAGCAACAACGGGCGGAACAGGAAAAATTAGAAAAGCTGAGAGCTAAATACGAAGCCATCATAGCCCAGGCAGATAAAGCTTTCCATCAGGAAAACTACGCCCTCGCCCGGCAACGTTACATGGAAGCCCAGCAAGTAGGGCTACAAGAAGATTATCCCAACCGAAAACTAAACGAAATCTACCAGATCATCAATTCTTCTAAATACAAAGCTCAACAAGCCGAATATCATAAAAACAAAACATTCGCAGAAAAAAACATGCAGCAAAAAGATTATGCAGCCGCAAAAGTCTATTATCAAAAAGCATTGGCAATCTCTGCCGTAGAAAAAGAATTGATTGAACAAAAAATCATCGAAATCGAAAGACTCATAGAGGCTGCCCATCTGGCCGAACTGGAAAAAGCTTATAAAGAAAACATCGGGAAAGCCGATAAAGCTTACGAAACCAAATCTTATGCCATAGCCAAATTTTATTATCAAAAAGCACTGGAAATCAAAATTGGTGATAAATATGCCCGGCAACGCTTAGACGAAATCTCCGAACGCATGGGTGACCGCCATGAAAAAGAAGCTGAATTATAATTAAAAAGAAATGAAAAAAACTATCCTATATCTGATTTTCGGGTTCTTCTGTTTTCAAACCGGATTCAGCCAGTACTACCGCCAAGACAAAGGATTTTTATTAGGTATCAATGCCGGTTATCTTTATCCGACAGGCGATATGGGAAAAATTTTAAAAAACGGTATCGGAGGAAACATTGCAGCCAAATATTTAATCAACGAAGTCATCGGCATCGGTTTTGAGGGCGGATATTACCGGTTTAAGTCCAAATTAAACCTCGACAACGACCACACTGCCCAGGAATACAAATGCCATCTGCTACCGGCTTTATTAGAAGCCACTTTTTATATTCCGACCTGGAACCGCACAACATTGCCTTATTTCGGTGTGCAATTCGGAGGCTACCTCACCCACATCAAAGTTTCCCAGAATCCTCTCTCTTCTTATTCGGTACCTGAAGTCTCTAAAAAACTTTTTCTTTTCTCACCGGGAGGAGGACTGCACGGAGGGGTATTATTCCAATTGGCTTCCGACTACTGGTGGATGGACATTAAACTACGGGCCGATTACGTTCCTAAAATTGAAGACGAATATACCTGGGATGAATACTCCCACGGCAATACCGGATTCAATAAAATGCTAAATATCGGAGCAAACATCGGTATTCTATACAAATTCTGATCCCCTCCCTTCAAATACCAAAAGTAAACCCGCCCGATTGTTATCGGACGGGTCACTTCCCTAATCTAAAAATCAAACTACTACTTCACTTCCCAGGTATCTCCGCTATTTAACAGGTCTTCCATACAATGGATTTTTGAAATCCGCTTCACCTCCTCAATCTGTTCATCCAAAGCCTCGTCATAAGTATGAGCCTCCACTTCCCGGATAACACCTAAAGCCACCGGAAATTCAGGGGCTTTCATGTTAACCAGCATCCAATGCAAGAAAGGATTGGGATTACGGGCATCATGAACCAGAATATCTTTTTCCGTAACTCCGTTTTTACCGATTTCCACAACTTCCAGTTCTCCGGTAGACGAAAATCTCAATCCTTTATCCTTATTTTTACCGAAAATCATCGGTTTCCCATGTTCCAACACCAATTGGCGGTCCTCTTTAAATTCTTTATCGGTAACAGCCGAATGAGCTCCGTCTGCAAAAATGACACAATTCTGCAACACCTCAACCACAGCAGTACCTTTATGCTCGACAGCCGATTTCAGTATTTCGGCAGTCAACCCCACATTTGTATCAATGGAACGGGCAAAGAATTTTCCCTGAGCGCCGATACACAACTCTCCCGGATTAAAAGGATGCTCGATAGTTCCGTAAGGAGAAGTTTTAGTTTTCGTACCCAATTTAGTCGTCGGGGAATATTGTCCCTTCGTCAGTCCATAAATTTCATTATTAAACAACAGGATAGTAATATCCACATTCCGGCGGATAGCATGGATAAAATGATTACCACCGATAGCCAAAGCATCACCATCCCCGGAAATCTGCAGAATATTCAACTTCCGGTTAGCATTTTTTGCTCCTGAAGCAATAGCTGCTGCCCGGCCATGAATGGTATGGAAACCATAGGTATTCATATAATAAGGAAAACGGGAAGAACAACCGATTCCGGAAATTACAGCCCAGGATTCTTTCGGATAGCCCAATTCAGCCATCGCCTTTTGCACAGAAGTGATGATTCCATGATCGCCACAACCAGGACACCATCTTATTTCCTGGTCGCTTTTAAAATCTTTGGGGGTATAATTTATTTCGCTCATTTCAATTTCAATTTTAAATCAGATTCCGTAAATCACCATTTACCGTTACTTCATCAATGCATTGATTTTTTCTTTCAACTCAACGACTGTAAAAGGAAGTCCGGCTACCTTATTCACTTGTTTATATTCAAACTGCGGGTATTTACTCTTCAGGTATTTCGCAAATTGTCCCAGGTTCAATTCACAAACAATGATTTTTTTATACCGGGCAAATATTGCTTCCGTATTTTTAGGCAAAGGATTAATATAATTGAAATGAGCAAGGCTCACATCTTTTCCTTCTGCCCTCATTTCCTTCACTGTTGTATAAAGATGTCCATAAGTACCTCCCCAGCCAACAACCAGAACCTCTCCTCCTTCAGGATTACCGAACACTTCCTGTTCAGGAATAGAATCAGCTATACGGGCCACTTTCTCTTCCCTCAAATCCGTCATCACCTGATGATTTTCCGGAACATAACTGATAGTTCCGGTGATATTCATCTTCTCCAGCCCTCCGATACGGTGTTCCAGCCCTTTCGTTCCGGGCAAAGCCCAGGTTCTGGCCAACGTTTCCGGATCCCGGGCATACGGTTTATAATCGTCACCTTCCTTAGCTAAGCGCAATTTAATTTCAGGCAGATTCGACATAGAAGGAATCAACCAAGGCTGGGCTCCGTTTGCTAAAAATCCGTCAGTCAACAAAACGACCGGCGTCATGTGCTCCAGGGCAATCTTACCGGCCATAAAAGCATAGTCGAAACAGTTTCCGGAAGTGCTGGCCGCAATGACAGGCATAGGACACTCGCCGTTACGTCCATAAAGAGCTTGTAACAAATCAGATTGTTCTGTTTTGGTAGGCAACCCTGTCGACGGGCCGCCCCTTTGAACATCCACAATCACCAAAGGTAACTCAGCCATCACAGCCAAACCGCAGGCCTCCGACTTCAAAGCCAGACCAGGGCCCGAAGTGGTAGTACATGCAAAATTACCGGCATAACTGGCCCCGATAGCGGTACAGATACCTCCGATTTCATCTTCTGCCTGATAAGTCTTTGCACCTAAATCCCGGCGTAAAGCCAGTTCATGCAATATATCCGTAGCAGGAGTAATCGGATAAGAACCACAGAATAAAGGCAATCCGGCCTTTTCAGCAGCTGCTAACAATCCCCAGGCCGTAGCTTTATTACCTGTAATCGTCCGGTACTTCCCTTTCTCGATAACCGCAGGTGCCACCTTAAAATGGGTTGCCAAGGCATGCACATTGGCTGCATAATTAAAACCTGCCTTTAACACCAACTTATTAGCAGATGCAATAGCCGGTTTCTTTCCGAATTTTATATCAAAAAAAGCTTCAGTATGTTCCACCGACTCTTCAAACATCCAATAAATCATACCCAAAGCAAACATATTCTTACACCGCAATACTGATTTCTGATCCAGACCGCTTTCCTTCAAAGCTTCTATCGTCAGGTCAGTTATTTTCACCGGAATAACATTATAATCAGCCAAAGAACCGTCTTCCAGCGGACTAACCGTATAACCTGCTCTTTCTACATGTTTCTCAGTAAACGCATCCACATCAAGAATTACGGTTGCCGCTTTCTTAGCCCAACGCAAATTCGCCTTTAAAGCAGCCGGATTCATGGCCACCAGTACATCTGCATAATCACCCGGCGTTTTTACCTGTTCTTCACCAATATGTACCTGAAAACCAGACACACCACCAACTGTCCCTTGAGGAGCTCGGATTTCTGCGGGATAATCCGGAAACGTTGCCACATCATTTCCAAATAAAGCAGCGGTATCCGAGAATTGCTGCCCGGTCAATTGCATTCCATCTCCCGAATCTCCGGAAAACCGAATGACAACATCGTGTTTCTCGATAACTTTTGTCTCTTGACTCATGATTAAAATAAGTGAGTTAAATATTTTAACAGTTCTTTAACCTTTGTTTTATAGATTTATTTATGTTATAAAACATGGTAAAGGTAACGAATCGTAAATACTAAACAAGTTTCCGCAAAACAATTTCTTTTTAGTTATAAGACATTCATTATCAAAGCATATTCAGGATTTATTTACACCATATAACGTCTCAAATTATATTCATTCCAAATAATCACATCCCAAAAACATCTTTTTCCACCCGTTCCGCCTACGTTTGCGGAAAGGAAAGTTAAAATTGTTTCCTATTTATTTATCCCTTTCTTTAATAGATTTTTTTCAGTTTCAATATCCCCATTTCTCCTTTTCCCGTATAAAAGAAAAATAAACTACATCACCGTGGCCCGTTTTCTGAAAAACAAACAAAAATCCCAGGGAGCTCCTCCGGGTTCCCTTATATTTATCGGAAAGCAAAAAATAGAATACACCCATATCCGGGTAACACAATACAACACAGACTATATCAAAGAAGGAAATCTCAAATCTCTGGATAAAATTTCAGAATATCTTTCCGACAATCATCTCACCTGGGTCTCCATTCAAGGTCTGCATGACACTCAACTCATCGGACAGTTGGGAAAAAAATTCGGTATCAGTTCCCTGATTCTGGAAGACATCCTGAACACAGACGAACGCCCTAAATTCATCGAAGACGACAAACACCTGTTTATCATCCTGAAATCCCTGAATTTTGACAAAAACATCTCCAAAATCCACATTGACCAAATCTCCCTGATTGTCGGAAAAAACTACCTGATTACCATCCAGGAAACCACAGAAGATTACTTCAAAGAAGTAGACCAGCGTTTATATGCCGGTCAGGGAAAAATCCGCACTTATCCCTCTGATTACCTATGCTATGCCCTAATAGATACCTTAGTAGACAACTATATCCTGAACATAGAAAAAATGGGAAATGTCATTGAAGAACAAGAAAAATTACTGCTTCATTCAGACAAAGAACTTATCGAGAACATCTACCATTACAAAACCGAATTAGCTTATATCCGGAAAAACATACGTCCGGCAAAAGAACTGATGACCCGCTTCGTCACCAGCGATTCGGAACTCATCAACGAGCGTACTTACAACTACCTGCGCGACTTAGAAGGTTTAGTCACACAAGCACTGGAAGCCATAGAAATCTATTACACCATGCTCTCCGATCAACAAAACAGTTATAATGCAACCATCAGCAACAATGTAAACGATGTCATGAAAATCCTTACTGTCTTTTCAGCCGTATTTATTCCACTCACTTTTATTGTCGGAGTATATGGCATGAACTTTAAATACATACCTTTTCTGAACTACCATTACGGCTACTTCATTTTATGGGGGATCATGCTCATCGTCACTATCCTTATGCTTATTTTCTTCAAACGCAAAAGATGGTTTTAACCTATCCGGACAGCCATTTTCAAACTACCTGAAAACCGAACTGAGCTATCCGGAGTCCTGACACCTCAATTCAATTTTCAGGGAACTATGTTCTATTTCTTGTTATTAAAACGATAACCCGCAAACACAGCACTTTCTCCCAACTCCTCCTCTATGCGAAGCAATTGGTTATATTTAGCCATACGGTCCGAACGGCTCATAGAACCGGTCTTGATTTGTCCCGAATTGGTAGCAACAGCAATATCGGCAATGGTAGCGTCCTCCGTTTCTCCGGAACGGTGTGAAGTCACTGTCGTATACCCGGCCCGTTGGGCCATTTCTATTGCATCCAATGTTTCCGTCAGAGTTCCAATCTGATTTACCTTAATTAAAATAGAATTGGCGCATCCCAGCTCTATCCCCCTTTTCAGATATTCCACATTCGTGACAAACAAATCATCCCCTACCAATTGGCAACGGTTCCCGATTCTATTGGTGAGCATTTCCCAACCGTCCCAGTCATTTTCCGCCATTCCGTCTTCAATAGAATCAATCGGATACTTATCAATCAATTCTTCAAGATACAACACCTGCTCCTCAGAAGTTCGTTTAGTTCCATCAGCACCCTCAAAAACAGAATAATCATAAATTCCATTCCGGTAAAACTCCGAAGAGGCACAGTCAAGGCCGATCATTACATCTTCGCCCGGTTTGTATCCGGCTTTCTTAATTGCTTCCAGGATTGACTCCAAAGCATCCTCAGTACCTTTCAAAACCGGTGCAAAACCACCTTCATCTCCAACCGCCGTACTCAATCCGCGCTCATGCAATACTTTTTTCAAAGTATGAAAAACCTCTGCCCCCATCTGCACAGCTTCCCGGAAAGTCTTTGCTCCCACCGGACGAATCATAAATTCCTGAAAAGCAATGGGCGAATCAGAATGAGAACCACCGTTAATAATGTTCATCATCGGAACCGGCAATAACTTTGCATTACAACCTCCGATATAACGGTAAAGCGGAATCTCCAGAGCATTCGCCGCAGCCTTTGCACAGGCCAAAGAAACTCCCAGCATGGCATTAGCACCCAAGGTTGATTTCGTTTTTGTTCCATCAAGCTTTATCAGAGTCCGGTCTATAGTAATCTGGTCCATAACATCAAATCCCAGCAAAGCATCGGCAATGACCGTATTTACATTATCCACAGCTTTTAATACTCCCTTTCCCTGATAACGTGACCTATCCCCGTCCCGGAGCTCCAAAGCTTCATGCTCACCGGTAGAAGCTCCCGAAGGTACAGCAGCCCTGCCCACTACCCCGTTTTCCAATGTTACGTCCACTTCCACTGTAGGATTTCCCCGGGAATCCAGTATCTCACGTCCTGTAATGTCAATAATATGAGTCATCATTTCATTCAGTTTAAATTCAACTAAAAAATAAATTATTCTTCTCTTCATGCAAAAAAACCTGAAAAACTCTTTTCTAAGTTTTTCAGGTTGATTTTTCCGGTCAGACCGGACCAATAATTAACGTAAAGTGATTTTCAATACGTCAGCTACAGCAGGAATCGGGAAAGTCTCACCCACTCCCGTGATCACATTATTTTCAGGAATCGGGGTTCCTCCGAAAATATACTGCGCATTTCCTGCTCCCGGATATTGGCTGACTGCCGTACCATCATCCAGCAATCTTGCAGTAGAAGTAATATCATTAGCAGTAATAGCTTTCACATCTGAGCCATTGGAATAAAACCAGTCATTAGAATAACCGAACATTGTTACATAAGCCAGTTTATCTCCGTTATAAGCAGAATATTCCACCTGAGTTTTCTCTCCCGGA
Organism: Odoribacter sp. Z80; assembly: GCF_009935865.1. GTDB lineage: Bacteria > Bacteroidota > Bacteroidia > Bacteroidales > Marinifilaceae > Odoribacter. The sequence continues at coordinate 110,776 of NZ_QWEL01000003.1, forward strand.
TACAAAGAAGTAGTTCCTGCTACATATACATTTCTGACATACGGCAATTTAGCCAATGCTTCCTTTAACTGATTTACGTTTCCGGTTTGTGCAAGAGCTTTCAACCCTATCCCCTGATCCTTTTTATCCAATTGATAAACCGGATTGATATCACCTGTATAAATCACAACCAAAGTAGGTGATAAAGTCGTAATAATACCGGTTTTATCATTCACCGCAGCATACAAATCGTTGACATTTCCATCTTCTGCCAGTTTAGTCAATTCAGCACTGGAACTTTCGCCGGGAATAAAGTAAGGTTTATCACTCAGCAATTTATTCTGCAGCACATTAGAAACAACCCATACTCCAGGAGAGAAAGGAGTTTCGTTGCTGGTATTATTAGAAATATTAGTAATAATCAATGTAAACTCAGATTTCGTCTTATCATAAGTCAATACCAGCTTCATCATTTCAGAAGCAGCCGGATAAGTATTTCCTTCGGCATCGGTACCATTAATCATTTTCACCTTATCATTTTTTGCTGTTCCGGGATGAATATTTGAAGGTCCGGGAGCTGCATTTACCCGGGTTCCGTTATCCCACAACTTTACCTTGGCAGATACGTCTCCGGTAATAGGTGTACCGTCAGCATTATACAAAGCAATACCCGGATTTTCCGGTGCAAAGAAAAGGTCATTCGAATAACCGTACATCGTGGCAAACATCAGATATTGGCCTTTGGCAGCACAAAACTTGATACTGGCAGACTCTCCCGGAACAAGAATATCGCCCGTTGCACCCTGTCCTTTAAAAGTACCGCTCTGAACAAACTCTTTCAGTGTCATCACATTCTCAATGGTAAAAATGGAGGCTTTCTCTCCAGGTGTATTATCATCGTCATCACTATGACAAGAGGTAAGTCCTATCCCTCCAGCCAATAAAGCTGCAAACAATACAGCAGGTAAAAATCTTTTTTTCATCTCTCTGTTTATTTAATTATTTGATTAATTTATACGTCAGGTTGAACGTATATTACAAAGAGAAGTTCGGGCTTTTGGATTTTTTAATGTAAAAGACAATTCTTTCAGGTTTGAACATAAAAATACCGGCCGGGAAGTAAATTTCCGGCCGGTTCTATCTGAATGTTCCTGATTATTCAGCTTTCGGAGCCTCTTCAGCAGATGTTTCAGCTGCTTTAGGAGCTTCCTCTACTACTGTTGCTTCAGCAGCTTTCTTTGCTCCTGAAGAACGACGGCGACGGGTTGCAGTTTTCTTCACTTCCTGTTTTACTTCAGTATAAGTAGCATTAAAATCTACTAACTCTATGATACAGGTTTCAGCGTTATCACCAATACGACGGCCAGTACGCAGGATTCGGGTATATCCACCGGGACGGTTAACAATCTTCGGAGCTACTTCACTGAACAATTCAGTAACAGCTTCTTTCTGTCCCAGGTAGCTGAATACTACACGGCGAGAATTCTGGTTATCGTTTTTACTTTTGGTAATCAGCGGCTCTACATACATTTTGAGCGCTTTAGCCTTAGGCACGGTTGTACTGATTCTTTTGTGAAGAATCAAAGAAGTAGCCATATTTGAAAGCATAGCCTTGCGATGTGCACTGGTTCTGCTCAGGTGATTAAATTTCTTCTTATGGTTCATGATGTTATTCCTTATCTAATTTATACTTAGAAACATCCATACCGAATTCAAGATTGTTATTTTCCAATAAAGCCTCCAATTCAGTCAGCGACTTTTTACCAAAGTTGCGGAATTTCAGCAAATCATTTTTATTGAAACGGCACAATTCTCCAAGCGTTTCTACTTCAGCAGCTTTTAAACAATTCAGCGCACGTACGGACAAGTCCATGTCAACTAATTTAGTCTTCAACAACTGGCGCATATGAAGCACTTCCTCGTCAAACTCTTCATTACCGTATTTATCCTCAGACTCCAGAGAAATCTTTTCATCAGAGAACAACATAAAATGGTGAATCAGAATCTTAGCAGCCTCCTTCAAAGCATCGGTAGGAGCAATAGAACCATCGGTTTCAATTTCCAACAACAATTTCTCATAGTCGGTTTTACCTTCCACACGATAGTTCTCAATTTCATATTTTACATTCCGGATCGGAGTATAAATGGCATCAATAGGGATAAATCCCGCTTCGGCTTCCGCCGGCATATTTTCAGTGCTGGGCACATATCCACGTCCTTTCTGGATTGTGATTTCCATCTGGAAATTTACAGAAGCGTCCATATTGCAAATCACCAAATCCGTATTCAGCACTTCAAAACCGGTGAGGAATCTGTTAATATCCCCTGCCTTAAAAGCTTCCTGTCCGGAAATCAGAACTGTCAGCTTCTCATCCTCAACATCTTCCACTTTTCTTTTAAAGCGAACCTGTTTCAGATTCAGAATAATCTCAGTAACGTCTTCAATTACCCCTGGGATAGTGGCAAACTCATGTTCTACACCATGTATTTTAATGCCGGTAATCGCGAAGCCTTCCAATGAAGACAGTAGGATTCTGCGCAACGGATTACCAATAGTGATTCCGTAACCTGGCTCCAACGGACGAAATTCGAATTTTCCGAACTTGTCTGTAGATTCGAGCATGATTACTTTATCCGGTTTCTGGAAAGCTAATATTGCCATAAATATCTTTAATTTATTACTTAGAATACAATTCTACGATTAACTGCTCTTTGATATTCTCCGGAATATCTGTCCTTTCCGGAACATTCAACAGTTTGCCACTCATGGAAGCTCCGTCCCATTCCAACCATGAATATTTGCTCACCCGATTGCTGCGCAAACTTTCCTCAATCACCTCAAGAGCTTTTGATTTTTCGCGTACTGCAACAATATCACCGGCTTTCACTGCAGCAGAAGGTATATTACAAACCCCTCCGTTCACCGTAATGTGACGGTGAGATACCAACTGGCGGGCAGCTGCCCGCGTAGGAGCAATACCTAAACGATAAACTACATTATCCAGACGGCATTCCAACATCTGCAACAACACTTCACCTGTAACACCTCCGGCACGTTCTGCTTTTTCAAACAAAATGCGGAATTGCTTTTCCAGCAAACCGTAAGTATATTTTGCTTTTTGTTTTTCTTTCAACTGAATACCATATTCAGAGATTTTTCTGCGACGACGAGCCAAACCATGTTGTCCGGACGGATAATTTCTCCGTTCCAGTGCTTTATCCGGTCCGTAAATGGGCTCACCGAACTTTCTTGCTATTTTAGACTTAGGTCCTGTATATCTAGCCATTTCTTTTAAATTTTTGATTTCAGATTTTAACTTCAGATTTCCTTCCGATTTCCGACCTTATTCGTTAATCGTAAATCTTTCATCCTCAATCTGACACGTTCACTAAATAATTAAACTCTTCTACGTTTAGGAGGCCGGCAACCATTGTGAGGCAGCGGAGTAACGTCAATAATTTCAGCTACTTCAATCCCACTCGCGTGGATAGAACGGATAGCTGATTCACGACCGTTTCCAGGGCCGGAAACATATACTTTAGCTTTACGCATACCCAGGTCAAATGCAACTTTAGCGCAATCGGCTGCTGCCATCTGTGCTGCATACGGAGTGTTCTTTTTAGATCCTCTGAATCCCATCTTTCCGGCTGAAGACCATGAAATCACCTGTCCGGTGGAATTGGTCAAAGAAATGATGATGTTATTAAATGAGGAATGAACGTGTGCTTGTCCCACGGCTTCTACTTTAACCAGCCGCTTCTTGTTACTTGATGTAGACTTCTTTGCCATAATTCAACTCAATTATTTAGTTGCTTTTTTCTTATTAGCAACAGTTTTCTTCTTACCCTTACGTGTACGGGCATTGTTCTTGGTACTCTGACCTCTTACCGGCAATCCGAGACGATGACGGATTCCACGGTAACAACCGATATCCATCAGTCGTTTAATGTTCATCTGAACGGTTGATCTCAACTCACCTTCGACTTTGTACTCCGATCCGATAATCTTACGTACAGCCCCGAGCTGGTCATCGTTCCAGTCTTTCACCTTAAGGTCATAATCGATGCCGGCTTCACTCAGGATAGCGCGGGCACTACTTCTACCTATACCATAGATATAGGTTAAGGCTATTTCTCCTCTTTTGTTTGAGGGTAAATCTACACCTACGATTCTTGCCATAAATCTTTTTAATTTAACTAAATGAATGATTAACCCTGACGCATTTTAAACTTAGGGTTCTTTTTGTTAATGACGTACAAAACGCCTTTTCTTCTTACAATCTTGCAATCGTCATTACGTTTCTTAATGGACGCTTTTACCTTCATGGTTATTTAATTTGAAATTAAAATTCTTAATTCTTATATCTGAATGTAATCCGGCCCTTGGTCAGGTCATAAGGTGACATATCCACCCTTACCTTATCCCCGGGAAGGATTTTAATATAATGCATACGCATCTTTCCGGAAATATGAGCTGTAATCACATGCCCGTTTTCCAATTCAACCCTGAACATCGCATTCGATAATGCTTCTGTTATTACCCCATCCTGCTCTATTGACGGCTGTTTTGCCATAAACAATATTGATTTATATTAATGCTTTTTCCACAAATTCAAACGAAGACAGTATGTCTGCCCCGTCCTTACCAATTGCCACCGTATGCTCAAAATGAGCAGAAGGCATCTTATCCCTGGTACAGATTGTCCAACCGTCCCGGTCCTGATAAACATGCCGTTTCCCCAGATTTATCATAGGCTCAATGGCAATAACCATTCCCTCCTTCAACTTCATCCCTTGCCCCCGATGACCATAATTCGGCACCTGAGGTTCTTCATGCAAATCCCGTCCCACACCATGTCCTACCATCTCACGCACTACGGAAAATCCCTCTGCTTCACAGTGAGACTGCACAGCATAGCCGATATCCCCGATACGCATTCCCGCAACTGCCTTCTCAATACCCTTATATAAACTCTCCTTGGTCACGCGCAACAACTTTCTGACCTCTTCTGCCACTTCCCCTACCTCAAAAGTGTAGGCGCTGTCACCGTAAAAACCATTCTTCAATGTCCCGCAATCCACAGAAACCACATCCCCTTCCTTCAAAACACATTGGGCAGACGGAATACCATGTACCACAACATCATTTACCGAAATACAAAGTGTATTGGGAAATCCCCCATATCCTTTAAATCCCGGTTCCGCCCCGTGAGAACGGATAAACTCCTCTGCTATACGATCCAGTTCTAATGTAGAAATCCCCGGACGGATGTGCTTTGCCACCTCGCCCAGAGTCATCCCTACCAAAAGATTACTTTCCCTCAGTAATTCAATCTCTTCTCTGGTCTTTACCAAAATCATGGCGCGAAATTACAAAAAAAAACTCAACCCACAAACTCCGTGCTTACTTTAGATTTAAAAATTCAGATTTACGATTAAATTCCACTAGAATCCAATCGTAAATCATAAATCTATTTCATCAATCAATAAGCAGCCGGACCACCCGGTGTTTTTCCTTTTATTCTTCCCGTCTTCATCAAACCGTCGTAATGACGCATCAACAAATGGGATTCAATTTGCTGTAAGGTATCTAATACTACTCCCACCAAAATCAACAATGAAGTACCTCCATAAAACTGAGAGAATTGATTATTGACTCCCGCCATAGTAGCAAAAGCCGGCAATATAGCTACAATCCCCAGGAAAATAGAACCTGGCAAAGTAATCCTTGACATAATCGTATCCAAAAACTCCATGGTCTTCCGGCCGGGTTTTACTCCCGGTATGAAACCTCCGTTCTTCTTCATATCCTCTGCCATTTGCATCGGATTAACCGTAATTGCAGTATAAAAATAGGTAAACGCAACAATCAGGACAAAGAATGTGAAATTATACCAGAATCCCGTAAAATTAGAGAATGCAGCTACAAAACCCGACAAAGACTCGGAAGATGCATAATTGGCAAAAGATATAGGCAGCAACATCAATGCCTGAGCAAAGATAATAGGCATTACCCCTGCTGCATTTATCTTCAAGGGAATATACTGACGGACTCCTCCGTACTGTTTATTGCCTACAATACGTTTGGCATACTGTACAGGCACCTTTCGGGTTCCCTGTACCAACAATATACTACCGCAAAATACAAAGAACAATACTACAATCTCAATAATAAAGGCGATAATTCCTCCTCCCTGCTGACTCACCCTGGCACCGAATTCCGCAACTACACCGAAAGGCAAACGGGCAACAATACCAATCATGATAATGATAGAAACACCATTACCGATACCTTTATCCGTGATCTTCTCTCCCAGCCACAGCACAAACATAGAACCTGCTGCCAGAACAGCTACGGAAAATGCCGTAAACAACCAGCCTTTCAGCAAAAAGTATTCAGGCTGGATTTGCATATGCAAGTTGGTAAGATACGCAGAACCTTGTAAAATCAGAATCAAAACAGTCAGGTAACGGGTAATCTGATTAATCTTCCGGCGTCCGCTCTCACCTTCCCGCTGCATCCTTTGAAAATAAGGAACGGCTATCCCCAGCAACTGAACCACGATAGAGGCAGAGATATAAGGCATAATTCCCAAAGCAAAAATAGAAGCATTTGAGAAAGCACCTCCCGAAAACATATCCAGCAATCCCAACACTCCGGTAGAGGTTTGTTCCTTCAAAGCAGCCAGACCGGCAGGATCAATACCAGGTATCACAATCTCTGTTCCAAGCCTGTAAACGAGAATCAACCCGAGAGTCGTCAGAATCCGGGTTTTCAATTCCTCAATTTTCCAAATGTTCTTTAATGTATCAAATAACTTCATAAGTCCATAATTTATAAGTTTATAAAGCCTATAAAGTTTATAAAGCCTGTAAAGTTATAAAGCCACATGACCTTACGAACCTTATAAACCTTATAAACTTTATGAAACTTCATAAGCCCGTTTCGTTTTACAAAACGACAACAGAGCCACCGGCAGCTTCAATCGCTTCGACAGCTTTTTTAGAGAACGCATTCGCTTTTACTTCCAGTTTTGCAGTGATAACACCATCACCCAATACCTTCAGCAATTCGTTCTTGTTCAGCAAACCAGCATTAATCAATATATCCCGGTCAATCATTTCCAGGTTATCTCTTTCAGCCAAAGCCTGCAACATATTTACATTGATTGCTTTAAAAGCTACACGATTAATATTTTTAAAACCGAATTTCGGTACCCGTCTCTGCAAAGGCATCTGACCTCCCTCAAAACCAATTTTCATATGATAACCTGATCTTGATTTAGCTCCTTTATGTCCTCTTGTAGAAGTACCTCCTTTTCCGGAACCCTGTCCGCGGCCGATTCTCTTTTCGCGGTGAATCGATCCGCTAGCCGGTTTTAAGCTACTTAAATCCATTGTATTTAGTCCTTAAAATGTTTAACAATATTACTTTACTTCTTCCACGCGAACCAGATGGCTGATTTTTGCCACCATGCCCAGGATCTGCGGAGTAGCTTCTTTCTCTACACTGCTGTTGGTCTTCTTCAATCCCAATGCCTGAATAGTGCCAACCTGAGTTTTATCGCTACCGATTTTACTTTTTACAAGTGTGATTTTAATCTTTGCCATGATCCTCAAATATTATCCGTTAAACACTTTATCCAGACTAACCCCTCTCTGGGCAGCAATCGTACGTGCATCACGCATTTCTTTCAATGCCGCAATAGTTGCTTTCACCAAATTATGAGGGTTGGACGAACCTTTGCTCTTAGCCAATACATCATGAATACCTGCACTCTCCAATACGGCACGCATAGCACCTCCAGCCACCAAACCGGTACCGGAAGAAGCCGGCTGCATATAAACCTGAGCTCCGCCAAAACGGGCAACTTGCTCGTGCGGAATCGTTCCTTTCAATACAGGCACTTTAATCAGGTTTTTCTTTGCTGCTTCAATACCTTTAGAAATAGCAGTAGTCACTTCATTCGCTTTTCCTAAGCCCCAGCCTACAATACCATTCTCGTCACCTACAACCACAATAGCCGCAAAACTGAAGGTACGACCACCTTTTGTAACTTTGGTCACACGATTGATAGCCACCAATCTGTCCTTTAATTCCAAGTCAGTATTATTTACTTTCTGTTCCATTCTGCTAACTTATTAAAAATTAAGACCTCCGTTACGGGCTGCATCTGCCAATGCTTTCACCCTGCCATGATACAAATAACCGTTACGGTCGAAAACAACCACATCGATACCAGCAGCTTTCGCTTTTTCAGCAATAGCAGTACCAACGAATCCCGCCTGTTCAATCTTGGTTCCTTTTTTCTCTGCAATCTCCTTTGATAAAGAGGAAACAGATACCAAGGTCTTACCTGCCTTGTCATCAATCAACTGAACAGAAATCTGCGTATTTGAACGATAAACACTCATACGGGGACGTTCAGCAGTTCCGGAGACAATCTTACGGATTCTCCGTTTTATTCTTAATCTTCTTTCTTCTTTCGTTAAAGCCATAACTTTTTACCTCTTTAGTAATTAAACTTTAGCTGACTTACCAGCTTTCCGGCGAACCTCTTCACCAACGAAGCGGATACCTTTCCCTTTGTAAGGTTCAGGTTTACGGAAAGAACGGATCTTTGCAGCCACCTGACCGATCAGCTGTTTGTCACAGCTCTCAAGGGTGATAATCGGGTTAGCACGTTTTTCAGTTACAGCTGAAACTTTTACTTCTGCCGGCAATTGCAAGAAAATAGAGTGAGAATATCCCAACCCCAATTCAAGCACCTGGCCTTCAGCATTAGCACGGAAACCTACACCTACTAATTCCTGTTTTATAGTATAACCTTCAGAAACACCTACTACCATATTATGCAGTAATGCACGGTAAAGACCATGCTGTGCTTTATGTTCCTTATCTTCAGTGTGACGTTGTACGTGCACTTCATTTCCTTCAATGGCAACAGTCAGGTCAGAACTTACTTTCTGGGAAAGCTGTCCCTTCGGACCTTTCACTGTGACGGTATTATCCGGACTTACTGCTACAGTAACTCCTTGTGGTATATGAATCGGTAATTTCCCTATACGTGACATCTCTTCTTCACTTTAAAATTAATACACATAACACAATACCTCACCGCCTACATTCCGTTGACGAGCTTCCTTGTCAGTCATCACTCCCATAGAAGTAGACAAGATAGCAATACCCAATCCGTTTAATACGCGAGGCATCTCCTCCACATTCGTATAACGGCGTAAACCGGGTTTTGATATACGTACCAGAGATTTGATTGCCGGTACCTTTGTCTCAGGGTGATACTTTAAAGCGATTTTAATATTGCTTCTCACTCCATCCTGCTCACATTTATAATTCAGGATATATCCTTTTTCTTTCAGGATTTTGGTCATTTCGAGTTTCAATTTAGAACCCGGGATTTCAACCACTTTATGACCAACACTTACCGCATTCCGGATGCGGGTAAGGAAATCTGCTATTGGATCTGTCATCTCTTTTCGTTTTTAATAATAATTACCAACTAGCCTTTTTAACTCCAGGTATCAATCCTTGTGAAGCCATTTCACGGAACTGAATACGGCTGATACCAAACTGTCTCATATAACCTCTGGGACGTCCTGTCAGCTTACAACGGTTGTGCAAGCGGATCGGATTTGAGTTTCTCGGCAGGAGACTCAGTGCGGCATAGTCACCTTCCTCTTTTAATTTTGCTCGTTTCGCAGCGTACTTTTCTACCAATTTTGCACGCTTCACCTCACGGGCTTTCATTGATTCTTTTGCCATTTCGCTTTGTTTTTAGTTCTTTTTAAATGGTAATCCAAATTCTCTGAGCAGAGCAAAACCTTCTTCGTCGGTATTAGCCGAAGTCACAAATGTAATGTTCATACCCATGATTTTATGCACTGAATCCAGCACAATTTCAGGGAATATGATCTGCTCTTCGAGACCCAATGTATAATTGCCTTTTCCATCAAGCTTGCTATTAATACCCTTAAAATCGCGGATACGCGGCAGGGCACTCGTAATCAATCTCTCCAGAAACTCATACATTCTTTCTTTCCGTAAAGTCACTTTCACACCAATTGGCATGCCTTTACGCAATTTAAAGTTAGATACGTCTTTTGTTGATTTACCTACAACAGCTTTCTGACCTGTTATCGCGGTAATCTCATTCAATGAGAATTCCAGGATTTTCTTATCCTGAATAGCTGAACCTACTCCCTGGTTGATTACTATCTTCTCCAAACGGGGAGCCTGCATAACTGACTTGTATCCGAATTCCTTCATCAAAGTCGGTACAATTTCTTCGTTATACTTTGTCTTAAGATTTGGTACGTATTTCATTTATTTTAACATAATTTTGATTCACGATTGACAGTTTACACACCTAAGCCTACCGAAAATCAGATTTTCAGGCGGCAAAGGTATAAAATATTTTCAACAAATCACTTCGTAAATCCATTTTCTGTTTTAAATTTACGACTCATGACTGAGCAGAGACCCAATCATAAATCGTAAACTATAATCATTTCAGGATTTCTCCCGATTTTTTAGCATATCTGACGAGATTGCCTTTTTCGTCCAATTTACGTCCGATGCGAGTCGGTTTGTTCGTAGAAGGATCTATCACATTCAGATTAGAAATATGGATCGGAGCCTCCTGTTTGATGATACCTCCTTGCGGATGCTTGGCATTCGGTTTCGTATGCTTGCTCACCAGGTTGATACCTTCTACAATGGCCCTTTCCTTCTCCGGTAAAACCTCCAGCACCTTGCCCTGCTTCCCTTTATCTTCACCGGAGTTCACCTGCACTAAATCGCCTTTCTTAATATGAAATTTTCTATTCATCGTTTTTACATTTTAGATTTCAGATTTACGATTTGTCTGCCATTGCATTCAATCGTAAACCATAAATCGTAAATTATTAAAGTACCTCGGGGGCTAACGAAACAATTTTCGTATAACCTTCACGAACTTCACGGGCTACAGGTCCGAAAATACGGGTTCCTCTCATTTCACCGGCATTGTTCAACAACACACAAGCATTGTCGTCAAAGCGGATATAAGAACCATCCGGCCGTCTGTATTCTTTAGTCACACGTACTACCACAGCTTTGCTAACAGTTCCCTGTTTAATTTCACCATTAGGCAGCGCGCTTTTTACAGCAACAACGATTTTATCGCCGACACGTGCATATCTTTTTCCGGTACCACCCAGAACACGGATACAAAGCACTTCCTTGGCACCGCTGTTGTCTGCTACTGATAATCTGGTTTCCTGTTGTATCATGATTACTTCGCTCTTTCAATGATTTCAACTAATCTCCATCTCTTCATTTTACTCAAAGGACGGGTTTCCATAATTCTCACGGTATCACCGATATTACACTCATTTTTCTCATCATGAGCGGTGAACTTTTTGGTCTTCTTTACGAATTTACCATAAATCGGGTGTTTCTCCTTAAAGTGTACAGCAACGGTGATAGTTTTATCCATCTTATTGCTCAGCACCAGACCGATACGTTCTTTTCTAAGATTTCTTTCTTCCATTGCTTTACTTCTTTTCAGTTAATTCTCTCTTACGTATTTCAGTCATCATACGGGCGATAGTCTTACGGGCAGCACGAATCTGCATCGGGTTCTCCATCGGGGTAATCGTATGATTCATAGTCAGCTTATTCAGAGCAGCCTTTTCAGTTTCTACTCTTTCTTTAAGCTCAGCTGTGGTCATCTCTATAATTTCTGAATTTTTCATCTCTCTGACAAATTAATTTTTTACACTTAATAGCCGGAAGACTATTCTTCTACATAGTCACGTCTAACCACAAACTTTGTCGTAATAGGTAATTTCTGTGCTGCAAGACGTAAAGCCTCTTTTGCCACTGCATAAGGAACACCGTCTGCTTCGAAAAGAATTCTTCCCGGAGTTACAGGTGCTACAAATCCCTCTGGGTTACCTTTACCTTTACCCATACGTACTTCGGCTGGTTTCTTGGTAATCGGCTTATCAGGGAATATGCGAATCCAAATCTGTCCCTGACGTTGCATATAACGGGTTACTGCAACACGGGCAGCTTCTATCTGGCGTCCTTCGATCCATTTTTCTTCCAACGCCTTAATACCGAAAGATCCGAATGCAAGTTGATTGCCTCTCTGGGCATTCCCCTTCATTCTGCCTTTCTGGCTTCTTCTAAATTTAGTCCTTTTCGGCTGTAACATAGCTCTTTGTTTAATTGATTAAAAGACTACTTACTTTCTTTTCTTCTTAAAGCCACCTTTTTTTCCGTCAGCTTTTGCGGCTGATGCGGGACGGCTACTGTTATCACGGCTCTGGAGCAATGAGTTCGGAACAAGTTCACGTCTGCCATAAACCTCACCTTTGCAAATCCATACCTTAATACCCAGCAAACCGTAAGTGGTCAGGGCTTCTGCCTGTGCATAATCAATATCGGCACGGAATGTATGCAACGGAGTTCTTCCCTCCTTGAACATCTCAGCACGAGCCATTTCAGCTCCGTTCAGACGTCCGGAAATTAAAATCTTAATTCCCTCAGCACCCATTCTCATAGTCGAAGCAATCGCCATTTTGATAGCCCGGCGATATGCTACACGGCCTTCCAACTGACGAGCAATGTTATTACCTACGATCACAGCATCCAATTCCGGACGTTTGATCTCAAAGATATTGATTTGTACTTCCTTATCAGTGATCTTCTTCAACTCTTCTTTCAACTTATCCACTTCCTGGCCGCCTTTTCCGATAATGATACCCGGACGCGCAGTATTGATAGTGATAGTAATGAGCTTCAAAGTACGCTCGATAACGATTTTTGCGATTCCGGCTTTTGCAAGACGGGCATTCAGGTATTTACGGATTTTATAATCCTCTACCAGCTTGTCTCCGTAATTCTTGCCGCCGAACCAATTAGAATCCCATCCACGGATGATTCCTAATCTATTGCTTATTGGATTACATTTTTGTCCCATGCTTTACTCTTTTACAGTGTTTTCAACAACGGCAGTTTTACTTCCCAATACGATAGTCACGTGATTGGATCTTTTGCGGATTCTGTGAGCACGTCCCTGCGGAGCCGGACGCAGTCTTTTCAGAATACCTGCACCATCCACAAAGATTTCTTTAATATACAAAGCGGCATCATCAATGCGCGCTCCGTCATTCTTCACGCTCCAGTTTGCAATGGCTGAAAGCAATAGTTTTTCCACTTTACGAGCAGCCTCTTTAGGACAAAATTTCAGTGTATCCAAAGCCTTCTGTACGTCCATTCCACGTACCAGGTCTGCCACCAACCTCATTTTCTGAGGGGATGAAGGACAATCATGCAGCACAGCGAAAGCCTTTTGTTTTCTGGCTTCCTTCATCTGATTTGCTCTTATTCTTTTTCTTGCACCCATTTTATACAATCTTCATTTGTTCAACTTAAATCACGCTATTATTTCTTTTTCTTATCAGCGTGACCTCTAAAGGTACGTGTCGGTGCAAATTCACCCAGTTTATGACCTACCATGTTTTCAGTCACATATACCGGAATAAATTTGTTACCGTTGTGTACAGCTACTGTATGCCCTACGAAATCCGGAGAGATCATGGAGTAACGAGCCCAGGTCTTAACAACCGATTTTTTGTTGGTCTCATTCATCGCCAGGATTCTCTTTTCCAGCTTCACATCAATAAAAGGGCCTTTTTTTAACGAACGACTCATAACATCAAGTTTTAATCAGTTATTTTTTCCTTCTTTCTACAATATACTTCGAAGATGCCTTCTTCGGTGCTCTGGTCTTCAAGCCCTTAGCCAACAAACCTTTCCTGGAACGAGGCAGACCTCCTGAAGCACGGCCTTCACCACCACCCATCGGGTGATCTACCGGGTTCATTACAACACCACGAACACGCGGACGACGGCCTAACCAACGGGTACGACCAGCCTTACCGGAACGTTCCAGTGAATGGTCGGGGTTAGATACGGTACCGACAGTTGCTTTACAGGTTACCAGAACCATACGGATCTCACCTGAAGGCAATTTGATAGAAGCATATTTTCCTTCTCGCGCAACCAACTGAGCGTAAGAACCGGCACTACGAGCCATTACAGCTCCCTGTCCGGGACGCAACTCAATGTTATGGATGATTGTACCTAATGGAATTTCAGACAGATACAACGTATTTCCGACTTCCGGAGCAATACCCTTGCCACTTTCAACCGTCTGACCTACCGTCAAACCAATCGGGGCAACGATATAACGTTTTTCACCATCTGCATACACCAACAGGGCAATACGGGCAGTACGGTTCGGGTCATATTCAATTGTGGCCACTTTAGCCGGAATATTTTCCTTCTCACGTTTAAAGTCGATTACTCTGTATTTGTGTTTATGACCACCACCTATATATCTCATTGTCATCTTACCGGTGTTGTTACGACCTCCGGTTTTGCTGTTCGGTCTCAACAATGATTTCTCAGGTCTATCTGTAGTCACCTGTTCGAAAGTATTTACTACCTTTCCTCTCTGACCAGGGGTTACAGGATTTAATTTTCTTACAGCCATGTTATTTAAATATTGCTAAAAAAATCAATACTATCACCTTCTGCTAAGGTCACAATTGCTTTCTTGAACGAATTGGTACGTCCGCTGATCATTCCAGCCTTGGTATAACGGGACTTAGCCGTACCCTGATAACGCTGGGTATTTACAGCCAGTACGTTCACTCCGTACATTGCTTCAACTGCTTTCTTTATCTCAATCTTATTTGCTCCTTCTGCCACGATAAAAGCTACCTTGTGCTGTTTATCGGTGAGAGCCGTCATCTTTTCCGTTAAAACGGGCTTAATAATAATTTCCATCTCTTCTTTCGATTAGTTAAGATTGAACATTTCGTTAAGGCCCTCCACAGAACTTTCAACTAAAACGAGGTTTTTCGCCTTCATGATGTTGTAAGTTGCGATGTCGCTCACTCTCATTACCTCTACATTCTGCAGATTACGGGCAGACAGAAGTACGTTTTCGTTCACACCGTTCCCCAATACCAACAACAGACGACCATTGTTTACTTTCAGGTTGTTGATTACAGCAACCATTTCTTTGGTTTTCGGAGCTTCGAAGGTGAAATCTTCCACAACCTTCACAGCATCAGCACTTGCTTTCACTGCCAAAGCTGATTTACGAGCCAATTTTTTCAATTTCTTGTTCAGTTTGAAGCTGTAATCTCTTGGTACGGGACCAAAAACACGGCCTCCTCCTCTGAACTCCGGATTCTTAATACTACCTGCACGAGCACCTCCGGTACCTTTCTGTTTTTTCAACTTTTTGGTACTACCGGAAATTTCATTCCGCTGTTTTGACTTGTGCGTTCCCTGACGGTTGTTGGCCAGGAACTGTTTTACGTCAAGGTAGATAGCGTGCTCATTAGGCTGAATTCCAAAAATAGCGTCATCCAACACTACTTTTCTGCCGGTTTCCTGTCCGGCAATGTTTAGTACACTTAACTCCATTACTTCTGAATAATTACGTACGAACCTTTAGTTCCGGGAACAGATCCCTTCACCAACAACAAATTATTTTCAGGAATTACCTTCAAAACTTCCAAGTTCTCTACAGTAATCCGGTCTCCGCCCATACGGCCGCCCATGCGCATTCCTTTGAAAACACGTGCCGGAGTAGAACATGCTCCGATAGAACCCGGTTTTCTCAGACGGTTGTGCTGACCGTGGGTAGCTTGTCCTACACCACCGAAACCATGACGTTTCACAACGCCCTGATATCCTTTTCCTTTAGAGGTACCGACGATGTCAACGAAAGCTGTGCCTTCCAGCATAGTTACGTCAATCACATCGCCCAACTTGTGTTCTTCGGCAAATCCTGCAAACTCTACGAGTTTACGTTTCGGAGTTGTGCCTGCTTTCTTAAAGTGTCCACTTAGCTGCTTCGTCGTGTGTTTCTCTTTCTTTTCATCAAAACCCAACTGAAGTGCTTCGTAACCGTCTTTTTCAATGGTTTTCACCTGAGTTACGACACATGGACCGCATTCAATAACAGTGCATGGGATACTTTTCCCCTCAACACTGAAAACGGAAGTCATTCCGACTTTTTTTCCAATTAAACCTGGTAATTTCATTTCTTTTTTAATAGGTTAATTCTTCTTTCTAACGACATAGGGTTTCGCCGTTAATTACACTTTAATCTCTACTTCAACACCACTCGGTAATTCAAGTTTCATCAGAGCGTCGATAGTACCTGCAGTCGAGCTGTAGATATCAATCAGACGTTTGAAAGTGCATAATAAAAATTGTTCACGGCTCTTCTTGTTTACGAAAGTAGAGCGGTTAACAGTAAACACACCTTTATGCGTAGGAAGTGGAATCGGTCCGCTTACCACAGCACCAGTAGCCTTTACCGTCTTAACAATCTTTTCAGCCGACTTGTCTACCAAGTTGTGATCGTAAGATTTTAACTTAATTCTGATTTTTTGGCTCATGTTATTTGATTATTATATTTAAGCGGTCGGAAAGGAAAACTCCCTCCCGACATTAATTTTTAAATTAAATCCACTCTTCCGCTTGCTTTTTCCACAACTTCCTTGGCAATGTTCTTCGGCACTTCGGCATAGTGGTCGAATTCCATAGAAGAACTTGCACGGCCGGAAGACAGCGTACGCAATACAGTCACATAACCGAACTGCTCAGCCAAAGGAACTTTTGCCGTGATTACACGTGCACCGATACGGGAATCCATAGATTCAACCTGTCCCCGACGACGGTTCAGGTCGGCAATGATGTCACCCATAAAATCTTCCGGAGTAACTACTTCCAGCTTCATGATAGGCTCCAGCAACACCGGTTTCGCCTTCTGTGCAGCTTCCTTGTAACCCAACTTGGCAGCCATTTCAAATGACAAGGCATCCGAGTCAACCGGGTGGAAAGAACCGTCAATCAAAGTAATCTTCAAAGCCTCCAGAGAATAACCAGCCAGAACACCGTTCTGCATAGCTTCCTTGAATCCTTTTTCAACAGACGGGATAAATTCCTTCGGAATGTTACCGCCTTTCACTTCATTGACAAAAGTCAGGCCTTCTTTGCCTTCTTCTGCCGGTTCCATACGGAAGATGATATCGGCAAACTTACCGCGACCACCGGACTGTTTCTTGAATACATGACGATGGTCAACAGACATCGTAATAGCCTCTTTATAGGAAACCTGAGGTGCACCTTGGTTACATTCCACCTTGAACTCACGACGCAGACGGTCGAGGATAATGTCCAGGTGAAGCTCACCCATACCGCTGATGACGGTCTGTCCTGAATCCTCATCAGTCTTCACACGGAATGTCGGGTCTTCCTCAGCCAATTTCGCCAAAGCCATACCCAATTTATCCGTATCTTTCTGAGTCAACGGTTCAATAGCAATACCAATCACAGGTTCCGGGAAAGTCATACTTTCCAGTACAATCGGTTTTTCTTCTGAACACAACGTATCTCCGGTACGGATATCTTTGAAACCTACGCAAGCGCAGATATCTCCGGCCTCGAGCACTTCTTTCGGCTGTTGCTTGTTAGAGTGCATCTGGAACAAACGGGAAATACGTTCTTTCTTGTCAGTACGTGGGTTATATACATATGAACCGGCCTCAATCTTACCGGAATAGATACGGGTATAACACAAACGGCCTACAAACGGGTCGGTAGCAATTTTAAATGCCAATGCCGACAGCGGAGCTTCCGGGTCTACCGGGAAATGAACATCCTCACCGGTTTTCGGATCCGTACCTTTACTGTTTGGAATATCCAACGGATTCGGCAGATAAGCAATGACAGCATCCAACAAATTCTGCACCCCTTTATTCTTAAAAGAGGAACCGCACATCACCGGACAAAAATCCATGGCAATCACAGCTTTCCGGATAACAGCCTTCAAATCTTCCACGGTAATGGAGTCCGGGTCTTCAAAGAACCGTTCCATCAAAGCCTCATCCTGTACAGCGGCAGCTTCCACCAATTTTTCTCTCCATTCCTGAGCTTCTGCCATCATGTTTTCGGGAATATCCTTAATTGTTGCCTCCATGGCTCCGTTTTCCCAAACATAAGCTTTCATTTCCACCAGGTCAATAACCCCCTGATAGTTATCTTCCGCACCGATAGGCAGTACCAACGGTACAGGATTAGCTCCTAATTTCTCCTTGATCTCACGAACCGCTTTGAAGAAATCTGCACCGGAACGGTCCATCTTATTCACAAAAGCAATTCGGGGAACACCATATTTATTCGCCTGACGCCATACGGTTTCAGACTGAGCTTCAACACCGCCTACGGCGCAGAACAATGCGACCGCACCGTCCAAAACACGCAAGGAACGCTCTACCTCAACGGTAAAGTCAACGTGTCCCGGAGTATCAATGATATTGATCTTATATTCATCACCCTGATACTTCCAGAAACAAGTGGTAGCAGCAGAAGTAATGGTAATACCTCTCTCCTGCTCCTGCACCATCCAGTCCATGGTAGCCGTACCATCGTGCGTTTCACCGATTTTGTGGTTCACACCGGTAAAATACAGGATACGTTCAGTGGTTGTCGTCTTACCGGCATCAATGTGAGCCATGATACCGATATTTCTTGTGTAATGTAAATCTCTCTTAGCCATCTATTTTCGCCTCTAAATTAAAATCTGAAATGTGCAAATGCCCGGTTGGCTTCAGCCATACGATGGGTATCTTCTTTCTTTTTGAAAGCAGCACCTTCTTCCTTGTAAGCAGCCATGATTTCAGCAGCCAGTTTTTCAGACATGCCGTGTCCGCTACGTTTGCGGGAGTAAAGAATCATATTTTTTACAGAAATCGCTCTCTTACGGCTCGGATTGATTTCAGTAGGCACCTGGAACGTAGCACCACCGACACGGCGGCTTTTCACCTCCACCTGGGGAGTGATATTTTCCAATGCCTGCTTCCAGATTTCCAAAGCAGATTTCTCTTCTTTTTTTGCCATTTTTTCGTCAACGATATCCAGTGCGTCATAAAAGATTTTGAACGCAACAGTCTTTTTACCGTCCACCATCAGGTCATTAACAAACCTCGTCACCAGTACATCGTTGAATTTCGGATCCGGTAACAGGATTCTCTTCTTGGGTTTAGTCTTTCTCATCTTCTTTTCGTTTACGAATTTGTTCGTCAAGCTGCCCTTATTTGGTCTTCAACGGTTTCCCAACCATTTACTCAACTGTTTTTCGGGAACGCTTCATAAACACAATTCCTGTTAGTCACTAATTTTTACTTTTTACCTTTAGCCGGAGCAGCAGCCTGTCCTGGTTTCGGTCTTTTCGCACCGTATTTAGAACGTCCCTGGCAACGACCGGTAACACCGGCAGCATCCAAAGTACCGCGAACCAAGTGATAACGCACACCCGGAAGGTCTTTTACACGACCGCCACGGATTAACACGATGGAGTGTTCCTGCAGGTTGTGACCTTCTCCCGGAATATAAGCATTCACTTCTTTCCCGTTGGTCAATCTAACACGCGCAACCTTTCTCATGGCTGAGTTCGGTTTTTTCGGAGTCGTGGTGTAAACACGTACACATACTCCTCTTCTCTGCGGACAAGCATCCAAAGCAGGCGCTTTACTCTTGTCCTGGATCTTTACTCTTCCTTTTCTTACTAACTGTTGAATAGTAGGCATTTTACAAGTACTCTTTAAATTTTATTATACTTTTATCCAAAATGGAGTGCAAATGTACATTCATTTTTAGTAACTACCAAATATTCCTTTCTTTTTTTTGTAAAAAAGGTAAGATTGTCAGAAAGTTACCCGTCTTATCCCCACAAACTTCCCCTGAGCATCCATAAATCAATCAAAATAAAACTTCTGTTCCAAATATAAACAAAAGGCGTGTTTCGGAGAAAATCTTCTCATGAAAACACGCCTTCAAAGCATTCATTCACACCCCTTATTTTTTATCTAAATATTGCCGGTGAATGGCCTGAAGATGTAAATGAGGGTAAAGTGCCGTAGAAAGAACAGGAGCAGGAAAAAAAGGTTCACTGGCCATCAGTTCATAGGCCTTTTTGTAATTCCCTTTTTTAGCATGGGCAGCTGCCAGGTAAAGCAACGTCTCCTTAGAAGGAGTATGTTCCAGCGCCTTTCCCGCAATACCAATGGCCTGTTCAATCCATTCCGGATCTGTCACAGTATCGTCAAAAAAACCGGCTATAATAAGAGTATAAAAGAACTGACCATACAGATAAGGGTGTTTATCGCTGTATTTATCCGCCACTTTTCTAAGTGAGGCCATACCTTTCTTAAAATTCTTCTCAAACAGCATACGCTCCATATCAAGAATCTCCAGATACATCGGCGCATAAAACGATTCTGTCTTACGAATCATTTCTATATGGGCACGGTATTTCTCAGGTTCTTTTATATTGGCAGAACCAGCGCGTACCATCATCCGATACATGTTCACCCAGAAATCATTCCCCTTCTCATAACCTTGATAAATATCCGCATACCGGGTCAAAGAATGGAAAACGATATTATCTTCCGGGAAACGCATAAATCCCCGCATCAACGAATAATTCTCCTTCTGCTGCAACTGCTCTTCCGTAAGGGTGGAAAAATAACTTAACAAACAGCCTTTCACCTGGTCGGGTTGTACCCGTCGGAGTAATCCTATCACGTATTCCTCCACCAATTCCAATGAACGTTCACCACTCTCCCAGCGTTTCCGGGCAGCCTCCAACCGGACACTGAAATCAGACCCGACAGCCTCTTCGGCATATCGGATAAAATCCTCGGGAGAAGCAGAACCTGTACGGGTTTCCAATAAATTACCCTGAGCATCCAACCAGAAAAAAGAGGGATAACCGTTTGCCCGATAGCGCTGAAAAAAAGCGTGTCCGCTTTCTTTTTCCGCATCCAACTTCAGACAAACAAATTTACTGTTATAATAATCCCCCACCTCCTGACGGGTAAAAACATTCTTAGCCATCATTTTACACGGACCGCACCAGGAAGTGTAAACATCTACAAAAATCTGCTTTCCTTCTGCCCGGGCTTTCTGAAGCGCTTCTTCATATGTTCCGTGAAAAAATTCAATGCCCTGCGCAAAAACGCCTCCGACAGTCAGGATAAAAAAATACAACAACGCTAAACTCTTTTTCATCCTGTTACTCGTATTTTTCGTTAATATCAATGACCCTGTCACAAAAGCCCGTCTTTCTGAACACACCGTCCAAATGAATACCACCGGTAGAATTCACTTCGTAGAACACCACCCCTCCCTGTCGTTCCGCACGGCTCAAATCACGCACAGCCAAACGCACCTGTTGGGAGACCCGCGTAGCCAAAGGATTGGACTCAGTAGGTGCAGCCACCGTAATATCCACAAATTGAATACCGGTTATTTTCATATTCTCAGCCTGCATATCCTTCTGCAAAACTTCCAATGCCAAATTTGTAGAAGCATTCAACTGATTTGCAGCAAAAGAATAAACAGCATTTTCCGTAGCATACATAAAAACATCATTATATTCCGGATTCGCAGCAAATCCGATTGCCTCACGCAAATGGGGGGCAACAGAAGCTGTGACTTCCGTCTTGCTGATGCTGCGGAAACTGTTACCCTCCAAAGAAAATTTATACATCCAGTATTTACCGTCCGCCTTATTTTCCAGCAGCATCCAAGCTCCCAGAGTTGCTTCCGAAAGAGCACCCCAACACTTAAGTTCCAAATCTGCACCTAAATTGCTCCCGTCAAAAATTCCCGGATCGTTATCCGCTTTACCAAACGTTTTCAGGCTTCCCTGGTTCCATGGATTATGCGCAATCAAACGCCCGTACAACTCATCGAAAAACACAGGATTCGAACCGACAGCCAATACCTGAGGCGCCACATGATATTCCCGCGGTTCGTTCATCAGGACCAATCCCGGTTCCCAGTTGATTGCCTGCATATTAGTCGCCCTCTTGCAAACAATACCATTGACAACAATATAATCAATCATCGCTCCCTTATAATACAATTCCGGACTCATTTCTTTCGTCCCGAAGTGATGATCACAGGCCTCCTTCATCGTTTTGATTTTCTCGAAAGAAAGCGGACTGGCCACCACACCACCGTTTTCATCCCGGCAAAAAATCAATTCCTGCTTCAGGAAAGTGGCATAAGCATTCGGATTCACAGAAAAAATCCGGATCGGATTACGCCCCAAAAGCATTTTATTGGCACTTTCATATACATCTTCAATCACTGTGTTTTCTTCATCATCTGAAATGAAATTAATTTCAGCCAAACCGCCCTCTTCACACAAAAGTACTGTTCCTTTGGTAAATTGCGTGCGCACCTCAAGTTCCATTTCTTTCCGGTAAAAAACGCCGGTTGTATTATCCGTTACTTTCAATGCCAACGTATAGGCTTCCCCCGGTGTAAGCAGGGAAGGTTCCGCCAACACGTCCAGATTCTTTTCCCGCCCCAATGTATCCGCTTCGTTACGGGTTGTTGTAGTATAGGCATACCAAACATACGACAGATTCCTGTCATCATTCCGGGAAGTACGGATATCCGGCGTACATTGCAAATGAGTATACAACAAGACAGAATACCGATTCTGCAATCCTTCAATCGTGACCTTATTCAACTCTTTGAACTCATCAATCGTTTTGTCATCCACACATCCTGCCAAAGCAGAAAACATGCAAACCACACCTAATATTTTAGCTATTTTCATCATAATACATCAAATTAGAAAGGATTCCACATCGTAATCAAATTGCCGTCTTCATCATACTCTGTATGAGTGGCATAATATTCACACACAACACGCCCCTGCTGCATCCAATAACTATAAAAGTTCAATCCACCCCATCCAATTAACTCGCTGTCCGTTAAAGGAAAATCATGTCCCATAAGCAAAATGCAACGTTGGTGCTTTACTTTTGAATACTCCCCGAAATAAAGAGCCAACGGCATATCCCAGTAAGAAGGTTTCACCAACTGGTTGGTAATCATCAAACGCATATTTACCCGGTCTGGATAACCCAACGCCAAACTTTGGGTCGCTACCAACGCTAACTCCAGCGTCACAGTCGCCTCATCTAATTCCGTTCCGGGTTTCAGCACCACAACCGGAAAAGAAGAAACCGACTGACCGGCTTCATAAGTAAACCGGGGAAGAAGCGGTTCATAATGTTTGCCGGCCACTGCAGAGGAATTTTCCGAAACGGCCACTTCATATTCCTCTGTTTCACTCAACAAATCCCCCAACAACTTAACGTTAATCTGAATCGTATCCCGTTCCGCACCTTTCATGCGAAAAGAATACACCAAACTGTCCGCACCCGTCACATAATCCGGGAAATAGACACCAGGCATATCCGTATATACCATACGTTCATTTTCCGAACAAGATGCAAACACCAGCATTGCCATTATAACTGTATACAAATATTTCATAATCCGCATTTTTACTCTATTAAACCAAAATCCAATTCATCATCCGGCAAGGGAATCACATACACCTTCTCCGGATCAACCGCTACCGTCCGGTAAACACCGATACTTTTCAACCCTAAGCGCTTGTAATAGTAAAACATCTGTCCCTCACACATAAACTCCTTGCTATACTCCCGGGCAATCTCTGCTTGCAGGTCTGTGACTCCTGTCATGGCAGCCAGACCCCGGTGGGCACGTAAAGTGTTCAGGTAAGCCAGGCCCTGATTCGCAGAACATTCAGCAGCAATATAGTACAGTTCAGACAGACGAATCAAAGGAATATAGCCCGAATTGGCATACTTTGCCGGCATGACCGCCGTAGCAGTATTCGTTTCCTGGAACCACAACTTCAACCGATAATCATCATCCGCCGGATCCTGCTGTGCAAACAATTTATTCCGGTTATTGACATTCATACTCAAAGCCGTGGAACTGTTGGTAATACCGTTTTTTATCACCGACTCCCCGAAATAGACATCAATATTATCCTGCATTTTCCTTTCTTCCAGAGCAAACAACAATTCACTGTTAAACAAACGCTCACTCGTTACCGCCGCAGTAGCCAACGAAAAAGGCACCACAGGCTCACTTCCGGGTTCTCCCACAATCTCCCGGACGGCTTCCAATGCCTCCGTCCGATTACCTGCATACAATTGTACCCGGGCCAGCAAAGCAGTCACAGCATAATAATTCAGATGCTTATGCCGGTTCCGTAACAACGGATGACTTTCATACAAGGATTCCAACTCCGCATAATTCGGACCATAGGGATCCACCTCACGCATCAACTCACGTGCCGCGTTCAAATCCTTCACCACCTTCTCCAAAACCCCTTCCACCGTCTGCTGACCCTGCGGAAGATTGGTATACGACTCCAGATAAGGGATAGCTTCGCGCTCCTTATCTATGGCCGGAGAGGAAGAAAACAACCGCAACATATCGAAATGGAGCATACCCCGCAAAGCCAGGATTTCTCCCTTATATATGCGATACACCTCTTCACTTGAAAATACATTTCGTTGCTTATCAATAAACATCAGCATGGCATTCAGATTGGCGATACCTTTATATTGCCGGCTCCAGACTGTAGACAAGACCTCCTTGTCATAAGGCTCCGCATAGAGGTAATCCTTTGTCTTGATATACTGATGGGTATTACCGGAAATATTGTAATATTGCGCCAGCACATCCATATAGCCGAACGAAAGCTGACATCCGTAACTCTCAGGAGCGGACATCAGTGAATAAACCCCTGTCAATACATCCCGGAAACCGCTTTCCTGTTGGAACAAATCTTCCGCCTTTACATCCGATTTCGGAGACACGTCAAACCAATTCTGGCAGGCGGAGGAAAAAAACAGCATCCCCAAACATATCGGTAAATATCTTAACTTTTTCATTTGCTTCTTGATTAAAAGGTTACTTGTAACGCTACTGAATAATTGCGGGCAAACGGATAGGATGTACCCCGTTCCATTTTGACCGTCGAAGCGCGAAACACATCATTACCGATGAAGGACAGTTTCAAACGCTCAATCCCGTAACGCCGCAGACGACCGGCATCGAACTGATAAGAAAGATTCAATGACGACAGGGTAATGTAATTTTCCTCCTCTATAAACCGGGAGGTCGGCATCGTAGCTTCGGTATTACTGATAGCTTTGAATTTAGCCACATCGCCAGGGACCTTCCAACGGTCGTACAACACCCGGCGGTCAGCGTTCTTTTTCGGGTCTACGTTTTCCACTTTATCCACCAGCGTCTGATTGTAAACATCAGCACCGTAGCTGTAACGGAAATAAGCATTCAACTGAAAACCCTTATACATAAACATCGTGCCGAAATTCCCTTCAAATTTGGGATCCTTGCATCCTAACGGCTTGTAATTATCCGTACTCCATTTATTGACTTTATCGCCATTCTGCGCAATAAACACTTCTTCTCCCGTATTAGGATCAATACCAAGGGATTCGTTCGCCCAAATCATATTGATGGATTTACCTTCCTGATAACGCACCATAGGTGCCCGGGTGGTCCCCTTCTCAACTTTTTCGTTCATCGCATCATCCTGGGTTTTATTATAAGCCGCCAGTGCATCGTTCAGCTTCATCAACCGGTTCTCATTCTTCACAATATTAAAGAACACATCCCACTGCATGCGTCTCTCTGCGTCTTTCACCAAAACGCCCCGGAGATTCAATTCCAACCCCTTATTCTCAATCTCGCCCAAATTGTCTTTATAGGAAGTAAAACCTAAAGACGGAGCCAGCAACACATCAATCAACACCGATTTCGATACATCCTTGTAGACGTTGAAATAACCGCTCAACCGGCTGTTCAACAAAGCAAAATCAACACCAACATTCAATTTCTCCGTCTGCTGCCATTTCAGATTCGGATTACCAAAAGCTTTTAACAATGCCCCGATATAATCATCGTATGTCAATCCGTCAATGGCCGATTCCTTGTATGAATACATCATCATGGCCTGGAAAGGATAAAAATTCTGACCGCCGGTTGTCCCCCATGAACCACGTATTTTCAATTCATTTACATAGGGTGTTTCAGCAAACCATTTCTCCCGGTGCAGGTTCCAGGCAGCACCCACCGAACCGAACGTACCCCATCGTTTAGAAGAACCATACACAGAAGAACCGTCGCTACGAACCGAAAAGTCCAACAGATAACGGTTGTCATACCCGTAATTAAAGTTACCGACTACCCCCATCAGACGGCTGACTTCATAATTACCGCTCGGCTTATCGCCTTCCTGATACTCCACGCCCATACCGATATGATCCATTTTATCATTCGGAAAATTATATGCCGTAGTACTGAAAAAATCAGTTTTTGATTCCTTGATATTCCAGACAAAAGTAGCATTGAACAGATGGCGGTTCACCTCTTTCGTATAAGCAGCCATCACATTGGCGTCATACGAGAAATTATCCGTCACCTCTTTCTTATAGCTTCCCTTTAAATCTTTCTCATAAAATGAATTATGATTAGCCGGCAAAAAACGGTCACCTACCGTCATTTTTTTATTCAACGACACGGCACCTTTCAGTTTCAGTCCTTCTAAAACATCCCATTCTACCGAAAAATTGTCAATGAAATTCTGATAGGCATTCTCAAACTTCGTACCCAACGAAGCATTATACAAAGGATTCAGTTCATACTCCTCCCCGTCACCGATTTTCAATACCTGTTTGATATTACCATTTTTATCCTTCGGATAAAGATACGGATTCATATAGGTATAATCCGAAAATGTACCATAAGGAGAATCCTGCTGTTTCACATGGTCATACGTCAGATTATTCATAAACCGCAAATTCTTGTAACGATATTGCAACTTGATGCCAATGCCGACATTCTGACGTCCGGAACCCTTCATTACCCCCGCCTTATTCTGATAATTCAGGTCTAACCCATACCGCAAACGGGCATCTCCACCCTCCAACAACAAAGAATGCTTATGACCGAAACCAAGCGCATGGACAGGCTTCTTCATCCAGTCCGTATTCACCCCTTGCTGAACCAACTTCAAACGTTCATTGTATGCCTCCTGCAACTCCTCCTTCATTCCGATATTCGAATGCGAATAAAGTCCTGCCAATTGCTCATACTCCAATTTTTCCGATGCATTCATCAGATTGTAATCACTCAGGTCTGCAAAATTAAAATCGCCGGAAAAATGATAAGAAACACGTAACTCACCCATTTCCGGGGCTTTAGTCTCCACAACGACAACCCCGTTCGCTGCCCGCGAACCATAAATGGCAGTCGCCGCCGCATCTTTCAACACAGTGATACTGGATACCCGGTTCGGGTCTAAGTCAAAAATCTTCTCCGCCGAAACCTCGAAACCATCCAAAATAAAAGTCGGCATATTAGGAGAGTTTTCATAATCCGATTTCAGATTGCCGCTACCGTGGATTTGAAATTCCGGGATATGATTGGGGTCACTACCTACTGTAATATCTTCCATCAACTTAAAGGAGGGGTCTATCGTCGATAAAGCCGACAACACATTTCCGGTAGAAATCTCCCGCAACTTCTCTCCCGAAAACGTAGTGGCAGCACCTGTATAGCTGTCTTTCTTCCGTTGGAAATAACCGGTCACCACCACCTCATCCATCTCCTGCATATCCTCCGTCATGATAACATTAATCTCTGTCTTTTCCCCAACCGGCAGCTTTTGGGTTTTCATTCCGATAAAAGTAAATTGCAACACCCATTCCCCCTGCGAAGGGCATTCCAATGTATACTTTCCCGCAGCATCGGTAGTCACACCGACACTCGTCCCGTCAATTAACACCGTCACACCGGGCAAAGGCATCCCTCCTTTAGCGGTCACCTTACCGGTTATCTTACGGTTTTGCACCTGAGGAACGGAAACCTTACTATTCACCTGTTTGATAATGATGGCCCCATTCTCTTTCACGCATTGCAAACCGGTACCTTCCAGACATTTTTCCAATACTTCATCCACCATCACATTCCTGACATCAATATCAATTCCTTTAACGGATGCAATGTCCTCGTCACTATACAAAAACACCAGATGGGTTTTCGCCTTTAATTCCCAGATAATCTCTTCTAAAGAAGCATTTTGTTTTTTCAAGCTCACCGTCTGGGCATTCACCACAGCAAACAACTGAACCATAGCACACACCAGCAATATGAATGTTAATTTCATACGCAGCAGAATTCTCAACAAATTTCCCTTATCGGGAAAAGCGTCATTTCGATTTTTCTTCATACTTTTGTAAACGGTTAAATTAATTTAGTTATTAACTGACCAGAGGCCGGAAATTGTTGGCGCAGGATCCGGTCTCTGGTTAAAATTATTTTCGGCCAATCATCACCACTTTTCCTTTTCTTTCCACATTTACCTTATCCATAGCACGCAACAATTCCAACACAGAATCAATATGTTCATAACGTCCCAAATGAGCTGATATCCGTAAATCTTTCACCGATTCACTGGTATATAAAACATCTATTGTATACCAACGGGCTAAAATATTCATGACTTCTTCCAACCGCTGTTTTTTGAAAACAAACATACCTTCCGTCCAACCGGTATAAAGCGTAACATCAACCTGTTTTACCTCCGCCCGGTTCGTTCGTTTATTCAGAAAATACTGCTGGAAAGGAGCCAACGCAACCGGCCTCCCCGCTGCCTGGTCGTTCAACACCTCAACCGTCCCATTCACTAAAGTAGTATGAACAATCTCTTCATTTTGATAAGATTTCACATTAAAACAAGTTCCCGTCACCTTCACCTGCATACAACCAGTCTCTACAACGAAAGGCCACTCCCTGGCTTTTTTTACTTCAAAATAGGCCTCTCCGTCCAAAAATACTTTACGTTCTTTTCCGGAAAACTCTACCGGAAAACGGAATTTCGTTTCACAATTCAACCTCACATTTGTGCCATCGGCCAAAGTGAGTGTATAATCAGCCCCTGCCGGTATCACAAGCGTATGATAAACGATAGCTTTCTCCTCTGTTTGTCCCACGGCTGATGCATCCCGATGATAAGCCAGGCTGCAACTGCTATCATTCACTATCAAAGTTCCGTTGCTTTCCCGGAGTTCAACCCTGTTCTTTTCTAAATGGATACGCTCACCGCTCGCCAAAATCAACTCCGCAGTTTTCCTGCCTTCCAACAATGCCAACGGCTTTTCTTCAACCATACTGACAGGCCGGGTGTACCGGAAAACCAATGAAACACCAAACACAACCACAACACAAGCTGCCGCAACCATCCATTTCCATCCGCCCCGCCTATGTGAAAAACGAATTTTAGCCTGTAGCCGCTCATACTCCCGGTCCACATCTATGGAATCCTCCATGCTGAAACGCATGAAAGCTTCCTGCTGATTCCGGATTTCCTCAAAAAGTTTCCGGTGGACAGGAACCTGCAACCACACTAAAAATTCAGGATCCAAGAGACCTGCCGGGTCCTGCAAATGAGAAAGAATGTAATCAATGTCAGTTTCTTCACCTTGACGTCCCATATCTGCTACGTTTATCGAAAATTAAACCGCGTTGTATATATAACACAGATACGAGTAAAAAAGGGGTGAGTTAAAATGAAATTATTTTTAATAATTTTTTAGGTCTGGAAAACAAAGAAGAAGTAACGAAGCCGGAAATTCTTCACGAAGATATTTTAAGCCAGTGGAGATATGGGTTTTAACAGTATTTACAGAAATGCCTAATATTTCCGCTATTTCTTTGTATTTTTTACACTCGATAAGATAAAGAAACATCACTTCCCTGCACCTGTCCGGCAATGTTCCGATCCGCGCCTTGATTTTCAGAATCAATTCTTCATGTCCGGCATCATCGGCCGGTAAATAAACCTCTTCCGCTTCAGGTTTCTGTTCGGCGTGACGGACTTTCACTTTCAGGTGTTCCAGATAATTAATGGCTCTGTGACGGGTAAGACTAAGCAGATAGGGAAGTATCGGCTGAGCAAAATCAATTTCATCACGCCGGACCCATACCGTCAGAAAAACATCATGCACAACATCTTTGGCAACTTCCTCATCCTTCACAAAACTCATTGCATGAAAACACAACGATTTAAAAAATTCCCGGAAAGAATTTTCAAACAAAATCTTTACATCGCATGCTTCAGTCTCTCTCCCCATAACAACCTGAAAGATATTTTTGACATCCAAAGATAGTGCATTTGCCAAAAACAACAAAACAGAAAAAACACACATATTTTTCGGGATTCCGGGTTTTTAATGTAATTTTGTCAAAACGTCTTTTTATGGGGTTTCAGGGAAAAAACTTCAGGAGCAAGCACTATGGAAGATATACAAGCCATCAAACAACGTTTTGAAATAATCGGTCACAATACAGAACTCAACCGGGCGATAGACATCGCTACTCAGGTTGCTCCCACTGATTTGTCCGTACTGATTACCGGCGAAAGCGGGGTCGGAAAAGAAATTTTCCCCCGTATCATCCATGCTTACAGCAACAGGAAACATGCTCCTTATATCGCTGTAAACTGCGGAGCCATACCGGAAGGCACCATCGACTCCGAGCTTTTCGGTCATGAAAAAGGGGCTTTCACAGGTGCTGTCTCTGACCGGAAAGGCTATTTTGAAGTGACTGACGGAGGCACAATCTTTTTGGACGAGGTGGGAGAATTGCCCTTACCTACCCAAGCCCGTTTGCTCAGGGTGCTGGAAAGCGGGGAATTTATCCGGGTGGGTTCTTCAAAAGTACAAAAAACAAACGTACGGGTCATTGCCGCCACCAATCTGAATATCCCTCATGCCGTCAAAAACGGAAAATTCCGGGAAGACCTGTATTACAGGCTTAATACCATACCTATTACCATCCCCCCCCTACGAGAACGGAAAGAAGACATTCCCCTCCTTTTCCGTAAGTTCGCCGCAGACTTTGCAGAAAAATACCGCATGCCGGCTATCCGGCTGACCGAAGATGCAGTAAAAGAACTGCAAGCTTTTCGGTGGCCCGGAAATATCCGGCAATTGAAAAATATCACCGAACAAATTTCCATTATCGAACAGGAAAGAATTGTAGATGCTCCTACTTTGCATAAATACATCCCGGAAAATGATTCACTGTTGCCTACTTTAACCAATTCCCACGATAACGGAGATGGTAGTTTTGCTTCCGAACGGGAAATTCTGTATAAAATCCTTTTCGACATGAAAAAAGACATGAACGACATGAAAAGGCTCGTCTACGGTATGATGCAGAATGACAACCGACAAGAATCCGCCCCCGAACCGACCACATCCATCGTCCTCAGGAATCTGTACGACAACCCGCCCGTCAATATTCCGCCCAAGGTAGTCTCCCCAGCCTACCTCTCCGAAGATGAACACATGCAAGAATCGGAAGCCGTTATTGAAGAATCTTTCTCCATTGAAGAAAAAGAAAAAGAACTAATTTCAAAAGCGTTAGAAAAAAACCACGGTAAGCGTAAGCTTGCTGCAAAAGATTTGGGTATTTCCGAACGCACCCTTTACAGGAAATTAAAAGAATATGATTTAGAAAAATAAAATTATTTGTAGCTTTTAACAAAGAACTTTCAGCTTTTGGCTTCAAATTCCTATTTTTGTACTTGAAAAACACATTCATTTTACATGACGAGATTAAAATTTTTCCTTATTATACTTCTTGCTGCACTTTGTTGTAACTCCTGTAAACTGTACAAAGTCAGTTACTCCATGACCGGAGCCTCCATTTCCCCGGAAGTAAAAACCTTCTCCGTCGATTACTTCCCTAACAAAGCTCCTTTGGTAGTTCCTTATCTCAGTTCGTTGTTTACCGACGAATTAACCAACTATATGCGTTCCAAAACCGGCCTGACCCAAATGACGGACAATAACGGGGACATCCGCTTTGAAGGACAGATTACCAACTACTATCAGAGACCGATTGACATTACCTCCAACGAAATAGCGACTTCCAACCGGCTGACCATTGAAATCAGGGTAAAATACATCAATACCAAAGATGAAGACGCCGGTTTCGATTCCACTTTCTCCAATTATGCAGACTATTCTACCGAAGTAGATTTCAATTCCGTAGAAGAATCACTGATAAACGAAATACTGGAAAAAATCATTGACGATATTTACACCAAAGCACTTGTCAACTGGTAAACACCAAAAAACATTGAAACTGGCCACATGAAAGCCGAACGATTAATAGAGTTTACACACCATCCTGAAAAAATGAACCAAGAGGACTTACGGGAACTCGAAACCCTCCTTGGACGTTACCCTTATTTTCAGGCAGCACGTATACTTTATTTAAAAGGGCTTTCTCTGCAGGCAGGAGGACGTTTCCGAAACGAACTCCGTACCAGTACGGTACATCTCACTGACCATAAACAACTTTTTAAATACCTTGGCGGTCAAATCGAATTCGAACAAGGTACTTCCTCCGAAAAATCTGCATTAACGGAGCGCGTAGAAGAACGCATGCAGGAAATCTATGGACATACCGTTGTCAGCAACCAGGGCATTCCGGCTTATCCGAAAACCGAATCCCCGCAACCGGAAGAAGAGGAAATCATTACCCTGAATCTGGAAAACAGGCCGGACAAACCGTCATTTCCACAGGCCGGACCCACCGGGCCGATTTCCCGTCCACAGCCTCCCGCCAAAGAACCGAATATCATTTCCAATCCGATTATACTGGATAATATCCCTGGTATGGTAGACGACTATACCGATGAAACCACCACCGGCGAAGAATACGAAATCGTCCGGCATACGGGAAGTACTCCTTATGTCATTGAATCCGTCTCTGTAGCCGGAACTCCCGCTTCTCCCGAAGTGACCGAAAGCAAACCGGTTCCCAGTCTATCCATGGATGTCGATTTAGACTTTGAAAAAGAAGAAGCCGGAATAAATCTGGATATACCTGAAATTTTAAGCGGAGCCTACCGACTGACGGAAGAACAAACCGGAAACCACACGGAGAAGGATATTGAAAAAGAAAAACCAAGGAAAAAACGGAAAAATGCAGATGAACTGATTGAACGTTTTATTCAGACAGAACCCGTCATGCCTAAAATCACCGCTTCTCCGGCAGACAACAGGGATCTCTCCATGGAAAATCCGTACTCAGGCGAAGAACTGTTCAGCGAGACACTGGCCAAAATATATGTTCGTCAACACCTGTACGACAAAGCAATAGCAACTTATATAAAATTAAGTTTGAAATATCCGGAAAAAAGTGTTTACTTTGCAGACCGAATTGAAAAAATAAAAGAGAACCTTACTAATAAAGAATAACTATGTATACTGCAATTATTGTCCTGGTATTTATTATTTGTATATTACTGATATTGATTGTGCTGGTTCAGAATTCTAAAGGCGGAGGCCTTGCTTCCTCATTTGCATCTTCCAACCAAATCATGGGAGTAAGAAAGACAACCGACTTCCTGGAAAAAGCAACCTGGACACTTGCCGGCGGAATGATGACCTTATGTGTATTGGCTGTATTTTTTATACCGAAAAATACAACTACAGAACAATCTGCCATTGAAGAGCAGCTAAATGCACAGCCCATGCAACAACAAGCAATCCCAACTTTTCCGGGAGCTGCACCTATAGAAGAAAATAATACAGCCGGCGAAAATACCGCAGATGCTCCGACAGAATAAGAAACTGTCCGTATTTATCATATAAAATGTCAGTATGTCAGTCATACTGACATTTTTTATTCATAGACTGCCACATCCCCGACAGACACTCTGCATTTTGCTTTCATCCTATTTATCAGTTATTTATTTGATAAATTCTCAAAAAACAAGACAATTATATTTTACTTTGGCATGAAAAATGATTAAGAAAGGTGTTGTAACCTTAATAACGACCGATTCGTTAAGTCGCTATACAGTTGCGACAGGTAATAGAAAACTAAAATAATATTATAAACTTTAAATTTTAACATCATGACACTGAAAACCGTACTTAACAAAATCATTGTTGAGCCTGTTGAAGCAGAAACTGTAACCAAAGGCGGTATTATCATCCCGGACACCGCCCAGGAAAAACCCCAAAAAGGAACAGTCATTGCAACCGGTAAAGGAAAAGCAGACGAACCGATGGAAGTAAAAGCAGGTGATACTGTATTGTTCGGTAAATATTCCGGGACGGAAATCCATATTGACGACAAAAAATATTTGGTAATGAACCAAAGCGATATCCTGGTTGTATTATAATGACAACCGGACAGTAAAAACAAAATTATTAAACTACAATATCATGGCAAAAGAAATAAAATTCAATATCGAAGCCCGCGACCTGATGAAAAAAGGGGTAGACGAGCTGGCAAATGCAGTAAAAGTAACCCTCGGACCGAAAGGCCGCAATGTAGTCATTGAGAAGAAATTCGGAGCTCCACACATCACCAAAGACGGTGTAAGCGTAGCTAAAGAAATTGAACTGGCCGATCCGTATGCCAACATCGGTGCACAAATGGTCAAAGAAGTGGCTTCCAAAACCGGAGATGATGCCGGAGACGGTACGACCACAGCCACTATCCTGGCACAATCCATTATTAATGTAGGTTTGAAAAACGTTACTGCCGGTGCCAATCCGATGGAACTGAAAAGAGGTATCGACAAAGCCGTGGCTGCCGTAGTGAAACACCTGGAAAGCCAGAAAGAAGAAGTGGGTAACAACTTCGAAAAAATACGCCAGGTCGGCCGTATCTCTGCCAACGGTGACGAAACCATCGGTAACCTGATTGCCGAAGCCATGGAAAAAGTAGGCATCGAAGGTGTCATCACCGTTGAAGAAGCCAAAGGCACTGAAACTGAGGTGAAAACCGTAGGCGGTATGCAATTCGACCGCGGCTACATTTCCCCGTATTTCGTTACCGATAGCGAAAAAATGATTTGCGAATTCGAGAATCCGTATATCCTGCTTTACGACAAGAAGATTTCTTCCATGAAAGAATTGCTTCCCGTTCTGGAGCCCGTTGCCCAATCCGGCCGTGCCCTGCTGATTATTGCAGAAGACGTGGAAAGCGAAGCATTGGCCACATTGGTGGTAAACCGTCTGAGAGGTTCTCTGAAAATCGCTGCCGTAAAAGCACCGGGATTCGGTGACCGCCGCAAAGAGATGCTGGAAGACATCGCCATCCTGACCGGAGGTGTGGTAGCTTCTGAGGACAAGGGTATGAAATTGGAAAACCTGACCATTGACATGTTAGGCCGTGCCGATAAAGTCACCTTAGACAAAGAAAATACCACCATCGTGAAAGGTGCCGGTAAGAAAGAATTCATCCAGGAAAGAATTGAACAGATTAAGAAATTAATCGAAAACTCTACTTCCGACTACGATAAGGAAAAACTGAAAGAACGTTTAGCCAAATTGTCCGGTGGAGTAGCCGTATTATATGTAGGTGCCGCTTCTGAAGTGGAAATGAAAGAAAAGAAAGACCGCATCGACGACGCCCTGCACGCAACCCGCGCAGCCAGCGAAGAAGGTATCGTACCGGGAGGTGGTGTAGCCTACATCCGGGCACAAGCTGCTTTAGACGGCCTGAAAGGTGAAACTGAAGACGAAACCACCGGTATCGAAATTATCCGCCGTGCCATCGAAGAACCCCTCCGCCAGATTGCTTTCAATGCAGGCGTAGAAGGAGCCGTAGTGGTAAATAAAGTTCGCGAAGGAAAAGGCGATTTCGGATACAATGCCCGGAAAGACATTTATGAAGACCTGAAAAAAGCCGGAGTTATTGACCCGAAAAAAGTGACCCGCGTAGCTTTGGAAAATGCCGCTTCTATTGCCGGTATGTTCCTGACTACCGAATGTGTATTGGTGGAAGAAAAGAAGGACGAACCCGCAGCACCTGCCATGGGCGGAGGTATGCCGGGAATGATGTAATCCTTTTTCCATATCATCCAAACGGCCGGGGACAACTCCGGCCGTTTTTTTGCACAACAGCAATTCATATAATCGCCACACCCAAAAATGAGCCGGGAACAATACGTGACCACCGACAAAGCTATTGAAATATGAATAAAATGTCATATCTTCGTCATATCATTTAAAACTCCAAAGCCATGCCACTCCCACACCTTGTACGTTTTGACTGGGCGATGAAGCGTCTGCTCCGCCACAAAAGCAATTTCGTCGTACTTGAAGGTTTCCTCAGCAGCCTGTTTGAGGAAAAAATCACCATCTGTAACATCCTGGAAAGCGAAGGCAACAAAGAGGAATTTACCGACAAGTTCAACCGCGTCGATCTGTTGGCAGAAAACAGCAAAGGAGAACTGATTATCGTTGAAGTGCAGAACAACAGAGAACTGGACTATTTCCTGCGCATGCTGTACGGAGTCTCAAAAGCCGTTACAGAATACATTTCCGAAGGCGACCTGTATGAGAAGATTCGCAAAGTATATTCGGTGAATATCGTCTACTTCGACCTCGGCCAGGGAACAGATTATGTATATCACGGACGCACGGAATTCCGGGGTATCCATAACCATGACATATTGCAATTATCCAAACAACAGCGGGAACGGTTTATCTGTCAGGATGCAGGCGATTTATTCCCGGAATATTATGTGCTTCGTGTCAACGAATTTGACAAAAAAGCAGTGACCCCTTTGGATGAATGGATTGTTTTCCTGAAAACAGGAGAAATAGGCCAGAATTCCCAGGCTCCCGGTCTGGCAGAGGCCCGGGAACGGCTGAAATTTTCATCCTTAGACAAGAAGGACCGCGCCGCCTATCTCCGTAATATTGAGGATTTACGGGTACAGCGCAGCGTCATGGATACGGCATGGATGGAAGGCTTAGAAGAAGGAAGAATCACCGGAAGGGCGGAGGGCAGAATTGAGGGTAGAGCAGAGGGTAGGGTTGAAGGAAGAGCGGAAGGGAAGGCGGAAGGAAGGGCAGAAGGAAGGGCAGAAGGAAGGGCAGAAGGTCTGACCGAAGGTGAAGCCAAAGGCAGAAGCGAAAGCCGCAGGGAGATTGCACGGAACATGAAATCTATCGGAATAGCAACAGAGGTCATTACGCAGGCGACAGGCCTTTCTGCCGAGGAAATAGCACAATTATAAAACTATCCTTTGTAAACAACTATACTGTATAATTACAAAATTTATAAATCTTTCCGCCCCCTCACACGTTTCTTTTCTTAAAAAAGAAACTATGAAAACACACATCATCCTGGCAGGTATCTCTGCCCTGTCGTTTATCTTATCTTCAAATGCAGAGGCATGCACACGGGCGGTTTATCTCGGACCGGACAATATGGTGGTTACCGGCCGGACAATGGATTGGAAAGAAGACCTGAAATCCAACATCTATCTCTTCCCCCGGGGCATGAAAAGGGCCGGTGCCGACAAGGGGAATACGGTTCACTGGACCTCTAAATACGGCAGCGTCATCACCGCCGGTTACGACATCGGCACCTCAGACGGTATGAATGAAAAAGGCTTAGTAGCCAACATCCTTTACCTGACCGAATCTTCCTACGACCGGCCCGGCGACACCCGTCCGGTAATGGGTATCAGCATCTGGACCCAATACGTACTGGATAATTTTGCTACCGTGGACGAAGCCGTACAGGAATTGCGGAAAGAACTCTTCCGGATAGATGCCCCGGATATGCCCAACGGCGCAAAATCCCGGCTCCATCTGGCAATTTCCGACCCAACCGGTAATAGTGCCATATTCGAATACATCGACGGAAAACTGATTATACACGAAGGCCGGGAGTGCCAGATTATGACCAACTCCCCCACTTACGAACAACAAATCACACTCAACAATTATTGGCAGCAAATCGGAGGACTGACCATGCTTCCGGGTACAAACCGGGCTGCCGACCGTTTCGTCCGCGCCTCTTTTTACATCAATGCCATCCCGCAGACCTCCGACCAGCGGGAAGCGGTGGCGGGTGTGTTCAGTGTGATGCGCAATGTGTCTGTGCCCTTAGGAATCTCCACCCCGGACCAGCCGAATATCGCCTCCACCCGCTGGCGCACCGTCTCCGACCAGAAAAATAAAGTCTATTTCTTCGAATCCACCCTAAACCCGAATATTTTCTGGATTACCTTCGCAGACTTAGATTTTTCTCCCGGCGCACCGGTGAAAAAACTGAAACTGGCCGACGGAGAAATATACGCAGGCAATGCAGCGTCCCGGTTTGTGGAAAGCCAACCGTTTCAATTCCTGTTCAAGTAATCCCCCACTACAAAAAGAGTGTCAAAAGCAACCCTGCCTTCCTGACACTCTTTTTCATTTGCCGTCCTTTCTTTTTTTTAATCCTCATGAATTCTTTACTGTAATCCTTTCGTAATCTAAACGAGTTTTTTACTTTTACGGTCGCAAATAGTCGAAATCTTAAAAGTGCTAAAATGGATTATGGTATCTTTGAGTTGCTGAAACTCATAGGCTCACTGGGAGTTTTCCTCTATGGAATGAAACTCATGAGTGAATCCCTTCAAAAACTTGCCGGCAATAAAATGCGTCAGATATTGACGGCAATGACTTCCAACCGCGTAACAGGTGTTCTCACCGGTATTTTTATCACAGCCCTCATCCAAAGCTCTTCGGCCACAACCGTTATGGTAGTCAGTTTTGTCAACGCCGGTTTATTAGACTTAGTCGGTTCCATTGGCGTCATTCTCGGAGCAAACGTGGGAACCACAGTAACAAGCTGGCTGGTGGCAGTCCTGGGATTAGGAAAATTCAGCATGAGCGATTTGGCACTCCCCATCATCGGATGTACCCTACCCTTACTATTTTCCAAAAAACGTTCCCGGAAAAACTGGGGTGAAATGTTTGTCGGATTCGGGCTTCTGTTCCTGGCCCTGCGGTTTCTGCAGGAAAGCATGCCGACCAACCTGCACGATTATCCGGGAGTAGGCGATTTCATCCAGAAAATCAGTTTCCTCGGCTTCCGTTCATGGATGATATTTTTGTTGATTGGTGCGGTATTGACCACTATCTTCCAGTCTTCCTCCGCAACGGTCGCGCTGACTTTAGTGATTTGTTCCAAAGGCTGGATTGGTTATGAGGATGCGGCAGCCATGATTATGGGTGAAAATATCGGAACCACCATTACCGCCAATTTAGCGGCAGCCGTGGCCAACGTACAGGCCAAACGGGCTGCCCTGGCACACTTTATCATCAATGTATTCGGGGTTATCTGGCTATTTGCCATTTTCACTCCTTTCCTGCATATGATCGGGGATTTATGCGTCACCTTGCACATTTCACGGTATAATCCCATTTATTCCGACCCGGCTTTACTCCGGGAAACCTTTTCTCCCGAAGCACGTGCAGGAGTCACCGCCTCCATCAATGCGGCCATGCCCCTCGTACTTTCTTTATTCAATACCTTAGCCAAAGGCATTAATGTAACCATACTGATCTGGTTTACCCAACTTCTGGCCAAAATCGTCAGCCGGATAATTCCCCCGAAAGCAGGTGAAGACACTTTCAAACTCAAACACATTAAAATCGGGTTATTATCTACTCCGGACGCTTCCCTGTTCCAGGCCAAGCAGGAAATATCGCTGTACGGACAAAATACACTGGAAATGTATCACAAAATGGTACAGGGGTTCGACATGCCGCGGGGAGAATATGAAAAAATGTTCGAGCAATTACAACAGATGGAAGACGAAAGCGACGTGGTGGAAGTCGAAATTGCAGACTATCTGACAAAAGTGTCCGAGTCAAAGCTCTCCACCGAAAACTCCCAACGGGTAAGAGCCATGTTCAAAATCGTATCTGAAATAGAAAGTGTTGCCGATTCCATTCTCAATGTGGCCAAAGCCATTAACCGCAGGAATGAACAAAACATTCCTTTCCCGGAAGCACTGTCCAACAAACTGAAACACATGTTTACCCTGATTGACGACTCCATCGTCACCATGTGTTCCAACCTGAACACAGAATACACCCAGGTAAACTCCAAAAAGGCCTATAGCCTGGAACAAGCCATCAATGATTACCGTACAATCCTCAAACAGGAACATTTAATCGCTGTAGAAGAAAAAAGGTACGACTATTCCATGGGAATCATATACGCCGATATGTTCTCCGAATGTGAAAAAATCGGTGATTATACCATAAACGTAACCCAAGCTATCAAGGAAATCGGACACGATGAATAAATAAATTATGGATTATAGCTTTTTTGACTTTTTAAAACTCATCGGTTCCTTAGGGGTATTCCTCTTCGGTATGAAACTCATGAGTGAGGCCCTGCAAAAAGTAGCCGGCACCAAAATGCGGCAAATCCTGTCGGCCATGACCTCTAACCGGATAAAAGGAGTCCTTACCGGTATACTGATTACCGCCATCATCCAGAGCAGTTCCGCCACCACAGTCATGGTAGTCAGTTTTGTCAATGCCGGATTGCTGAACCTGATTGAATCCATCGGGGTCATCATGGGAGCCAATGTAGGTACCACTATCACCGCCTGGCTCATCTCAGTTTTAGGCTTCAAAGTGAGCATGTCCGAAATTTCCCTGCCGCTCATCGGTCTGTGTCTCCCCCTGTTGTTTTCCAAAAAACGCTCCCGCAAAAGCTGGGGGGAACTCATCATCGGTTTCGGCCTTCTGTTTATCGGTCTGGAATTCCTGAAAAATTCCATGCCCAATCTCCAGGATAATCCCGAAATCTTTACTTTCCTGCAGGAATATGCCGATATGGGATATGCGTCCTATATCCTTTTCGTACTGATTGGTACAATACTGACCATATTGATTCAGTCCTCCTCGGCTACGATGGCTCTTACGTTGGTCATGTGCGCCAACGGATGGATCAGTTTCGAGATTGCGGCATCCATGGTTTTAGGGGAAAACATCGGTACTACCGTTACGGCAAACCTGGCGGCGATGGTGGCTAATACAACCGCCAAAAGGGCAGCCTTCGCCCATTTCGTCTTCAATGTATTCGGCGTCATCTGGGTACTGTCCATCTTTCCCTTCTTTCTCCGGTGGATTGAGCAATTGAGCGTCTTTCTGGGAATCGGCAACCCCACCACCCAGATCGAAGCGGCACCGATGGCCCTGTCGCTCTTCCACACCGTATTCAACATCACCAATCTTCTTATCCTTATCTGGTTTACGAAATGGATTGCCTGCATTGTCAGTAAAATCATTCCCATGAAAGAAAAGGGAGAAGACGCTTTCACCCTCAAACACATTAAAATCGGGTTGCTGTCAACCCCCGATGCCTCTCTGTTCCAGGCCAAGGAAGAAATCGTCCTTTATGGTAAAAACACCCGCGACATGTTCCACCGGGTAACCGAATGCCTGGACCTTTCCCCGAAAGACTTCGACCAGCCTTTTGAGAAACTGACTAAAATGGAGGACGAAAGCGACAACGTGGAAATTGAGATAGCGAACTACCTGACCAAAGTGTCCGAGTCGAAACTTTCTACGGAGAACTCCAAACGAATCCGGTCCATGTTTAAAATTGTTTCCGAAATTGAAAGCATCGCTGATTCCTCCCTGAACGTTGCCAAAACCATCTACCGGCGTAACGAGCAGCACGTCACTTTCCCGGAGGAACTGACCCGGAAACTGAAGCATATGTTTGCCCTGGTGGAGGAAACCTTAGACGTCATGTGCAACAACCTGGCCATGGAATACAAAACGGTAAACGCCAAAAAAGCCTATGAAATGGAAAAAGCCATCAACGATTACCGGACTGTCCTGAAACAGGAACACTTGATTGCCATTGAAGAGAAAAAATACGATTACCCCACCGGCATCCTCTACAATGACATGTTTTCCGAATGCGAGAAAATCGGCGACTTCGCCATTAACGTCACTCAGGCGGTCAAAGAAATCGGATACGACGAATAATACGGCGACGGGAACCGATTCTGAAAATAACGGTTTGCAATATTTCTTTCTCTTCCCGGCACTGAACCCCTCCGGTTTGTTTTATACATTCACAAATTTATTCTACTTTTGCACCGTCAAATCATATGTGTACCGACCGGACACAAACCGGTTGTACATGGATATTAAAACACAAGCATTATGGCACAGGAAGATGTATTTAAAAAATTGGTAGCCCACTGCAAAGAATACGGATTTGTTTTTCCGTCATCGGACATATATGACGGCCTGGGGGCTGTGTATGACTACGGGCAGTACGGCGTGGAACTGAAAAACAATATCAAGAGATACTGGTGGGAATCCATGGTCCGGTTGCACGAAAACATCGTCGGGATTGATTCCGCCATTTTCATGCACCCCACCATCTGGAAAGCTTCCGGCCACGTGGATGCTTTTAACGACCCGTTGATTGACAACAAAGATTCCAAAAAACGGTATCGGGCGGATGTGCTCATCGAAGACCAGATTGCGAAATACGAGGAGAAGATAGAAAAGGACGTGGAAAAAGCCCGCAAGCGCTTTGGCGAGAAATTTGACGAAGCGCTGTTCCGCCAGACCAATCCCCAGATTCTGGAACATGCACGCAAACGCGACGCCCTCCACGAAAGGATGTCCAACGCCTTGAACAACAACGACCTGAACGAGGTACGCCAGATTATCTTAGATGAAAAAATCGTGTGCCCGATTTCAGGGACATGCAACTGGACGGAAGTACGCCAGTTCAACCTGATGTTTGCCACCGAAATGGGTTCCACTGCCGAAGGTGCCAGTAAAATCTACCTGCGTCCCGAAACGGCACAGGGCATCTTTGTGAATTTCCTGAATGTTCAGAAAACCGGACGCATGAAAATTCCTTTCGGAATAGCACAAATCGGTAAGGCGTTCCGGAACGAAATCGTAGCCCGGCAGTTCATTTTCCGGATGCGCGAGTTCGAGCAAATGGAAATGCAGTTCTTCGTGCGTCCAGGCTCCGAATTGGAATGGTTCAAAAAATGGAAAACCACCCGGATGCGCTGGCATCAGTTGCTCGGCTTCGGCGAAGAAAATTACCGTTTCCACGATCACGAAAAACTGGCTCATTATGCAAATGCGGCCACAGACATCGAATACAGGTTTCCTTTCGGTTTCAAAGAAGTGGAAGGTATTCATTCCCGCACCGACTTCGACCTGTCGCAACATCAGAAATTCTCGGGCAAAAAAATCCAATATTTCGACACCGAACTGAACGAATCGTACGTTCCCTATGTCATTGAAACCTCCATCGGTGTGGACCGGATGTTCCTGCAAATCATGTCGGCCGCCTATTGCGAAGAGGATCTAAGTAAGGATGGGAAACAGGATTCGCGCGTAGTCCTGCGCCTGCCGGCAGCCCTTGCCCCGGTGAAAATGGCCGTGATGCCTTTGGTGAAAAAAGATGGTCTCCCGGAAAAAGCCCAGGAAATCATGGACCTGCTGAAATACGATTTCAACTGCCAGTACGACGAGAAAGACTCCATCGGCAAACGCTACCGCCGGCAAGATGCCATCGGTACACCGTTCTGCATCACCATCGACCATCAGACACTGGAAGATAACGCCGTCACCATCCGCGACCGTGACACTATGCAACAGGAACGCGTTGCCATTGACCGGCTTTCCGGCATCCTGAAAGAAAAATGCGACATGCAGACTTTACTCAGAAAAATAAACGGGTAATCTCACAACTCCCAAATGCGGTAATGCCCGACAGTAATAATAAACTAAGAAAAAGTCCCGGTAATCAAATTCCGAGACTTTTTTCTTTCCCCATACTGGAAAAAGGTCTGCAAACCTTCGCAGCAAGTGTATTCAACAAATCGGCCTATTTCATTGAAAAAGGGATCACCCGTTCCTTCTGGTTGGTGAACGGCGAGGAATAGTTATTAAAATACATTTCACATGGCGTCTGGATCAGTCTTACAAAAAAATTCTTCCGCAGCGTACACCGACAGCAAACCCCATTATGAACTATTAGACGGTTTACGGGGCGTAGCGGCCCTATTGGTGTTGTGGTATCACGTATACGAAGGTTTCGCGTTCGCCGGGGGGACTCCGGTTGTGGGAGGACTCAATCACGGCTATTTGGCGGTGGATTTCTTTTTCATGCTGTCCGGTTTTGTCATCGGGTATGCCTATGACGACCGTTGGAAGAGCCATCTGACCTTAGGCAACTTTTTCAAGCGCCGGTTGATAAGGCTCCATCCCATGGTGGTGCTGGGCGCATTATGGGGGGCCGTCTGCTTTTTCCTGCAAGGGAGCACGCAATGGGACGGTACACACGTATCCGTACCGACGGTGATGATTGCATTGCTGTGTGCTCTGTTCCTCATTCCGGTCGTGCCGGGAGCAGGCTGGGACGTGCGCGGCAACAGCGAAGCCTTTCCACTGAACGGTCCTGCATGGTCGCTTTTTTTCGAGTACATCGGCAACCTGCTTTACGCCCTGTTTATACGCCGTCTTTCCACGAAAGCGCTGACGTGGCTCGTTATCCTGCTGGGAATAGGGCTGACGGCTTTTGCATGGCTCAATGTATCGGGCTACGGCAACATCGGCGTGGGTTGGAGCATGTACGACGCCGGATTCGGCAGCGGTTTGCTGCGCATGCTTTTCCCGTTCTCCATGGGGATTCTGTTGTCCCGCCGTTTCAAACCGGGCAGGATAAAGGGTGCCTTCTGGATTTGCTCGGCCATCCTGTGGGCCCTGTTTCTCATCCCACACATCGGGAGTGAAGGAAAGATCTGTCTGAACGGCGTTTACGAATCTTTCTGCATCATCGTCGTATTCCCCGTATTGGTGTGGGCAGGGGCCTCCGGTCATACTACGGACCCGCTATCCTCGCG
The DNA here is from genome assembly GCF_009935865.1 of Odoribacter sp. Z80. GTDB lineage: Bacteria > Bacteroidota > Bacteroidia > Bacteroidales > Marinifilaceae > Odoribacter. Next base: position 155,511 of record NZ_QWEL01000003.1, read on the forward strand.
TATCTGTAAGTTTCTCGGGGATATATCCTTTCCGCTCTATATCATCCATTATCCGGCCATGTACCTTTTTTATGCCTGGCTCATCAGGCAGCAGCTTTTCACGCTGGCAGACACCTGGCCGGTAGCCGTCGGGGTATGCCTCGGCAATATATTGTTGGCTTATGTATACCTCAAGGTATATGACGAACCGGTACGGAAGTGGTTAGCCAAAAAGTTCATCGTGTCCCGGAAACAGCACGGAGAGGCCTCCCATATACCGCGTTCAGAATAATACCCCCATAGGTAAAAATTACCGGCATATCAATATCTGTCTTTCCCGATTTTCAGGTTATTTTTATCTCCTGCCGACACAAAAGCCCGTCCCCGTGTATCTTCAGGCCTGAAATTTGCCGGGGATTCCTACGTATGGTTCCGCCGGGGATTGGCCTCTATAGGTCCGGTACTCCTCCGGTATTGGTGCGGTACTCCTCCGGTATACCTTCGGTACTCCTCCGGTCGCCACCGCAGGAGTACCGCACCAATACCGCTCCACATCCGCAGCGATGCAAGACAAACCCCGGCGTATGTCACGATATGAACCGCTTCCCAGAGGATGCCGGGCAAAAGGGAGAGTACCGGAAAGTCCGGAATAATACCGCAGGGCTCTACTTCGGGTCTCCTTTTTTCCTGAAATCTTCCGGATAGTCAACCGGATTAATCACCCTGCCTCCTTTCAGACGCACCCAGGTTCTCACCCCATGCCGTCCCTCGGTCATCTCAATCACACGTGCCCCGTTGGGCAGGTCATTGTACACGGTATTTCCCCCGGTGTAACGTCCATACCCCAATAAAATTCCTTTCCAGTCCACAACATAATCGTTATCATGGTCATGCCCCACAAATATCCCGACTATATCTCTCTGTTCTTTCATGGCAGCAAACATACCACTATTCAGCGCCGGAGCACAGGCTTTTTCCATCCGGGTACCAACCAGCACGGCTTCCTCATCGCCAGCTGCCTGATTGTATTCCGGCAGAGGGATGTGGAAAAAAGCCAAAGAGGGCAACGGCCGTCCCCCGTTAGCTTCGGTATACTTCCGGCTGTTGTCGCGGTACCACGCTATCTGGTCCGGTTTTAAAAAGTCATATCCCCTGACTCCTTTCACCGAGGAATAGGAATGGGAGTCAAAACAATACAACACGAGAGCCGCCTTGTCCCCGCAGGAAGATTTCACGGGTAATATAAAATTGGTCTCTCCGCTGATTCCATCCGCCCGAGCAGTCAGATTGTAAGGTATCGTCCGGATGACTTCCAGCAATTCCCCGCGGGACATTCCCTGTTCATCGTCGTGATTTCCACAGACCACCCCGAAAGGGATTTTCCGTTTGGCTACCAATTCCAACACAGTCCTCATCCCCTGCTCTGCCGGGGCGGAATAAATGACATCTCCCGTAAAAATGACAAAATCCGGGTTTTCCGCATCCAACACTTCATTTATCCGCTCCAACGCAATATCCGAAGCAGGATTCCCATATCTGAAATGCACATCGGTAAACTGTACTATCTTAAATTTCCCCTCGCGGTTAAATCTCAGTTCCGGACCTCCCGCCTCCGCCGGCCGGCCCATACACCAAGTCAGTAAAAACATCACTGCAATTCGTTTCATCAGCATATTCATTTATTGGATTCACCCCATAAAGATACAATAAAATCAACATCCGGGAAAGGCGCTCAAAATACATGGACCGAACAGAACGACAAAAGATTACCTTATTCCTTTACTTTTTCCGGCCGGGTACGTATACCTGAAACCGGAAAATGGTTTCAATTTAATCACAAGAAGATGAAGAAAAAAGCGGCAATTGCGTTGTTGGCCGTGCTGACGGCCGGGATTTGCGTTCAGGCACAAAAGGTGAATGTGGTTTCTGTGTCGCAGGAGCGGGACACCCACAATTTCTACACTTTGATGAAAGAGGCTTTTCCATTGGCTTTCAAAGACCCGGCGGCACCCCGTTTTATCTTCTTCGACGACAACAAAAACTTTCTTTTCGGAATCGGCGGTTATGTCCAGATGAATGCAGCGTATGATTTCAATGGTTTGCCGGATTACAATTCGTTCATCACATCGCAGATTACCCCCAACGGAGAACAATCCGGGGCGAGCTACGGCATGACATTGGAGCAATCGACACTGTTTTTTAAACTGCTCGGGAATACAAGGGCCGGAAGGTTGGTTTCTTACATAGAAATGCAATTTGAAGGACCGGACAATACCCCGAAATTACAGCAAGCTTTCGTGCAATTCAAAGGTCTCACCGTAGGAAAAGCGTGGAGCACATTCGGAGACATGACATCGGTACCCTCCACCATCGACCAGGAGGGGCCGGGCAGTGCCATCGAGGTGCGCCAGCCGATGATTCGCTACACTGTTCCGTTCTCCGCCCGTTTCCAAGCCTCACTGGCTTTAGAGTATGCAGAACCTTCCTACACCACAGGCAACCACGCCAAAAGCATCCGCCAAAAGATCCCGGACATTCCCCTCAACATCCGGTATACCCTGAAAAACAACGGGCATCTGCAAGCCGCAGCCATCCTGCGAAACATCAGTTACGGGAATGCGGTGACGGACAAGGACAAAATACGTACAGGCTGGGGCGTGACGGGCAGCGGAAACATTCCCCTGAATAAAAACAACCGTTTTATGTTCCAGGGGGTGTACGGACAGGGAATCGCCCATTACATTCAGGACATCAGTGTGCTGGGGTATGACCTGATTCCCGGCAACCACACAGAAGGAAAACTTATCGCTCCCACGGTGTGGGGCGTTTTCGGAGCCATACAGCACAATTGGAATCCCCGTCTTTATTCCTCACTGATTTACAGTTACACCCGGATGCAAACCCGCAAAACGCTGACGGCCACCGATTATAAATACGCCCAATATGCTGCAGCCAACCTCCTCTGGATGTTTACGGAATTCGGCACGACGGGCATAGAGTATGAATACGGCCGCCGGACCAATTTCGACAGCCGCTACGGGAATGGCAACCGGATAAATATCATGGTTCAGTACCGGTTCTGAGCGGCAGGACCTTCCTGTTACCCGCCATTTTCATCCGTCGGGAAGGGAAGGTGCAGACAGGCTAAAACCGCCCTGCGGTCCCGGATGAGCTGCTGCTGTAACCCCTGGGTATCATTAAATCTGCGTTCTCCTCTCAGGCGGGCAACCAAAGCGATATGCAGTTCCCCGCCATAAATATCCTGATGAAAACCGAAGATATGCACTTCTATCCGGGCAATACCGGAACTGCTCACCGTTGGCCGGACACCGATATTGAGCATTCCGCCATACGTTTCCTCCCCCACCCTCACTTTCACGGCATACACCCCGGAGGCCGGCAGTTGTTTCCGGATGTCTTTCAACTGTATATTGGCAGTCGGGAAGCCCAGCGTGCGGCCGATTTTATCACCCTCCGTCACCTTGCCGGACAGGGTATAGGAATAGCCCAGGAATTCGTTTGCACGGGCAATATCCCCTATTTGCAGGGCATTCCGGATTTTGGTGGAACTGATGTTAATTTGATGTTCCTCATAGACTTCCTCCTGTTCCAAATAAAAACGGTACCGGGCCGACAGCTCCTTCAACCGCTCAAAAGTGCCTTCCCTATTTTTACCGAAGCGGTGGTCATAACCGATAATCAATCCAGTTATTCCCAAACAGTCCACCAAAATATGCCGGACAAACTCATCGTATTCCAGGTCGGCCAGCGAACGGGTAAACGGAAGGATGACGAGGTGTTCCACCCCCAAAGCATCCAGGATTTCCGCTTTTTCCTCCAAAGAAGTCAGGATGCCGGGCGCTTCTTCCTGCGGATACAACACTTCGCGCGGATGGGGCTCAAAACTGATGATAACCGTCTCCCCCTGCAAGCGGCCTGCCACTTTCTTTAAGGATTCTATCACCTGAACATGCCCTTTGTGTACACCGTCAAAACTGCCGATGGTGACCACCGGGCGAAGGATATGTATATTTTCCGTTCCGTAATGAATCTGCATTCCTACTTTCATTCTTCTGTTCCGCATGCAAAAATAAGAAATTGTAAAACAGGAACAGCGGTTATAGCCTTTTATTTGAAATTCCGCTACAACCGCTGTTCTTTTTTATCCGGAAACGCCCTGTCTATCCGCACTTGGAATAACCGCAGGTTTTACAGGTCAGGCAACCTTCCTGATAAACCAACGGAGCACCGCAATGTTCGCATTTCTCACCGGTAGCCTCTGTTCCGTTCGGTATGTATTTCTTCAATGCTCTTTCAACACCGTTTTTCCAGGTATTGATGTTCTCATTGTCGAATTCCATGGAAGCCACCAATTCTACTGCCTGATGAACGGGCATACCGTGACGCAACACTCCGGAAATGAGTTTCGCGTAGTTCCAGTATTCTTTGTCAAATTTGTAAGATAACCCTTCCACCGTGGTCTTGAATCCGCGTTTGTTCTGGAACTGGAAGTCGTAACGGGAATTTCTTTCCTCGTCATAATGTTTGACAATCTTACCGGAAACCACTGCTTTAGGGAGCATAATCCCCTCTTCATCATCGGCGATACCTGTAAAGATTTCGTAAGGACGTCCGTTATACAAACCGATAAAGGCAATCCATTTCTCCTTGTTATTCTGGAAACGAACCACATCGGCATCCAATTCCATCGGTCGTTTTGCCGGCATTTCTGCCTCAGGAGAGGCTGCTTGTTTTTTATCTTTGTTAGACACCAGGACACCGGCACGCGAACCGTCCCGATAGACCGTACATCCCTTACATCCGCTCTTCCAAGCCTCGATATAAAGCTGTCCCACCAATTCCTCGGTCACATCCGAAGGCAGGTTGACGGTAACGCTGATGGAATGGTCCACCCATTTCTGCACCTGTCCCTGCATCCGAACCTTAGCCACCCAATCGATGTCATTGGAAGTAGCCTTATAGTAGGGAGATTCGGCCACCAACTGGTCGATTTCTTCATCGGAATAGTGCTTAGTCGTATCGTACCCGTTGATTTTCATCCATTCGGAGAATTTATGGTGGAATACGATAAATTCCTCGTAACTGTCGCCCGATTCATCAACGAAATCAATCCGCACATTCTGGTCATTCGGATTCACTTTTCTTCTGCGTTTGTAGACGGGCAGGAAAACGGGCTCGATTCCCGAAGTCGTCTGGGTCATCAGACTGGTAGTTCCGGTAGGAGCAATAGTCAGACAAGCGATATTACGACGTCCGTACTTCACCATATCCGTATATAAATCGGCATCCGCTTCTTTGAGGCGTCTGATGAAAGGATTGTTTTCCTCCCTGCGGGTTTCATAAATTTTGAAGCTGCCGCGGTCTTTGGCTAAGTATACGGATGCGCGGTAAGCCTCCACGGCCAGTGTCCTCTGTATATCCACTGCAAAATCAATGGCATCATCGCTGCCATAGCGCAAACCGAGGGCAGCCAGCATATCGCCTTCAGCAGTGATACCCACTCCGGTACGGCGTCCTTCTTTGGCTTTCTGTTTGATTTTTTCCCACAAACGGATTTCCACGCCTTTCACCTCGTCCGTTTCGGGGTCTGCGTGTACTTTATCGAGGATGGCATCAATTTTTTCCAATTCAAGGTCAATGATGTCATCCATAATACGCTGTGCAACAGCTATATGTTTTCTGAACAGGGGAAAATCAAAGAAAGCCCCTTTGGTGAAGGGATTCTGTACATAGGAATAAAGATTTATGGCTAACAGACGACAGGAATCGTACGGACACAACGGAATTTCTCCGCAAGGATTGGTAGAAACGGTACGGTATCCTTTATCCGCATAGCAATCGGGTACACTCTCGCGGATGATGGTATCCCAAAAGAGGATGCCCGGTTCTGCCGATTTCCAGGCATTATGCACGATTTTATTCCACAATTGTTTGGCATTGATGTTCTTGGTATATTTCGGATCGTCGGAATACACCGGATATTTCTGCAGATATTCCTGTTCATTGATCACCGCCCGCATGAACTCGTCATCAATCTTTACAGATACGTTGGCTCCGGTCACTTTCCCTTCTGTCATTTTTGCATCAATGAAACTTTCGGAATCAGGGTGATTGATGGAAACGCTCAGCATCAAGGCTCCGCGCCGTCCGTCCTGGGCTACCTCCCGGGTGGAATTGGAATAACGTTCCATGAAAGGTACAATACCGGTGGAAGTCAACGCCGAATTTTTCACCGGCGAGCCTTTGGGACGGATATGGGATAAATCATGTCCGACTCCACCGCGGCGTTTCATCAGCTGCACCTGTTCCTGGTCGATTTTCATCACCCCGCCGTAGGAATCGGAAGGCCCCTCGTTACCTATGACAAAACAATTGGAAAGGGAAGCAATCTGAAACTCGTTGCCGATACCGGTCATCGGCCCTCCCTGGGGCACGATATATTTAAAATCGCGCAACACTTCAAAAATATCGTCTTCGCTCAACGGATTCGGATAACGGTTTTCTATCCGGGCAATCTCTCCCGCCAGGCGACGGTGCATATCATCCGGATTCTTTTCAAAAATATTTCCATAAGAATCTTTCAAAGCATACTTATTTACCCAAACCCGGGCTGCCAACTCATCCCCGTTGAAGTAAGTCAGTGAACTCTGAAAAGCTTCTTCCTGCGTATACGTTTCCCGCTCTTTCATTACATGTTCATTCATAGCCTGTTATTTTTTTATTCGATTATTCTGCAATAGGACGTTGCAAAGATATAGAAAAAGAGGATTAATCTGAAAACTTTCAAACAACATTTTTATCAAAGTTTTCCAAAATAAAATATTAAATCATTAATAATCAAATATTTAAATTCAACACTAAATACAGAAAGTTTTCCAAAATAATATTCTGAATATAAATAAAATTTAAAAAAAACAAATATCCAGGAAAATATCTGTTTATTTTATACTCATTTTCTTCCGAACATTTATTCTTGTTTCCTCCTTTGCCGTACCTATTTCCTAAATAGCCTTCCGGATGAATTTCCCGCAAAAAAACCTCTGATTCACCTTCCATAAATCACCCCGTTTATTTTTTACTTTTCATTTTTTTGACTTATCTTTGCGGCTCCCATCGGGTATGGGAGAGTATTAATTTTTTAAATTAAAAAAATGGCTACAAAAATCAGATTAGCAAGACACGGACGTAAAGGACGTCCATTCTACCATGTAGTGGTAGCAGACAGCAAAGCACCGCGCGATGGTCGTTACATTGAAAAAATCGGAACTTATGATCCGAACACCAATCCGGCTACTATCGAGCTCAAATTTGACAGAGCATTGTATTGGTTACAGGTAGGTGCACAACCAACTGAAACAACCACCAGAATTTTGTCATACAAAGGTGTATTATTGAAAAAACACTTGCTGGAAGGCGTAAAGAAAGGTGCTTTTGATGAAGCTGCTGCCGAAGCCAAATTCGAAGCCTGGGTGAAAGAAAAAAATGCAAAGATTCAGGCAAAAATCCAGAAACTGGCTCAAGCCGGCGATTCTGTAGCTAAAGCTCGTCTGGAAGCTGAAGCTAAAGTACGCGCTACTAAGGAAGAAGCCATTGCAAAGAAAAAAGCTGAATTAGCTGCTGCAGAAGCTGCTAAGAAAGCAGAAGAGGAAGCAGCTGCCGCTCCGGCAGAAGAGACTGCTGAAACTGAGGCCCCGGCTGCAGAAGCAGAAACTCCGGCTGCAGAATAACTTCTTTGCAATGATTACACGGGAAGATTGCATTAAAATAGGCGAAGTAACCAAAACCCACCACCTGGACGGGAGTGTAATTATTTCAACAAACAGCAATCTGCTCGAAAAATATGCAGATAAACCGGTGTTCCTCCAATTGGACGGGGCACCGGTTCCTTTTTTTATTTCCGAAAACGGATTAAATCCCAGAAACCATACTTCTTATATTGTTAAATTCGATTATGTAGATACACTGGCCCAAGCCGAACGCTTAACGGGATGTGATGTTTTGCTTGAAAAAACATTGCTGGAAGGAGAAGAGGAAGAAATGGAAGAGGATATCTATTGCTTAATCGGGTTTCAGGTAAAAGACCGGGTTTCAAGTGCCGAGGGGGAGGTAACGGACGTTGCTGATTATTCAGGCAATATTGTACTTACTCTGGCCATTTCAGGCAAAGAGGTCCTTTTACCCTTTTCCGGACATTATATCACAGATGTGGATATGAAACACCGCCGGCTGGAAGTCCAGATTCCGCCGGAACTGACAGAATTGAATTAATTTCTGAATATACTGACAAATAACAGGATATTCAAAAAGGTAACAATTCCTCCCAAAATATAAAGTACCCACTTAGTTGAAGCCTGATTTTTATATTTGCCCATCACTTTTTCAGAAGAGGTAAGGTATACTTGCAGAAAAATAGTAACCGGCAACTGGATACTCAGAACCATCTGAGAGTATATCAACCCCATAAACGGATTGGAAACCAGCATAATCACCAGGAGCGCCACCACCAGCGACAGCAATACTCCCAAACGGGAATGAATGTCTTTGATGTCATAAGGTTCCCGGAAAATCCCCGCAAAAATCGAACCGGCTGCCATTCCTGAGGTGATTGTCGAAGCAACTCCGGCAAATAACAGTGCCACCGCAAAAATGACCGCAGCATGATTTCCCAGAAGGGGTTGCAATAATACGCTGGCATCCTGCAATTCGTTCACAGAACTGCCATTCCTGAAAAAAACAGCCGCAGCCAATAGAATCATGGCACTGTTGATAGCCCAACCGATCATCATGGAAAAGAAAGTATCCCAGAATTCATAGCGTAATTGTTTACGAATCACCCGGTCGTCTTTCAGGTTCCATTGGCGACTCTGGATGATTTCCGAGTGCAAAAACAGGTTGTGCGGCATAACCACAGCCCCCAGGACACTCATGATTACGACCATTGACCCTGAAGGAAAAGAAGGAGTAACCCAGGCCCGGGCTGCCTCTCCCCAGTCGATATGTACCAAAGAAAGTTCGTAGATGAAAGACAGGCCTATGATAGAAACAAAAGCAATAATCCAACGCTCAATTACCCGATAGGAGTTGGTAAAAAGCATGATCGTGACAAAAACCGTTACCAGAATAGCCCCTATTCTTACCGGTATCCGGAACAGCATCTCCAAAGCAATGGCCCCACCCAGAATTTCCGCTAATGATGTAGATACAGACGCCCCCATAGCTGTCCACAACATCCCCCGGGCATAGGGAGGGCGGATGAATTTTGCAGTCGCCTCCGAAAGGCACAAACCCGTTGCAATCCCCAAATGAGCCACATTGTGTTGCAGGATAATCAACATCACTGTAGACAGTGACACCATCCATAGTAAAGTGTAACCATAATCTGCTCCGGCTGCCAGATTCGATGCCCAGTTACCAGGATCTATAAATCCTACGGTAACCAACAATCCCGGACCAATGTATTTCAATATCTCAAGTCCTCCGAATCGCGGCTGGTGTCTGTCCGCATGTAAAAATTTCCGGATAAAACCGAATCCCATCTTTACTCAGGTTTTGTATTATTGTTTCTTATATGCAAAAATACGGAATAATCGGTAAAGTATTTATCATTATTTTATAGTATTCATCCATAATACGTACAATCCTGTCAAAACCACCATAGTTGCGGTCACCGTCCGGTTTATACCAACGGCTTTCCGGTAATCTTCTTCAGTTAATTCACGGTTACAGTCGCCGATGTAAGGTTTTCCGACCAGAATTCCATGATAGACATGTGCCCCTCCGAACCGGCAATTCAGGATTCCCGCCATCGCAGCTTCCGGGAAACCAGCATTCGGACTGGCATGCATGCGGCCATACCGCAGCACAAACCGCACAAGCCCGGGACGATACGCTACACCCACCATCAACAGGGCAGTCAAGCGAGCCGGTATATAATTCAGTACATCATCCAAACGGGCTGACCAGCAACCGAATTGCCTGTAACGTTCATCTTTATAGCCAATCATGGAATCGAGGGTATTCACCATTTTATACGCCATCATAGCAGGAAAACCACCCAGTGCATAATAAAATAAGGGTGCCACCACACCGTCACTCAGGTTTTCAGCCATGGTTTCCAGTACCGCTGTATAAATTTCTTTGACGGACAATTGGGAAGTATCCCTGCCGACAATCCAGGAAAGACGTTTACGCCCTGCTTCAATCCCCTGTTCTTTTAATGTTTTTATCACTTCCCCCCCTTCCTGTATCAGGCTACGGCTTGCCAAACCATAAAAAACAAAAACGGCAGCCACGGCAATATAGCACCACATTCCGACAAACATTGCCCCACACCCTATCGTCCAGGCTGCAACAAACACAATCGCAGGATAAAGCAAAGCTATAACCGCACCTTTTAATTGCCGGCCAACCCCACAATTCCAATGCTTCTCCACCCACGCAATCATATATCCGAATCCCACCACGGGATGGGGCAACCGGCGGGGATCACCCAAAAGCAAATCAAGCACATAGCCCGCCACAAGAGGAAACAAAACAATTAAGCTATTCATAAACGACCCATTTTGAAATATCCATCTGTTTTAAGGCCTCCACCAACCACTGGTTTTTCTCGTCTGTCAACGTATTCACCCGGAAATAATGGTTATTCAGTCCCCGGAAATTTGAGGCATCACGAATCAACAAGCCATGCTCCTGTAAAAGGTAACGTTTCAATGTCCGGCTGTCATAGTCTGTTTCAATCAAAAAGAATGATGTACCCGAAGGCAAAGGCCGGAATCCCGGAATCGCGGCAATTCCGGCTGAGAAATTCCGTTGACGCCGCCAGAGGTCCGACGCATCGGGTAAAATCCTTTCCCCTTCCTGCAACAGATATTTTCCGGCTTCTATGGCCAAAACGTTGACAGACCAGGGATGTCTGAAACCACCTATCCTCTGTATCTGCTCCGAAGCCCCCAACATATATCCCAAACGTAAACCGGGAATAGCATAACATTTCGTCATGGACCTCACCACCAGCAGATTGGGGTATTCTTTCAGAAAAGGCAGGACAGAAGGCCTTCCCGGTACAAAATGAATAAACGACTCATCTACGACTAAAACCATATCCGGATGATTTTCCAGCAAAGCTTTTATCTCCTCTTTTTTCCAGACCCGTCCGTCGGGATTATTCGGATTGCAAATGAACATCAAACCGACAGATGCCGGTATATCCCTTATTCCACAAAAATCAACAAATTCAACCCGATGGCGGTATAATGTACAGGCATCTTCATATTCTGTAAAGGAAGGAACCGGAATAACAGTATGTTTTTGTGAAAAAGCATGCGCAATGGTATAAAATAATTCTGTAGCACCATTCCCTACCAGTACATTCCCTTCCTCCATACCATGGTAAGCCGCCACCGCTTTCCGGAAAGAACCCGCATCGGGTTCAGGATAATGAAATACCTGCTTCAGATGTGCGGTCAGAAATTTATACAGAAACCCAAGGTCTGCCCCATACCATACATTCGTAGAAAAGTTTGCTTTTATTTCCACCTCTGTTCTATACAAGTCGTCACCATGTCCGAAAATCATATTTTCCCCGATTAAATCTTTAAAGTGGAATAAATATATTCCATATCCACTGCCTGCCGGACCTGTTCAGCCAAAAGCCCGTATTGTTGTTGCCTGAAAGTTTTGTAATCAAAAGTACTTTCGTCCCATTCCCCGAAACCGGCCGCTAAATCATTCAACACCACCGTATTATCCAATATGCCGTGCATGTAGCTTCCCCAGCAGCAATCATCGGCCCAATATCCCTCCGGAGTCCTGTCTTCCGTGGTATTCAACGGAGAAAATTTTCCATTGCCCTGCACCAATACAGTCTCTCCCATGTGTATCTGATAACCTTCACACCAGCCGGCATACCTTTTAAAATGGAAGCGATTCTGGCATACTACCTTTTTATTTCTCATGACAGAAACCAAAGGCAGTATTTTCAAACCTTCCACTTCTGCTTCCGGCCCTTCCAGATGGTCCGGGTCTTCCACCCTCATACCCATCATCTGGTAGCCCCCACAAATACCGATTATTTTTTTCCCTTCTTTCCGGGCCTGAATGATGGCTTCGGCAGCTCCTGACGAATGGAGGTGTTTCAAGTCTGCAATAGTACTCTTCGTTCCAGGAAGAATGATAATATCCGCTTTCCGAATTTCTGCAGCTTCCGTTGTAAAATACAAATGGAAGCGTCCATCCTGTTCCAAAACATTAAAATCGGTGAAGTTAGACATTCGCTGAAGCAATACAACAGCAATATTTATTTTTCCCACACCGGCAGTCGTATTTTTTGTTTTCAGTTCCAGGGAATCTTCCTGTTCGATATGAATATCCCTGAAAAAAGGAATCACCCCCACAACAGGAATTCCTGTCAGCTGCTGAAGCAATTCCCTTCCTTCCGCAAAAAGCGAAACATCTCCCCTAAACTTATTAATGATAATTCCTTTAAGGCATTCCCTTTCTTCTTCCGGCAAAAGCAAGACAGAACCATACACGGAGGCAAATACTCCTCCCCGGTCAATATCGGCCACCAAATAAGTGGCAGCCCCGACTTCCCGGGCCATCCTCATATTAGTAAAATCACGGTCTTTGAGATTCAACTCCGAAATGCTTCCGGCTCCTTCCAGTACAATCGGATTGTATTTCGCTTCCAACCGCCGGAAAGCGGCTAAGGCTTGCGGAAATAGCTGAGTCGTATTGTCCTGCCGGAAGTATTCGCGGGCAGACCTGTTTCCAACGGGTTGGCCGTTCAGAATCACCTGTGCCGTCTGGTCAGTGGAAGGTTTTAGCAAAACCGGATTCATGTCTGTATGCGGCAGAATCCCACACGCTTCCGCCTGGACTGCTTGTGCCCTTCCCATCTCCCCGCCTTCCGGCGTAGAAAAAGAATTCAAAGACATATTCTGTGCCTTAAAGGGAGCCGGAGTATAACCATCCTGCAAAAGAATCCTGCAAAAAGCTGCGTTCAGTACACTTTTCCCGACATCCGAGCCGGTACCCACAAACATAAGAGGTCTTAACTTCATATACTACAATTCTTTGATTCAGCAGACCAACCGGATGATTTGCGTATTTTTCATGATTGGCAATTCCAGCATTTCCAGTGACGTTCCACCCCTCAACCAAGTCAGGACAGCCCGGTTGAAAGCTCCGTGCCCTACTGCCAGGACACGTTTTCCTGCATACTTCCGTTGCAAATATCCGACAAATGCCCCGGCCCGTTGATAGAGCTTTTCGAGGGACTCAGCACTTTCCGGCAAATGCAGCCAATCCACCTCTTCTAAAGTTTCCCCGGTATAAATGCCCCAGTTCATTTCCCTCAACAAAATTGTCGGTTCCGGCAGCATTCCCCGGGAGGCTCCGATAATAGCCGCTGTTTTATAACTACGTTCAAGGTCACTGGAAACAATCGCATCCAACGGCTCCCCTTCCAGCTGGCCGGCAAGCATTTCAGCCTGTTGTATGCCCAACGGGGAAAGGGTACCAGGCAATTGGCCCTGTAAAATATTCTTCTGATTTTCCAAAGTCTCCCCATGCCGGGTGAGCAACAAAACGGTTTTTTCCATACCAACAAGGTTTGCACAAAGGTAAAAAAATAGAGTTTACAAACTTTAAAAGTGACCAACCAACATTTACAATTAAATTCTATCTTTACCAGTCAAAATTTTCATCATGAAAAGAAACATCATTCTGATTACGGGCGGACAAAGGTCGGGAAAAAGTGCTTATGCCCAACGGCTGGCCCTTCAATTAGCCTCCCACCCGGTTTATCTGGCCACGTCCAGGGTCTGGGATGAAGAATATCGTCAGCGGATTGAACGGCACCAACAGGACCGCGGACCCCAATGGACCAATATAGAAGAAGAGAAACAATTAAGTAAACACCACCTGCCTCACCGTGTGATTGTTATTGATTGCCTGACCCTTTGGGCTACCAATTTCTTTTTTGACAATGGCTCTGATGTGACTACCAGCTTAAATGAGCTGAAAGCTGAATTCGACCTTTTTACAGCACAGGAAGCTACTTTTATTTTTGTCACCAATGAACTGGGACTGGGCGGAGTTTCTGAAAATGCTATTCAACGCCGCTTTACGGATTTGCAGGGATGGATGAACCAATATGTGGCAGAAAAAGCCGATGAAGTTATATTTATGGTCTCCGGAATAGCCTTGAAAGTGAAATAAGAATGAAAAACAAAAATGAAAGCTTTTAATATTCAAAAGCCGGATAAAACGATGGTACCGGCATTACAAGATAAAATTGACAATCTGACAAAACCGAAAGGCTCATTAGGACGCCTGGAAGAGCTGGCCGTGCAAATCGGAACGATACAACAAACGCTAACACCGGAACTGCGCAAACCGCAGAACGTTATTTTTGCCGCCGACCACGGTATCGTAACGGAAGGCGTAAGTTTTTCCGCTCCGGAGGTAACTGCGCAGCAAGTTCCCAATTTTCTGAAAGGCGGCGGAGGGGTCGGCATGTTTTCCCGGCAACATCATTTCGGGTTGAAAGTGGTAGATTGCGGGGTGAATGCCGATTTTAGGGAACTGCCGGGGTTAATAGACCGAAAAATCCGGAAAGGGACCCGCAATTATCTGCACGAGGCTGCCATGACGGAAGAAGAAATGGAACGGGCCATCGAAATCGGGGCTGAGGTAGTGGACATGGCCTGCGATGAGGGAAGCAACATCATCAGTTTCGGTGAAATGGGAATTGCGAATACTTCATCATCCTCGTTGTGGATGACGTGGTTCACCGGCATACCTTTGAAGGCTTGCGTCGGTGCCGGCAGCGGACTAAATTCGCAAGGTATTGAACACAAATACAACGTACTCCGGACAGCGATGGAAAACTATCACGGAGACGGTTCACCGCAGGACATCATCCGCTGGTTCGGAGGCTATGAAATGGTAGCTGCCGTGGGGGCCATGCTCCGGGCAGCCGAACACCGGATGATGATTATTGTTGACGGTTTTATCATGACCAACTGTGTGCTTGCTGCCAAACAACTTTATCCGGCAGTACAGGAATACTGTATTTTCGGTCATCAGGGCGACGAAGCCGGACATCAGCTCGTACTGGAGGCTCTCGGCGCAAAACCGCTGCTGAATCTCGGCCTGCGCCTGGGCGAAGGTACAGGAGCCATCTGCGCTTACCCGATTATTGAATCGGCTGTTCGCATGATAAACGAAATGACTACTTTCCAGCAGGCACAGATCACAAAATATTTTTAACCATGAAATCTTTTTTGGCAGCCGTCATGATGTTTACCCGGATTCCCCTTTGGCGAATTGTGCAGGTGGATAAAAAACATTATACCGGGATATTGCTCTACTGGCCTGTAGTGGGTTTCCTGACCGGACTGACCACATGGGGAGTGTTGCGCCTCACCACCCCTTATGTGCCCGCACTCGTTGCCTGTGTGCTTGCCGTAATCGCCCGTATCTTGCTCACCGGCGCACTTCATGAAGACGGATTCGGCGATTTCTGCGACGGATTCGGCGGCGGACACGGCAAAGAAAGTATTCTCCGCATTATGAAGGACTCACACATCGGGGGCTACGGTGTGATGGGACTCATCCTTTATTTTCTGCTGTATGTCTCCCTGCTTTACGAACTGCGGCAACCGCACGGCTGCCTCTATATCTATGAATATGTACCGCTTGGCATTATCCTTGGTGCTGATGTCAGCGCCAAACTTTGCACATCGGTCCTGATGAATGCCCTGCCATACGCCCGCACCGAAGAGGAAAGTAAGGTGAAAGTACTTTACCGCAAGATCCGGTTTCCTGAATACCTGCTCATCGGGCTTCCTACTCTGGCCCTGCTTTGGATGCTGGAAGCACCGTTTCTTCCTTTAGTGCCGACGGGGATTGCCGTCCTCCTGACCGGAGGTTATCTGAAACATAAAATCGGCGGCTATACCGGTGATTGCTGCGGTGCCACCGTCCTTATTGCCGAAATAGTTTTCTATCTCACCGCGCTCATCCTGCTTCAAAATCCGGTTATATGAAAATCACCCTTATCCGCCATACCCAAGTTGCCGTTGAACCCGGCATCTGCTATGGACAGACCGATGTAGAAACAGCCCCCGGTTTCACCGGAGAAGCAGCAACAATCCGCAAAAACATTGCCGACAAAACATTCGATGCCGTATTTTGCAGTCCCCTGTCGCGCTGTCGTAAATTGGCCGCTTATTGCGGTTTTCCTACTCCGGTAATTGACGAACGACTGAAAGAACTGAATTTCGGACAATGGGAAATGCGAAAATGGGATGAAATCGACGATCCCGCCCTCCAGGAATGGTACAACGACTGGATTCACCTCCCCGCCGGAGGTGCCGAGAGTTACACGGACCAATACCAGCGGGTGAGCCATTTTTTGGATGACCTTCTCCGGAAGAACTGCCTCCATGCAGGCATTTTCACCCATCGGGGCGTGATTGCATGTGCTATGGTGTATGCCGGCATGTGTACGTTGAAAGATTCTTTTCTACCGGACGTGGCCTATGGCAGTGTAAACACGCTTGAACTCACACTATAACCGGTTTCTTTTTTCTTCCAACTCGATACTCATTTCCGGTCTTATTTTCTCCAGCCATTGTTCTATCCGACCCTCTGTTTTATCCGATTCATAATCTTCGTCCAAAGGCAGGCCTATGAACCGGCCTTCTTTTAAAGCCCTGGAATCATTAAAAACATAATCACGGGTTTCGGTTGCACCGATCAGCTTACCTCCGATTTCTTCAACAGTCTGGGCCAGAATTCCCATTCCATCCACAAAATTATTGGGATAACTCACATGGTCGCCAAGCCCGGCAATAGCTACCCTACGGCCTTCCAGCCGCAACCGGAGCATTTGGGGGATGAAAGAGGACCAGGGATCTTTTTGTTCCATCTCCCAGGTGTTTCGTCCCAGCGTTGAGCACACTAAGATTAAATTCCGGTAATCCAACAATTTGAAAGGAGTAATTTCTGAAATGACAAAAATATCGGGCTGTTCTCCGGCCAACTTTTGTTTGATGAGGCGCGCCACCTTGTGTACACTTCCTCCCGACGGAGCATAAAATATACCTATATTTTTTTCTGCTTTATGTCCTTTATTAAGCAGATAATTCCCTTCTAAATCCGCTTTCAGCTGAAAATTTCCGGACTGGTCTTTTTGTTCCTTTTCCATCGTATTTATCATTTAGTTTAGCTACTTATACGATTTGAAAGACAAAACGGTTTTACCCGGTACAGTGTTCAGCCCCCCCTATTCTCCCGTCCGACGCGGCGAATCTACAGAAGTTTTATAGAAATTGCTCATTCCTTCGCCGAAACCGGAAGAGACCCGTTTCCAACTGAACAACACCGCAATCAACAGGGTAATGATGGCTATAATCATCATTTTTTCCTGTAACGTATACTCTTTCCATTTTCTCATGTTACCCTAATCTTTGACAACAGCAAATTTAATCAAAATCCGGTTTGTCTGTTATTTTTCGATCCGGATGCGCGCATCCACCGCCACCACATTTTCTTTATTTCCCAACAGCGGATTCAAGTCCATTTCAAAAATCTCAGGCGCCGCTTTCACCAGCATAGATACCCGGGCAACCGCTTCGGCAAATTTCTGTTCGTTCACCGGTTGCTGTCCGCGTACGCCCTGGATAATCTTATACGATTTCAAACTACGAATCATGTCCAAAGCCTCCGGTTGGGCTATCGGGGCCAAGCCTGCTTTCACATCTTTCAGCACTTCGATAAAGATACCGCCCAGTCCGCACAACACCATGTGTCCGAATTTCGGTTCCCGTTTCGCCCCGATAAATACTTCCGTACCGGACAATTGCTGAGCCAGCATAACGGCACGTGTATCCCTGATTTGCATCATTCGCCGGAATTCGCTGCGAACGGTAGCTTCATCACACACATTCAGGGTTACCCCTCCGACATCAGATTTGTGGACCGGTCCCACCACTTTCATCACTAACGGGAAACCGATGGATTTTGCCAATGCCACGATTTCTTCCTCTGTATCGGCCACCCCTTCCCTGGCCCGGGCAATCCCCGCAGCATCCAACAATTCATGGATTTGTCCGGGTGCCAGATAACCGTTCCCGGCATTATCTACCACCGCACGAATGCGGGCTTCATCAACAACAGGCAATTCCGGAGCAACAGGCTGCGGTGCCGGAGTATGGAAAATCTTGCACAAAGCATTCCCGAAATTTACCTCATAAGGGAAATATACCCCTCCCTTTCTCACAAACTCATCGATTTCTTCCTTCACCACCATAGAAGACGGAAAAATCGGATAGACCGGTTTCGGAGAAACAGCTATCTTCTGACGCAATACATCATACACGTCGAATACGGGGAAAAGCCCCGGACTACCGAAAATTACAGCAATACCGTCGATGTTTTCGAAATCCCGATTGCAGGCATCCAGAATAACGCCCAACTGCTCTGCTGTTCCGGTAGCTAAAAAGTCAATCGGATTCCCGACAGACGAACCGTTAAACAATTTTTCCAGCAAAGCCCCGGCCTTCGGTCCTTCCAGATGCGGAATTTCCATACCGCCGTCCGACAAGGCATCGGTCAACATCACCGCAGGTCCTCCGGCATGCGTAACAATAGCCATATTCTTTCCCTTTAATTCCGGATAGCTGAAAATAGCAGCAACTGTGGCTAATTCATCCCGGCCGTTACACCGGACAATTCCGGCTTTCCGGAACAAAGCTTCTACGGCAACATCCGAACTGGCCAATGCTCCGGTATGGGAAGAGGCCGCACGGCTACCGGCAGCCGAGCCTCCGGACTTGATGGCAGCAATCCGGCATCCCTTGCGGATTAAGGAAGAAGCATGCTTTAACAATTTATCCGGTTTGTCGATACTCTCAACATACATCAATTTGATACGGGAACTGGTCTCCGGATCAAAAGATTCATCCCAATACTCCAATACCTCTTCCACGCCCAACTGTGCGGAATTTCCCACCGAAAATACACTGGAGAACTTCACTCCTTTCTGCATTCCGGCATCCATAATGAACAGGGCTGTAGCCCCGGAACCCGATACAAAATCCACTCCCCGGGAATCGAGTTTCGGTATGGGCGTTGTAAATACACCATTGTAGTTTGTGGTCAATACACCGATACAATTGGGACCTATCAAAGCTCCATCCACCGAATCAACGGTATCTACAATCTGTTTTTCCAAAGCTTTTCCTTCGGCATTTTCTTCACTGAACCCGGCAGACAAAATGACGAAAGCACGGGTATTCTTTTCTTTTGCCAAAGTTTCTATAGCTGCCGGACAGTATTTCGCAGCAATAGCCAGGATAGCACACTCCACCTCGGGCAAATCTTTGACATCCCGGCAGGATTTCACCCCCTGGACCTCATCCATTTTAGGATTCACCACATACAGTTTTCCTTTAAACTGTCCGTCGAGCAGGTTTTTCAGCACTTTACCACCCGGTTTCTGAATATCATCCGAACCACCGACCACCACAATACTGGCAGGATTCAATAACTGTCTGTTTATCATACTTTAATTATTTAATTCCTACATTTGCACGAAAATCTGAATTTAGATATTGTTAAAAAACTTCAGAAATTCCGTGATTTTCCTCATCATATTTTTAGAGCCGACATAAAACGGAATCCGCTGATGAATGGATTCAGGCATCAGTTCCAAAATCCGCCGTTCTCCGTCGGAAGCCACCCCACCGGCCTGCTCGGCAATGAAAGCAATCGGATTGCATTCATAAAGCAGGCGCAATTTCCCGTTGGGATGCGTTTTGGTTTCCGGATAAATGAAAATACCTCCTTTCAGCAGGTTCCGGTGGAAATCAGCTACCAGCGAACCGATATAGCGCGAGGTATAAGGCCGGTCGGTTTTCTTATCGGTTTCCTGACAATATTTGATGTATTTTTTCACGCCTACCGGAAATTTCTCATAATTTCCTTCATTAATGGAATAGATGGTGCCATCCTCAGGCGTTTTTATGTCCGGATGGGAGAGGCAGAATTCTCCGATTGAAGGATCGAGTGTAAATCCGTTCACCCCGTTGCCTGCTGTATATACTAACATGGTAGAGGAGCCATAAATAACGTACCCGGCCGCCACCTGTTTACAGCCTTTTTGTAAAAAATCGTCTAATTTGGCTACTTCTCCTAAGGGAGATTTCCTCCGGTACACGGAAAAAATGGTACCAATGGAAACGTTCACATCAATATTGGAGGAACCGTCCAGCGGGTCCATACAAAAGATATACTTCCCGTCCCGCGACAAACCTTCGTCAAAAACGATAATGTCCTGATTCTCTTCGGAAGCGACCGCACAACATTCACCGCTTGCTTTTAATTCCCCGATAAATGTTTCGTTGGCATACACGTCCAGTTTTTGCTGGTCTTCGCCCTGTATATTTTCAACGCCTGCCCTGCCGAGGATATCGACAAGCCCCGCTTTGTTGACTTCCCTGTTGACTTTCTTGGCAGCAATTCCCACGTGATGCAATAATCCGGAGAAACCTCCCGTAGCCTGTGGCACATGGGCCTGTTGTTCAATAATAAATTGATTTAAAGTTGTTACTTTATTCATGCTGTAAAGTCTATTTTGTTAGTTATTACAAATCTAAAATGATAATTTGTAAGATACAAACGTTTTCATGAAAAAGTATGGGCATGTGAAACCGGAATGAAATTATTTTTTTCAATTTTAATATCTAACTTAGCGGCTTGAAATGCAGACGTCTTAATTTTAGTAACATGAATGTATATAAATTTGGAGGAGCATCCGTTAAGGACGCGGAAGGAGTCAGGAATTTATTCAACATTGTCAATACTCAAAAGGAAAACCTGATTATCGTAGTATCGGCGATGGGGAAGATGACAGACGCTTTAGAAGTCCTTTGTAATGCCTATTTCCGAAAAGAAGGGGATGTTGCCCAGGCATTTCAGCATGTCAAAGATTTTCATCAGCATATAATCAAGGATTTGTTCGGCAGTTCTTCGCCGGAAACCGACCGTTTAGTAAACCCTCTGTATGCTGAACTGGAACAAATCCTGCGTGGAGAACCTTCCCTGTCTTATGATTACGAATATGACCGAATCATCAGTTTCGGCGAATTGTTTTCCACCACCATTATTTCCGCTTATTTGGAAAAGCAAGGCCGGAAAGCAAAATTCATAGATATACGCAAATGCCTTATTACTGACCAAAACTACCGGAATGCTTGTGTAAATCTGGAACTCTCGGCACAATTGTGCCGGAAGACATTTACCTTCCAGGACACTTTCATGTATATCACCCAGGGATTTATTGCCGGTACGACGACGAGCCAGACAACTACTTTAGGCAGGGAAGGATCGGACTATACGGCAGCTTTGTTGGCCAACCTGCTGGATGCGGAGGATGTAACCATCTGGAAAGACGTACCCGGCATCATGAATGCCGACCCGAAACTTTATGAAGATACTGAAATTATCGGCAAATTATCTTATAAAGAAGCCATTGAACTGTCGAACTGCGGTGCAAAAGTCATCCATCCCAAAACCATAAAACCTTTACAGAATAAAGGTATTCCGCTATATGTGCGTTCATTCCTTTATCCCGGCAGCCATGGTTCAGTTATCCGCGAATTAGATGAAAAGTTAAAGTTACCTCCTATTTTTATTGATAAAGGCAACCAATTGCTGCTTACTCTTTCTCCCCGGGATTTTTCTTTCATTGCGGAAGAGAAGTTAAGCCGCATATTTGCTATTTTAGCCAAATACCGGCTCCGGCTGAATCTGATTCAGACTTCGGCCATCAGTTTTTCTTTCTGCATTGACTTAAATGAAGCCATTTTCGACAGTTTCATCAATGAACTTCATGAGGAGTATGAGGTGCTATATAATAAAAACGTGCGTCTGCTGACTATTCGCCATTATACGGAAGATATCATCCATAAACTGACAGACCACAGGAATATCCTGGTAGAACAAAGAAGCCGGTTAACCGCCCGATTTGTTGTTGCCAGCAATTAAAGGATTGACTATGAAAAAACAGAAGGACGGCCTTTCATTCGCGAAATTTATCCGAACACCCCAAGCTTTGAAAGACTTAAAAATTATCTTAGGATATTTTATTGCCGGTTATTTTTTTCTGAAGATTTGCTATCCTTTCCCTGACATGACAGCCAGCGACTCTGGAGGATATGTTGCGGCGGCCATAGGAGACCTGTTTTATGTTTACCGTCCTTTCGGTTTTTCCTGGTTCCTGCAGGTGTTGCATGCTGTTTCATCCAGCATTCATGCCGTTTTTATCTGTCAACATATCCTGCACTTCACCTCTGTCGTCTTTTTCATATGGACGGTTTCTTTTTTTCTGCCCCCGAAACGAAATGTATGGTATTATACTTTTATAGGCCTGTGCTGTTTTTCTCCCTTTTACTTTTACATGTCGAACAGTCTGCTCAGTGATTCGCTGTTCGCCACTTTAACGACTTTCTGGCTTACTACGGCAATCTGGGTCGTGATGCGACCAGCCATCTTCTCCGGCATTTTACATGCCCTTCTCCTTTTTTGGCTGCTCCATACCCGTTATATTGCATTTTTTTATCCGTTCCTGTCGTTTCCTTTCTTTATCTGGTTGCTGAGGAAAAGAAGCCTGCTTCCTGTTTTCTTCTCGGTTTTTGCCATTCTGGTTTTTTATAACCAAACCTGCAATTCCATGGAGGCAACTGTCGGGAAGCGCCAGTTTTCTACAGGTTTCTCCGGCTGGCAGACAGCCAATAATGCCCTGCATGTCATTCCTCACATTGATCTGAAAACTAACGAACTCCCGGATGCAAGGCTCCGGGTTTTGCATCAGTTTGTCATGCACCAGAAGGAGGAAATCGCCCGGACAACGGCCCAAGGCCCAAGCGCAAGCTTCTTATGGAGTCAGAATCTCCCCCTGAAACAATACCTGTTCCACATGATGGAGCAAAACCAGTCGGATTACCTGAGGACCTGGGTAAAAGCCGGCGACGATTTCGGAAGATACGGAAACTATCTGATTTCGCACTACCCGTTCAGTTACCTGCGCCATTATTTTCTGCCTAATTTATGGTGTTCTTTTTATCCTCCGACCGAGGGATATGCAAATTATAACTACCGGGAGATTTTCAAAGAAGAAATCGTCTATTACCGGCTGGCAGAAAATACGGATATTTCAGCGCGGTGGGACTTTATGAAAATCCCGGCCCCCCATGTACCTCTGATTAATTTAGTGGGATGGATTTTTATTTTCATTCTTTTGTCAGCAGCCTTGGTACATATTAAAAAAATAAAATTCAGCCGCCATGAGCGAATTATTTTCTGGTTTCTGCTGACATTCGGAATCACTTACATCGGAGCCGTCACCTACGGCAGTCCTATTGCGGCAAGGTATTTTCTCCCGTTGGTGAGTGTAAAATCATTTGTCATTTATCTGTTGCTGAATCATTTACCAATAAAAAAACAACCGGATGCTCCAGAAACTATTAAGAAATAAAGCCGATAATATCTTCATCCAATTGTTCAGATATGCCTTAGTCGGAGGAAGTTCTTTCCTGATTGATTTTGGTTTGCTTTATGCGCTCACGGAATACGGGCATATTTATTACCTGTTATCAGCCACTATTTCCTTTTTAGCAGGGCTTATCGTCAATTACCTGCTGAGTATCACATGGGTATTTACAGAAAAGATATTACAAAACCGCTTCTGGGAGTTTCTGATTTTTGCCATTATCGGAGGGATAGGTCTTCTTATCAATATCGGACTCCTGTATTTCTTTACGGAAATTTGCCAGGCCCATTATCTGCTTTCCAAGATGCTGGCCACTTTATTTACTTTGTTCTGGAATTTTTTTGCCAGAAAATACGCTTTATTCAATAACTATAAAACAACAAAAGCTCATGAAAAATAAAACAGCCATTATTATCGGAGGTGGCCCTGCAGGATTAACTTCTGCCTATGAACTCTTAAAAAGGAGTGATATACATCCCATTGTGCTGGAATCTTATTCTATGGTGGGCGGTATTTCGCGCACGGAATACTACAAAGGCAACCGGATGGATATGGGAGGGCACCGTTTTTTTTCCAAATCAGATACCATCATGAGCTGGTGGAAAGACATCCTGCCGGTCGAAGACCAACACCATTCTCCGGCGCAGGAAGAGAAACTCATGTTAGTCAGGCAAAGGCTGTCCCGCATATTCTTTCTACGCCGTTTTTTCAATTATCCGGTGAGTTTATCATTAAATACCATCCGTAACCTGGGCTTTGTCCGGTTGGTTAAAATCGGTTGCAGTTACATCGCCATCCGCCTTTTTCCCCGGAAACAGGAACAATCATTGGAAGACTTTTTTATCAACCGTTTCGGAAAAGAGCTTTATAAAACCTTCTTCAAAGATTATACGGAAAAAGTATGGGGCATAGAATGCAACGCCATCAGCGCCGACTGGGGAGCCCAGAGAGTGAAAGGGCTTTCTGTTGGCAAGGCCATCGGGCATGCATTCAAAAGTATTTTCAAACATAACCGGTCGATAGAACAAAAAGATACAGAGACTTCCCTGATTGAACAATTCCTGTATCCGAAATTAGGCCCGGGACAATTGTGGGAAGAAGTAGCCCGCCAGATCACCGAGGGGGGGGGAGAAATCCGGCTTAACCATACAGTAAAAGAGATTATCACTGAAGGCCGGCAGGTCAAAGGCGTAAAAGCCACCGGGCCTGACGGCAGCGAAACCATCCTCGAAGGGGATTATATCCTTTCGAGTATGCCGATAAAAGATTTGATCCAGTCATTCAATTGTCCGGTTCCGGAAAATATCCGGAAAATCACAGACGGATTGATTTACCGGGATTTTATGACCGTAGGGCTGTTATTGGATAAATTGAAACTCAAGGAAAAAATGGTGCCCGATACGTGGATTTACATTCAGGAAAGGGAAGTAAAATTAGGACGCCTGCAAATTTTCAACAACTGGAGTCCTTACATGGTAGCCGACCCGGATAAAATCTGGATAGGATTAGAGTATTTCGTCAATGAAGGGGATGAAATGTGGAATATGGAAAACAGTAAATTCATTGATTTTGCCATAGAAGAACTCTGCCGTATCGACATTATCCGACGGGAAGACGTCCTGGATGCACATTTAATCCGGGTACCGAAAGCCTACCCGGCCTATTTTGGCAGTTATAAAAAGTTACCGGAGGTGATCGACTATCTTTCCGGTTTTGACAATCTTTACCTGATGGGGAGAAACGGTATGCATAAATACAATAACCAGGACCATTCTATGTTGACAGCCATCGCCGTAGTAGATTGCCTGACAGATCCTCAAAAAGACAAAAAAGAAATCTGGTCTATCAACACAGAAGAGGCTTATCATGAAAGTAAGTAAAACATTCAGAAATAAAAAATAACTGAACATTTTTACTTATATTTGCATTTTATTCTTCGATCATGCTAAAATTTCTGTCTAATGAGTAAGAAATTTCCTGAATATAAAGGCCTGGACCTTTCCCAGGTGAATAAAGAAATATTAAAGGTCTGGGAAACCAACAAGACCTTCGAACAGAGTTTGAAAACGCGTGAAGGGCATCCTTCCTTTATCTTTTTTGAAGGTCCTCCTTCTGCCAACGGGATGCCGGGGATTCACCATGTCATGGCCAGAACCCTTAAGGATGTTATTTGCCGTTACAAAACACTACAGGGATTCCAGGTAGAACGTAAAGCAGGTTGGGATACTCACGGATTACCGGTGGAGTTGGGCGTAGAAAAAAAATTAGGCATTACGAAAGAAGCTATCGGCAAAACCATCAGTGTGGCAGACTACAATAAAGAATGCCGGGCCGATGTGATGAAATTTACCAAAGAGTGGGAAGACCTGACTCAAAAAATGGGTTACTGGGTAGATATGAAAAATCCTTATATTACCTATGATAACCGGTATATTGAGACCTTGTGGTTTCTGTTGAAAAAATTATATAACAAGGGATTTTTATATAAAGGTTATACCATTCAGCCTTATTCGCCTGCTGCAGGCACAGGCTTAAGTACCCACGAACTAAACCAGCCGGGGTGTTACCGGGATGTGAAGGACACCACCTGTGTCGCCCAATTTAAAGTAGTTCGCAACGAAAAGTCTGAAAAGTTATTTGCTTCCGGAGAAGACAACGTTTATTTCCTTGCGTGGACGACCACTCCCTGGACTTTACCTTCCAATACAGCCTTAGCTGTGGGTCCGAACATTACGTATTATGTGGTTAAGACCTATAATCCGTATACTTACCTGCCTGTTACGGTAGTGCTGGCCAAAGACCGTTTCAACGCTTATTTCAATCCCAAGGCTGAAGGGATGCCCCTGGAAGATTATAAAGCCGGGGATAAACTGATTCCTTACCGAAAAGTCGGAGAGTTTAAGGGTCCGGAATTAGAAGGTATCCGTTATGAACAATTAATGCCCTGGATGAAACCGGAAGGAGATGCTTTCCGGGTAATCACGGGAGACTATGTAACGACGGAAGACGGTACGGGAATTGTGCACATCGCCCCGACTTTCGGAGCGGACGATGACCGTGTGGCCAAAATAGCCGGTATTGCTCCGATGTTGCTGGTGGATAAAGACGGAAATAAACAGCCGATGGTGGATAAACGCGGCCGTTTATTCATATTGGAAGAAATAGACCCTGCATTTGTCAGCAACAACGTGAACACAGAGCTTTACAAAGAATATGCAGGCCGTTATGTAAAGAATGCCTATGACCCGAACCTGACGGAAAATGACGCAACTTTGGATGTTGACCTTTCTGTTATGCTGAAAAAGGAAAACAAGGCTTTCAAAGTAGAAAAACACGAACACAATTATCCGCATTGCTGGCGCACAGACAAACCGGTTTTATACTATCCGCTGGATTCCTGGTTCATCAAGACCACTGCTGTCCGCGACCGCATGATTGAATTGAATAAAACCATTAACTGGAAACCGGCCAGCACCGGGGAAGGACGTTTCGGCAAATGGCTGGAAAACCTGGTAGACTGGAACCTTTCGCGTTCCCGTTACTGGGGTACACCTCTCCCCATCTGGATTAGCGAAGACGGGAATGAACAGAAATGTATCGGTTCCGTCGCCGAATTGATGGAGGAGATTGAAAAATCCATCCGGGCCGGCTTTATGGAAAAGAACCCTTATGAAGGATTTGTAACGGGGGATTATTCCAAAGAAAATTACGACAAGATAGACCTGCACCGTCCTTATGTGGATGATATTATCCTGGTTTCTTCGACAGGTCAGAAGATGATCCGGGAGAAAGACCTGATTGATGTGTGGTTTGATTCAGGCGCTATGCCTTACGCTCAATTGCATTATCCTTTTGAACATGCAGATGATATTGACAAGCATTTGCGTTTTCCTGCTGATTTTATAGCCGAAGGCGTGGACCAGACCCGGGGATGGTTTTTTACCTTACACGCCATAGCTACCATGGCTTTTGATTCCGTGGCCTTCAAAAACATCATTTCCAACGGTCTGGTGCTGGATGCGAAAGGCAATAAAATGTCCAAGCGTTTAGGAAATGCCGTAGACCCTTTCATTACCATCGAAGATTCCGGCTCAGATCCTTTGCGCTGGTATATGATCACCAACTCCCAGCCCTGGGATAATTTAAAATTCGATGTTGCCGGTATTGATGAAGTAAAACGCAAGTTTTTCGGCACCCTATACAATACTTACGGATTTTTCGCACTGTATGCGAACGTGGATCATTTTTCTTATGCAGAAGCCGAAATTCCTTTAGCCAAACGTCCGGAAATTGACCGCTGGATCCTTTCCCTGCTGAATACGTTGGTCAAAAATGTCACCGAGGCCTATGAGAATTATGAACCGACCCGGGCAGGCCGGGCAATTCAGGACTTTGTCATTGAGAACCTGTCTAACTGGTATGTAAGACTTTCCCGGAAAAGATACTGGGGCGGGGAATACTCTGAAGATAAAATTTCGGCCTACCAGACTCTCTATACATGTATAGAAACCGTAGCCTTGTTGTCTGCTCCGATTGCCCCATTCTATATGGAAAAATTGTTCGGAGACCTGAACAGTGTGACAGGCCGGCATTCAGGCAGCATACATTTAGCCAATTTCCCGCAGGCAGATGAACGTGTAATCGACAATGCCTTAGAAGAACGTATGGAATTGGCTCAACAGATATCGTCCATGGTTTTGGGATTGCGCCGCAAAGTGCAACTGCGCGTACGTCAACCGTTAAGCAAGCTCATTGTGCCTATCCTGAATGAGCAAATGATAGAACAATTGGATGCTGTAAGAAATATTATCCTTTCCGAGGTCAATGTCAAGGAAATAGAATATATTACCGATACCACAGGAGTATTAGTGAAGCGGATCAAACCCAATTTCAAAACTTTGGGGCCGAAATACGGTAAATACATGAAACAGATTTCTGCTTTGGTCGCCGAGATGCAGCAAAGCGATATCTTTGAATTTGAGAAAAACGGGCGTTATGAATTACACATCGGAGAAGAAAGTATTGTATTGGGGTTGGAAGATGTGGAAATTCTTTCTGAAGACATTCCGGGCTGGTTGGTTGCCAATGAAGGCCGCCTGACCGTAGCATTGGATATCAATGTAACGCAGGAACTGAAAGAAGAAGGCATTGCCAGGGAATTGATCAACCGGATACAAAATTTGCGGAAAGAAAGTGACTTTGATGTAACTGACAAGATTACGCTTTTGATTGGCCGGCACCCGGAAATCAATGATGCCGTAGAACATTTTTCCTCTTATATAGCAAGCCAGGTGCTGGCTGAAAAAGTGGAGCTCAGTGACAGGAAAGATGAGAATGCAAAAGAAGTGGAAATTGACGAAATCCGGACTTTCATCCAGATTGAAAAAGTAAGTTGAAAGAAGGAAAACAATCTTATCCTTCTTTCGTATGAAGAGACAATCGGAAGAAATTTTTAATTTCCGCCTTTCCATTTTATCATCTAAATGTTTTTTATTAACTTAGACAAAAACTTATTAGCTTATGGCAGAGAAAACAAGATATTCGGATGAAGAGTTGCAGGAGTTTAAGGAATTGATTCTTGTGAAACTTGATAAAGCAAAGAAAGACTATGATTTGCTGAAAGCAGTCATCTCCGGAAGTGACGGGAATGACATCGCAGATACTTCCCCCACGTTTAAAGTATTGGAAGAAGGGGCATCCGTACTTTCGAAGGAAGAAGCCGGCCGTTTGGCCCAAAGACAAGCCAAATTCATTGCGCATCTGGAGGCCGCATTAGTCAGGATTGAGAATAAAACTTACGGGATTTGCCGGGCCACGGGAAAGTTGATTTCAAAAGAAAGACTGCGGGCAGTGCCTCACGCAACCCTGAGTATTGAAGCAAAAGAAGGAAAAGAATCTTAACCGCTCCGGCGTTAAGATTCTAAAAAGCAAGTGAAGATGAGTGTGCGTCAAAAATTAGTTATTTTTATCGCAGTCCTGCTTGTCCTGGACCAAGCCGTAAAAATCTGGATTAAAACCCATATGATGCTGGGTGAAGAATTCTCCGTTTTCGGAGACTGGTTCAAAATCCTTTTTATCGAAAACAACGGAATGGCTTTCGGTATGGAATTGGGAGACGGCCGGACGGGCAAGACGATACTGAGTTTATTCCGGATTGTAGCGGTAGGAGCCATCGGATGGTATATTCTCAAATTATTCCGGGAGAAAGCCCCGACAGGCGTTTTATTTTCGTTCGCCCTTATTTTTTGCGGAGCTATCGGTAATATTTTTGACAGCTTATTTTACGGTCTGATATTCAGCGACAGCCATTATCAGATTGCGACCCTCTTTCCAGCCGGAGGCGGTTACTCTTCTTTTTTACACGGGAAGGTGGTAGACATGCTTTATTTTCCGTTGTGGGAAGGTGCATTGCCTTCGTGGATTCCGTTTTGGGGCGGCCACGACTTTGTCTTTTTCCGACCGGTTTTTAATTTAGCAGATTCTTATATTACCATCGGAGTGTTGCTATTACTTCTGTTTTACAGGCATTTTTTTTCGGATAAAAAAGAGGTTATCCCCGAAGCAGACCCTACCCGGGGAAACAGCGAGCAACGCAACACCTGAACCCCCTTACTGTTTGGCATTCTCTGCCAGATAAGCCTCATACATATCCAACATCCAGGTAGCATCACCATCTTGTTTGGCCTCTTTTTTGCGGGCTTTCCCCTCTTTCCCCTTAAACCAGTTTTTACTGAATTCTTTCAATCCGGGTTTCTTATCCTTCAATAAGACACTATTGACCAATAACGTGGAGTAGACAATTTCTCCTTCTTCACCTTCATCGTGGAAACGAAGTCCCCAATAAGTGACCAAACGCCGCTGAACGCCCTTCTGGGTCGGTGTAACATCCCAGTCCTTCCACCAGTATACGGAAGCATGTTCTCCTGCTTTTTGCAAACATACGAGACGACGCATCGTGCGGTAACGATTGGAAATGGAGGGCGATGCCAGTTCCCGTGATTCCCAACGGATACCGTCGGGGGCATTCTCTGTCTTTTCCGTATAATCTATACTAATAACTTCATCCGCAGTATATTTCAACACTTCCTTGTCTTCCGGCGTCGCAGTCATCTTAAACGAGTAATTGCTTTTTTTGAAATTGGAGGCCTCGGCATGCCATCCCCTTTTCACATAACCCTCCACTTTTTCACCCGACGTCAATGTCACCACCACGTGACGAAATTCCTGGTCTTTCACTTTTTGTGCATCCACCTGCCGCACACACATACACAAAATTAATATCACTAAAAAAGATTTCATAATTATATGTTTTAAGGTTGATTTCCAATGTGATAATCCCGCAACATCAGTACTGTTTTATCACGCCATGTATCGGAATTGCGGATACGAGCACACAAGGCCGCATCGTCAGCCACATAACGGCAAATTCGTTCTCGAAAAGCATTTCCCGTCCGCGACTTCACTCTCCCAAGTGAATAATAGGCGGTATCACCCGATTTCCGCAGATAATAAACCACCTGAGAACGACCGAAAATGCGTTTCCGCTGATAAACCTGGATTCCGCCATTAGAAGCAATGCCATATCCCCGTCCGGAATAAACATAAGCACAGATATGCGGCGTAGAAAAATAGAGCCAACACCAACCGATGCTTTCTGCCGGAATGAATTTCCTCCGGTGCTCAGGTGTCCGCGGATGCCAACAAACTATCGAATCAATCCCCTCTATCGGATAAATCTCTTTCTGTTTATCCCTGGTAAAAAGATTCCGAAACACTTTGACATCTCTGCCCCTTTTGGGAATATAGACACGGTCATTCCCCGAAAATCCGATACTGCTCCCTTCCTTGAAATAAACAATGCCCTCCACCGGAACGGCAGCCTGCCCCAAAAAGCAGCCCAAGCCCAACACGCATATTAAAAACAATTTCACACCCATCTGATTTTTTGTGGTAAAAATATAGTAAATAAAATAAATTAACTAACTATATATCAAAATATTTTTACATCTCTTCCGTTTTCAGTCCCTCCTCATTCCAAGATGCCTCCGCCCACATTTTATTCCGTTACGATAAAACGAAAAATGCTGGGATTTTAATTTTTTTTCGTAGGTTTGTAGCCGATTTCAAAACGTTAACTTCGGTATGTAATGTACCTGCTATTTTGAAAGTATATGATTGAGAATTTAGTGATAGTGGAGTCTCCGGCAAAAGCCAAGACCATTGAGAAATTTTTAGGGAATGGCTATACCGTAAAGTCGAGTTTCGGCCACATCCGCGATTTGGAGAAAAAGGATTTAGGAGTAGACATAGCACATCATTTTCAGCCCAAATATGAAATCTCTTCCGACAAGAAAACAGTTGTCAAAGAGCTGAAAGCATTAGCAAAAGAAGCCAAGACCGTATGGCTGGCTTCCGATGAAGACCGTGAAGGAGAGGCCATAGCATGGCATCTGTTTGAAGTGTTGAAATTAAAACCGGAGAATACCAAACGTATCGTATTCCACGAAATCACCAAAGATGCTATTCTGCATGCCATACAAAATCCCAGAAACATTGACAAAAATTTAGTGGACGCACAGCAAGCCCGCCGGGTATTGGACCGGCTGGTCGGGTTTGAAATGTCACCGGTGTTGTGGAAAAAGGTGAAACCTTCGCTTTCTGCCGGTCGGGTACAATCCGTTGCAGTCAAACTGATTGTAGAACGCGAAAGGGAAATCAATGCTTTCAAGGAACAGCCGTACTACCGCGTCACCGGAATTTTTGAAACGACCGACAAAGCCCAGTTGAAAGCTGAAGTGCAGGAACGGTTTTCCAATCAAGAAACCACACAAGCTTATTTGCAGGCGTGCAAAGAAGCAACGTTTCAAGTCGGAAGTGTAGAAACCAAACCCTCCATCCGGAAACCGGCACCACCGTTCACGACTTCCACTTTGCAACAGGAAGCTTCCCGGAAATTAGGCTTTTCAGTATCGCAAACCATGTCCGTCGCTCAGAAGCTTTACGAACACGGATTGATTACTTATATGCGTACCGATTCAGTCAATCTTTCCGATCTGGCCATCCGAAGTGCTAAAGCCGTCATTTGTGAGACATTGGGCGAGAAATATTCCAAACCCCGCAATTTTGCCACCAAAACCAAAGGGGCACAAGAAGCTCACGAAGCCATTCGGCCCACGTATATGAATAAACCGGAAATTGAAGGCGACCACAACGAGAAGCAATTATACGACTTGATTTATAAACGGACTTTAGCTTCTCAAATGGCAGAGGCCGAACTGGAAAAAACCAATATCACCATTCATCTGTCCAATCATTCCATTCCATTTACCGCAACCGGAGAGGTTATTATTTTCGACGGTTTCCTGAAAGTATACATGGAATCACACGATGACGAAACCGAAGACGAACACAACGATTTATTACCGGCTTTAAACAAAAATGATTTCCTGAACCGGATTCACATCACCGCTTCGGAACAATACACCCAACACCCGCCCCGCTACACGGAAGCCAGTCTGGTGAAAAAAATGGAAGCTTTGGGTATCGGGCGTCCTTCTACATATGCTCCGACCATCACTACTATTCAGAACCGGGGTTATATCATCCGGGAATCGCGGGACGGCGTTGTCCGGAATGTGGAACAAACCGAATTAAAAGGGAACGAGATTAAAACAAAAGCCATCCGGAAGATTTTCGGCGCAGAGAAGAAAAAACTCTTCCCCTCGGATATGGGTATGGTCGTCACGGACTTCCTGTCCGAGCATTTCAAAAATATCATGGATTATAATTTCACCGCCCAAGCAGAAGAATCATTGGACCACATTGCAGAGGGTTCCGTAGAATGGCAGAAAATGATCGGTGAGTTCTATTCTCCTTTCCATGAAACGGTGGAAACTACACTAAAAAATTCTGAACGAAACAGCGGACAACGCATATTGGGGACTGACCCTGCCACAGGAGAAACCGTCAGCGTGCGTATCGGACGATTCGGTCCGATGGCTCAAATCGGTGAAGGCGAAAAAGTAAGGTATGCCGGTTTGCAAAAAGGCCAGCTTATGGAAACCATCACCCTGGAAGAAGCCTTGACTTTATTTAAGTTTCCACGCAAACTGGGGCAATACGAAGACCATGAGGTTGCAATCGGAATCGGACGCTTCGGTCCTTATATCAAACACAATAATGTATATGTATCGCTGAAAAAAGGAGAAGATGATCCCGGCACCATCACGTTGGAAACAGCCATTCAACGGATTGAGGAAAAGCGGGAAGCTGACCGCAATCGTCTGATTAAAGCCTTTGACAACGGAGTACAAGTGTTAAACGGCCGGTTCGGACCCTATATTTCATACAATAAAACCAACTATAAAATTCCCAAAACACAAAAGGCGGAAGAACTGACTCTGGAAAAATGCATGGAGTTGATAGAAAAAGAAGGCAGCAAGAAAAAAGCCGGGAAAAACACCACCGGGAAAAAAGGGAAAACGACTGCCAGGAAAAGTAAAGGTTCATCAGCTTCCTCATAAACAAGAAGAAGGCAAAATATTTGCACAACACTACACTTTTGTCTATCTTCGTAGCCTCAAAATGACTTAACTAAGTTAAAAACGTTAAATATTTCATATAAATGGCAACATTACAAACAATCAGAGATCGC
Source organism: Odoribacter sp. Z80 (assembly GCF_009935865.1). Classification (GTDB taxonomy): domain Bacteria; phylum Bacteroidota; class Bacteroidia; order Bacteroidales; family Marinifilaceae; genus Odoribacter. The sequence continues at coordinate 189,728 of NZ_QWEL01000003.1, forward strand.
GGCGGATTACTTGTCAGTATTGTTATCGGAGTATCCCTGCTGGCATTTATCGTAGGAGATGCATTAAGTTCAGGCTCTCAAATATTAGGAAATGAAAAGAACCAGATTGGTCAAATTGCAGGAGAAGACATTTCCATTATGGATTACCAAAATGAGGTTGCCAAAAACGAAGAATTGGTAAAAATGATGAACGGATTGTCTGCTCTTAACGAAGAGCAGCAAACTATGCTCAGAAACAATACCTGGCAAAAAATGATTATGGAAAAACTGTTGAACCAGGAATATGAAGCGCTGGGATTGACAGTTGGAAATGAAGAGTTGTATGACATTTTGCTCGGAGAAAACATAAGTCCGTTTATCCGCCAGCAATTCACCGACCCGAACACTGGCGTAATGGATATCGACCGTGCCCGTATGACTATCAGGAATATCATTGAGACTCCGGGATATTCCCGTGACAAAGCAGTGTGGTTAAACATGGAAAAAGAAGCCGGAGAAAACCGGAAAAGTGAAAAATACAATGCTCTTCTGGCCAAATCATTGTTTACCACAGATGTACAGGCAGAAGAAAATGTCGCAGGAAATGCTACTAAAACGGACATCAGTTATATTGTTAAAAATTACAGCACGATTGATGACTCAACCATTCAGGTGAGCAACAGCGAGATTAAAGATTATTACAACAAATATCAGCAAAGATTTCCGCAAACCGAAGCCAGAAGAATTGCTTATGTAAATTTCGATATTGAACCTTCGGGGGAAGATTTCACTGAAACGAAAGCAGCAGTGGAAGAATTGGTGGAGGAATTTACGGAAGCAAGCGACCCCATTGATTTTGTTAATCTGACTTCCGACCAAAAAGCGGACCAGAATTATTACAAGAAATCAGAAATTGCCAATGACAGTCTGGCCGACTTTCTGTTCAGCCATCAATCCGGAGTATTTGGACCTTACATGGAAAACAATGCTTACAAAATTTCCCGGATTGCACAGACCAGAATGTTGCCGGATTCCGTAAGAGCCCGTCACATCCTGATTGCCCCGCAAAACAACAACTACCCTGAAGCTTTAAAAGTAGCCGACAGTCTGGCCAATTTATTACGCAAGGGAGCAAACTTTGAACAAATAGCGAGGGAAAACTCAGCGGACCAGAATTCTGCAATCAACGGCGGAGACCTGGGTTGGTTCGACCAGAAAACAATGGTACAACCATTCAGTGATACCGTTTTCTTCGCACAGAAAAATGAAATCAAAGTGGTTTTGACTCAATTCGGGGCACACGTAGTTCAGGTTACTGACCGGGCTAAACCCGTAGAAAAGATTCAAATAGCTACCATAGAAAAAGAAATTATTCCTTCTACCAAGACAACAAATGCCATTTACAACAATGCACGTACTTTTGCAAGTAATATTGCAAGTCCGGATGACTTTAACAAACAGGTAGAGGAATCAAATCTTATCAAACGTCTGGCAACCGTGGACAAGAATGAGAAAACCATTGCAGGGATGACCAATGCACGGGATATGATCCGCCAGATTTACCTGACCGAAGAGCCGGGAATGGTGTACACGAAGGACGGTTCCATCATTTTTGAAAATGGAAATACTTATACTGTAGCCATACTGACTGAAATAGACGAGGAGGGTATTTCCCCGCTTTCAAAAGTAGCCGGAAGAATTAAACAAATTCTGATTCAGAAAAAGAAAGCCGAATTGTTGGAGAAAGAATTAAATGCGGCCAAAAGCAGCAGCGAAAGCCTTCTTTCCATAGCTCAGAAAACGGGGACAGAAGTAAAAGAAGCCAACGATATCAGTTTTAATACTTTCCAAATCCCCGGAGCAGGTATAGAACCTAAGGTAATAGCAGCGGCAGTAACTTTACCGGAAGGAGAGATTTCTGCCCCGATTGCCGGAAACCAAGGAGTATATTTAGTAGTTGTCAATAGCATCTCTTCTGATGAAATTACTCCTGAAATGCTTATGCAAGCTAAAAATGCCATGCAACAGGCAAACAACTACCGGTCAAATTACCAGGCCCTGCAGGCTATCCTGAAAAACGGAGCAGTAAAAGACCAAAGGTATAAGTTCTATTAACAGCCACAAAAGTTATCTTCGATGCCAGACAGAAACCCCTGTCTGGCATTGCTATTTCAAAAGCATATTCAGGCCATCATGATGAACATTGAAGATCTAAAATTCAATTGCAAATATTTCAAAGGTTATATCCCTTGCCTTCCCAACAAGCAAAAAGGAGAGATATGCGATACCTGCCGCAGTTACATCCCCGTGGATAAACGAATTCTGATTATCAAGTTAGGAGCTACAGGCGATGTCATCCGTACCACTCCCCTTGTTGTAAAGTATAAAACACTTTACCCCAATTGCCATATTACGTGGTTGACTCACTCCCCTGCGGTACTGCCACCGGACAAAATTGATGAAATTCTGAAATATGACTTTACCTCTGTCTTTAATATCCGGCACAATACATACGATATAGCCATTAACCTGGACAAGGAACAGGAAGCCTGTCTGTTACTGAAAGAAGTGGAAGCCTGCGAAAAGTATGGTTATACGTGGGAGGACAATCATATTGCTTTAGCAACACCGGCTGCAGAAGCCAAATTAATGACCGGTTTGTTCGACCAGGTTTCCAGAGAAAATAAAAAACATTATCTGGAAGAAATCTTTGAAATTTGCCACCTCACTTTCAATGATGAACCCTATCTGTTGAATTATGACCCGGAATTAGTTCACCGTTTTGATTATATCCGGGAACTTGCCGGCACGAAGAAAATTGTAGGCCTGAATACAGGTTGCGGAGCCCGATGGAAAACCCGCCTATGGACCAAAGCCAACTGGATGGAATTAAGCCGTCTGCTGGAAAAACAAGGATATTTTGTCATGTTCATAGGAGGAGAAGCTGAGGATGCCCTAAACCAGGAAATGGCACAGGAAACAAAGATTTTTTATCCGGGTCACTTTTCGCTGGAAGAGTTCATTGCGCTGAGTTCGCTTTGTACTATCGTCGTTACTCAGGTGTCGATGATGATGCACATTGCCACAGCATTGGAGAAGAAACTGGTTTTGATAAATAATATCTTTAACAGTCATGAATTCTATATGTATCACCGGGGAATCATTATAGAACCGCCGAGTGGTTGTGACTGCTATTACGGTATTACCTGCAAACGCGCTCACCGCTGTATGGAAGACATTACTCCTGAGATGCTGGCAGAAGCCGTCAGAAAAGTGGATTAAAAACAACCCCTGAAAGCAGATACTTCCAGGGGTTGTTTATGTATAGAAAGAAAAGTCTATTTTTGAGGATCATAAGCCCATTTCAACCAAACGGCACCCCAGGTAAACCCAGCTCCAAAAGCCGCCAGGATCAGGTTATCCCCTTTACGCAACTGATGTTCCCATTCATACAAACACAAAGGAATGGTTGCAGAGGTTGTATTCCCATATTTCTGGATATTAATCATCACTTTAGAGGGGTCCAATCCCATGCGGTCACCGGTTGCCGCAATAATACGGAGATTAGCCTGATGGGGGACCAACCAGGCAATATCATCTGCCGTCAGATGATTTTTTTCCATAATTTCGGCAGCCGTATCCGCCATTTTAGTCACAGCATGTTTAAACACAAACTGCCCGTCCTGGTAAATAAAATGTTCCCGGTTCGTTACTGTTTCCAAAGAAGGGGGATTCAGGGACCCTCCGGCTTTCATGTATAAATGATCCCGTCCCATACCGTCAGAACGCAGGATATGGTCCATCACACCCAGTTCTTCTTCTGTAGGCTCAAGCAATACGGCGGCGGCGGCATCACCAAACAAAGGGCAAGTCTTCCGGTCTGTGTAGTCTGTAATCACAGACATTTTCTCACATCCCACAAAAACCACTTTTTTATATCTTCCACTCTCCACATATTGAGTAGCAGTAACCAATCCAAAGATAAATCCGGAACAGCCGGCATTTAAATCGAATCCGAACGCATTTTTGATTCCGACCATATCCGAGATAACCTGAGCATTGGCGGGGAAATGCATATCGGGAGTCACAGTGGCACAGATTATCAAATCTACGTCCTCCGGTTTGGTTCCCGTCTTTTTCAAAAGGTCTTCCACAGCCCGGGCTCCCATCCAAGCACTTCCTTTGGCGGAATCTTTCAGAATCCTTCTCTCTTTGATTCCAACCCGGGTCATAATCCATTCATCGGAAGTATCTACCATCCGACTCAGTTCCTCATTATTGAGAATATAGTCGGGATAATACGCCCCAACACCGGTAATGACGGCTTTCTGCCTATTCATCTGCATAGTTATCAAGATTTATATGATATACCCTCAATCTGCCAAGGGTATATCCTGAATGATTTAAACAAGCTTAGCCCCCTAAATGATAGGAGGCCGGCTTTGTATAATTAAAACAATTCTTCTGGTGGCAAGATTATGCTACTACTGCTTTTTCAATAGCCAACTTTCCTCTGTAATATCCACATTCAGGACATACCGTATGATACTGTACAGCAGCACCACAGTTAGAACACTTAGCAATAGCCGTTACCGTAATCGCATCATGCGTTCTTCTCTTATTTCTTCTCTGTTTTGAGGTTCGATGTTTGGGATGTGCCATTTCTTTGTTATTTTAGTTATTAATTAATTTTTTCAGTTCATTCCATCTTGGGTCTATGGGCTTTTCGTCCTCTTTTCTTACATATTTTTGCAAGACGTCTTTCATATCTTCATCACATTGTCCTTCCGGATGAACAACCCGCATGGGATAATGGAGCATATAAGTCTCATAAAGATATGTACTCAAGTCCAGAAAATCATCGTCCGGCGATACGACAATATAATCATCTTCATTCCCTTCTTCCCGCTCGCTTTGTTTCACATAGAGATTCATTTTCCCTTCCAGGGGAATGTTTACCTCACCCAAACAGCGGTCACAAAGAGCTATCACCGAGCCTTTCATGCTGAGCCTGACTTCCATTAAAAGTGAACTTTTCACAATCTCCACCTTCGCGTCTATTCTGCCTTTTGTTTCCTTCGTGGCTTCAAAACAACTGAAAAACGCCTCGTCCAGTACAAATTCAAAAGAGTGTTTGCCCTCTCCCAATCCCCTGAACGCTATCTTATATTCTCTCAATCTGTCCACTAACATAGAAGTAAAACGGCGCAAAGATAATAGAAAAAGTAGAAATTAAAAAACAAAAAGTAAAAAATATCTTACCTGTATTTCCCGCTATCTTCCAGCATACTCAAATAGCTGGCATAGCGGCTTTCACTGATTTCACCCTTCCCTACTGCATCCATAACCGCACATCCCGGTTCGTGCGTATGGGTACAATTATAAAAACGGCAATCTCCGGCTTTAGCAAAAATCTCCCGGAAGAAATGGGAAATCTCTTCCTTTTTCATATCTACCGTACCAAAACTTCGTACACCCGGAGTATCAATAATAAATCCGCCCTCTTTCAAAGGAAACATCTCTGCAAAAGTGGTGGTATGCTTTCCGGAATCATGGGCATCCGATATGACCGCAGTCTTCAATCCCAGGCCGGGAGCCAGGCTGTTGATTAAAGAAGACTTCCCGACACCCGACAACCCGGACAATACAGTCACTTTATGACACACCAGTTCCCGGATTTCATCCATATTTTCTCCCGTTGTCACCGATATTCCGTAACATTTATAACCGATATTCCGGTATATGGCCATGAGACTCTCCCCTTTATCGCGGGTTTCACCTTCATATAAATCAATTTTATTAAAAACCAACACAGCCGGTATGGCATATGCTTCCGCAGTAGCCAAAAAACGGTCAATGAAAACAGTGGAGGTAACCGGATGATTTACTGTCACCACCAACAAGGCCTGGTCGACATTGGAGGCAAGAATATGAGCTTCCTTTGACAAATTGGTGGATTTGCGAATGATGTAATTTCGTCTCGGCCGGATACCCGTAATAACAGACTCTACCCCATTTTCTTCCACTTCCACCTGATCCCCGACAGCAACAGGATTGGTAGTCCGGATCTCCCCCATACGAAATTTCCCCCGAATACGGCATTCTACTGTTCTTTCGTCCTCCAGACGAACCAAATACCAGCTTCCGGTCGATTTTACAACGATACCTTCTTTCATAAAAACATTATTAGGCCATGACAAAGCTAAAAAATAAAATGATTCAACGATTATTTTTAACTTTGCAGAAACGAAAGAAGCTAAAAACACAGATGACATGAAATTGGTTTTTGCAACAAATAACACCCACAAGCTGGAAGAAATCAGCCGGCTCTTAAAAGGGAAACACGAAATCATTTCCTTAGCAACAATAGGTTGCCACGATGATATTCCTGAAGACCAGAACACCCTTGAAGGCAATGCCTTGCAAAAAGCGCGTTACATCAAAGAACATTTCGGATATGATTGTTTTGCCGACGACACCGGTTTAGAAGTAGAAGCATTGGATAATCGTCCGGGGATTTACTCTGCCCGCTATGCCGGACCGGCAAAAGATTCCCTCGAAAATATGAAAAAGGTGATGTCGGAAATGGAAGGACAGAAAAACCGGAAAGCCTGTTTCCGTACTGTGATCGCTTTAATCCTGAACGGGCAGGAGCATTTGTTTGAAGGCCGGGTGGACGGAGAAATCCTGCCTCAACAGCAAGGCGAAGCCGGATTCGGCTACGACCCTATTTTTCGTCCGGAGGGTTACCGGGAAAGTTTTGCAGAAATGCCTATGGAAGAAAAAAACAAAATCAGTCACCGGGGCAAGGCCACCCGGCAACTGGCAGAATTTCTCAAGACAGCGGAACGGAATTAAAAAAAGGAAAGTGGAACTGGTCAAAGCCATCATATTAAAAACAAGCCAATATACAGATACCCAGAAAATCATCCACGTCTATTCATTGGAGAAGGGAGCGCTTTCTTTTATCTCCCCGTCTTTTGTATTCAAGCGGAAAAATCAGCCCATACAGTTAATGCAATTGGTTGAAATAGAATATTTCGTCAATGAAAAGGGAGGACTTCATAAATTACGTACCATTTCTCCGTTGATCAATCTACCCGCCCTTTATTCCGACATTTTCCGGATGAACATTTTATTATTATGGAGTGAGATCCTCCATCTGATTCTGCGCCAGGAAGGGAAAAACGAAGTGCTTTTCCACTACATCAGCCGGTCGGCAGAATACCTTAACACCACACAACGGGACATTGCCAATTTTAATCTGTTATTTCTTTACCGGCTGGCCGGTCCGTTGGGTTTTCATATCAATACCTCCACCTGGCAGGAGGGATATGTATTTGACATACAGGAGGGACATTTCTGTCCCCCGGATATCGTCCGGCCTTATCTTTCCGGACCTCACACGGCAAAAGTGATTTATCAACTCTGTACCTGCGAAACGGGAAAACTAAAAGATATTCCGTTAAACCGGGAAGCCCGCAATATCCTTTTAGATGTTGTCTTACTGTTTTACAGCATTCATCTGAACCTGAATTTTAACATCAGAAGCATTCAGATTATCCGGGAAGTTTTTAAATAATAGAGAAGGAACATGCGTCAGGAATAAACTTTTCTCCGGTTTTACTGTCTCATATATGGTAATGTCGTTAAAAAAATGCAAAAACAAGTTTTGGAAAGCCAAAACTTAACATCTTTTATTACTTTTATCACATCTATTTAGGTGTAATTCTGCATTATGAATATAAAAATTAAAAACCTTACTAAAATATATCCGGACGGCCACAAGGCATTAAACAGTCTGAATTTAGAGATAGAGCCCGGAATGTTCGGATTATTAGGTCCTAATGGTGCCGGAAAAACTTCTCTGATGCGAATTATGACCTTATTACAGAATCCCTCCTCAGGAACCATTCTTTTTGATGATTATGACATCTTGCGTGACCGGAAAGCCATCCGTTCGATATTAGGTTACCTGCCGCAGGATTTCCGTTTTTTTGAAAAATTAAAGACCTGGGAATTTTTAGATTACGGGGCAGGTCTGGCCGGTATAAAAGGAACGCGGCACAGGGCCGAAGTGGTGGATGAAATGTTAAGGAAAGTGGGGCTTTATGAAGTGCGCGACCGGTGGGCGAACCGTTTATCCGGCGGTATGAAGCGACGGCTTGGTATAGCGCAAGCCATTGTGGGAAACCCGAAAGTCATTATCGTTGACGAGCCGACCACCGGATTAGACCCGGAGGAACGGATCCGCTTCCGGAATATCCTGTCGGACGTGAGCAATAAAGATGTTATTATTATCCTTTCCACCCACATTGTCGGCGATATATCCAGCACGTGCAAGAAATTGGCTTTACTGAACCGGGGAGAACTGAAATTTGAAGGCTCTCCGGACGACATGATAGCTCTGGCTACAGGCAAAGTGTGGGAAATCTTTGTTACAGACCATGAATTGCAACAGGTTAAGGAAAAATATCCGATTATTTCCACCATTCCTACAGAAGGAGGCTGGGAAATCCAGGTAGTAGCAGAAGAAATGGAAGGGTTCTGCGGCAAACCCGTCACACCCAACATCGAACATGCTTATGTTTATTTTATGGACTATCTGCTAAAGGATAAGATGGACATGTACAGTGAAAAGATAGGAGGCGAACTATTTAATTAACCTGAATGACGAAAGAAAAATAAAATGACTCTGCACAATATCAATATCATAGCCCGATATGAAGTTAAATTGCTGAAAAGAAGCTGGCTTTTCCGGATTTTTGCCCTATTGGCTTTATTAGGCATCACTTTGATTACGTTAGGGTATCAAAGTTCAGTTTTTGGTTTAGACACGGTATGGCCCCGCCTGGCAGTCTCATCTCTGATGCCTTTCTGCAATATTTTTTTCTATAACATCGCCCAATCCGTTATTGTTATTTTCCTTGCGGGAAGTTTTCTGAAAAGAGATAAAAAGTTAGATACGGCAGAGGTCATCTATGTCCGGCCCATGAGCAATGCGGACTACATCATAGGAAAAACCTGGGGAATCGTAAAAGTATTTCTCGGTTTAAACCTGCTTTCCCTGTTCATCACTGCCTTTTTCAATATCGTCATCAACCACTCCCCTTTCAGTTGGTTCCCTTATGTATTTTACCTGTTTACCATTTCGCTGCCCTCCTTGCTTTTTGTATTAGGCCTGTCTTTCACAGTCATGTGCCTGTTGAAAAATCAGGCAGTGACCTTTATTCTTATGTTAGGTCTCACCGGTACCATATTTTTTTATCTTTCCGATACTTTATCCGGTGTCTTTGATTTTTTCGGAACATGTATCCCCACCATTTTTTCAGACGTCACCGGCCACAGCAACTTAGGATTGTTTCTGCTGCAACGGACCATCTACCTGCTTAGCGGAGCAGGTTTTATCGGTTTTACCATCGCATTGGTAAAAAGACTTCCGCATAAACCGTGGAAAAATTCCATAATCTATGCAATCAGCTGTTTATTAGTATTAGCAGGAATAGCAGCGGGTTTGCTTTATGTCCTTGACTACAACCATCAGATCCGTCTGCGCAACGAATATGCTGCTACTTTCAACAAATATTCCCGGGCAAACCCGGTTTCCGTCATCAACCATGACCTGACCATCGTTCCTACAGGAAAACAACTCCAGGGAGAGAGTATTCTAAAAGTGAAAAACAGGCACTCCCAATCTATCGAAGAGATTATCCTTTATCTGAACCCTTCATTGAAAGTGAAAGGTTTAAAAGCCGGAAACGAGGAATTGACCTTCACCCGGGAGAACCAGGTTATCCTCATTCATAAGCAACTGGATGCAGGAGAAGAATTCACCTTTACCCTCCACTATCAGGGAAGCATTGATGAAAACATTTGCTATACGGATGTATCGGAAAAAGACTATACCGACAACACCGTTCCCCAGGCATTCTATCGTTTGGGCAAACGGTATGCCTGGTTAGAGCAGGACTTTACCCTGCTGACTCCCGAATGTATCTGGTATCCCGTAACAATTGCCCCTGTCCATCCTGCAGAACCATACAACATCCAGAAAAATTTTGTCCATTACACCCTGACGGTCATTCCGCCAAAAGAGAAAACAGTGCTTTCGCAAGGGGAAAGCACCTCAAATGGCGATACAATCATTTTTACCAACCGGCATCCCCTGCCCGGCATCAGTCTGACGATTGCCGATTATGACAAGAAATCTTTACAAATTGATTCAACCCTTTATGAAATCTACTATTTCAAAGGTCATGATTATTTTTCTTCTCATTTTTCCGCTTTACATGATACATTGCCCGGTGTCATCCGGGATCTTAAGAATGATGCGGAATTTTTAAATGGCCGCGACTACCCTTTCAGCAAATTCGTACTGGCAGAAACTCCTGTGCATTTTGCCACCTATGTACGAAACTGGAAAGGATATACTGAATACGTTATGCCTGAAATCGTTTTTATTCCGGAACGAGGCGCTACCCTGAATTCTGATTTCAATGTCGAAAAAAGGCGGGTAGCCCGCCGGGGACGTCACAATCAAATGCCTCTCAGCGAAGAAGAAACCGCCATTCAGGTCTTCAACAGGTTCATGGAAAATTTTTTCAATGAAAATATACAATACGGATGGGACTGGCAAAACCAGTACATAAACAAACTGAATATCACTCCGCTTTTTTATTCTCATACCGGCTTCATCCTTTCCGAGCAATATCCTATTCTGGACATAGTCCTGAATACGGTACAAAATGTTGCAAACACCTCTAACGTATTCCATTTCTGGGAAGGTATCATCAATAATAAACAAAGGGCAAACCTGTATCTGGAGAATCATAGTTTCAGGGATGCCATTTCGAGTCCGGAATTAAAACCGGAAATTTTTTACGAATTGTTGAAATTAAAAAGTATTGCCCTGAGAAATTACATTCAAACCCAAATACCACGGGATGACTTCAATCGTTTCCTGAAAGATTTTTTTGAAAGGAACCATTTTTCTGATATACCTTTTGAAACTTTTGAAGCAGAATTTGAAGCAAAATTCGGGATTTCCCTTTCGGACTTCATCCCCCAATGGTATACGGAAGACCATTCACCGACCATTCTGATACGGGAAGTGGATGCCAATCAGGTTGTCATAGATGATGAAACTAAATATCAAATCAGGTTTAAAGTTTATAATCCTTCCGATGTAGACGCTATCATCACAGCCGAAATCCGGCAGGGAGGCGGTTTTCAGGGAGGCATAGAACCTGACAAAACGGGAAATTACCAGATTCCGGCACAACAAGCCCGTGAAATTAAAATTATTGCAGACAACCGCCCCGCCAGCATCACCATCAATACGAATATTTCACATAATCTGCCGACAACTCATATTTTCAATTTTTCCAAAATCGAGAATATCATTTCGGACACGCTCGCCGGAAGTTTCGTTATCTCTCCGGCTCTCTTTGCCCCTAATCCCCATGAAATCATCATAGACAATGAAGACAGCGGTTTTCAAACCATTGCTTCCAATAAACGACATAAGTTAAAAGACCTTTTCCAAAAACAGGAACAGGAAAAGTATAAAAACTTCATGCCGTGGTGGACGCCAACAAAATGGACCGCCATTGCTGCCGACTATTGCTATGGGGAAACTGTCCAGTCCGCCGTTTACAAAAGCAAGGGCAGCGGGCTGAATTCTGTAGAATGGCGGACAGAACTTCCCGGAGAAGGCTATTACGACGTATCTGTCTGGAATCCCAAGACCGGAGGTTCCTTCGGTATGAATTTCGGCCGCCGTAACCGGAGGGACCGGGAAGAGAGAAATCAGACCTATGTAGTGGCATATGACCAGGAAAAAGAATCCATTACGCTTGATATGGAACAAGAAGATTCTGGATGGGTGTCATTAGGCAGTTTTTATTTCCCGAAAGGAGAGGTGAAAATCACATTGACAGATGATGTATCAGGTTCTTATGTCATCGCAGACGCTGTTAAATTTACAAGAATCAATGAATAAAATGAATCATTTATTAAATAAACCTTCTATGTTAAAACAAACCTTCATCCTGGTTTTTCTGTTTTTTTCGGGCATGAGTCATTCTTTTGCCCAGGAGATTTTAACACTGGATAAAGCCCTGAGTATTGCTTTTGAACACAGTCCTTCGCTGATTCAAAGTAAACTCAGTCTTGAACAAAGAGAGTTAAACCTAAAAGCACAGGATGCCTCACTGAAATCCCAATTCTCATTGGATATCAATCCTTTCAATTACACCCGTAATAATCAATACGACAGTTATAATAGCAACTGGTATGCCAACGAAATCATGAGTTCTTCCGCTTCGTTAGGCATCCGCCAGCCTATCAAGTGGACCGACGGAACCATTTCCCTTGTAAATGATTTATCCTGGCAGGACGCTTCCAACAAAACTTCCGGAGGAAAAAATACTTCTTTCAATCACAATCTGTCCCTCCGGTTAGAGCAACCTCTTTTCACCTACAACCGGACGAAGATGCAGTTGAAGGAATTGGAGTATGCTTTAGAAAATGCCAAATTGAGCTATGCCATGCAGGAGTTAAACATAGAGAAAAACGTCACAACTCAATTTTACAGTGTTTATCAGAAACAAAAAGACCTGAATACAGCCCGGGATGAATATCACAATCAAAAACAAAATTACGACATCATCAAAAACAAGGTGGAAGCCGGTCTGGTTGCCAGGGAAGAATTATATCAGGCAGAAGTGAATCTGGCCACCAGTGAATCAAGTGTTTATTCGGCAGAAATCGACTATGAAAACTCAAAAGACAATTTTAAACTTTTATTGGGTATTTCCTTGGATGAAGACATCATGGTGTTGCCCAATACCGATATTGTAACGGTCAACGTAAATTCGGACGATGCCACGAAATATGCCTTAGAGCAACGTATGGAACTCCGGCAAAAGCAGATTACCCTTGAACAGGATGTTTTCAATATTATCCGTGCCAAAGCTGAAAATGAGTTTAAAGGTAATCTGTCTGCCCGCATAGCTATGGACGCTTTAAGCGGAAAAGTGAAAAATCTGTACGACAATCCTACGGATAACGAGCAAATCGGAATCAGCCTGACCATACCTATTTTTGACTGGGGGGCTAAAAAAGCAAAGGTAAAATCCAGTCAGTTGGCTATGGAATCGAATCAAATCGACATGGATGAGGAGAAGAAGAATATCACCATAGGGGTACGTCAGATTTGCCGGAATCTGCCGATATTAATCCGTCAGATTGAAATTAAAAAAAAGAGCATTGAAAATGCGGAACACAGCTATGAAATAAACCTGGAGAAATACAGAAACGGCACCCTTACGGGTATGGAACTCCAACAATACCAGACCCAGCTGACAAACGCCAAACAAGCCTATACGAATGCTGTTATCAGCTATAAACTGGAAGTCCTTAATTTAAAGATACAGACTCTCTGGGATTTTGAAAGCAATAAATCCTATTTACCCGTAGACCTTTTGAAATAAAAACACATATTACAATGAACAGATATTTAAAAATCAGCAGTATTATCGGTTTTGGACTATTGGTTGTTTCATGCAGGAATAATCAGGGAAACTCGGCAGCCGAAACCACTACCCCCGTATGGATTGAAGATGTACAATACAGAAATATCGAGGAGTATATTACAACAACGGGGACAGCCAAAGCAACCAAAACCATTGAGTTGAAATCGGAAACCAACGGAGCTTACCGTCTTCAAACTAATCCCAAAACGGGCCGTCCTTATCAATTGGGCGATATTGTGGAAGCCGGAGCTGTGATTGTCCGCCTGGAGAATCAGGAATATGAGAATAACGTTCAGTTGGAAAGTAAAAAATTACAAATTGAGATTACCGAAAAAGAATGGGAAGGACAAAAAGTATTGTATGAGAAAGGAGGAGCAACACAAAAAGACGTAACCAATGCAGAAAATTCGTACATCAATGCCAAGCTTGCCCTTGAGAATGCCTATATTACTTTAAATAAATTAAATATCAAGGCACCTTTCAAGGGAGTCATTGTCGCCCTGCCCTATTTCACTCCGCAGGTGGAGGTGGCTTCCGGAAGTACTATCGCCGAATTAATGGATTACAGTAAAATGTATATAGAAACTCAATTCCCGGAAAATGCCTTAACAAAATTGGCAGTCGGTCAACCGGTACATGTGACGAATTATAATATTAAATCGGATACGTTAAAAGGACGGCTGACACAACTTTCCCCGGCCATCAATGAAGATACGCGCACTTTCTCCGGCTATATCGCCATTGACAATCCTGACCTGAAACTGCGTCCCGGTATGTTTGCCAAGGCTGACGTAGTGACGATACGGAAAGATTCTGTGTTGTCAATTCCGAAAAATATCATCAAAAACCGGCGTGGAGGGAAATTAGTGTATACCGTCGACCGGAACAGTGCTACCGAGAAAGTTATCCGAACGGGTATCAGCGACGACAAATACATTGAAATTGAAACCGGTCTGGAACCAGGGGATAAAATTGTCATCAAAGGTTATGAATGGCTGCGTAACCGGAGCAAAGTGAAAGTAATGAAATAATCAGCACCTTACCATTATGATGGGAATAACTAAATTTGCCGTAAAATACCCGGTCAGTGTATTAATGATTACCCTCGGAGTATGTCTGTTGGGCCTCATTTCCTATAATAAACTGGGAACGGATCTTTTTCCTGATTTAAAAAATCCGTCCCTTTACATTGATTTGCAGGCTGGCGAACGTCCGCCTGAAGAAATCGAGAAACAATTCGTACAAAGAATAGAGTCCATGGCAGCCCGCCAGGAAGGGGTAAAAAACGTCAGTAGCAGCAGTAAAGCGGGAGGTGCTACCATTACCGTGGAATATGACTGGGACCAGGATATGGATGCGGCTTTTCTTGACCTTCAGCGCAGTATGTCGCAAATTGCCCAGAATGAGGAAATCACTTCACTGAATGTGAGCCGGTATGATGCGAATGCTACTCCAGTGATGGTTATCTCCATGAGTCACAAGGAGATTAAAGATATGAACGAATTGCGCAAAATTGCAGAAAATTATATGCGCAGTGAGTTTGTGCGTTTAGACGGTGTTGCTGATTTACAACTAAACGGTCAGGAAGAGGCTTATGTGGAAATCAAAACCAATGCCTATATGTTAGAAGCTTTTCACCTGACAGCCGAAACAGTGGCTGCCAAAATTGAAAGCATGAACCGAAATGTGTCGGGAGGGATCATTGTCCACAACGACATTCAATATACCATAAAAGGGGTTAATCTGATTGAGAATTTAGAAGATATTGCCAATATCATAGTTGCCTTTAAAACCCCTTCGGACACGGAAGGAGAAACCTCCAATATAAAAGCTCCCGTCTATCTGAAAGACATTGCGACTATAGAACTGAAAAATAAAGACCCGAAAAATCTGACCCGCTATAACGGGGAACGTTGTCTGAGTATCAGTATTTATAAGGAGAATAAGTACAATACTGTGAAAGCGGTGGAAAATATCACGGCAAAACTGGATGAGCTTCGAAAAAGCATGCCGGGTTATGAATTTCATATCATCAGCAACCAAGGAGATTTTATCGGAGCTTCCATCGGGGAAGTGAAAGATTCTGCCGTAATGGGTATTTTGCTGGCTATGATTATTCTTTATGTCTTTCTGCGCCGCATCAATACAACTCTGATTGTCAGTATATCCATACCGGTGTCTATCATAACCACCTTCAATCTCATGTATTTTAACGGTCTGACCATTAACATCATGACTTTAGGAGGACTGGCATTAGGAGCAGGAATGCTGATAGACAATGCCATTGTGGTAATGGAAAACATTTACCGTCATCTGGAAAACGGACTTTCTCCCAAAGAGGCGGCAATAAAAGGTACTTCCGAAGTCGCAGGAGCCATTACTTCCAGTACACTAACTACCATTGTCGTTTTTCTGCCTATTGTTTATATTCAAGGCGCTGCGGGCGAATTATTCAAAGAACAGGCCTGGACGGTTTCTTTTTCCCTGCTTTCTTCCCTGTTTGTAGCTATCTTGCTGATTCCTATGCTGGCATCCCGGTACATTACCCGTCCCAACATCCAGAAAGAATCCATACAAATCAAAGGATATGGAAATTTTGTCGGAAGATTACTGAAACACCGTTATTTAGTGGTAGCAATATCTGTCATTCTGATTGCAGGCAGTTATATGCTGGTTCCTTTGTTGGATATGGAATTCATGCCGAAAGCCGAATCCAAAGAATTTTCCACTTTCATCACACTGGAACCGGGCACACGCCTCCAAAGTACAGACCATGCCGCCGCCACGCTTGAAAATATGATTACTGACCTGGCCGGCAATGAGCTGGAATGGATTTTCACACAGGTAGGTCCTTCCAACACGGAAAGCGAAAGCGGAGGCAAACTGGAGGAAGAAAATCAGGCAGAAATCAAGGTAAAACTGAAAAATGACGCCCGACTCAGCGCAGACTATCTCATCTCGGCTCTCAACCATCACTACACCTTTCCCGAAGGGATAGAAATTTCCTTTGAGAAAGAACAATCTGCCCTGCAAAGCATATTAGGAACGGAAGGCGCTCCCGTTGTAATAGAAGTCAAAGGGGAGGAGTTGGAGCTGATAGAAGAACTAAGTACGGAAATAAAAGAAAAACTGTCTTCCGTAGCGGGACTTTATAACATCCATACTTCCATGGAAAAAGGAGCCCCTGAAGTAAACATCTCCATCGACCGCCTGAAAAGTGGCATCTATGGAGTGGATATAGCCTCTGTAGCCTCTCAGGTAAAGGACAAACTAAACGGTAAAACAGCCAGTAATTTCAACACAGAAGGAGAACCCATCGACATTGAAATCCGTGTACCGGAAATTTCCTTAGAAGAATTACAAAATGTAGAAATCAACCAGGGAGATAAGAAATACCGGTTAGGCGAAATCGCAGATATCTCCGTCACCATGGCTCCGAAAGAAATCAACCGAAACAACCAAAACCGTACAGGCAAAGTGACTGCCATGTTGGAAAAGGAGTATACCCTCAGCGGGGTAACACCGGATATTCTGGAGAAATTAGAAGAAATCCAATTCCCTGCTAAATACTCGGCAAAAATCACAGGGGAAGAAGAAAAGCGGGCAGAATCTTTCAATGGCTTGTCGTTTGCATTGCTTCTTTCCATCGTACTGGTTTATATGGTGATGGCTTCGCAATTCGAATCCCTGCGGCATCCGTTCACCATACTGCTGACTATTCCCTTAGCCGGTGTAGGCTGTATTTACGCTTTTCTGCTAACAGGGGCATCCCTGAACATGATGGCCTTTATCGGAATCATTATGTTGGCTGGTATTGCCGTAAATAACTCCATTCTATTAGTAGATGCAGCCAATAAACTGAAATCAAGCGGATTAAACCTCACGGAAGCCATCAAAGCCGCCGCACAACAGCGCATCCGGCCAATTATGATGACCAGCCTGACCACGATACTGGCCTTATTACCCATGTGCTTTGGTTTCGGAGAAGGAGCCTCCCTGCGTTCTCCGATGGCTTTAGCTGTTATCGGAGGGTTATTTACTTCCACTGTTATGACCCTGGTAGTCATACCATGTGTCTACTACCTGTTTGACAAAAAAGAAAAGTAAGAAAAGGGAATGCATATTCAATGATGATGAAGAAATTGATTAATCGTAAAGTTCTGATTTCCATGCTATTCATCGGTTTAACCATGATGGGATGGTTCTCGTACAGATATTTACCGATGGAATTATACCCTGACGCAGAGTTTCCGGCCCTCAATGTAAATATCACTGCCAAAACAGAACTTGATCCGGAATATATTAAGAACCAGGCGGCCATACCGGTAGAAGGAGTTATCAGCGGCATGGAAGGCGTAGAAGAAATCAATACCCGGATTTCCACCCAGAATGCCCGAATCCTGGTTTCTTTTACCAAAAACACCAACATTAAATATGCTTATCTGAAACTGGAAGAAAAAATCAAAATTTTAGCCAAGAATCTGCCGGAAGAGTTTACGGTGCAAGTGAATAAAGCAGGGAGCAACATGGCCAGCGACCAGTTTATGACACTTCAGATTCTGGGAGAAGAAGACATTGATTATGTCCGGAACATTACAGACAGTGACATTGCGCCGGTATTGGAAAGCACGGATGGCGTTGCTTCCGTGGTTGTCCTCGGCGGCCGGCAAAAAAGCATCGAAATTCTCTTAGACCAGGAGAAATGCAAGGCTTTAAACATTACCAACTCACAAATCAGTTCCCTGATTAGCAAAAACATGTCGGAAAAAACTTTTGCCGGCTCTGTCTATCAAAATGTGAAGCGTTATTTTGTCAATGTAACAGCAGAATACCTGCAAACGGAAGACCTGGGAAATATCGTTGTGGCTTCCGGACCGGTGCTGCTAAAAGACATTGCAGACATTCATTTCGGTATCAAAGAGGAAGAATCCTATTCACGGGTGAACGGGAAGGAAGTCATCACTTGCATTATAGCCAAATCTCCGTTAGTGAACATCATAGACTTGTCTAAACGCATCCGGAAAGAAATCGGCCAATTAAATGAAGAATTAGCTTCCAGGGGAATTTCCATAAAAGTAGATACCGACGTGGCAGAAACCATGAATGAAAATATCAATACCATCATCAATCTGGGTATAACAGGAGCTATCCTGGCGATTTTTATTCTTTATCTTTTTCTGCGCAATTTCAAAATTGTCACTTTCATTGCCTTTGCTATCCCCATCTCGGTTTTTTCTGCCTTCTATTTCTTTTATTTCTTCGGGATCAGCATCAATACCCTTACATTGACCGGTATAGCCTTAGCAGTCGGCATGTTATTGGATAATTCGGTTGTCGTCATGGAAAATATATTCCGTCTCAGGGCCATCGGCATCCCGGCGGAGCAGGCAGCCGTGCAAGGAACCAAAGAGGTGACCAAAGCAATCATTGCCGCCACCGCCACGACCATAACGGTATTTCTCCCTTTTCTCTTCTCAGATGACTTTTTGTTGAAACTTATCGGCGAGCACATCGGTGTATCTATCATCACCACCCTGATATTATCCTTAGTTGTAGCATTACTGCTGATTCCCATGGCAGTGAATCAATTCATGAGAAAACAAGGGGAAAAAGTGAATTTCAGCACCCTCTCTATTCATAGCCGGCCGGTACAGATTTACATTGTTCTGTTGAAAATGTGCCTGAGGAAACCGGCAGGGGTCATTTTTTCTGCCATCCTTCTTTTATTGGTGACGGTTGCATTGTCCCTGACAATGACGATGAATACGTTGAAAGAGATTGAAACAGATACATTCAATCTCTACCTGACCTTCCCCAACGGAAATACCCTTAACCGTACGGACGAGGTAGTCAGATCTTACGAAGAACGCTTAGATGAAATTCCCGAAATCAAACAATACAGCACTAAAATTTATGCCAATGATGCCAGTGTCACTATCAAGCTTCACGAAGATTATGAGAAAATCGGAAAGAAATCTTTAGATGAACTGAAAAATATAGTGATTTCCCAAACTCAGGGACTACGTATCAGCAATGTCAGTTTTGAAGCCATCGAAAGCAGTGAAAATTTCCAGGGCGGAGGCGGCAGTGCTCTGATGGGTGGAGGAGATAAATTACTGAGAAAAATGGGAATGGGAAGCCAAAGTGAAAAAATAGTCATTAAAGGCCAGGATTTTGAAAAAATGGCTAATCTGGCCGAACTTCTCGAATATCAGGTAAAGGAACTGGACAATGTAAGTTATGCCTATATCAGTTATTCCCGCGGGAAACCGGAAGCCCGGATTATTTTCGACCAATACCTGATGGGAATTTATGACGTTGCTCCTACCCATGTCGTCAGCGAACTGGTTAATTTCGCCCCGCAAAATACGACTTCCATCAAATACAAAGCCGGAGAGGAGGAATATGATATTATTATTAAAGATAAAGAATTGTCACTCAAAAAAGAGGAGGAAAATGAAACTCCCGTCAGAAACCTCGAAGACCTCCGGAATCTCCAGGTGAGTAATGCCCAGAACTCCATTATTGACTTACAGAATTTCAGCAATATCCGTCTGGGATGGGGACGAAGTAATATCATACGGGTTAATCAAGACCAGGAGATTACGGTCAATTACCGTTTCAATTCGGATGTCAACGAATCGAAAGATGTGCTGACTGCTGCCCGGGACGAAATCGACGAATTGGTCCAGCAAACCGACATCCCGACAGGGGTAGCGGTGGAAATCGTCCATGAAGAAGATGAAACCGGCGAGTTCACCTTCCTGATTCTGGCAGCTTTTATCCTCATCTATATGATTCTGGCTTCTGTCTTCGAATCTTTGACTGCTCCTGTCGTTCTGATGTTTGCCATACCGCTGGCAGCCATCGGTTCTTTGCTGGCACTCCTGTTTACGAGCAATTCGTTAATGAATGCCAACGTGCTTATTGGCGTTATCATCCTAATCGGTATTGTCGTCAACAACAGTATTATTCTGATTGACTATGCTTCCCAATTGCGACGCCAGGGGAACCGTAAACCCCGGGCTCTCCTGATAGCAGGGATTTCGCGTTTGCGACCTATTCTGATTACCGCTATCACCACAATTGTGGCTATGCTTCCGTTAGCCATGGGGAAAGGTGAATTTGTTGCCGGTCTGGGTGCTCCTTTTGCGATAACAGTCATCGGTGGCCTGACTATGAGTACTTTGCTGACTTTAGTGATTATTCCCACTTTGTATTCAGGCCTGGAGGATGCCCTGTTGCGTTTAAGAACTCAGAGGCTGTTTATGAAAATCCTGCAAACTGCCCTTCTGATACTGGCTATTACAGGTATTTATTTCCTCAGTCCTTCTTTAATCACACGTTTAGGATACTTAGCCGGGGCCGTAATCCTGATTCCTGCTGCCACATGGTTTATGGAAACGAGTTTACGTCAAGCCAACAGCCGCATTATCGCTCCGGAAGAAGAAATTCATATCTCCATTCGTAATCTGGTCAAAATATACGGCCGCCCCAACGAATTCCAAAGGGAATGGCTCTCCGGCCAGCGTACACGCGAAAGATTAGGCATTAAAGAAGAATATCATACGTTAAAGGACTTGCAGCCGCTTGTCTGGTTACTGCCCCTCACCGCATTTATGGTTTACTTCACCTACTCTTACCAGACATTACCTTTCTGGGCTGTTGTTTTTGCCATTTGCACCTGGTTATTGGTCAATCAGGTTATTTCTGCCGGCAAATCGTATTTTGCCTGGAACAATAAACGGATTGCCTTCCAGTGTATGCACGCAGCAGCTGTGATGGTATACTACGTTTCTCCGCTGCTTTCATTAATCTGCATTGCCGTAAAATTTTCCGATTCAAAGATTGCGACTTTATTGGGTCTGCTCTGGTATATTTCCATTGCTGCACATTATCTGTCCAAACGCATCCATAAATACAACATTAATATCGACCAGATAGAAGGACGTTTCCGGAACATTAAAAAAGCCGTTTATCAGGCAACTGCTAAAATCCCGTTTCTGGGCTATAAAAAAGCACCTTTCAAAGCTCTTAACGCAGTGTCTATGGATATTCACACGGGTATGTTCGGACTATTAGGCCCCAACGGTGCCGGTAAAACCACCCTCATGCGCATCATCTGCGGTATTTTTGAACAGAGTTACGGAAAAATATTCATCAACGGTATTGATACTCAAAAGAAAAGAGAAGAATTACAGGGGTTAATCGGTTATTTACCCCAGGAATTCGGTACTTATGAAAATCTCACCTCCTGGGAATTTTTAGAATATCAGGCCCTACTGAAAGGCATCTACCAGCCTGATGTCCGGAAACAGCGCATTACGGAAGTGCTGGAAGCCGTACATATGTATGAAAACAAAGACAAGAAAATCGGCGGTTTCTCCGGTGGCATGAAACAACGGATCGGAATTGCACAAACCCTGCTCAACCTGCCCCGCATCCTTGTGGTAGACGAACCGACAGCAGGCCTTGATCCAAGAGAACGCATCCGTTTCCGTAACCTGCTTGTGGAACTTTCCCGGAACCGGATTGTCATTTTTTCTACCCATATCATCGAAGACATTGCCAGTTCGTGTAACCAGGTGGGAGTTATTAATAAAGGTTCGCTGAAATACCACGGGACACCTTCGGATATGGTAAATATTGCGCAAAACGTCACCTGGACATTCGAGATTCCGGCCCGGGAATTTGCAAAACTACCGGCAGACCTTCTGATTGTTCACCACATCCGCAACGGAGAATACATTAAAGTAAGATGTTTATCTGAAGTTCAGCCTGTACCGGATGCCGTCCGGACCGCCCCTCTCCTGGAAGATTCTTATTTGTGGCTGCTCCGAAACGTTAAATTAGCCAATCACGAACAAATTATCACACAATAAACCACACCAGTCTGTCATCATGAAATCCTATATCCTTTCACCAATAGCGAAACTGAGCCGGTATAATATCAAAATTATCTTCGGGAATAAATTTATTTATTTCGTATTGAGTGCCATCGGTTTCTATATACTGACTGTCGGCATCAGTCTTTTTTCGGACAACGAAATAACCATGGCCAGCGGATATAACATGTTATTGGTGCCCTCCATCCTATTGGTTTTCTATCCGACCTGTTTCGGTATACAGAACGATCAGGATGCTAAAATTATAGAGATCATTTTCGGCATACCGAACTATCGGTATAAAGTATGGCTTTTCCGGCTTATCATAGCCTATGCGATTTGTTTTTTGCTCACCCTGCTGCTGGCAATGCTTACCGATTGGATGGTTGTTGAAGTTCCTCCTGTGGAACTCACTTTGCAGGTTATGGTTCCGGCTTTGTTTACCGGCATACTCTGTTTTATGCTCAGTACTTTTATCCGAAACGGAAACGGAACTGCCGTTATGATTATCATCATCGGTATGCTCCTGTTTGTACTTCACAAAGTCTTAGGCATCAGCAAATGGAATCTTTTCCTAAACCCTTTTGACGTACCATTAGATAAAAATCCGAGAATTTTCTACAATACGGTTTTCGACAACCGACTGCTGATTCTTTGTGCCACGTTAGTGTGCCTGTTGACCGGCCTCTATAAAACCCAGAACCGCGAAAAGTTTATATAGTTCGCTTCAATTTTTCATTCAAGCGCGTACGGACTTTGACGAGTGTATTTTTTTTCTTCATCCAGTCCAATAATTCATCCATATCGCCTCTGTTCTGGCATTCCAGTATTTTATCGTCTGCTTCCCAGCACATGATTTCAATCCGGCGCATTTTATAATTATCCACGATCTTCGGAAGTAATGCCGCCAACAGCATCTCTTCAGTCCGGAAAGAAGTTTCTCTGACGGTCCATATTTTGCTCAATTCATAAGGTTCACTCAAAATATCAGCCACAATTGCACTGATCTCCGGATCCGGGTGTCCAATGAAATATTTGGCCGGAATAAAACCTTCAGACCGGAAATTGCGGCGATATTCGCTTTGTATCTCCCTGAAACGGGGATTTAACATAAGCAACTCATCTTCCGCCAACTCGCTGATAATGTACTCTCCCACACTGACCGAATAAGTAGCTCCTTCTTGTTTCTCCTCATAAAACTCCAGACTGCCGAATAATAACAGGTAGCGGATCAGCATCATTTCTTCCGTTTCACAAGAAGTGACATCGTAAGCCTTTGAACGTTCTGAAATCACAACAGAAGGCTGTTGTTCCGCTATCTTATAAGGAAGCGGTGCAGCAGATTCCCCATTTTTTACCTTTCGAATCCGGGCAATCTCATTGTATAACACCTTCTCCTCCACTTTCATTCGGCTGGCAGTCTCCTGCACATATACCGAACGGGTAATATTGTCCGGAATCAGAGAAATACTTTTAACGATATCGGTAATCAGTTTTGCCCGTTCAATGGGGTCATTCCCGGCTTGCTCCAGCAGCAATTTCGTTTTAAAATGGATAAAGTCGGTTTCATGATCAGTGATATACTCCAAGACTTCGGTAGCTGTGTGAGACTGAGCAAAAGAATCCGGGTCTTCACCTTCCGGCAGGGAAACCACCCTAACGTTTAATCCCTCTTCCAACACCAAATCAATCCCCCTTAAAGAAGCCTTTATCCCGGCGGCATCCCCGTCATAAATAATCGTCACATTGGAAGTTAACCTTCGGATAAGCCGGATTTGTTCGACAGTAAGGGATGTTCCGGAAGAAGCCACCGTATTTTCTATTCCTTTCTGATGGAAGGAAATCACATCGAGATACCCTTCCACAAGGTAACACCGATTATGTTGTACAATGCTTCTTTTGGCAAAAAAGATTCCGTAAAGGGTACGGCTCTTGTGATAAATTTCCGATTCCGGAGAATTGAGGTATTTGGCACTTTTTTTATCGTTGGTCATGATACGACCACCGAAGGCAATAATCTTACCGGCCAAATCCCGTACCGGAAACATAACCCTGGCGCGAAACCGGTCAAACAGTCCCCGATCCGATTCTATGGTCAGCCCTGTCTTTACCAGGAAGTCTTGCTTATATCCTTTTTGTAAAGCAGACTTCGTAAAACCATCCCACACTTCGGGACAATATCCCAATCCAAATTTCCGGATGGTTTCATCATCCAATCCCCTCTGACGGAAATACCCCAAACCGACCGATTGCCCTTCATCTGTATGCCACAATTGGTCCACAAAAAATTCCTCCGCATAATTCGTGACTATCAGCATACTCTCCCGTTCCGATTTTTCCTGTCTTTCCTGTTCGGAGAGTTCCTTTTCCTCTATGATGATATTGTATTTGGCAGCCAGCCAGCGTAACGCCTCTACATACGATAACTGTTCATGTTCCATGATGAAATTCACGGCATTTCCACCCTTACCACACCCAAAGCATTTATAAATTCCCTTGGCCGGAGAAACTGTGAACGACCCTGTTTTTTCATTATGAAACGGACAACAACCCACATAATTCACTCCCCGCTTTTTTAAACTCACAAAATCGGAAACAACCTCATAAATATCAGCTGTATCAAAAATTTTTTGTATGGTCGTCTGGTCAATCATGCAACAAAAATACAAAAACAAATATTGATAGTATATTTCATACATATATAAATAAAAACTTTTCAGGTCCATTTTTATAAGATATCTTACCTAAATATTTTTAACAAGATTTCAATTTCATTTTGGCACGATTTTTGTACTTTTGCGATTCGCGGAAACACTTCACACGGATTTCGTTTCCATATATTGTTCGTACAAGATATAGAAAACTAAAATGTGTACTAATTTATATGACAGAAAGTGAATTCTACCGGACAAAAGAAGAATTACTGGAAAATATTTCGGAATTATTCCTGAAATACGGTCTGCGCAGTACTTCTATGGATGATATTTGTTCACATTTAAAAATTTCAAAAAAGACTTTATATCAATTTTTCAGCAACAAAGACGACCTGGTAGAACAAGTGCTGTTACAACGCAGAGATAGCCGGCGGATTCAGAAAGACCTGGAACAACTGAAACAACATAATTCCATAGAAATCATGCTATCCATCCGGGACCACATCATTACCAGCCTGAACAGCCAAATGCCAGCCAATCTTTTCGATCTGAAAAAATATCATCCGGATATTTATCAACGGGTAAACGAAAAGGACCAGATATTCATTCAGAATCTGTTCCATGAAGTGATTGAAAAAGGCATTCGTGAAAGTTACTTTCGAAACGATATTCACCGGGAAGTACAGGTATATCTGTTTGTGAAGCAAATGGCCTTTCTGGGAGAACCGGAACTGATGAGTGAAATCAAATATCCGCTCGACATCATTGTTTCCACCATTGTAGAAAATGTGATCCGCAGTTTTGCCACCCCCCGAGGGATAGAAGAATTAGAAAAATTACTTAATAAAACAAAAAAATATACAATATAAATTTGTAATAAAATAAGGAACGGAATAGCCCTAAAATAGTGGCATACAATTTGTAGGCTACAAGATATTGTAAAAAATAGGAAAATAAATATAAAATCAATAATTAAAACAGAATGAAAAGAGGAGTATTAATCACATTCATGGCAATTCTTATTCCCTGGTTGCTGCAAGCACAGGAAACCCCCAATGAACCTCAAAATCTGTCATTGGAGCAAGCCGTCACTTTTGCTGTAAAATACAACAAGGAACTGCAGGTTTCCCAGAAAAATATAGAATTGAGGAACAAAATGGTTACGGAAGCTATTTCACAAGGCTTACCCCAAATTAACGCAGGTCTGGATTACGTTACCTACTTCGGAAAGAAGATGGACATTATGGGCAGTTCCATGGATATGTCCTCATCCACTTTAAACGGTAGTATTTCGCAATTGCTTTTCAGCGGACAATGGATTCTGGGTATTCAAACCAGTAAAATTGCCAAGCAGATCGCTGCGCAAGAAGTAGATTTAACCGAACTGGACATTAAAGAAACGGTATACAATTCCTATTATACGATCCTGGCCAGTGAGCGCCTCATGGAAATTGTAAAGGAAAACCTGGAGAATATGAATAAAATCCAGGCACATACCGAGAATATGTACAAAGCAGGTACGGCAGAAATCACCGATGTAGACCAAATCCGCATTACGGTGGGACAATTGAAAAACAGTTTGCTGGTTATGCAACGAACGGTGGACGTTAACTATAATCTGCTCCGCCTCCAACTTGGATTACAAGCCGGAACCCCCATTACCCTGACCGATGCTTTTGAAAAATTTCTGGAGGAAGGCAGTTTTCTCCAACTGGCTCTCCAACCGTTTGACCTGAACAAAAATACACAATATCAGCTGATGCAAACCCAGGAAGAGCTCCAGAAAAAAATGGTGGGTTTAAAAAAATGGGCCTATGCTCCTACTTTGTCAGCAAACTATAATTTTAACCACAAATTGCTGGCTCCGGGCTTCAATATGAGTTTAAAACATTCAGCCACATTCACATTGAACGTCCCCATTTTCTCCGGCCTGCAACGAAAAGCACAGTTGGACCAGGAAAAAATCACCCTGGAACAGACGGTTTTAAACAAAAGCCTACTGGAAGATCAATTGTATTTACAGGAAGAACAATACAAATTTGCCCTGAGAAATGCATTGGAAGATTATAATCTGCAAAAAGAAAACATCGAAGTAGCTAAAAAGGTATTGAACAATTACCAGTATAAATACAATGCCGGAGCTGTTTCCAGCCTGGACCTGACCCAGGCCAACAACAACTACCTGACGGCTGAAAATAACTATACTTCTGCCTGTCTGACATTGCTACAAGCCCAGACTCAATTGGAAAAATTGTATAACGAATTAAAATAAGAAATAACATAAATACAAAACACAATGATAAAGAACGTTATTTTATCTACCCTTACCATTGCTGTGTTAGCCGGATGTTCCGGAAAAAAAGACGCAGAAAAAGATGCAAAAACAGTGGAAGCGATTCCGGTGAAAATACAAAAACTGGAAAAACAGAACATTGCCCGTACTCTCGACTATACAGCGAATCTGCAAGCCGACGAACAGGTTTATTACGCACCCGCTGCGGCCGGACGAATTTCAAAAATTTATGTTGAAGTAGGCGACCGCATCAAGAAAGGACAGTTGTTGGTGGAAATGGACAGAACTAACCTGCAACAGGCTGAAGTTCAATTGAAAAACCTGGAAGCAGAATACAACCGGGCTAAAATGTTGAATGAAACTCAGAGTATCAGCAAGCAAGCATACGATGCAGCCATCACACAATATGAAGTAGCTAAAGCAAATGTGGACTTTCTGAAAGAAAATACCCAAATGCTGGCTCCTTTCAACGGTGTGGTTACCGGCAAATATTTTGAAAACGGAGAAGTATATACCGGAGCTGCTTTCGGCGGAGCTTCCAAACCTTCTATTATTGCCATTGAAAAAATCAACCCACTGAAAGCTTATGTGAATTTATCCGAACAATATTTCCTATCTGTGAAAAAAGGCACCAAAGTGGAATTGAAAAGCAGCCTTTTCCCTGACCGGGTATTTGAAGGAACTGTAAGTATTGTTTATCCGACCATTGATCCGGCTTCCCGTACTTTCACCGTAGAAGTGAAAATTCCAAACGATGACGAATCCTTACGTCCGGGTATGTACGGAACCATTAATTTCTTCATCGGTAACACGGAAACTGTTGTGGCTCCGGCTATTGCCGTACTGAAATTACAGGGAGCAAATGACCGTTACGTATTCGTGAACAAAGATGGGAAAGCCAAACGTGTACCTGTGATATTGGGCAAGCGCTTTGAGGATAAAGTAGAATTAATCAGCGACCAGATTCAGGAAGGGGATGAGTTGATTGTTGTCGGTCAGGGACGCTTAGTAGACGGCTCTCCCGTATCAGTTACCCGATAATCCCTTTAATTTATCCTTACGGTCTCCAAAAACCGTAAAGCCATAAATTATAAAATAACAGTCTTATAAATTAAAAGAATATGAGTATATACAATACAGCGGTCAATAAGCCCATTTCCACCCTCATGGTATTTATAGCCATTATGGTATTGGGTATTGCCTCTTATATACAGTTGCCGGTGGACCAGTACCCGAAAATGGACCCGCCTTATATTACGGTGATGGCAACTTATCCGGGAGCCAATGCCTCGGATATTGAAGAAAACGTAGCAAAGATTCTGGAGGACCAGTTAAACTCTGTAGATAATCTGAAAGAAATGACCTCTACTTCCTATGACAACCTGGCGGTTATCTCCTTGGAATTTGAATGGGAAGTCAATCTGGATGAAGCCTCCAACGATGTGCGCGATGCCGTGGATAAAGCTATGCAAAACTTGCCGGACGATATTGACCGTCCGACCATCATGCGTTTCAATACGTCTATGATGCCTATCCTGATTTATGCGGTGACAGCCGATGAATCTTACCCCGGTATCGACAAAATCCTGGATGATAAATTAATCACCCGCTTGAACCGTGTAGACGGAGTTGCTTCCGTCATTGTTGCCGGTTCCCCGCAACGGGTGGTATATGTGGACCTGGACCCCAATCAGCTTGACGCCTATAATCTGACACTGGAACAAATCGGTAACAAGATTCTGGCAGAAAATAAAGATGTCTCTTCCGGTAGTGTGAAAATGGGTGAAATGGACTACACCCTGCGCGTTGAAGGTGAATTCGAAGAAAGTGCCCAAATCAAAGATATTGTTTTGGGAACACAAAACGACAAAACCATTTTTCTGCACGATGTAGCCCGTGTAAGAGACACCATCAAGGACATTACCCTGGAACAAACCATTAACCGGGGAAAAGGAGGCGTTTTATTGATTACAAAACAAACCGACGCCAACGCCGTAGCTGTGGCAAAACAAGCAAAAAAAGAACTGGAATTAGCCCAGAAAGAATTGCCGCCCGACATTAAATTTCAAATCATCTCGGATAATTCAGACTTTATTGTCAAGTCCATCAACAATCTTCAGGAAACATTGATGTATGCCCTAATCTTCGTCGTCTTAGTGGTATTTCTGTTCCTGGGGCGCTGGCGGGCCACTTTTATTATCGCTCTGACTATCCCGATTTCATTGATTGTAGCTTTCATTTATCTGTTTGCGACAGGCGAATCACTGAATGTTATCTCACTGTCTTCGCTTTCTATTGCCATCGGTATGGTTGTGGACGATGCCATTGTTGTTCTGGAGAACATCACCAAACACATTGACCGGGGCAGCCGTCCGCGCGAAGCTGCCAAATACGGGACAAATGAAGTATGGCTGTCGGTTATTGTTACCACGCTGGTTACAGTAGCTGTATTCTTCCCCTTAACTTTGGTGACCGGAATGACAGGTATTTTGTTTAAACAATTGGGTTGGATTGTATGTATCACTGTTTGTACGTCCACTGTAACGGCTATTTCATTGACCCCCATGCTCTGTTCCCAGATCATGAGAATTCAGGAAAAAACCACTAACGGCAAATTCAGTTTCTATCATTTCGTATCTACCCAGCTTGACCATCTGGACGCTTTCTATGAAAAACTGATCCGGTGGGTACTTTATCATAAAACAGTTGTCATCTGTTTGATGCTCGCTTTGTTTGTCGGTTCATTCTTTTTACTCAGATTCATCAAAACCGACTTCATGCCCCAAAATGACCAAAGTTCTATGAACGTCTATGTCAAGATGCAATCCGGGCAGCGGGTGGAAGTAACCAAAAATGTAGCTTTGCAAATTGATTCCGTTATTCGCTCCCAGATTCCGGAAATTACCATCATAAACCTCTCCTATGGTAGTGAGGAAGAAGCTTCTTTTGCTTCCATGATGAACAGCACCGGTAATAACATTCTGAATATGCGTATACGTACGGTAGACATTAAAGAACGCAACCGAAGCATATTTGAAATTGCCGATCAGGTGCGCGGAATCCTGAAAAGTTTCCCCGATGTTCTGCAATACACTGTCAGTACTTCTTCCAGTGGCGGTTCTATGGGCGGAAACTCCGTAGACATTGAAATTATGGGTCATGATTTCAATACCACGACCCGTTTGGCTCACAGCATTGCCCAGCAAGCCCGTAACATCCCAGGTGCTGAAGATATTAAAATCAGCCGGGATGAAGATAAATCGGAGTTGCAGGTCGTTCTTGACCAGGACAAACTGGCCCGCCACGGTCTGACCACCAGCCAGGTAGGTAGTTATCTGCGTAACCGTATCTATGGATTCAGAAACAGTAAATTCAAAGAAAACGGAGAGGAGTATGACATTATTGTCCGTTTGGATGAAAAATACCGTTCTTCCCTGACTGAAGTGGAAAATATCCAACTGATTGACGGACACGGTCAAAAAATACGTCTGAAAGAATTAGGCGAAATCAAGGAATATTTCTCTCCACCTAATATCGAACGTAAAAGTAAACAGCGTTTGCTGAAAGTATCCATTACTCCGGCAGCCGGTGTCGCCCTTGGAGATATTGCCCTCGGAGCACAAAACATCATCAACAACATGGAGGATGTACCTCAGGATGTCACCATGTATATCGGAGGTAGTTATGAAGATCAGCAGGAATCTTTCTCTTCTCTGGTGTGGTTATTGTTATTATCGCTGATGTTGGTCTACATTGTGATGGCTGCTCAGTTCGAATCTTTCAAAATGCCGGTTATCATCATGCTGGCTATTCCGTTCGCCTTCACCGGTGTTATTCTGGCATTGCTGATCACCAACACTACATTAAGTATTGTTGCGGCCCTTGGAGCAGTTATGTTGGTAGGTATTGTAACTAAAAACGGTATCGTACTTATCGACTTTATCAACCTGATGCGGGAACGGGGAGTACGCTTGTATGACGCCATCGCACAAGCTTGCCGCTCTCGTCTGCGTCCGGTGTTGATGACCTCTCTGACCACAATCCTGGGTATGGTGCCGATGGCTATCAGTGCCGGAGAAGGTTCCGAAACCTGGCGTCCTATGGGGGTTGCCGTAATCGGCGGTATGGTGTTCTCTACAATCATCACGATGATTATCGTTCCTGCTGCTTATGCTGCCATGGATAAGAGCGGTAGCCGGAATAAGAAAAAAGCACTTGAAAAACAATTCAAGTTTATGAGTGATTTCGATCCGGAAAGAGACCTACCCCAAAAAAGTAATTGACCATTCCAAATTTACGATAACAGATTTTAACCGGTCTGTTATCGTAAATCATAAATCAAAAAGCAATCAAAATGAAGAAAGCAGTATTTATTACATACAACCAGGCTTTAACAGAAAGGGTGGCTTATATCCTCGAAAAACTGCAAATCCGTGGATTCACCCAATGGCCTTTAATTAACGGGGCGGGAACGACTGACGGTGAACCCCGTATGGGAAGCCACACATGGCCGGAAATGAACTCGGCCACCCTCACCATCGTAGATGAAGAAATGGTACCTCTTCTTTTAAAATACGTGAAAAAGTTGGATGAAGTAAACAAAGAGAACGGTATCCGGGCTTTTGTCTGGGACATTACGGACATGTATTGATTATCCATACCGGGAAATGACAAAGAAAGTGCTGACAGTCTCCGACAGTCAGCACTTTTTTTACGGCCTCTGGACAAGAAAAGAAGTTTTATTATTACTTTTACCTCTGGAAATCATTAATTGCCTCTACCATGGAAGACCGTATTCAAAAAGCTGTCGAACTCTTTAAACAAGGTTACAATTGTTCACAATCCATATGTGCAGCTTTTGCAGATATGTATGGTTATACAGAAGAACAGGCACTCCGTATGTCGGCTTCTTTCGGAGGAGGAATCGGCCGGATGCGAATGACCTGCGGTGCTGCCTGCGGTATGTTTATATTAGCCGGATTAGAAACCGGATGTACAGATGGCAAAGATAAAGATGGCAAAGAAGCAAACTACAGACTTGTACAACAATTGGCCGATGAGTTTGCCCACCGAAACGGTTCTTTAATCTGTGCGGAATTATTAGGATTAAGCAAAAAAAAACATGACGACCCTGTACCAGAAGCCAGGACGCAGGAATATTACAAAAAACGTCCCTGTACCAAAACCATAGAAGAAGCTGCCCGTATCTGGGTCCAATACCTCAAATCTTCTTCCAACGGGCAATAAAAATGGTATACGGATATTTAAGAATCTCTCTTCACAAACTTCAAACGTTTCCGAAAAGGAATCCGGATTTTGTATAAATATGTGCGATTTTGTATGAATATGCAAATAAAATTTTATGCATAATTCTAATAATCAATCAGATATTCCGTTTTCAAAATTTGGGATATGCTAAGAAAATGCCAAAAACAATTTATAATTTTGGCTGTGCAAAATCATAAACCTTAATCATTATTCAGCATGGGATTCGTTACCAAAGAAAAACTTTTTTCCAAAGATTTTTTTATCACCTACGCCTGGTTGTTAGGCGGATGTTTTGTTTTCGCATTAGGAGCAGTCATGTTTGCAGAGCCTTACGGTTTTGCTCCGGGAGGGACATATGGTTTATCTATGGTATTCCATCATTTGTGGGGATGGGAAACTGAGGTTGCCGCATTATGCATGGATATTCCTTTGTTGTTGCTGGGTATTTATTTTCTGGGGGGTATGTTCGGTGTAAAAACCATTATCTGCACTTTTGCCATTCCGGCTTTTATGTGGCTTATCCACCAAACTTACGGTTATGCAGCCTTGCTGGAACCGGAAATCACAGAACGGAGCCTATTGAACGAACAATTGTTATCCGCCATCTTCGGAGGCATCGTATACGGAGTGGGTATAGGTATGATTTTTAAAGCCCGGGCTACTTCCGGCGGGTCAGACATTATTTCCATGATTCTAAACAAATATACCCATATCTCTTTAGGGACTTTGGTTATTATCGTTGATTGTACCATCACGCTGACTACGGTTGTCGCTTTCGGAGACTGGCGCCTGCCCATGTATTCGTGGATTATCGTTTTTATTGAAGGCAAAGTCATAGACCTTGTCATAGACGGAGCTACCGTCCATAAGACCCTGATGATTGTCACAGACCAATACGAAACGGTAAAACAGGTTATCCTTAATGATATCAACCGGGGAGCCACTTTATTGCCTGCTGTCGGCATGTATAAAGGAGAAAAACGGAACATGATTTATACTGTCCTCACCCGCCGGGAAATGATGGTACTCCGTCACCGCATTGCAGAAATTGACCCCGACGCTTTCATTAATATCATGGATTCCAAAGAAATTCTGGGAAAAGGTTTTAAATCTTTACAAGAAGACTAATCCGTACTTTCTTGTGTTACAACATACGGATTTCGGGGTGAATTGGTATATTTGCACAACGGAACCGGTTTTGTATGCAGAAAAAATATTACAGGTGGCTTTTATTCCTGGGCATTCTCTTGTGCCTGACGGGAACAGCGGTAATGCTGGCTTTATGTATCGGCGAAATCAACTATTCCCCCAAAGAACTGTTCCACATATTATGCGGAAACGGGAATGACATCCGGGCCGAAATCCTCTGGAAATTAAGATTTCCCCGGATATTGCTGGGAATGATTGTGGGAGGTGCGCTCAGTTTATCAGGAGCCATTCTGCAAGGCATTTTCCGGAATCCCTTAGTGGAACCTTATACTTTAGGTATTTCCGGAGGTGCTTCTTTAGGCGTTGTTTTCATCATTGTTTTCTCCCTTGAATTCATGTGGGGAAGCCTGACCCTACCGCTATCCGGATTTCTTGGAGCCTTAGGAACCCTTATCCTGATCTACCTGATAGCGATGAAAAAACGCTCGGTACAAATCAAAACCTTACTTTTAACAGGAGTGATGATTAGTTTCCTGTCCTCTTCCGTGATGATGCTTATGCTTTCAATTACCCGCGTAGATAAATTAAAAGGTATCATGTTCTGGATTATGGGAGGCCTGAATGAAACAAATGGTTTTCTGATCGGGGCTGTCGGTGTAATAGCTATTCTGGTCCTCCTCCTTTCCATAGGATATGCACCCACCCTAAATGTCATGCGTTTAGGCATGGAAAGAGCCACACAGTTAGGAGTCAACACAGAGAAAAGCGTACGCATTCTGTTTATTTTCAGCTCTCTCTTAACCGGCATTTGTGTTTCCGTAGCCGGAGTCATCGGTTTTGTCGGCTTGATTATTCCCCAATTAATACGGTATATTGTAGGAACAGACTACAGAATTTTATTAATCAGTTCTTTTCTCGGCGGTGGTATCTTTTTAGTGTTATGTGACATTCTGGCCCGAACCCTCATCGCTCCGAATGAGCTTCCGATTGGCGTCATTACCGGAATCACCGGAGGCGTCCTTTTTATTTTAGTGATGGCCAGAGGAAACAAAAACTCAGTATGAAAGCGGAATCATCAGCTATAAAAGTAAAAGGACTCAGTTGCGGCTATGGAAATAAATTCCATATTACTGATATCCATTTTGAAGTTCCGGTCGGATGCTTTACTTCGGTTATCGGTCCGAACGGGGCTGGT
Source organism: Odoribacter sp. Z80 (assembly GCF_009935865.1). GTDB lineage: Bacteria > Bacteroidota > Bacteroidia > Bacteroidales > Marinifilaceae > Odoribacter. The sequence goes on from NZ_QWEL01000003.1 coordinate 224,686, forward strand.
AAAACCACCCTGTTCCGGGGAATATCGGGGTTATTGCCTGCAAACAAAGGCTCCGTGGAAATCGAGCATACCGAACTCTCCCGAATGTCACACAAAGAACGGGCCCGAAAAATAGCCATTGTCAATCAAACGGTCGAAGCCGGAAATATGACTATGGAAGATTATGTCCTGATGGGGCGTATGCCTTACCGGAGCCCTTTTCAATTCTTCGATACCCCGGAAGATTACGCCATAGCTGAAGAAAATATGCGTCTGACAGGGACCTGGAATAAAAAAGACAAATTCATGAACCGGCTGAGCGGAGGAGAACAGCAACTGGCTGCCATCGCACGGGCACTGACTCAAAAAACCAATATCCTGCTACTGGACGAGCCTACAGCACACCTGGATATTTCCCATCAAATGAAGGTTTTGAACCTAATTCAGCGGCTAAACAAAGAGAATCACCTCACCGTTCTGCTCATTATTCATGACTTAAACCTGGCCAGTGAATACAGCGACCACCTGATTCTGCTAAACAAAGGAAAGATTTTTACCCAGGGGACACCACAGGAAGTACTGACTTACGACCACATCGAGGAAGTATACGATACGATGGTCGTCAGCCAGCCCAATCCCATTTCCGGCAAACCCTTTATTTTTCCCGTGTCTGCCAATGCACTTGAATCTTCGCGTAAATCAAATACTTTATAAAACGATATTCCCTTCCCCATCAATGTTTAACGTCATGTCACGGCCAGGTGCCACTGTCTCTTTTAACACAAAATGATACCATCCCCGGGAAGGATATTGCTGGTAACTCACTGACTTCACTGTAAACATATCATAAGCCGGATTATCCAAAACGCTCTTTACGACCTGAGGCACTTTTTCCAGCAATACCGGCCATTCCGTATATTGCCAGGCCATAGTGCTGTTAAAATACACTTCCTTCACCGTTTCTCCATCCAATAAATTCACAACATAAGAAGCATCCGATAATTTTCCAACTTCGGTTATATACCCGTTTTTATAAGAAACAGAAATAAAACTACGAATAGCCTGCGGCACATCATTCCCATCAAAATCTGCAATAACATCCCAATGCCGGAAAATATCCTGGTCCGTCCACAGGGTCACTTCTTCTTTGCCTTGCTCCAGCTCTACCCCATACCAATCAGGATAATCCAACCGTTCCAGTACAGTCGCATACATCTCCGGACGCCAGGTGGCAGGCGGATAATTCAGATTATTGGCAACATACTCTTTTACCTCTACAGGTAAAGTAGTATAAACAACTGAATGTTCGGATTGCAGCCATTTCCCTGAAGCATTATACCATGCTTCATATTCCACCTGATTCAGGGTAAAATCCACCTGAGAAAAACTTCCCTTTTTTTCCCATTTCACATTGGCCGCTGCCGGATATTTCGCCAGAAATGCCCGTTCTACAACAGGAGTAGGAAATCCGGGATTTCCGTTATCATCGGAATTACTACTTCCACAGGCTGTTGCCAAGGCCACTATTAAAGCTCCAAAAATAAATCCATTTGTTTTCATATATTTTATTTTACTTTTCAATATATAACGTAACAAATGGATAAATGTTTGTTTTAAAACGAAACGAATAGTTAAAGAGGCCGGTTTTTATACATATCTTCAAAATTGGAATAAGTACCATTGATTTTCCGGGCTTCCTCCCCATCCGGATTCAGCTCCATTGCTTTCTTCATATCTTCAAAAGAACCGTTTTTATCTCCTTTCATCAGCCGGGCCCGTCCCCTTTCGTTATAGGCTTTTGCAAAATCAGGTTTTAATTCGATAGCTTCGTCAAAAAGAGCAATGGCCTCATCCGGTTGTCCCCACGCCATATAAAGGTTTCCCAATTGTAAATAGGCCTGTTCATTAAAAGGGTTCAGTTCCGTTACATACCGATAATCTTTTTCGGCTGCCTTACCATCACCTAAAGCTTCCTGTAAACGTCCCCGAACCAAATAAGCATTTTCCTCTTCCGGTAAAAGCCCTACCACTTTCTCCGCATCCTCCATCCCATCTTTATAATCCTTTGTGTCAAACATCACCTCCGCCCTCAATAAATGAGCTTCTGCAAAATTTTCTTTTAAACGGATGGCTTGTGACAGACTTACAATAGCCCCCAACCAATCGCCGGCAGCCTTTTGGGCCTTTCCTTGCAAAAAATAGGCAGTCGCATCAGCCGCATCAAGCATTACAGCTCTCTCACAATCAGCAATAGCCTCTGTATAGTTTTCAGTTACAAAGTTCAAATTTGCCCGCAACAACAACACAGGAACATTTCCGGGTTCAGCCTCCACCAAGCGTCCGGCCACAGAAATAGCTTCTTCCATACGGTCCTCCCGGGTATAAGCATGTACCAGATTTTCCAGTACTTCCCCATCTTCCTGCAGCTTCAACGCTTCATTAAAACAACGGATGGCATAAGTGTTCTTTCCCATTTTTAACGCCTTGATACCATCATATTTCAATACATCAAAATTGCGTGCCGCTTTTTCTTCCGCTGAAGTTTCCGTTTCACCGAAAAAGAGAGATTTAAAAAAATTAGCCATAATCTTTGCTTTACATTCAAATAGCAAAAATAATATTTTTCTCCTAATCCTCTCCGGGATTTCTTATTCAGGGACATAGATAACCTCACCGTTTTCCAGTTCATCGGTCAATTTGTCCAATTCGCCCTGGCGATGTTCCCCATCGAAATCGTCTGGAAATTCACAAAAGCCACCCGTATCACACTGAACCAGGTGACATAGCTCCGTCTCCCCAGGAATAGGACCATCAGCACGGCCGAAATCAGTATTACTTTTTTCTTCATTTTCATTTGCTTAAAATTTCAATAAATCTGCCGGCATGAATGCCCGCCTCCCCAGCGCCTTCATGCCGGCAGTCAAAAATATATTACCACGCAACTGCTAACAATACCTAAAAATCGTGAATTCTTTCGGAGAAATTTCCCATGAATGAAGAAAAGCATTTGAAAATAAAAATCTGTTTCGATTTTTCAATTATTTGCCTATCTTTGTCAGGATTGGTTTTCCTACTGCCATTCGACAGAGGAAATAAAAGGGAATCGGGTGAAAATCCCGGACAGGCCCCGCTGCTGTAAATCTCAATACAAAGCGTCCGGACAATACTCCTGCCACTGTCTGCTTATGCACGACGGGAAGGCGTCCGAACCGAGACAAGTCAGAAGACCTGCCAATCATAGCAACCGTCTGTGCTCTCGCGGACTTAGAGCCGGACACCTGCACTTATATATTTACTGTACTGTTAAAAACACCGGAAATGGAAATCAACAGGAAGTTATATTGTCAAAAGTGGCCGGCAATATAGCGTTGATTTTCATTTGAAGGATCCGTTTACCGCATCCTGCCGGTGTTTTTTTTCAAAATCTGAAAAAAGAAATCACAGGCCGGTTAAAACCTGTGACTTCGCAACTATAAATTAATCAATAAAACGCTCCTGATTTCGATATGACAAAAATAGAGTAAAAACGAAAATCCTTAAATCCCTTGAAGTAGGTATTTTTTACTTTATCATGATTTATCTGTTTAAACTGAACTCCCAATATGAAAATACGTTGCAGCTTCCTTAGTTTCATTGTCTTGGCTTTTTTCTGCTACAAACTCCCAGCTGAAAATTATCGCCGTATCATCTCCCTGGCACAGTCCGTCACCAACAACCTCTATCTCTTAGGAGCTCAGGACAAACTCATCGGATGTACCAAATATTGTACAATCGCCCGAAAAGACAACATCCCGATTGTTGCGGACGCCCTGACGGTGAACATCGAAAAAGTAGTCAGCATGCAACCTGATTTAGTCATTACCTCGGGACTTACTCCTCCCCGGATTTTAAATGCTATAGAAAAAATGGGAATTCGTACTTTACGTTTCCAACCACCACGGGATTTTGAAGAACTTTGCCAGCAACTGGAAAAACTGGGAGAACTCTGTGACAAAACCGAAACTGCCCGGCAATATATCCGCGAGAGCCGCGAACGCTTGACACAATTACCCCAGCCTATGAAAAACAAAACCGTTTTCATGGAACTTGGCAACAATCCCCTGTATTCGGTTTTACCAGGAAGTTTTATGAACGACTATATTACACTTCTGGGCGGACAAAATATCTTCAATGACTTAACAAACGATATGGTGTCCAAAGAAACCGTTCTTCTGAGAAATCCGGATATTATTATAGTTGTCTCCATGAACGGAGCAGGAAGGCAAGAAATCGAATCCTGGAAACAATATACACATCTCCGGGCTGTCAGCCATAACCGCTTATTCCTGATTGACGCAGAAGAAGCATGTGTCCCGACGCCGGTCACTTTTATAAACGTCCTGGAAAAATTAATTCAGGATTTAAAACTATAAATCCCCGTTCTTCTTCGGAATGGAAAATTCACAGCCGCAATATTGCTGATTATAAAAACCGTTTTCAGCTAATAAAGCCCGGCGACGCTCACTCAGGCCATCTTTACGCCAATTTTTTTCCAAAAACTCCACTCCTTCAAATTGAGAAGCAGCCCAATGCCCGGCCTCTGCAATCTGTTCCAGGCTTTTCCAGCGCGAAGAAGCCAGTGTGGTGGCAAAATACCCCAAATGACGTTCAGAAGCCAACCGCGACGTTGCCAGCAAACGTACCTTAAAACACTGTAAACAACGCTTTCCCCGCTCCGGTTCATTTTCCAATCCCCTGATGTCTTTTAGCCACTTTTCATGACTGTAATCACCGTCCACTATCTCCAACCCTAAAGTCTGAGCATAACGGGTACATTCAGATTTACGAATATGATATTCCTCCAAAGGATAGATATTCGGATTAAAATAATACAATACCGGCCGAACATCATTCTTCATCAGCCACTCTATGATAGCTGCAGAACAAGGTGCGCAACAGGTATGAAGCAATAAATCCATCGGAAACAAATTTTAACCCTACAAAGATAAAACCTTAGGACCGAATAAAGAATTACCGGCGTTTAATTTCTCCTGCGCTTTCCTCGTTTATACAAACCATGCTGAATAACAGAACGCCCCGGATTCACTAAATAAGTTAAATCCAACAAAGGAATACAGGCGAATCTTGTCCGGTCGCCCACATTCATATAAGCCCCCTTGGCGGCCACAGATATACCCAAACGACGCGATACATAAGCCGTCAGCCTGAGATTAGCCTCCGCCGCATATTCTTTCTTTAAATCCAAAGAATAAAATAACCCATTGAGGCTATAATGAAACCGCTTCCCCATATATGAATCAAACTGTAATCCGCCATAATACAGCACTTGCCCATCCAATAAACGGGTATGGTAAAGTAAATGAGCATAATCAAATGAATGCACATCAGCATTCCTCCTTCCCAGATAAAATTCAGTACCGATTCTCATGGTAAGGATTCTTTCCGGCGGCGGATCAGGACATCCCCATACCTTCGGATTCATCAGCCAGGAAAACAGAAATTCATGACGCATGGCAAACCCATGTTCTATTTTAACAGAATCCGGAACCAATGATTTAAAACCCGTACACTGTAAAATCTTCAATCCGGGATAGGTATAATACAAAGAGTGTTCAGAAGCCAAAGCAAAACGCTTATTTGCCCACCAAAGGTGTTTCAATCCGATATTGGGCAAAATAGGTTCCTCCGCTATCCGGAACAATAATTCCGTCTTGCGGGAAAAACCAATCCTGCTCGGATTAACAAGGCTGATCTCGGCAGCATCGGAAGGCAAAATGCCTGCTGTACCAGTATGCCAGGAAGAAATTTCAGGAAAACCTTTACTCTTATCCGGAATTTTCCGGGGATTCCATCTCAATTCCGTATCAGGCACTTTCTCGACACGCTGTTTTTTGGCCTGCCGTTCCAGTGCTTTCTGTTCCTTTGTTTTCGAAGGTAGTTTCCGTTGAGCATCCACTTCTCCTATCCCGATGCACAAAACCAGGACAAGACATATTCCTGCTTTCATTCCACAACAAAAACTCAAATCAATCATTCTATTGGATAAATTCATATTCCCTGTCAACAAAGTAAATCTCTGTAATATTTTTCAGTCTTACCAACAATTCCTTGCGGTACAAACTCTGAAATATTCTCCCCTTTCCTTATTTTTTCCCGGATTTCGGTGGAAGAAATTCCGGTCATGGGGGCATCTACAACTTTAACTCCGGCCTCCAAAGGATTTATAAACGTATTTCCCGGCCTGGGGTAAACAAATACAGGGCATTCCGATATAATCTGCCGGTAATTTTTCCACTCATGAAAATGGAGCAAATTATCTTCTCCCATAATCAAAGCGAATTTTTCTTCCGGATAGTCTGTCTTCAAAACCTGCAAGGTCTGGTATGTGTAAGAAGGACGTGGCATAAAAAATTCCACATCGGAAGCCTTCATTCGCTTTTCTCCCCTGATGGCCTCACCAACCAATTCCAAACGTTTTTTTTCATCCAGCAGTGTCACATCTGTCTTCCAGGGATTCAAAGGAGATACCACAAACCAAACCTGTCCGCAATGTCCTTCATCCAATAAATACCTGGCAATAGACAAATGTCCGTTATGAACCGGATTAAAAGAACCAAAAAAAAGTCCCACTGAAACCATAGAACATCCTGTATTCAAACCACGAACTTACTGCTGTCCCAGGAAATTCTTCACTTTTTCCTCCGCCTCACTCAACGCCTCTTCCAGACAGTCATTCACAATAACGGTATCAAACTGAGGCGCAAAACCCATTTCGTATTCCGCCTTAGCAACCCGTTGTGCAATCTTATCCAAAGCATCCGTACCCCGTCCAATCAAACGTTGTTCCAATACAGCAACAGAAACAGGCTGAATAAAAACAGACAATGCTTCGGGTCCAAACTTTTTCTTTAAATTAACCCCACCAACTACGTCTACGTCAAATATAACAGCGTTACCCCGATTCCAAATCCGTTCTACCTCGCTTTTTAAGGTTCCGTAATAACATCCCGGATAAACTTCTTCATATTCGAGAAAGTCACCTGCAGCAATACGGCTTTCAAACTCCGTCTGAGTAAAAAAATAGTATTCTTTGCCATTTTGTTCTTCCCCACGGGGAGCACGACAGGTTGCCGAGATTGAAAACTCCAATCCCAAATGCCTCCCTAACAAATAATTTATAATCGTACTCTTACCCGCTCCACTCGGGGCAGAAAAAATAATTACTTTTCCCATAAATTTCATAATTAAAGGCCGTTTCCCATATTCTGTCACATCTCCATGTGGCAATAACTAAAGGACATTTAAACTCTGTTCCTTAATCTTTTCCAATTCATCTTTCATCCCAACCACTAATTTCTGAATATCATGGTCATTGGCTTTAGAACCCATGGTATTGATTTCACGCCCGATTTCCTGAGCTATAAAACCCAGTTTCCGTCCGGGTGCTTCTTCCTTTTCCACGGTTTCCAGAAAATATTTACAATGATTTGCCAAGCGGACCTTTTCCTCCGTAATATCCAATTTCTCCAGATAATAGATAATCTCCTGTTCCAGACGATTCTGGTCTATATTTTTCACATCTGTCCATTCGCTGATTTTCTCCTGTAATTTCTGGCGGATTATTTCAACTCGCCTCACTTCAAATTGAGGCACTTCAGATGCCAGTTTCTGAATAAGTTCTATCCGGTGATTTATATCTTTAATTAAAGCTTTTCCCTCCTGAATACGAAACGCATCAATTGCCTCCAGAGCTTTCTCTATCCCAGCTTTCAACATCCCCCATTCCTCTTCATTCAGTTCCTCAGCTTTCTGTTGCAAAGTATCCGGGAAACGCATCACAGATTGCAACAATTCATTCCTATCGGGCTCGATGCCCAATTGTCCGGCAAGAGCCAGCATCTGATTAAAGTATTGCATGATTACAGAACTGTTAATCATCACATCCTTATCTGTTTCTGAGTTATCAAAATAGATACACATATCTATCTTACCTCTCTCCAGTTTGTCCTTCACCATTCCCCGGATTTCCATCTCTTTTTCTTTATAAAGATTAGGAATCCGCAAGCTTAAATCCAGTTGTTTTGAATTTAAACTTTTCATTTCAATAATAATTTTTTTAGTTCCGGTTTCTACCGTAGTTTTTCCAAAACCGGTCATTGATTTTACCATGATGTTTATTTTTGATTCTTCTGCAAAAGTAACGATTTGTTCGTAAAATTTCGATTCATCTTTCAACCTATCCTTCCCATTTTCCCGATTTCGCTTTTTTTTCTATCTTTATCCCCGAATTAAACTTGAAAATAAACAGATGGAAAATATACGCAACTTCTGTATCATTGCACACATCGACCACGGGAAAAGCACATTGGCAGATCGTTTGCTGGAGTACACCGGAACAGTAACCGGGAAAGACCTTCAGGCGCAAGTGCTGGATGATATGGACCTGGAACGCGAACGGGGCATTACCATCAAAAGCCATGCAATCCAGATGGATTATACCTATCAAGGGCAAAAATACGTCCTAAATCTGATTGACACCCCGGGACACGTTGATTTCTCCTATGAGGTATCCCGCTCTATAGCTGCATGTGAAGGAGCATTGCTCATCGTAGATGCAACCCAGGGGATTCAGGCTCAAACCATCTCCAATTTATACCTGGCCGTAGAAAACAATCTGGAAATCATTCCGGTATTAAATAAAATGGACATGCCTAATGCCATGCCGGAAGAAGTTAAAGACCAGATTGTCGAACTTTTGGGTTGCAAACGGGACGACATTATCGAAGCCAGCGGGAAAACAGGTCAGGGAGTTGAAGAAATATTACATGCTATCGTTGAACGCATTCCTCATCCGGAAGGATTCCCTAACCAACCTTTACAAGCACTGATTTTTGACTCGGAATTCAATTCTTTCCGGGGCATTATTACCTATTGCCGAATTATCAACGGAAGTTTACATACCGGCGACCTGGTAAAATTCGTCAATACTGGCAAAGAATATACAGCCGATGAAATCGGAGTATTACGCTTGAAACCGGAACCCCGGGCAACTCTGGAAAGCGGAAATGTAGGCTACATCATCTCCGGCATCAAAACTTCGTCGGAAGTGAAAGTGGGAGATACCATTACCCATGTTCATCAACCCTGCGATGTGGCCATTGACGGATTTGAAGAAGTAAAACCTATGGTATATGCGGGAATCTACCCCATTGAATCCGAAGACTACGAAGACTTGCGGGCTTCCATCGAGAAATTGCAGCTCAATGACGCCTCCCTGACTTTTGAACCGGAGTCGTCGGCAGCACTTGGTTTTGGCTTCCGCTGCGGGTTTCTGGGTATGCTACACATGGAAATTATCCAGGAGCGCTTAGACCGGGAGTTCAATATGAATGTCATTACCACCGTTCCCAATGTTATGTATATGGCACACACAACGAAAGGAGAAGTGTATGAAATGCACAATCCATCGGACATGCCGCCTGCAAGTACACTGGATTTTATAGAAGAACCCTTCATCCGGGCCCAAATCATCACACCGGCAGATTATATCGGGCCCATTATGACCCTTTGCTTAGGTAAACGGGGTATATTGATTAACCAGCAATATCACACCGGCAACCGGATTGAAATCACCTATGAAATGCCATTAGGAGAAATCGTATTCGATTTTTACGATAAACTCAAAAGCATCACCAAGGGATACGCCTCTTTCGATTATTACCAAATCGGCTACCGGAAAGCGAACTTAGTAAAACTGGATATTTTATTAAACGGCGAATCTGTCGACGCTTTATCAGCCTTAATCCATTTCGACAATGCCTATGCTTTCGGACGACGAATTTGTGAAAAACTGAAAGACCTGATCCCACGCCAACAATTTGATATTGCCGTACAGGCGGCAATCGGAGCCAAGGTTATTGCCCGCGAAACCATCAAAGCCGTTCGCAAAGATGTCACTGCCAAATGTTACGGGGGTGACATTTCCAGAAAACGAAAACTATTGGAAAAACAAAAAGCAGGAAAAAAACGAATGAAACAAATCGGAAACGTAGAAGTTCCGCAAAAAGCATTCCTGGCCGTACTGAAATTAGATTAACCTGCCATAAATGTTTCATGAATCCGGTTATTGGTATCAGCACAAATTTCCTGACCGTAGAGAAAGGAAAATTCCTCGGGATGGAGCGTATCTTTGTTAACAAAGATTATGTAGATGCAATTGTTCAGGCAGGAGGTTCTCCGCTCCTGTTACCACCTTTGGAGAATCCGGATATAGTCCGGCAATATATCGGACTTTGTGATGGCTTCATCCTTGCCGGAGGTGGAGACATTAACCCGATTCTTTATGGCGAATCCCCTCATCCGGCGTTGGAAGAATTCCATACTGCACTTGACCGTTCGCAATGGCTTCTGACAGAAGAAATCCTGAAAGCCGACAAACCTTTATTGGCCATCTGCCGCGGCATGCAATTGTTAAATGTAGTACAAGGTGGTACCCTCTGGCAAGACATCGCTGCCATAGATCACCCGGTCATGCTGCATAGTCAATACGGTCCCCGCGCAGACATATTCCACCCGGTCCGGATTACTCCCAACACCAGGACAGAACAGCTATTCGGAGAAAAAATCGACGTAAACAGTTTTCATCATCAGTGCCTGAATAAATTAGGAAAAGACCTGATAATTGCAGCCGTAGCACCCGACGGCATTTGTGAAGCCATTGAAATGCCGGGCCGCCGTTTTGTTATAGGCATACAATGGCATCCGGAAATGCTGCTCAACACTTCCTGTCAAATGTCACCGTTATTCCGTGAATTGATTCGTTCTTGCCTTACTTAACAAACAGAGGAGTTGATAAAACCAATCATCATATCATGTCTAAAAAACTCATCTATAACGCCCATATCATCACCATGAATGCCAGCCTGGAAATCATTCCAAACGGTTGCATTCTTATTGAAAACGGAAAAATCAAAAACATCTGCTCCGGACAATTGAAAGATCCGGATGCAGAACTGATTGACGCCCAAGGCATGTTTGTTATGCCCGGTTTCATCAACACACATACACATATCCCGATGACTATGTTACGCGGATATGCCGATGATCTGCCCTTACATACCTGGCTCACCGAACATATTTTCCCGGCGGAAGCCCGGTTTGTGACTCCGGAAAATGTACGTATCGCCACCCGGCTGGCTTTGATTGAAATGATTAAATCGGGCACCGTATGCTTCAATGACATGTACTTTTTTGAAGACGTCATTGCCGAAGAAGCAAAAAAAGCTGGCATCCGCGGAGTGTTAGGAGAATCTTTAATTGATTTTCCTACTCCGAGCTTCCATACAGTAGAAGAAGGATTGGCATTAAGTAAAGCATTGATTTGCAAATGGCAGGGAGATTCACTCATCCATCCGTCCGTTTGTGCCCACGCACCTTATACCTGTTGCCGGAAAACATTACAACAGGCAAAACAACTCGCTGACCAATCCAATACTATCCTTCAGATTCATATAGCAGAAACCCGCAAAGAAGTTGATGACATCACCGCTCAAACAGGAATGCCACCAGCTGAATATCTGCATTCAATCGGGTTACTGGACCGGAATGTCATCGCTGCCCATGGCGTATGGCTAAACCCGCAAGAAACAGAATTATTTGCTTCGACACAAACTTCTATCGCCCATTGCCCCAAGAGCAACCTTAAACTGGCCAGTGGTATTGCCGATACATACAGTTACCTCCAGGCCGGAATTACAGTCAGTATTGGCACTGACGGGACAGCCAGTAACAATACATTGGACATGACAGAAGAAATGCGGTTTGCCGCCCTGCTTCCAAAAGTAAAACACGATGACCCTGAGGCCGTAAACGCCAGAACAGCTCTACAAATGGCAACGATTAACGGAGCCAAAGCCTTAGGCCTGGAACAAATCACCGGTTCCTTGGAAAAAGGCAAAAGTGCAGATCTAATTTTCATCCATGCCGACTCTTCCAATATGCTGCCTGTCTATGACGAATATTCTGCCATTGTGTATGCCATGAACAGTAAAAACATCCGCTCTTCCATGGTAAACGGAGAATGGCTCATGCGTAACCGCGAACTTTGTCACTTAGATAAAAACGAAACACTGGAAGCGATAAAACAATTGGCTTCAACCATCAAACATTAAATACTTTTCAGCGGATTTCATTCCTGAATTGTGAATTTATGTGTTTATTTATTAATTTCGCGCACAAAATCAAAATTCACAATCCAATGAAAACTTCTGTTATATTTATTCTTTTATTGGCTGCCTTCGCGCACTCCACACAAGCTTCCGCACACTTCAACCGGGACTCCAGCTGGACTTACGGAGGAAATACAGGAATCAACCTCAATCAAGTAAGTTTGAGCAACTGGGCTGCGGGTGGCGAGAACGCAATCGGCTTTGATATACTGTTCAATTACAGTGCCGATTACAAAAAAAACAAACACCTCTGGCAAAATCGTTTAGAAATGGCCTACGGTCTGAATCAAACAGAAACGAGCGGGACCAAAAAAACAAATGATAAACTTTACTATTCTTCGACCTACGGTTATGAAATGACCAGAAATTTGTATCTGAGTGCCTTGTTAAATTTCAACACTCAATTTGCCAAAGGATATGATTATAAGTCAGAACCCCGTACTTATATTTCACGTTTTATGTCACCGGGGTATGTTATCACCGGTTTAGGTATCACGTGGAATCCCAAAGCCTGGATTACTGCAACCTTGTCAGCCATTTCCTGGAGAGGAACTTTTGTCGATAGCAGAATCCTTTCCTCTGAAGGAGCCTTCGGCGTAGAACCCGGAAAACACCTTTTCTCAGAAATGGGTGGTAACCTGAAAGTGGAAATGAAATATGAATTTCTGAAAAACATGACCATCTATTCCCGCGTAGACCTTTTTTCCAATTATCTGGAAAAACCCAAAAACATTGATGTCCGTTGGGATGTTCAGTTAAACATGACGGTAAATAAATGGTTCTCAGCCAACATCACAACAAACATGATTTATGATGATGACACCAAGATATTACAAAAAGACGGAAGTAAAGGTCCCCGGCTTCAATTCAAAGAAAGCTTAGGCATCGGTTTTCAAGTAAACTTCTGATATTTTAAATCAATTATTAAACACAAGCATCATGGAAAAAACATGTTACGGAGATTTTGAAGAAAAATACCGGGATTATGAAACAGCAGAAATTGCCATTTTACCAGTACCCTATGACGGAACAAGTACATGGTTAAAAGGTGCGGATAAAGGCCCGCAAGCTATACTGGAAGCCTCTCCTAACATGGAATTCTATGATATTGAAACAGATTCCGAGGTATATACACATGGCATTGCCACTCTGGAGCCGGTTACAGAGGATGCTTCTCCCGAAGCAATGGCCGAAGAAGTGGAAAGAAGAGTGGATGCGATACTCGCAGACAAGAAATTTCCGGTCTTATTAGGTGGGGAACATTCCGTCAGTATCGGAGCCTTCAAGGCAATAGCCAAACATTACGACACATTCTCCATCCTTCAATTGGATGCCCACTCCGATATGCGGGACGAATACGAGGGTTCACCCTATAATCATGCCTGCGTCATGGCCAGGGGAAAAGAAATCACGGAGAGCATCGCCCAGGTTGGCATTCGCAGTACCGCTTCAGAGGAAAAGCATAATATTGAGCCTGGCCGTATTTTTTATGCTCATGAAATTAAAGAAACGGGAAATTCCACCTGGATGTATGAAGTATCTCAGAAACTGCATGACAATGTTTATATTACAATCGACCTGGACGTTCTGGACCCTGCCTACATGCCGTCAACAGGAACTCCGGAACCGGACGGTCTCACTTATCGGGAAATTCTTAATTTTCTAAAACTGATAAATGCCCGGCATAATATTATCGGCCTGGATGTCGTTGAATTGTGCCCGAACGAAGTGAACAAAGCTCCCGATTTCCTTGCTGCAAAATTAATTTACCAAATTCTGAGCATTCGCTTTAAGTCATAAATGATTGATGTTTCCCATGTTCACCTATATCATCATCGCCGCAACAGTCATTATTTCCTTTACCTGTTTTAAAGACAACCAACTTTTCAATAAACTGGCTTTAAAACCTTTCCGGATCATACATTCCGGCGAATGGTTCCGAATCATTTCACACGGTTTTGTTCACGGCGACGGAATGCATTTATTCGTAAATATGTTCACCTTCTGGTCGTTCGGACAATATATGGAAAAAGCATTCCAATATTTCGGAATCGGGTCATGGGCCTTCCTCATCCTTTATTTCGGCGGAATGATTGTGGCTTCCCTGCATGACGTTATCCGTTACCGCAATGCATCCTGGTATACTTCTATCGGAGCATCAGGTGCCGTTTCAGCAGTTTTATTCAGTGCTATCTTCCTGAATCCCTGGGATAAAATTTTACTTTTTGCAGCTATTCCTATCCCGGGAATCCTTTTCGGAGGATTATATCTATTCTATTGCCAGTACATGGCCCGACGCGGAGGAGATAGCATCAATCACAATGCCCATTTCTATGGCGCTCTTTACGGATTTGTATTTCCTGCTTTGCTGAAACCTGAATTATTTACAGCTTTTTTAAGACATTTCTAATAAAAGAATAATATATATATGCTTCTAAATTTTGAACATCTTAAAATCAAATGTACATTTGTCTCAAGTTCATTTGCTAATATCCTGAACCTTGAAGACAAAAAAACACGAACAATATAAAGATAAGTTATTTGTTCTCCTGCTCATAATCATTCTATTGTGTTACACATATTATGAAGCGGAAAAGCGAACAACACCTTCTCCTTCCGGTCTGTGCGAACAACCTCATTGAAACTTTATTAAGCCTTATAAAGTAGTATAAACAAAAAAACGCGTCCCTCTTTGGGGTGCCGGAATAATTACTTCCTGTCTGACAACTGTATCCATACCGGTAAATTGCAATTCCATCCGGTTTTCTTCGGCTTGCAGAGGCACCCGGGTATAGGAAACAGAATAGGGAAGTGTCTGCCAGTTCCTGGTATCGGCTTTTTCTGTGAAAGCATTAGCCAACCCCACCGCAAAACCCAGCCATTCATTTTCTTTAGAAACAGCCTGCTTCACTCCCTGTTTTATAGCTACCCTCAACAAAGAGTTGGCAAATTCACGCACCATTCGGTCATGCAAGGTTTTAAAGGCTATCTGGTTAATATCCTCCGCCTTCTGTAATGGATAATCCTCTCTACGATAGGTCAGTAGCCCCTGAGAATACAGGGGAGGACGTTCTACATATTTTGGAAATACAGCTCTCACCACATTTAAATTTGCCAAAGAATTGCGGTCGCTGTCACTATATCCGCTTCCCCAGAAAAAAGGGAAAGTCAAACCTAACTCTTCATTATGAAAAACAATAGCTCCGTCTCCTCTCTGAATTTTTGTAAAGGTCACTCCCCATTCAGCCTTTACAGGTCCGAAACCATTCAGCCAAAAAAATACCAGCTGACCGAAAGAAGAGGCATTCTCCGGAACATACCGCATCCCGAACTCCGTCTCATACTGACTCAATTCGGTCTGAAAACCGCAAAGATAGGCCGTTCGTAATAAATCTTTCTTCAATTGTTCAGGAGAAGATAATCCGAAATTCCGGATATAATCACTTTGATAAGTGTCATAAGCATTCCGATAAGCGATAAAGGCATTATTCCAATCACCGGCCGCATCATAAATCAACCCCATCAACAATTGTGCAAAAGCATCCCGCTGATAACGATTTTTGTGGTCCGGATATTTATCATTCAATTGCTGCAAACGAATATTGATTTTTCTAACTTCAACCAAAGCATCCTCCATGTTATTCATTTGAAGATAATTCAATGCCTTATAGAAATTAATCATAATCACTTCAAAATCCTCCGGTTTATACGGACGTATTTCGGGATTTGAAACCAACACGGCAGCTTCAGTAAAAATATTCTTTTGTTGGTCTTCCGTGAGACGTTCAGCCATATCAAAAAACTGATTACTCAGTTCATACCGTCCCAGCATAAAATTGACATATCCCTGATTCAGACAATAAAGAATCCTATTTTTCTTCTGAGCCTGCTTTTTATCTTTTTGTAAAATCTTTTCCGCTTGTCCGAACTCACCTTTCCCAACAGCTTCCTGAAAGGCCATAGTACGCTGATACCAGGTAGCACATCCCCATGCCACCTGACACATTATAAAAAATAAGAGAAAGCGGAAATACCTCATTAAAATGCCCGATCGCTGACCTGTTTTTTTATTTTTTTATCTCCCATCCATACCACTTCATTGGTTTCCAGATTCGTCAATTCCAGGTCAATTTGATAATAGACTACTTTTTCCTTCTTATAGCTGTCTACAATACTATTGATTGTACCTTGTAACATAAAATCCGCCCCCAGTTCCAACCCCCATTTTTTAGCCGTTTCAGGAGAAGTATACCCTTGATTCTGTTCTTCCCGTTCCGTTCTGAGCTCCTGTCGCTTCTCTCCTGCCTGTACCAAACGAACACTGCCATTTTTAATAATTGCTTTCTCGATATCCTTAATAAAAGTCTCCGAGTTGATATGTTCATGGCTTTTGTTTGTAACAGTACCCACTACGACCACAGGCCGCATCTGATTATGCCGACTCTCGTACACCGGCAGCCATCTGGCACCCAGTAAATCCTGAATCATCTCTTCGGAAACCAGACGGGAATCGGTATCATTCCACCGTCCGCTCAAATCTATCACTTCATTTGTATTTACCCTGGAAACTTTACGGTCAGCACAGCTACTCAAAGCCATACCCATCCCTAAAACAATCATCACAACAAAAATCTTTTTCATCATCATTTATCTTTTAATCCTGTATAATTTATCAATTCTTATGCCATTCTGTTTATTCGCCCTCTATTACCGAACCAGGTAAGGTTTTCGCAGCTCTCGCCACCATGATCCCGCTCTGAGAAGAAATTCCCTGCATATATTCCTGCAAAGGCCGGGGACTGATCATTACTTTTTTCCCCTGACTCGAAGCATGCAACAGATAAATTTCTCCGTCCTGCTCCAGGGCAAATCCCAAATGAGAGGTATCCAACCCCTTTATCGTCGTCGTTATCAAAATGATATCCCCGTTTTTTATCCGATTACAAGACTCAGAAAGCTTTTCTTTGGGAATATAATAATACGTCCTTCCGTTGATTTCAGTTTCGATTTTTTTTATTCCATCCAGCAACTTTTTATCCTTGAGAGGAGGATAACGGTCGGCATGCTCAGACATAAAACACACTTCCGGATGATAAGGTGTTCCCCCTGCAAATTGTGTAATATCCGTCAGAAAACGTGCTTTCTGCATTTCAAACAACCAATCCGAAGAATAATGAAGCCGGGAGATGTAATCTACAATCTCCCCATTCCTATACCTCAGTTTCACTATATTCTCAACAAAAGCCGTCTGCATCCGGGACTCATACTTTTCCAACAACGCAAGGGCCAGCACATTTTCCACAAAAGTCACACAATCCAATTCACGCAAATTGATAACAGGTAAATTCTCTTTAGCCACATTTAAAGTATTTCTCTGATAAGGAGTCCCCAGAAAAAAACGTGCAATAACAGGTATTCTCCGGTTTACGGTCAGTTCAGCAAGACGGTGCCGATTAGCATAAGACCAGAAAGCAGACAACACCTTCCGGTCCGCATGCGAAATATTAACGGCATGGCACATGAAAGAATTCCCTAAAAAAATCAAATGCAAAATTAAAAGTATACGAACCATACTCCATACAGCTAAAAACAAACTTTCTTATCTACAAAGCTATAATAATCCATACAATCTGCCTCAAGAATAACTATTAATTTTAATCCGGAAACAGCTCATTTTTTATATACACTTTATCAGAAAAGATATTTTTACCGAAATAATGTTTAAGTTTGTCTGTACAAGACCAAGAAAAATAAACAGTATGAATCAACTCATTTATGTACTCTGCATGATGCTGGTCATAACTTCATGCGTACCAAAAAAGAAATTCACCTTTGCAGAAAACGGACGCCTGGCAGCTCTCAGCCGGGAGCGCAGTTTAAATAAGGAACTTCTCCAACAAAAAAAAGACAATCAATTATTGCAAGAAAAGCTCAGCCTTCTGGAAAAGGACACCACCCGGCAGGGAAAATCCATCCGGGAATACCGGGAAGCCCTTTCTTCCAATCTCTCAGAACAAGATAAACTGACTTTGCTTTTAAAAGAAAAAATGTCTAAACTGGCTGAACGGGAAGCCACGATCAATCAACTGCAAAGTGAAATCAACGCTCAAAACGAAAAAGTGGCAACTTTACTGAATAACGTAAAAGATGCTTTGCTGGGTTTTAACAATGATGAACTGACAGTGACTCAAAAAGACGGCAAAGTATACGTAGCTATGTCGGACAAACTATTATTCGAATCCGGAAGTGCTCACGTAAACAAGCAGGGGAAAGACGCTTTGGGCAAACTGGCCGATGTATTGAAAAAACAAAACGATATAGACATACTCATCGAAGGACATACCGACAACAAACCCATCAAAACCGTCCAATTCAAAGACAACTGGGACCTGAGTGTGGTTCGTGCAACCTCTGTTGTCCGTATCCTTACGAA
Source organism: Odoribacter sp. Z80 (assembly GCF_009935865.1). Lineage (GTDB taxonomy): Bacteria > Bacteroidota > Bacteroidia > Bacteroidales > Marinifilaceae > Odoribacter. Next base: position 243,325 of record NZ_QWEL01000003.1, read on the forward strand.
AGACTACGGAGTAAACCCCTTGCAAATTGTTCCTTCCGGACGTGGAGAATATATGCCCGTAGACACCAACGACTCTACCGAAGGACGTGCCCGTAACCGGCGCACCGAAATTATTATGGCTCCTCGCTTAGATAAACTGATGGATATACTAAACTAAAAAACCTGTCTGAAATTGTTTTACGCTTTCAGACAGGTTTATTTGGTCACAATCACTTTTAAAAAGCAGCAGTAAACTGCTCTAAAAAGCGAATATCATTTTCAAAAAACAAACGCAGGTCCTTAATTCCGTATTTTAGCATTGTAATCCGTTCGATTCCCATTCCCAAGGCAAAACCGGTATACTTTTCCCGGTCAATACCATTCAATTCCAAAACATTGGGATCGACCATACCACAACCTAAAATCTCCAGCCAGCCGGTTCCCTTACAAACATTACACCCTTTGCCATGACACAGGGAACAGGATACGTCCATTTCGGCAGAAGGCTCTGTAAACGGGAAGTAAGAAGGGCGAAGACGTATTTGCGTATCTGGTCCAAACAATTCCTTCGCAAAATAAGTCAACGTTTGTTTCAAATCAGCAAAAGAAACATTCTCGTCTATATACAACGCTTCTATCTGATGGAAGATACAATGTGCACGGGCCGAAATCGCTTCATTACGGAACACCCGCCCCGGAGTAACTAAACGAATGGGCAGATCGTGAGTCTCCATATCGCGAACTTGTACCGAAGAAGTGTGAGTATGCAAAACAATATCCGGATTTTTTTCCAGGAAAAAGGTATCTTGCATATCCCGGGCCGGATGTTCCTCCGGGAAATTCAACGCGGAAAAATTATGCCAGTCATCTTCTATCTCAGGCCCTTCTGAAATGGTAAAACCCAACTTATTGAATATGGCCAGAATTTCATTCTTCACCACAGACAACGGATGACGACTGCCAATTTGTAAAAGATCTCCCGGTAAAGTCAGGTCAAGACCAGTCTTTCCGCTATCCATAGCACAAAGAGTATCTTTTAATGCATTGACTTTAGCCAAAGCAGCAGTTTTCAAATCATTCAAAGCCTTACCAATCTCCTTTTTCTGGTCAACAGATACCGTCTTAAATTCATCGAACAAGAGAGCTATAGTACCCTTTTTACTCAAATGTTTAATCCTGAATTGCTCTACTTCTTCCGGAGTGACTGCTGTAAAGCTTTCAATTTCAGCTATCAACTGATTAATCTTACCTAACATTGCCAATATATTTGATTATCAAGGCTACAAAACTAATTTAATTAATTGAAAATTAAAAGCACCGATTCTGCGAAAACAAAAGAATTTTCGGAAAAGGTTTTCAACGCAATATCCGTTTTACCAAAGGATAACACAGGCATCCGGCCGCTCCACCCAACACATCCGCTACAAAATCCAGAATATCTCCACTCCGCTCGAAAAAGAAATGTTGTAATACCTCCAGTAATCCTCCATAAACCGCAGCTACACCTATTGCAATTCCATATATCATGCCTAAACCCAGAGAAGTTCTGCGTTCCAAAGGACAAATCAACAACAGCGAAAAAATAAAAAACATTCCGAAATGTACCACTTTATCCAAATGAGGAATATTCAAACGAGGGTCCGGAATATCTTCTCCCGGCAAAGCACATAAAACGAATATAATCAAAAACCATATTACATTAGCCCATACAAAAATTCTGACACTCCCTTTCTCCATCTTGCTTTAATTATTAAGAATTCTCACCTTTATTTTCACATCCGTCAAAGGCCGGTCATTTGAATCTGTAGGAAGAGAGGCTATTTTGTCTATTACCTCAAGCCCTTCAACCACTTCTCCGAAAACCGTATATTCTTTATCCAAATGATGTACTCCTCCTTCCTGTATGTAAGCCTGCTTTTTTTCTTCGGGCATATAAAGCTTATCGGGATGGAAATCCCACTCGAAAGCAATTTCTTGTTTGATTTTTTCCGCAATTTCTCGAAATTCTTTCACCTTTTTCTGCTTCCGTAAAGTATCTAAGATTGCTTTTTTCTCCGGAGTGTAATATTTCTTTTGAATAGCTCTCAAAATAGGTACATTCACCTGTTTCTCCAATATTTCCAATTCTTTAGGTTCATATTTACGTCCCTGTACAATATAAAACTGGGAAATATCCGATTCCTTGAAAAAATTCACCCGGTCCGGCTGACGCGGCGCAGCCAAAGCCCCCTTTTTATGATAATGTACCGGCTTGATTTCAGCATCTATCACCATGGGACGTCCATAACCGATAGCCTGGCCCTTTATGGCATTCTTACTGTCAGACGAGCCGCCTTGAATAACAAAATCTTTAATCACCCGGTAAAATAAAGTACCGTTGTAATGTCCCATCTTTGCCAAACGTACAAAATTGTCCCGGTGATTAGGCGTATCATTGTACAATCTAACCACCATCTGGCCGAGATTTGTCTCAATCACTGCCTTCACTTCTTTTTCCTGGGAAAAAACAGAAAAAGTGAATCCCCATAATACAATCCATAAAATAAATAATTTCTTTCTCATCATATCTTTGTTCATTTAACGGACCTTATGAAGTTAATTTATTAACCAGATACCTCACAGGAAAATAAGAAGCGCAATAACCAATTAAAAGGACAGTTACCAGAATACCCAGAATATCCCAGAAAACCAGTTTCACTGGGTAAGCACTGATAATATAATTTCCACTTCCCAACGTAACCAGACCAAATTTTTCCTGCAACAAACAAATTCCGACTCCCAACAAAAGCCCCAAAAAAGCTCCGGTAAGAGTGATAAGACTTCCTTCAGTTTTAAAAACCGATATGATATTTTGATTAGTCATGCCCATTGCTTTATAAATACTCAAGTCTTCTTTCTTATCCAAAATAAGCATCGAAATTGACCCGACAATATTAAAAGAAGCAATAATCAGAATAAAAAGCAATACCATAAAAACAGCTAATTTTTCCGATTTCATCATAGCATAAAATGCCCGATTCAATTCAAATTTATCACTGACCCGGTAATGCTCCGAAAGATTCTGCCGTAATTGTTGCTTCACCTGCGGTATGCATGAAGGATTTTGCAATTTAATCTCTATTTTGGATAACTTATTCTCCAGATTAAAAAGACGTTGCGCAAATTTTAAATCAGTCAAAACATATTGGTCGTCAATATCCTGTTGAGAACTAAAAAAACCGGAAGGATAAAGATACCCTGTATTTAAAGCCGAAACATTGTTACCGGCATTTTTGTCCGGATAATAAAGGACCAGAGGAGTCAGAAAATGAAGTCCGATTCCCAATTTTGCCGCAACACCATAACCTACCACAGCCTTGTAACCATCACTGGTTTGCAATTGGAATTCCCCCTGTACAATATTGTTCTCCAAATGTGTATGTTCGGCATAAGTTTCTTCTACCCCTTTGACCGTGACAGGGTCCAGTTTATCCCCATATTTCACCAAAGCTTTTTCCTCTACCACATTATTAAAATAAGCCATGGAAGTCACATCACCAAGAAGCCGGTAAACAGTGCTGTCAAACTGAATGAACTTTCCCGAAGAAGGCGAAAGCACTAAATCAGGAGTAAAGCTGTCGGTATTTTTCTGCAATAAGACATCCATACCGTTAAACACGGACAGAATAACAATCAATGCCATGGTTCCAATGGTTACTCCCACCACACTGATAATTGAGATAATATTTATAGCATTCTGTTTTTTCCTGGAAAACAGATAGCGTCCTGCAATAAAAAAAGACAGCTGCATAAAACAGACTGATTACTTTAATAAATCGTTGATTTTATCTATATAATCCAAACTATCATCTACAAAGAAACGCAATTCCGGAACAATCCGCATCTGTTTACCTACCTTCTTGCCCAGGATAAACCGAATGGTTTTATTGTGTTCTTCTAAACTTTTCATGACTGCTTCCACCTGCTCAGAAGGAAAAATGCTAACATAAATCTTAGCATAAGAAAGATCAGGACTAACCCGAACAGTGGTAACCGAAAGCATGGCACCCTGAATAAATTCTTTGCATTCCTGTTGAAACATTCCACTTAAATCTCTCTGAATCAATCTTGCAACTTTATTTTGTCTGATAGAATCCATAAGTTTTCAATAGTTAATATAAAAAATTTCAACAAATATAGTGCTTTTTATTGAGACTTTTATTACATTTGCCACCGCAAACGAGATGTAGCGCAGTTGGTAGCGCGCCACGTTCGGGACGTGGAGGCCGCTGGTTCAAGTCCAGTCATCTCGACAGAAAATAAAGGTAATTGACTATAACATGTCAATTACCTTTTTTCTTTTCAAGATACGGGACAGAAACGAAAAGCAGACTGTCTTACAGAAGTGAAGCTTTCCTAAATAAACTAAATTCCGCAGAAAATCTGCTTTTTATCCATTACTTTTGTTCTACGGAAAAGGCTGAATCACAACAAATCAGGAGTTTTTTACGTATGCCAGACAAAATCTTAAAGGCTTATGAAAAAAAAACTGATCTGGATATTGATTCTGCCGGCAATTGGATGGTTAACAACGAGTATTAAATTGGAAAAGTCCTTACTATACGATAAACATACATTAAAAGACAACTATAAATATGGTAAAATCGAACGAGAATTTCAGTGGGATAAGATTACCGACAAAATAGATTCCCTGTCAGTGTTTAAAAAGAAAGCGAAAGAATTCGGTGCTTTAAACAACTATCATAACCGAAACGGCCAGGCTCCAATGGCCGATTCGGCAGTCCGGGAGAAGCATTACCGGGAGATTCAGGATAAATACGGAGTTCGCCAGAATCAATCCGTTCCTTTATACCATCCGACTAATCTGACAATCCCGGCACGATACGGGCGAGACGGAAGTTTGGTTGCTATTGACCGGGATTCTGCCGGTTATTTATGGATACGTATGGCTAAATTAGAAGGGAAATGGATTGTTCCGGCAAAATATGTAGAACGACTGGAAAAGACAGATTTTCAGAAATTAATTTTTATAGACCGGACTAACCAAAACATAGTCACTCTGGAAAAAGGTACTACCGCATGGTTAATTCGCAGCATGAATCCGGTAACTACCGGCATGAAGCGACCTCCATATCATTGGGAAACTCCGACAGGAATTTATGTCGTACGGGGAAAATTGGAGAAGATGTATTATTTGAATGACGGTAACCATGAAATTGCTGGCTATGCTCCCTGGGCTACCCGCTTTTCAGGAGGTGCTTATTTACATGGTGTTCCGGTTGCCTACCCTAACCGGAAAGTGTATGAATGGAGCGGGTCATTGGGAACCACACCCCGTTCCCATATGTGCGTAAGAAACGCTACTTCACATGCAAAGTTTATTTTTGATTGGGCTCCAGTAGGAAAAACCCTTGTTATTGTATATGATTAAACAAAAATGAAAAAAATTAAATTCTTATTTTTATTGGTGTGCTGTTATAAATTTGTATGGGGCAATCATCTGCCGGGAACCATGCAAACCGAAAGTCAGAAATTATATCAAGAGTTGAAATTAGAGGGAATTATCGGCTTTCCTGCCTTCCAACAGGCCATCGCCGGTTACAATAAATTCTCCGGAAATAAAAAGAATCATTTATTGGCTCTGATTGATTTTACCAAACCATCTACCGAAAAAAGATTTTGTGTTATTGATTTGAAACAGAAGAAAATACTGTTTCCCTCTTATGTTGCTCACGGCAGGGGAAGCGGAGAAAAATACGCAGTTTCATTTTCCAACCAACCCGGTTCTTATAAAAGCTCTCTGGGATTTTACCGGACCGGAAACACTTATTCGGGTAAAAACGGTTATTCTTTACTGTTAGACGGTCTGGAGAAAGGAGTTAACGATAAAGCACGCGAACGGGCAATCGTCATCCACGGTGCCGCCTATGCCGATCCGACCGTATTAAACACCCAAAACCGTCTGGGCCGCAGTCTGGGATGTCCGGCTCTTCCCCCTGCCATCAGCCGGCAAGTCATTGACACAATCAAAGAAGGTGCTTTACTTTACATTCATGGAATAAACAACCCCCATTTTTATTCATCTTCTCTGTCCGGATAACTATCTGTGTTTTAAATCGTAATAATTTTCTAACGACACCTTTAAATTGTCAATTAATTACAGTAGATTTGCACGAAATTTAAAAAACAATTTTATCGACATCAACACAGGGAAATGAGAAAATGGAGTATTGACGATTCAACAGAACTTTACAACATCAATGGTTGGGGGTTGAATTATTTTTCAATTAATGAAAAAGGGCATGTTGCAGTGACACCAAAATCAGGCGGACCTTCAATTGATTTAAAGGAATTAATGGAAGAATTACAGGTCCGCGATGTAGCAGCTCCGGTACTCTTAAGATTTCCGGACATCCTTGACAATCGAATAGAAAAAATCTCCAATTGTTTTGAATTTGCAGCCAAAGAATACGGATATACAGCCAAGAATTTTATTATCTATCCCATTAAAGTCAACCAAATGCGTCCGGTGGTGGAAGAAATTGTCAGCCACGGAAATAAATTCAATATAGGACTTGAAGCCGGTTCTAAACCTGAACTGCACGCAGTTCTCTCTATTGACATCGACGATGATGCCATGATTATTTGTAACGGCTATAAAGACGAAAGCTATATCGAATTAGCTCTGTTAGCCCAAAAAATGGGGAAACGCATCTTTTTAGTTGTAGAAAAATTGATAGAGTTAAAGACGATTGCACGCCTGGCGAAGAAAATGAATATAAAACCCAACATCGGCATTCGCATAAAATTAGCCAGTTCCGGTAGTGGAAAATGGGAAGAATCAGGAGGAGATGTCAGTAAATTCGGAGTAAATTCAAGCGAATTGCTGGAAGCTCTGGAGATTCTGAAGAAAAATAAAATGTCGGATTGTCTGCAATTGATTCATTTCCATATCGGTAGCCAGGTTACCAATATCCGGCGTATTAAAACTGCTTTGAAAGAAGCCTCCCAATTCTATGTAGAACTCAAAAAAATAGGTTACAATATTCATTTCGTAGACATAGGAGGCGGATTGGGAGTAGATTATGACGGTACCCGCTCGGCAACTTCCAACAGCATGAATTATTCCATCCAGGAATATGTCAATGATGCCGTTTCTTCAATTGTTGATGCCTGTGAGAAAAACGAATTACCTCAACCGAATATCATTACAGAATCCGGTCGTTCCTTGACAGCCCATCACTCAGTGTTAGTATTCGAAGCCCTTGCCAGCACCAGTCTGCCTGCTTTTGACGAAAATGAAGAAGTAGAACAAGATGCCCATGAATTAGTCAAAGAACTTTATGACCTTTGGGAAAATCTGAACCAGCCGCGTTTACTGGAAACCTGGCATGACGCTTTGCAATGCCGGGAGGATGCCCTCAACCTGTTTAATCTGGGCCTGATTGACTTACGGACCCGGGCCCAGGTGGAAAGACTCTTTTGGTCAGTAGCCCGTGAAGTATATGAAATGGCTGAAACAACCAAACACGCCCCGGATGAATTAAAAAAAATTGCCAAGATGTTACCGGATAAATATTTTTGTAATTTTTCTTTATTCCAATCTTTACCCGATTCCTGGGCAATAGACCAAATATTCCCCATTATGCCGATTTCCCGTTTGAATGAACAACCGACTAAATCAGCTACAATTCAAGATATTACGTGTGACTCGGACGGAAAAATCAATAATTTCATCTCTACCCGTAATTTCTCCTACCATCTGCCTGTTCATGAACTGAACAGCAAAGAACCCTATTACTTCGGAGTTTTTCTGGTAGGCGCCTATCAGGAAATATTGGGTGATTTACACAATTTGTTCGGAGATACCAACGCCGTGCACATCAAAGTAAAGAACGGAGAATATATCATAGATAAGATTATTGAAGGAGAAACCGTTGCAGATGTACTTGAATATGTTCAATTTACACCTAAGAAAATGGCCCGTACAGTAGAAGTGTGGGTAACCACCTCTATGAAGAAAGGAATTATCTCACCGGAAGAAGGCCGGGAATTTCTTTCCAACTATCGTTCAGGACTATACGGATATACTTATCTGGAATAAAAACAAAAACACCATTTTCACCCAAAATAAGAATGGGACTGGTGAAAACCAGTCCCATATTTATTTTAAAGAATTTCTATTTCTCTGTAAAGTACTTATAGAACAAAGGAATCGTGCGAATCCCGTTAAAAAATTGTTCCAGCGGATAATTTTCATTCGGAGAATGAATGGCATCCGAACCCAGACCAAAGCCCATCAAAATAGATTTTATCCCCAATACTTCCTCAAAAGTAGCAATGATAGGAATGCTACCTCCTGAACGAACCGGAACAGGCTGTTTTCCATATACTTCTTCATAAGCTTTTTCAGCAGCCTGATAAGCCGGTAAATCAATCGGGCATACATAAGAAGGACCGCCATGCAGATATTTCACCTTGGCTGTAACATATTCCGGGGTAATCGAGGTGAAATAATCCTGAAATAATTTCGCTATCTTTTCATGCTTTTGGTTGGGAACCAAACGGCAACTTACTTTGGCATGAGCAACAGACGGCAAAACCGTTTTCGCTCCTTCTCCTGTATATCCTCCCCAAATACCACAGATGTCAAATGTTGGACGAATACCAGTTCTTTCGTTTGTTGAAAAACCTTCTTCGCCATGTACGGATTTAATACCTAAAGATTTTTCATAAGCTTTCAGTTCAAAAGGTGCTTTTGCCATTTTAGCCCGTTCTTCCGGACTCACTTCAAGAACATCATCGTAAAAGCCGGGTATGGTGATATGTCCTTTATCGTCAATCATCTCTCCCAGCATTTTACAAAGTACATTAATGGGATTTGCCACGGCTCCGCCAAAAATACCTGAATGTAAATCAGCATTTGGTCCGGTCATCTCAATTTCCCAATAGGCCAAACCTCTCAACCCTGTTGTTATAGAAGGAACATCCGGAGCTATCATACTGGTATCCGAAACTAATATGATGTCTGCTTTCAACATCTCTTTATGCATCCTGCAAAATTCCGGTAAACTGGGAGATCCGATTTCTTCTTCCCCTTCCAACATAAACTTCACATTGCATTTCAGGTTTCCCGTTTTTACCATATATTCAAAAGCCTTCGCATGCATAAAAGCCTGTCCTTTGTCATCATCCGCCCCTCTGGCCCAAATCTTCCCATCCTGAATAACCGGTTCAAAAGGATCTGTCCGCCACTGCTCGACAGGATCTACAGGCATCACATCCATGTGCCCGTATACCAGGACAGTAGGCAAAGACGGGTCTATAATTTTCTCACCATAAGTAACGGGATTTCCTTTTGTTTCATAAACTTCGGCCTTATCAGCTCCTGCCTCCAATAACAATGACTTCCACTTTTCAGCACATTTATACATGTCTGCCTTATGTTCCACCTCAGAAGAGATGGAAGGAATCCGGATAAGTTCAAACAGTTCCTTCAAAAACCGTTCCTTATTCTCTTCAATGTAATTTTCTATTGTCTTCATCAGTTATAATTTAAAAATAAAATTCCTGGCTACGGGTATAAAGATAAAATAAAAAGGAGAAAATAAAAAGGAATTGCTTTTCCCTTTTGAACAAGCCACCGGAATTCCTTAAGAGACATAAATTATTTTCAATATTCAATTTCCAATTTCTAATTTATTACTTACTTTTGTTGAACTATTAGAGCGTCTTTATAACAAATATTTGAAACGGCTAAATTATGTCAGATCTTTCCGAAGTTAAAATTTTTTCCGGGGAAAACAGCAAATACATTGCTGAGAAAATAGCTAAATCCATAAACCTGGAACTCGGTCAAAAAACTTTATTACATTTCAGTGACGGAGAATTCGCAACAGCTTATGATGAAACAGTCCGAGGAGACCATGTTTTCATTGTACAATCTACTTTTCCGCCCAGTGATAACCTTATGGAGTTATTAATGATGATTGATGCTGCCAAACGGGCATCGGCCTATAAAGTTGTCGCTGTAATTCCTTATTTCGGCTTTGCACGCCAGGACCGCAAAGATCGTCCCCGTGTAGCAATCGGAGCCAAATTAGTTGCAAATTTATTACATGCAGCCGGTGTGGACCGCATTATGACCATGGACCTTCACGCTGACCAGATTCAGGGATTTTTCGATATTCCGGTAGACCACTTGTACGGTTCTTCTGTATTAGCTCCCTATATCCGTTCATTAAAATTAGAAGACCTGGCTATTGCTTCTCCGGACATCGGTGGTTCTAAACGAGCCAATTCGTGGGCAAAATTTTTCGACTCCGGGTTGATTATTTGCCACAAAACCCGCGAAAGACCCAATGAAGTAGCTGATATGAAAGTCATCGGAGACGTTAAGGGTAAGAATATCGTCATTGTAGACGATATGATAGACACAGCCGGTACCATCTGTAAAGCTGCCGGTATTCTGAAAGATAAAGGAGCTAAAAGTGTACGTGCTGTAGCAACACATGCCGTCCTTTCCGGCAAAGCCTATGAAAATATAGAAAAATCAGCTTTAGACGAAGTGGCGTTTACTGATTCCATTCCATTGAAACAGGAATGTTCAAAAATCAAGATCATCTCCGTTGCCGATATATTTGCAGAGACTATCCGCAATGTGGTTGAGCATAAATCCATCAGTGACCACTTTATTCTTTAAGAAACCTGATATCCAACAAAAAGCGAAGCCTTACAGCTTCGCTTTCTTTTTATAGTGAATTTTCATATTTTTGTGAAAAGCAAATAACTCATTATGATAAGTACAGAGGATAAAGCCCGGTTCTTAAAATTTCAAATTAACGAAATAACCGAATATCACATCTATAAACGCCTTGCCCAATTTCATAAGAAAGAAGAAAACAGGCAAATTCTGGCGGAATTATCCAAAGAAGAATTGAGTCATTATCAACTTTTAAAAAAGTTTACCGGTGAACTTCCTCCCCCAAAGATGGGAAGAGTCCGTCTATATACCTGGATTGCCCGATTCTTCGGACTTACATTCAGTATCAAACTAATGGAAAGGGGAGAAAAAATGGCCCAACAAGCCTATAGCACTCATAATGAATGGAAAGAATTACAACAAATAGCAAATGAAGAAAAGACTCATGAAACCAAACTCATTGCACTCATAAATGAAGAAGGTTTGAATTACATGGGCTCTGTAGTTTTGGGACTAAATGACGCACTGGTGGAATTTACCGGGGCTTTGGCCGGATATACATTTGCCTTGCAACATTCCAAACTGGTTGCCCTTACAGGCGCCATTACCGGCATAGCTGCCGCATTATCCATGGCGGCCTCCGAATATCTCTCTACCCGAACAGAAAATGACCCCGCTAAAAATGCCATCAAAGCCGCTGTCTATACGGGTATTGCCTATATTATCACAGTAACCGTCCTTATTTTGCCTTTCGTATTGCTGAACAATGTTTACTGGGGATTAGGCATTTGTCTTCTGGGGGCACTGCTGATTATAGCCATTTTCAATTATTACTATTCAGTAGTAAAAAGTGAAAACTTCAAACAACGTTTTATAGAAATGAGTTGTATCAGTTTAGGTATTGCAACAATCAGTTTCTTTATCGGATATGCCCTGAGAATATTTACAGGAATAGAATTATAAACTATTTCACAGGATATACCCAGGTAAGTTCTTTCCCCTCTTCCCGAACAATCCGGTTTAAAGCCACCTGGGCTTCTTCCCGGGTTTCATAACCGTCATAAGTCACCATGTTCAGGTTATAAAAAGGCAATATTCTGGAATCATATCCCTCATTCAACAATTTATCATGTAAACGGTCGGCATTCTCCTGAATTTTAAAACAACCGGCAACCAAATAATAATTTGCCTGTTTTACGACAGGTTGAGGTTCTTCTTTTTCTTCTTCAACAGGCACTGTTTTCTCTATTTCCACAACCTCAACTTGCTTTGGCGTCAATACTTCCTTAGCTTTTTTCTTCTTACAAGAACTAAACAGTCCGAAAACAGAGAGAACCAATAAAATAGCAATTATTCTCATAATAAAATCATTTATTCTATCTTACGCATTTATGGCGATAAAGATAATACTATAAAATAATTTTAACAAATAAGAGAACTGAGAATTCTTGAAATCCTTTAAAATTATTGAGAAAAAGGACTTAACGGCTTTGCCGAATCAGCCAAAGGCCCATAAAACAGAGAAGTCCGTTTAATAAAAGAATCTCAAAACCAAAACAATAACCCCATAAAAATTGTTCCGAAAAGCGGTCTATCCCATAAGATAAAAGAGGGCATATCATACACACCCAAAATAAATAACGGGATTTGACTTCATATTTAGTCAACAAACCAAAAGCAAACAAACCAAGAATAGGACCATACGTATAACCCACAGCCTTTAATACAGCATTTACCACACTACTGTTATTGAGTTCCCGAAATAAAATAATAACCAAGCACATCAGAAACGAAAAAGACAAATGCACCAGTATTCTTTTCCATTTTTGGTTTCCGGCTTTAGGATTAATTTTCAGAAAATCTATTGAAAACGAGGTGGTCAAAGCCGTTAAGGAAGAATCTACTGAAGAATAAGCAGCAGCAGTAATTCCCAATAAAAAAAATACAGCAATAACTACCCCGAAGTGATTCATCGCCAAAAAAGCAAAAACATCATCCGTTTTGCCCGGTAAAGCAATTCCCCTGAACGAAGCGAAAAGATATAGCAAAGCTCCCAAAACCAAAAATAAAACATTCGCCCCCAAGAACATAACAGAAAAAGAAAACATATTCCTCTGGCAATCCCTCAAAGATTTACAGGTCAGATTTTTCTGCATTATATTTTGGTCCAATCCGTTTATGGCAATAGTAATTGCAATTCCAGCCACAAACTGCTTTATGATGTTATGTTCCGAACGCCAATTAAAATCCATAACTCTGCACCAGGCACTCTCCTGGAGAGTAGCCGTTATAAATTTGAAATCATAATCCAAGGCCCGGCAAATGACCAGAATAGTCAACACAACAGAAACCAACATAAATATAGTCTGCAATGCATCCGTCCAGACAATGGTTTTGATACCGCCACGGAAGGTATAAATCCAAACTAAAACAATAGTAATAAAAACAGTTGCAGCAAAAGGGATGCCGGCTCTGTCAAAAAAAGCCAACTGCAACACACCTACAACCAAAAACAGGCGAAAGGAAGCCCCGACCAATTGAGAAATGATAAAGAAAAAAGAACCTATTAAACGGGCCTTTTCTCCGAAACGGGTCTCTAACCACGTATAAATAGACACTAATTCCAACTTATAAAATAAAGGTAACAAAACCAATGCAATCACCACATATCCAACGCAATTACCTATTACGACCGGTAAATATGTCCAACCACTATTCCCTACTTCGCCAGGAATGGATATGAAAGTAACCCCCGACAGAGAGGTTCCGATCATTCCAAAAGCGACCAAATACCAGGGAGAGGTATGACGGGCTGTAAAAAAAGTTTCATTGTCTGCCTTCCGGGAAGTCAGAAAACTAATTATAATCAATAATCCGAAATACCCCAGTAAAATCGCCAACACAGATTCTGATGACATCCTTTTCTTTAATCAGATTTCACATATGGAAAGACGAAAATAATTATTTTTTCAGCCACTTCCCAAATTACTACAATAAAAACAAAACAATCCTTATTCCTTTAGCATACAGAGTATAGTATTTCGTCTTTTTCTTTTATACCTTTGTACGCTAAATAAAATCATAAATAAACCAGTCATATTATGGAATACAATTTTAAAGAAGTAGAACAAAAGTGGCAAAACTATTGGAAAAAAAACCAAACATATAAAGTTGATATAGACCCGTCAAAACCCAAATATTATGTATTGGATATGTTTCCTTACCCGTCCGGAGCAGGCCTTCATGTAGGACATCCACTGGGTTACATTGCTTCAGATATTTATTCCAGGTATAAACGACTGAAAGGTTTTAACGTTTTACACCCGATGGGATTTGACGCCTACGGATTACCGGCAGAACAGTATGCCATCCAGACAGGGCAGCACCCTGCTGTCACCACAGAAAAAAATATAACTCGGTATCGGGAACAATTGGATAAGATAGGATTCTCTTTCGACTGGGACAGGGAAGTAAGGACTTGTGACCCTCATTACTATAAATGGACTCAATGGGCTTTCATCCAGATGTTCAACCATTGGTTTAATAAAACCACACAAAAAGCAGAACCCATTACCCAATTGGCATCCGTTTTCGAAAAAGAAGGGAACCTGAATGTCCATGCTGCCGGTTCTGAAGTTCCCCCATTTACCGCCGAGGCATGGAAAAAAATGAATGAGAAAGAGCAGCAAGCCGTTTTACTGAACTACCGCATCGCATATCTGGCAGATACGATGGTAAACTGGTGCCCGCAATTAGGTACGGTATTAGCCAATGATGAAGTAAAAGACGGTTTGTCCGTCAGAGGAGGATTTCCGGTCGTGCAAAAAAATATGCGGCAATGGTCCTTGCGGGTTTCCGCCTATGCACAAAGATTATTGGACGGCCTGGATAAATTGGAATGGTCAGATTCCCTGAAAGATATACAACGCAATTGGATCGGACGCTCCCAAGGTGCCGATATTATCTTTGAAGTAAAAGACTCAGATGTCCGGTTAAAAATATTCACCACCCGTCCCGATACCATCCACGGGGTCAGTTTTATGGTACTGGCACCGGAAAGCGATTATGTCAGCCAGCTCACTACCCCCGGACAGGAGAAAGCTGTACACGAATATCTGGATTATGTGGCAAAACGGACAGAACGTGAACGGCAAAGCGAAGTAAAAACCGTTACCGGTGTATTTACCGGAAGTTATGCCATCAACCCCTTTACCAACGAAGCCATTCCGGTATGGATCAGTGAATATGTCCTGGCCGGGTATGGTACCGGCGCCATTATGGCTGTACCTGCACATGATAGCCGTGATTATGCTTTCGCCCGAAAATTCCAGTTGCCTATCATCCCTGTTATTGATAACGGCCAACCCATCGACTTGAGTGAAAGTTCTTACGATGCCAAAGAAGGTAAAATGATTAATAGCGGTATAATCAATGGAATGGAAGTGAAAAAAGCCATCCAGACCATCGCTGAAGAAGTGGAAAAACGAGGAATTGGCAAAAGTAAAATCAATTATCGTTTACGGGATGCTATTTTTAGCCGCCAACGATACTGGGGTGAACCGTTTCCGGTATATTACAAAAACGATATGCCCTACATGATGGAAGAGTCGTGTCTGCCTCTGGAATTGCCTGAAATTGACAAGTATCTGCCGACAGAAAGCGGAGAACCTCCCTTGGGCCGGGCTAAAAACTGGAAAACAAAAGAAGGTTATCCCATTGAGTTGAATACTATGCCCGGATTTGCCGGCTCTTCAGCCTACTATCTCCGTTATATGGACCCTCATAATGAAAAAGCCCTGGTCAGCCACGAGGCTGACACCTATTGGCGGAATGTAGACCTTTATCTGGGAGGTGCCGAACATGCCACAGGCCATCTGATTTACTCCCGTTTCTGGAATATGTTTTTGTATGATTTAGGAATTGTATGCGAACCGGAACCTTTTCAAAAACTGATTAACCAGGGTATGATTCAGGGGCGTTCTAATTTTGTATACCGCATTGTAGGTTCCAACACTTTCGTTTCTGCCGGTTTAAGCAACCAATACGAAACCACCGAAATTCATGTAGACGTTAATATCGTCCATAATGATATTCTGGATACCGAAGCCTTTAAAAAATGGATGCCCGAATATGCCAATGCCGAATTCATTCTGGAAGAGGGTAAATATATCTGTGGATGGGCTGTTGAAAAAATGTCCAAATCCATGTTTAATGTAGTGAATCCCGATGACATCATAGAACAATTCGGAGCAGATACTCTCCGTTTGTATGAGATGTTCCTCGGACCGCTGGAAGCTCATAAGCCGTGGGATACCCAAGGTATCGACGGAGTATATAAGTTCTTACGCAAATTCTGGCGCTTATTTTTCCAGGAAGAAAAATTCCTGGTCAGTGATGAAAATCCAAATCGTGAAGAACTGAAGGTACTGCATAAAACGCTCCGGAAAGTAGAATACGATATAGAAAATTTCTCCTTCAATACCTCTATTCCGGCTTTCATGATTTGTACCAACGAACTAATGGCCTTGAAATGCCGTAAAAGAGCTATTCTGGAACCTCTGGTCATCGCCATTGCTCCGTATGCCCCGCATATAGCCGAAGAATTGTGGCATCTCCTGGAACATACCACCAGTGTCACGACCGCAACCTTTCCACAATGGGAAGAAAAATATTTGATAGAAGACCATTTCGAATATCCGGTATCTTTCAACGGTAAGGTCCGTTTCAAACTTTCCATGCCTTTAACAGCTACTCAGGCCGACATCGAACTGGCTGTCAAAAATGCTCCGGAATCCGCACGTTGGTTGGAAGGAAAAGAAATCCGGAAAATGATTGTCGTTCCCCAAAAAATTATCAACGTCGTATTATAAACAGACTTCCTTGATTATGGCCGAATATTATCCTAATGAAATATTCGGCCATTTAAATATCAGTCTTTGGCTGTAGGCACAATCAACAATATACTGCCACTACCTATTATTCCCAATCCCAAAAGCACTATCCTTATCTGCCAACTTTCAATAAACAAAAACGCTGAAATACACACCATCATCCACATACAGATAATAGACAAGAATTTCGACAACAACGACACTCCTTTCCGAGACTCATAATGACGGATATACTTTCCTAAAGGAGAACGATGCAAACGGTCATGTAAGCTTTTCGAACTCTTATAAAACAACCATGAACTCAATAACAGAAAAGGGGTAGTAGGCAAACCCGGAACAAAAATACCAACGATACCCAAAATGACCGAAAGAATACCCACTCCAATAAAAACAACTTTTTTTATCTGTTCCATATCCGGCAAATGTTCATTTCATCCATTTAACACACTCTTTATACTGGCTTAACCTCGTCGCTTTCCGGATTTTCTTTAATATTTTCCGGTCAGTAGAAGGCAAAAAATACTCCCACAAAGCTTTCATCCTGGATAAAAGCTGAGATTCTCCCTGAAGTACACCGGAATAAGCAAAAAACAACTCTTCATGAAAGTCGGAACAGAGGGACATACGTTTTTCTTCAGAAAAAGTTTCATTCCTTTTAAACTCATTAGCCAGCAAGGGCGAAGACAATAATCCTCTACCTATCAAAACACCCCTTAGCACAGGAAATTTTCCAAAAATCCTCTCCACATCCTGTCTGCAACGAATGTCTCCATTATAAAACAAAGGGTGACGAATCATTTCAGAAAAACGCGCAAAAGCCTCCTCATCAACCACCCCTTTATATTGCTGCTTGCCAGTACGGGCATGAACCGTTATGTGGTCTAAGCGAACACTATTAAACACACTGCTCAAAAATTGGCATTCGCAAACATTTTCCCAACCTAATCTTATCTTAAGAGAAAACCGGATATCAGGATATTCATTTACGGTTTGCAACACCTCCTGAACTTGTTCGGGATAAGGCAACATCCCGGCTCCTTTTCGTTTGCCGGCAATCAAAGGGAAAGGACAGCCCAGATTAATATCTATTTCAGTATAACCGTTATCCCGGACAATTTCAGTAAGTAACCGAAATTCCTGAGAAGAGCCCGGCAATATCTGGGGAATAAGACGGGGCACCGTATTTAACCCGGCCTGTATATCTCTCAGGTCCTTATTTCTGACCTTTCCATTTTCCAGCCGGATAAAGGGCGTATAATAAGCGTCAACTCCCCCGAAATACTTCTCAAAAGCATTCCGGAAAATATAATCAGTAAAGCCTTGTAAAGGGGCCAAATGTATTTCATAAGAGTTTCCTTCCATTCTGTATCCCTATCCTAAAGATAATTTCTCTTTTTATAAAATCATTGTTAACCAAACAACATAAAATGCATCATTTGGTAGTGCGATTACTGTTTTTAAGGTAGTAGAATATTGACTTCGCCATTACTGGACAAGGGAAAATAAAAGAGCAGAAATCCCAGCCTCCAGAGATACCGAAACCGAACCTTTCTGCCCCTTTACATAGACAAAATCCAGGATATTCAGCTATTCTCCCATTCCTTTATTCTTTAAAGCTTTCTGAAAAGTAACATCCTCTTGATAAATAATCGGATAAAAACCTTCATCATCCAGGGCATGGCGACCGATATAAGCCTTAAGGGAATTATTCAACACAGGATAGGAATCCCGAATACCCTTCGGATCCCGTTTCACACCCCGCTTTTCAGCATAATCAGCCATCATTTCCACTAAATCAAATTTACTCAGGTATTTCAGTAATTGCTTATAATCTTCAATATCTTTCATCTCATCCCGATGCAAATCCATAAATTCAAAAGTAAACTCATAAGGTAATTGTCCCTTCCGGTTCAATTCTGCCAGATATTTAGAATACCCCAGAGTATCTTCCGGAACAAAAATATCAGGCATAATCCCTCCTCCTCCGTACACCGTACGTCCTCCGAGCGTCTTATATTTCAATTTTTCATCAAAATGAATGCTGTCCTTCTGACCAAATTCGCCATGCAACAAACGCTGATATATATCTTCATAATATTTTTCTTTCCCTTGATCGTAAGGTTTTTGTATGGAACGCCCCGAAGGAATATAATACCGGGCTACCGTTAATCTTAAAGCCGAACTGTCAGGTAATAGACGCTGCTCCTGTACCAATCCTTTACCAAAAGAACGACGCCCGATAATAATTCCCCGGTCATTATCCTGAATCGCTCCGGCAAAAATCTCACTGGCAGAAGCACTGAACTCGTTAATCAACACCACTACTGCAATGTCCTGAAATTTTCCCCTTCCGTTTGAATTATAATCCATACGGGGAGAAGCTTTCCCCTCAGTATACAAAATCAATCTCCCTTCCGGAAGAAATTCATTGATCATTTTTATGGCAATCGGAAGAATACCCCCTTCATTTCCCCGTAAATCAATAATCACTTTCCGCATTCCCTGTTTATGCAGTCTCTGGAGAGATTGCATAAATTCATCGTAAGTATTCAAACCGAAAGTCTTCACTCGAATCACTCCCGTGGTATCATTGGCCATATAAGCAATGTCCACGCTTTTAATGGGTATATTTCCCCTCGTTATTTTCTTGATAATGGGTTTATCCACTCCCCTCCTTTTTAAAGTCAACTCAACATCAGTGCCAACTTCCCCCCTCATCATTCCCATAATCTTATCTGTACTCAGCTTCTTCCCCGCAACAAGAGAATCATTTACTTTTACAATACGGTCGCCATCCTTTAAACCTGCCCCGGCAGAAGGTCCTCCCGGCACTACTTTCACCACCGTAACCGTATCCTGGTATTTATAAAATTGTACACCTATACCTCCAAAATTGCCCAACATCTCTTCGTTTACCCTTGACATGTCTTTCGCAGGAATATAAACTGTATGAGGGTCCAGGTCCTTGATCAATAATGGAATTGCTTTTTCCTCAATATCTTTTACATTAACGGTATCTACATAAGAAAAATTAATCATATTCAGAATCATATCCAACTTACTTCCCTGTACCGGTATAAAAGTGTTCTGCACAGCCCTCACCATCTGGGGATGATAAAACAAGGTATTCAACCACATACCCACCACAATAGCCAATGCAATGATCATTGGCAAAAGAATTGCCTTCCATTTATTATTATACATATCTGTTTCTCTGTATCTGTGAAAAATTAAAAATCAAATCTTAACCAAGTCTACTTGTACTCCTGCCTTTTCTAATAATTCCAATCCATCACTGCACCGATAAAGCTCCGAATAAACCACCCTTATTATCCCTGCCTGAATGATCAGTTTGGCGCATTCGATACAAGGCGAAGCAGTAACATATAACGTGGCTCCATCACTGCTATTTCCGGATTTTGCAACCTTGGTAATAGCGTTCGCTTCTGCATGTAATACGTAAGGTTTGGTATGATCGTTCTCATCCTCACATAAATTCTCAAAACCCGAAGGTGTACCGTTATAACCGTCCGATATAATGGATTTATGCTTTACTATCAAAGCCCCGACCTGGCGGCGTTTACAATATGAATTTTCCGACCAGATCCGTGCCATTCGCAAATACCGCTCATCCAATAATCTCTGTTTCGAAAGCTCTTCCATACTTGTCGCTGATTTAAAATCCATCGTTATTTTTATTTTTTACGCTCCCCAATATAATCAATCATTTCATAAAAACACTTTTTACGCTCTTCCGGTACATCAACCTTCTGTAAAGCCAGACGGCTTTTTTCCAGATAAGTGTCTATTTTGGCTTTTACAACTTCTTTTATTCCTGCCCGATTATAAATTTCAGTCACTTCTTTTATTTTCTGAACCGGATCAAAATTTTCTTTTTTCATCCAATTTTTCAACGAAATTTTATCCTTTCCTTCTGCCAACTCCAATGCCTTAATCAAAAGATAAGTTTTCTTGTTACACAAAATGTCACCACCTATTTTCTTTCCAAACTCTTCCACATCCCCATACACATCCAAATAATCATCCTGCAACTGAAAAACCAGTCCCAGATACCCTCCGAAATCATACAAAGCCTTATACTCATGTTCCGGCGCACCGGCAATCAAAGCCCCATGCCGCATACTACCCGCAATCAATACTGCAGTTTTCAGATAAATCATCTGGATATACTCTTCCTCCGCAACATCTTCTCTATCCTCAAACTCCATATCATACTGCTGTCCTTTGCATACATCCATCGCCACCTGATTGAAACCATCGATCACCCGGCGTAAATAACGGTCTTCACAGGTCTCTATATACTTATAGGCAGTAATTGCAGCAGCATCTCCGCTTAAAATAGCCACATTACTATTCCATTTTTTGTGAACAGTCTGGCGGCCGCGCCGCAATTCGGCATCGTCCATTACATCATCATGCAATAAAGTATAATTGTGAAAGATTTCTATGCCAATAGCCGATTTTAAAGCTTTCTCAACATCATCCCGGTAAAGGTTATAAGCCAGTAAAGCCAGAACAGGACGCAAACGCTTGCCTCCATCTTCCATAATGTATTGAATGGGTTCAAACAAAGAATAAGGTTCTTCTACATATTCCTGTTTTTCCAATTCAATTCTGATAATATCCCTGAGTTGTTCAATCGTATACATAACTTCTCCTGTTAATTTAGTAAGGTGCTAAATTAACAAAAGAAGCTGTAAAAACAGCGGAAAGAACTACATTTTTCAATAGGGACCGATAACAAAGAATATCTTTTATTTACAATGTTCCAGAATTTCCCGTGCAAGTACGCCAGTAACATCTCCATCTTCCCCAAAACCGACCTTACGTTCATTGAAGCGCCGTTCTATCTCCAATATAGTATCGTCTCCGATTTGAACATCCCCCAAGCGGGTAGGTAATCCCAGACTACGGAAGAACGCCTCGGTTTTCTCAATCGCACTATTTACCCTTTCCTCTTCAGAACCTTCCGTAATTCCCCAAATCCGCTCACCGTATTGCAATAGTTTAGCCTGTTTCTTGGATTTCAGGGTCCTCCATAAACCCGGCAACACAATGGTCAGGGTTGCCCCATGAGTCAAACCATGTAAAGCAGTCAATTCATGACCTATCATGTGTGTCGCCCAATCCTGCCGAACTCCCAAAGCAATAAACCCATTCAACCCCATCGTCGCACTCAGCATAAAATCCGCCATCAGGTCATAATTATCCTGTTTTTCTACAATTTTCGGAGCAATCTCTACCAACGTATGTATAATTCCCTCCGCCCAACGGTCCATCAAACGGGACTGCCCGGGAATCGTCATATACTGCTCCATAACATGAATAAAAGTATCAGCAATACCACAAGCAACCTGATAAGGAGGTAAAGTTGCGGTTACTGCCGGGTCAAGGACAGAAAAAACCGGATAATTCGAATAAAAAGGATATTTTTCCGCAGTCTCTTTCCGGGAAATAACAGCCCCCCGGTTCATTTCCGAACCGGTAGCCGGCAGAGTCAGCACAGCACCCATCGGTATGGTACGAGTCATTTCCCCCTTCAAAACCAACTCCCAAGCATCCCCTTCGTAAAGTAAACCGGCCGAAATCAGCTTAGTTCCATCCAAAACAGAACCCCCACCTACTGCCAGCAAGAAATCAACCCTATGCTCTTTTCCCAACTGAATCGCTTTCCGTAAGGTCTCTATGGCAGGATTGGATTCTATCCCCCAGAATTCGATAAAATCACGTCCTTCCAATGCTTGTCTTACCTGCTCATACACTCCGTTCTTCTTTACACTCCCTCCTCCGAAAGTAACCATCACTTTCTTTCCTTCCGGAATCTCTTTGGCAATCCGTGCTATCATTCCTTTACCAAAAATTATCTTTGTAGGATTCTGAAATACAAAATTTTCCATAATCAACTTTTTATTCTAAAATATACATTATCTATAAGACAAATATACCATAAATTTAAAATGATTCCATATCTTCGTAGAAACATTCAGTCATGGAAATTATTCACAATATAGAAAACCATAAATTCATCACAGAAACAGAGGGCTACACCGCTTATGTCAGTTACCGCATTGAAAACGGTGCACTGGACATTCGCCATACCATAGTTCCACCTCCGATTTCAGGCCGGGGTATTGCCGCTCAGTTGGTAAAAGCCGCTTACGACTATGCCTTAGAACATCATTTAAAATGCATAGCAACATGCTCCTATGCCATAGTCTGGCTACAACGCCATCCTGAATATCAGGGAGAAGTCGGCAAAGATTACAATGGACAAAATCATTGTTGTTTATAGAAAACAGAACTTAAGATTGAAGTATTTATATATCTGAACACTTACAAAAATAAGAAATGGAATGCAAGTAAAACCTGCATTCCATTTTTTGTAGTCGCGCCGGGAATCGAACCCGAATTTAAAGTTTAGGAAACTTCCGTTCTATCCATTGAACTACGCAACCAAATATGCATGCAAAAGTACAGTAAATTATATTGAGTTCCAAAATTACCTCTATAAATATAAGCAAATAAATATCTTTGTACTAAAATTATAAAAATGAAAATAGTTATTCAACGCGTCCTGGAAGCCAGCGTCAGTGTAAAAGGACAAATTCATTCTTGCATCGGACCAGGCATGCTGATATTTATCGGCATACAGGCTGATGACACCGCAGAAGATATCCAATGGTTAACCGGAAAAATTTGTAATTTACGGATTTTCAACGATGAAAACGGGGTAATGAACCGTTCTGTATTAGAAACTGGCGGAGAAATTTTGGCCGTTAGTCAATTCACCCTTATGGCACGAACTAAAAAGGGAAACCGCCCTTCCTATATTGATGCCGCCCCACCGAATATCTCCGTTCCTATTTATGAAGATTTCCTGACAGCATTAGGCGAAGCTATGCAAAAGGAGATAAAATCCGGCATCTTCGGCGCCGACATGAAAGTAGCATTAACAAACGACGGCCCGGTGACCATTCTCATAGACTCTAAAAACCGAAATTAAATTCAGATGGAAATTAAAGAATTACAGGAAAAAGTAGATCATTGGATAAAAGAATACGGTGTCCGTTACTTTAACGAACTGACCAATATGGCTATTCTGACTGAAGAAGTTGGGGAACTGGCACGGATTATGGCCAGAAAATATGGAGAACAATCTTTTAAAGCCGGAGAAAAAGAGAATCTGGCAGACGAAATGGCAGATGTACTCTGGGTATTAACCTGCCTGGCCAACCAAACCGGTGTGGATTTGACCCAGGCTATGGAAGAAAATTTTGCAAAAAAAACGACGAGAGACGGAAAAAGACACAAAAACAATACTAAAATTCAATAGCTTTGAATATTCTTGCTAAATTTGTCCGCAACATGCAATCAACGCTTCCAGTGTGTTCATAACACACTTTATAATTAATAATATGTGGACAAAGATAGCAGGGATCATACTCCGTAACCGGATTGCTTTCATCACAGGCGTTTTACTCGGTACTGTTTTTATGGGATTTCAGGCCAGACATATCCAGATGTCCTATGAAAGTGCTGACCTATTACCCAAAACTGACACAGCCTATCTGGATTATGCCAAATTCCGGGAAACTTTCGGCCAGGAAGGAAATATTATGGTCTTCGCCATTCAGGATTCTAATTTTTACGACCTCGCAAAAATCAATGACTGGATAGCGATGGGCAATAACATCAAAGCCCTGAAAGGGGTAACGGCTTTAATGTCAATTACCCATACTTTCAACCTACATAAAAATACAGAGCTAAAAAAATTCGAAATACAGCCTATCTTTCCCCATCATATTTCTTCAAAAGCAGAGCTGGACAGCCTCTCCTTCATCGCTGAGAATCTGCCTTTTTACGACGGACTATTGCTTAATAAGCAAAAACATACTTATAATATGATGATTACCGTATCGGCAGAAGTCATGAATTCTCCGGCACGGGTAAAACTGGTTCAGGACGTACTGAAAATAACAGAACAGTTTACCGGAAAACATCACCTGAAAATGCATTATTCCGGTATGCCTTACATACGGGTTATCAATGCTGAAAACATAAAAGGGGAAATGTATATGTTCATAGCATTATCCCTCCTTATCACTGCCATCATTTTATATCTGTTTTTCCGTTCTTTCCGGATTGTGGGTTTTTGTGTGGGCATCATCGGGCTTAGTGTCATCTGGGCTATCGGTTTCATGGCTATTTTAGGAATTAAAATTACCCTGTTAACGGCCATGCTTCCCCCCTTGCTGATTGTTATAGGTATACCGAATTGCGTATACATGGTTAATAAATATCATACAGAATATGTCCGGCACGGTAACAAAATCAAAGCCTTACAACGGATGATACAAAAAGTGGGTAACGCCTCGTTGCTCTCCAATCTCACAACTGCTGCAGGCTTTGCCACTTTCATCATTACTTCCAGCCGGATTTTGGTTGAGTTCGGATTAATCGCTTTTATCAGTATCACCTGCGTTTTTCTGATTTGCCTGATTCTGATTCCGACAGTTTTCAGTTATCTGCCAGTGCCCGACACAAAACAAACCAAACACCTGTACAATCCTTTCATAAATCATATCATTGAAAAAATAATCTATTGGGTTATCAATAAACGCCATACAATATATTACATCACTGCCATCCTTGTCTTGGCAGGAATTTACGGCATTACCCAAATGAAAACAACCGGTTATATGGTTGATGACCTGAAAGATACCGATCCCATCCGGCAGGACCTGGCTTTTTTTGAATCAAATTTCGACGGTTTAATGCCATTGGAAATCACCATTGATTTCGGTAAACCCAACCAGGTATTTAAACTCAGCAACTTGGAAAAACTGGACCTATTGGACAAAGAATTGTCTCAAGACCCGGACCTTTCTAAAGCGTTGTCCGTAGTCGAAGCTGCTAAATTTGCCAACCAGGCTTATTACAACGGCAAGGCTGCTTATTACAAACTTCCCAATAATATGACTAAAAATTTCATCATGAAATATGTCATGGAATCAACCGGAGGAATGAGTGACATGGCAAAATCATTCGTAGATTCAACCTTAAGGGAAGTGAGACTAAGTTTCCGGGTAAAAGATATCGGTACAAAAAAAATGGAAGCCAAAGAAGATTCCTTATATCAAACCATCACCCGCATTTTTCCGGAAGATAAACATAAAATCAGTGTGACGGGTTCCAGTATCATCTTCTTCAAAGGCAACCAATACCTGCTTCGTAATCTTTTCTCTTCCCTGGCATTGGCCATCATACTGATAGCAGGATTTATGGCCTGGATGTTTAAAAGCAAACGGATGGTATTCATAGCTCTGCTACCCAATGTAATCCCTCAGATTATTACAGCTGCCATTATGGGCTATATCGGCATTCCCATCAAAGCCTCCACCATCCTTGTATTCAGCGTCGCATTCGGTATTTCCGTAGACAATACGATTCACTATCTGGCCAAATACCGTCAGGAATTGCAAGCCACAAACTGGAGCATACGATCGTCCGTCGTCCTCGCCCTGCAAGAAACAGGCCAGAGTATGATTTACACCTCCATCATATTGTTTTTCGGTTTCAGCATTTTCTGCCTGTCAAGTTTCGGAGGTACATTTGCTTTAGGTTTATTGACTTCCATTACATTGTTTGGTGCAATGCTCGCTAATCTGCTTTTGCTCCCCTCTTTATTGCTAACTATGGAACACAGCATTACCAAACGGACTTTCCGCGCAGAACCGTTATTGCAAATTTTTAATGAAGAAGAGGATATTGACGAGAATAAACTGGAAATTAAAGTATAATCAAATCATTCCACTTTCATTTTCAGTGCTTTGATTTCCTTCACGACATCATCCATAAGCATCGAAGCACCGATACGAAAATAATAAGGAGTAAGCCATTCGCTTCCCAGAACATGGTTTACAATAGTCACATAGCGAATCGCATTCTGCGCTTTAGATACTCCTCCGGCAACCTTCAACCCTACCCGTCGGCCTGTCTGGGCAAAATATTGCTTAATGGCCTCACACATCACGTATACCGATTCAGGAGTCGCATTGACAGGCACTTTACCTGTTGAGGTTTTTATAAAATCAGCACCAGCATATGCAGCAATCAAAGAAGCATAAAATATGGTTTCAACATCTTTGAGTTCTCCGGTTTCCAAAATTACCTTTAAACGAACCGTCTCGCAAACTTTACGGATGGCCTTCAACTCACGGAATACTTTCTCATAATTCTTCTCCAGCATATCTCCCACAGAAATAACAACATCCACTTCCTGGGCTCCGGCACTTATCGCCATTTTACACTCAGCCAACTTTATTTCCGTGAAAGTCTGAGAACTCGGAAAATTTCCGGCAACCACTGCAGTCTGTATTCCGGTCTCTTGTAAAGCCTCCCGCACCACTCTGGCAAAGTTCGGAAATACACATACAGCAGCTACTTCCCTCAGATTGAATTTTTTCAACTTTTTCAATAATTCTGTCACAAAAACCTTTACTGATTTCTCCGTGTCCGTCAACTTCAAAGTTGTATAATCTATGCAGGAAAGACAAAATTCCAGATTCTCAGCACAATAAACCTGCTTTATTTCCTTCTCAACAACACCATCCAACTCAAACTGAATTCTTTCATCCAGATTGACACAATTATAAGCCGTTAAAATTTTCGCTATATTATCCATTATTTTGATTATTTTTTATCACATCCTGTGAGTTATAAACCCAGATTCTTCCGTGCAACCTGAGACAATTTACAGACTACCAGCTCATACGATTTCTTAATCCAGTCCCGAAGCATATGGTCGCTTACAGAACCATCTATTAATACGGTATTCCAATATTTTTTGTTCATATGAAATCCCGGTAATACTGAAGCAAACCTTTCACGCAATTCGACCGCTTCATCCGGAGCACATTTCAAATTCATCCTCAAACTCTCATCCAACGGAACAAAGCAAAACATTTTCCCCCCCACCTTAAATACCAGCACATTTTCCCATAAAATCTCCGTTGTCACCTCTTTTAAAGACTGGCAATATTCCGTTAATTCTTCTACGTTCATGGAAACAAAATTACACAATGTTTGCGAGGTTTTAAACTTTTCTCCCCGAAATTATTTATCTTTGAAAGCAGTTGTGGTAAACTATAAAAATGAAATTATTTCGTACAGGTACAAAGATAGTTACAAATAATTTCCGTGGGAAAAAGATAACAAAACATAACAAATAAGAAAAAATATGGCTAAAAAAGAAGGCAACGAAACCCCGTTGATGAAGCAATATTATGCAACAAAAGCCAAATATCCGGATGCTATTTTACTTTACCGGATGGGGGACTTTTATGAAACTTTCGGAGAAGATGCCATCCTTACAGCAAAAATTCTGGGAATTACATTGACGAAACGTTCATCCGGTTCGCCAGGTACCGTCGAATTGGCCGGTTTCCCTCACCATGCCATAGATACCTACCTCCCTAAATTAATCCGGGCAGGACAACGGGTTGCCATTTGTGAACAATTGGAAGATCCTAAAAAAACAAAATTTCTGGTAAAAAGAGGAGTGATTGAACTGGTCACCCCCGGAGTATCTTACAGCGAATATACAACAGATACCCGAAGCAATGTTTTTCTGGCTTCTGTGTATTTCAACAAAACAGAGGCAGGATTGTCCCTCCTGGATCTCTCTACCGGTGAATTCCTGGTCACTGAAGGTAGCCATGCCACCATAGATAAATTGCTGAACAGTTTCCAACCTAAAGAAATCATTTATCCCAAAGGCGAGGAAAACCGTTTTCATGAACTCTTCGGAAATAAATTCTACATCTACCCCATTGAAGAATGGTTTTTTGAACGGGATGCAGCTGCCGATCGTCTGATGAAACACTTTGAGGTAAACTCCCTGAAAGGGTTCGGCATAGAAAAAATGGGTTGTGGCATTTCCGCTGCCGGAGCCGTCCTCAGCTATCTGGAGATGACCAAACACGATATGATTTCGCACCTCACCTCTATCGCCCGAATTGATGAATCACATTGTGTTTTACTGGATAAATTCACGCTGCGCAATTTAGAACTTTTGCACTCCACTTACGAAGAAGGACGCTCGTTGGTGGATATCATCGACCGGACCATCACTCCCATGGGAGGACGTACCCTGCGTCGCTGGATTTGTATGCCTTTAAAATCTCCGGAAGAAATTAATCAGCGTCTGGACGTTGTTGACTGCTTTATCCAACACGAAAAAGAACGTCTGGAAATTGAAAGCCTTCTGGAAAACATTGGCGACCTGGAACGATTGGCCTCCAAAATCGGAGTAGCCCGCATTACACCCCGCGAAATGAACCAGCTTAAAACAGCACTTTCGTGTATTGTCCCCCTGAAAAACCAATGTCAGCAAACTGCAACCCCTATCCTGGAAAAAATGGTAGAAAACCTGGACCCCTGTACGGCTTTATTTGACAAAATCAATAAACAGTTACAGGAAAATGCTCCCCACCAGGTCAATAAAGGAAATGTCATAGCCGAAGGAGTAAATGCCGAGCTGGACGAATTGCGTCATATTTCCAGTCACGGGAAAGAAAAATTGCTCGAAATCCAGCAAAGAGAAATAGAGGCAACCGGTATTCCTTCCTTAAAAATCGGTTTCAACAACGTATTCGGTTACTACATAGAAGTTACTAAAGCACACAAAGATAAAGCTCCCGACACTTGGATACGAAAACAGACACTTGTCAACGGAGAACGGTATATTACTCCCGAATTGAAAGAATACGAGGACAAAATTTTAGGAGCAGAAGACAGAATCCTGACCATTGAAACCGAACTTTATAATGCTTTGCTGCAAGAAGCAGCCCATTATATCCGTCCTCTGCAAGCCAATGCTAAAATCTTGGCCGCCATAGATGTATTGATATCTTTTGCAGCAATCTCCATGGCTAATCATTATCATCGGCCCGTTCTGAATGACTCCGATGTGATTGATGTTCACGAAGGACGCCATCCGGTCATTGAAAAGCAACTGCCCCCGGGAGAAGAATATATTTCCAATAATGTCTATTTAGACAGCCAAAAACAGCAGATTATCATTATCACAGGTCCTAATATGGCGGGTAAATCAGCCCTTCTCCGCCAAACGGCACTCATTGTTATTATGGCACAGGCAGGCTGTTTTGTCCCCGCAGAAACGGCTACAATCGGATATGTTGATAAAATTTTCACACGCGTAGGAGCCTCCGACAATATTTCACAGGGAGAATCCACTTTTATGGTCGAGATGAACGAAGCAGCCAATATCCTGAATAATATTTCAGACCGCAGTTTAGTGTTGTTTGACGAACTGGGACGCGGAACCTCCACCTATGACGGCATTTCCATCGCATGGGCCATTGTCGAATATCTGCACGAACATCCCAAATACCGGGCAAAAACCTTATTTGCCACACACTATCACGAACTGAACGAAATGGAGCGCTCATTCAAAAAAATCAAGAATTACAATGTTTCTGTCAAAGAAGTCGGGAATAAGGTGATTTTTTTGCGCAAATTGGTTCAAGGAGGTTCTAACCATTCCTTTGGTATACAGGTAGGTAAAATGGCCGGCCTGCCCCAGTCTGTCATTAAAAGGGCAGACGAAATACTGAAACAATTAGAAAACAACCGGGATAAAAACGATACTATCCAAAAGAACATGGAACACATTGCTTCAGAAAGAGAGGGAATGCAACTCAGTTTCTTTCAGTTGGATGACCCGGTGCTCATGCAAATCCGGGACGAAATCGCCGGCCTTGATATCAATAGCCTGACCCCCTTAGAAGCCCTGAATAAACTCAGTGAAATCAAGAAAATCACAGGCATTTGACCATTTTGAGTAGTAGCAGTAACTTATGATTTTGACCACTATAACGATTATTGTTAATATTTTATATTGTTAATTTAAAATATATTCATATCTTTATAAAGCTAAACTTAGTAAAATCTAAATTGCTCACTATGAAAAAACAGTTTCTTTCATTAACAATTGCTCTGGCAACAACTATATCTTTGTTCTTTGCCTGTAGCCAAGATGCAAATCCCCCTAACGGTCATTTGCAAACAGATGCGGATCGTTTATTAGCGTCACCGGAATATTAACTATTTTCCACTGAAATTCATCAGTTTTTTAACAAAATCGACCAAGCATTAACCTCTCTTTCACCGGAAAAACAAAAAAGGAAAGATGAAATATGTGCAACCATCCTGACATGTAAAGACCGGAAAAAATTCAGTGCACTCGCAGAGGAACTGGTGACTATTCTGGATATAGACTACGATCAACATATCCAGAAAATAAACAAATTGTCTGAGAATCTTTTCAAAGGTCAAAAATTTACAGTAGAGGAATTGACCAAAGCTGTACAGAAACGCACCTTTCTACAAAGTTCCGTTCTTTCCACAAAAGCAGATTCCGACACTCCGACAACAACAACTTTACTTGAAGCCTGTCTTCAAGGCTGCTCCCAAGCACAAGAGACAGC
This sequence comes from Odoribacter sp. Z80, assembly GCF_009935865.1. GTDB lineage: Bacteria > Bacteroidota > Bacteroidia > Bacteroidales > Marinifilaceae > Odoribacter. The sequence continues at coordinate 274,428 of NZ_QWEL01000003.1, forward strand.
AGCAATGCTTTGCCAAAAGAATCACCAACACACAACTCCGGAAGAAATAAGGGGATGTGAGTTAGAAAGATTAGCCCTTGTCGTAGTATGTCATGAAAAATGCCAGACACTCTATGCAACAACACCAGTTGAGCCGACACTACCAAACCCGCAGAACCTGTAGAACCTGTAAAACCCGTAGATCCAACAAAACCAACCAATAATTTATAATCTAATACAACATAGAGGTGTATCGTTTTGATACACCTCTCATTGACTAATATAAATATGTATAAAATTATTATCGCTTTTTCATTATTACTAACTGCATGTCAACATTCCCAAAAACCTATACTACAATTATCCACCTATTGTTATAACTTTTATGAATTACAGAAAAACAAAAATTATTTGGGGAATGTAATGATTAACAATACCGGTAACGATACTTTAAAAATATTTCAAATCGGTACTTCTTGTGGTTGTACCGACGCATCCATCACCCAAAAATTACTTCAACCTCAGGATTCCTGCACATTAAATTTCACCTACAATACCCAAAATAAACAAGGAATCCAAGAAGAATATATTAGCATTTACACTAATACTGACTCTTTGGTACATCTGCTAAAAATCAAAGCATTTGTAAGCGAATAATCCAACAAAAGATACTGAAACAGTCTGTAATAAGAATCACTTTCTTTTCAGTTTAGTGCCCAAAATTATCACATCCTGAAGGGGTCTGTCATGCTCATCTGTCGGAAGAGCAGCAATACGGTCCAGCACATCCAACCCTTCAACCACTTCACCAAAAACCGTATAATCGCCATCCAAAAAAGGAGTGCCCCCGACCGATTTATACAACTCCCGGATTTCCGGAGAAAAGCGAAACGGATTCTCACCGGAAAATCGTTCCTCAATTTTTGCATTAATTACTTTCACTATACTATCAGCCTGCTGCACCTGTCCTCTGCGGAGATAAGTCTGATGTTCCTGTTGTACTGCCTGGTACAACTCGCCTCCCAATTTGTTTCTTGCCCGAAGCAACCGTCGTTGCTCCAATAAATCGAGTTGTTGGTCTGTATAGGTTTTACCTTGTACGATATAAAACTGCTCACCGGAAGACTTCTTTTCCGGATTCACCTCATCCCCTTGACGGGCTGCAGCTAAAGCTCCTTTCACATGAGGATGTCCGGGCAAAATCTCAGCATCAATCGTATATCCCAGTTCCGCCATTCCAACCATCTTCCCTTCAGGGGCATTTTTAGAATCAGAAGCTCCTCCCTGAATCATGAAATCCTGAATAACACGATGAAAAAGCAAACCATCGTAATGCTTTTCTTTTACCCATTTTAAAAAATTCTCACTATGCTTAGGCGTATCTTCATATAACCTGACTTTAATCACTCCCAGATTGGTTTGAATTTCCACCAGCTTATACTTTTTAGCCCCCGCAGAGAAACTGATTAAAAACAAAAGTACTGAATATAAGAGATATTTCATGAGTATTCCTCCTGTTTTACTTTAAAACCAATTATTCAATCACAACATCCAGAATAACGGCATCCCTTTCCGGCCGATAATTTTCGTCTACTTTCAATGCTGCAATTCGGTCCACGACATCCAAGCCCTCTATAACCTCACCAAATACAGTATATTCTCCATCCAAATGAGGTGCTCCTCCTATGGAACTATAGACTTGCCGCTGTTCATCCGAAAGTTTCAGCTTTACATCTTCAAATTGTCTTCGGGTTGCTTCCGAAAGTTCCTCGTTCACCCGCATCAGATTCTCATAGTCATTGACTAATTGATACTTTGCAATTTCTCCTTCCCGCTGTTTTTTCAAACGATTAAAAAGAGCCGTATAACGTTTGTTATTCACCCGTTCCACCTCCTGAGCCAATGTTTGTTCGGAAAATACTTTACCTTGCACAATATAAAAATGAGACCCGCTGGATTTCCGTTCGGGATTCACCTCATCACTTTCACGGGCAGCAGCCAACGCACCCCGCTTATGATAATAGTCCGGGCGGATTTCAGCCTCCAGAGTGTAGCCATTATCTTTATCTCCCAACAACATCCCAAAACGCGCCCCTTTGGAAGAAGGGTCTCCGGCCTGTATCATAAAATTGTGGATAACACGATGAAACAACATACCCTTGTAATAGCCTTCCCGGACGAGCTTTACAAAATTATCCCGGTGAATGGGGGTTTCATCATACAACCTCAGGCGGATCACACCAAAATCAGTCTCCATACGAACCACCGTATTCCGGGGATGATGACAGGCTCCGACCAATAATATCAATACAAAAAACAAAAAAAATCTCTGCATATTTCCATCACGAATTACGAATATCAGTGCAAAATTAATTTATCCATGAAATAAACTCATCTATTTTTATTAAATTTGTCACAGAAAGTATATTCAAAATTTTCTGCCATGAAATTAAATTCCATTTTCATTATATTATTGTTCTGCCTCGGAGGATGTCATAACAAAGAACTTCCCGACAAATATCTCAGTCATCTTTCCGTCGTCCGCGAAACAGAAAACAACCACAAGACAGAATCCGTACAGAGCCAACCCAAAACATACGTTTCCCAACCATCACATCCCCGCTCTTCGGCCCGGTACCATATCATTGTAGCCAGTTTTAGTTACGCTGAAAAAGCAAGGGCAGAAAAACTGGTTTCCCGGTTAAAAGCAAAAAATTATCCTGCCACACTGATTCATTCGGCACAACGCTACCGCGTAAGTATTGAAAATTTTGCTACTGAAGCGGAAGCAAATTCTGCCCGCGACGAATATCGTATTGCCACCGACCGACAGGACATTTGGGTTCACAAAGTAGATTAATCACAACAATATTCCGGTAATAAAACCAAATCCGAATAAAAAACCGGCATATACTTGGGCTGGAGTATGTTTTTTCAAATATAAACGACAAACGCCCAATAAGCCGGAAAGCAAGAGGACAATCATAAAAATCCCTCTCAACTGACCGGGATAATGCATTCCTATGCTCAGCATAAAACCGCACAATCCTCCAATAGCCGTCATATGCATACTCATTTTCCAACGTAAAGTGACAATGGAAAACAAAGACAATAAAATAACTAAAATCAGATACAATTGCTGTACAATTTGGGTATGACTCACTCCACGTAAAAGCCAGAACCCCAGAAAGGCAAAACCAACGGCAATTAAAATCGGATAAACCCGTTCTTGCTTCTCTTCCAATTTATAATTCCGGATCAGATGAAAATGTCTGAAAACGGGTAAACTCACCAAAGGCATAATCAGCAAAGTAAACACAACCACCGCATAACAATAATACTGTATATTTTTAGGAATAAGAGCAAAAACAGTATCTCCCTGAAAAATAAAAAGAAGAAAATAAACAGGCATACACAAAGGATGTAACAAATAAGAAACACCCCGGGCAAAATATCTCATATCAAAATTATATTTCTCTTCTCAAACGTGCCACCGGAATATCCAGCATCTGACGATATTTAGCTATAGTACGACGGGCTATCTGATAGCCTTTCTTTCCCATCATCTCCACCAGTTCATCATCCGTAAAAGGCCTCCTTTTATCCTCTTCATCTATTAATATCTTCAACGCATTTTTCAATTCTCCCGTACTGACTTCCTCCCCATCAGTAGTTTGCATACTACCAGAGAAAAAGTCTTTCAATGCATAAATACCAAACCAAGTCTGTACATATTTGGAGTTAGAAACCCGGGACACGGTAGACACATCTAATCCGGTTATATCCGCAATATCCTTTAAAATCATCGGTTTCAACATACTCTCATCTCCCGACAGAAAAAAATGTTTCTGAAATTGTACGATAGCCGTCATCGTCAGCATCAAGGTATTGTTTCTTTGATGTACAGCATCAATAAAGGAGCGGGCAGAGTTTAACTTATACTTCACAAAAAAAACTACATCTTTTTTATTTTTAGGTGATTCATTCTTCTGATAATATTCCAGCATATTCAAATAAGACCTGTTAATCCTTAACTCCGGCACATCTCCGGTATTCAAACTCAATTGCAATTCCCCGTCTACCAGGTCCAAAATAAAATCAGGAATAATTTTTTCTGCCTCATGTCCATACAAGGAGGAATCTCCGGCCACTCCACCAGGTTTCGGATTCAGTTTCAGAATTTCGTCAATTGCCTGTTTCAACTCTTCATCTTCCAAACGCAATTTACGGGCAATCTTCTCGTAATGTTTACGGGAGAACTCTTCAAAACAATCCTCCAAGACAGCTTTAGCCGATAATAAAATCTTATTATCCGGATTTTCCGCAAGCCTGTGTTCCACCTGCAACAAAAGACACTCCCGTAAATCTCTGGCTCCCACCCCCGCAGGTTCAAACTCCTGAATAACCTTTAAAAGATATAATAATTTATCCTCTGACACTTCAATGCCGGCACCGAATGCCAAATCATCCGCAATATTTTCTAAATCTCTCCGTAAATAACCGTCATCATCCATATTCCCAATGATGTATTCAGCTATATGACGGTCTTCTTCCGTTAAAGTACGTGTCCCCAATTGTGCTATCAGGCTTTCTCGGAAAGAGGCCCCCTGAGAAATAATAAAATCCCTGTTTTCATCCTCTCTGGAAGCATTGGAAGAAGATAAACGATATTCAGGAATATCATCACCATCATCTCCCATATAATCTTCCAGGGAAAATTCATCTTCACCACCACGCTCTTCTTCCTCTTCCGATTCATATTCCTCCCGTTCGTCCGGAGAATCTTCCAATGAGGAAGATTCTGCACTCAATTCATGCTCCTCTTCTCCCTCTTCCAACAGAGGATTTTGCTCCAATTCCTCCTTTATCCGTTGCTCAAGCTGATAAGTGGGAAGTTCCAACAGTTTAATCAACTGTATCTGGAGCGGATTAATCTTCAGCCCCAACTTCTGCTGTAAACCCTGCTTGAGCACCTGAGCCTGTTTTAGATTTATAACCGATTAAAACTCTGCATTCTTTGGCGTACGAGGGAAAGGAATAACATCCCGGATATTTCCCATTCCGGTCACAAAAAGCAACAAACGTTCAAATCCCAATCCGAATCCACTATGAACTGCAGAACCGAATCGGCGGGTATCCAGATAATACTGCATGGACTCAACCGGAATACCAACTTCCTTCATTCGGTTCAACAATTTATTTAGGTTCTCTTCACGCTGGGAACCGCCGATGATTTCCCCAATCTGAGGGAACAGCACATCCATGGCAGCAACAGTTTTACCATCCGGATTCTGTTTCATGTAAAATGCCTTAATCTCTTTCGGATAGCCTGTGAGGATAACCGGTTTCTTAAAATGCTTCTCCACCAAATAACGCTCGTGCTCGCTCTGCAAATCCACTCCCCAACCATCCACCGGATATTGAAATTTCCCGTTTTTATTGGGCTTGCTGTTTTTCAATATATCAATGGCATCGGTATAAGAAACCCGTTCAAAATCATGCGTTAACACGAAATTCAATTTTTCAATCAACTCCATGGAGCGTTCTTCTGCCTTCTTATTTTTCTCTTCCTCCTGCAAACGGGCGCTCAAGAACTTCAAATCATCCATACAATTATCCAAAGCATATCGGATCAGATACTTCAGAAAATCTTCGGCCAAATCCATATTGTCATTCAGGTCATAAAAAGCAGCCTCCGGCTCTATCATCCAGAATTCAGACAAATGGCGGGTCGTATTGGAATTTTCCGCACGGAAAGTAGGACCAAAAGTATAAATCTTTCCCAAAGCCATAGCTCCTAATTCCCCTTCCAATTGTCCGCTTACCGTTAAATTGGTTGCTTTACCAAAAAAATCCTGCTTGAAATCCACATCTCCCTCTTCCGTCAAAGGAGGATTTTTAGGATCCAGCGTTGTCACCCGAAACATCTCTCCCGCCCCTTCACAATCCGAAGCCGTAATTAAAGGAGTATGCAAATAAAAGAAACCATTCCGGTTAAAATACTGGTGAATAGCAAAAGCCATTGCATGACGAATCCGGAATATCGCACCAAAAGTATTCGTACGAAAACGCAAATGGGCCACTTCACGCAAGAATTCCAAGCTATGTTTTTTGGGCTGTATCGGATATTTGTCCGGATCAGCCTCACCCAACACCTCCAGCGAAGAAGCCTGAATTTCGCGAGCCTGACCACTGCCGGCACTTTCTACCAACTCTCCACTGACATGAATAGCAGCACCAGTAGTCACCTTTTTCATCAGTTCCTCGGAAAAATGATTCATATCCACCACAATCTGTATATTGTTTACAGTCGAACCATCATTTAAAGCAATAAAATTTACTTGTTTGTTGCCCCGTTTGGTCCTTACCCAACCACTGATTTCCACTTCTTTACCGCAATCATCCGATTGCAAAAGTTCTTTGACTGACAATTTTTTTGTGCTCATCTTTTTTTATTTACACAGTTAATCTTGTTATCTCCACCTCACCCTCCTCCTCCTCAGAATTGCAAAAGTAATAATTAACCAGCAAATCACAAACAAAGTTCTCCCACCTAAACCACAAAACTCCTTAATCGTTTTTCAAACAAAACCATAAAATTTTATACGCACTTGATTCACTGTACTATTTACTCAGTAAAATATTTCCTTGCTTTTATGATTTTATCTATTTATATATCAGGCTAAACAACAAATAATTCCGCTAAAACAGCATCAGATAAAAGCCAGCCTCTTTCAGTCATCCGGATACGCCCATCCGGACACGGCTTCATTAATCCCTGCCTTATATAATTCCGGATTTTTCCCTCTGTTTCTCTCCACCAAAAGGGTTGCATTCGGGCCAAATCATCCGGGGCTATTCCCCAGCAGGTACGAAAATTAGTCATACAATATTCGTTATACTGATCTTCAAGACGAAGATCCTCTTGTTCAAATGATAAAATCCCATTATTTATACTTTCAATATAGGTTTTTACATTCGCAACATTCCATTGCCTGGAATGTCCGTTATAAGAATGTGCTGCTGCTCCCAATCCAATATAAGATTGTTGTTGCCAATAGGAGGTATTGTGTTTGGAATATTTAAAGTTTTTAGCAAAATTAGAAATTTCATAATGTTCAAATCCAATATTTTTCAAGTAATCACAAACGAATAAATATTGTTCGGCCAGCGTATCATCATCCAAGGGCCGGAATTTCCCTTTTTTCGCTAACTTTTCAAAAACAGAATTTGAATCAATACTTAAAATATATACTGATACATGCGAGACAGACAGATTATTTAATATCTCCAAGTCATGAACCAAACTCTCCGGATGGCTACCAGGCAAACCAATAATTAAATCAATACCTACATTCTGAAAACCGCTGTTTACTGCCCTTTCTACCGCTTCAACAGCCATTTTCCCAGTATGCCTTCTGTTTATCCGTTTCAAAAGTTCATCATTAAAAGATTGAATACCAATAGTTATACGATTAAATCCAAGCTCTTTCAATACCTTTAATTTATCCGTAGACACATCTTCAGGATTCATCTCTATAGAACACTCTGCATCACTATTCAAAACCCAAGTTTCATGTATTTTATGAACAATAATTTCAAGTTCATCTTTATCTAAGAGAGAAGGAGTGCCACCACCCAAATACAAACTTTCCATCCCACTGCCTGGCAAATAATTTTTTCTCCATTCCATTTCCCGACACAAAGCCGCAATATAAGCCTCTTTCCATTGCAAAGAAACTACAGAATAAAAACCGCAGTAAAAACACTTACTCCGACAAAAAGGTATATGTACATAAATTCCCATCTCAATGCCCTATATTTTTTTTTTACAAATCTAAAAATCATATTTATCCCGACAAAATGCAGGTGACTCAAAATAAAGCATTATTCCGGATGTTTGCATAATCTACCACCATTTCGAAAAAACAGCATGAAAACAAATAATATTTTAAAGGCAAACCGTTTGATTATAAATAAACTTTGATTAAATTTGCCCCTCATTTTGAAGTGGTATGCTCTTTAAACTGCAAGGTTGAACCTTAGCCATTTACCTTACAGGCACATTTTCAGGGAATAGGATTTTGGTCTGCCCGACTATGCGTTTTTCTTATTTCCAGTCAATTGCAAGAGTCCCACGACAAAAGGCAAACAGATGTTTAATTAAAATTAAAAAAAGTGGATCAAGTAAGTTACAAAACGACTTATGTCAACAAAGCCACAGCACAAAAAGAGTGGGTTGTTGTTGATGCAGAAAATCAGGTTTTGGGACGCCTTGCCGCTAAAGTTGCGAAACTTTTAAGAGGCAAATACAAACCGTCCTTTACCCCGTTTGAAGATTGCGGTGATAATGTGATCATCATCAACGCAGAGAAAGTAGTGTTAACCGGAAATAAGTTAACCGACAAAGTGTATACCCGTCACACCGGATATCCGGGAGGACAGCGTCACACTTCTCCGGCAGCCGTATTAAAGGTACATCCGGAAAGAGTAATCGAACATGCCGTTCGTGGTATGCTTCCAAAAAATCGTCTGGGAAGAGCTGTGCTGAAAAATCTTCATTTGTATGCAGGTGCTGCACACAAACATGAAGCTCAACAGCCTAAAGTAATTGATTTAAATTCTTTAAACTAACAGATCATGGAAGTAATTAACGCAATCGGTAGAAGAAAAGCAGCAGTCGCTCGCGTTTACGTAAGTGAAGGAAAAGGAAATATCACTATCAACAAACGTCCGTTGGAAGAATATTTCACTTTACCCACTCTGCAGTACATTGTAAAACAACCTCTCGAACTGTTGGGAGTTACCGGTCAGTATGACATCAAGGTAAATCTGGACGGTGGCGGTTTCAAAGGCCAGGCAGAAGCTCTGCGTCTGGGTATCGCAAGAGCATTGGTTGAAATCAATGCAGAAGACAAAGCTAAATTAAGAGCAGCAGGTTTCGTAACACGTGATCCCCGCGAAGTGGAACGTAAGAAACCAGGTCAGCCCAAAGCACGTAAGAGATTCCAGTTCTCTAAACGTTAATTTCAGTTTAGTATCTAAATTGGCGGGACTCCTTCAGTGGGACTACCTGGCAATTGCTTAAATGAAGAATGTAAACTTTTTAAAAACATCAAAATGTCAAATACAAATTTCGACGAATTATTAAATGCAGGTTGTCATTTCGGACACCTGACCCGTAAATGGAATCCTAAAATGGCTCCGTACATTTTTATGGAGCGTAATGATATCCACATCATAGACCTGAACAAAACAGCCATTATGCTGGACAAAGCAACTGCTGCACTGAAGCAAATTGCCAAATCAGGTCGTAAAATTCTGTTTGTTGCAACAAAAAAACAGGCTAAGGACATTGTTGCTGAAAAAATTTCCAATATTAACATGCCTTATGTTACAGAAAGATGGCCGGGCGGTATGCTGACTAATTTCCCGACAATCCGTAAGGCAGTGAAAAAAATGACCACCATCGACAAGATGGAGAAAGACGGAACATTTGACCATCTTTCAAAACGAGAAAAACTTCAAATTGCGCGTCAGCGTGCAAAACTGGACAAGAACTTAGGAAGTATTGCCGACCTGACACGTCTGCCGGCAGCTCTCTTTGTTGTTGACGTTATGAAAGAATACATTGCCGTAAAAGAAGCCCGGACTTTGGGAATTCCGGTATTTGCCATGGTAGATACCAATTCAGATCCGAATGGTATTGACTTTGTTATTCCGTGTAACGATGATGCCTCTACTTCAATCAGTCTGGTGATGGATAAAGTTGCTGAAGCTATTAAAGAAGGCCTTTCTGAACGTAAAGCTGAAAAAGACAAAGAAGGAACCGATAAAAAAACGGTAACCTCCAAAGCTGAAAAAGTAGCAGAAGACGAAGTTGAAGAAGCAACTGAAGAATAAACTGATTTCAGATTTACAGTTCCGGGTTATTGTAAATCCGGAATTGTAAATTTAAATCCTAAATCAAAATTAAAATGGAAATAAAAGCAGCCGATGTAATGAAGTTGCGCCACGCAACTAATGCAGGAATGATGGACTGTAAAAAGGCCCTTCAGGAAGCTGAAGGCGATTTCGATAAAGCTGTTGACATCATCCGCAAACGTGGCCTTATCGTAGCCAGCAAACGTGCTGACCGGGAAGCAAAAGAAGGTTGCGTACTGGCTCATGCAGAAGGTAAAAAAGGAGTAATGGTAAGTCTGAACTGCGAAACCGATTTCGTAGCTAAGAATGAAAACTTCATCAACTTTACCCGCCAAATCCTGGATGCCGCTTTTGCTAATATGCCTGCAACTAAAGAAGAGTTGATGGCTATACAAATTGACGGCCGTTCAATTGCCGATCAAATTGCAGAACAAACCGGTGTAATCGGTGAAAAACTGGAACTGGCTTATTACGGCAAAGTAGAAGCCGAAGCAACCATTGCCTATATTCACCCGGGTAATAAACTGGCAACAGTAGTCGGATTCAACAAAGAAGCCGATGTTCAAGCAAAAAAAGACGTTGCGATGCAGGCAGCAGCAATGGCTCCTATTGCTGTTGACAAAAACGACGTTCCTCAAGATGTTATTGCTCATGAACTGGAAATCGGTCGTGAAAAAGCACGTGAAGAAGGAAAACCAGAAAATATGCTTGATAAAATTGCTGAAGGCCGTTTGAATAAATTCTATCAGGAATCTACCCTATTGAATCAAGCTTTTGTAAAAGACGGAAAACAAACCGTAAAAGCTTATTTAGCCGGTGTCGACAAAGACCTAACAGTGACTGGATTCATTCGCTTTACTCTGAATGATTAATCCCCTTCACAATTCATGAAAAAATAGAGGAGAGACTTTCTCTCCTCTATTTTTTTGTCGCTTTCACCAATAAATCACTCCATCCCGTCTACTACTCTATTTTCCCTGTCTTTTCTTCTTCCTTCTTATTTAAAGTTTTATACCGCCAAATTTCTACTTCATTTTCATCTCTTAGTTCTCCTCACCCAAAGAACGGGGTATTTCTGTTATCTGTTATGTATAATACTATTTTTACATTTTACGAATACCCATGCCATTATAATTCTGCTCATTATTCTCATTTTTTAACTTTCTATTTATGAATTAAATTTATATAACAGATTCAGAAAAATAAGATAAAAAGAGTAACTATGCCCTATAAAAGATAAATAAAAAATTAAAATTTCTATTCATTTTTATCTAAAAAAATAAAAATACTTTTCCTAAAAGTAAAATTACTATCTTAATTAAAAAAATAACTTCTCTAAAATATGAACAAAATATTATTGTTTTTGTTCATAATAAAGCCCCAATAAATACGGAATAAAAATGGAGTAGATTGCTAAATAGTTGAAAAATTAATATATTGAAGATTACTATATTATCATATTTAAAGTCTATAAAAAAATTAGATAATACATATCTCTGATTTTTAGCTCAATTTTTCTTTTTTATCCGTTTTATATTTTAATAAAGAATATCTGAAAAGATAAAATAGATAATATATTCGCCTATTATTTAACTATTAAGCTTTTCAGATTCAAATTTTCTTTTTCCATATCCAATTCTAAAATAACTTTCCTAAAAATTGATCCTTATGTATTTCCTAATATGCTTATATAGAGAATTTATACATTAAAAAAATCCGTGTCTATTATAATCGTATTTTAATCACAATTTTTTGCTGATTAGTAGTTGTACCCTATCTAAATCCACAACCTGACAACGCACTTTACATTTTCCTCCTTGATTATCAGAAACTTTATTCTTGAGATTCAAAACTTTCAGCCTTTTCCCGTTTTACAGCCTTGTCACCCGTATCATCCCTTAATCACAGTCTGATCTCCTTTGAACAAACATATTCCAAACCTTATTCCAGTTGAATTCATCCCACTAATTTGTACCTATCAAAAGTATTCTGTACTGTAAACAGAACAAAAGAAGTAACAGCAATATACCCGAAAGCTTAGGGTTAATTTTATAAAATAAACCAAAACCATTCGCACATTCATTTCCAGCATAAAAAATCAGAACAAGGGTTTTGAAATATTTTCAAATACTTCATCTCAAAATTGGGTAAAATTAATTAGCTTTGTTCTACTTTTTCATAACTGAAATATTTTTCATTTTGATTAAATATAATGAATAAACTTATGAAATACAATCGAATATTACTGAAACTCAGTGGAGAATCCTTAATGGGAGATCAAAAATACGGAATAGATGCCTCCCGGGTAGAAAGCTATGCACGTCAGATCAAAGAAGTCACCGAAACAGGAATACAAGTGGGCATCGTCATTGGCGGAGGAAATATCTTCCGGGGACTCAGCGGAACTACCAAAGGATTTGACCGGGTTAAAGGTGATAGCATGGGAATGTTAGCCACAGTCATCAATAGTTTGGCCCTTAGTTCGGCCTTAGATAATGAAAATTGTAAAAATAAAGTACTGACTGCAATCCGAATGGAACCCATAGGTGAATTTTATTCGAAAGCCAAAGCAGTGGAATACCTGGAAAACGGATACGTTACCATATTCAGTGCGGGAACCGGTAATCCTTTCTTTACCACAGATACGGGCAGCAGCTTGAGAGCTATAGAAATTGAAGCCGACGCTATGTTCAAAGGTACGCGTGTAGACGGTATTTATACTGCCGACCCGGAAAAAGACCCGGCCGCAACTAAATTCGATGAAATTACTTATGATGAAATTTATCAGAAAGGTTTAAAAGTCATGGATTTAACAGCCACAACCATGTGTAAGGAGAACCATCTTCCGATTGTTGTTTTCAACATGGATGTGGAAGGTAATCTGAAAAAAATAATAAAAGGCGAAAAAATAGGAACCGTTGTTTACTAAAGAATCTTTCCCTGTCTTAACTTGGCTGACTTGAAGCACTAAAAAAACAAATTTATGGGTATTCTTGATTCTATCAACATCCCGACTGATTTAAAAAAAGTACCGGAAGATTCTCTAATACAACTATGTGAAGAAGTCCGGCGCAAAATAATTGATGATTGTGCAGAGAATCCCGGTCATTTAGGTTCCAGTTTAGGGGTAGTTGAACTGACTGTAGCCCTTCACTATGTTTTTAATACTCCTTATGACAATTTAATCTGGGATGTGGGTCATCAGTCTTACGCCCATAAAATCCTTACCGGCCGGAAAGAACAATTTAAAAACAAACGGCAGTATGGAGGAATCAGCGGTTTTCCGAAAATAGCAGAAAGTGAATACGATTCTTTCGGAACCGGACATTCTTCCACCTCTATTTCTGCAGCCCTGGGAATGGCGGTCGCCGCTAAAATACAGGGAGAAACTCATCGTCAAACCATTGCTGTTATCGGAGATGGGGCCATGACCGGAGGAATGGCTTTTGAAGCGTTGAATAATGCGGGGGTATATGACTCAAATCTCCTCATCATTCTCAATGATAATAACATGGCGATAGACCCGAATGTAGGCGGTTTAAATGAATATCTGCTTGACATCAGTACTTCAAAAACCTACAATAAAATCAAAGAGGACGTCTGGAATGTTCTGGGAAAATTAAACCGGATCAGTCCCCGCATGAGAAATTTTATCCAAAACATAGATAACAGTATTAAAGCCATATTACTCAAACGCAGCAACTTGTTTGAGGCCATGGGGATGCGTTATTTCGGCCCCGTTGACGGACATGATATAAACCACCTGATAAAAGTACTCCGGGATTTAAAAGCAATCAACGGTCCCAAAATCCTTCATTGCATTACCGTCAAAGGTAAAGGTTTCAAGGAAGCTGAAACCCATCAAACTCTTTGGCATGCTCCGGGGAAATTTAATAAAGTGACGGGAGAGCGGATTAAAGAGGTAAATACAAACCTGCCGGCAAAATTTCAGGATGTTTTTGGAAATACAATACTGGAGCTGGCGAAGAGTAATAAAAAGATAATTGGGATTACCCCTGCGATGCCTACGGGATGCTCCTTAAACATCATGATGCATGAAATGCCAGAACGTTGTTTTGATGTAGGAATTGCTGAACAGCATGCAGTCACCTTCTCCGCAGGGTTGGCTGCCAAAGGCTTTGTCCCGTTTTGCAACATCTACTCTTCGTTCATGCAAAGGGCCTATGATCAGGTAATCCATGATGTTGCCTTACAAAATCTGAATGTCATCCTTTGTCTGGACAGGGCGGGTTTTGTCGGTTCGGACGGAGCCACCCACCACGGAGCCTATGACCTGGCTTATTTCCGGTGCATTCCGAATATGACCATAGCAGCTCCTCTGAACGAAGAGGAGTTAAGAAACATGATGTACACAGCTCAATTGCCGAATCAGGGACCTTTTTCTATTCGTTATCCCAGAGGTCGTGGGTACCTTACAGATTGGCACACTCCTTTTCGGAAAATGGAAATAGGAAAAGGCCGGTGTCTGATAGAAGGCAACAAAATAGCTATTTTGTCTATCGGTGCGATAGGCAATGTAGCGAAGAGTGTTGTAGAGAATATGCAAACTCAAGACGTCGCCCTCTATGACATGAGGTTTTTAAAACCCATTGACATCAACTTATTGCATGACGTATTTCATAAATTTTCCCGCATTATCACTCTCGAAGACGGATGCATCCAAGGAGGATTAGGCAGTGCCGTACTTGAATTTATGGCCGACCATCATTATCAGGCCCAGGTTAAAAGATTAGGCATACCCGATAGTTTTATCGAACACGGTACCCAGGAACAACTTTATGCAGAATGTGGATTTGACCAAAAAGGCATCCTAAATGCCATCCATGAAATGTCCGTAACAGAAACCCAATTTCAACAAACAGAGCATTAAATGAGCACAGGCACATTACCCGATATTGATTTGTGTTGCCAAAAACTGAAACATACTTTCACCAGCCTTTCTTCCGAGGAATTAAAAAGCCTGCTGAGTCTCCGAAATATTTGTTATTACCCAAAAGGAAGTCTTCTTTATGAAGAAGGAACCCGGACAAAGGGTTGTTATTTCGTTTACAGCGGAATCATCAAAATTTATCAGACCGGTCATGAAGGTAAAGAACAAATCATCAAATTCGACCAGGAGGGAGATATTTTTGGTTACCGTTCGATTATCCGGCATGAACCCGCTTGTACTTCAGCCAAAACACACACGGACAGCATACTTTACCACATCCCGGACACACTTCTGATGCATCTGATAAAAAACAGTTCCAATTTTGCTCATGACATGATTCAGATAGCCTGTAAAGAACTGGGTGATTCCAATCGCTATATACGTGACATTGCTCAAAAATCCGTAAAAGAACGGTTAGCTGAAATCCTCTTACTTTTGGCAGAAGATTTCGGTATCGAAAAAGATAAGACACTGAAAATCAACATTACACGTGAAGAACTGAGTAATTTTATCGGTACAGCAACCGAAACAGTGATCCGTCTCCTGTCAGAATTGAAGACTGAGAACATGGTTGAATCCAAAGGACGCCAAATAAAATTATTAAATCCCGAAAAACTGAAAACGCTTGCCGGTTTATAAAAAATTTGTACCTTGAGGGACATTTATATACTGAACCTTCAATTTTATTTTATGTTACAAATTTCAGAAAAAGGCAAACACATTCCTGCTTCTCCTATCCGGAAACTGGTTCCGTATGCCGATCAGGCAAAACTAAAAGGGATAAAAGTATATCATTTAAACATCGGCCAACCGGATATTCGGACTCCTCACCTCGCTCTTGAGGTTGTACGCCGAACCCGTTTATCCGTAATTGAATATACTCCCTCTGCAGGTAACCTTTCCCTGCGGCAAAAACTGGCCCATTACTATCAGAAACTGAATATCCCCGTTACCACAGAAGATATCCTGATTACTACCGGAGGTTCGGAAGCCATTCTTTTTGCATTTTTAAGTACTTTAAATGAAGGAGACGAACTCATCATTCCTGAACCTTATTATGCCAATTACACTGCTTTTGCCACAATGGTCGGAGTCAAAATTAAAAGTGTAACGGCAAAAATAGAAAACAACTTCGCCCTTCCTCCCATCAGCGAATTTGAAAAACAAATCACTCCACGAACCAAAGGGATTGTAATTATCAATCCCAATAATCCTACCGGTTACCTTTATTCTCAAAAAGAGTTGGAGGACTTGGCGAATATTGTAAAAAAATACGACTTGTATCTCTATTCGGATGAGGTGTACAGACGATATTGTTATGATGGTCTGAAACACTATTCTGTTATGAATCTGGCCGGCATAGAACAAAACACCATCCTTTTTGACTCTATGTCCAAAAGATACAGCGAATGCGGAATCCGTATCGGAGCAATCATCACCCGCAACAAAGCTGTTTTAGAAGCAGCACTAAAATTCGGCATGGCTCGTCTTTGTCCGCCAGCACTCGGCCAGATTGCCGCAGAAGCTTCCCTCGACACATCAGAAGAATATTTCACCAGTGTATACCAGGAATACATTCAGAGAAGGAATTACATGGTTGAAACCTTAAATGAAATGCCTGGTGTCGTTTGTCCTATGCCCAAAGGAGCTTTCTATTCTATTGTCCGGCTACCGGTAGATGATGCAGAAAAATTTTCCCGATGGCTTCTGGAAGAATTCAGTTACGAAGGAGAAACCGTTATGTTGGCACCGGCAAGCGGATTTTACCATTCCCCCGGTCTGGGTAAAAACGAAGTACGCATAGCCTATGTCCTTAAAATCAGTGAACTAAAGAAAGCAATGAAAATATTAGCAATAGCCTTAAAAGAATATCCAGGCAGAATAAACGAAAATCATTCCCATTAAAACAAACATACAGAACAAGTTAAACTACATTTAACGGAAGTTTTAGCCATTAGCTTTCAGCTTTTAGCTTTATAGTTTTATCTTTGTGGCAAAATAGGGAAGTGTGCCCGCAATAACAGCAATAAAAAAACAAAATCATGACATCGGATTCTGAATTTGATCATATCAGACCATATTGTGGCAAAGAAATGGAAGCAGCCAGGGATCGGCTCTGCCAATCCGCAGAATTTTTAACTCTGTTTTCTCAATTGACAAGACTGGAGAAAGGCACAATCATTGATTCTTTAAAAAGCATCCGGACAAGAAATGAATTTCAGCAACAATTTTTCGGTCCGGCAATCCAATTGCTGATGGCAAGCACGACAGATGGGGTTACGGTAGAAGGCATGGATCTGGTGCGTCCCGATACCTCCTATCTTTTCATGTCCAATCATCGGGATATTATCCTGGATTCTGCCATCCTTAACGTATTGTTGCGGCAACACTCCAACAAATATACCCGGGCAGCTATCGGTAGTAATCTACTGATTAACGAATGGGTCACCGACTTAGTCAAACTAAATTCCTGTTTTGTCATTGAACGAGATATAACGGTGAGGGAAATGCTCACCAGTTCAGCAATCCGTTCCCGATATATCCGGGAAGTCATACATGAAAATGAAGACTCTGTATGGATAGCCCAGCGTGAAGGGAGAACCAAAGACGGAAATGACCGCACCCAGCAGAGCCTTCTGAAAATGTTGAAAATGAGCGGTCCTGCCAATTTTGTAGATAATTTTAAAGAACTGCATATTATGCCTCTTTCCATTTCTTATGAATGGGAACCTTGCGATGCTTTAAAAACTTCGGAATTATATACCAAAACCGTCGGAGAATACATCAAAACTCCGGAAGCTGACATGAACAGTATGCTTACAGGCCTCAGTGATTATAAAGGACGTGTGCATTTCCACATGGACCATATCACCGAAGAAGAGTGGGCACAAATATCCCCTCTTTCCAGCAACGGAGAAAGAATTCAAGCATTAGCAGACCTGATTGACTCAAAAATATATAAGAATTTCAAATTATGGCCTAACAATTATATTGCTTACGACCTTTTGCATTCAGGAAATAAGTTTGTCCAATATTACACTCCTGAGGAAAAACAAAAATTTATTCAGGTAATGACTACTAAAATGGATAAATTGGAAGGCAATATATCCCTTTTGAATAATATATTCTTAGAAATTTATGCAAATCCTGTAAAAAATAAATTAAATTTATAATCCTTGCATACATCAGAGCGAACGAACTGTTAAAAAATGAACAGACACACCGTTCGCCGTAAAAAATCCCTATATACAGAAAATTAAAAATGATAAAACTACATTCTATGAAAATTATCCGGCTACTTATTATACTGACGGCATTCCTGATTATGATTTCAAGTGCTTTTTCCTTATACGCTCCCGGTGACAGGACATCCGTATATCTCAACATAGCTGCAATGGCGTGCCTTATTGGAATTATTACACTTTTAAACTTCCAGAACAAGGATAAAAATAACCGCTGATGTATAAGGTCAAACGTACAATTTATGTAGACAACCAAGCCATCGATATATGGCTGGGCTTAGTCAGTAAAACCAAAAATGGTAAAAACGGGAAATATACAGTATATCTGCTCACAGATACTCCTACAAATCCCTTAAACCATGCAGAACCCATCCTCAGTAATATCACTTCTAAAGACACAGCCATAAAAAAAGGAATAGAGTACGTCAAAACATTATTCCACGATATTTTAAATCAATCATCAGAAGAAAATAAATAAAGCAATGGAAAGAAAAGTCAGAGTAAGATTTGCTCCCAGTCCGACAGGGGCACTTCACCTCGGAGGAGTCCGGACAGCCCTGTTTAATTACTTATTTGCCCGCCATTACGGGGGAGATTTTCTTTTAAGAATTGAAGATACCGACCAAACCAGATATGTGCCGGGAGCAGAAGAATATATCATAGAATCTTTAAAATGGTGTGGTCTAAAAGTGGATGAAGGAGTCGGAGCCGGCGGAGAATATGGCCCTTATCGTCAAAGTGAACGTAAAGCAATTTATAAAGCCTATGCAGAACAACTGATAGCTTCCGGAAATGCTTACTATTCTTTTGATACAGCCGAAGAATTGGATGCCTTGCGCAAAGCATGCGAAGAGCAAGGAGAAACATTTATTTACAATGCCCGGAGTAGGAAAAAACTCAAAAATTCTTTAAACCTATCTCCCGAAGAAGTAGAAAAACTACTGAATAACGGAACTTCTTACGTCATTCGTTTTAAAATGCCGGAAAATGAAGAACTCTGTCTGCATGATGTCATCCGGGGAGAAGTTCATTTCAACAGTTCCTTATTGGATGACAAAGTGCTTTACAAATCCGATGGTATGCCCACTTATCATCTGGCGAATATTGTCGACGACCATTTAATGAAAATCACTCACGTTATCCGCGGAGAGGAGTGGCTTCCTTCCTTGCCTTTACATGTATTACTTTACAAAGCTTTCGGCTGGGAAGATACAATGCCCGTATTTGCCCACCTTCCCCTAATCCTTAAACCTGTCGGTAATGGCAAGTTGAGTAAGCGCGACGGCAATAAAATGGGGTTCCCGGTATTCCCCATGGAATTTACAGATCCCGCCACTGGAGAAAAATGGCACGGATATAAAGAAGACGGTTATTTTCCGGAAGCTTTTATCAATATGTTAGCTCTTTTAGGCTGGAATCCGGGGACTGAACAGGAAATTTTCAGTATGCAAGAACTCTGTGAACTGTTTACATTAGACAGAGTAAAGAAATCGGGAGCCAAATTTGACCCGGAAAAAACCAAATGGTTTAACCACAAATACCTGGTAGCTAAATCAGATGCAGAATTAGCAACTTTAGTCGGCGAAACGCTGACTGCCGAGCAATTGGAATTCAATCGTTCCAAAGTAGAAAGAATCTGCGGACTGATGAAAGAACGGTATAATTTTGTGAAAGACCTATACGAAGACTGCCGGTTTTTCTTTGTTGCTCCTACGGAATACAATGAAAAAGACTGTAAAAAATATTGGAAAGACGATGCTCCTGTTTTAATGAAAGAATTACTGGAACTCTTAAAATCCATTAATGACTATTCATTCCAAAATACGGAAAAAGTGATTTCCGCCTGGATTACGGAAAAACAACTGGGCTTCGGAAAAGTCATGAATCCTTTCCGGGTAGCGATTGTAGGAGCTGCCAAAGGACCGCATATGTTTGATGTCATTGAAATTATAGGCAAAGAAGAAACCATTCGTCGTATGGAAAAAGCTATTGCAACATTATAATGGCATAGAAACATCACAAATAAAAATCTCCTTTAACAAGACTGTTTAAAGGAGATTTTTTATGTTCAAATCTCTGCATAACGCTCCCGGATTTCATCGAAAACCTTCCATAACTCCTCAACAGAAGGAGCTTGCAACATTCGGATTCTCAGTTCCCGGAAATGAGGTAATCCTTTAAACATAGCAGCCATATGGCGCCGCATATGCAATAATCCACGAACCTCATCAATCCAATCCACCGAAAGCAAAATCTGTTCTTTAATCACTTCAATCTGCTCTGCAACAGATAAGTCCGGCAATATCTCTCCCGTAGCAAAATAATGCTTTATTTGTTGAAAAATCCAGGGACGACCGATGGTAGCCCTTCCGATCATCACCCCATCCACTCCGTATTTATCAAAAGCCTCCTTTGCCTTCTGCGGAGAAGTAATATCTCCGTTACCGAGAATCGGAATCCGGATCCTCGGATTATTTTTTACACGGGCTATAGGCTCCCAGTCAGCCTCACCCGTATACATCTGAGCCCTTGTTCGGCCATGAATAGCCAAAGCCTGAATACCCACATCCTGTAAACGTTCTGCAATATCTTCAATAAGAATATGTTCGCTATCCCACCCCAAACGAGTTTTGGCCGTCACCGGAATCCGGACAGCACGGACAATTTCTTTTGCCATCTCAACCATTAAAGGAACATCCCGCAACAATCCGGCTCCTGCTCCTTTCTGGGCAACCCTCTTCACAGGACAACCAAAATTAATATCTATAAAATCCGGCTGCACTTGCTCCACAATCCGGGCCGCTTCCACCATTGAATCTACATAGCGTCCATAAATCTGGATGGTCACAGGACGCTCACATTCGTCTATAGTCAGCTTCTTTAACGATTTATTGACAGAACGTACCAAAGCATCCGCAGAAACAAACTCCGAATACAACCAATCAGCTCCATATTTTTTACAGAATTTTCTGAACGGCGGATTCGTAACATCCTCCATCGGAGCTAATATCAAAGGACGTTCGCCCATTTCCTTTCCGGCAACTTTCATCCAAATACAAATTACTTCTACACACTAAACTCAGATTATCAGAGAAGTATTTATACTATTTATATTTTATACTCTACAGATATTCTAAAATTCTTATAAATTTACCACAAAAATAACAGAAAGCCCTATCAATCACAAATAATTCAATATCTCATGATGCCATTACTCCGACTGCTCTTCCTCTTAACCGCTTTCTTTCCCGGTTCAATCCCATGGGAACGCATCACCACAGACCAAATCTCTTTTCTTTTCCCCAATCATCCGCAAAAACTGGAGAAATTAATCAACAACATACCTTCAACCATTTATCAAACCAAAGATTTAACCTGTGTTCTGGGCGTTGTCTGTTCCGACATCTCCGTCACAGGTATTTCTATTACTCCGGAAAATATCCCGCCGCTATATGAAGAATTCAAGAAAGGAAGTTTGCTTCGGGAAACTGCTAAATTAAAAAATGAAACAAACATACCCTCCGATAGCATATTTATTAAAGAAATTGAATATACTATTATAAAAGAAAATCATGAAATGACATACTTTAAAAGATTTATCTTCAAGAATAAATATATTTTTCAAATCTCGATAGGCGGCCGTTCCCGCCATCGGGATATTATCGAAGCAGAGAAAGATATTTTTTTCAATTCCATCTCTTTCCCTTCTTCTGATAAAGAGTAAAATAAAGCTTCAGCTTTTCGTTATGATTCAATTCTAAAATCAACCAAAACAATAAAATCATGAAATCAGATTTAATACTTCTCTGTATTCTGTTCAGTTTATCGCTATCTGCACAAAACAACGATGTGACTAAAGATACTTTAAGGCACAACGAATCCGCAACAATTATTCTCCGGCATCAGAAAACAACACCTCAAGACACTTCCATCTATCAAAAAGAAAATCAGGATAAAAAAGAACTTACGGCATCAGAACTTTTTATGCTTGGAAAAAAAGCTTCTCCCAATAGATATTATTCATCTTTCAAAGGACATTGGAGCGGATTCCAGTATGGATTTGTAAATTTTACTCATATTCCTTCTCCTTGGGAAGATTTAGAATTGGATTGGTGTCGTTCATTTGCAATGCAATTTAATCTGTTCAAATATGACATTAATCTTTCCTGTCGTGACAACTTAGGGTTATTGACCGGTTTAGGGTTGGAATATCAGAGACTTCGGTTTAATAAAGATGATATTTCCATCACGAAACAAGATGGAGATTTAATCATGTATCATCCGACCGAACACGACAACAATATCGGATCTGTCCGTCGCAGTTGTTTCAAAACACTTTACCTAACTATCCCGCTTTTAATGGAAGTTCAATTCCCCGCCAGAAATAAAAAACGTATGTATGTTTCCGCAGGCTTTATGGGAGGTTTCCGGATGCATTCCAAAACAAAAATTGTTTATAAAGACGAAGAAGGAGAAAAACATAAAAAGAAAGAGAAAGGAAACTTCAACATGATACCCTTCAAAGCAGATGCTATCGCAAGAATAGGTTACCACCATGTGAACGTATGGGGCAGCTATACACTGACCAATATGTTCAAATCCGGCGACACCCCCAAATTACATGCTTATACTGTAGGGCTTGGCCTCTCTTTCTGAAAAATAAAGGAGTGTCTTGCGACACTCCTTTTGATTATTCATTCATAATTTTGGTCTGACGGTCAATAGAAGCCTGATGAATAGCCTTGAATATCTTTTCCAGAAACTCATTATCCAAACCTTTTTGATT
This sequence comes from Odoribacter sp. Z80, assembly GCF_009935865.1. Lineage (GTDB taxonomy): Bacteria > Bacteroidota > Bacteroidia > Bacteroidales > Marinifilaceae > Odoribacter. The sequence goes on from NZ_QWEL01000003.1 coordinate 297,310, forward strand.
TCCCTTCTCAAACACTTTACCCAAGATGGTGTCCCAACGCCCCGGCTGTAATATCGTAATATTATTTTGCTTCTTGTATTTTCCGATTTCATCAGACACCCTCATCCGGCTTGCCAATAACTCCAGCAAATCATTATCAAGCACATCTATCCTGGCCCGCAATTCATCAATATTTTCTTTATATTCCACATTTTCCGAATCAATATCCCGAATCACCAACTTATCCAATATTTCGGACAAAGCCATCGGAGTAACTTGTTGTGCAGCATCACTCAAAGCAATTTCCGGGCAAATATGAGACTCCACAATCAAACCGTCAAACCCCAAATCCATAGCCTGTTGGGAAATCTCCTGTATATATTCCCGCTTACCGGAGATATGACTCGGATCGCAAATCATTAACATTTCGGGAAAACGTCTCTTAATCTCAATCGGCAGCTGCCATTGCGGTACATTCCTGTACTTCGTTTTCCCATAAGTAGAAAATCCCCGGTGTATCACACCCATTTTTTTCAAACCCGCCATATTTAAACGTTCCAGCGCTCCAATCCACAATTCCACATCCGGATTCACAGGATTTTTTACCAGTACCGGAATATCTGTACCCTTTAAAGCATCAGCAATTTCTTGCATCGCAAAAGGATTGGCAGTCGTCCGGGCACCAATCCACAACATATCCATTCCGGCCTTTAAAGCTTCGTAAACATGTTTTACATTCGCAACTTCAGTAGAAATTTTCATTCCCAACTCCCGTTGAACCCGCTGCATCCATGACAAACCTTCCGAACCGACACCTTCAAAACAATTAGGACGGGTACGCGGTTTCCATATTCCCGCACGTAACACTTCCACTCCGGCATTCTTCAAAGCTTTCGCGGTTTCAAAAATTTGCTGTTCACTTTCCGCACTGCATGGCCCGGCAATAATAACCGGCTTTCTCATATCAGAAAACAGTCCCCATTTTTCCGTCTGGATTAAATCTAATTTTGTAGCTGTCATACTTTTTATCGTTTTATGTGTTTTATTTCTACCGGATAATTCTCTTTATCTTATTCGCCTTATGAATCAATTTTTTTATCCCCTCCTCATCATACTCTTCAATATGGTGCTTAAACTCTTGCAATTTCTCCATATAAGTATCCAGAACCGTTAATACATTCTCTTTATTCTGAGAAAAAATAGGAGCCCACATATCAGCATTACTCTTAGCCAAACGCACCGTGGAAGAAAATCCCCCGGAAGCCAGGTCAAAAATATTCTTTTCATTTTTCTCCTTCTCCAAAACTGTTAACGCCAACGCAAAAGAAGTAATATGAGAAATATGAGAAACATAAGCCGTATGTACATCATGATGGGCCGCACGCATAAAAATGATCCGCATATTCAAACAATCATACATCTGCTTTATCAATTCCACTGCCCGGATATCCGAATCTTCCGCATTACAGATAATTCCCGCCCGGCCATCGAATAAACCGGGCAAAGCAGCCCAGGGACCTGAATATTCAGTTCCCGCCATAGGATGGGCTGCTACAAAATTTTTCCGGTTCGGATGGTACCGGACCAGATCGTTAATTTTTTCTTTTGTGGAACAAACATCGGTTACCACCTGACGGTCCACCTTATCCAAAATATCGGGAATAATCCGGATTGCAGCACTTACCGGTACAGCAACCACAATAATATCACTGGTGGCAACACATGTTTCATAATCCACAATTTCATCCACCAATCCCAGTTCCTGTGCCGCCGCCGCATGCAAAGCATCCTGTTCCACACCGACTACCCGGTCGGCAAATCCCCTTTTTTTCAAATCCACAGCCATAGAACCGCCAATCAGACCTATTCCTATAATTCCTACTTGCATATCTTCCCTATTTAATTTCAGCATACTAACAAAATGACCCGTGTTTAAAAGGAGATAACCGCAAAGCTTTCCGAATCCGGTTTAAAGCTTCCGATAAAACTTCTTGTGTCGCACACAAGGAAATTCTGATATAATGTTCCCCATTGCTTCCAAAAATAAATCCGGGAGTGATGAATACCCTGGCTTCCTGCAAAATATAATCCGATAACTCTTCCCCGTTTTTCCAGCAATCACTAACTCTTCCCCATAGAAACATACCTCCGCTGTTTTTATCATATTTCACTTCCAATAAATCAAAAATCTCTCCGGCCAGTCTCTGCCTCTTGCGGTATTCGGCATTCAATTGGAAGTACCAATCCTTCCCCTGGGATAATGCAACGGTAGCAGCCAATTGCAAAGGTTTAAACATACCCGAATCCATATTACTCTTTACTTTCAGGACATTGGCTATTATATCAGCCTCCCCGGCTATCATTCCGATACGCCATCCCGACATATTATGGGCTTTACTCAAAGAGTTCAACTCCACACAACACTCCTTCGCCCCGGGAACACTGAGAATGCTCAATTGTTCTTCATTCAAAATAAAACTATAAGGATTATCATTACAAATCAAAATACCATGTTTTAATCCGAATGCAACCAAACGTTCATACAATTGCCTGTCAGCTCTGGCACCTGTAGGCATATTGGGATAATTCGTCCACATCATTTTAACACCGGATAAATCCATCGCTTCCAATTGCCCGAAATCGGGAAACCAACCGTTTTCCTCTTTTAAATCGTAAGGAATAATTTCTGCTTCAGCCAGCAAGGAAGCAGAAGAATAAGTCGGATAACCCGGATTGGGAACCAATACTTTGTCCCCTCTATTCAAAAAAGCCAGCGACAACAACAGAATTCCTTCTTTAGAACCCGCCAGCGGCTGAATTTCTGTAAACGGATTCAGCTCCACATCATAATACTTTTTATACCAATCAGCAAACCCCTCCCTCAGCGAAGCAATTCCTTTATAGCTCTGGTAGGCATGATTCGCAGGATTCCGAGCCTCTTTAATCAAAGCAAGGATAGCTTCTTCGGGAGGCATACGGTCCGGAGCTCCGATACCCAAATTAATCACCGGTATGCCCTGCCGGTTCATGGCTTCAATCTCCTGCAACTTCCTGGAGAAATAATACTCACTAACACAATTCGTCCGGTTGGCGGGTTTAATAATCATAATATTTATATTTTTATCAACAATAACTTTTATACTCTCCCATAACGGTAATGTTTTCCAATAAAGGCTTTACTGCATTTATGGCTTCCCGGTAATGCCCGTAATCTTCAAATTTCAGATCCACATAGAAAAAATACTGCCATTCCCGGCCGGGAATAGGTAATGACTGTATTTTCGTCAGATTCAGGTCATAGTAAGTAAAGATTGAAAGCACTTGTGACAAACTTCCTTTTTTGTGTGGAAGAGTAAAGCAAATAGACGACTTATCCCTGTCCTTTTCAGGTACATCAATATGTTCGTCCAGAATCAGAAAACGAGTATAATTCTGTTTATGGGTTTCTATACTGGCCTGTAAAACCTCCAAACCAAAAAGTTCTGCAGCCAATCCGGAAGCAATCGCTCCGGTATGCTTCAATCCCCGGATTGCAATATCCGCCGCACTTTTTGCCGTATCTTCCGATTCCACCAAACGAATATGCGGATATTGTTTAAAAAATTCCCGGGTCTGGGCAATAGCCATATAATGGGAATGTACTTCCCGAATATCCTCTATCCGTTGTCCGGGCAAAGCCATCAAATTTTGTTGAATACGCAGGAACACCTCCCCTTTAATCGGACAACCGTATTTATGAAGTAACGAATAATTCGGCAATAATCCTCCGGCTACGGTATTTTCAATAGCCATAACCGCCCCGTTCGCTTTTTGCTGCTCTAAACTCAGAAACAGATCCTCAAAACTCAGGCATTCACAAACTTCAATCTGATTCCCGTAAAACAAACGCGCAGCCTGCTCGTGAAAACATCCGTGTACACCTTGAATTGCAATTTTTGTCATCTTTTTTTCGTTTTTATTCTCAAAAAAACCCCGGACATCAAGCCGGGGTTCATATATATTATCATACAGATTCAGGACAAAATATACAGCCACCGGCTACTTCTTCTAAAATAAAAGTAGAAATAAAAATAAAACCAGTTGCTAAATCGAAAATATTTCTCCATCATATCGTCATAAAAAAAAGCCCTGAAATTTTCAGGGCTTACTTATCATATTTTTTTATTCATCATACGGAAGCCCTTTACTTTCTGCTAAAAAAGTAGAAATAAAAGTAATATGCATTCCAAAATGATTTCATTTCTTTCAATTTTATGGCCTCAAAGATACAAACAAAACATTCCCTTCCAAATATCAAAAGCCGTTTTTTATGGGAAATATTGATTTTTTTTCAATAATCACCCAAAATGTTTAAAATAACACACACCTATAAATTTACCGGTATATTTTACCTCATATCCGCATAATGTTATTCTTTGGAATTCATTCGCTTTTTACACGGTTTTCCTGTAAATTTGCCACTAAAACATCACAAAATACAATATGCCTGATTCCAAAACTTTATTTCTGCTGGACGCTTATGCGCTCATATACCGCTCGTATTATGCTTTTATCAATAATCCCCGGATTACCACAACAGGTATCAATACTTCTGCTACTTTCGGTTTTTGTAATTTTCTGGTTGAACTGCTGGAACTGGAAAAACCCACCCACATTGCAGTAGTTTTCGACCCGGCAGGTCCAACCTTCCGCCATGAAATGTACGCGCCCTATAAAGCCCAGCGTCCGCCCATGCCTGAAGACTTGAGGAAATCAGTTCCTTACATAAAAAATATCATTGAAGGATTAGGCATTTCGTGCATTGACGCCCCCGGCTACGAAGCCGATGACCTCATTGGCACCCTGGCCAAAAAAGCTGAAAAAGAGGGTTATACCGTTTATATGATCACGCCTGATAAAGATTACGCCCAGTTAGTCAGTGAAAAAGTCTTTATGTATAAACCGGGACGCTCCGGAAATAAATCAGAAGTCTGGGGTATCGCAGAAGTTCTGGATCACTTTGGTATAGAACGGGTGGACCAGGTGGTTGATATATTAGGCTTAATGGGCGATACTGCCGACAATGTGCCCGGATGCTCCGGTATCGGTCCGAAAAGTGCAGCCTCACTGGTTTATAAATATGGCGACATTGATGGTATTTATACCCACATCGATGAACTGAAAGGCAAACAGCGTCAAAACTTGCTGGACTGCCAGCCTACAGTTCAACTTTCCCGCACATTGGTTACCATTTGCACAGAAGTACCCACCGATATTGTTCCGGACAACCTGGAAAAAAAGCCCTTGGATGTGAAAGTATTGGAACCGATTTTCAAGGAACTTGAATTATTTTCTTTGGTCCGGAGAGTTCTGAACACCGAATCCGAAGAAGACATTGCTACTGAATTGCCTGATATCAAGGTAATTTATACCGACCGCAGTCAGGACATCCCAGCCCTTATCAAAGAATTGAAAGACTCGGACCTATTTGCTCTGTATACAGAACTCCAGGCAGATTCCTTGTATGAGTCCTGGCCCTCCCGTCTTTGTTTCGGGACCAAACCTCATGAAGTAAATTATATCTGTCTTCCGGGACTTCCGGAAAAAGCATTGGAAATACTTCTCCAATTTAAACCGGTATTTGAAGACAGTTCCAAAACGTTGATTTCCGAAGATGTAAAAAATAACATAATCTGGTTGAAAAGGGCCGGCATTGCCGTACGAAACACAATCTTTGATGTTAAAATCGCCCATTATGTATTACACCCGGACATGTCTCACGACCTCAACCGAATTGCCCTGGAATACCTGAACTATAAACTGGCGGGCAACAAAGTAAAGGAAGAACAGCAATTGAGCCTGCAATTTGATGAAGAATTACCGGAGGAAAACGATTTTGCAGAAAACACCAATATCATTTTCCAATTGTATGAAAAACTGCGTGATGAACTTCAACAGACCGGTTTACTTACCCTTTACAACAATATTGAAATGCCTCTGGTATTTGTACTGGCAGATATGGAATACGAAGGAGTAAGTATCGATTGTGACGAACTGAAAAACATTACCCAGGAACTTAACGGAAAGATTTATGTCATTGAAAAAGAAATTTATGATTTAGCCGGCCAGGTATTTAATATCAGTTCCCCGAAACAATTGGGGGAAATCCTGTTTGATAAACTGAAAATCGACAGTACCCATAAAAAAACCAAATCAGGACAATACAGTACTTCGGAACAAGTATTGGCCAAATTGGAAGAGGAACATCCCATAATCACCAAAATATTAGATTACAGAGGATTAAAGAAACTGGTGTCTACCTATACAGAAACTTTACCCACCTTTATAGACCGGGGAACAGGAAAAATCCATACCCATTTCAACCAGGCCGAAGCTGCTACGGGACGCCTGAGTAGTCTGAATCCCAATTTACAGAACATCCCCATCCGTACTGAAGAAGGACGTAAAATCCGAAAAGCTTTCGTGACCGGAGATAAAGATTATGTATTCTTTTCTGCAGATTATTCACAGGTAGAACTCCGTCTAATGGCCCACCTGAGTCAGGACAAGGAATTGATCAATGCCTTCAATCATGGAATAGATGTCCATACTGCTACGGCTTCTAAAATTTACCATGTTCCTCTCGAAGAAGTGACCAGCGAAATGCGACGCCGGGCGAAAACGGCCAATTTTGGTATTATTTACGGCATTTCCGCCTGGGGACTTGCCGAACGTCTCCACATCAGCCGGAAAGAAGGCAAGGAACTAATAGACGGCTATTTCAAGCTCTATCCCGACGTAAAAAAATACATGGAAGAATCCGTCGAAAAAGCCCGGAAAAAAGAGTACGTAGAAACCATTATGGGGAGACGTCGTTATCTCCGCGATATAAACTCACGGAATGCAGTAATCCGGGGAATGGCCGAACGCAACGCCATCAATGCCCCCATTCAGGGTTCCGCTGCAGACATCATCAAAATGGCTATGATTTGCATCAACAAACGCATCCGGGAAGAAGGCCTTTTGTCACGAATGATCATTCAGGTACATGACGAATTGAATTTCAAATGTCACAAATCTGAACAACATCTCCTTCAAAGTTTAGTCACCAATTGTATGGAACAGGTAGTAAAACTCTCCGTTCCTTTGACTGTAAGCACAGGATTCGGAGAAAACTGGTATGAGGCCCATTAAAATTACTTTTCAGGGCCTTTTATCTGCTACCGGATAAGAATGACATATCCTTTCTTATGCCCGTTCTCTCCGGTCCACACCGAACCGTCAATAAAAATGGCATTTGCTTCCCAAGTATATAATCTTCCCGGCAAAGGCTCCCCTTTAAAGGTTCCATCCCAAGCTTCTGCCGGATGTCCTTCCGACAACTTATCCGAACTCCAGACGCAAGTCCCGGATTGGTCGTATACCTTTATTTCATAAGATAGCAATCCGATTCCTTTAGGCTGGAAAAGGGCCACACCCGGATTTTCCACCACTCCCGCTCCCGGAGCAAAAGCATTGGGGATAAACAATCCCTTTACGGCATCCACCGACACTCTGTCTATCACGGAATCACAACATCCATAAGGAGTACAAACCAGTAAACGGACTCCGTATTGCCCATTATTATCAAAATAATGTTCCGGCTCATCCACACCCGCTATTTCTGACCCATCTCCAAAACTCCAGAAGGATTCCAATTTCATATTTGAAAAACCATAGCTATCTACAAAAGAATGGTTTTTAAACCGAATGCTCCCGTTCTTCACATTCGGCAATGTACTCAAGTCAAGACGTCCATCCAGTTCTTCCGGAATAAACTGCCCGTCTTCATACGAGAAATCCGCAACAGGAAGGGGATAAACCTTCACTGTTTTCTCCAAAGAATCAGCACACCCGGCAGCATTAGCCACAACAGCTTTCAATCTATAAATGCCAGGCTCATCATAAACATAGGAAAAAGTGTCCTGTTCCCATACACTTCCGTCTCCCAACTCCCAACGGACCTGCTCTCCATATACAGAAACATTCAGCAAATCCACCGGAACACCCAAACATACGGCACTATCCACCCTGATATCAGGTTGCACCTGATGCCCCGATACCACTTGCCGGACAGCCTTCGTCCGGCAACCATTTTCATGATGCACAGCCAGTAGCTCAATCCGAATCTCTCCAAACTCATTGTTCAATTTCAGGCTATCGGGATTTTCCATTCTGGAAAACGGAGTCCGGTCATTATAAGACCACTCATAGGAAAACAATTGAGGGCTCTTTGTCTGATTCCTTAAACCGATACTCAAATTACCATCCGAGGAACAAAACTGACCCGCAGAAACCTCAAAAGCAGGCTCCGGACTTTCCATCACCGTAATCACTTTGAAAGCAGTATCTATACAACCTTCCGGTGAAGTCAATCGCAACAAAACCGGATAAACGCCCGGTTCGCCGAAAAGGACTTGTTGAACTACCGGGTCTGTGGATGTCCCTGCATTCTGAAAATCCCAGAATATCTGTTCATCTCCTTCTCCGCCCCGGGAAAATTGTTCTATTACATGCGGATGACATCCTTCCGAAGCACCTTGCATTTCAATAAAAGCATCAGGGGTCTGATTCACTTTCAACATCAACACCGGAGCAGTCACAGGACAATTCCCTTCCGAAAGGGCATTAGCCGTTAAAGTCACAGGATACGTCCCTCTGTGTCTATAAACTTTCCTCACAGAATCCATCCCTTTCTGAACCTCTCCATCTCCCAAATCCCATTCAAAACCAGTGAAACGCTCTCTGACATCAGTCCTTACTTTCATCGTTACTTCCTGATTGCTGCAATAAGGTTCTTCACTAATGGAAAAAGCAAGAGAGCGGTCGCCCAATATCCGAACAGGAACGACATCAGAAGTATCCGAATTACAACGGTCCGTCATAACCAGAAAAACCGGGTAAGTACCGGGAACATCAAACCGGTGTGAGAATTCCTCTTTATTCTCACGCAGAGGGGTATCTGAATCAAAATACCACCAGGCCTGAACATCTTCAGCAAAACCAAAAGATTGATTTTTAAAAACAATCTCATTCCCGAAACACACCCTGGTATCACTCAAGGTAAGTTCCGTACTAATCACACTCGGCAAAAGAGACACGGAATCTTTATATATCTCCTTATGACAACTGTTGGCAGCTGTCAAAGTAACCGCATATTTCCTCACCCGAGTGTCCGGGTTATGGTATGAATGATAGACAGGGAAAGGATAAAATTCAGTAAATACTTGATCCTTAGTCCCATCTCCCCAGGAAAAAGTATAACTATCCGCATCTCCTTCCGTACGGTTGGAAAAACCTTTGTTCAACTGTTTCCCTTCACAGCCTTCTTTATCCGGACTAATCACAAATCGCGGCGACAACAAAGAAATCACTTTTACTTCCTTCGTAAACTGAGATGTTCCCGCTTTATTCGTCACCTGAAGTGTGATATGATATACCGAATCTTTATAATCAGGAGGATATACAAGGTTCGCAGGAACTGTATCTACCGAGGTATACCCATTCCCCAGATTCCAATAAAAATCCAGGTTCTCGCCAGTAGAAACATTTTTCAGTTCAACCTCTCCGCTACAAGGATCAAAACGTGTAACTTCAAATTCGGCCCGGGGCTTACCGACAACTTTCAATGTATGCGTCTTCGCAGCACGGCAGCCATTGATATCCGTCACAGTCAACGTAACATCAGCAAACAAGGAAGATACCCCTTTACAGTCATAACGACGCACATACACGCCTCCTTCATCGCGCACCTCTGTTCCATATCCGTGGAAATCCCAGCCATAAGAAACCGTACCAGGGGTTATATTCGTAAAATGCACTTCATTTCCGTCACCTACAATAGAATCCGGAACACTCACAAAATCAGTCTGTGGCAATGAATGTACCGTCATCTGTTTTTCTAAAAAGCGCGGACACTTCCCATTCAAAGTAACCGTCAATCGGACACGGTGCTCTCCCGCTTCAGAAAAAGTTTTCCGGAAAGAACTCCATTCCCGGGAAACCTCCGCACCATCCAATGCCCAAACGGCTGAACCTCCCGAAGGACAATCTTCTGCCACCTGCCGAATCTCCAGTTCCTCTCCGATACAGCTCACAGCAGGAATAGTAAACTCAGGCAAATCTGCCTTCAAGACATGAACCTCCACCTGAGTTGAAATCTCAGGACAAACAGAAAGCCCCTTCACTTTCAAAAGCAAATTCCGGCGTCCGGACGTTTCTCCGGGAAAATATTGTGAAGTCAACGTATTCGCATCCTTTAGCTCTCCGGCACTTCCGTTCAAGGCCCACTGGATGCTTTGATAATCGGATACCGACACAATGTCGGATGAAAACCGTAAACTGTCTCCCTGGCACATTTCTGCCTGCAAACTACCTGAAATGGAAGGAAGCTGTTGTACAGTGACACACATTTCGTTCGATAATATCTTATCCTTACAAGGCAACTGAGGTGTAATTTCTGCCACTATGCGGATTTTTCCGTCCACGACATCTTCCGTTTTATAGTGATAGGTAACTTCAGACTCTGCAGCAGTCACTTGAAAAACACGTCCATTTGCCTTCCAGGCAATAGATTGCATTTGTGAAGACTTGGCAAAACCAAAGGTAAGCTCTCCATTCTCACACATCAAAGTGTCCCGCAATACCAAAACAGGTTTTTCCAGAATATCGAATTCCTTAGTAATGGTTTCGACAGGTAAACACCCATGCGGAGGGGTAATCAGCATAGACAGGGCAGCTTTCCCTGTTCCGGTAGCCGTAAATTTCGGTTTTTTCAAATCCGACTGGTCCACCGTACCTCCTTGTGCCAGCCACGAAAAACTCTTACATCGCGAATCCAACGTAACTTGCTCCACCTCAAACTCACCCCCTTCACATACAGTCGAGGGAACCTCAAAACTCCCGTTCATCGGGGTCAGCTTCGTAATATAAATCGTATCTCCGATATCCTCCCATTTCTTACAAGTACCAAAGTCGGGAGTTACAATTAACCTGGCCTCAGTCACCCCCTCCTGTAAAGTAAATTCCGGGAAATCACCGCTCAATCCGATACTCCGGTTCGCCACCATATTCAACATAGTACAATTGGCCTCACTGAAATTTTCTCCGGCAATCCAATCCCGTTTATACACATACTTCTGTTCGTCCACACAAAGGGTATCATGTGATATTTCATGTCCCCGTCCATCTTGTAAATGGAAACGGGGTTTCCGGTATAAATGCACCGTACCGGCAGCAGATGTCCGATATTCCGCCGAAACACCATCATAAAGTGTAAACACTTTGGAAACATCCAGTTTCAATGTAGTTACCGGGTCTACAACTCCTGCCTGATATTGAAGCTGGCCAAAACTATTCACAAACTGACCATTTCCATCCGGCGTACTCCAACTCAAACGCAAAAAACCATCTTCCCCTTTTATCTGATAACCAGTATCTACCCTAACGCTACTCCCGTCACAAAGATCAAAGTCACTCATACTCACTACAGGAGGCATCACACCACAGACAATCACCCGGGATTCTATTTCCGGACACCCTTTCAATCCCCGGAATTTTACGTTAAAATTAGCTGTATAATTTTCCTCATCGTAAGGCAAGCCCAAATAAAATCTTCCACTGACAAAACTGGCATTCATCCCTCCGTCACCGGCCCAATCCCAGGTAATGTCCGCACTATTCGCTTCACCGGCATTCGCAACTCCGCTCCGGAAAGTCCGTATATCATCTATGACCAAAGTACGGCCACTTTCCTCACCTGCTTTCAAATATAAAGTGTCCGGAAATATATTCTTAGCAGGCTTATTCACTTTCAGAAAAACAGTATCCGTCAATACCTTCCCGGTCTGGCTTAAATCATACTGATTCCATCCTTTCACTTCTATTTTTACCGTATCTGCCTTCCAGGCATCCGTACCTGGCACATATTTCACCAGTTCTCCCACAGTCCCTGTCAGGCTACCCAAAGAGAGCCCGTTTTTATCCGGTAAAAGAGTCCACTTCAAAGTGGACGGATTAATAAATTTACCGGAGGTTTTGCCTTGGTCAGGCCCCCACAATAAATATCCGGGGTCATTGACACATATTGTATCCGAATGCGCCCATAACTGCTCCCGGGACAAATATACCACCAAAGTATCTCTTAGCATCTCTTTGCACGCACTGGAACCAGATAACTCAAACTCCAAAAAATCTTTTTGATGGTCCCTTTCCTGCAACAGATAGGACATCTCCATATTATGCCCCAAAACCTGATTCCCCGTTTTATCCAATAAAGTCCAGGTAATCCGTTGGTCCTTAATATCTGCCGTATCAATTGTATAAGTCAGACCGTTCTTTTTCAATTCATACCGGTCATTATCCCCTCCCCGGAGGGTATCACTTCCCCTTATTTCCAGTAAAGGTTTCCATACTTTCAAAGCCAGCGTATCGAACACCATACAATCGCCGAAGCCCGGAGTAACCCTTTTATTTTTACCTTCATAAATCAAACGTACCGTATCTTTGCTTTCCCGGTTCAATTCCACGTCTTTCTTCACCTTCACCGACTGAGACACATCATAAATCAAGTGATAGACATCCACCTGTTCCTGATAAATTTTCAAATCAATATCCGGATTTGTATACCCGTTAAACGACTGAATAAAAGGAGTTGTATAATCACTGCTACCCAATGTGACATCAGCGCATTTCTCCAGATTTTTCTGTTTCAAAACCAAGTCCGGCTTTTCAACAGGCAAGAACACCACTTTATCTTCCCGGCGACATCCTTTCGAACTATAAGAAACCAATTGTAAGGAATCTTCCTGAACAGCACTCAAAAGCCACGAACGGTTAAAAGCATCCGGATAATCCCGGACTACAGCCTCTTCATTAAATTTCCATTCCACATAACTGAAACCGGGATTTTCATTCTGAAATAATTGTTTCGCCTCCAAAGTCAGAAAATCTTCACAGTGCCAAACCGTATCCTTGTAAAAAGAACCGTCAGGAGGTGATACAATAGCCAGAGAATCTTTAAGTTCCTGTAAACAGGACGGATTTTTAGTATTCCAAATCTGATAATATTCACAAATTCGATTGGAAGGATGATTATACTTCACTCTGCCAACCCGGGGAATATCGCCTCCTTCCGTAGAAGCTAATATTGCATCATACCCCAGTGACACCAAAGAACCGTTCACTTCCACATCCCTTTGCCACAATCCCCTCACCGAGTAATGTTGAGGCATATTCCCCACCCAATAATACTCATACTCCACTCCCACACATAAAGAATCATTCTTTTCGACGGAATCCCTCCACAGCGAAACCTGGGGAACAACATCCGTATACAATTCAAGTTCTTCGGGCAAACTCCAGCCACAGTAATTCCGGGCCCTTAAGCGGATATAATTTTTATGATCGCCCAAAGAATCAAAGGCATATTGCCGGAGCACCCCCAACTCCTGATACAAGGTATCTACACGAGATTTTTTTTCAAAATACCACCCGATAGAATCCACCTCAAACATCCGTTCATCCATATCAATTTCAGGCAGCGTATAAACATATTCCCCGCAAGACCGGAAAGGCTCCGTCTTTGTAACCCCCAATTGGGTCCAAAGAACATCTTGCGGCAAAAGCGGCACATCACCGATACTCACCGCATGGGAGTATTCAACAGGATCCCCACAATAATTACTCCGGCTCACGGTTACCTCATAAGCCCCCAATTCATAAAGCCGGAATTGTAATCTGGTAGAATCACACCCCATCGTACTAGCCTCAAAAACACTATAAGGATTCCCGTCTTTATAACAAATGATTTCCGGTGCATTTCTTAATTTAACCGTATCGGTTTTCCCCTCAAACGTGCGTAAAATACTAAAATCATATGCAGGAGATGCGTCCCAGGCAAACCTAAAACTGCGATCCATTATGGTGATCACCACCCCCTCATCCGGAACTCCGCAAAACCGGTCTTCTTTACACTCAAAGGTATTTTTGCCGTTCTGATATACTTTTATCAACTGTTTTTTTTCCGTCCATCTTAAATCTTCCGTAGAAAGGAAAGTCCGTCCACAGACATTCTCCGCCACCATTTCTATCTTATAGAAACCAGGATAATTAAAAAGCATATCAACCGTATCTACCATAGATTTATCAGAAGTGACATTCACCCAATCGGTTTGATTAACCGAGTCTTTCCGGTAATATTGTACATCAAAATTGTAGCGTTCTCTGTACATCGGTGAGCCGTCCGCATAAGCAAACTTAATATTCCTCAACGAATCAAATTTCATCGGTTCAAATTCACTTCCGGTACATAATTCCAGATATTGAAACGGATAATCCCGAGATTCGTCTTTTAATGTATCCTTATAATGAAATATTTCATGTAAATCGGGTTTACTGTAAACATATACCTTTCGGGCTTCTGTTGAACCTCGTTTAACAAAACGGGAATCTTCATTCTCCTTGTAGGTCATATTGACCTGAATCATGGCTCCGAAATTTCCGGTCGGCTCGTAAAATACCACATACACGGAATCCGTAATATTTTGTGTAGCCGGAAATGAACCCCACAACCGGTCTGTGACAGGGGCCATACATTGCACCTCTACCGAATATTGTGTCCCTTTGGGATTAATTTCATGATTATGGATGCGCACCAAAAAAGTGTCCGCCCCATCTTCCATACAACCGTTTCTCCCTTCAATGGTTATTGAACCGGATAGATCCCGATTGAAAATAATCCGGCACTGTTGGTAATCCGGCAACATGTCCGGATGTCCGGAAGGGTCATTTTCATAAAAATTTATCATGAGATCATACATCCCCTCGGCATACTTATGCGTGGGAAGGCTTATCGGATTCCCGTCAAACTTGAAAAACGGAGACTTCTGCTCCTCTCCGTCAACAGTCCGGTCACCCCACACCACCTGAATATAATTATATTTTGCCAGTTCTCCGGTCTTTTCGGGAATATCCGGAACATATTCAAAAGTATCGCGGCTACCTGAAGAATATTGATAATTGACTATCCATGTTGTATCTATGCCGGAAACAGTGTCCGCCCATCCCCTTTCCGACAAACAAAACAAAATAGATAAACAAAAAAATATTTTTATTTTCATTTCCGCTGAGAATAAAGTATATACTAACCGCTAAAATGTTGCAAGTTTACATGTTTTTGTGAAAAACTTGTTAATAAGTCCTATTTTTTTTCTATCATTGCGATAAATTTCAATCCATCTTTTGTATGAAATCTCCTGTTAAAAATAGAATTTTATTCTATTTTTTGATTTTCATGGCCCATCAAACAGCTATGGCTCAGGATTATACTTTTTCTCAGTTTTGGGAAAACCGCACACATTACAATCCCTCTTTCACCGGCTTAGGAGAAGGAGAACTGAATACTTTACTCACCTATCAGAAATTATGGCCAAAATTTCCCGGAAATTTTTCAACACTCTTTTTTTCAGCAGACCTGAAAACTTACAATAACTACGGTTTCGGTCTATTTGTGATTTCCGGTGACGAAGGAGGAGGTTTCATCAAATCCACGGGAGCAGGCCTTTCTTATTCCTGGAGAGGTTATTTCAATAAAGAAAAGGGCATTTACTTTCAATTGGGCATCCGGGGAAGCTATCAGGATAAAAGACTGGATTTTAATCAATACATTTATTCCGGCAATCTGCATGAAATTTACGGCAACATTTTCCCCGTGACCCGGCCGATGGAAGTCAATGAAAAACAAAACTATTGGGATTTCAGCACCGGTTTTATGGTACATCTTCCCTGGGAACGTCATTACCGGGAATTTATGCATAACTACATCGGTTTTTCCATCCATCATTTCACCCGGCCGAAAAATAACTTTATGGAAATAAAACAAAAAATTCCCATGAAGCTAAGTTTACAATGGGCGGGCTTTATACGTACATCCTTATATAGCCTGGACAAAAAAAGCAATCTTTACGTATGTCCCGGATTATTATTTGAGAATCAAGGAAACAAACTAATGTCGGCATCTTCATTCAACAACTTTATAATAGGCAGCGACCTTTATACCGATCCGGTATTCGGAGGGGTCTGGTACAGCTCGCAGCTTCTGAACAGTTCAAGTGAAAATTACAAGGCCATTATTTTTAAAATAGGCCTGAAATTTACTTCTGCCAACAAAAAATTAACTTATCGTCTGGCTTATTCCTACGACATGTCTTTGGGAAATTTAGCAAATTCAATGGAAGGATCGCACGAAATCAGCCTTAATATTATTTATAAATTCAATGCAAAATACAAATACAACATATTTTCTTTCTAAGCAAGGCCGAAGTCTTTGTCCCCTGAACGAATTCCAGACCGATACTTTCGAAATCCGTTCTTCCCAGGCTCCGTCGCTGCCTGCTACTTATTTAAGAAAAAATGAGAACTTGTGGGGAGATTTTATCTACACCATTCTTTTTCTTATCATCTTTGCCTTTATTCGTCTAAGGGGCAAAGACCTGCTCTCCAATCTGCTTCACATCCTCATCAAAAGAAAAAAAAGTGAAATCATTCTGAATGAAGGAATTGCTTCCAACCTGATTTGCTATATTCTTGCCTTAGCACTATCCTTTTCAGCTATTTCGATAGGCATTACCTTTATCACCTGGAATGTTTTCTTTTCTCCTTCCACTTTTTATATTTTCACCGGATTATTTTTCTATCATTTTTTCTTGCTTCTTCTTATCCGTATATTGGGATGGACTTTTAACTCAAAAGGAACTGCCGATGAATTTATAGTGAATTTGTGGACTTACAATATCTTTCTGGGACTGTTTATCTCCCCTTTCATTATCTCCATTTTCTTTGTGCAAGCCTTTGCAGTAATCCCCTTACTCAAAATTGTTATATTTAGTTCGTTAATATTTATAATAGTTAAAATCATCCGGGAAGTAGAAATATTATTCTCACACAGAGTTTCAATTTTGTATATGTTTTTGTACCTTTGTGGCTTTGAAATAATGCCTCTTCTTGTATTATACAAAATGGTGGCTTAAAATGGGTATTAATTTAAAACTCTACTGCTTTGAAGATAAAAAAGATACTCGTATCTCAACCCCAACCGGCAACAGAAAAATCTCCTTATTCTGAATTAGCGGAAAAATATGGTGTAAAATTAGAATTTCGTCCTTTCATTAAAATAGAAGGAGTTGCAGCGAAAGAATTCAGGCAGGAACGGATCAATATCCTGGACCATACTGCTATCATTTTTACCAGCCGGACTGCTATTGATCATTTCTTTCGTATTTGCAGTGAAATGAGAATTACCGTTCCGGATACGATGAAATACTTTTGTATATCAGAAGCCACTGCTTTTTATCTTCAAAAATATATTGTATACCGGAAAAGAAAAATTTTCTACGGAGACAAAAAAATGGATGATATGACTAAAATTCTCTTGAAACATAAAACCGAGAATTTTTTAGTTCCCCTTTCCGACATTCATAAAGAAAATATTCCAGGTTTACTCGACCAACTGAACCTGAAATATACCAAGGCTATTTTATACAAAACAGTAGCCAGCGACTTGAGCGATATCAAAAACCTGAAAGAATACGATATTATAGCATTCTATACTCCTTCCGGCATTAAATCACTGTTCCAGAATTTCCCTGATTTTGTGCAGGACACAACCGTCATAGCGGCATTCGGACCAGCAACAGCCATAGCAGTAGAAGAAGCCGGATTGAGATTGGATATAAAAGCTCCAACACCTCAATGCCCTTCAATGACTATGGCCATCGAAGAGTTTATCAAGCGTTTCAACAAAGAAAATAAAAATAAATAACTTACTTTAATATAAAACTCTGGAGCCAGATCCTGACTTCAGAGTTTTATGTTTTTATTCTCATGTATTCACTAAGCAAACCGGAACGTCTGTGTAGTAAAACACTGCTCGAAGAATTGCTGGCTTCAGAGTGTAGCTTTGTGAAATATCCTTTCCGGGTCATTTTAAAAGATTCTTCCTTCCCCGGTGAATTTCCTGCCCGCATAGCCATTAGCGTCAGCAAAAAAAAGTTCAAAAGAGCTGTAAAACGAAATTACATCAAAAGAATAACCCGCGAAGCTTACCGATTGAATAAGCCTGATTTTTACATGAGTCTGCCATCGGGAACAACCCTGGACATTTTATTTATCTACCTGGACAACCATTTGTTCAGTTATTCTAAAATAGAAAAAGCCATGAAAAATATTCTGGAAAAGATTCCACATTATCTTCCTCAGGCGACTTAACCATATGATGATGTATTATTTAAAACGCCTTTTGAGCTTTATTTTTCTGGGCCTTATTAAATTTTATCAACACAGTATTTCTCCTTTAAAACCTCCGACCTGCAGGTACACTCCCACTTGCTCCCACTATGCAGTAGAAGCCATTCAAAAATACGGACCGTTAAAAGGTTTATGGCTGGCCGTTAAACGGCTTTTACGCTGTCATCCCTGGGGAGGACATGGTTATGACCCGGTTCCTTAAAAAGATTCAATGCCTCTTAAGGTTTTACTAAATCTATCAAACCGTTTCCAAATCTCAATTATAAATTGTAATTTCGTTAATCAAAATATTAAAACGTATAGAAACCAGTAATGTAAAAATAAATGAAGACAAAGAAAATTTTAGTCATTGGCTTGGCAGTCCTCGCTATCACCTGTGG
The DNA here is from genome assembly GCF_009935865.1 of Odoribacter sp. Z80. Classification (GTDB taxonomy): domain Bacteria; phylum Bacteroidota; class Bacteroidia; order Bacteroidales; family Marinifilaceae; genus Odoribacter. Next base: position 315,990 of record NZ_QWEL01000003.1, read on the forward strand.
ATTAACAGCGCTGAAAAATGATGATAAAAGTTTTGAAACCAGCAAACACCTGAACATTTATGCCACTCTCCTCAGAGATGTTAACATGTTCTATGTTGACGAAATCAACCCTGGAGATTTAGTCACTACAAGCATCCATTCCATGTTAAAATCCCTTGACCCTTATACGGTTTATTATCCGGAATCTGAAATGGAAGATGTCAAACTCATGACCACCGGAGAATATGCAGGTATTGGTTCTGTTATTAGTCAAAAAGGAGAAAATATCATCATTCGTGAACCTTACAAAAATTCTCCGGCTGCTAAAGCAGGTCTGCTCCCCGGCGATATTATACTGACCATAGACGGAAATTCCGTAAAAGGGAAAAAAATAGATGATGTCAGCGCTATGCTCAAAGGACAACCCGGAAAAGAAATTACCATTAAAGTTAAACGGGAATATCAGGACAAACCTTTGGAGAAAAAAGCCATCCGGGAGAAAATACAACTTCCGAGCGTTCCTTATTTCGGTATGGTAAATGACAGTATCGGCTATATTTACCTGACCAGTTTTACCGACAAGGCCGCTGCAGATGTCAGAAAAGGCATTATTGAATTAAAAAATAAAGGAGCAAAAGCCATGATTCTCGACTTGAGAGGCAACTCAGGAGGATTACTGGACCAGGCCGTAGAAATCGTAAATTATTTTGTTCCCAAAGATTCAAAAGTAGTCAGCACCAAAGGAAAAATGAAGCAATGGGATAAAGAATATAATGCAGATAAAAATCCTATCGCTCCGGATATGCCGTTGGCTGTACTGATTGACCGGGGCTCGGCCTCCGCCTCAGAAATTGTTTCCGGAGCCCTGCAAGACCTCGATAGGGCCGTTTTAATCGGCGAACGTTCCTTTGGCAAGGGTCTGGTTCAAACCGTAAGGGATCTGGCCTATAACACGAAATTAAAAGTTACTACGGCTAAATATTATATCCCCAGCGGTAGATGTATTCAAGCCTTAGACTACTCTCACCGGAATCCGGATGGCAGTGTAGGTAAAGTGCCGGATTCCCTCATCACAGCTTATACAACTAAAAACGGAAGAAAAGTATACGATGGAGGAGGTATTACCCCGGACATTAAAATAGAGGAACCAGAATTTGCAAACATTACGAAACAGTTGGTAATCAAAGATATTACATTTGATTTTATTAATGACTATGCACTTCGTCACCCCGAAATCGCTCCCATCGGACAATTTCAAATAACCGACGAAATTTACGATGAATTTAAAACCTATCTGAAAAATAAAAATTTCAGCTATGAAACCGAATCCCAAAAGATGTTGGAAAAACTAATCAATACTGCTAAAAACGAAAAGTATTATGACAGCTCCAAAGAAGAAATCGAAAAGCTGAAAAAAGAATTTACCCATTCCATAGACCGTGACATGTCTTTATTCAAAGAAGAAATATCCCAATTCCTTGCAGAACAATTCATTCAGCGCTATTATTTCTTAGAAGGAGTCATAGAATATAAAGTTAAACATGACGAAGAGATAAATAAAGCAGTATCTATTCTATCCGATAAATCAGCATATGATAATATGTTGAAATAAATTTTAAATAATACCTCAAAAAGCCCTAAAATAGATCTATTTTAGGGCTTTTTAGTATAGCGTTCGGAGATGACAAGCCATTAAAGCGCTGACAGGCATCCCAGTCATTCTACAGAACCATGGAAATAATTATAAACCAACTCAGCTCTTTTCGTACCTATAATCTTTGCCAATTCCGGAATAGATTGTTTCATGATATTTTCTACTGACTTAAATTCCTGTAAAAGAGATATTTCAGTATTATTACCTATGCCTTTAATTTGAGAAATCACACTGTTAATTTGATTTTTTTCTCTCAATCTGCGATGAAAAGTAATACCAAAACGATGGGCTTCGTCGCGTATATGCATTAAAGTCTTCAATGCCACTGAATTTTTAGCCAAGAGATAAGGTTGCTGATCTTCCGGAAAATAAATTTCCTCCATTTGTTTAGCTAATCCCAAAATAGATACTTTACCATACAAGCCCAATTTTTTCAAGCTATTGACAGCAGAATGCAATTGTCCCTTCCCGCCGTCAATCACAATCAAATTGGTCAACTCCAACCCTTCATCCAATACTCTCCGGTATCGTCTGTAAATGATTTCCTCCATAGAAGCAAAATCATCAGCTCCAATCACTGTCTTCACGTGGAACTTCCGGTATTCCCTTTTCGCCGGTTTTCCATCCAGAAAAACCACACAGGAAGCAACCGGATTAGTTCCCTGAATATTCGAATTATCAAAACACTCAATTCGGTGAGGCAATTCTGGTAATTTCAGCTCTAACTTAATGGTTTTCAGTAAATTAAATGTATTATTCTCCTTTGTTTTAGTAGAGCGTTGCCGTTCCCGATCCAAACGAAAATAAGAAGCATTTCTTTCTGATAACTCCAGCAACTGTTTTTTATCACCACGTTGAGGAACTACATAATCAATCCCTTCCAATTGAATATCCGGATAAAACGGCACAATGATTTCTTTTGAATGGCTATCCATCATTTGCCGGATTTCATAAATAGCAAAAGCCAGCAAAGATTCTTTTTCTTCTTCTATCTTTTTTTCCAGTTCGACCGTATGTACCTGAACCACTGCTCCGTGTAAAATACGCAAATAATTAATATAAGCATATTTTTCATCTTCAGTATAAGAAAATACATCTGTATCACTTATCGTCGTGCGTACAATGGTTGATTTAGCCTGATAGTTTTTAACTGCCTGCAAAGCCTCTTTCATCAAATTGGCCTCTTCAAATTTTAAAGAATTGGCATAAAAAATCATTTTTGCCGTCATTGCTTCAATCACAGAAGATAAATTTCCCTTCAGAATATTTCGGATCTGAACAATGTACTCATCGTATTCAAGTTGCCCTATTCTTCCTACACAGGGTGCCTTACAATTCCCGATATGATATTCCAGGCAAACTTTAAATTTACCTACCTGAATTGCTTTCTCATTCAAAGCCAGGTTACATGTCCGCAATTTAAATAAGGATTTAATCAAATTAATCAATACATGGGCAAACTTCCCGGAAGTATAAGGTCCAAAATATTCAGAGCCGTCACGAATATAGCGGCGGGTAATAAAAACCCTGGGAAAAGGCTCTTTCTTGATACAAATCCAAGGATAACTTTTATCGTCTTTCAATAAAATATTATACTTGGGTTTATACTTTTTAATCAGATTATTCTCCAATAAAAGCGCATCCTGCTCACTGTTTACCACAATATATCGTAAATCAGCTATTTTATTGACCAATAAATGGGTTTTACTGGATTGATTACTTTTATTTAAATATGATAATACTCTTTTTTTCAGATTTTTAGCCTTACCTATATATATTATCACTCCCGAACTATCAAAGTATTGATAAACTCCGGGGTTATCAGGCAATTCATTTACTTTCTTTCTTAGGTATTCATCATAAAGGGCCATATCAGAACATAAATCATTATTCAGAAATAAAATTAAACCTACTAAATTCAAATAATCCCCTTTCGCCTATCTTTAACTCAGGAATAACAATGAGAGCCATAAAAGACAAAGTCATAAACGGTGATTCAAGCGGGCATCCCATCTGCTTCAAACGATTCTGAATTTTTTTCCATTGCTCTGCAATTTCTATCCCTCCTTTATTTGTCATAATTCCTCCTATAGGTAAAGGTAATATTTCTTTTTCTCCTTTATCTGCTATACAAATACCTCCTTTTTGGAGAATAATCGTATTTACTGCATCGAGCAAATCAGAATCATTTGTTCCAACAGCAATTATATTATGAGAATCATGGGAAATACTACTGGCCATCGCTCCTCTTTTTAAACCCATACCATGAATAAAAGCTATTTGAGGCTGTTTATTTTCATATCTGTTTATATAGATGATCTTTAGTATATCCTTTTTTGTATCAGATTGAAAATTCTCATAAGAAGAGATCGGAAAAACGATTTTCTCCGTAATTAACTCATTCGGGAGGACCTTCATACAAACTAATTCTTTTTCATTTACCTTTTTCTGTATCTGGGAAGCCGTAATCATGTCATGATGAAAACAATTTAAATTTTCGCATATTAAATTTTCTGTATTACTCTCCGGAAATGGAGACTGTATATTGAAATTTTCTTTGCCATTTACATAAACTGACAAGACTTCAAACGATTTTAAATCCCGAAATATAACGAAATCAGCTGCATTTCCCACTTGTAGACTTCCGACTTTTAACTGATAATGCTCAATAGGATTTAAACAAGCTATCTTTAAAACATCAAACAAATCATACCCATCTGAAATAGCTCTTCTTACTATTTTATCAATATGGCCAAATTCTAATAAATTATCCGGATGAGAGTCATCTGTACAGAACATAACATCGTTAGGATAGAGAGCTATTAACTCTTTTAAGGCTTCATAATTTCTGGCAGCACTTCCTTCCCGAATCAACACTTTCATTCCGTACTGAATTTTCTCTTTCGCTTCTTCTATTGTAGTACATTCATGGTCTGTCGTGATTCCGGCAGATATATACTTTTTCAAATGATCACCTCTCAAAGCGGGAGCATGACCATCAACAGGCAGATGATATTCTTGAGCAAGCCGAATTTTTCGTATGACCTCCGGATCATCAAAAATAACTCCCGGTACATTCATCATTTCCGAAAGTCCTACAAAAGAATGATCCTTCAATAATCCTTCAACATCGGAAGAAGTAATCTGAGCTCCTGTCGCATCAAAAGAAGATGATGGCACGCAAGAAGGAATGGTGAAAAATATTTTTAGAAGGGAATTTTTACTGTGTTCTATCATGAATTCTATTCCTTGCCTACCCAAGACATTAGCTATTTCATGCGGATCTGTAATGACAGAGACAGTCCCCTTTTGTATAACTATTTTAGAAAACTCTTCAGGCAATAACATAGAGCTTTCAATATGCACATGGGCATCTATGAATCCAGGAGAAATAAAACTATCGTAGATGTTGCTATTTTCTTCTATAGATTGAATGATTCCTCCTTCAACATTAATCACACCCGGATATATTTTGCGATTTACAACATCTACAATATTTCCTTCTATACGTGTCATGCCATCAGATTTTTTTTGTGAAAAATAAATTAACCTCAAAAGAGGTCTTCGCAACATATTGAATGTTCCACGTGAAACAATGTTAATTCATTTGAAAGAAAAATAGCAATAAATGCAGATTATCTCCCCATCAAAATCAAAAGAACATTTATATCAGCGGGAGAAACACCACTTATACGTGAAGCCTGCCCTATAGTTCGGGGCTGTATTTTCGATAATTTTTGCCGAGCTTCTATAGAAAGATTTGTTAGCTCTTCATAATTAAATTTCCCCGCTATAACCAAATTCTCCAAACGGGAAAGTTTATCAGCTAACACCCGTTCACGCTCTATATATCCCGAATATTTTATACAAATTTCAGCAGCTTCTAAAATTTCCAAACGAATTTTATTCTCTTCAATAAAACCATTTAAAACAGGAAGCAAATCCCTCAATTGCTGAAGAGTTACTAAAGGTCGATTAAGAACCTCTATCAATTTCATTCCCTGACGCAAAGGTGTCAATTGCAAAGAAACTAACAGAGGATTTACTACCTCAGCTTTAACACTACAATTCCTTATAAAATCAATTAAACTATCTCTTAGTTTTAATTTATCTAAATAAATATTATGTCTATTTCTATTAACTAATCCTATTTTAAATCCTATGGGAGTCAAGCGCATATCTGCATCATCCTGACGAAGTAAAATACGATATTCGGCCCGGGAAGTAAACATTCTATAAGGTTCATCTACTCCCTTCGTCACCAAATCATCTATTAAAACCCCGATATAGGCTTCATCTCTGCCCAATATAAACTCCTCTTCATCCCTGACAGAAAGGTGGGCATTAATCCCAGCCATTAACCCTTGAGCAGCGGCTTCTTCATAACCGGTCGTTCCATTGATTTGTCCCGCAAAATAAAGCCCCTTAATTTGTTTGGTCTCTAAAGTATGATAAAGCTGGGTCGGCGGAAAATAATCGTATTCAATAGCATAACCCGGCCTGTAAATTCTAACATTCTCAAACCCCTCTATGCATCGCAACCCCTTTAATTGTACTTCCCAAGGCAAAGAAGAAGAAAAGCCATTCAGATAATACTCCGTAGTATGTTCTCCTTCCGGTTCCAAAAATAAATGATGGCTTGTGCGTTCAGCAAAGGTATGTAGTTTTGTTTCAATACTGGGACAATAACGGGGCCCTATGCTCTGAATCGTACCATTGAACAACGGACTGTCTTCAAAACCTTCTCTCAAAACTGCATGGACTCTTTCGTTGGTATAAGCCATATAACAGGGCCGGTGAACCAGATTATTCGTATAATCAAAATGAATAAAAGAAAACCGATGAAAATCATTTTCACCATCCTGAACAGTCAATTTAGAAAAGTCAATACTTCGTCCGTCAATACGAACAGGTGTACCGGTCTTCATGCGCCCTGTTTCAAATCCTAAATTCTTCAATTGGGCCGTAATACCATAAGATGCAGGTTCTGAAATCCTGCCCCCCGGAAAACTTACGCGCCCGATATGCATCAAACCATTCAAAAAGGTACCGTTAGTCAATATCACCCGCTTTGCCCGGAAAACTGCTCCAAAAGAAGTCTTTACTCCTTTCACCTGTTGTCCTTCTATAAGAAGTTCCGTCACATCATCCTGCCACATATCCAACCCTTCAGTATGCTCCAGAATATGACGCCAGTTTGAAGAAAACTGCATCCGGTCGCATTGGGCACGAGGACTCCACATCGCAGGTCCCTTGGATAAATTCAACATCCTGAATTGAATAGAACTCTGGTCTGTCACAATTCCACTCATTCCACCCAAAGCATCTATTTCCCTTACAATTTGCCCTTTGGCAATACCTCCGATAGCCGGATTACATGACATCTGCGCTATCTTATTCATATCCAAAGTAATCAACAAAGTATGGGAACCCAAATGAGCAGCAGCACAAGCAGCTTCACAACCGGCATGTCCCGCCCCTACAACAATTACATCATAATCAGGTAACAGATTTGCCATTTTAAGCGATTTTAAGAAGATCTAAGCATATATTTTCATTCAAACGCATTTCCTTACTGTCCGCATCCGTTTTATCCTTAAAACCGATTAAATGAAGTACGGAATGGCAAAGTACCCTATAAAATTCATTTTCAAACGTAGTAGCAAACATCATTGAATTGGAATGGACCGTGTCAAGACTAATAAAAACATCTCCGGACAAAACATCTCCTTCTACATAATCAAAAGTAATGACATCCGTATAATAATCATGTTTCAGATATTGTCTGTTTACAGAAAGGATATATTCATCATCACAAAAAATAAAATTTATTGTTCCGAGTGATTTGTGATAATAACCCGCTATTCTTTCCAGCCATTTGCAAATAAATACATCCGAAAAAAAAGAAGGATATTCTACGTTGCCTTCTTTAAAGAACAATATCTCTTTCATATCAACTTAGCACACAATTAATTACTTTATAAATCAAAAATCAACGTTACTGAAGCACCGTTATTTTCAAAAATCAGATTATCCGACAAAGTATGCATAAGATAAAGTCCATGACCACACACTTTATTTAAATCGTTCGGTAAAGTAGGATCAGGAATATTCGTATAATCAAATCCTTCTCCTTCATCTTTTACAGTTACCCTAAATTGATTTTCCAACTTTTCAGCACTCACTATTACCATTTTATCCGGATCCCGTTTATTTCCCGATAAAATAGCATTATTTACAGCCTCAATCACTGATAAACTAATCCTCCCAAACAATTCATCAGACAATTGAAAATAGCTTACAAATTTCTCTATGAAATTTTCAATTTTTACAATATTGCAAATTTCAGAAGATACCGAAATTTCTAATTTATTCATTACCAAGCTTTATATAATAATTATTATAGAGAATTTTAAAATAAGTATTTAATTTTAAATCGGTTTTTTGAAAATCAGTTTTTATCAAAGTATTCTTTTTTCTGTTATGAAAGAAAATCTCAGGACGCTCATAAAGAAAATCTTTTGCCGTTTCCGCCCTTCTTTTCTCTTCATATTCCTCTTTCTCTTTGGAAGCTTTTTCAGACATTAACAATTTATTAAATATCTGGTTGTTCCGTTCAATCAAACGGCCTGATAAAGAGTAATTGGCAATATCACGGATATTTTCTTCCAATAATTGATTAATTTCATTCAATAATTGTTTTTCCTGATTAGACATAGAACCGGACCGTGAAATAAAGTCATTCAGACTTTTTCTGAAAAGTTCGTTCTGTCTGATTATATTACTGATTCCTTCCTGTAAAGGTTTTCCTTTCTCTCCTTTTTTCATCCGGGAAATAAGCTCCTGAAGTTGATTCTTCAAGCCATTCTGACTGTCTTTTAAACGGTCGTAGCCCTCCGAAGGATTTTCTTTTCCATTGCCTTTTTTCTGTTTACCCCCCTGGCCATTCTTATTACTTGATGGCTCTTGCCGGGCTTTTTGTAAAGCATCGGTCAGAGTTAAAGCCATGTCATTCAAATAAGTAACAATATATTGCTGCTCCCTGGCCAAATCACTCCGTTTGTTATCCTGTATATACTGAGGTAGTAAATTGAATTTAACTTCAATATCATAAAATTTCTGGCTTAATAAAGAAGCCAGTGATAAATTCGACTTCGCCAATTCAGATAAACTATCTTTTACAATTTTATATTCCTGACGCTTTAAATCCTGTAACCGCCCCAATTCATTATATTTTAAACTCTGGGACTCAACCTCCGGAAATTGTTTTAATAAATCCTCCTGGGTCAATGAAATGATTAAAATATTTTGAATGATGAGTTCAACCTGGTTTTCAGGCAAAGATTTATCCATAAAATTTTGATTCTTTTGCTGTTCCAGTTTCTCAGAAAGATTTTCCATATCTTTCCGGATCTCTTCCGATAAATCTTTATTTTTTTTATGGTCTGCAACATTTTGATGTTGTTCATCCAGTTTCCGGTCCAAATCTCCGAATTCTTTTTTTAAATCATTCAGAGAATAAGGTTCATCCAATTCCTGATTTTGCTTTAACAAATGCTCATAATTCTCCTTTATCTTATTCAAGTCGTTTTGAAGTGATTTGCCGGCATGCGACAAAGAGTCCCGGGAAACGGATTTATCCTGGGTCATCTCTTCCCATTTTTTCTGGGCAACTTTTAATTGATTTAACTGTTGAGAAATCAAATCATGCTGTTCTTCTATCTGAAAACGTTTCAACAATTCAATATTACGGTCTAATTTTTCACTCATCTGGTCAAAGGACAACTTCATTTTTTCATCCATATTTTTGAACTTCTCCTTTGAAAATTCTTCAGACAATTCAGAAAACTCTTTTAACAGATTTTTCATTTCATCATCCATAATCTTGTCCAGCAAATCCTGAATCTGCTGTTGTTTCTCAAGTAATACACTATCTTGTCCTGTAAAACTCGTATTTAAATCAGATTTTTTCCAATTTTCTTCTTTAACGGTATTCAGTAATTTTTCCAGTTTATTCTTTTTCTCTATGATATCTTTGGCCATTTGCTGCTTTTCCCAACCTTCTTCATTATCTTCTAACATTTTCCTTTGTAAATCCTTTACTCCCTTCACAATTTCCTGGGCCAATTGCTTCGCTTCATTCAAAGCTGAATTAGTGGAAACATTAGCTTCCGTATTGTAATCAAATATCGTATTCAGGTCAGGTATCTCATAGGTTTTATGCTCAGAACGGGTACTTTTCGGACCGGATATATTATCATTATCAAATATTTCAAAAAAATAGGACACCTCGGATTTATCCATCCCGCCAAATTCAGCAAAATCAAAACTGAAATAAAATTCCTGAGTATTCGTATTTTTAGCTATATTTATCGGAACGACAGTGTATGCCGCATGGTGAACGGAATAATTGAACCGAAGATCGGTAAATCCGTAATCATCTGTAATCACTCCGTAAAAGTAATGCAGAGAACTACGCATAGAATCCTGAACTTCGGTCACTTGAATACCCGGATATAAATCCGGTATACAAACTACATTGAAACTAAGCAGACTTTTTCTCTTAAAATGAACGTTAGAACCATATAAAGTATATTCCCCCGATTGGCGAACATTCAGGGAAAAATCGGCCGAAGAACGATTCTTCAAAGAAAGAGAAAAATTCCGTCCTTTCCCCTCCAGATAAAGAGAATCCAAATCAGCACAATTCAACTCAAATTTCAGGGTAGATCCAAAAAGAACCCTGAAATCCACAATATTTTTCAAGATTTCAGACCGAAGAGCCGTATAAGCTGGAGGAGTATAAATAACTTTATAATCAGTAATAACAGGAGTGGGAAGAACTTTAATTTCATACGTTTCACTCTGTTGCTCAAGGGCTTTGAAACAAAATTTCAAATCATTGTTCAGCACCTCAAAGGAATAAACAAAAACAGAATCTTGCCTGGTCATCAAAAATTCACCCCCACCCAGACAAATAAAAACATGTTCCACTTCTTGATTTTCACTCTGTACCTGAAGTTTTAAAGAGATACCTTTTCCGTACTCCACTTCCAAATTTTCATTCTGTAAAATAAATTGAACATGACGAGGCGGAATACCAGGTGACTCATAATTCCGTAAACTATCAAATTGGGCAGTAAGAAATGAAAAATGAAAAAAAACAAGAATAAGTATTCCGATAAAAAAAAACAAACTCCGCCGGAAAAGCTTACCCGGAAATTTCAAAAATATACCCTGTTTTCCTAAAGAATCATATTTCTGTATGAAAGCTGCTTCCTTCAATTGCTCGTTTCCGGGAAAATCATCTTTGTGAAATGCCAGATGATAAACAGAAATTAAAATATCCGATTTTGTTATTAAATAATGCTTTAACTGACGAAGTAATGCATCATTTCTAAAATCAGACGATTTAAAATAAAGGTAAACAGGATAAATGATAAAATACAAACACCCGGCAATGATGCAAAGAAGCAATGAATAAAACGCCACAGCCTTGGCCACAACAGACAAAGGAAATAAAAAAGTGATGTGACGATAAAGAAACAGAAAAACAAAAAGAAATAGAAATAAATATACACTGCCTTTCATCAGGTTACAAAGCAGCACTTTCAACCTGAAAACATTCAATATATCTTTTAATTTTTTTCTTAACGTATAATATTCAGAGTCCATCATTATTATTTAGCTAACCACAATTCAGGATCTAAACGGACATTGTCTTTTAAAATCTGAAAATTTAACACACTTCCTTTTTCTTCATCATATGCGATTTTACCTAAAATATCTTTCGTGTTGACAACATCATTTTTCTTTACTTTCAATTCCACTATATTCGGGTAAACCGTGGAATAACTGCCGTGACGAATAACAACTATATTATGTAATCCGGAAAGATAGCCTATATCCGAAACAACTCCTTTAAAAACAGCCCGGACCTCGGCATTTTTAGAAGTAGTAATATTTACTCCCTGGTTGGAAATCATAACATATTTATGAACGGGATGGACTCTTACACCAAATTTTTCAGATATAAAACCCTCAGCAACGGGCCAAGGCAATTTTCCTTTATTTTTCACAAAATCGTCCGATAATAATTTTTCTTCCGGCGTCAATTTATAAACAGAGGAAGTACTTCCGGATTTTTTTGTTTGTCGTGCCAGCAATTTATTCAATTCTTTATCCAATTTTTTCCGGTTGTCCATTTCAACCTGCAACTTTTTCCGTACTTCCTTCTCTTTTTTCTGTAACTGAGTCATGTACTGATTTTCCTTGACTTGTTCAGATTCCAACTCCTGGTTTCTATGATTAATCGTATTTGCTACGGCATCTTTCTGGACCAATAAATCTTTCAAGTTCTGGTTTCTTCTGTTTAACGAATCATTTACTTGCCGGATTAAATGAAGCTGACGTTTGGAATACTCCTGGATTTGTTGAAAATATTTAAAACGGTTATAGGCCTGATTAAAATCGGACGAAGAAAAAATAAACATGAGTTTATCAACCTTATTCCTTTTTTTCCAACTTCCATAAACCAATTTGGCATAAAGGTCAAGCATTGCTTCCCTTTCACTCTCTAATTCACTGATTCTCTTTTCATTTCCGGCTATATTACCCTGGAGATACTTCATTTCCTGATTTAAAACAGAAAGTAATTTTCTACTTTCTACAATTTTCTGTCGCAAAATATTCAATTTCTCTGTGGAAACCGATTTATTACTCATCGCTTCTTTCAGCAATTTATTCAAATACACTATTTCCTTTTCACTTTTTTCTTTTTGTTTCTTAATAGAATTGATAGATTGAGCGAAAATTCCGGTACTCAATAAAAACAATAAAAATAATATACTGAATAATCTGAAAATCATGAACTATTGTATCAATTTATATTTCGATGAAATTTTAAAATTAGATTCTACCGGCACGTCAAATTCTACTTTTTGAAATTGTACCTTCACATTTGTATGCTCCCGATCTGCATTAAGCCGGAATTCTATTTTCTCTGGTAATATTTTGCCCGAAAAATCTTTAAAATGACTGTATTCCACTGCTACTTCCATATCTTCATCAACATCTTCTATGGATACCCTTACCGGTCGGAAGAATTGCGGATCAATCAAAATTTTCTGCAAAATCAATACAAAATCTTTGTTTTTTCTTTTTTTCTTGTACAATTTTCTAATTTTCCGACTTAAAGCTCTTTCCTCCAGGGAAGATAATTCATATCCTTCAACTGTACGAGCTAATCTATACTTTTTGCTTTTCTCTAATCCACTACAACTTTCAAAATTAAAAAAAGTATTTGTCAATATATCCTGAATACAATTATAGCCTAACCGAACATCATATTTTTCATTGAAAAACTCATAATCGGTCATAAAATATTTTTTGTGATATACATCCGCAAATTTAATACTATCCAAAGTCAGCAATACGCGGGCTACTTCTATGCCCAGAGGAGCAGTGACGGATATCTGTATAAAACTGTCCCTTTGTATCTTCATGGAAGCTTTAAAACCGTTTGAACCTCCTTTATGTTCAAGTGAAACGTCCATCCGCTTCACAAACAAAGTATTATAGTCTAACTCACCGGTTTCAATATTCTTAAATAATTTGTTTTCAGTAAGAAGAGGAATTTCTTTTTTCTCGGCCAATTTTATCGTAGTGCAGCACGAAGTCACTACGACACACAGTAAACCCAATAAAAAAATATAACTATACTTCATTTTCAATACACTTACTCAGGCAAAGTACCTGTCTCTATTTTTAGCCTTAATTCCTCCGATTTTTCTTCCAGATTGTCCCAGGCTTTCTTCCACATTTCCAACGCCTTCTCTTTTTCTCCTACCCGGTACAAAATATCTCCGTAGTGTTCAAATAACACCCCGGAAGGTTCTTCACTTCCCTCTATTGCCAGGCCCATATAAAATTTAGCCTGGGAATAATCTCCTCTTTTATACAATACCCATGCATAAGTATCTAAATAAGTCGGATTATTTTTCTCCAGTTCCACAGTTCTGAAACTCATCTGTTCAGCTTTATTCAGATTTTCTCCTCTTAATGCCAAATAGTAAGCATAATTATTTAACGTAAGAACATTATTCGGATCTAACTTTAAAACTTCATCGAACATGTCAAATGCACGCTGTGTACTATCCAAACGATAATAACAATCACCCAAATAAGAATAAAACTGAACTTTCAATGCTATTTTGTCATCCGTCAATTCTACTCCTTTTTGCAAATAAGGAACAGCTTCTTTAAATTTATCCTGCATCATAAGAGAGACTCCCGCCAAAGCATAAGGTAAAGGTTGCTCAGGGAAATATTTGATTGTCTCTATACTCCTGCTCAGCATACAATTGGTATCGGACATTTCATTACATAACAAAAGTAATCCTTCCCAAATCAAATAGTTATTTTTCTCTTTAGAAAGAATGTATTCCAATTCTTCTTTTGCTTCCGGAAATTTTTTATCTTTTTTCAGAAAATCCGAATGCAAAGCCCTTACAGATAAATCATCACTGTATTTTTGCATCATTAAATCCATATAGGAATCCAGTTCCGAATCAGAAACCAATGTGGTATCCGGATTTAAAATCAATTTTAAAATATACTGAATTTTATAGCCATTTTCTATACCATCGCTCAACAAAGCACTACGGGTATGCTTATCTGCCGATTCCCTCTGTTTTTTATCCCTGTAATAATCTGCCAGATAAAAATGAACATATCCGTTATCCGGATCAGACTTCAAAAGCCGGTCCAAAATCTGTAATCCCTTCTTATCCTGATTATAATTAAAATAAAGTTCGGCCAAAAGACTGAGATATTCACTCTTATCCGGAAATTTCCGAATCAGCTTTAACAACTCGTTCGAAGCTTTCTTAACATCGTTTAGTTTAGTATATAATTTAATTTTTTCAATAGAAACAGGTTCTGTAATACCATATTGATTTTCATAACGGTCATATACTTCTATCGCCTTTTGCCATTTTTCCACAGAAGTATATAAACCAGCCTCCAAAATGTAAAACTGTTCTTTATTCGGATATTTAGAGATAATTTCGGCATATACATTGCAAGCTTCTTCAATCATGGACTTTTTTTGCAATATATTGGCCAATAATATTTTATACCATATATTATCCGGATTACCAGATACAGCTTCCCGGGTTAACTGAAGAGCTCCGTTATAGTCTTCATTCAAGACTAATAAAGTAGCTATTTCATATTTTACTACCGGACTTGCAGGTAATATTTTCAGACAATTATCAAACCATTCCAAAGCAGCACGATAATCTCCTGTTATCTTACTCCGAACACCTTCCATAAAAGAATAGTCAAATTCCAACCTGCTTTCTTCACTCAATTCCTTCACATTCTCCGTCTTCTTTTTCTGATCGGCAAAAACTTCCGGAACCAAAAAGAAAACAAATACCAGAACAATCCATTTTTTCATATAACTATTCTCTTTCTTTAATTATTTTTTTCCCGTATGTCCAAATCCCCCTTTCCCTCTTTCGCTTTCCGATAATTCTTCCATTTCTATCCATTCAGCCTGTTCCACAGAATGAATAACCATCTGACAGATCCGTTCGCCATCCTCGATGGTAATCGGATCATTTGACAAATTTACTACAATTACTCCTAACTCCCCTCTATAATCGGAATCAATCGTTCCGGGACTATTTAATATGCCTAAACCTTCATTTAAAGCCAGACCACTTCTTGGACGTATCTGAGCTTCATATCCTTCGGGTAATTCTATAAACAATCCTGTAGGGATTAATTTTCTTTCTAAAGAGTGTAACGTCACCTTCTCTTCCAGATTAGCCCGAATATCCATACCTGCCGAAGCTTTTGTTTTATACTCAGGTAGCGGATGCTTAGACCGGTTTATTATTTTCACTTTCATAATACTATTTATTATAATCTTCAAACTTACTATTTTTTTATCCTCCCCAAAAAAGGGTATCGTTAAATTTTAATAAAGCAGTTGCAAAGTTACATCATCAGTTTTCAACAAACTCATATTTAATATTATATTTTTATTTATCTGTAAAAAAAGATGGTTATAATTATAAGGTGTCAGTATTATTTAAAACTGTTGGTTATTTTATTTGATTTTTATCTTATTAAATAGGGAGGAAATGTTATTAACAAGTACTTATATTGTATATACGATATAATCAGTAAATTATATAATTTATCAACAGTAGTGAGTAAGTTGGTATTTTGAAAAATAGTTGGTGAACGGATAGTGAAAAACAGTTAGTAATTTGTATAAAGATTTCCGAATAAAAAAGCATTGTTTTTTTTGAGAATCGAAATAAATTTAGAATACCTTGCCGGAATTCTTCTCCAAATTTTTAAAAGAATTTCTTTCATGAGTTTTCAACAATAGTTATTCAAGTTTCTAACATGTTTATTTGTATTCGGATGATCAGGCAGGTTTAAAAAGATGTAAATAAAAATCCGAAGAAAAATGTCTTCTCCGGATTTTTGAGATAATTTCTTTTAAGTACTGAAAGAATTCAGATCAGTTTGTTCAGAATGGAAGTTGTAGAATAACCTTGGGTTAAGTCTATCGTTACGATTTGCCCTCCTTTGGCCTTTACTATATCGTAACCGACAATATTTTCGGGTTTGTAATCACTTCCTTTGACTAAAATATCCGGTTGAATGAAACGGATAAGTTCGAGAGGTGTGTCTTCATCAAAAAAGATAATCCGGTCTGTGAAAATGAGGGACGCCAATACTATAGCTCTGGCGTCTTGGTTATTTATCGGTCGGTTTTCACCTTTTAAACGTTTTACGGACGAATCGGTATTCAGTCCTATAATTAGTTTGGTACCTAAAGCAGCTGCCTGGGCCAGATATTCTGTGTGTCCTCTGTGGAAAATGTCAAAACAACCGTTGGTAAAAACTATTTTTTCTCCTTTAAATTTCCATTGATTTAACGTGCTTTGAATAGTTTCTCTATCTTTCACTATTTTTTGATGGATGTAGGGAAGGTATTCCATGGTTTCAGAAGTTAAATCAACTGATTGGTAGTTGTATCCGGGAAAACTAAGGTAGGAGTGTGTTTTTTTGCTTCCTCAAAATCCATAGAAGCATAAGAAATGATGATTACTATATCCCCCACAGCACATTTCCTAGCGGCTGGTCCGTTCAGGCAGACTACCCCAGAGCCTCTTTCTCCTTTTATTACGTATGTCTCCAGTCTTTCTCCGTTGTTTACATTTACAATCTGAACCTTTTCGTTTTCGATTATATTGGCAGCTTCCATTAAAGCTACATCAATAGTGATACTGCCTACATATTGAAGATTAGCTTCGGTGACCGTTACTTTATGGATTTTCGATTTTACTACTTCTATAAACATGATTATAGTTTAAGATTTACTTCAGCACAGGTTAGAGCACAATATTATCAATTAATCTAATTTTGCCGGCATATACAGCTACACACACTACTTTATTTCCTTTTTCTTCCCATTCTTTTGTCACCTGAAGGGTCATTTCATCAACGATTTCAACATATTCTGTTTCCAGATAAGGATTATTATTAATTTCGTCACTTATCCATTGTTTAATTTCGCTAACGTTTTTTTGAGAGACTAATTCTTTTGCTTTCTTTAAAGTTGCATAAATATGAGGAGCGTTTTTCTTATGGTCTTCATCCAGCAACATATTTCTTGAACTTTTGGCTAATCCGTTTTCTTCACGGATGATAGGACAGGAAATGATTTCTATGTTATAATGCAATTGATGAACCATATTCCGAATGATGGCTATTTGTTGGAAATCTTTCATTCCGAAAAAAGCCTTATGCGGTTTGATAATATCGAAAAGCCGGCTTACGACTTGTCCTACTCCATTAAAATGTCCCGGTCTTTTAGCACCTTCCATCACTGTTTCCAAATAGCCAAAATCAAATTTTCGTGTGTCCGGTTCCGGATAAATTTCTTCAACGGAAGGAGCAAAAACAACATCACAATTCTCTGGTTTTAAAAGTTCCAGGTCTTTCTCTAAAGTTCTGGGATATCTTTTTAAATCTTCGGGATCATTAAACTGGGTGGGATTCACAAATATACTGACAACAGTAATATCACTTTGTTTTTTGCTTTCTTTTACCAACGAAAGATGGCCTTCATGTAAAGCACCCATAGTGGGTACAAATCCGATTTTTTTACCTTCTTTTTTATAATTTTCTAAAAGGCTAATCAGTTCATTTTTAGTGTTTAATACTTTCATGACACTTTATTAAAAATACGGGGTGCAAGTTTACGAACTATTTTTATAATTAAAAAACGAACACTCTTAAAATTTATATATGGAGGCTTTCCTCGTTTTTTTGAAAAAAAATGAAAAAAAGTATCTGTCAAAATTGGAATATAAAAATTAATTTGTACATTTGCAGAACAAAAGTAAGGCCAAAAGGCCGGAGTTCTTATAAATAACGTATTGGCGTTTGCTTATTTCCAAAGAAAACAAATTCTCACACTCAATGTTTATAATTGTTGGATTTAAGAGTGGTAACGCCTGCGCTGTGGATTCGTATATAAATGAAATATATATGAAAGCAACGCGGGCCTCCATTTTGACAATTATAGGTCGTGAGAAACCTGTTTTCTGCAAGATGGATAAGTCCGCGTGTTTTTTTTATGCGGGTTCTTTAAAATGAATTGGCGGGATTTCTTTGAAATTTTTCTGTTATCTGTTTTACTGAATAAATGCTATCGTGTTTTATTCTGGTGTACAACATCAAAGGTCAAAAAACGGTGTGCGTATGGTGGTAATTCAGTGCAGAAAGAGTTGTAGAAAAATTCTATCAATGTGCTTGGAGCTGTCCTTCGGGACAGCTTTTTTTATTTTTTTGGACGAGGATGTAATATTTTATATTCGGCAATACAGTTTTCCGGTAAGTGAGGAACCGGGAAGAAATCTGATACTGAACACTTTAATACTTTTGCAATTTCGTTCAAATGGTTAAAATTATATTTTGTTCCGTTTTTGGGATTTTCAACCAGACCAACAAAACTTTCTTCCAGACCTATCCGGATGGATAGGGTACGAGGTACTATATTCAAGGCTGTTCTTCTTTTTTTAACTTGTTCAATAACATACAATTCAATCGAAGTATTTTTTCTTTCCATATCCAAAAAAATTATTTTTAAATTAAAGGTTTTTGAAAAAACGCTTTGATGTGTTATAACTATACATTATATTTGTATGGCCTATATTTGATGTTCACATCTGCATCTTGCTTCAAATCACCACAGTTACTGTGGTTTTGAATTGTACGAGTAAGTATGACTGGAATGTTGTCTGAATAATGTAAATTCGGACAAAGAACTTATGCTTTTGAAAATATGACAAAATTGTAAGAAAATATCATGCCTGATTGATGATATTTTTTGAATAAGAAGTATATTTCAGCATATGGTCAGTTGGAGAAAGTGGACTTTAATTCGTCAAAATATACCGCCGAGTACTTTTATAAGCAGAAAATTGAATGGTCTGAAGAATGTTCATTCTGTTAAAATACATTCTCCTCCCCGAAAAGTGCCTTGACCGGAAAAGACAATATGATGTTGCTGACTCAAATCAGCAGAAATGAGGTTTACTTTAAATAAAGATATAACTCAAAAGATTATTTATATAAGGTGTGGATTGCCGGGTGTACGGATGTCAAAGCGTCGATCAATTCACTTCTGCTCACTCCTTCCCGCATGACTATAAAAATGGTATCATCTCCTGCAATAGTACCTAAAATTTCAAAGTAGTTTTCACTGTCAATCAATACAGTTACGGCATTGGCATAGCCGGGAAGAGTTTTGATCACTGCTATATTGCCAGAAAAATCAATGCTTAGAATAGTGTCCGTAATAATGGAAGATACTTTTTCTTCCCGTTGTTCATTTTGTATACTTTCAGGAATAACATAGACATATCCTTTTTCTTTATGAGGAATTTTGGCTACTTTCATGAATTTTAAATCCCGGGATAAAGTGCTTTGAGTTGCTTCCACATTCATTTCTTTTAGTCTGAATAGCAATTCTTCCTGGGAAGAAATCAATTCGGATTCTATCAATTTGCGGATAGTAAGCAATCTTTTTGTTTTATTCCTCATAATGATTTATATTACTTTGCAAATATAGAAACAATTGGAAGATAAAAAAAAGATTGGAAATCCATTTGTTTCTTTATAGTCTACATAAATATTTAAAATATATGCATGTATATTCTGAAAGGTTTGTACTTAGACAAAACTTTTATTACCTTTGCACCAATTTGGACGTTTGGTAAATCAGTTCACAAAAATAGATATGCAAAATTTAAAAAAAGCGCGTTTGGTTCTGCAGGATGGGACAATTTATGAAGGGACTTCTTTTGGTTATGAGAAGTCAGTTTCCGGGGAAGTCGTATTTTATACGGCAATGACAGGCTATCCGGAAAGTTTGACCGATCCCTCGTATAAAGGACAAATTTTAGTTCCCACCTATCCCATGATTGGTAATTATGGGGTGCCTATAGATGATGAAGAGCATGGCATTTCAAAATTCTTTGAATCGGATAAGATTCATTGTACGGCTTTAATTATTTCCGATTATTCGTTTGCATATAGTCATTGGAATTCGCAGAAAAGTCTCGGTCAATGGTTGAAAGAACAACAGGTACCGGGACTTTTTGGTATAGATACCCGTGCTCTCACTAAAAAATTGCGAGAACACGGTGCTATGTTGGGGAGAATAGAATTTGACAACATTTCTTTGCCTTTTTATGACCCCAATAAAGATAATATTGTGGCGGAAGTGTCTACTAAAGAGGTAGTAGAATACGGTCAGGGAAAATATAAAGTGGTTTTGGTGGACTGTGGGGTAAAATATAATATTCTTCGTTGTTTGCTTAAACGGGATGTAAGCATAAAGCGTGTACCCTGGAATTACGATTTTACCCGGGAAGAATGTGACGGTTATTTTCTTTCAAATGGTCCCGGTGACCCTGCTAAATGTGATGTGACTATTCAGCATATTAAAAAGATACTGGACGGTAATAAACCCATTATGGGTATTTGTCTGGGAAATCAGTTAATGGCCAGGGCTGCCGGTGCTGAGACTTATAAACTGAAATACGGTCATCGTAGCCATAACCAACCCGTGATGCAGCCTGGAAGCCATCGTTGTTATATCACTTCCCAGAATCATGGGTTTGCTATTGACGATAAAACTTTACCGGCAGAATGGGAAGCTCTTTTTGTAAATGTGAATGATGGTACTAATGAAGGAATACGGCATAAAACCAAACCTTTCTTTTCTGCCCAGTTTCATCCGGAGGCTTCCAGTGGGCCGGTGGACACAGAGTATTTGTTTGATATGTTTGTAAAAAACATGGAACAGGCAAAGCATAAGTAAAACTCAAAGGTAGAAAGCGACCGAAATTGTAAATCAAAAATTGCAAGGGTATGAAAGAAATAAATAAAATATTATTGCTGGGTTCCGGAGCTTTAAAAATTGGTCAGGCCGGAGAGTTTGACTATTCAGGTTCCCAGGCATTGAAAGCAATAAGAGAAGAGGGAAAATATAGTGTGCTGATTAATCCGAATATTGCAACTGTACAGACTTCTGAGGGTGTAGCCGATAAGATTTATTATTTGCCGGTGACACCGGAATATGTGGAAGAGGTGATTAAAAAAGAACGTCCCGACGGTATTTTGCTTTCTTTCGGCGGACAAACCGCTTTAAATTGCGGAGTGGAGTTGTTTCAGAAAGGTATTCTGGAAAAATATGATGTACAGGTATTGGGAACTCCTATACAGGCTATTATTGATACGGAGGACCGGGAAATTTTTGCTAATAAATTGCATGAAATTGGTGTAAAGACTCCCCGGAGCATCGCGGCTAATAATATGGAAGAAGCCATTGCCGCTTCTAAGGAATTGGGTTTTCCGATTATTGTACGGGCAGCATACACTTTGGGGGGATTAGGTTCAGGTTTCTGTTCCGATGAAGAAGAACTCCGGAGACTGGCTGCCAGTGCTTTTTCTTATTCTCCTCAGGTGTTGGTGGAAGAATCCCTGAAAGGATGGAAAGAAGTGGAATATGAAGTGGTGCGGGACCAGTATGATAACTGTATTACGGTTTGTAATATGGAAAATTTTGATCCCCTTGGCATCCATACCGGAGAGAGTATTGTAGTGGCACCTTCTCAGACATTAAGTAACAGTGAATATCATAAGCTTCGTGCTATTGCCATCAAAATTATCCGTCACATCGGAATAATCGGAGAGTGTAATGTTCAGTATACCCTGGACCCGAATTCTGAGGATTATCGTGTAATTGAAGTGAATGCCCGTTTGTCCCGTTCCAGTGCTTTGGCGTCTAAGGCAACCGGATATCCTTTGGCTTTTGTTGCTGCAAAATTAGGGTTGGGCTATGGTCTGCATGAAATTAAAAATTCTGTTACCAAAGTGACTACCGCTTGTTTTGAGCCTGCTTTGGATTATGTGGTGTGTAAGATTCCCCGTTGGGATTTGAGTAAATTTGAAGGAGTATCTAAATTGATAGGTTCTTCTATGAAAAGCGTCGGTGAGATTATGGCTATCGGCCGTACTTTTGAGGAAGCTATTCAAAAAGGACTTCGGATGGTAGGTCAGGGGATGCACGGATTTGTTGGCAATAATATAGAGATTCCGGATGTGGATGAAGAATTGCTGAATCCTACGGATAAGCGTATTTTTGCTATAGCTGAAGCTTTTAACAAAGGATATTCTGTGGAAAAAATCCATGAGATAACCCGGATTGATAAATGGTTTTTGGAGAGATTACAAAATATTTATCACCTGAAAGAGGAATTGAACAAATATTCCACTATTACAGGGGTCAGTTCGGTATTGTTGCGGAAAGCCAAACAAATGGGATTTTCTGATTTTCAGATCGGGAGATTTACTATCAAAAATGACCAGCCGATACATCAGAAAATGTTGATGGTCCGCGAGTACCGCAAAGGCTTGGGAATTGTTCCTTATGTAAAACAGATAGATACATTGGCCGGAGAATATCCGGCAATGACTAATTATTTGTATATCACCTATAATGGTTCGGAAAATGATATTCAGTATGAACATGATGGTCGCTCTGTCATTGTTTTGGGGTCGGGTGCATATCGGATTGGCAGTAGCGTAGAGTTTGACTGGTGTGGGGTAAGTGCTTTGCATACCATTAATAAATCCGGCTATCGCTCTGTAATGATCAATTATAATCCGGAAACAGTAAGTACGGATTATGATACGTGCGACCGTTTGTATTTTGATGAACTCTCTTTTGAGCGGGTGATGGATATTGTGGAATTGGAAGACCCGAAAGGGGTAATCGTTTCCACCGGAGGTCAGATACCGAATAACCTCGCTATGCGGTTGAATGCCCAGCACGTAAATATTCTGGGAACTTCTGCTGAATCTATTGACCGGGCCGAAGACCGTCAGAAGTTTTCCACCATGTGCGACCAGTTGGGAATTGACCAGCCCCGTTGGAAAGAATTGACCAGTTTGGATGATATTTATAAATTCGTGGAAGAAGTGGGTTTCCCTTTATTGATACGTCCTTCTTATGTTCTTTCCGGAGCTGCTATGAATGTGGTGTCCAATAAAGAGGAATTGGTTCGTTTCCTGGAGTTGGCGGCTGAAGTTTCGAAGGATTATCCGGTCGTAGTAACGGAATTTATCGAACAGGCAAAAGAAGTTGAAATAGATGCTGTGGCCCAGGGAGGTGAAATTAAAGCCTATGCTATCAGTGAGCATGTAGAGTTTGCCGGCGTGCATTCCGGTGATGCTACTATTGTTTTTCCTGCCCAGAAGCTGTATGTGGAAACTCTTCGCCGGATAAAGAAGATAGCCCGGGCTATTGCTAAGGAGCTGAATATCTCCGGTCCTTTCAATATGCAGTTCTTGGCTAAAGACAATGATATTAAAGTCATTGAATGTAATCTTCGCGCTTCCCGGAGTTTTCCGTTTGTATCTAAAGTGTTAAAATACAATTTTATCGAGATGGCAACCCGCATTATGTTGGGTGAGCATGTGGAAGCATTGAACAAATCGGTTTTTGATTTGGATTATGTGGGAGTAAAAGCCTCTCAATTTTCTTTTGCCCGTTTGCTGAAAGCTGATCCTGTTTTGGGGGTAGATATGTCTTCGACGGGTGAGGTTGGTTGTATCGGTGAGAATTATTACGAAGCCATCCTGAAAAGTATGATTTCTGTGGGTAACCGGATTCCTGAAAAAAATATTCTGATTTCTTCAGGGCCCAGCCGTTCGAAAGTGGAATTGCTTAATTCAACTAAAATGCTGATGGAGAAAGGGTATCATATTTTTGCAACTGCCGGTACTGCCAAGTTTTTTGAAGAGAATGGCATAAATGTGACTTTATTGCATTGGCCGGACGAACAAAAGGAACCAAATATAATGGATTATCTCCGGAATAAGAAAATTGATATGGTGATTAATATTCCGAAGAACTATTCCAAGCGCGAATTGGATAATGGCTATAAAATACGTCGTGCGGCAGTGGATTATAATATTCCATTGATTACCAATGCCCGTTTGGCCAGTGCGTTTATATATGCCATTTGTAAAGTAAACCGCGAAGATATAGCCATTAAAAGTTGGGACGAATACAAATAATTGTATTTCCATAGCGATATAGAGGATGTGTCAGGGTGATGATACATCCTCTTGTTGTGTTCAGGAAAAGTGTGTCTCAGACAATTTTGAAAAAATGTTATCGTTTAAATTAAAATGAAATATCTCTGTAATTTTTAATTACTTTTGTTTTCTACTAATACGAATAGGCATGGTAAAAAAATATTGGAAATTATTCGTCATATTCTGGTCGGTGGTTTTTGTCGGCATAGGAGTTGTTTTCCTTTTTTTCTATTTGATTTCTATCGGAAAGCTTGGCTTTATGCCTACTTTTGAAGAGTTGGAAAATCCCAATAACCGCTTTGCTTCTGAAGTTTATTTTGCCGATGGTCCGGTGATGAACAAATATTTTGAAAAGGAAAACCGGAAGTATATAGAGTATAAAGAAATACCGCAATCTGTCATTGATGCTTTAATTGCAACGGAAGATGTCCGTTTTTATGAACACAGTGGGGTAGATGTCCGGGGATTATTCCGGGTGTTAAAAGGGGTACTTACAGCCAATACCTCTGCCGGAGGAGGTAGTACAATCAGTCAGCAGCTGGCAAAGATGCTGTTCCCACGGGAGCCGGATTTGAATGTTTTTGAATTGGCTATCCGTAAGTTTCGCGAATGGGTCATTGCAGTGAGACTTGAAAAAAGCTATACCAAGGAAGAGATTATTACCATGTATTTGAATAAATACGATTTTTTGAATCTGGCTGTCGGAATCAGTTCTGCTGCAGATATTTATTTTCAGATTCCTTTGGATTCTTTAAAGATGGAGCAGGCAGCTATGTTGATCGGTATGGCTAAAAATTCATCATACTATAATCCGGTGAGACGTCCTGAATTAACTTTAAATCGCAGGAATGTAGTACTTGCTCAGATGTACAAGTATGATAAAATTTCTGAGCAACAGTATGATTCTTTACGACTGTTGCCTTTGGGATTGCAGTTTAAACGGGTGGACCATAAAGAAGGATTAGCGACTTATTTCAGGGAATATCTGCGCTTGTTTATGACGGCAAATAAGCCTGAAAGAAAGTATTACGGTAATAGAGAACAATACCGTTTGGATTCTGTAGCCTGGGAGACCAATCCGTTGTATGGCTGGTGTAAAAAGAATGTGAAGGTGGATGGTACTCATTACGATTTGTATTCTGATGGTTTAAAGATTTATGCCACTTTGGATTCCCGTATGCAAAAGTATGCAGAAGAGGCAGTGCGGGAACATTTATCTCAGGATTTGCAGCCTCTGTTTGATAAAGAAAAGGTAAATAAATCGAATCCTCCTTTTTCTAACGATATGACAGAAGAAGAGATTGAGGGGGTGTTAAATACGTCTATCAGGCAATCTGAACGTTACCGCGTTTTATCCCGGGCCGGTAAAAAATATGCTGAGATCCGGAAGACTTTTGAGCAACCGGTGGAGATGCAGGTATTTACCTGGAAGGGAATACGTGATACGGTGATGACCCCGCTTGATTCTATCAGGCATTATAAGTCTTTTTTTCGTTCCGGGTTTATGGTGATGAATCCTAAAAACGGTTATGTCAAAGCTTATGTCGGAGGTCCGGATTATCGCTATTTTATGTATGATATGGTGAGTGTAGGAAAACGGCAGGTTGGTTCCACCATAAAACCGATTTTATACACTTTAGCTATGCAGGAAGGCTTAGGACCATGTGATAAAGTCCCTAATATACCTCAGACCTTTATATTGCCGGACGGAGTGCCCTGGACTGCTCGCGGAGGGACGAAGCGAAAAGGGGAGATGGTAACATTGCGTTGGGGGTTGGCTAATTCCGAGAATAATATTTCGGCCTGGGTATTGAAACAATTTACACCCGGGGCGGTTGCTCAGATGGCTCATAAAATGGGGATTACGAGTTTTATTGACCCTGTCCCTTCTGTTTTTTTGGGAACAGCAGAGATTTCAGTAAAGGAAATGGTGACTGCTTACTCTATTTTTGCGAATAAGGGGGTTTACAATTCTCCTTTGTTAGTCTATCGGATTGAAGATAAATACGGGAACGTATTGGAGCAGTTCCTCCCTGATTCGCGGGAAGTGATTACTGAGAATACAGCTTATCTGATGTGTAATTTGCTGGAAGGGGTCGTAACGGGAGGAACGGGTGTTCGTTTGCGTTACCGCTACAAATTGATGAATCCGATGGGAGGAAAAACAGGTACAACCCAAAAGCATGCCGATGGTTGGTTTATGGGAGTGACTCCGGATCTGGTCGGGGGAGTGTGGGTTGGCGCCGAAGACCGGTCTATCCGTTTCCAGAATCTGGCTAATGGACAGGGAGCAAGTATGGCTTTGCCTATATGGGCAAAATTTTTGCAGAAAGCTTATGCAGACTCATCGTTAAAGATGACGGATGCTCCTTTTGAACGGCCGGCAGGGGTGACCAAACGTCTGGATTGTGATGAAACCGTTCCGGCAGAATCTGCAGAGATGAATAACGAAATAAATGAAGAGGACGAAGAGTTTTATTAGAATAGGGATTTACGATGAAATCTAAAACGGTATATGTCTGTAAGAATTGCGGAGCAAAGGAATCCAAATGGACGGGACGTTGTAATGTATGTGGAGAATGGAACAGTTTTGTTGAAGAAATAGAAGTGTCAGGTCAGGGGAAAAGGAATATTTCTGTCGTTGGTAGCCCTACTTCTAAGGCTTTACGTCTGTCTGAGATTAAAGTGAATGCAGATGCCCGCCGCGATACCGGAGACCAGGAATTGAACCGGGTATTGGGTGGGGGTATGGTTCCGGGGTCTATGATTCTTTTGGGAGGAGAACCGGGTATTGGAAAATCTACATTAGTACTTCAGTTTGCTTTACACAACCAGTGTGGAAAGGTGTTGTATGTTTCCGGTGAGGAAAGTATCTCGCAGATAAAAATGAGGGCGCAGCGCTTGAATGCTGATAATGATGAATGTCTTTTTTTATCCGGGAATTCTTTGGAGGTGGTATTGGAACATGCCCGTACTATCCAACCGGATTTGTTAATTATAGATTCCATCCAGACTTTAGCCACTGAAATGGTTGATTCCATTCCCGGCAGTTTGTCTCAAATCCGGGAGTGTACTAATGCGTTGCTGCGGTTTTGTAAGGAAAATACGATTTCCACGATTTTAATCGGACATATCACAAAAGACGGACAACTGGCCGGACCTAAAATTCTGGAACATATGGTAGATACGGTGTTGCAGTTTGAAGGAGACCAGCAATACATGTATCGTATATTGAGGTCTATGAAAAACCGTTTTGGTTCCACTTCTGAGATTGGGATATATGAGATGTTGCAATCCGGTTTGCGTCAGGTGAGTAATCCTTCCGAGTTACTTTTGTCGAATCATAATCAGGAGTTAAGTGGTATTGCGGTATCTGCAACCGTAGAAGGCGTGCGTCCCATTTTGCTGGAGGTGCAATCGCTGGTCTCTACAGCAGCCTATGGAGTGCCTCAGCGTTCTGCTACGGGTTTTGATTCAAGGCGTCTGAATATGTTGCTTGCCGTACTTGAAAAGAGGGTTGGATTTAAATTAGCTGCTAAAGACGTCTTTTTGAATATAGCAGGAGGCATTAAGGTAAATGACCCGGCTTTGGATTTGGCCGTAGTGATGGCTGTTTTATCATCCAATATAGATGCGGCTCTTCCCGGTGATACCGTTTTTGCCGGTGAAGTCGGGTTGTCCGGAGAGATACGGGCGGTCAGTCGCATTGAACAACGGATTTCCGAAGCAGAAAAATTAGGTTTTAAACGTATCTTTGTGCCCCTGGGAAATAAAAAAGGATTCTCCAAAAAAGTGGAAAAAATAGAAATCTGTTTTGTCTCTAAAATAGCCGATATTTGCCGCAAATTGTTCGGTTGACGTGAATTTCAAAAACAACCAAAAATCAACCCCAAAAGAAAAACCACCTACTTTCGTAAGTGGTTTATCTTCTGTGACCTCGGAGGGGCTCGAACCCTCGGCCCATTGATTAAGAGTCAATTGCTCTTCTCCGGCATCAAAAGCTGCGCTTTCGACGCCACCAGCGAGCTACGAAGTCTTTTAGCTATTTCTTTTTTGTTTCGGTTTAACTCATGGTTTAACTTGTCAAGTAAACGAAAGTAAGTTAATACTATTGTTAATTCTATCTTGGTTGTGTCTGTTATTTATTCTTCATAGGCAATTAAATTTTAAATTTATACTTCCTGTTTATCGTAATGGAGTAATAAAATACTGACTTTATCTCCTCCTGTACTCGTATATTTCCTGTTGGTGATAAATCTGGTAAAAGGTATATATAACCGGAATTACTGTATTTTCCCACCACCAATAAAAAAGCCAGCAACGGGTGGGATGCTGACTTTTGTACAATTAAACTAAAATCAATCAGTAGTAATATCATTTAGTTCATTATATAATAATAAACGAGACTTGTTAAAATCAGGGAGATATTCTTCACAACGAATCTCTTTCGTCATTGTTTCACTTTCATTTCGGAGTTTAAATATGGGAGCGAAACTTTCTTTGCCAATCGTTGTAGATTCAGTCAATTCGTATAGTTTCCATGCTTCTCCTTTTTGTGTTTTGAATATGATTTCACAAGGTTCATAATTACTATTATAAAATCCGAAATTATGAAGCCAATACCCATTCCATCTATCAATCGTTGCCCAATAACTTGCAAGGGGAATTACATAATCAAATTCTCCTTTGTAATGTGGTTTAAGGATAGCATCTGCAAATCCTTTTTTTAAATCTTTGGATAAGTAAATATAATATTCTTTCCTATATTCTATGTGCTTTCTTGTTTTTAGGAAATCAAGCAGATTCGAAAATTCTTGGATAGTCATAATTACAATAGAAATAAGATATTAATAAAAGAAACATATCATCTTTAATTTCACCACCCCCAACTCCCTAAGGAATCAGGAGTGGTGAAAAGGTTAATAAATTATTTTGTTTGTTTTTAGTAATACACTTCCCACCCCTTATTTTCTGCAATACTCTTGTCACAAGTTTCACTTCCGGGGTTGTCATATATAAAGATGTTTCCTGTTTTCCCTTGCGGTAAATCCCTGAAAATCTGGTTTAATGCGGAAGAAGTTAGGTTATTTTCTCCACAGTACAAGTCTGTCAATGCTGTATTCTTGCTTACATCTAATGAAGTCAGGTTATTGCCTCC
>NZ_QWEL01000047.1 GCF_009935865.1 Odoribacter sp. Z80
AGAATGCTTTAGCTTTCACTGTTTCTATCAAGCAAATGATCTTTTTTCATCATTATCATTATGGTATGAAGGATTAGGTCTAGATTTAGAACCTGATTCACTCAACTACGTTTTCTATCAAGCAAATGACCCTTTTTCATCATTTTCATTATGGTATGAAGGATTAGGTGTTGTTGTAGAACCCGATTCACTCAATTACGTTTTCTATCAAGCAAATGACCCTTTTTCATCATTATCATTATGGAAAGAAGGATTAGGTGTTGTTCTAGAACCTGATTTACTCAACTATGTTTTCTATCAAGCAAATGACCCTTTTTCATCATTATCATCATGGTATGAAGGATAAGGTCTAGTTTTAGAACCTGATTCACTCAACTTCGTTTTGACCCATATTGTTACTTTCAAAGCTTTTGCAGAAAGAGAAAACAGCTAAAACGGACTGTATGAAGAATGCTTTAGCTTTCACTGTTTCTATCAAGCAAATGATCTTTTTTCATCATTATCATTATGGTATGAAGGATTAG
>NZ_QWEL01000004.1 GCF_009935865.1 Odoribacter sp. Z80
TTACAGTCAGCCCCATTTGGCCACTCTGGTAACTGCCCATGATTGTAAAGAACGATTGTCTCTTTTGCGGGTACAAATATACACGCTTTTTGTTTGAAATCCAAAAAATATAATGAAAATATCGGAAAAAAGTTCAACGTACCATATATTTCAAATTCACAGCATATAGAATGATAAAGATAAGCGTAATAAATCCGGACCATAACAAGCCGATCATGACAACAAGAGAAAAGCCGGCAAAATAAGGCAGTATAAACAAAGTCAGTACCTGCGCAGCAGCATACAAATAAAATCCTAAACGACGCAACTGAAACATCAGAATGGCTCCCAACAAACTCACTACTGCCAGGCTCAATTGTAAAGCCGTTATTTCACGGGCATGAGCTGCGGTACTCTGAAGAAGCTGCATGGAAGAACTAAAAAGACCGGACATAAAGGCCGAAGTGGCTCCATTCTCCATATTCTCCATTATATTTGAATACTGCTCCATTTGTAACGTGCTATCCATCATTCCGGCAGTAAACAGGGAAAATAAATTGGACAGAACATTCCAGCCGCTACCTATAAAAGTCAGAATACATAAAACAAACAGGAAAGTAGGCCGCTGGGGTTTATTGGTTTCTTCAAAAGGATTTTCCATCATTAAAATTTACTTTGATTTCATCTATAAATAACTACACAAAAGTACGAAACATCATTTCATTTACAAATGGGAAATCAGGGAAAAAATGAAAAAAAGATTTTCTCTTTCAAATCTTTACTATTCTTCAAATAAATCTTCAAAACACTTTGCTTTCGAAAATGATTTATATAAATTTGACACAAAATATTTAATTATTCAACTATGAAAAGAGATGCTGTAATATTCGATTTGATTGCCAAAGAATGCGAACGTCAGAAAGAAGGGATTGAACTCATCGCTTCGGAAAACTTTGTCAGTGAAGAAGTCATGGAGGCAATGGGCTCGTGCCTGACCAACAAATACGCAGAAGGATATCCCGGAGCACGTTATTATGGAGGTTGCCAAATCGTAGACCAAAGTGAACAACTGGCCATTGACCGGGCATGCAAACTTTTTGGTGCGGAATATGCTAACGTCCAGCCCCATTCCGGAGCCCAAGCCAATGCAGCCGTATTCTTTGCCTGCATGAAACCGGGAGATACCTACTTAGGACTTGACCTGGCTCACGGAGGGCATCTTTCCCATGGCTCTCCCGTAAACTTATCCGGCATAAACTACCATCCTGTCGCCTACCACGTCAAAGAAGAAACCGGTTTGGTGGATTATGACGAAATGGAAGCACTTGCCCTGGAACACAAACCAAAAATGATTGTCGCAGGAGCTTCTGCTTACTCCAGAGACTGGGATTACAAACGGATGAGAGAGATTGCTGATAAAGTAGGTGCATTATTGATGTACGACATGGCCCATCCGGCTGGTTTAATTGCCAAAGGTTTACTGAACAATCCTTTTGAATATTGCCACATCGTAACGACAACGACCCACAAGACATTACGCGGTCCTCGCGGAGGCATGATTTTATTACCCAAAGATTTTCCCAACCCATGGGGATTAAAAACACCCAAGGGAGAAATCAAAATGATGTCCCAGGTACTGAATTTTGCCGTATTCCCTGGTCAGCAAGGAGGCCCATTAGAACATGTCATTGCCGCCAAAGCAGTTGCTTTTGAAGAAGCATTATCGGATTCTTACACCGAATACGCCAAACAAGTACAAAAAAATGCCAAAGTCATGGCACAAGCCTTTATTGACAAAGGATATAAAGTTGTTTCCGGCGGTACGGATAACCACTGCATGCTGATTGACTTACGGACTAAATTCCCGGAACTGACTGGTAAAAAGGCAGAAAATACCTTGGTAAAGGCAGATATCACTATTAATAAAAACATGGTGCCGTTTGACAGCCGCTCTCCTTTCCAGACTTCCGGTATACGCGTCGGAACACCGGCTATCACAACCCGGGGATTAAAAGAAGAAGATATGAAAGTAATTGTAGACATGATTGACCGCATTCTTTCCAACCCGGATGACGAAAACACCATCGCGCAAGTAAAAAAAGAGGTTAATGCCATGATGCATACACGACCAATGTTTGCCTGGTAATCCCAAACAACAAACACAAATAAAAGTCCGGCCTGAAGTTTTACCTTTTGGCCGGACTTCATTATCAACACCATACGGACAGGAAACTGTTCATTACCTTTCACCGACCTTCTTACTTCTGTTTCTGCCCATGAAAAGACTCGTCATTTTTGATTTGGATGGCACTTTAATCAATACGATTTCAGACCTCGCCCATTGCACCAATCATGTATTACTCCAAAACCACTACCCGGAACACGAATTGTCCCGGTATCCTTATTTTGTCGGCAACGGAATAACCAAGCTGATTGAACGTGCCCTTCCTCCCGAGGCACGGACTTCAACCATCATTTCGACCATAAAAGCACAGTTTATTGCCTATTACCACCAACACAAAACAGACTTTAGCCACCCTTACCCCCACATTCCCGGAGTACTTGCGGAATTAAAAAACAAAGGAATCCTTCTCGCTGTGGCCTCCAACAAATATCAGGCAGGAACAACAGAACTCGTTGAACATTTTTTTGGGAAACACCTTTTTTCCGTTATTCTTGGACAGAGAGACCAGGTACCTGTCAAACCTGACCCTTGTATCGTTTTTGACATTCTAAAGCAAACCGGCATGAAACCGTCTCAAACACTCTATATCGGAGACTCCGGCGTAGACATGCACACCGCCAGAAACGGGAAACTCACTTCTGTCGGTGTGACCTGGGGCTTTCGCTCCCGCCAGGAACTGGAAGAAAACGGCGCTGATTATATCATAGACCAACCTCAACAAATCCTTGAATTACTTTCTATCTGAAATATCCGGTTTTTCATCGCAACCATCACTAACGACATTCCGTTATCCTGTAATCACTTCAGCCCCTTCTTCGGTAATCAGCACCGTATATTCCCATTGAGCAGAAGGGAGTCCGTCTTCCGTAAGCACTGTCCAGTCATTATCAGCGTCAATATAGATTTTCCGGTCTCCCATATTAATCATCGGCTCTATAGTAAAAACCATTCCGGGTACCAGCAAAAGTCCTGTTCCTTTACGGCCGGTATGGCTCACAAAAGGATCTTCATGAAACTGAAGGCCCACTCCATGCCCTCCGAATTCCTGCACTACCGAATAGCCATTTTTCTCTGCATGCTCCTGAACGGCAGCTCCGATATCTCCCAAAAATCCCCATGGCCGGGCAGCTTTTAATCCCAATTCCAGACATTCCTTGGCCACCTTCACCAATTTTTGTACTTCAGGCCTCACCTTTCCAATCATAAACATCCGAGAAGCATCCGAATAATATCCGTTCAGAATGGTAGAAACATCTACATTAACAATATCTCCGGATTTTAAAACAATATCCGGTGCAGGTATTCCGTGACATACCTCCTCATTGATTGAAGTACATACACTCTTAGGAAAACCTTCAAAATTCAAGGGAGCCGGAATAGCTCCGTGAGCCACCGTATAGTCATGCACAAGCATATTAATTTCTTCCGTGCTCATTCCCTCATGAATATTTCCAGCAACAAAATCCAACACTGCCGTATTAATAGCTGCACTCTTACGAATACCCTCTATCTGTTCTTCTGTCTTAACCATTTTCAGAGAAGGCACCCGGTGGCCGTTAGCCTTATAAACTCTTATCTTCTGCCTCAAAGCTTCCATTCTCGTGCGCTCAGCCTCAGGCAGGCTATTCTTACTTTTAAAAAATTTCATTTTGCTTTTTCTCTTAGCGGCAGGACAACACACCCGTCGGTTTGTTTGAAGCCGAAAGATACGCAATAATTCAAAAACAGATACGCTGAAAACAACAAATATTCTTTACTCCGTCACACACTTCAACAAAAAGGCAGGATTTACTAAAACACCAGCTTTTCCCATAATCCTTCGGCACAGACTGCAATTCCTTTTTCTATCAGCCGACAGGGATAATAAGATAATTTAGCTTTCCGTAAACCGGGCACTCCTAAATCTTCCTCCCGGTTGAGAAAAATATAATCAGCAGGCAAATGGTTGGAGAACTCCCAGTTAATCATATTATAGGCTCCCTCATACTGAGGTAAAGCTTTTTCAGCATGAACACAAAACGTATTATGATTTATCGGAGCACCAAACGTAAAAGCTGCCACTTCACCCTCCACCCACAACACTCCGCCCCTCAGCCTCAACTCATTAAAATGCTGCATTTCGTATTCCAGCGCCCGACGCTCATTCGATAAACTGGTCTCTTCCTCACAACGCCTGATGGCACACCATTTCCTGAACATTTTCAAACAATCCGTTACCATTTCCACCGTCATCGGTGTATACCGGTAATCGTATGTTTTCTGGAATTTATTCACATGATTCCGCTTGGGTTGATAATTCTTCCCCCGGAGGTTTGCCAGGTCTGTCCTTAAATAAAGATAATCAAAATGGTCTCTTTCCTGACGATATTCAAAAACCTGGGGAAATATTCCCTCCAGTTCCTCCCGCATTTGCGGCATAATCCCATACAAATACAAAGGTAAACCTTCAGCTTCAGCCTGACCGGCCAATATCCGGATAGCCTCCTTTCCTACTTTTTCGCCTGACGGGAAAGTATAAACTGTTCCGGCATCTGAAAAACAAAAACGAAAAACCAATTGGTTTTCGATGACAGCGAAACTGCTGCAAGTCAGGAACTGCCAGGCACAAAGATTTGCAAAAGATAAATTATTATCCTGCCGTTTGGAAGGGAAAATGGCAGAAGTCAAAAAACGGCGGTCTGCCAGGGTCACAGATTTAAATTCAATCATTCTTTTTTCCGGATATACGCACTTACGACAAGCCCGGTTACATCACCTTTTTTTCCGGAACATACTTTTCAAAATACGCCAGCCGGCTTCTCCCATCCAACGATAGACGACAGGTCTGGTTATCCGCCAGATGAAATACACCCACGGAATATTCATAAAGCCAGCACCATCCCCATTCGCATAATTGTTCTTCCTGCCCGGAATAAGTACAGATGCCACACCTGCCCCCAGCAACTGTCCGGCATGCGATTGAATATACTGCCAGCTCTCTTTAATTCTCGTTTCGGACTCCTGACACTGATTCCGAAGATCCCTCTTTTCCTGAATTAACCGCCCCAGAGGCGATTGTGGATTGATTTTCTTTACTATCGTCATCATCATCTGTTTGTATTGTTCTAATGAACACATTCGTCAACCGGACACGAATACCATTTCTGGCAATAAAAAAACACCAGCTTCCCAAAAAATAAATGCCGCCGACAATTAAAAAACCCAAGGCAACACTTTCCAATAATTCACCTAAGAAAAAGCCTAAGGCTATAAACAAAAAAAGAATAGTAAAAAAGGCGAGTAACATCAAAATAAGGCTATGGGAAAGAGCTGCCAGAAAACGCGCAGCCCTTTCTATAGCCGTTACTTTAAGGAGACGGACCTTTAATCCGGCATAAACCGAAATGGCATCCTTTAGCTCTGTGAATATTTTCTCAGCACCGTTCTCCATTTTCTGTCAGATCAAAAGTAAATTATTTCTTACCTCCCATCGTAGTGTTGGCATTATCTCCTTCACTCTTAGTCTTATCTCTCAGGTTATTCATATCCTGATGGAAATCCTGTGCATAGCGGGAATGAGCCTCATCGTCTCTTTCCGATTTATTATACATTTTCTGACGGAAATCATTGGCTTTCTGAGACAAATCATCTGCAACACCACTGGCCTTGTTACCAGCTTTATCGCTCCATTCCTCTGCCTTATTTCCGGCTGCCTCAGACCATCTTCCGACTTTATCGGCAGCATCAGAACCGGCACGTTCCACTTTAGATTTTACCTTGGAAAAAGCAGATTTTACCCCGTCTTTAATTCCATGGCCAACTTCATTTAAATCTTCTTCCAATTTACGGCGATGTTCACCGTTCATCAGATAAGTGACAGCAACTCCGGCCAAAACGCCAAGTCCTATCCCCAGTAATAACTTTCCATTTGAATTCTCACTTTTCATGACTTAATTGTTTTTAGTTTGTACTATCTCAACGAACATCACCCTTGAAAAGTTTTGGTTTTTAAGAAAGTTAAGATTAAAAATGATAATGTTACAGCTTAAAATAATCCAAAATCCGACTCTCATCCCGGAAATCAGAAATGACAGCATACACCGCAGCCCGGATTTTCTCTGCCGGATGAGTAGTAGCCACACCGATGACCCGCATTCCGGCCTGGCAACCGGATTGAATTCCAGAAAAAGAATCCTCAAAAACAATACATGCAGACGGTTGCACCCCTAACTCTTCGGCTGCCAGTAAATAACACATCGGATCGGGCTTTCCCCGGCTAATCC
This sequence comes from Odoribacter sp. Z80, assembly GCF_009935865.1. Classification (GTDB taxonomy): domain Bacteria; phylum Bacteroidota; class Bacteroidia; order Bacteroidales; family Marinifilaceae; genus Odoribacter. The sequence goes on from NZ_QWEL01000004.1 coordinate 6,427, forward strand.
GGTCGGCAGTCACCAAAGCATCAAAAACATCTTCCAGTCCCATTTTCTTTAATGCTATTTTCATTTTCTCCGTAGAAGAACTGGTGACCAATCCCACCTTATATCCTTCTTCTTTTAAACGATGCAAAAAGTGGATTGCCCCCGGCACCTCCGGAAAAGACATGCGGCTTTCATACTCCGTGATAGCTGCAGCTATCTGCTGAAGTTCAGCAGGAGAATAATCATTGAAATAGGTAGCAAAAATAGAAGGTAACGTCGTTCCTTTGATAATGGCCGAAAAATGGGGTATATCAATATGATAATCCTTTGCCATATTATCCCAGAACCGGTCATATAACGGTTCCGTATCCGCTACAACTCCGTCAAAATCAAATAATACTGTCGTAATTCTGTTCATTTGTTTTTCTGATTAACGGTACAAAGATACAACATTCTTTTTATCCGGTATTTCCGACTTCTCTGCTCTTGCCCGACCTGTCCTATACCAGGGAAAGACAACAAAATTCTTTTCTTCAAAAGACAGAATAAAAAAATAATGCCTAAAAAAAATGTATCTTTGGGCTGTAAAAGGTATTTAACAACACATGAGATTTGACGAATTAGATTTAGAAGAAGAAATATTACAGGGGATAGAAGCCATGAATTTCCAGGAAATGACCCCCGTTCAGGAACAGACCATCCCCATTATCCTCGAAGGAAAAGACATTATCGGTTGCGCCCAAACAGGAACCGGAAAAACAGCCGCCTACACACTTCCTTTACTCAACCGTTTGTTGTGTGAAGGAAATCCGGACAACGTTATCCGGGCAGTTATTATGGTACCGACCCGGGAACTGGCCCAACAGATAGATATGCAGTTCGAAGGTTTTTCCTATTACATTCCTATCTCCACCACAGTTGTTTATGGAGGAGGGGACGGTGCCAACTGGGAACAGCAGAAAAAAGGACTGCTCATGGGGTCTGAAGTGGTGATAGCAACGCCGGGACGCCTTCTGTCTCACATCATGAATAGCGGGATAGATTTGTCTCATGTAAGCTATTTTATCCTGGATGAAGCCGATCGCATGCTGGATATGGGATTTTTTGAAGATATTATGAAAATCGCCAAAGAAATGCCGGAAAAACGCCAGACAATTATGTTTTCCGCAACCCTGCCCCCTAAAATCAGACAATTGGCAAAACAGATATTAAAAGATCCTGCCGAAATAAATATAGCCATATCCAAACCCAACGAAGCTATCGTACAGTCCGCTTACATCTGTTACGAAAATCAGAAAATGGCTATCATTCAGGAACTTTTTAATAAATCTGCCAACAAAAGAACCATCATATTTTCTTCCTCCAAGCAGAAAGTCAAAGACCTGGCATATGCCTTTAAACGCATGAAGTTAAACGTGGCCGCCATGCATTCCGATTTGGAACAAGAACAAAGAGAGGCTGTCATGCTGGATTTTAAAAACGGAAAAATCAATATTCTGGTGGCTACAGATATTATCGCCCGCGGTATTGACATTGATGATATCGGACTCGTTATCAATTATGACGTACCCCACGACCCGGAAGACTATATCCACCGTATAGGACGCACTGCACGCGCCAACGCCGACGGTGTAGCCATTACCTTTGTCAGTGAACCGGAACAAGGAAAATTCCACCGGATTGAAGAATTTATCGAAAAGGATATTTATAAGATTCCCTTACCTCCCACTGTTGGTACAGGTCCTGTCTATAACCCGCAAACATTCGTTCACAAATCTCACAACAAAGCCCGGCCGACCCGCAAAAATGGCAAACACCATTTCTACCGGAAAAGAAACAACAATAAACCTGAATAAAAAAAGCTGTCTAAGACAGCTTTCTTTTACTTATCATGATCAAAAACTAAAAAATAGAGTTACCAATATCCGTCGTAAAACGCTCCAAGGTCTCCATTCCAATCAAGGAATTTCCGTGACAGTTTAATTCAGGACTCCAAACCGTTATCGCCAGATTTCCGGGGATATAAGCCACAACTCCTCCGCCAACCCCGCTCTTACCCGGTAAACCAGCCCGAAATGCAAAATCTCCCGATTCATCATAAAAACCACACGTCAACATCAAAGCCCCCAAACGCTTGGACTGGCTGGTAGTCAAGACCTGCTCCTGGTGAAAAGGATTTTTACCATGGTTCACTAAAAAAAGAAAAGCACGCGACAAGTCAACACAACTCATGGAAATAGCACACTGATGACAATAAACATCTATAACCGCCTCTACATCATGTTCTATATTTCCGAAACTTTTCATGAAATAACCCAACGCCATGTTTCGGTCTGCATGTTCACGCTCCGACCGGGCAATGTGTTTATCGTAATATATATCATCATTCCCACTGATTTTCCGGACAAAATCCAGGATGGCATCTTTAGGCCGGTCATACAGGCTCATCAACCGGTCTGTGACAACCAAAGCCCCCGCATTGATAAAAGGATTCCGCGGAATCCCATGCTCATATTCCAGCTGTACCAAAGAATTAAAAGGATTTCCGGAAGGTTCCCGTCCCACATACTTCCAGATCTCATCTCCCAAATGCCGGGTGACCATAGCCAGCGTAAATACTTTAGAGATGCTCTGGGCAGAAAAACGAATCTCCGCATCTCCCACCTGAAAAGATTGTCCCTCCAAAGTCTCGATAGCTATGCCATATTGCCGGGGATTAACCTCCGCCAAAGCAGGTATATAATCCGCAACCTTACCTTTTCCCCAATAAGATTTTAACTCTCCATATATATTTTTTATGACGTCTTCGTAATTCATAAGTTTCTCTTTAAGGCACAAATATAGATGAAAAATAATTTTTAATGTGTTTTTTACCATATCTTCATTTTTTTACCGCTGATATCCCTAACCCTCATTTTTACCACAACGTAAAATCCACAATAACTAAAACATGAAAAATATGAAAACATCTTTTTTAATAACCTTTATGGTATTGCTCTTCTGCTGGGCATGTGACAAGGACGACAATTCCCCTTGTCCGAAACAAAATCCAGCGGAAACAAAAATAGCGTTGTCATTTGTTTCTGCCGATACGTTTACAACCCGCGCTTTCGGAACAAACCAAGCAACAACAGCGGAAAAAACAGTGAAAAGCGCGAAGTTATTTATTTTCAGGACGGGAAATAAAATTTTCGAGAAATACCTGACAAATTCCGAATTGTCCGTTCTGAGCACACAACCGCTTATATTCACTGTTCCGGGATTAATCCCCAGTACATCTTACGATTATTACATGATCATCAACAATGGAGATGTAACAGCTGCCAACCTGACCGCATTGCAAGCCTTGACCCAAAATGACATCGCCAGCTATAACGGAACCTGGAGTAGCGTCAATGATGCCAGTACGACCCCCAACCGGAGCGGCGGATTTGTCATGACCGGAAACACATCAGCAACGACAAGCGCTGACCTGACCCAAACTCAAAATGTCAGCATCACCGTCAAACGAATCACTGCCAAGGTAGATGTCAATACCGTGATTGACAACACCGTCTTCGGAAGTGGCAATAAATACACCGGAACACTCGCCATCGATTCCGCTATTATCAGCAAAACACAAAGCACTTCCTCGCTTCTTTTAGGAACGCCGCCTACTACGGCAGGAACCCTGACCCTGGCAAAACAAATCTCCAATATCGCCACTCCTAACAGCAATTTCCAAAACCGCTTCTATCTGTTTGAAAACGGAGCCTTAAATACCGGTAACCGGGTTACCCTCACCCTCTACGGAACCTACACCAATAACGGAACATCCAATCCCGTAGTGTACCCTGTCGAACTCACGGGAAGTACAACCGGTGCCATTGTCAGAAACGGAGCCTATACGGTGACAGCAAACATAAAAGGGCTTAGCGGAACATCTGTCTCCGTCACTGTAACGCTGAGCGACTGGGAAACCATTGTCAATCAGAATGCCAATTTAGGAACCTAAGACACAACCGATATATGTTGAATTTCCGGCATATCCTGCCATTTTTGTTATTCACCAGTTGCACCGCTCCCTTTTCAGAAAAAGAAATTCCGGAAAGGGAGGAAGGTGCACACTTTTATATCACGGTGGAGAACCCGGAAACGAAATCGCTGAACGGCACCATCGCCGAAAGCTGGGAAAAAAAAATCAACACGGCATACATCTATATCTTTCAAGCTGCTACCGGCCAACTTCTTTATCTGCATACCTTAAACTCTTCCAACATCAACGCCCTCAATAGCGGAACAAACAATACCGTTTCTTTTATCGTACCGATAAACGGCTCACAAAACTGCAATGTCTATATGGTCGCCAACACCCTGCCTTCCGGCTCCACATCCACCGAAAGCAGTTTTCTGGCTTCCATCGAACAGGACATAACCTCTTACAACGGAAAATACACCGATGTAACCACCAAAGCACTCCGTCCCCAAGGATTTGTCATGACAGCAAGCTCAACAGGAGTTACCCTCACCAACGGGAACAATACATCCATCAATCTGACATTAAAACGTATCGTCGCCAAAATCGGCATCGAAATAAATCTTACTGCTGTTATCTCTTTGGGCACCTCGGTTGTCACCGACGTTACCATCAGCCAGTCCGCTCCGGTATCCAATCTTTTCTTGTTAGCCACGGGCAACACCACAGGCAGTCCCATCAGCCTCACCCAAACCGCCCAGCAAAATACATCCAACACCGGAATATACAATGCATTTTTCTATATTTATGAAAATGACGCCCGCAATGCAAACGTCAATCGGGTAAAACTCACTTTCAAAGTCGTCAACACGACAGTGTTAAATATCCAAACCACTTATACTTACAATACCGCCCTCAACGGAAACGGAAACGGAAAATTCACCCGGAACAAGGGTTATTTCATCACAGCCAAAGTAAACAAACTCATCAACATCCTCTCCTCTTCTCCATCAAAAGTCTGTGAAATACATGCCTTCAATGAATGAGCATCTTCATTATCTTACTCCTACGCTATCAACAGCCAAATTCTCCACACTATAATCTCAGATCCATACCTTCCCACCCCCCGATACTTATTTACAACACTCCACCCCTACTTCCCGTTTTTTATCCTTATCTTTGTCATTTAAAAAGAAAAACACAAGTAAATGTGGAAAGCAGTATATCACACATTTTAGTCTCACTGAAAACCCGGAATTTCAGATTGTATTTCACCGGGATGTGTGTTTCGCTGACCGGCACATGGATGCAACAAATAGCCATGAGTTGGTTGGTATATGAACTGACCGGTTCTGTCCTGCTTTTAGCCACCATTACCTTTGTAGCGCAAATTCCTATCCTGATTGCCACCCCTTTCATGAGTGTTTTTGTAGACCGCTTCGACCGGCACAAAATCCTCCTGTTCACGCAAGCCCTATCCGCTTTTCAAGCCCTGTTGTTAGCATGGCTGACGTTGAGCGGCCTGGTGGAAGTGTGGCACCTCATCGCCCTCAGCCTGTTCATCGGCCTGATTAATGCCCTGGACAATCCCACCCGTCAAGCCTTTTATCCCAGCCTTGTTCCGAAAGAAAACCTAAGTAATGCCATTGCTCTGAATTCTGCCGTTATCAACGGTTCGCGTCTCTTCGGCCCTGCCATCGGCGGAGTACTCATCGGCCTGGTGGGCGAAGGAATATGTTTCCTCCTTAACGGAATCAGCTATTTAGGGGTCATCATTGCCTTGTTGGTCATGCAACTCCCCACCCACAAAGCCAAAGGCGAAAAACAACACATCTGGCATGACTTGCAGGAAGGTTTCAACTATGTCTCCCACCACATCCCCATACGGACATTGTTAATGTTAATGGCAGCTATCAGTTTTTTCGGATTACCCCTGATGACGTTCTTACCCGCCTATGTGAAAGACATACTGAACGGCGGAAGTGAGCTGTTGGGAATTCTTCTCTCCTGCATCGGCATCGGCTCCTTCAGTGCAGCCATCTATTTAGCTGCCCGGAAAAGCGTCAGCGGATTATCTAAAGTCATTATGTCCGCGGTTTTGATCTTAGGAATTTCCCTCCTGTTACTTTCTTTTACCAACATCCCGTGGATGGCGGCAGTCGTCTGCATTCCGGCAGGTTACTCCCTCATTATCACCGTAGCCTCCATCAATACACTGCTCCAAACATTCTCTGACGAAGACAAAAGAGGACGAGTTATGGGTTATCTTGCCATGACCTTTACCGGCATCGCCCCCATAGGAAGCATGATTTTAGGAGTCATCGAAAAATACACTGGTCTTCCGCTTATCATTCTCATTTCCGGCATCGCCTGCATATTTGCCGGCGGAATCTTTGAATACAACCGACCCCGCATCATCCGGCACGCCCATCCATCTGCCAACGAGTAAACAGGCTGCAAGCTATTGTATTCCCAACAAGAAAGAGACAAAACAGTATTTTCTGTTTCAAACGAAACAACAGCAAAAAAGAAACAGCCACCGGAATCCGGCAGCCGTTTCAACATTTTCGTTAGGATAATATTTATTTCTTTGCTAACTGCAAAAGAATATCCATCACTTGAATCGCACTCTTTGACACTTTCGTACCAGGTCCGAATACGGCAATAGCACCGGCGTCAAACAGGAACTGATAATCCTGGTGAGGAATCACACCACCCACATACACGAGGATGTCCTCCCGGCCCAGTTTTTTCAACTCGGCGATAACGGCGGGTACCAACGTCTTGTGTCCGGCAGCCAAAGAAGAAACACCAATCACATGCACATCGTTTTCAACGGCTTGTTTTGCAGTTTCTTCGGGAGTCTGGAACAATGGTCCCATATCTACGTCGAAGCCCATATCGGCATAACCGGTAGCTACCACTTTAGCACCACGGTCGTGACCATCCTGGCCCATTTTAGCAATCATAATACGCGGACGACGTCCGGTCAGTTCGGCAAACTCATCGGTCATTGCCTTTGCTTTCTCGAAATCGGCATCTTCGCCGGCTACGCTTGAATATACTCCACTCACGGTTCTGATTACTGCTTTATAACGTCCACAAACTTTTTCACATGCATCTGAAATTTCACCTAAGGATGCACGCTTCTTCGCTGCATCTACAGCCAACTCCAGTAAGTTACCCTCGCCGGTTTCGGCACATTTGGTAATGGCAGCCAAAGCGGCTTCCACTTCTGCCTGATTCCGGTTGGCACGCAATTCTTTCAGGCGGGCAATCTGAGCCTCACGTACGGCCGTATTGTCGATTTCCAGAATATCAATCGGATCTTCCTTGTCCAAACGATACCTGTTCACGCCGACAATCGTCTGCTCGCCGCTATCAATACGAGCCTGGGTACGTGCTGCAGCTTCCTCAATACGCAACTTGGGTAAACCGGATTCAATGGCGGCTGCCATACCACCCAATTTTTCGATTTCCTGAATATGAGCCCAGGCTTTTTCCACCAACTCATTTGTCAGGCTCTCCACATAGTAAGAACCAGCCCACGGGTCAACAGCCTTGCAGATGGTAGATTCTTCCTGAATATAAATCTGGGTATTCCGGGCAATACGGGCTGAAAAATCGGTCGGCAAAGCAATAGCTTCATCCAACGCATTGGTATGCAGGGACTGGGTATGTCCCAGAGCTGCACCCATAGCCTCGATACAAGTACGCCCTACGTTGTTGAACGGATCCTGTTCAGTCAACGACCAACCGGAAGTCTGGCAGTGCGTACGCAGCGCCAGTGATTTCGGGTTCTTCGGATTGAACTGTTTCACAATCTTTGCCCACAACAAACGGCCAGCCCGCATTTTGGCGATTTCCATGAAATGGTTGGTACCGATAGCCCAAAAGAAAGACAAACGCGGAGCAAAAGCATCTATATCCATTCCCGCATTCACTCCGGCACGAAGATACTCCAATCCATCTGCCAACGTATAAGCCAACTCAATATCAGCAGTAGCACCTGCTTCCTGCATGTGGTATCCGGAGATAGAGATGGAGTTGAACTTCGGCATGTTCTTTGAAGTATACTCAAAGATATCCGCAATAATCTTCATCGAGAATTTCGGCGGATAAATATAAGTATTACGCACCATAAACTCTTTCAGAATATCGTTCTGAATCGTACCCGACAACTGGTCTAACGTTGCACCCTGTTCCAAACCTGCAACAATATAGAATGCCAGAACAGGAAGTACGGCACCGTTCATCGTCATAGATACGGACATTTTGTCCAAAGGAATCTGGTCGAACAAAATCTTCATATCCAGAATAGAATCGACAGCTACACCGGCTTTACCTACATCACCGATTACACGCGGGTGATCGGAATCATAACCGCGGTGAGTAGCCAGGTCAAAAGCTACTGAAAGTCCTTTTTGTCCGGCAGCCAGATTTCTACGGTAAAAAGCATTGGATTCCTCCGCAGTAGAGAATCCCGCATATTGACGAATCGTCCAGGGACGAAGCGGATACATGGCAGAATACGGCCCACGCAGATAAGGAGGAATACCAGCTACATAGTCCAGATGTTCCATCCCTTTCAGGTCATCGGCAGTATACACCGGTTTCACCGGAATCAACTCAGGAGTTGTCCAGTTCTTAGCGATATGGTTGGCTTTTTCCCATGCTTCAGCAGACATCGGAGCCTTTTCAAACGCTTTAATATTTATATCTTTAAAATTCGGTTTCATCGATTTCAAATTAAATAATTAGATTCCCAGTTTCTGTTGGTAAGCTTTCAATTCTTCCAACACATTGTTCTTCACGTGGATATAGTTCATCAGTCCCTTAGCTTCCAGTTCCGGACGGCTTTCGGGATTACCGGCAACAACGACAATGGCTTTGCCTTTCAGTTTTTCGAAAGCTTCGGGAGCAAATCCGGCATATTCATCATCGGAGCTACACAATACCACAATAGCAGCTTTGTTGTCTACACAAGCCTGAACACCTTCATCTACGGTCTTGAAACCATTATTGTCTTTTACTTCAAAACCGGCACAAGCGAAGAAATTACAAGCAAACTGAGCCCGGGCTTTCCGCATAGCCAGATTTCCCATCGGGAACATATAAACCACCGGACGGCCGTTTTTAGCCGCATACTGATCGGTCTTCAGGCGCATAGCTTCGAAAGCAGCCGGTCCACGGTAAGGTTTCAACGTTTCGATTTCAGCACCTTCAACCGTCTCATCTTCGGGTTCGAAAATACAAGCACACAACTGACGGTCAACCTTTTCATTGAAATTAGGGAATTGGTTCACACCCACAAAATTCTCTTTCCGTTGTGCAATAGCCAAATCGCGGGCCTGGGCCGTAGCCTTCACTGCAGCCTGCACAAAACCTTTCTTTAAAGCTTCGGCATATCCGCCCTGTTCCTGTGTTTCGAGGAACAGTTTCCAGGCAGCCTCAGCAATATTCTGAGTCAGCTCTTCAATATAATAAGAACCACCAGCAACGTCGACAATCTTAGCAAAATGGGACTCCTCTTTCAGTAACAACTGTTGATTTCGAGCCACACGTTCAGCCAGTTCGGTCGGATGGCACTCAAAAGTGTCGTCAAACGGATGCACAGTAAAAGAATCCACTCCTCCTAATACGGCCGACATCGTTTCGGTCTGCGTACGCAGCATATTTACATTCGGATCATAAACCGTTTTATTCCATTCAGAAGTTTCAGCATGAATATTCATCTTACACTTGCAATCGCAGGAAGGACGATAAGCCTTCACAATATGAGCCCACAAGTAACGGGCAGCGCGCAATTTGGCAATTTCCATAAAATATTTGGAACCAGTGGCAAAATGGAAACGGATTTTCGGAGCCACCTCATCGATGCTCATTCCGGCATCCGTCAATTTATCCAAATATTCCACACCGGCAGCCAAAGAAAAGCCCAACTCCTGAACAATGGAAGAACCGGAATTATTGAATACGTACCCGCCCACTTCAATGGTTTTGAAGTTTTTGTAAGCCGACATCTTTTCCGCATTGGCCCTTACATGCTCAAAAGGTTTTTCACAACACATCTTCCCTTTGCGGGTATAAGCGCTCATCGGGTCAATGTTGATACCGCCGTATATTTTTTCAGGAGCAATACCTCTTCCTTCCGCCACAGCCTGGAACGCATCCAGGACACTTTCTTTTTTACATCCGGCAACAAAGTTTATTTCAACACACTCCAGACAAATATCTTTCAGGAGAAGTTCCATATCCGCCTTTGTAAATTCCTGACATCCGTTCAGGATGAAACCCAGGGAATTCACACCGCGATTCAGCACATCCAATGCCTTCTTGTTCGCTTCAGCCAAATCTTCCACAACAATATCCTGACGCACATACCAGTCGTTGTTATCTTTTTGGTTTCCTCTGACAAACGGGAATTCGCCGGGTAGACAATCCAGATTCTTCAGGTCCTTCATATTCTCCAACCGATACATCGGCTGAACGTTGAAACCTTCATTGGTTCTCCATACAAGCTTTTTGTTAAAATCAGCCCCTTTCAGGTCTGCAGTGACTTTGTCGATCCATTCCTGCATGGTATTCGGCGCAAACTCACTGAAAAGCTTACTATTCTCTTTTTCTGCCATAATTTATATATTTAACTGTAACTGTTTGTTTTAAAAAACGAACAAATTTAACCCTTTCAAGGGATTAAAAAAATTATTTAACGCCTTTTTTCCGTATTTATAACGATTGAAATTCCTTTCACGAACAGCGACCACATTCCGGAAAATATACTCCTTCCTTTATCCAATCTGCTCAATCCCTCTCCTGCAGCTTCTTTAGGAAACACAGAAGCTGCAAAAAACCTTCTGCAGCAAACACAGGCATATCCGGAAAAATCAAATCGGCTCCCGCTTCCTTCAACTGACTGTCCGGAACAGGTCCCGTATTGACCGCCACAGTAAAAATACCGGCTGCCACAGCAGCCTTTACACCCAAGGGAGCATTTTCCACGACCACAGCTTCCGACGGTTTCACCCCGGCTTTCTTCAAACCTTTTAAATAAGGCTCCGGATGCGGTTTTCCTCGTTCCACATCAAAAGCCGTCACCATATATTCCGGTTTAAAAATCTCCGGGTATTCTTTATCCAACCGCTCCAACAAAGAACGTTGTCCCGAACCCGTAACCAATACCGGAATTAACCCGGCCTCCCTCACCCACTCAAGCAATTCTCTGGCTCCAGGCATAGGTTCCGTTTCCGGAAGCCCGTTAAAATAACGGCTCTTTTCCTTATAAATTTGTTCCAGTTCCCAATCCGCAGCTTCACGCCCATAGGCCCGCTTGAAAATATGATTGATGGTCCATTTGCCGGTAGCCCCCTCGTATTGGTAAAACTCATCCCGTTCACAAGGTATGCCCAAATCAGTAATCGCTCTATACCAGGAATAAGTATGATTTTTCATAGAATCAAACAACACCCCGTCCATATCAAAAAGTACAGCTTTCAAGTCCGAAGGAATATACCCGTGCTTTTTCCGGAAACACTCTACAGCAACAGCAATATCCATATGATTTCAATATATTTATTTACAATTTTCGCACCGGCATACCTCTATAAATCAGGACATTGTTTTAGGATTTCCTGCATGACAACCGCTGCTGCCTGGGCATCGGCAAGGGCATGATGATGAGTGGTCAGGTCAAAACCGCAATGGGCGGAAACGGTAGGCAGACGATAATTTTCCAATCCTTTAAATAATTTTCGGGCCAAACGACAGGTACAATAAAAACGATAGGCCGGATACGGCATTTCATACAAAGCAAATACCGCTTTCAGACACCCCTCATCAAACATGCTATTATGTGCCACCAATGGCACCCCCTCCACCAAGGGAGCAATCTCGCGCCATACCGTCGGAAAAGCCGGAGCATCTTCAGTATCTTCCCGGGTTAATCCATGAATTTCAGTATTCCGGCGGGAATAAAAATCAGGAACAGGATGAATCAAACTGTAAAATCGGTCCTCTATGTTTCCCCGGTTCACCAATACAATGCCTACGGAACAAACACTTGTCGGCTGCCAGTTTGCCGTTTCAAAATCCAGTGCTGCAAATTTCTCAATCATTCCTCTTTTTAAATATAAACTTTCCCGGCCTTCAAAACATTTCCTTTCATAATCCATATATGAGCCCCTGTGCCTTAGAAACCCAGGATAGACTGACGGCAAAGATAGCTATTTCCCACCCTCTTCCTGTTAAATTCTCCTGCCCATTCAAAAAAAATAGTTTTAACATTAACAATAAAGGAAATGAATTTTGAAAAAAACCAAATTATTCCGTATTTTGTCAGAATAAAACTTCATTCAATTCGGCATTAAGGGAATTTGATATACCTGTCTGATGCCTAAAAAAAAGAAATATGGAAAAAATAAAAGCAGCCGTAGTAGGCTATGGTAACATCGGAAAATATGTAGTGGAAGCCCTTCAAGTAAGTCCGGACTTCGAAATAGCAGGAATCGTTCGCCGGAATACCAAAGAAATTCCGGAAGAATTGAAAGCCTACAAAGTCGTAAACAATTTAAGTGAATTAAACGGCATTCAAGTGGCCATCCTTTGTACTCCCACCCGCAGTGTGGAAAAATATGCCACTCAAGCTTTAAGTATGGGCATCAATACAGTAGACAGTTTTGACATTCATACCCAAACCGTAGAACTTCACCGGACTTTAGACCAAATCGCCCGTCAGCATCAAGCAGTATCCGTCATGTCTGCCGGTTGGGATCCGGGATCAGATTCCGTCATCCGTGCGCTGTTAGAGGCATGTGCTCCCAAAGGACTGACATATACCAATTTCGGACCGGGTATGAGCATGGGACACACTGTAGCAGTGAAAGCCATCGAGGGAGTGAAAGCCGCCCTGTCTATGACCATTCCCACCGGCACCGGTATTCATCGCCGGATGGTATATATCGAACTCGCAGAAGGATATTCTTTCAATGAAATAGCTCAAAAAATCAAAAACGATCCTTATTTCGTCCATGACGAAACCCATGTCATGCAGGTGGAAAACGTAGATGCCCTGCTCGACATGGGACATGGCGTAAACCTCACCCGCAAAGGTGTATCCGGCAAAACGCAAAATCAATTGTTTGAATTTAACATGCACATCAACAACCCGGCACTGACAGCACAAATCATGGTTTCGTCCGCCCGTGCCACTATGCGCCAGCAACCGGGATGCTATACCCTCATCGAAATTCCGCCGGCAGACTTGTTGTACGGCGAACGGGAAGACCTCATCCGGCACCTCGTATAATCCCAAAATACAGGACTTCCTCCGCACCTCCTTATGAGCGGAGGAGGTCCTGCCTATCCTCCCGATCCTTTTGTTTTCCAAACTCTTCATAAATTAAGAAAAACTTTATACTTTCGTCATTTGGTATAATTATAGTCAGAATGAACGATAAACTGAAAGAAGAAATCCGGAAGACACAGGAAGTACTGAAAAACGGGGGAATCATTTTATACCCCACTGATACTATCTGGGGGCTCGGTTGCGATGCCACCAATCCGGAAGCAGTAAGACGAATTTACGAAATCAAGAAAAGAGCGGATAACAAATCCATGCTGGTATTATTGGACGATGCCGGCAAAATCGCTTCGTATGCGGATATACCGGACATTGCCCTGGACCTGATAGAAGTGACGGATAAACCCACCACAATTATTTATCCCAATGCCAAAAGACTGGCTCCCGACCTGATTGCCGAAGACGGAACCATCGGCATCCGCATTACCCGGGAAGAATTTACCCAATCCCTGCTTTATCGCTTCAATCGGCCCCTTATTTCCACTTCGGCAAATATCAGCGGAGAGCCTTCTCCCCGCTTTTTCAACGAAATCAGTGAAACCATCAAAAATGCAGTGGATTACATTGTCAACTACCGCCGCAACGACCATACCCCTGCTTCGCCTTCCAGTATCATCAAACTGGGATTAAACGGAGAAATTCAAATTATCCGGAAGTAAATAAAAGTGTAAAAGCTAAATTTTAACATCCAATACCATGGCTCTGATTTTAAATATTGACACGTCCACCTCCGTTTGCTCAGTAGCTTTAGCCAAAGACGGAAAAGTGATTGCAATAAAAGAAAACAACGAAGGATTAAACCACTCTGTCCTTCTGGGGACTTACATCCATGAGGTTTTACAGGAACATGCCCTGGAAGTGCAAGACTTAGATGCTGTAGCCGTCAGCATGGGCCCCGGCTCTTATACCGGCTTGCGGATTGGAGTATCGTTGGCCAAAGGATTATGCTTCGGGGCCGGCAAACCCTTGATTGCCATTCCAACCTTACAGGCCCTGGCCCTGGCCGTATCTGCCCAATTGAAGGAAGAGGCTCTTTACTGCCCGATGATTGACGCCCGCCGGATGGAAGTTTATACGGCCTTCTTCGACCAGAACAACCAGCCTGTAACTGAAACAAAAGCGGAAATTATAGATGAAAATTCTTTCTCCGGCTTGCTGAACAAACACACCATCTATTTTTTTGGCAACGGAAGTGAAAAAGTGAAACATATCCTGACCCATCCCAATGCCCGTTATGTTGAAAAAGCAGAAACTTCAGCCCGGCACATGGCCCCGCTGGCTGAGTCCGATTTTTCCAGGCAGAAATTCGTAGATGTCGCTTATTTTGAACCTTTCTACTTAAAAGACTTCATTGCCACCACCCCAAAAAAGAAAATCGGTTTTTAAGAATTCCCGCACCAAACCCTTCTGTTATTTTTCAGTATAACTAAATATACCACAACCATTATAAAATACAGAATGATGAAAACAAAATTATTTACCCTGCTTTTTACAATCCTGGCTTTAGGGGCCTGTAAAAAAGAAATCAATCTGGAAGTCAGAAAAATCCACGAAACGGACAAAACGGCCCAATGGAATATTGACATCCACCGTTCGGTTTTCTCTTTCCCGGAAAAGGAAGTTGAAGAAAGCTGTGTAAAATTCAACGACGAAATTACAGGATTGATTAACGGAATTCACGCCGCTTTCATAGAACAATGCAAAGAAACCGTCACCGGTCTCGATTCCATGGGATATAAACAGGCAGCTCCTTTTGAACTATATATCCAGGACTCTGTTTTTCTGGCAGATAAAAACTACATCAGCCTACTCATGTCTTCTTATGAAATGCTGGGCGGAGCCAACGGGATAACTCATTTTTATGGTGTAAACTACGACATGAAGAACCGCAGATTTCTGAATAAAAAAGATATATTAAATTACGACAAAGCACAAGAAATCAACTCTCTGTTAAAAGAAAACCTGAAAAACCCCGATAAATGCTATACTTTTGAAGCACCTACCGTAGAAAATTTCACGGCTTTAACTTTCACCCTCCATACTGTTGATTTCACTTATGCCAAGTATATTCTCGGACCGGGAGCCTGCGGACCGGTAACCATTTCCATTCCCAGATCCAAAATGCACGGCATGTTGAAGTTTTCAAATGCCCCAACCCGCTAAAACCGTCCCGGGCTTCCCTTGTGGCAAGCACAACACTGAAAGGTTGTACTGCCACAAAGGAAATAGAACGACCATAGAATACCAGCATTCAGGTAAAGAGATATATAATTACCAAAGATTACTTACGATAGGAAAAATTTCCTTCATGGGTATTGTCCTCTGCATGAGCCGCTATCCAAACCTTAAAATCTCCGGGTTCTGCAACATATTTCATCTCGTGATTATACATAGCAATTGTTTCCGGAGTAATTGTAAACTCCACCTGCACCGAATCTCCTTTGGGCAGAAAAACTTTCTGAAATCCACGTAACTCCTTCACCGGACGGGTGACACTGCCTGTTACATCCTGGATATACAACTGCACGACAGTCTCTCCATCCCTATCTCCTGTATTCACAACAACCGCACTCACTTCAAGTTCTCCTCCTGGCCTCAGTATATTCGTATTCATCCGCATATTCCGGATTTCAAAAGTAGTATAACTCAACCCGTATCCGAAAGGATAAAGCGGCGTATTAGGCGAATCAAGGTAAAAAGAACGGTAATCCTCCTTAGGATTCTCTGCACTGACGGGTCTTCCGGTATTTTTATGATTGTAATATACCGGTATCTGTCCCACAGAACGGGGAAAAGACATGGTCAGGCAAGCTGAAGGATTATAATTTCCACTAATCACATCCGCCATAGCATACCCTGCCATAGTGCCCAGATACCAGGCTTCCATAATACCGTCCACATGTTCGTCTTCCCAGGATAAATCCAATGGGCGGCCATTTATCAACACCAATCCCAGAGGCTTTCTCAACTTCACCAATTCCTCCAAAAGTTCACGTTGAATCTCCGGT
This sequence comes from Odoribacter sp. Z80, assembly GCF_009935865.1. Lineage (GTDB taxonomy): Bacteria > Bacteroidota > Bacteroidia > Bacteroidales > Marinifilaceae > Odoribacter. The sequence goes on from NZ_QWEL01000004.1 coordinate 22,727, forward strand.
AACCGGATATTTGTCCGGGAAGCTGCTTCTCCGGACCAGTTAAAATCTTCTCCCATCACTGCCAATATCACATCCGCCTGCGCCGCAACATCCATAGCTTCCCCGAAACCGCTCCTGTCGGAACCACTCAAATCACAACCGGCAGCATACAAAAACTTTACCTTATCCCCTTTATAAACATCCATGAGCCCCTCATAAAGAGAAGCACTCTGCTCCCGGTTTCCCCTGCCGGCCCATTCCCCGTTCTGATTCACTTTATCCTTTACCATAGGTCCAATCAAAGCCACCGTCTGGGATTTTCCGGGGTCTATCGGAAAAACCTTATTTTGATTCTTCAAAAGCACAATAGACTTTCTTCCGGCTTCACGTGCCACCTGCAAAAATTCAGGCCTCATGATGGTATTTTTTTCCCGGGTAGAATCCAAATAACGATAAGGGTCATCAAACAATCCCAGCAAAAATTTCATCTCCAGAATCGGTCTCACAGCACGGTCAATGACATGTTCTTTGACCTTCCGACTCTTCACCAATGAAGGTAAATTCCGGATAAAAACATTTCCGTTCATATCCATATCAATTCCGGCATTCACCGCCTTCTCCGCAGCCTCTTCCTCATTCGCAGCAATTCCGTGAGGAATCAATTCATTCACGGCAGTATAATCGGTCACGACAAATCCCTTAAACTTCCACTCATCGCGGAGCACATCCGTATAAAGGTACTTGTTGGCAGTAGCAGGAACCCCTTCCACTTCATTGAAGGAAGTCATAAAAGTAGCCACTCCAGCCTTTTCCGCAGCATAAAACGGAGGGAAATAAACCTCATACAAACTACGTCTCGATACATCCACAGTATTATAATCGCGTCCGGCCTCAGAAGCACCGTAAGCAACAAAATGCTTGGCACAAGCCAATACCGTATTAATCTTCTTCAAATCTTTCCACGAATCCCCCTGAAATCCCTGTACCCGGGCCACTGCCACCCGACTGCCATACCAGGGGTCCTCTCCGGCACCCTCCATCACCCGTCCCCAACGGGCATCACGGGTAACATCCACCATCGGGGCAAAAGTCCAGCATATCCCTTCTGCAGCAGCTTCTGTAGCCGCAACCGACGCCGTCCGCTTCATCAGCTCCAGGTCCCATGAACAGGATTCAGCCAAAGGCATCGGAAAAATAGTCCGGAATCCGTGTACCACATCATAACCAAACAAAACCGGTATTTTCAGGCGAGACTGCGACAATGCCATTTCCTGCAATTTTCGCACTCCCTCCACAGTTACAGCATTAAAAACACTTCCCACCAAACCTTTCTTTAAATACGTCTCCCAATCACTCTTCATGACAGGCCCCGTAATGTCCCAGTCAGCAGAATACTGCGTCATTTGCCCGATTTTCTCTTCTAAGGTCATTAATTTCAATACAGAATCTACTTTGCGTTCTATCACCTCATCACCGCTAAAACTCTTCCATTTTCCTCCGGAATGGCAGGCAGACAATAAAATGACTGACAGAATAACCAGACTACTCTTCATACCTTTAAATTTAAATTCTAATTCTTATCTTCCAGATGCGGACTTTCAAACCCAAGCCGTTTCAAGCCTTTTTTCACATCCGGATGGCTCATAAACAATTCCCAGAGCAAACCGCTCCGAAAATTCTCAATCATTCCGATAATCGGCCCCTGGTCAATAGCCAGATAGGAATCAGCAACCCAATTTACCGTCGGATTAAAAGCATCCCTAAAACCGTACTCTCCCCACAAATCCTTCCCCAGGGTATAATAAAAATGCCTTAACACATCCATGGAATACTCCGGCGTGTAAGGAAAAGCAGACAAAGCCGCCGTCGGTGTAATCACCCCCCGGTCGTTCAAAGGGTCATGGGCCGCATACCCCTTATTCCCGTCACTGGCAGTAAATCCCCAGCTGTTCACTCCATATCCTTTATACCCCCAAGGATTCACAATCGCATGCCGGCGGTTAATCAAGGTATGATTCACATTCTGCTGCCAATAATCTGCATACCGGTCTTTCAGACCACGTGGATCAAGTCCCAGGTAAGAATAATGGGTAAAAAACAAAGGACCTCCGTAATCCATTCCCAAAGGCAAAAGAATACCGTAAAATTCCTTACCGTTCCGAAAAACAGGACCGTTAGCCCATCCCTGATGATATACGGAATCGTGAATCGGATGGGTCGGCGAAGAAGCTCCCAGGATATAAGTAATCTGAGCCTCATTGTGCCCACGGATAGGATGATTCATCTCCCAACCGTAATTGGGTGACCAATGCCAATAAAGTACAGGCTGCCCGTTGGTAAACCAATACCAGTCCGCCTCCCGCCAAAGTTTATCAATCTCCTGGCGCAATTCTTTCTCCTTCATAGTTTTACGGTCAAAATATTGATGAGCCATCAACAACCCCTGGAAGAGAAACGATGTCTCCACCAAATCAGCTCCCTCGTCTTTCTCGCTGAAAGCAATAACCTTGCCGGTTGTCCCATTTAGCCAATGCGGCCAAATACCATGCCAGCGTTCCGCTTTCTTGTCAAGGAAATGTACCATTTTCAACAAACGCTCCAATCCTTGTTCCCGGGTAATATATCCCCTTTCTATGCCGATAATAATAGCCATTACCCCGAATCCCGAACCGCCGACAGTCACCACTTCATGACTCACATGCACAGTATCTGTACGCTCACGGGCCAAACCACTGACCGGATGGCCAAAATCCCAGAAATAACGGAAAGTCTGACGTTGCACCATATCCAGTAAAGCCTCATTGTGCAATTCCTGGGCCGATAAGCTTCCGGTGAACCACAAACTCAAAAATAACAAAAACCCTTTCATACCTTACAACATTCTTAAAACTTCCTTCCCATCAGGGATTTTGCTTCAATACCCCCTGAGATATGTCTATCTGAGTTTGCGGCAACAAAAAGACGCGATTCCGGACGGCAGAAAAATGAGTGTCAGGATTATCCGCCCTCAATTCGCGGAGGGCATATCCGGGAACGACCTGGTCAGCCCTAAGCAAATCAAAAAAACGATGCCCCTCCAAAGCCAATTCTATCCGTCTCTCATGCCAGATAATTTCCCTCAACTTTTCTTTATTCGTTTCGGTAATTTCAGGTAAAATATCGGAATAATCCTCCCCTTCTGCAACCGATTTCCGGGCCCTCTCCCTCACCAGTTCCAGTTTATCCAAAGCTTCTGCCGTTCTTCCCAGTTCATTTGCAGCTTCCGCATATATCAACAAAACGTCGGCATAACGCAAAAAATAAAGATGGGCATTGGTCTTGGTAAAGCTATTCGCATTCCAATAACTGACAGGCCAGATGACCTTACGGTTGGCCCGGGGGGCCAAACCCGTCGCAAAATGAATGGCTCCCACCCCTTCCACTGTATCTCCACTAAAAAACACCGTGGCAGCCAAACGGGGATCTCCCTTTTCATAGCTATTGACTAAACTCTCTGTGGGTGAAAAATATCCCCATCCCCAATATCCGCGCACTCCCTGCCACATGACAAACTGGGATTCACTGTCCCGGTTATCCTGCCACAAAAACTGGTCCGCCAACATCACTTCGCGCGAATACAAAGAACGCGGATTGAATAAATCCCGGTAATGGGGATGTAAAGCATATTCCCCTCTTACAATCACGGAATCAGCATAATTAAAAGCTTTCTGGTATTCTTGCCGGAATAAATAAACTTTCGCCAGCAACCCCTGTGCCGTACTTCGGGTCACCCTTCCCCATTCCTTCTCTCCCCACTGGGTACGGGTTGGTAAATTCATGGACGCATAGGTCAAATCTTTTATAATTTCTTCATACACCCGGGCTTCCGTAGCCCGGGGCTTGTTATATTGTCCAGGTTGCGGGACCTCCGTCATCAAGGGTACACCCCCGAAAGCCCTGACCAGATTAAAGTAAAAAAATCCCCGGAAAAAACGTGCCTGAGCCATACACCTCACCTTTAACTCTTCATTCCCCAAGCCTTCCAAAGATTCAAGTGCCACATTACAATTGGCAATGGCATTATAATTACCCGTCCACCAATTGTTCAACTCATCTACCCCGGCATTGTAAGTGAAATCATTCACTGTATTTAACCGGGCCACACTCCCATCTGCCAATTCACTCCCCGTATTACTATTGTCACTCGGCAGTTCACAAATCACAAACCAGGGAAATCCGATCTGATCCCACTCCCGAAGTCTCGAATATATCGCATTAATCCCCATCAAGGCACCCTCTTCCTCACTAAAAAATACCTCTTCCGTTAATTTTCCCTGTGGCTCAGGACTCAAAAAACCTTCACATCCTCCTGCCAACAACCCCATCCATGTCATCCAAATCAAACTCTTCATACCTTTCATATTTTCGGTTTACATCTACATTTACAACGCTATACTCAAACCCAATCTGTAATCAGACGTCACAGGATATACCGTCCGGTCTATACCAGCCTCTAAGGAACTTCCGCTAATTTCAGGAGTAAAACCATGATATTTTGTGACATAAAATAAATTATTTCCGCTGAAAAACACCCGTAGCTTAGTCAAATGCAATTTCCGGGTGAAATACAAAGGGAAAGTATATCCCAATTCCAGATTCTGCAATTTCACATACGAACCGTTTTCCACATAATAACCGGAAACGAGATAGTTATTTCCCTCAAAAGTCATTCGGGGAACATTGGTATTCGGGTAGTCTTCCCGCCAGCGTCCCAAAAAAGTACGGTCCCAGTTATCCAATCCGGAATAACGCTCCAATTGCTTGGCATTAAAAATTTTGTTTCCGAAATTTCCCTGAAAGTCCATCGAAAAATCAATTCCTTTCCAACCCAAAGAAATCCCCAAACCTCCGATAAACTTAGGAATAGGACTACCTATATCGGTACGGTCCCGGTCATCTATATAACCGTTGCCATCCAAATCCCGGTAAATCAAATCTCCCGGTCCCACATTGCTCTGATATTTCCGGTCCGGATCACCGCTGATTTGTGCAGCAAGTGCGTTATATCGGTCAATCTCTCCTTGAGACTGAAAAATTCCTTCAACCTGATAACCATAAAAATACCCGATAGATTTCCCTTCCTCTGTCATGGTAATCAAACGACCGCTCCCGATATCTCCTTTGGGAATCCGCATACCTCCGAGTTTGCCAACCCGGTTATAAATGGTAGTCCCTGTAAAACGTACCGAATAACTCAGCTCTCTGACCGTATGCTGCCAATTTAAAGTAAAGTCAACTCCCCGGTTAGTAACAGCACCGACATTGGTTTCCACCGGTGATAATCCCACAGCCCCGGGAACATCTACGGAAACCAACATGTCTTTCGTCCGGCGGTTATAAAAATCAAATTCAAGCGTCAAACGATTTGACAGGACAGTCAAATCCAAACCCGCATCCACCTGTTCCGAACGTTCCCAGTGAACCTGCCGGTTATAAAGGGAAGTAATCGTTCCCCCGGAATAATAAATGCCATTAAATACCGCGTCGAAACCCGGTTCTATATTTGCCAGGGCGTAATATTTGTAATTGCCGATTTTATCATTTCCTATCTGTCCCCAACTGACTCTTAATTTCAGATTATTCAGCCAGGTCAGCCGGTTTTTCAAGAATTTTTCTTCCGACATTCTCCATCCGGCCGCCACCGAAGGGAAATATCCCCAACGATGGTCAGGACCAAATTTGGAGGAACCGTCTGCCCGGAAAGAAAAAGTAAAAAGATAACGTTCCATCAAAGTATAATTGGCCCGAAACAAATAAGAAAGAATAGACTCTGAATAACCATTATTCATGGCATTGCGGGTACCCCGGGAAGTCTGGTCCAGATACAAATAGCTATTATTCTGAGAAAACAAATCCCGTCCGGATCCGCCCAATAACTCAAACTTCCTCTTCTGAGCCGTGATACCTCCCAACAGAGTCAATCGATGGATATTCTTAAAAACTGCATCGTAAGTCAGCATATTCTCCCACAACCAGGTAAAATCACGGGACCAATTTTTATTCAATTCATTCTGCTCGTTCTTTTGGGTCGACGAAACATAATACTTCGGACGGAAAATCCGTTCCCGCCGATTCAAATAATCAATCCCGAAATTCGTTTTAAAACTCAAGCCTTCAATAATTTCCCATGTCAGATAGGTACTGCCGGTCATCCGGTCATCGCGGGAATTATGGTTCAAATACGCCAAAGTCGCCAGAGGATTACCGGTTGAAGAATTTTCAGAATCGGAAAAATCCCCCTCTTCCGTATAGGGTTGAATCACCGGACTTAAACGATAAGCCTGGTCTACGACAGAGGCATCGTCATTCCTGTTCAAACTGAATGCCGTGGCAATATGATGGCCGAGCGTAACTTTTTCTACCGGATGATATTCATTGTTCAGCCGGATAGTCAACCGGTGATATGCATTCCGTTTTATGACTCCTTTTTGCTGGAAAAAGCCGACACTCAGATTGTAAAGTACATTTTCCGCTCCTCCGTTCAAAGCCACCTGATAATCCCGCACCGAAGCAACCCGGAAGATTTCTTTAAACCAATTCGTACCTTTTCCCAAAGCCGCAGGATTCTTATATTTAGGCTCCCCTCCGGTATTTACCAAAGCCTCATTCAATAACCTGGCATACTCTTCTGCGTCACACATCTTCAACCGGTCGCCCACTACCTGAAACCCCTCGCTTCCCAGAACGGTTAAAACCGGTTTTCCCCGGCTTCCCTGTTTTGTCGTCACAATAATCACCCCATTGGCTCCCCTCGAACCGTATATGGCTGTAGCAGAAGCATCTTTCAATACTTCCATAGAAGCAATATCATGACTGTTTAAATAACCGATATCATTTACAAACATCCCGTCCACCACATACAGAGGACTGCTATCGTTGGTCGTTCCAATGCCCCGGATTTTCACGTCAGGCTGACTTCCCGGAGCTCCGTCAGGAGAAATCAACACTCCGGAAACACGCCCCTGTAAAGCATTCGCAACGTTCGCCACCGCACTTTTCTGCAATTCTTCACCCTTCACCGAGGCAACGGCTCCCGTCAAATCCGATTTCCGCTGTACCCCGTATCCCACAACTACGACTTCTTCCATGACTTTCGAATCAATCTCCAACTCTACATTTATGACACGACGTCCCTCCACCGGCACCTCCTGTGCCTTCATGCCCACAAAACTAAAAATCAAAACAGCATCCTGAGGAATATCTCTCAAAGTATAGAAACCGTTTACATCCGAAATAGTTCCGGTTGACGTACCTTTCACCACTACCGTAGCCCCAACCACAGGCTCTCCGGTTCCCTTCTCAACAATCCGTCCCGTCACAGTTTCCCTGTCCTGTCCAAAAATCAACTCTGAAACCAACAAAATAAATCCCAGGATTAAAACTCCTCTCCTTTTCATACATACTCTGTTTATATTACTTTATTTTTCTATAAACGAGTACCGTTTAAAGGGAGTTTCACATTCCCATTAATAATTATTCCTATTTTTTTCAGAAAGAAAAATTTGGTTATCCCAAAAAAGTATTACTTTTGCACCCGAGATGCCAATTTAGCTCAGTTGGTAGAGCAACGCATTCGTAATGCGTAGGTCGCGAGTTCGAGTCTCGCAATTGGCTCTTCTGAAAATCAGAATGTTACACTTGCATGAGCCGTCAAACAACAGGTTTACGGCTCATTTTTTTTCAAAAAACATACAAATAACCACCGTTATTTCCCTACAACCCGGAAAACCTGTTGTAACATATTTCCTTGCCCATCCACTAAAGTCAGTTTGTGTTTTCCCTCCTGCAAATATACTTCCATCTGATGCAAGTGAACAGTTTTTCCCAAATAACATTCGTCTACATGCCAATAAATCTGAGCTTCCGGCGAACGGTGGACGGCTTCCAAAACCACCCGTTCCGGTAGTCCCCCAAAATCCCGGGGTATAAATATACGGGTTCCCTTCTGAGGATAAATCATTTCCATAACATCCTCTTCCACAGGCTTACAATCCGGACGATAAGGCGGCAATTTCAAATAATCCGCATGACTCCGGCAATAATACCATTCCTGCACCGGAGGCAGTACAAACCAGGATTTTACACGAATACGCCCCACCGGTTCACATTCCGAAGAAACCCTCCACTTTTCCTCTTCATCCAAATGAACCAAACGGTGATAAGGGCACAATCCTGCGGAATTTCCGGCCATACAAATCCTCATCGTATCTGTCTCCACACAAAACGGGGAAGCACGGAAACCGCTTTTCCGGCATACAGCAACCTCTTGCATCTCTTCAACCGGCTCAAAAAATTGACAATTGCTTCTCAGCAAAGCAGCCACTTCAAACAATACAGGAGCAGCAGTCCTGACCCCCACCAAACCGGGACGCCCCTCTCCGTCTGCATTCCCTACCCAGACTCCGATAACATAATCCGGATTCACTCCCACAGCCCAGGCATCTCTGAACCCAAAACTCGTACCGGTTTTCCAGGACAAATTCAATGATGAAACAAAATTCTTCCATCCCGACTCCATCTCCGGCCGCTCTACCTTTTCCAAAGCCTTCAAAGTCTGCCAGATAGCAGAAGCCTTCAACCACTTGCCGGCATTCTTTCCTTCCCCCACTTTCTCCCCGGAAAGTATTTCATCCCTCCATAGCTTCATCTTTCTGTATTCCCCGCCGAAATACTGCCCGTCTTCCTCGTTATAATGTCTCAGCGTAGAAGCCATTCCCGTATACAACTGACAGACATCCCACAAAGAAGTCTCTGCCCCGCCCAATATTAAACTTAACCCATAATGCTCAGCACTCCGGTGAAGAGTAGATATACCCAACTGCTTCAGATCATCATAAAACCGGGCGTAAGAATAATCCCTCAACATCCGGACAAAAGGAATATTCAGCGACTGAGCCAAAGCCTCGTCCGCAGATACAGCCCCCCTAAAATCACGATTGAAATTTGAAGGAGCATAACTTCCAAAACGGGAAGGAATATCCGGTATCAATGTGTGCGGCAAAATCATCCCGTTTTGTAACATCAACGCATACAAGGCCGGCTTCAGAATACTGCCGGAACTCCTGGCTGCCCGGATAATATCCACCTGATTTCCCCGGCTTCCTTTACGGGCAGCACTGTTGCCGACATAAGCCCTCACTTCCCCGCTCGGCACATGCACCACCAACACAGCAGCATTATAAATATAATTCTGACTCAATACAGCCATATGCCGTTCTACAATAGCGTTCACCTGACGCTGCAGATGTCCGTCTATATACGACTTATAAACCTTTCCGGAAGCCTCACCATCGGCACGGACCAGCAAATGAGGAGCAAAGGCAGGAATATCATACAGCTTCTCCGGCAAAGGCTCCGCCAATGCCAGCCGATAAGCATCCTCATTCATCACCCCCTGACGGTATATCTTCTTCAATAAACCATTTCTTTTTTGTAGCAACAAAGTATTATTCTTCCCCGGATATATTAAAGAAGGAGCATTAGGCAACACCGCCAGCAAAGCAGCTTCCGCCCAACTTAACTGCTCCGGCCGACGATTAAAATACTTTAAAGAAGCAGCCTGTAACCCCACGACATTCCCTCCGAACGGAGCATGAGAAGCATACATCTCCAATATCTGCCACTTGGAAAAGCTCTGCTCCATCCGTAATGTCAAAAAAATCTCTTTTATCTTTTCCCATACAGTACGCGGCGGATTCCCCCTGGCCATTCTCACCACCTGCATCGACAAAGTACTCCCTCCACTGACTATCCTGCCAGAGCGGATATTCTGCAAAACAGCCCTTCCTATTGCCCACCAGCTGACCCCTCCATGCACCATAAACATCCGGTCCTCAAAACTCAATACCGCCAGCACATAACGCTCCGGCAGACACTTCGTTTCTCCCAGGCGCAACTGTTCATCGGGCGCCAGTTTCAAACCGATAATCCTTTCGTCCCGGTCTGTTAAAACCGTAGCATAAGGCACATGAAACAAAGGCTCTGGCAAAATTTGCCACCACGCAACAAAAACCAAAAAAAGAATCCCTGAAACGAACCCTAAAGTTCGCCAGGGATACCTTTCGCTATACTTTCTGACTTTCATGAATTGCCTTTCAGGCAAAGATAAGCATTATATTGAAATCCGTATCGTATAATTTTCAGCACCGACAGACAAAGTTTTGGTTTCCTCCATACTTTCTCCGTCAGCATTGGTACATTTCACCGTATATGTCAACTCCCCGCAAACCGGCAAATGAAAATACCGGAAAAAACCTTCATCTCCCGGAACAATAGTAACGGAGCGAGTGCTCTCTGAAACAATTGTCACAGATATATCCGTAAAAACAGCCGTAAACGACTCGTCAAAACTGACATCTACCCCCACATTCAACTGAGGTGCCACCAAAGAAATCGCAGTAATATCCCCTTCTGACACCCTAAAGATTTCACTTTCCACTTCATAAACAGGATGTCCCGCTTCCCCGGTCGTCGCTTCCGTCTGGTCAGGCGTAAAAGCTTTTACCCTGTAATTTTCTCCCACCGGCAATACAATCCGTTTAGAAAAATCAGTCCCCGGTGCATAATCGTGTCCTTCTACCAGACCACCATTCTGATAAATCTGCACCTGTAAACCCGCATCTACAGCACGAGTCAACGGAATTACTTCACCGTCTACCGTAAAAACAATTTCCTCCAAATCCAGATAACCGTAACCGATACTTTCTCCTTCCGGCCGGGAACAGGCCGACAGACCGGCTAACAGAAAAAGAAATATATAAATCTTTATCATCAGCAAACTATTTTTCATAATTCAATGTAAAAGAATCCAGCCACAACTGAGAACCTCTTATATAATAGTTAGAATAAAAGGTACCGCTGCCTTCTTTTATAAATTTATCCTCCAGATGGTCTTTATCTTCTTTTGTCCCGGCTTTAAAAATAATCCGGAGATGAGTGATAGGCAACCGTTCACATTCACTACGATAAACCAGATTCAGCCTCTGAGAAACATAACCGGACTGAGCAATCCCCGATTTCATTTCTGCTTTTCCTATCAGCGTTTCCACTCCCTCCGCAATATGCACCAATTGGGCGGAAACCAGAAACTCGTCATCCCCATAGGGAGCTGCCTTATACACAAACGACAAGGAAGTCGGACGGATATAAGCACTTCTGGCATAAACAGAATCCTGCTCCGGCTGATAATCCCCGACACAAACCATGCCCGCCGAAACATTGTTAATCTTGCTCCCGTTTTTATTTCCAAAACTACAGGTATTTCCACTTCCCCAACCGATAGTCATCATATGAGCAACCGTACTCCCGTTATCCGTTACCGGAATAGTACTGGATTTAGATACATAAAGCGCATTTACACCGGCAGAATGACACGTCAGAGGATTTCGGGTGCCTATCCATCCTCCGTTAAAGGTATACAACGGATTTTTACTTTTAGGATAAGTGGTTTCATAACCGTCATCCAAACTACTATTCGGAATAGTCAATGCTTCATAAGTCCTCACTGCCGTAGCTATTCCCGGTACCTGTCCCCGGTATTTCGGACGCACATAATAAGTGGTCCCCGGAGCCAGCCCCTCCTTTCTCAAATCAGCAGCGAAAGCCGTCCAATTCTCTCCGTCTTCACTAAACTCATATGCAATATCTTTAAAACGTCCGAAATTTCCCGTCTTCACACTATCGGCAACCAACGCGTTAGCAGTAAATTCCTTAGTCCAGATATTTCCCGGAAACACCCCTATACTGAATTCCGGTCTTACCGTCCTGATGGTATAACAGACCTCATCACTCCAGCGCTCATTCGCCTTCACCCGGAGCCCTATCCGGTTATTAACTTCCACTCCTCCATCCTGGAGCAAGAGTGAGGATGTCAGATTCGTCAAGTCAATACTCCCGCTTTTCTCATCCCCATCCCAAACCGAAACAGCAATGGCAGCCTTCTGCAAAGCTTCCTTATCCTCATCTGTCAACGAAGAAAAAACATAAGTTTTGTTCAAGACAGAAAGTTTCGGATCGGAAAAATTCAAGGTCAATTCAACATCCTGTACAGGACGGACAGCAGCAAAACGAATAATAGCTGTTGCAGCATCAGCCGTTTCCGGATAAACCAAAAGATTTTCCTCATCAAAGCCCTCTGCAGTGATTTTCGGTTTCGGCAACCAGGCTGGTGGCAACGTCTCATTCACCGTAACATTCTTCACTTCGCTATCCACATGTATATCCAGAATAGCCCCGGTCATATTGGAAATATCGAAATTCAACTGATAACGGTATAATTTACCGGCTTCCGCCAATGCTATCCCGGCAAATTTCCGTGCATAAGGCAAATTATTTTCCATCCAGATTCCTTTCAGATAAAATTCAACACTGCTATCAGCCCGGAAATAAGGATTTTCAGCACTGCCGGGATGCCATTCCACTCTTGCCCCGTGAACTGCCACCTCAATATAGTATTCCTTCAACACCTTCTCCAATTTGTCGGCATTCACAAATTCAAAAGAAGCCAAAGCATTCCCCACAGTACAATGTAAGGTCACCTCTTGTTCCTTGCCTTTTTCCAGCACAATCGTCTTTTCTTCCGAAACATAATACGGCGCATCCATAGCCAAAACAGGATTATCTCCGTAAAATGCCTGTATAGCATACTCACCCACTTTAAACAATTGTGGTTTAGTATTAAAATCGGTACAAGAACCACGAAACGCCATGCGATGGTCCTCTTTCCTGACCATTTCCACCAAAAACTGCCCCGTCAGCTCTGGCGTCAAAGCATCAGGCAAAGCCTTAGTGAATACCCGGTCTGTCAGGCTCAAACGGATTCTTCCCCCTCCCTCCACATCATGTCTATCCTCCTGACAAGCCAAAGCCCCCAAGAAAAGAAATCCTGACAATATATAGTTAATAATACGCATGATTACTCGTATAATAATTCAAACTCATCTACATACAATTCGCTGCCGACACCCACTGAACCGGAAACTTTCGAACCTGAAAAATCTCCGCCATAACGGCTGGAAGTGGCCACAATCGTCATTTTAGCCGGTCTGGCTTTTTTATTACTATATGCAATATCAAAACTGAACTCCGTATACTCATTCACTGTCTTATCGTCAACAAACTCTCCATAACCGATCAGATTATCCCCCGCATCCCATATTTTCACATAGATATGGCACAAATCATCTTTTAAATCAGCCGGTATTCCAACATAATCTATCGGCATGGATTTATATTTATACCATCCTTTCATACCCGTCGGACGGGCTCCTGTAAAAGGCTGCCCGAAAGACACACTGGCAGCAGGTTTACTCATATTTGTCTTATAAGTCCCCACAAATAAATTTCCGGCAGCCGTACCCACCAAATTCACCTTTCCCAAAGTCACCATTCGGACTGCTTTTCCACTTACCGCATCATCCGTCGGAACCGTATTGGCCTCAAAACCGCCTGCCAGTCCGGAAGTTACTCCCTCATTACCGGTAGCCCAAAATGCCTGCGGATCATCATAATTATTAGCTACCGGATTGGGATACCAGTTCTTTCCGCTCTGAGCCCAAGTGTCAAAATTCAGATTCGGCACAACCTGAATCTTTTCTGTCGTAAAAGTTGCTTCCCCGCTCGTTTGGCCTTCAGCAACAATTCTCCAAACATAAGTAGTTCCATCCTCCAAACCTGTCAACTCAGCTTTAAAAGATGCACTTCCCGTTTTGGTTATAGCATCAGCCGGCAAAACAGTCCAGGTATCTTCCCCAGATTTTTTATACTCTATACCCGGCTCCACTCCCTGCTTCATTCCTCCCATAACAGTCGCCCTCCTGGCCCATACATCAGCTTCGCCCGGTGTTCCGATCAAAGCCGTTTGCACCACATCCACAATCCATCCCTCAAAATATTTTCCCAAACGATATACTATAAACTTCTGCGGCCGGGAAAAATCAGAAACCGACTGAGGATCGGGAAGCACAATTGCATTGCTCCCTCCCAATTCCAACGAATCAATACGGATGTCATTCAACGGTTGGTTCTCCGAAACATAAATCAACACGGTTTTGTTAGATTCATCAATAATCGGCTCTCCCACCTGATTTTCCACCTTAATGACCCGGTTTATCACTTGCTTCACCGTAATGGTCCACAAATATTCCTGGTAAGTCTGCAACAAAATTTTAACAGGCTTTCCCATACGCATAAAGGTATTTGCAGAAGAAGGCAAAGCCTCTAAAGAATCAAAACTCCAGCGCGGAAACTTCACAAACTTAACACAAGCCGCAGAATCAGGCAACATCATCGCTTCCTCTGAAATCTTAAGCTTTATTATTTTCAGACTATCAATATCCACCTCTCCTCCAACGGTAATATTTACCTTATATCCGCTCCCGTCAATCTCTGCTTCCCCAATCTGGCCCTCTATCGCCATATCTATGATATTTCCGGGAATATAAGGATAAGGGACATCATTCTTAACACACGATGCCAACAACAACAAACCTATACAACCATATAATATCCGAACTCCCATTTCTCTTACAAATAAAATGTCATCCCTATATTTATTGAAAACAAATCAATCTTAAAGTTTCCTGAACTTTTATTATAATGTCCGCTATCCACCTGATTCCGGGTCTGCTGAACCCATTTAAAATCAAATCCCATCACTCCTACCGACACCTCTACTGCTGAAAAATTGGTGACAAATGCAGCCAATCCGGGTGCTATACCTATTTGCAAATTGTGGGTCGTCTGATAAGAACCGGTCTTATCATTTCCTTTGCCGGAAGTGTCTTTCCCCTGACCGTATCCATAAGACAAACGGGCCTCATTAAAAAAACCGAACACTTTGCTATTTCCCAATCCCATGTATGTCCTCAGGAAACCCGATACAATACAACTATGTTCCAGAAAATCCTGGTCCGCCACATTAAAACTCAAATCATCCCCGAGGTCCAGGTCTAAATTTTCCAGATTAACATAAGAACGCGCATAAGCCAACCTCAACCCTGCTGCCATATTATCCGTAAAAAAATAACCGCAAAACGGACTGATTTTAAACGTATATCCTTCACCGTTCAAATCCTTTAATACAAAAAATTTAAAATCAGAACCCCTCATCTCGGTATAAGAAAGAGTAGTCCCGACAAGCCAAGCTCCTTTGGGGACAAAAAGGCCTGTCTTAATTTCACGGTCAAACTTCAATTGTGCCTGAACCGTCAAAAAGCAAATAAAGAACGTAACAGCAAGTAAATATCTCTTCATTTATTTATAATATGACAATTCAAATTCATCTACCCACAATGTACTACCGGCTCCCACACGCCCAACAACCGACGAACCTTCAAAATTACCGCCATAACGGCTCGAAGTGGCTACTATTGTCATTTTAGCCGGTTTGGCCTTTTCATCCGTATAAACAACCTCAATATCAAACCGAGTATAAGTGGTTACTTCTTCCTTACCGACAAATTCTCCGAATCCGATTTCCTTACCGGAAGCATCCCATAACCGGATATAGATATTACATTCATCTACAGGCAATTCCTCGGCACTGGGCTTCGAACCTTCATTAGTCGGACACGGTACATATTTATAATAACCGGACAGCTTCACAGGACGCGCACCCGTATACGGACGCCCGAAAGAAACACTGGCGGAAGGATTGCTCATATTCGTCTTGTAGGAACCGATAAATAAATTACCCGCTGCTGACTTTACCAAAGTAACCCCTGTGATGGTTGACAATCTGGCAGCTTTTCCTCTGTAAGCCTCACTCCCTTCCACACATACCGTAATCGGGTCTTTGCTACCGGCAAGAAATGAGGTCACCCCGGTATTCCCGCTTGCCCAATAAGAATCGCTGGCATCGGAATTTGCAAACCAATTTTTCCCGCTTTTCACCCACGTATCAAAATTCAGGTTGGGTACTTCTTCATAGTTTTCAGTAGTAAACATATTTGTCGTTCCGGCGCTTACACCACAGGCAAGCCGGTAGTGATAATCCGTACCAAATTCCAATTGTCCCGTCTTAGCAAAATATACCCCGTCATCTCCCAAAGCTGCATTCACCGTTTGCCATACCGTTTCCTCTGTTTTTTTATACTGGAAAACTATCGGTTCACTTTCATCCCCCGCATCGGAAGTCCCGTACAAATAAGCAAACTGTCCCCAAGGATTTGCTTCACCAGTATGCAAGTTCGGAACCGCATCCGAAGTTACAGGCACTACAATCGTAACAATATAATTGTGTGTAGACTGGTCAACCGTGATATTAAAATCTCCCGTCCCTCCGGCAGTCACATCATATTTTATCATATAATGGTACTGTGCCTTCACATCCGTAATCATTTTCTGCAAAGTAAACGACTCATTGTCAGTATTAGTAAGGCTCAAAGTCGCGGTTAAATCAGCCACCGGGAAATAAGCCGCCCGATTCTCATCCTGAATAAAGTCCACCGTACCATAATGGTTTTCCACTTCACAGGAATAAGTTTTAAAATTCCGTTTGAAAGACTCGGAATAATGCACCGAAACCATACACTGCACCAATTTACAAACAATTTCCACCGATTTGGCCACATTTTTCTCTACGACAACTTCTGCCTGACCGGCATAATAGGCAAAACCTTCAAACCCTGCCGACATCCTGTTCTTATCAGCCGAATAAGCTTTTACAACATAAGAACCTGTGGGCAACAAAAGACTTTCTCCTTTCAGTAGCGTCCAATCGTCCACATGCTTCACAACCGTCTCCCCCCTCATTAAATCCAAAGCTATTTTTTCCACAGCCTCCCCTCCAACAGCTTTTGTATTCGGAATCACAGCTTTATTCAACTCCACCGAGGACAACTGCAAATAACCGAAACCGTCCTCCGACGCATCTTGACAAGAACAAAAGTAAATCATCAAGAAAAAAACGAAATAATATCTTTTCATTGGCCTGATCTGAATTAAGGTACAACGACGGTCAAAACACCGGTCACAGGCTCACTACTGCCATCCTCTATCGTTATCGTAAAAGTATTATGACTTGTACCATACAAAGAAAGTAAAGACATAAACTCGGTAACATCAAACAAATAAGAGGTTTTACCCAGAATCGGTTCATTGGCATCAATCAAACCTATTCCCTCGCCGCTTTCCAAAGAATTACTTAAAATAGGTGCTAATTCTCCCGGATTGGCCAGATCAAACTCCCCGCCCAGGCCAAAACCGGCCAATGTTGAGGAAAAGCCTTCGTTATCAGACTGAATCTTTACCAAAAGTTTAGCTATCCCTTTCGGAGCAGAAATATTTACCTGTACCGTTTGTCCCTCCTCTAAAGGCAAATTATAAGTTTCCGGTAAACCTGTCACAGTAATTCCCTGTTCAGGTTCTTCCGGCTCCGGAGTAGAAGAACTGCCTCCGTTAAATATTATATTTTCCGTAGGAATCTCTATCGTTATGCCCTTTTCATGCATGGTCAGGTCCACAGTAATATCCAGTTGGGCCTGAGTAGCCGGATCAACCGAAGGTTCATTCCCGGCATCAATTTTTACGGTAAACTCATCACCGGAAATCAAATGGTTATTTCCCTCCGCATCTGCCGGTTTAGTCACCGTATAATTCTGTGCAATCTGAGCATTTGCCACTGTCGTTGCTTTTACAGTCAATTGAACACAATTCTTCTGGTCAGGAACTTTAAAATAAAACGTTTTTCCCACATGTTGCTTTCCGTACACTTTTACACCTTTATCACCATTAGTGACAGTGATGGCATAATCATCCCGGAACTGTTGTTTAAATTCATTGGTAAATGCTACCGTCACAGCAACACTCTGTAACTTACAGACAGTATTTACCTGAGTTGTCTTTCCCGCCAGAATTTCAAACTCCGTTTCTCCTTTAAACCACGGCCGTTCAGATGCATGAACCTCACTTCCGTCATAATTATACGCCACAACCTTATATCTTCCGGAAATCAGCTTCACCTGCCCCTGGCTCAATAAATCCGCATAACTGTCGAAATGACATACCGTAACTCCCGTAACGGTATTGATGATTTCAACCGGATACAATTGCGGATTCACATCATTCGAATCGAAAA
Organism: Odoribacter sp. Z80; assembly: GCF_009935865.1. Taxonomy (GTDB): domain Bacteria; phylum Bacteroidota; class Bacteroidia; order Bacteroidales; family Marinifilaceae; genus Odoribacter. The sequence continues at coordinate 40,821 of NZ_QWEL01000004.1, forward strand.
CAGCTTTCGTTACCATGTTCTGGCTATTAGAGGTCATGTCTAATGTAAACCATCCTGTGTCCTGTTCTTCCCGGGACGGTAATTTTTTCAACTCATCCCGCATTTCACAAGACAATAGACCCAAAAACAGCAAACCCGATACAATATAATTATTCCTTTTCATAACTCTTTTCTGATTAATTTCCTATTCTATCTCTCTCCCGGGTAAAAACTCGTCCGGAATCTGAACCGGAATATCCTGAAAAATCACCCCATCATCCACTGTTACTGTAATACCGTCAATTTTACCACCCTCTACATCTATCAATTTAGGTTTAATAGTAATCGTTAAAAAATCCCGGGGCTGAAGAGTTATCTTCTGACTACCAAAACCGGAAGGATTTACCGATACTCCCTGCAAATCTTTCAATTCAAAAGCTAAAGTCATTTCTTCATTCTCTCCGACACGGAAAAAAGCATCCTTATCCGCATCCTCTTTTGTCATAACAAAGGCAGACGGCAGATAGCGGGTACTAAACAGAACCTTACAATCAGAATAAAACTCAAAAAAAAGCTCTTCAAACCGTATATTTACCTTAGCATTGGCAGGTACACAAGTAAACTTCACCTGACGGTTGTCTCCTTTTACCAAAGTAAAATGCTGCGACCCCTCTACATAGAGTTTATCATACCCCACAGCAACATTCTCCCCGTAATATGCCCGGATAAAGTATTCTCCCGGTTCCAATTCTTGAGTCAGCTCCATCTCTCCGTATCTGACAGACTCTAAAACCGTTCCTCCTTTAGAAAGTTCCACCATATAATTATTCACATCCGAATATTCCGAAGCATCAACAGTTTTCGTCTTTGTAAAAGAAGGATCGGCATAAAGACTCAGGCTCATCCTGGCTTTTTCCGTTCCCCGGTTTCCTTCTTCCGAATGACAAGCTGCCAATAATAAAACCCCTGCAGCCCATACAAATAATCTTCTCATAAATTTTAAATTAATATAAATCCCCGTTTTACGGATATTTAGCTTAAATACAATCTCTTATATATAGATTAAAAATAAATGAACAAAAATTATGCCAAATAGTCATCAAAATCTTAAAATATACAAAACAATAACAACAAACATTAAACACTATGACAATAGTGCCACACTCCCTCCACAGCATCTTCCAACAAATCCAATACAAGTTCAAAACCTGCCGGCCCTTCGTAATAAGGATCCGGAACAGAGGAAAAAGAAGTATTTTTCCGACAAAAATCCGTCATTCTAAAAATCTTACTCCTTTCCGTTTCATCCTGAGCCAAGCGGTTCAACATTCTTATATTTTCATCATCCATCCCAATAATCATATCGAAATCAACAAAATCGGCCGAAGGATAAAACGCCCTCGCACGACTATCCAACTGATACCCTCTTTTCCCCGCAGCACGGCGCATCCGCTCATCAGGCAAGGCACCGGCATGCCCACCGTACAAACCTGCAGAATCAATCAAAAACTCTTTTTCCTCTCCCGCACTCCTCACCCGGGCTTTCATAATTGCTTCAGCTCCTGGGGAACGACAAATATTTCCCAAACACACAAATAAAATTTTCTTCATCTTTCAAAAACAAGATTTCTAATATGCCCGCACAACCTTCCCCGACGGCATCCTGTTCCCATCTTAGCTAAACAAAGAATCAACAAACTCCTCTCTGTCGAACACCTGTAAATCTTCCATTTTCTCACCAATACCGATGTATTTCACCGGTATCTTAAACTGGTCCGAAATACCAATAACCACCCCTCCCTTTGCCGTACCGTCCAACTTAGTTATGGCCAATGCATTAACCTCGGTTGCTAAAGTAAACTGCTTCGCCTGTTCGTATGCATTCTGACCGGTAGAACCATCCAACACCAGCAACACTTCATCAGGCACATCCGGCAAAACTTTCTTCATGACATTTTTTATCTTAGTAAGCTCATTCATCAAATTCACTTTATTATGCAAACGCCCGGCCGTATCAATAATCACCACATCTGCACCCTCGCTTTTGGCCTTACTCAGGGTATCATAGGCCACAGAAGCAGGGTCTGCACCCATGGCCTGTTTCACAATAGGCACCCCCACCCGTTCAGCCCAAACGACCAACTGTTCCACAGCAGCAGCACGAAAGGTATCAGCAGCCCCTAAAACGACTTTCTTCCCGGCCTCCTTAAATTTATAGGCCAATTTACCAATCGTAGTGGTCTTCCCAACACCATTTACTCCGACCACCATAATCACATACGGACGCTTTCTGTCAAGCAGCTCAAAAGAATCTGTATCATTTACCGTATTCTCTTTCAGCAAAGCCACAATCTCTTCCTTCAATACCCTATTCAACTCCTCAATCCCCATATATTTGTCCCTCTGCACCCTGTCCTCAATGCGTTCAATAATACGAATCGTTGTTTCCACCCCCACGTCCGAAGAAATAAGCACTTCTTCCAGATTATCCAGCACCTCTTCATCTACCTTTGATTTCCCCACTACCACCCTGGCCAGCTTTTTGAACACACTTTCCTTCGTCTTTTCCAAACCTTTATTCAGGTTCTCTTTCTTTGCCTTTCCGAATAATCCGAATAATGCCATTTTAAATAATTAAATGAAATTTCAATGCGCTAAAATACAAATAATTTTAACACCAACCTCAAGAAAAAGAAAACTTCACAAACAAAGACAAAGCCTTTTTTTTCTCCCATACCCCACAAAATACGACCTGAGTATTTGCGGAGATCCGGTCCATTCCGACATCTGGCCCACCGGAATTAGATCCGGAACATCAGATTTTCATCTGTTAAGAAGCGGAATTTTCTAAATATTCTTCCCGGAAAATTTCAACACAAAGGACAAAGATGGCCAATAAAAGAGGACCGAAAATCACCCCCATAAAACCAAAAAGAGATAATCCGATGATAACACCGAAAATCGTAATCAAAGGATGGGTATCCGCCATTTTTTTCTGTAAGACAGAACGCACCAGATTATCAATATTCCCCACCACAACCAAACAGTAGGCAGCCAACCCAAGCCCCATACCCCAATGACCGGTAGCACCCAGATAAAGCACCAAAGGAAGCCAGACAATACCTACTCCGATTACCGGAATAACAGTGGCAAAACAAGAAATAACACCCCACAACAAGACCTCCGGAACGTTGAAAAGATAATATCCTAAGGAAGCGGCAGCTCCCTGTATGATCGCCAACACAGGAACCCCTATCGCATTCGAGCGGACAACCATATGAAACTCATGCAGGACATCTTTTTTATTTCTCCGGTTGAAAGGTAAAATCTCCCTGATGTATTTTTCCATCCTGCGCCCGCCAATCAGCATAAAATAGAGTACCAGCAAAAGCACCAGAATATTCACGGCAAAACTACCGATACTTCCGACAAGAGCCTGACCGAATTTTGGCAAAAAACCCACCAAACTGCTCATATTTCCCCGGCTCATAACATCATAACCAGTCTTCTCATGAATTAAATCGACCACATGTTGCACGGGAACCATTAAACTCTGAGGTTCAAGATCTACGGCTTTTAATTTGCTAATCAACAACCAAACCACTAAGGCCAGGGGGATCAAACAAAAAAACAAGGATTCCAAAAGCAGAACAACAGCCATAATCCATTTTCTCCAATGCCACTGCTCCGTCAGATAAAACGCTTGACCCCTTAACAGAATATAAAGAGTGGAAGCCCCCAGAAAACCACCCAGGAAAGGAGTTATCTTAAAAAAAATAATAACCCCCAATAATAAAATAATGGCAATCAAAGAATATTTCCAATATTGTTCCCTTACACTCATTTTTCCTGCTTTCAATTTTTCATTTTCCCGGAGTTCCATTCTGACAGAGACAGAATGCTCCGGTCAAATTTCTCAACCCGCAATCGGTTAACGATAAAACAGTAAAAAAAGATACGGTTTACCTTAATTTATTCGCATTGAAATAAGGTCCGGCTTTTAAAAGAAAATACAAAACAGAAAGGACAGTCAGTCCCGCCCCCAGAAAATAAGCATAATTAAAACCACCGAATGCCTGGGCAATGGCACCACCTGCCATCAGCCCAATACCTATACCGGCATCCCAACTCGTCAGATAGGTAGACGTTGCCGTTCCCCTTTGATGGTTAGGGGCCAAATTAACAAAAAGAGTATTAAAAGCAGGAAACATCGTACCGAAAGCAATCCCCTGCAACAAAGCAATCCCCAGAAAAATTACCGACGTTACACCAGGGTTCCAAAACATCATTTCCCGGCATAAAGCCAATGCCAAAAAACTGGCACAAGCCAGATACATACCCCAGACAATGACCTGGGTTGTACGCCCTTTATCCACCTGCCGGCCCGAAAAAATCCGGGAAACGGCCAACCCAATTGCCATAAAAGTAAAATACAAACCGGAGCTCACCTGAATGCCGATTTCATCGGCATACATTGCTACATAACTGGTGGTCATTCCGTAAGGAATAGAAAGCAAAAGCAATGATATACCTGCCGGAATCCCTTTGAGTAATAAAAAACGATCCCAGGACAGGGGTTCCCGCTTTACCGGCGGTTTCCGGGGAGTCTTCACCAAAGAAGCCATCAGCATACCCAGGCTTCCCGAAAGCAAAGAACAGGTAAAAATCGTTTCATAAGAATAAACCGTATGCATGAACAACCCGGTCATCGGCCCAAAGCTCATAGCAATATTATTAGCCAGTCCGTAATATCCTAATCCCTCTCCCCGCCGGGAAGACGGCATAATATCAATGACAAGGGTATTTCCCGCAACGGAGACCATCCCGAAAGCTGCCCCATGTACAATACGCAGACCGAGAAAAACAGCCATTACCCCCGTGAGCATATAGCCGCCGAAAATGATCGTGAAAATAAAATAAGACAACAAATAAAAAGGCTTCCGGCTAAAAGTATCCAGCATATACCCAGAAAAAGGCCGCACACAAAGACAGGCCACTGCATAACACGAAAGAATGAAACCAATCATAGATTTACCCGATTGAAATTCTTCTTTCAGATAAAAAGGCAATACCGGAAGCAACAAATAAAAGGCAAAAAACAAAAGAAAATTTGCCGCAAGTATATAACAAAACCCCGGAGTAAAAAGTTTATCTTTAACCATACGCCACTTTTTTATAACCTTTCTTTTCCCTATCTACAACACCCTGGCTCACCAACGAGGCAAAAATAAAAAAATTATCCCCGGTTTATCCTCCGGAACCCTTTTTATTTGGTTATTCCTGACCTGTAATTTCAGGTATTTAACAAACTCTCTATACTCACCCCATAATTCTTTCTTCCGCTACACCTGAACTGATTCTCTGTGCTGGTTTCCGCCGGTGTTTTTGTAATCTGCCTGTTTTATTTTCAAAAAATATTGTGATTTATTTTAACCCAGGTTATTGCTCCATTAAAATATGTTTCTTATCTTTGCCGTGCTTTTAAAGTTAGGGTTAGAATAATGCGATAATAGCTCAGTTGGTAGAGCGTTGGCTTCCCAAGCCGAAGGTCGCGGGTTCGAGTCCCGTTTATCGCTCAACTGAAAAACAAGGGGTTACAAATTAAAGTAACCCCTTGTTTCATGACATTTTTTGAAAAACACTTCCGTATTTACCCGTTTTTATGTACCTTTTTTGCAAACAGTTTGCAAACAAAACACAACGAATTACGGGAAGTCACGATCAAGGCATTTAAGCTTAGGTTCATTCTTGTCAAAGTCCCAAAATTGAGGATGGATAGATATAACTAAACCGATATATTTTTTTTGCCGTCTTTAGCAACCCGTAACATTAGAGGGTGTTCACCATTGGAAAGTGTCTTTGATTTGTAGCAAACTACTGAAATACAGGCATTCATTGTTGGTTTTCCGGTTTACCTCTCGGTTTACCTTTGGGTGTAAAAACCACGTAAAACCCCAGAAAAGAAAAAACCAGCTACTTTCGTAACTGGTTCTCGTTCAGTCGGGGTGACAGGATTCGAACCTGCGACCCTCTGCTCCCAAAGCAGATGCGCTACCGGACTGCGCTACGCCCCGTTTTCCGATTCGCATGCAAAGGTAATAATAGATTTCAAATACACCAATTTTTCCCTTTTTATTTCGTATTTTTTACATCCGTCCGGAATTATACGGCACATCTATTTTTTCTTCCTTAACTCAAAATTCTTTCCCAAATATACTCTTCTTACCTCTGGGTCTGCCGCCAAATGCTCGGCAGTACCAGCCTGAAGAATTTTTCCGTCATATAATAAATAAGCCCTGTCGGTAATAGAAAGCGTTTCCTGTACATTATGGTCGGTGATCAGAATTCCGATATTTTTATCTTTCAATTTCTGAACAATGCTTTGAATATCTTCCACAGCAATAGGGTCAACACCGGCAAAAGGCTCATCCAGTAAGATAAACTTCGGACGGATAGACAATGCCCGGGCAATCTCCGTACGTCGACGTTCCCCACCGGACAACTGAATTCCCAGGCTTTTCCGGATATGCTGCAACCCAAACTCATCCAACATCTCTTCCAGCCGGACTTTCTGTTCTTCTTTAGACATATCCGTCATTTCCAGTACAGCCCGGATATTATCCTCTACACTTAAACGGCGGAAAACAGAAGCTTCCTGGGCTAAATAGCCGACACCGGCTTGTGCCCTCTTATACACAGGCTCCGTAGTCAACTCCTGTTCATCCAGAAAAATCCGTCCCCCATTCGGTTTTATCAGCCCGACAATCATATAAAAAGAAGTGGTCTTACCAGCTCCGTTAGGTCCCAGCAACCCGACAATCTCCCCTTGCTCCACTTGTACCGACACATCTTTTACGACTGTCCGGCTTTTGTATTTTTTCACCAAATGTTCTGCCCTTAATATCATGGTCCAACGTTTTAGAAAGCAAAGATAAAAAAGAGTTGCTGAGTTACAAAGCAACGGGGCATAAAGTCGCTGGAGAGAAACATCAGAAGTTCAAATACACCGATACATTAACTGCAAAATTCTGAATCTTCTGACCGGGAGGGCTTTCCCGGTGAGTTAAACGCCAAACGGCATCTACCCGGAACAACCTGAAAATATTCTCTATCCCAACCCCCGTCTCAAAATAAGGCTTGGAAACCGAAGTCATTCCCTCCGGAAAAAGCAAAACTGCCCTTGTGTCAGGAAGACTCCCGTTATTTTTGTCAGACAATGTGCCGATCAATCCCTTAAACACAAATACCTCCCTCCATTTCAGTTTTTTCATCAAGGGTATTTTACCTAAAAAAAAGCCCTTGAAATGATGCTCATAGAAAAGAGAAAGCCACGTATCCGAAGCAAATTCATAATAATTCATACAGGAGAAAGCATACGGGTCGTAAAAATAAGTCGCATTCCCCTCGTGCAGTTTCAATAAAGGATAAGGCACCTTCCCCAATATTTTCCCGCCGGTAAGCACAACCTTGGATTTCCCGATAGGCGAAATCTGAAAATCATAATTGACAGAACCAACCATCCGGTAAAATTCACAGTCATTATCCGATAGACCTTTGATACCCATGGCCAAATCAATTCCTACAATCGGATAATCAGAACCCATACTATATTTATCAAACGGTTTGCGCATAACGACTTCATTCCTCGAAAACCGGGTATTCAAACGCAAAACAGTGGATTGAATGGAAGCCATCTCCTTTCCGGACGGACGGATAAAAGGAACAAAAGAATTGGAAAAAATACTTCTGACCTGAACCCCCAACGCATTGGATAACCCCTGCCTCCACTCTTTCTCATAATTAACATCCAGTTGATTAACCATACTTAACCGGTCGTTATCGCCCCGGGAAAAAATAGAACTCAGGATATTTCCTTCAGTAAAGGCATTCATACCGGCACCCAGTTGTACCACATCATGTTTAAATGAGACCATCAATTTAGAGGTCGGCAAATCACGAAACGCATATTCTACACTACCACCGCCTTTCCACCGGCAATCTTTCGTCCCATAAGCCGAATAGCCGGACAGCCGGATTTTTTTACTGAAATCGGTAGTCGTTCTGACCCCCAGTTGAAAACGGCATCCCTCCTGTTCATTAAAACTCAACAATTTATAATACGGTCCCCACTCCACATACCGAGTATCGTAGTAACCGCCCAAAATCATACTTACAACCGTATAAATATTTTGATACAACGGCACATTTTTCACCGAATCCACCATCCCGTAGATTTGTTTTTCCTTATCACTCAAAGCATAAGGCCGAAGTGTATCCCAATAGCTTTCCTCGTTTTTCAACACATCATGGTCAATCATCACATTATTATCCATCTTCAACACCCTTTCCGGAATCTCCGCATGAAACTGAATATCGGAATAATTTACCTGCCTGTGCCCCAGGAAGGAAACCATCTTTGAGGAGTCGGACATCATGATGGAAAAGTCCGCAAAAATCTTATCTTGCCGGGGAAACCACACCGAATCCCCAATCAACTGATACTCATTATCCAGCACTAGATGACGAATCCAGTTTACGTTCAATCCCTTCACCATCTTCACATGAGCCGACTGCAAAGCCCAGGTCATGGAATCAATATTCAATTCCCCATCCAATACCGGAGTGGAGAAAGCCTTAGGATGAAAACGGATTTTATAAGTCTTACGACCATCTATCTGCAGACTGTCCACCAGGAAATATTTATAGAAAAGCAAACCGTGTTCGGACAAAGGACTGGCAAAATGAATTTCAAAAATATCTATATAATTGTCGTACAAATTCACACTCGCATGCAAATGACCGGTAAACTGCGCCAAAGAATAATCTTCTTCTATCCCGGAAATACGGCTGGCTTTCACAATTTCCCTGGATAAGGACGGAGATTTTCGGAAATAATAATCGGCTGAAGCTTCAGAAATCATCACCGGCAAATAAGCCTTTCCCGTGATAACAGAAGTATCCATGTGATCAAAAATAAAACCGAAATTTTTTTGCAACCTCTTGTTTTTGAATCCCGGCTTAATATTAGTCAGGTCCAGTTCCATTTTGGTATAAGTCTTGCAAAAATACCGGGGAAACAAGGAAGGATTGTGCCGGAATTTATTTTCCCTCACCCTTTTCAAAATAGCATGAGCCGGATTTTCTCCGGGGGTGACTTTCACTTCCACCAGCTCGAAAGTCTGCGCCCTCAACTGAAAATCAACAGAATTATAGCTCCCCGGGACAATTTCTACCGTCTGAGAAACATAGCCGACAAAAGAAGCCTGTAATTCACTCACCTCCTCACGGGTCTCCAGATAATAGTTTCCTTCAAAGTCAGTAGTCATACCTACCGTCGTTCCTTTAAAAAAAACATTTACAAAAGGCAAAACCTCTCCCGTTTCAGCATCAGTCACCTTACCCCGCACTCTTGTACTTTGGGCCAAAGTAAGGTTTCCCGCTAAAACAAACAGAATGGGAATGATAAATTTACTTATTTGCATGCTCCATAACCGTTTCCGGCACTTTATATCTGCAATACTCTCACTATATTGTTGCCTTTATTCCACCTAAATCAAACCACCCCTTCCCTCAATATATCGTGAATATGCACCATGCCTTTGTAAATCCCTGTTTCAGAAACCACGACCAACTGAGTGATACAATTTTTTTCCATTTTCTGAAAAGCATTATAAGCCAGCTCATCCTCTGCTATGGTTTTGGGAGACACCGACATAATATCTCCTGCTTTCAGTCCGTCGACATCCTCGTATTTCTCTAACATACGCCGCAAATCCCCATCAGTGATAATACCCAACAATTTTCCTTCACTACCGGTTACAGCCACAGCCCCCAAACGTCCGCCGGACATCTCCAGTATCACTTTCCGAATGCTATCTTCCAATGCCACCCGAGGTGTATTCTCCCGGTCAAACACATCCGAAACCCTGGTATACAAACGCTTGCCCAAAGAACCTCCCGGATGGTATTTTGCAAAATCCCGGCTGGAAAAATGACGGCACTGAATCAGGCATACAGCCAAAGCATCCCCCAACACCAATTGGGCTGTTGTAGAATTGGTCGGTGCCAGATTATTGGGACAAGCCTCCCGTTCCACACAGGCTTTCAATACATAAGTAGCATTTTGAGCCAGAAAAGAATCTGTATTGGAAACCATAGCAACAATCTGTTCATTCCCCACATTCCGGATTAAAGGTACCAAAACCTTAATTTCAGGAGTATTTCCACTCTTGGAAATGCAAATCACCACATCATCCTGGCAAATCATACCCAAATCTCCGTGAATGGCATCGGCAGCATGCATAAACACCGAGGGAGTGCCGGTTGAATTCAAGGTCGCTACGATTTTCTGAGCAATAATGGCACTTTTTCCGATTCCTGTCACAATCACACGCCCCTTACTTTTATAAATCAATTCCACCACTTTCTCAAAATCCTCATCAATAAAGCCGGCAAGACGTTGCACCGCCGAAGCTTCCTCCGCAATTACTTTTTTGGCAATCTCTTTTATATCAATCATTTCAACCGAAATTTTAAAACATTCATTCTCAGCCTGAAAATCCACCCCAAAAAATATTTGAAAAATTATTGTGACAATAATTTTTTACTATAACTTTACTAAGGGCAAATGTAGGATTTTTTATCATTCATTTACCTAAGTAGTGCTAACATTTATTGTGCCATTTTTGTTTGTTCATTCGAATTAAGTTATAAATTTGCAAATCCTTGAAAAAAGGAGCGCAAAAAAATTTTATTAATACAATGGGATTGCAGATTGATTTACATGCAAAATTAAAAGAGTATTTTGGCTTCGACCACTTTAAAGGAAATCAGGAAGCCATTATCAAAAACGTGCTGGACGGAAAGAACACTTTTGTATTAATGCCTACGGGAGGAGGTAAATCCTTGTGTTACCAATTACCGGCTTTATTGCTGGATGGTACGGCCATTATCATCTCCCCCTTGATCGCCTTAATGAAAAATCAGGTAGATGCCATGCGTTCCTTTTCCGAGGCAGAAGGAGTGGCCCACTTTTTAAATTCTTCCTTGACTAAAAACGAAATCCTGAATGTCAAAGAAGACATTTTGAGTGGAAAAACGAAAATGCTTTACGTAGCTCCCGAATCCCTCACGAAAGAAAGCAATATAGAATTTCTGAGAAAAATTAAAATTTCTTTTTTTGCTGTAGACGAAGCGCATTGTATCTCGGAATGGGGCCATGACTTTCGGACAGAATACCGGAAAATCCGTCCGATCGTAGAAGAAATAGGAAAAGCTCCCATCATCGCCCTGACAGCTACAGCTACTCCGAAAGTTCAAAACGATATACAAAAAAATCTGGATATGATGGATGCCAAGGTTTTCAAATCTTCCTTCAACCGGACAAACCTGTACTACGAAGTACGGCCGAAACAGGGAGATGTAACCAAAGACATCATCAAATTCATTAAAAACCACGAAGGAAAATCCGGTATCATCTATTGCCTGAGCCGCAAAAAAGTGGAAGAACTGGCCGAAGTCCTGAACATCAATGGAATCAAAGCCGCAGCTTACCACGCCGGGATGGATGCAGCCACCCGAAGTGCCAATCAAGACAAATTCCTGATGGAAGAAGTGGACATTATCGTTGCTACCATCGCTTTCGGTATGGGAATTGACAAACCGGACGTACGTTTCGTTATCCATTATGATATTCCCAAAAGCCTCGAAGGATATTACCAAGAAACCGGACGCGCTGGACGCGACGGAGGCGAAGGGGTTTGCCTGACCTATTACAGTTACAAGGATATCCAGAAACTGGAAAAATTCATGCAAGGGAAACCCATTGCAGAACAGGAAATCGGCAAACAGTTACTCATGGAAACGGTTGCTTATGCGGAAACCTCGCTTTGCCGCCGTAAAGTATTGCTCCACTATTTCGGCGAAAGCTACCAGGAAGACAACTGCGGAAGCTGTGACAATTGCCTCTATCCAAAAAAAGAATTTGAAGGGAAAGAGTATATGACAGATGCCCTGACATTGGTAAACGATGTGAAAGAAAAATTCAAAATCGAACATCTGGTAAACATCCTGGTCGGTGAAGCAGATACTGCCATAAAATCGTATAAACACGACAAACTGGAATTATTCGGAGCAGGAGCCGAAAAGAACCGCCAATTCTGGACCATGGTTTACAGACGAGCATTAGTCAGTTCTTTTATTGAAAAAGATATTGAACAATACGGAGTCATCAAACTGACCGAAGAGGGACAGAAATTTTTGGATAAACCTAAAAGTTTTATGTTGATGGAAGATCATAATTTTGACGAAAACGAAGAAGAAGAGAAGATACAGGAAAAAGGCGGTGTCTCAGCATTAGACAGCACCCTGTTCGCCATATTGAAAGATTTGCGCAAAAAAATCGCGAAAACCAACAACTTGCCGCCTTATGTGATTTTCCAGGACCCTTCCCTGGAAGATATGTGTACCAACTACCCCATAACTCTGGAAGAACTGGCAAACATCCAGGGTGTAGGAGCCGGTAAAGCGCAAAAATACGGCAAAGAATTTGTGGAGGTAATCCGGCAATATGTGGAAGATAATGAAATCGAACGCGCCCAGGACATGGTAGTCAAGACAGTGGCCAATAAATCCAAATTCAAGGTGTATATCATCCAGAATATCGACCGCCAGATCGACCTGGAAGATATTGCCTCTACTCTGGGACTTTCCTATGATGAACTCATCAAAGAAATGGAAGCAATTGTTTTTTCCGGAACCAAATTGAATATTGATTACTACATCAACAATATACTCGATGAAGAGCAACAGGAGGAAATCATGAACTATTTTATGGAAGCAACCTCCGATAACATTTCAGAAGCCTTTGATGAATTTGAGGGCGACTATGCAGAAGAAGACCTCCGCTTAATGCGCCTGAAACTCCATTCCAAACACGGAAATTAAAAACATACATCCCCAAAAAACACCCCGGAAGATATAACCTTCCGGGGTATTTCTTAACCGATACGCCGGCCCCTGAGTTATTTTCAAGAACCTGTCACTTTATCAACCGACCGGGTAAAAGGTATATCATCACGGAACAACTTACGATAAGTGATATGGGTACGGACAGTCTTAGCCCCTATATATTCCATCAAATGAATCATAGGAGGATTAAAATCCCCTATCCAGTTCAATTCAAGATAATCGTATTTATGCCCGTCTTCAATGATGCGTTCAGTAAACCGTTTAATCATAGCCGCTTCCACCCCTTTACCTTGAAATTCCGGCACGACCCCGAACAATTGTCCCAGGGCAACTTTGATTTTTTTTACTTTCAGATGGTACATAAACCTCAATATCCCCCACACATTCATTTTCCCATTCAGGTGTCTTACAGCCTGATTTATTTCAGGAAACATCAAAAAGAAACCAATGGGTTCATCCTGATAAAAAGCAAAATAAATCAATTCCTTATCAATAATAGGCCGGAGACTCCGATACAGGGCTTCCACCTGTTCGCGGGTAATTCCGTCCACTCCATGCACTTCCAGGTTCCAGGCTTTATTATACACAGTCAGTAAAGCATCTATGGCTTTTTGCTTACCAATATCACCATAAGTACGCACCGAGTAGTCCGGATTTTGAAGAATACGGTCAGCCTTCCAAACTACAATCTTGGACAAACTCTCCATAACTAACCGCGTGCGATAGGTAAATTGCTTGAAATAATCACGGAAACCATACTCCTCAAAAAATCTCACATAATAGGGTTTAGTATAAGGCATCGCATAAACCGGACACTCGTCATATCCATCCACCAGCAATCCCCACCATTCTATCCGTTCACCGAAATTAACCGGGCCCTCCATGGCTTCCATTCCACGCTCTTCCAACCACTCCCGGCATTTATCAAACAACATAAAAGCAGCCTGGCGATCGTCTATACACTCAAAAAAACCCATTTGCCCTACAGTATATTTATCCAACCCGCAAGTTTTTTTATTGACAAAAGCAGCTACGCGACCGACGTATTCTCCTTCTTCATTTCGGAGCAACCACCGTACACATTCCCCTCCTTCCCGGAAACAAGGATTCTTCTCTCTGTCAAATACTTTACAAATATCATCATTCAAAGGACGTATCCAATACGGATTTCCCCGATACAACCGGACAGGCAATTCTATAAAAGCCTCCTCCGTTTTCCTGTCAGCAACTTCAATACAAATAAACATAAACCGGTACTTTTAACCCCTTACCTCAGCTCTTCTGTCAGCAGCCGGATTTCCAGAAGGGGACTGATCCGTTCATATAAAATATTATACACAGCAGACGTGATAGGCATGTGCACATGATAATTGTCATTAATCTCTTTGATACCCTTCACGGCAAAATACCCTTCAGCAATCATCAGCATCTCCATTTGGGCTGATTTCACTGAATACCCTTTCCCGATCATGGTCCCGAAAGTCCGGTTCCGGCTAAACTGAGAGTATGCCGTGACCAGCAAATCCCCTAAATAAGCAGAACTCTTGATATCCCGCTCTATGGGATGAACGGCAGCAACAAAACGTTCTATTTCCTGAATGGCATTGGAAACCAACACCGCCTGAAAATTATCCCCATAGCGTAAACCATGGCATATTCCCACAGCTATAGCTATAATGTTTTTCATCACTGCCGCATATTCTGTTCCGTAAATATCGTCAGAAACCGAAGTTTTCACATAATGACAACTAAACAACTGCGAAACCAACCGGGCAATGCGAACATCATTACTGGCAAACGTCAGATAAGACAATCGTTCCAAAGCAATCTCTTCGGCATGGCAAGGCCCTGAGATCACTACAATCTGTTCCAGGGGTACGTCATACTGCTGATGGAAAAATTCGCCGATAATCAGATTGTCATCCGGAATCAGTCCTTTAATGGCAGAGACTATTATCTTATCTTTCAAAGACCGGCTGGCCCGGGAAACCACATTCTTCAAAAATGCACTGGGAATGGCAAACACGATAATATCGGAATGAGCAATCAGCCAATCCAAATCGTCCGTAAAAGTAATCTTAGACAAATCAAAATCCACAGCACACAAATACCGGGGATTGTGCTTCAATTCCTTAAAAGCATTGATTGTCTCTATATTCCTCATAAACCAATTGATGTGCTCATTGGTTTCCGTCAGTATCTTAGCAATAGCCGTAGCCCAGCTCCCCCCCCCGACAATAGCTATCCTCGGATTCTCAGGTATCTTCATCTTTTATTGATTTAACCATGCCTTTACTACCTCCGGAGTCAAACCAGTCAATCCTAATTTCTCCTTTTTATTGACCCCGCATAACTCCTGGTGCAACTTATTCGGATTCTCCACCGTTTTTAACGCCTCCACAGTCTGATAACCCGCCTTTCTCAATACAGCAATCCACTCTTTAGCAACCCCTGCCTCCTCAAACTTATCGTCACTGTCCACTACCGGTTTTTTCTCCGGTTTCATTTGAGGGAAAAACAATACATCCTGGATAGAAGGGCTATTCGTCAAGAACATACACAAACGGTCAATACCGATGCCCATTCCGGAAGTAGGAGGCATTCCATATTCCAGTGCCCGCACAAAATCATAATCAATATACATCGCTTCGTCATCTCCCCTTTCCTGCAGCTTCAACTGGTCCTGAAAACGTTCCAGTTGGTCAATCGGATCGTTCAGTTCTGAATATGCATTTGCCACTTCTTTTCCATTCACAAAAAGTTCAAACCGTTCAGTCAGTTCCGGATTCTCCCGGTGCTTTTTCGTCAATGGCGACATCTCCTTCGGATAATCATAAATAAAAGTAGGTTGTATATAATGCGCCTCACATTTCTCCCCGAAAATCTCATCAATCAACTTTCCTTTACCCATAGTCTTATCCACCGGAATATCCATCTTTACGCAGGCTTCAAACAACTCATCCTCAGACATCTTTTCTATATCATATCCTGTATGCTCCTTGATTGCATCAGCCATCCGGACACGACGGAACGGACGTTTGAAATCAACCCTATTCTCTCCGATAACCGCCGTGGTAGTGCCGTTGATGGCCAATGCCGCAGTTTCTATCATTTCCTCCGTAAAGTTCATCATCCAAAGATAATCCTTATACGCCACATAAATCTCCATGCAGGTAAACTCCGGATTATGTGTCCGGTCCATCCCCTCATTCCGGAAATTCCGTGAAAATTCATATACCCCTTCAAAACCACCAACAATCAGACGTTTCAGGTACAATTCATTGGCAATACGCAAATACAAAGGAATATCCAATGCATTGTGATGGGTAATAAAAGGACGCGCCGAAGCTCCGCCCGGAATAGCCTGCAACACCGGGGTTTCTACTTCCAGATAACCCTTCGAATTAAAAAACTGACGGATGGCATTAATCATTTTCGTCCGTTTGATAAAAACATCCTTCACCTGGGGATTAACAATCAAATCCAGATAACGTTGACGATAACGTTGCTCAGCATCCGTAAAAGCATCGAACAATTTGCCGTCCTTCTCTTTTACGACAGGCAAAGGACGCAGGGATTTGGACAACATAACCACTTCCCTGGCATGCACGGAGATCTCTCCGGTCTGGGTACGGAATACAAAACCTTTCACTCCCACAATATCCCCGATATCCATTAATTTTTTAAATACCGTATTGTATTCCGTAGCCGTCTCATCTCTGGAAATATCATCCCGGCTGACATACACCTGAATGCGTCCCGTTGCATCCTGCAACTCAAAAAATGAAGCTTTACCCATAATCCGCCGGCTCATCATTCTTCCGGCAATCACCACCTGGCGAGGTTCTGCATTATCATCAAACCGTTCTTTAATGTCCACCGCATGGGCATCCACCTTAAACTCCGGAGCCGGATAGGCTTCTATCCCCATTTTTACCAGTTCATTCAGTGAATTCCTACGGATAATCTCCTGTTCACTTAATTCAGTAAAACTCATTTTTGTATATTTTTAATTATTTCACTATAAATCACTCATTTCTTCTTAACAAACAAGTACGCAAAATTACTATTTTCTCCCTCTAAAAGCAAAAAACCACCGCGAATATAACTAATATTTTGGGAGTGAGCGGCTTAATTATTATCCTCATTTTTTCTCTCCGGTTATATAAAATTATTCCAAATTAAACTTTGAAATAACAAGGAATTTCCGCTACTTTGTAGCAGAATTGGAAAAAAGTATAATGAAAAAAAGATGGGTTATTCATACTCCGCCGGAGGAAACTAAGATACAAGAACTTGCAAAAAAATTAAATTGTCACCCAGTTATAGCAAATTTATTGCTGCAACGCGGTATCGTCAGTGCGGAACAGGCACAGGCGTTTTTTAATCCGTCCCTCAACATGCTCCACGACCCTTTCTTAATGAAAGACATGGACAAAGCGGTTGAGCGGTTGGACCGTGCTATCGCCCAGGATGAAAAAATCCTCATTTACGGAGATTATGACGTTGACGGAACGACAGCCGTTGCCTTACTCTACAAATATTTAAAAAGCCGCTGTCATTACGAAAACCTAGAATATTATATTCCCGACCGTTATACCGAAGGCTATGGAGTTTCCATCAAGGGGATAGATTACGCCGCCCAAAACGGCTTTTCTTTAATGCTGATCACTGATTGCGGAATCAAAGCGGTAGAAAAAGTAAAATATGCCTGTTCTCAAAAAGTAGACGTTATCATTTGCGACCACCATACACCCGGAGACTATCTCCCGGAAGCAGTGGCAGTACTGGACCCTCAACGGAGCGACTGTCCGTATCCCTACAAATGGCTGAGCGGGTGTGGAGTAAGTTTCAAACTGGTGCAAGCCCATAGTTTGAAGCACAATCTGCCCATGTCCGAATTGTACAAGCTGCTGGACCTGCTCTGTGTCAGCATTGCCAGTGACATCGTACCCATTACAGGTGAAAACCGGATTCTGGCCTATTACGGTCTGCAACAACTCAACACCCATCCCAGCCTGGGACTGAAAACCATTATCAAAATGGCCGGCATTGACAAAGAAATCAGCATTAACGATATTGTTTTCCGCATAGGCCCCCGCATCAATGCAGCGGGAAGGGTTGAATCCGGACGGAAATCCGTGGAACTGCTGACGGCCGACGAAAAATTCTCTGCTGACGGAATTGCCAGCGACATCAATAATTTCAACGACCAGCGCAAAAAACTGGACCATGACATTACTGAAGAAGCCATCCGGCACATCAGACAATCCGAAATCGAGTCCTTGAAAAAAACAACCGTACTGTTCAATCCCCACTGGCACAAAGGAGTGATTGGAATAGTAGCTTCCCGCCTAACAGAATCTTTTTACCGTCCAACCATCATCCTGACAGAATCCAATGGATTTGTAACCGGCTCCGCCCGCTCAGTAGAAGGGTTTGACCTTTATTATGCGATTTCTCAATGCAGCGAATACCTGGAAAACTACGGAGGACATAAATATGCAGCCGGATTAACTTTAAAGCGGGAAAACCTGGAACTTTTTAAAGAAAAATTTGAACAAATAGTCCGGGAAACCATCAACCAGGAAATGCTGACCCCCCAAATTAATATAGATGCCCGGCTTAAACTGAGCGATATTACTCCCGATTTCTACCATATGCTGCAAAAATTCGCTCCCTTTGGTCCTAACAATACCATTCCGGTCTTTCTGACAGAAAATGTCGTCAACTTCATCGGAACGAAAAAAGTGGGACGAAACAACGAACACCTGAAATTAGTGGTAGTGGATGACACCCGTGCCTGCAATGACCGGTGCGGTATAGGATTCAGTATGGGATATTGTTATGAAAAAGTAAGCTCCGGAAATTATTTCGACATTTGCTATACCCTTCAGGAAAACGAATTTATGGGGAAAAGCGACATACAAATGATGATCAGAGACATCCATTTCAAAGAAGATAAAGAGACCGAACTGCAAAACTAAAACTCCGTTGATTTGAACTCTTCCAAACTTTTAGACAAGGCTGTTGACCAATTTGCTTCCCTTCCGGGAGTAGGGAGAAAAACCGCTTTAAAATTCGTCCTTCACCTGCTGAAAAAAGATGCCGGGGAAATCAGCCACTTCATCCAAAGCATAGAAGCTCTGAAAAAAAACATCAAAGAATGTCATGTATGCCACAACATAGCCGACAGCGATACATGTGAAATTTGTGCAGACCCCAGACGCGACCGGACACGTATTTGCGTCGTGGAAAACATCAAGGACATCCTTTCCATTGAAGCCACCTCCCAATACAACGGCCTCTATCATGTCCTGGGAGGCATCATCTCTCCGATGGACGGCATAGGACCGGCAGACTTAACCATCGCTTCGCTCCTGGCAAGAACCGAACAGGAACCGGTTCAGGAAATTATATTTGCTTTGAGCGCAACAATCGAGGGCGACACAACCGCTTACTATATTTTCAAAAAACTCAAAAACAAAGAAAATCTCATCATCAGCACCATTGCCAAAGGTATCTCTATCGGCAACAACCTGGAATATACAGACGAACTGACTTTGGGACGCTCCATTGTCAACCGGGTACGGTTCAGTTATAATGGATAAAATCAAAAAGAAAAGGCAAAGGGCAAAAGGGCGGAAGCCTTTAACATCACCGATTCTTTCTGTCCGATCATCACGACATCAAAATCCTGATTATACCGCTTAATGGTCTCTGCCATAACCTGACGGCAAGCTCCGCAAGGCGGTACAAAATTCTCCCGGGGAAGCCCCTTATAACAAGCGGCAATAGCCAAAGCCCTCACCGGAATATCCGGAAAAGCAGCACCGGCATAAAATAAAGCGGTTCGCTCCGCACACATACCGCTGGGATAAGCCGCATTCTCCTGATTGCTTCCCGTCACGATTTCTCCATTTTCCAACAACAGGGCAGCACCGACAGCAAACTCCGAATAAACACTGTAAGAACACGCCGATGCTTCTATGGCCTTCCGGCACAAATTTTCATATTCCGCAGGAAAACGATTCGGGAAGAGGAAGTAATCTATAGTCAGTTCTCTTTTATCCATCACTATTTTTTATTAATTTTACACCCTCTAAGATAAAAGAAGAAGAGAAAAACGAAAAGCAAAAAATGAAAAATTCCAAATTTATTTTCTATACACTGCCTCTCGGCATACTATTGCTCCTGACCTTAAATACCCTGGCAGAAACCAGGAAAGAATTTATCCGCAAATATAAGCATATTGCCATCCGCGAAATGGAACGGACAGGAATTCCGGCCAGCATCACTTTAGCCCAGGGCATTCTCGAATCCGGTTGTGGTAAATCCGAATTGGCGGTAAATGCCAACAATCATTTCGGAATCAAATGTCACAACGGATGGGAAGGGGGAACCTATTTCATGGATGACGACGAAAAAGGTGAATGCTTCCGGAAATACAAAAACCCGGAACAATCGTGGATCGACCATAGTGAATTTCTTACTTCCCGTCCCCGTTATGCCGGACTTTTCAATCTACCGGCAACAGATTACAAAGCCTGGGCAAAAGGATTAAAAGCAGCCGGATATGCAACCAATCCCAGATATGCCGAAATGCTGATTAAAATCATCGAGGAAGAAGAACTCTATAAATACGACCACACCGTAAAACACACTGGCGGAGGTACTCCAAGCATCTCGGTAGAAGAATTTGCCGAAAGCATAGCTTCACAAAACCGTCCCGGCAATATCAGCTACCGCAACCGCGAAGAAATGAGAAATGGCATCATCTGCATCGAAGCAATTGCCGGAGATTCTTTTGAAAAAATAGCCCGGTATTACGGCATTAAACTAAAAAAAATATTAGCCTATAATGACAAAAAAGATACTTCCCTAAAAACCGGTCAGCTTGTATTTCTGAAAAAGAAAAAAAACAAAGCTGCACGCGGATATGAATTTCATCGGGTAAAACGAGGAGATAATCTCTATGATATTTCCCAACAATACGGTGTGAGGCTTAAAAACATCATCAACTACAACTATTTGACAGCCGACACCCCTCTGACCGAAGGCGAAAAAATATTTTTAAGGAAAAAAGCCGATATCCTTTAATCCGGGAAAACATGGAAAAAAAAAACAAAAATATCTTTTGGTCCCAAAACGCTGTTTTCGGTTTGTTAATGGGAGTAACCTATATACTGGCAGCCTGTATTTTTTATAAAAACGGACGCTCTGTCAGTTTAAACCCAGAGATGGACCGGATGATACTATTCCTTACCATTCCGGGGCTGTTTATCGGCGTAAAAAAATACCAGCAACAAATAAACCAACCGCTTACCTACGGCCATGCCTTCGGCGCAAGTGTATACATTGTTGCGACAGCCGCCTTCACTTATAGTCTGTTTGTTTATTATTTATACCATAATAACCCCGGTTTACTGGAAAACTATACCGTCCGGATGGAAGAGGCCTTGCATGAAACACTGCCTTCTAATTCCGACTGGAAACAGTTCATCGCATTGGCCAAACAACAGATGACCGCCACAACAGTAGCTTTTCAGGAGATAGTGAACAGAACATTTTCCGGAACGGTATTTTCTCTCATTCTGGCATTTCTGCTCCGTACACCCCGGCAATCCTAATTCACCGTTAAAATTCTTTTTACATCATGGATATTTCAGTGGTAATCCCCTTATTTAATGAAGACGAGTCTTTAACCGAACTGACCAGTTGGATTGAACGCGTCATGGACACCCATCATTTTAGCTACGAAATCATTATGATTGATGACGGTAGTAACGACGGTTCATGGCAAAAAATTGAAGAACTGGCCGAAAAAAATTCACATATCAAAGCCATCAAATTCCGGCGGAATTACGGAAAATCCGCTGCACTGCACTGTGGTTTTCAGGCGGCCCAGGGAGATGTGGTGATTACCATGGACGCAGACATGCAGGACAGCCCCGACGAGATTCCGGAATTATACCGAATGGTTACAGAAGAAGATTACGACCTGGTATCGGGATGGAAAAAGAAACGTTTCGACCCTCTCTCCAAAACAATTCCCACCAAGCTATTCAATGCCACAGCCCGGAAATTCTCAGGTATCCGTCTGCATGATTTCAATTGCGGACTGAAAGCTTATAAAAACAGGGTCATCAAAAACATTGAAGTGTATGGAGAAATGCACCGGTATATTCCCATTATTGCGAAACAGGCCGGTTTCACCCGCATTGGTGAAAAAATAGTGCAACACCGCGCCCGCAAATACGGAGTAACCAAATTCGGAGGATTAAACCGCTTTATCAACGGAGTACTGGACCTGCTTTCCATCACATTCATCACCCGTTTCGCAAAAAAACCGATGCACCTGTTCGGAGCCATCGGCACATTATTATTCATCATCGGATTTTGTGCTGCTGCCTGGATCGGTATAGAAAAACTGTACTGCATTACCCACGACATCCGGGCCCGGTTGGTAACCGACAATCCTTATTTCTATATATCCTTGGTTTGTATGATTTTGGGTACCCAACTATTTCTGGCCGGTTTTGTTGCCGAACTGGTATCCCGTTCCGCAACCGACCGGAATGTCTATTTGATTGAAAAAGAAATCGGACAAAAATAAGGTATTGAGTAGCCTAATCCGCATTTGGCAATATTCGCCAATGCTGATACAAGCAGAAAATAATATGGTATTTACATACATCTTACACTTACCTCCTGTGTCAACATGTATATTTTAAACAATAGTCGATTTTCCCATTCACAGGCTTTTCCATTGCACTGCCTCACAAAAATGTGATGTTCTTTGTGCTTAAATATTCGTACAGGCGGTTACAGAAGAAGATTCCCACACGGTTTTGGCGATACAATGATTCAAATTACCAGCTTCATTTTTCACCTGGTGCAATATAGTCACCACCCCTTCACTTTCAGACATGCAATACTCCGAACGGATAAAACTGTCCGGCATAATCTCATGAGCATAAATCACCTCCACCTCCACCAATATATGTTTTTTTAAAAATTCAAAAGGCAGGGAATTGGTAATCCAGCGCATATAAGAAGCCTGGGTAACATGGCCGTTAAAATCTATATTATCGAAAGTAGCAGAAAATTCCCGTTGTCCCGTCACCTCCCCGCCATCCTCTTTCTCGTCCAGGATAGAAGGCAAGCGCAACTTTTCAATCCGATGTCCCGTGCTCATCGCCACCACATGCTCAGGTAAACGCAAAGGCCGGCGCCGGCTCATGTCGATATACATCCATTCCGAAGTTGCCCGCACCAATTCCTCTCCGTTTTCCCGCACCATCCGGTAATCCCTCAAGGCAAAAAGCCGGTCTACTCCGGAAGGCCAGGTCTCGATATACACCTCTTCTTCCTTATGTGGCATTTTATGTAACGAAATATGCAAACGATGTAACATCCATGTCAGCCCCTTGGCATTCAATGTTTCGACATCCACTCCGTATTCTTCCGTCTGTTTTTCGGCAACATCATTGAACAAATCACACAACGTTTTTACAAACAAACGCCCTTTGTAATTGGTATAGTGATTGAAAATTTTTACCTTCTCTATATATTTCGTGACTGTTTTCTCCATACGCTCAAGCCGGTTAAATCACATAGACCTCTGGTTCTATCCAAACTCCGAATTTCACAAATACACTCTTTTTTATTTCATTGGCCAACCGCGCAATTTCAGCGCCGTCGGCCCCTCCCCGGTTCACCAATACCAAGGCCTGCTTTTCATGTACACCGGCATTTCCTACCACTCTCCCTTTCCAGCCACACTGTTCAATCAGCCATCCTGCTGCCAGTTTTTTATGTTCATCGTCTACCTCATAAACAGGCATCGAAGGATATTGTCCCTGCAAAGATTCAGCTATCCGGCTCGGTACTAATGGATTTTTAAAAAAACTCCCAGCATTGGGCAACACCTTTACATCCGGCAATTTAGACTGACGTATCCGGATAATAGCCTGACGAATGCTATGTAAACTAACTTCTCCTCCCTGCTTCTCCACCTCACTCCGTATACTGCCATAATCCAGCCGGAACAGAGGTTTTTTCGACAAACGGAAAACCACCCGGGTAACCAGATACTTGTTTTTCCATTCTCTCTTAAAAATACTATCCCGATAAGCAAAACGACAAACATCAGCTTTCAACACCACCCGGCAAGCCTGCTTTATATCTATGGCCTCCACCTCTTCTATCGTCTCGCCGGCTTCCATACCATAAGCCCCGACATTTTGTACAGGAGCTGCCCCTACATGCCCCGGTATCAAAGATAAATTTTCCACACCCCCATAACCATGCCCGACACACCAAAGGACAAAATCATCCCATACGACACCGGCTCCCACCCGCACCCGCACTGTATCAGCATCCTCTGACAATAGCTCTATGCCCTGCATGACAGGATAAAACACCGTTCCGGGAAAATCCTCCGTAAAAAGAAAATTACTTCCGCCTCCCAAAATCAAATATTCATGAGGATCCAGTTCGTAAGAAGACAAAAAATCCAGAAAATCCTCTTCCCGGTCCGACTCAACAAAATAACGGCAACACACATCTATACCAAAAGTATTGTGCGCTTTCAAATGATAATTTTCTTTTATTTCCATAAATCCCGTGATAAATAAAAATCATTTATCTTTGTTTGCAAATATACGTAAAAACATGAATACTTTACCAGCTCCCTTTGAAGAACGCATGAAAAAACAACTCGGTAGCGAAGCTCCCGCTTTTTTTAAAGCTTTACAGACAGAAGCTCCGGTAAGTATTCGTTTAAACCCGGGAAAATACAGGGAAATCCACAGTATTCCCCTTCCCGGCAGACAAACCTCTGCAGTAAGCTGGTGTGAAAATGCCTGTTACCTCGCAGAACGTCCGGTATTCACCCTCGACCCAGGTTTTCATGGAGGGGCATATTACGTCCAGGAAGCTTCCTCCATGTTTCTCCACCATATTTTAAAACAACTCCTTCCTGCCCGCCCTGTGAGGATGTTGGACCTTTGTGCCGCTCCGGGAGGCAAATCCACCCTTGCAGCTTCTCTTCTGTCGCCGGAAAGTCTTCTGGTTTCCAACGAAGTAATCCGCAGCAGGGCCGCAATTCTCAAAGAAAACATCATCAAATGGGGACACTCCAATATTGTGGTCACCAGCAACGACCCCCGGGATTTCCGTCCCCTCAGAGAAACTTTCGACATAATTTTAGTGGATGCCCCCTGCTCAGGAGAAGGCATGTTCAGAAAAGACCCGCTTTCTGTTAAAGAATGGAGCGAATCCAATTTACAGCTTTGCAGTGAACGGCAATGCCGTATTTTATCGGAAATCTGGGACTGTCTGAAACCGGAAGGATTTCTTATTTACAGCACCTGTACCTATAATCCGGAAGAAAACGAATCTGTCTTATCATGGCTTCTCCGGACTTTTGAAGCACGGAGCATTCCCATCAACCACTCCTTTGATTCGATTACCCCGGGAGAGGCTGATTTCCCCTGTTACCGGTTTTATCCTCATAAAACACAGGGAGAAGGTTTTTTTACCGGGATCGTCCAAAAACAAACAGCGTCCTCCGGGTTATCCCGTAAAAATAAAAAACAAAAATTTTCCAAACCGGAACCCCTGCCCGGATATTTACAGAATTACCTCCTCCGGCCGGAACAATACATCACCTACCGGAACGAAAATATAACAGGCATCGTGCTGGCCAATCACGCAGAATTTATCCGGCAACTGGAACAATCCCTCCGGATCACTTATAAAGGATGTGAAATTGCGGAAATCAATAACCGAAAAATAAAACTCCTGCCCCCTTTGGCATTATGGCAGGGACTCAACCGAAAAGCATGTGCCGTTTACGAAGCAGACCTGAAAACAGCCCTGACTTACCTGAAAAAAGAAGATATTCCGGCCATTCCGGTTAAGGCAGATTGGTTGCTGGTCAGCTACAAAGACATAGCCTTGGGGTGGTGTAAAAACCTCGGTTCCCGGCTCAATAATTACTACCCCAAAGAATGGAGAATCCGGATGGACCTCAATACCGACAAACACCCAGAATCTTAATATAAAACCGACTCCTAAAAAGACAACAATATGACCTATACAGAAGTCACATTCACCATTCAGCCTTATTCCGAGGCTATTGCAGACGCTTTAATCAGTGAATTGGGAAACCTTGGCTACGACGGATTTTCCTGTACCGAAAACGGCTTTACCACCTACATCAAAAGTAAAGATTTCTCCGAAAAAAACATTCATGAACTCCAGGTATTGCAATATTTCTCAGAACAATACCGGATTTCATTTACAACACAAATCATTGAAGACCAGGATTGGAATAAGGTATGGGAGGAAAATTTCACCCCGATTATTGTTGACGGCCGCATTCACGTCAGAGCCGGATTCCATGCTCCACTCCCTGGTATGGAATATGAAATCCTCATCGAACCCAAAATGAGCTTCGGTACAGGCCACCATGCCACCACCACTCTCATGTTGCGCACGATCCTCCGTTTGGCAGAACAAATAAAAGATAAAAAAGTGCTGGATATGGGATGCGGTACCGGAATATTATCCATCATGGCCGCCAAAACGGGTGCTGCCCACGTCACCGGAATAGATATTGATGAATGGGCTTTTAACAACGCAATGGAAAACATCCGGAACAACAGGCTCAACAACATCACCATTAAAATCGGAGACGCCTCCCTGCTGCAAAAAGAAAACAGCTTCGATTTTATACTGGCCAATATCAACCGGAACATATTGCTGAATGACATGCATTCCTATACAGCACATCTTCATTCATCCGGCTACCTCATAATGAGCGGATTCTACGTGAAAGATTTACCCCTTATCCGTGAAAAAGCCGAATCTTTAGGACTTATTTTTCAGCATTATCTCGAAGAAAAAGAATGGGTAGCAGCCTGCTTCTACAAAAATTAATCACGTTGTTTAATTCTTAACACACTATTGTTTAATTAATCAGAATGTATCAACTTTGCTGCCGGAACGTATGACTTCGGTTATACGCTCATTTTTATTTGTCACACAAAAATGAATACATCCAATATGAAAGTATTAAAATTCGGAGGAACTTCGGTAGGAAGCGCGGACAGAATCCAAGGGGTTGCAAACTTAATTTCTTCCGATAACCAGCCCAAAATAGTCGTCTTATCGGCCATGTCAGGCACCACCAACACTTTAGTGGATATTTCCAATTGCTTATACCGAAACGAAAAACAAAAAGCATTGGACATCATCCAGAACCTGGAGGTCAATTATTACATTACCGTTACCGAACTCTTTAAAACAGAAGCTTTCATCAGAGAAGGGAAAGATTTCATCCAAACGGTTTTTACCTATCTGCGTTCTTTCATCAACAAAGACTTTTATCCTCTTCAGGAAAAAGCAGTATTGGCACAGGGGGAAATCATGTCAACTACCCTTATGCACTACTATCTGGAAGAATGCGGTATACCCAATACCCTGTTGTCTGCATTGGAATACATGCGTATAGACAAAGACTGTGAACCGGATTATTTCTATATTCAGCAAAACCTGAAAAGAGAATTAGACAAACCGGCAACCCAGTCCTTAATCATCACACAAGGATTTATCTGCCGGAATGCTTACGGAGAAATCGACAACCTGAAACGCGGAGGCAGCGATTACTCCGCCGCATTGGTAGGTGCAGCCATTAAAGCAGAAGAAATTCAGATCTGGACGGACATCGACGGATTTCATAATAACGACCCCCGCATCGTGGAAAACACCAAAGCCATCCGGCATCTTTCTTTCGACGAAGCGGCAGAACTGGCTTATTTCGGAGCAAAAATACTGCACCCCTCCAGTGTACAACCGGCCAAAAAAGAAAATATTCCGGTACGCCTGAAAAACACCCTCTGTCCACAAGACGAAGGCACTCTGATTACCAAGGAAAGTCCGGTCAAAAACATCAAAGCCGTAGCGGCCAAAAGCGGTATCACGGCAATCAAAATAAAATCCACCAATATGTTGCTGGCCTACGGATTCTTACGGAAAATCTTTGAAGTATTTGAAGCCTGGAAAACTCCCATCGACATGATAGCCACGTCAGAAGTGGCGGTTTCTCTGACCATAGACTGTACCGAGCATCTGGAAAATATCGTTAAAGACCTGGAAAAATACGGAATGGTAGAAATAGACCAAAACATGGCCATTGTCTGCATCGTAGGTGATTTTGCAGCGACAAAAAGCGGTCTGGACGCACAAGTACTGAAAGCCCTGGAAGAAGTTCCGCTACGTATGATTTCATACGGAGGCAGCGAGCATAATATTTCGGTCCTGGTAAAAGAAGAAGATAAGAAAAAAGCCATGACTGACCTCAGCAACAAACTATTGGCATGTCAGGATTAATTTCCTCCTGACATACCCTCTTTCCCAAAGAAAGAAGTTCTCCTATACCCCAAACCATAAACACTTCATCCATGAAACTTTCACCATCCTGCCAAAACCACCCAACCCCGTTTTATTACTATGACCTTGGGTTGTTGAAGGAAACTTTACGGACTTTATTGAGAGAATCCGGAAAATACGGCTATCAGGTACATTATGCCATCAAAGCCAACGCCAATCCGCGACTTCTAAAGCTCATCAGTCACGAAGGACTGGGAGCCGATTGTGTCAGCGGAAATGAAATCAGCCGTGCCTTAGAATGCGGCTTCCCGGCAAACCGCATAGTTTATGCAGGAGTCGGAAAAAGCGATGAAGAAATAGAACTGGCCCTCCGCGAGGACATATTTTGTTTCAATTGCGAATCTCTGCCCGAAATCCTTATCATCCAGGAATTGGCACAACGTCTGGGTAAAAAAGCCAGGATTGCACTACGAATCAATCCCAATGTGGATGCACACACACACCATTACATCACAACCGGAATTGAAGAAAATAAATTCGGGATTTATTTATACGACCTCGAACACGTCCTGAGCGAAATAAAAAACCTCAGTCAGATAGAACTCATCGGATTACACTTCCACATTGGTTCACAAATTACAGACATGACCGTTTTTCGCGGCTTGTGCCTGCGTGCCAATGAAATACTGCAAAAACTAAAAGAACAGGGAATTGTTCTTCCCCACATTAACTTCGGGGGCGGACTCGGCATTGATTATCAGCAACCGGAACAAAACCCCATAGCCGATTTCAAAAGTTATTTTGCTACCTTTTCCCAATTTTTCGAACCTGCCCCCCACCAGCAGGTACATTTCGAATTAGGACGCTCTGTCATTGCCCAATGCGGACATTTGGTTGCCAAAGTGTTGTATGTCAAAGAAGGGAAAAAACGGAAATTTGCTATTTTAGACGCCGGCATGAATGATTTGTTGCGTCCGGCCTTGTACCAAGCCTTCCATAAAATAGAAAATATCTCCTCCGATAAACCGCAGGAAAAATATGACGTAGTCGGTCCCATTTGCGAATCTGCCGACTGTTTCGGAAAAGATGTTCATTTAAACCAAACCCAACGCGGAGATAAAGTGGTCATTCATTCCTGTGGTGCCTATGGCGAAACCATGGCTTCCCGGTACAACCTGCGCAACGTGCCGGACAGTTGCTATTCAGAAGAATAAAAAATACTCTCCGGAGACCCGGAGAGTATTTTATTTATCTTTTTCCGCTCATTTTTCCTCGCTTCGGAAGGTAGAAGCCGGTAATCCCTCCCCGTTTATCAGATTTCCCGTCGAATAAGCTTGCCATCCATAACGGACTTCACACGGATTTTTAACCTGCGGAGCATAAACCCTGATCACATCTCCCGCGACTTCTGCCCGTGCAGGATAAAATATACCTTCCTTACCCGCCAATTCAAAAGAACGTAACGGTTCACCATCCGCAGTTTTCATGCCTTCTGCATTTTCAAAACTTACATAAGCCATGCCCTTTTTAAATTCAACACCTGTAAACATCGGTCCCGCTTTCACCACATGCCCGAAATGGTAAGTATCTTTCAAGGCCAGACGGGCTAAACGTTCCCCCACCTCCTGCTTCTGCACCGGATGAACATCCGTGGGATGACCGATATCACTGGTTACTGCTATACCGCTATGTTCCACCAGCTCAGCCAAACGGCGCTGACTATCCCTGAAATGAGGCCAGCTCGGCCGGTTTAAACTTGAAAGCTGAACAAAATAAAAAGGCATCTCCTTTCCCCAGATATTCCTCCAGCTTTCTACCAACACCGGAAAAATAGCCTCATGAAGTTCTACATTATGAGCGTTCGATTCACCCTGATACCAGATTACCCCTCTGATGGGAAAGCCGGCCACCGGACGTACGCCAGCTTCATACAAATAACAAGGTTCGTAAGGATGCCGTTGCAAAGCTGTCCGGGCATTCTGAATGTTTAAAGCAGCACGGCCCCTTACCCAGTCCTGAAGCATATCATTATTCTTCCAATCATACAAAATATCCACCAGCTGATGATTAAATTCTAATGAATGCCGGTCTATAAATGCTTCTGCCGGAGCTCCGCCCACAGCATTACAAATCAACCCCACCGGCACTTTCAGACTATCTGACAACATACGCCCGAAATGAAAAGCAACAGCCGAGAAATCGGCAACCCTATCCTCCTCAGGCAAACTCCACGAAGCAGGCAAATAATATTCCAGCCTATTCACAGCCGCCAAAGCAGCAGAATCCCAGGCCACCGCATCCGTATATACCCTCGGTTTCATATCAAACAAACGCACCTGAACCTCTGTGCCTTTTTCCCTCCAATATTTTCCCCGGGCAGACTGTTTGATCATAAAGGCCATGTTGGACTGTCCGGAACAAATCCACACTTCCCCTACCAACACATCCTTAAAAATCAATTCCCTGCTGGAAGCAGAGACCTTCAACTCATAAGGCCCTCCGGCCCGTAAATCCTTTAAAGTCACTTCCCAGCGACCAGCAGCATCGGCTTCCCCACCCCGTCTTTGTTTACCCAACTGCACCATCACCTTCTCACCCGCATCAGCCCTACCGCTAATCTTCAGCTCCGGTCCCCGCTGCAACACCATATGGTCACTGTAAACAGGAGACATTTGTAATCCGCCAAAATCTCCGGTAATGGCAGAATAAACTGTGCGGGCCAAAATAGAGGTCCCTTCCGCATCCGGATGTAAAGCATCCGGCAACAGCTCCGGACGGCAATACAACTCCTCCTGTAAATCAATCAACCCTACCCGGGCATCCGCTGCCACCTTTTCAATGGCATGCTGAATCTGCTCATACCAATCTCTTGTCCCCGATTTAAAACGGTGGTGACGATGAGAAATAGGAGACATCCGGCATATCCAAATCTGACAACGGGGATTTACCGAACGGAATGAATCAATAAGAGCCAGATAATCAGATATAAACTCGTCCCGGTAGTTCGGCCAGTTACGCGGGTCCGTATCGTTCAATCCCAAATGAATAATAACCCTGTCACCAGCAAACTCCAACGCTTTCTTAAATTCAGGCTGCCAGATGTAAGGACGATGGCCCTTGTTCAATAAAGTGGCACCGGATTTACCAAAATTAGCGACTTCATATCCATCTCCCAGCATCCGGGCCAATTGAGCCGGATAACAGTTTTTTTCCCGTTCGGGCAAAGTATAACCATAAGTCACACTGTTCCCCACACAAGCCACTTTTATCCGTTGTGCAAATGCCCCTTCAACAAATAGAGACAACACATACACCAAAATAAATAATCTCATTTCCAAATAGTTATCTTAACTTCTCCAATATTTGCCAACATTGATAAAGGCCACGGGGCACATGAAAACATCCTTTCCATTTTCCTCCCTTCAAAGGAAGTAACACCTCTCCCCGACGGTTGAGATAACCGAACCATTCCGGATATTGAGGATCAGCAAAATGCGTCCAGACATAATCATGCACTTTTTCAAACCAGGACAGACACTCCCGGGAACCGGTCAGTTGATAACCTTTGAGCATAGAAATCAAAGTCTCTATATGCACCCACCACAATTTTTGGTCCCACTCCAATTGCTGCACCGGATGTCCCAAACGGTCCATAAAGTAAAAAATACCGCCGAACTCATTATCCCAGCCATATTCCACCTCTTTCAAAGCAATCGCCACAGCTTTCTCTATCAAATCTTTACGATTCAAACGAACTCCCAAATCCATAATAAACCACATCGCCTCAATCGCATGTCCCGGATTTAAACAACGACCATCAAAATTATCTACCAATTCTCCCTCCGAAGAAACATGCTCCACTATCAACCCCAATTCCGGCCGGTAGAAAACATCCATCACTTCATGTATACAAGTATCAATTGTCTTTGCCAGAAATTCTTCATCCAGCAAAGGCTCTATTTCCAGCGCCAGATTACATAAAATCATAGGCAAAGCAAAACTTTTCATATTTCGGGTCCCCGGTACCGCCTTATTCCACTTGCCTTTCGGATTTGCCACTTTGGAAAGGATTATATCAAAGGTTTTCCGCGCAATCTCCGCATACTCCGCATTCCCCGTAGCCATACTCAGTTGTCCGAAAGCCATCGTCGCAAAAGTATAAGAAAATATATTGTACGGTTCCACCAAAGGCTTCCCCTCTTCAGTTAACGCAAAATACCAGTTCAGATTTCCGTCATGCCCGAATTTCTTCATAAACTCAGCTCCCTGAACAGCACAATCCAACCATTCCCGGCGTTTCTCTACTTTATTGTACAACATAGAAAACATCCAGATCTCACGTCCCTGCAGCCAGATGAATTTATCCCGGTCAAAAACATTTCCTTCACGATCCAGACAAGTATAGTAACCACCATGCACTTTGTCCTGTGACTTTTCCAACCAGAACGGAAGCACACGATCTAACAACTCACTTTTATACTGTTCTGCTAATTTACCAAAATCAACCATCTCAAATAACTTTATCAATTCATATTTCCAATTAACATATAAGCATCCGCCGAACGGATTCCCGGCTTGGTTTCACCATTAACAATCACCAATCTGTTTTTATACCATACCATAACCGCACCGGCACGGGCAACCTCCTCCCAATCGCCTAAACTGGTCCATTCTCCGGTTTCCGGTCTGAACAACAACAAACGGCGGTTGAATCTATACCAGTCAGGTTCATGCTTCATATACATGCTCTGCTCCTGTTTCAAACGTTCCGCCACCTCCTGCAGTCCCAATCCTGCAGCTTTCCTTTGCAGCAAAGCATTATCGACTGCAGCCTTGAAAATGGCATAATCCACACCGCCCTGAAAAACTACAATCTCATCATCCAGAACAAGACCTGCCGCACCAACCAACCCCCTGGAGCCTTTCCCATCCTCCGGCATAATCTCCCCTGCTTCGCTCCATTTACCATCTGCCGGATTGTAAACCAAACCATCCGTCGCAACTACACTTTCCCGGTCTCCGGCAACAGGCTGAAAACCTCCCATCAGATAAAATTTTTGCTTTACAACAGCCGCAACAGGCTGCAACCGGACAGGTCCCGGATAAACAGGCAATTCACTCCACGCCTGCGCTCCCACCCCCTCCAGCACAAAACACCGTTTTCCCGGCATACCGTCTATATTTCCACCCGCCACATAAATATTTTTACCATCTGTGGCAGCAGCCAGATTATCCATTGCAACGGGCAAACCGGGTAAATCTCTTACAATAACAACTGAATGCCCCGCATCCCAGTTCAACAGCCAGACATCATTCAAAACCTGATCCCGGTTACAACCGCCGATACAAACAATTCCTTCCGGCAACGTAACACTCGCTCCATTGGCTACTTGTAC
Source organism: Odoribacter sp. Z80 (assembly GCF_009935865.1). Taxonomy (GTDB): domain Bacteria; phylum Bacteroidota; class Bacteroidia; order Bacteroidales; family Marinifilaceae; genus Odoribacter. Next base: position 74,564 of record NZ_QWEL01000004.1, read on the forward strand.
AGGCAGACGTCCCGCGATCTCCCAGCTTACTTTTTTTCGTTCCGGATTCCTGAGCACATAAATCTGATCATAATATACTTTCTTTCCGCCATCTGCCGCCGGAAGATCCGGGAAATTACAACCGCCGGCAACCACAACAGCATCTTCCAATGTCCCTCCGAATGCAGCAGATACTCCTTCTTTTCTACCCCCTTTTTCAAAAACAACCAGTTCCGGCAACCTGCTTATTTTCACCCGTCCGTGTCTGTCTTCCCCCTGTTTCTCCAAAGAAGAAACCGAAATTTCAGCCCTACCGGCCGTATAAAGAAACAAAAATATCAGACTGCCGATAACAAAATATTTCCTCGCCATAAAAACCAATTACACAAAATCCAAACAAAACACTTGTTTAGCACTCCTTTCACTATCCGGCAGAACCTCCGGCGTCAGGATTCATTCAGATTCCCGCCCCCGAAGGTTCTGCTTATCTCCCGCTATTCCTTTAAAATTTATTGCACCTGTCAAAAAAACGGATGGCTTCCAGCTCAGCTTTCATAGCTTTCTCTTCATCGTCAGTCATATTCTGGAAAGGCGTCCGGTTCTTTCCTAAATCCAAGCCGATCAGTTTCATAATCCGTTTACCGCCGACAATATTACCACGGAAATGACAAATCACATTAATCACTGCCTGTGAAAAATTCTGCAACTCACGAGCTTTCTCAATATCCCCTACCTCCCAAGCGTCTAAAATACCAACCAGACAACGACCATTATAGTTAGTCGTTCCGCCTATTCCTCCCTGTGCTCCCCCCATTGCCAGACACGGCAATATAGTCTCATCCTGTCCGTGCAGCATATCAAACTTGCCATCTTTATACAAACGGCATTGATTATACTCATACAAACTCTCATAGGTATATTTGATGCCCGCAAAATTCGGAATTCTCCCGTCTACAGCCTCCAAAAAAGCCGGCATAGGCAAATAAGCATTATTAAAGGCCGGAATATGATAATAATAAAAAGGCAATTGAGGTGCCCCGGAAGCTATTTCCTCACAATACTTCACCAATTCTTCCACCCGGTTGATTTTTGGAAAAGGTGTTGCCATAGCTCCGATTCCCCATGCTCCGATTTTCTGAGCATGAGCAGCCAGGTTACGGCTCATCTTAACACAGGTAGACCCTACATGGACAATGACCTTGAAACCCTGAGGCGCAGCAGCAACCCACTCTTCTGCCAATTTCATCCGCTCCTCCTCTGTCAACATATAACCTTCCCCCGAAGAACCATTGATAAACACACCCTTCAAACCGTTTTTTGCCAACATATCAGCATACGCACCGATAGGTTCATAATTGACTTCACCATTCTCTTTGAAAGGAGTAAAAGGAGCGTCAATCAATCCTTTAATTTTTTCCATTCTGTTTTTTTATTTATATGATAAATAGCTTGAATCGTAAGGACGAAATAAAACAGATATTCCTAATAAAACAAATAATCTTATTAAAATATTTTAACAAAAAGCTGTATCAGGCAATCATCATAATCTCTGTCTTCAAGTTTGTCTGTTCAGAATATTCTGTATATATTGCCGGACAATTTCTGGAACATCATGCAATATAATACATTATTTCATACAGTGTCATGAAACACAAATCCTTTCTTTTATCACTGATTTTTTCAATTGTTATTCTTTCCAGCCAGGCACAACAGTCCAAACACCCGGTAGACTACGTGAATCCGCTGATGGGCACCGATTCCAAAATCTCGCTTTCAAACGGAAACACTTATCCCGCCATCGCCCTGCCCTGGGGGATGAATTTCTGGATACCGCAAACCGGAAAAATGGGCGATGGATGGGCCTATACATACGACTCGGATAAAATACGTGGCTTTAAGCAAACCCACCAACCCAGCCCATGGATAAATGACTACGGACAGTTCTCTCTCATGCCCATGACCGGCGACCTGAAAATAGACCAGGACCAACGGGCTTCCTGGTTCTCGCACAAAGCCGAAAAAGCAATGCCCTATTATTACAGCGTCTACTTGTCCGAATACAACCTCACTACTGAAATCACACCCACAGAACGATGCGCCTGTTTTCGCTTCACTTTTCCCGAAACAGAAAAGGCATACGTAGTAGTAGATGCTTTTGACCAGGGATCGTATATCAAAATTATTCCCGAAGAAAATAAAATCATAGGCTATACAACCCGCAACAGCGGCGGCGTACCGGACAACTTCCGCAACTATTTTGTCATTGTATTCGACAAACCTTTCACTTTCCATAAAGTATGGAAAGACTATCACACGGTAGACCAACACCTTGAATTGCAGGCCAACCATGTAGGTGCCGCCATTGGATTTGCCACTCAAAAAGGCGAGCAGGTACATGCCCGCGTAGCCTCCTCATTTATCAGCCCCGGACAAGCCGAAGTAAACCTTCAGGAAATAGACCGGAAAAGCTTCGACAACATCAAAGAAACCGGACGCAAGATATGGAACGAAGTACTGGGACGCATCCGGATAGAAGACAACAACATCGACCGCCTGCGTACTTTCTATTCCTGCATGTACCGGTCGGTGCTCTTCCCCCGCATGTTACACGAAATAAACGACCGGGGTGAAATCATGCACTACAGCCCTTACAACGGCCAGGTACTGCCGGGCTATATGTTCACCGATACTGGTTTCTGGGACACTTTCCGCTGTCTCTTCCCTTTCATCAACCTGGTGTTTCCCTCCATGGGTGAAAAAATGCAGGAAGGGTTGCTGAATGCTTACCTCGAAAGCGGTTTCTTCCCCGAATGGGCCAGCCCCGGCCACCGCAACTGCATGGTAGGCAACAACTCCGCCTCTGTGATAGCCGACGCCTTCATGAAGGACATCACCAAAGCCGATGCACAAAAAATGTATGAAGGCTTGCTGCATGGAGCCAACAGCGTACACCCACAAGTACCCAGCACAGGACGCTACGGTCACGAATACTACAACAAACTGGGATATATACCTTATGACGTAAAAGTCAACGAAAATGTGGCCCGCACACTGGAATATGCTTACAATGATTGGTGCATTTACCGCATGGGGCAGAAACTGGGCCGTCCTGCCGAAGAGCTGGAACCCTATAAGAAGAGAAGCCAGAACTACCGCAACGTATTCGACCCGGAAACCAAACTGATGCGCGGACGAAATGCCAACGGCAAATTCCAGGCTCCTTTCAATCCGTTCAAGTGGGGCGACGCCTTCACCGAAGGAAACAGCTGGCACTACACGTGGTCCGTATTTCACGACGTACAAGGACTGATTGACCTGATGGGAGGCCGGCAGACCTTTATCGGTATGCTCGACTCCGTATTCTCCCTGCCACCTGTTTTCGACGACAGCTACTACGGCAGTGTCATTCACGAAATCCGCGAAATGGAAATCGCCAATATGGGCAATTACGCACACGGCAACCAGCCCATCCAACATATGATTTACCTTTACAACTATGCAGGAGAACCCTGGAAAGCACAATACTGGTTACGCGAAACCATGAACCGCCTCTATCTGCCCACACCCGACGGCTATTGCGGCGACGAAGACAACGGCCAGACCTCAGCATGGTACGTATTCACCGCCCTCGGGTTCTATCCGGTATGTCCGGGAAGCAATCAGTATGTACTGGGAGCCCCTTACTTCAAGAAAATAACATTACAATTGGAAAACGGCAAGAAATTAGAAATTTCCGCACCAAAGAACAGCGATGAAAACCGGTACATCCGCTCCCTGAACTATAACGGGAAAAACTATACCAGGAACTACTTCGATCATTTCAAACTGCTAAAAGGCGGCAGAATAACCTACGACATGGATAACCGTCCCAATAAAGACAGAGGTGTGAAAGCAAGTGACTTCCCGTATTCTTTTTCTAACAACACGCAATAAGCGACAGAAACGCTGCCAATGATTCAAACTTACTGTCCTCTAAAAAAACAATAAGATTTTCTATTTTGAATAGTTATTATTTACTTTGCAACGTTTTTTAAACCTAAACGGCTGTCTGAATTAAATTAGAGCAAGATGGATATAACACAACATCCGGAAAAAACATTCTACCGCAAAGATGAATACTTTGACAATGAACGCACCGAAAAACTAAGCTATCACTACAAAGAAATCATTAAATTATTAGGGGAAAATGTAGAAAGAGAAGGACTGTTACAGACTCCGTTGCGGGTAGCCAAAGCCATGCAATTCATGACCCAGGGATATGGGCAGAATCCGGAAGAAATCCTGCAATCTGCTCTTTTTAAGGAAGACTACCGGCAGATGGTCATTGTCAAAGACATCGAAATATATTCCCTGTGTGAACATCACATGCTTCCCTTTGTCGGCAGAGCCCATGTTGCCTACATACCCAACGGATATATTACCGGCCTCAGTAAAATTGCCCGTGTTGTAGATGCGTATGCCCGCCGTTTACAGGTACAGGAACGGCTGACCCAGCAAATAAAGAACTGCATCCAAAATACCTTACACCCCTTAGGAGTAGCTGTTGTCATTGAAGCTCAGCACTTATGCATGATGATGCGGGGAGTACAAAAACAAAACTCCGTAACAACGACTTCTGATTTCAGTGGCGCATTCGAAAAATTAGCCACGAGAGAAGAATTTATCCGCCTGATCAGTACAAAATTGAGATAAATAGCACAAGACAATCATCGGGATGAGATAAAAAATATTTACCTATTAAATAATACTGTTATGAAAAAAGCATTTGTTTTTCCCGGGCAGGGAGCACAATTTGTAGGAATGGGAAAAGAATTATATGAAACCTCTCCCAAAGCCAAAGAATTATTTGAAAAAGCAAACGATATTTTAGGCTTCCGCATCACCGACCTGATGTTTGCAGGCACTGACGAAGACTTGAAGCAAACCAAAGTAACCCAACCGGCCATTTTTCTTCACTCAGTGATTCTCGCAGACAGCCTGTCGGAAACTCCCGACATGACTGCCGGCCATTCATTAGGAGAATTTTCCGCTTTAGTAGCAGCCAAAGCCCTCTCCTTCGAAGACGGACTGCGTTTAGTACATGCCCGGGCTTTAGCCATGCAAAAAGCTTGCGAAGCAAATCCTTCGACCATGGCAGCCGTTATTGGTATGCCGGATGAAACCGTAGAAAAAATATGCCGGGACATAGAAGAAGTTGTCGTTCCGGCAAACTACAACTGTCCGGGACAAATTGTCATCTCAGGAAGCAATGAAGGAATTGAAATCGCCTGCCGGAAACTGACAGAAGCCGGAGCCAAAAGAGTGCTCCCCTTAAAAGTAGGAGGAGCTTTCCATTCTCCCCTCATGGAACCTGCCCGCCAGGAGCTTGAAGCAGCCATCAAAAATACCCGTTTCAATGCTCCCGTTTGTCCGGTTTACCAGAATGTAGACGCAAAACCCTACACCGATCCGCTCAAAATCCAGGAAAACCTCATTGCACAATTGACGGCATCTGTCAGATGGACCCAAATCATGAAAAACATGATCGCCGACGGTGCCGGCTCCTTCCTCGAAATCGGACCGGGAAAAGTACTCCAGGGCCTGCTGAAAAAAGTGGATGCAGAAATCGAAACTACCGGAATCCAATAATTCCAACCGATAAAAACAATACGGAAACCGCCTGAAAGTCTTTTTTCAAGCGGTTTCTTTTTTCGCATATTTTTTTGAGTTTTTTATTTTTTCGACACAGCTAATTTTATACCTTTAGTGCGCTATAATGGATTTTTGTATATTAACCTATGCTTGACAGAAAACTGAAACGTCGCTTAAATGGCTTATTCCGGTTAGTAATCATGCTTGCCATTTGCATCATTACCGTATATCTGTTTCCCAAAGCCGGCAGTTTCCAATATGAATACCACAAAGGAATGCAATGGAGGTATGAAACCCTGAATGCCCCGTTTGACTTTCCCATATATAAAACCGAAGACGAACTGCAAAATGAACGGGAAAAAATCATGGAAAAACAGAGTCCCATATTTTTTCTCAATCCCGAAACAGCTCCCCAACACATTCAAAGATTCCAATCCGCCCTGCATCAGTTCAGCCAGGAAGCAACTCCGGCAGCCCTGCAAAAGGTCTTGGACAAAATTCAGACCATTTACCAGGCCGGCATCGTACAACTACCGGAACAGTACAATGCAGACAAAATACATCAACTTAAAATCGTAGAAAATAACATCGGCAGAAAAGTCGATTTTAACCGGGTATATACTTTAAAAAAAGCTTACAGCACCCTGAGCGAACAAATAAAACAGGCCGGATTGCCAAAATCCGTACAGGACAGAATTCTCAGCCTGAATTTAAACAATTTCCTCCAACCCAACCTGGAATTTGACGAAGGCAAAACCACACTGGAGCTCTTCAATCAACTTCAACACATTAGCCTCACCGAAGGAATGGTCCAACAAGGGGATGTTATCATCTCCCAAAGTGAAACGGTAACCCCGGAGAAAATAAAAATTTTAAATTCACTCAAAAACGAATACCAGCTTAAACTGGGCACCACGGAAACCTACATGAAAACAATCGGCGGACAAGTGATCCTGGTGCTCGCCTCGCTTCTCATTTTTTCCATATTCTTTTACTACTCCAAAAAACGCATCTTTTACAACAACCGGGAATTTATCTTTCTGTACGGACTATTTCAGGCTACCATCCTGTTGGGAAGTCTGGGCTATTATCAGAACATCAACATATTTGCCGTCCCCGTATTGTTTTTCATTATTATTGTCAACATCCTCATCGGCGGCCGCTCCGCCCTGTACCTATTGCTGAGCACCACCCTCCTGCTGGCCTATTATGCACCCAACAGCTATATGTTCGCCTTCATGCAAATAGCTGCCGGCATTGTTTCCATATTCAGCCTGATTCATTTACAAAGACGAGGCCAACTCATCTTATCCATATTTTTCATTTTCATTACCTATTCCTTAGTCTATACGGCTTTTCTGCTTGCTCAGGAAGGAGAAATCCGAACAACCCATCTACTGGAATTCCTGTGGCTATTCGTCAATTGTTTACTGTTGACCCTCACCTATCCTGTCATCTATATCTTTGAACGTATTTTCGGATATACTTCGGAAATCACTCTCATTGAACTTTCCAACCCCAATCATCCGGCTCTACGGAACCTGACTAAAAAGGCCCCGGGGACTTTCCAGCATTCACTCATGGTAGCCAACCTGGCCGAAGAAGCCATCTACAGAATAGGCGGAAATCCCCTGCTTACACGGACCGGAGCCCTTTATCATGATATTGGCAAAACCTATGACCCCATCTTTTTTATCGAGAATCAAACCGGCGGTATCAACCCGCACAATCAATGCGACTACGATATCAGTGCCCAGCACATTATAAATCACGTAACCAAAGGTGTGGAACTGGCAAAAAAATATAACCTTCCGGAAGCCATTATCAACTTCATCCGGACCCATCACGGAAAAAGTAAAGTAAAATACTTTTACAACTCTTTCAAGAACCAATATCCCGACCGGGAAATAGACGAATCCCTGTTCACCTATGACGGTCCGGATCCCGTTAGCCGGGAATGCTCAGTGGTTATGATGGCTGACGCAGTAGAAGCAGCATCCCGCACCCTGGCCGATAAAACAGAAGAAAACATCACAAAACTGGTAGACAACATCATTGACAACCAGGTACAGGAAGGACGCTTTGCCAATGCCGATATTACTTTCAAAGACATCGGCATAGTAAAAAAAGTATTCATAGAAATGCTTACAAGCATCTACCATTCCAGAATAGCCTACCCCAAACTGGAAAAAAAAGAAGATAATCAACACTAAAAACAAGGAATATGACACAAAAAGCTATTACGATTAAGGATTTAGCGGAAAAATTAAATATCTCAGTGTCCACCGTATCAAGAGCACTAAAGGACAATCCCGAGATCAGCCAGCAGACGCGGAAAACGGTACAGGCTCTTGCCAAAGAACTGGGGTACAAACCCAATCCGATAGCCGTTGCCTTAAAAACACATAAAAGTAATACCATAGGTGTAGTCGTTCCCCAGATAGTGAACACCTTCTTTGCCACAGTCGTAAAAAAAATTGAAGAAATAGCTGACAAATACGGCTATAACGTACTGGTGAGCTCTTCCAACGAAAGTTTTGAAAAAGAAAAGAAAAACATCGATATATTTTTAGCCAACCGTTGTGACGGAATCATCTTATCCATCTCCAAAGCCACAACCTCCTACGAACACATCAAACAAATTCAGGAAATGGGGATTCCCCTGGTGCTTTTTGAACGCACAACCAAAGAATTGGAAGTTTCTAAAGTAGTCGCAGATGACGCCGACGCTGCTTTTAAAATCGTACAGCATTTAATCCATGGCGGTGCCAAAAAAATCGCTCTGCTGACCGGTCCGGAACAACTCTCCATCGGTAAAAACCGCATGAAAGGTTACCTGAAAGCCATGACTCTTAGTAAATTGGACATCAACACAGACTATATCATGAGGTGTGAAGACTTTTCGGTAAAGGCCGCAAAAGAAGCCACCCAACGCCTCCTGAATACCGGAAATATCCCGGACGCCATCTTCGGCATCAATGATGACATGGCCATCGGAGCCATCGAGGCCATCAAAGAAAAAGGCTACCGCATACCCCAAGACATTGCCGTATTCGGCTTCTCGAACAGCAAACGTTCACGGTATATGACCCCATCCGTCAGTACAATCAACCAGTTTCCGGAGAAAATCGGTGAAACAGCAGCAGAACTTCTCTTCGAACAGATATTAGACAACAAGCATGCTCAAATACGCGAAGAAGTCATCAATTGCGAATTAATCGTACGGGAATCTTCAGACCGTTCCAGCTTACAATAAAATTCTCAGATAACAACCGGAACAGTAAAGTAGTTCCGGTTGTCTTTTCCTACCCTCATATAGTGCAATCCTCATTTCGACCGGTTAAAGATTGTTAAACCCACATTGTATTCCATCCTTCCTGATTATATTTGTATACCAGGTGTCAATCGTGGGACAAAGAAAAGAATATGGATGTAATTGTTGAAAACTTAACGAAATCCTTTGGTTTCCAAAAAGCAATAGATTCTGTAAGTTTTACAGTAAAAAAGGGAGAAATACTGGGATTTTTAGGTCCGAACGGAGCCGGAAAAACCACAACCATGAAAATAATGGCCTGTTTCCTCCAGCCCGATTATGGAAATATCTTCTTCGACAAATATTCCATCCACAAAAATGCTTATAAAATCAAACAGTTCATTGGATATTTACCTGAACACAATCCCCTCTATGAGGAAATGAACGTCATTGATTTCCTGAATTTTATAGCAAAAATCCACAATATTCCCAACTATAAAATCCTGTCCAGGGTTATGGATATGATCCGCATGTGCGGATTAGAAAACGAAAAGCATAAAAATATCCGGGAACTCTCCAAAGGCTACCGCCAGCGGGTAGGCTTGGCACAAGCTCTGATCCATGATCCCGAAGTGCTTATCCTGGACGAACCCACCACCGGACTCGACCCCAACCAGGTGATAGAAATCCGCGAATTGATTAAAACGATAGGCCGGGAAAAAACAGTCATAATGAGTTCCCACATTTTAGCAGAAATTGAAGCCACCTGCAACCGGGTCCTTATCCTTAATAAAGGGAAAATAATGGCTAACGGAACTTCTGCTGAATTGCAAAGTCAGTCCTCTACGGATAAATTACTGAAAATTAAAATCGACGGCGAAAACAGCTCAGATATATATGACGAACTCGCTCTGATTCCGGAAATTAAAAATATCCGAACCCAGGCAGACCGGCAATTTGAAATCCGATGTGAACGGAATGCAGAAATTGAAAAAGCTATTTTTACTATATGCTGCCAAAAACATTGGTACATCCGGGAAATCACCCCCATTGAAACCCGCCTGGAAGACATCTTCCGGCAGGTAACCCAAAACTAATAGGAACATGAACACCATTAGAATACTCATTGATAAAGAACTGAACAATGCTTTCAATTCCTGGAGCCTGTACATCGGCTATATTGTATTCTTTTGTATATGTGGCTTCTACTCCTGGCTATCGGCCGGAAACCTGTTTTACATCGGCCAGGCCAATATGATGCCCGTGTTTATCATCATCAACTGGACACAATTCTTCATGCTCCCGGCACTGACCATGAAAAGTATTGCCGATGAAAAAAGGAACGGTACAATAGAACTCATGCTTACCAAACCTGTTAAAATCTCTGATCTGGTCTGTGGAAAATTTCTGACAAACTTAATCATCACAACACTTGCATTATTTCTCACACTCCCCTATTACATCACCCTGGCCTCCCTCGGCCAGGTAGACCACGGCGCTATCGTACTGGGGTACCTCGGGCTGATTCAGATGAGTGCCTGCTACATCAGCATCGGACTTTTCTCTTCAGCCTTATCCCGTACTCCTGTCAGTGCATTTTTTATCAGTTTCGGTATAGGTCTCTGCTTCCAGCTTTTGTTTGGTATGTTGGCCAACCAGGTGGGAAACGGATTTTGGGCCGACCTGTTCGGCTATTTGTCCATGGAAGAACACTTTGACTCCCTATCCCGGGGGATTCTGGATTCCCGGGACATCATATACTTTGCATCAATCATCACCATCTTTTTGTCTCTGACCAGATTTCTCATTTGTAAAAGTAAAATTTAAGTCCTGACCCTAAATCTTATGAAACGGATTTTACAAAACAGCATATACCTCCTAATTACCATCCTGGCCATTAACATCCTCAGCTACTTTCTGTTTTTCCGCCTGGACTTTACGATGAACAAACGCTACTCTTTAAGTAAAGTCAGTAAAAACATCGTGAAAAAAAATACCTTACCGGTTACTGTCGATTTTTATATCACTGAAGACCTGCCCCAGGACATAAAGAAATTGGCAAAGGAATTTCAATCCATGCTGAAAGAATATAAATCTTTAAGCAATGTCAGTTTTACTGTTAACACCATCAATCCGAATACTTCCGAAAAAGAATTCAAGGCCAACCGGGCCGGCATCCAACCACTCTACAAAGAGATAAGGGAAAGAGATCTGGAAAAAATCCAGAAAATTTACATCGGAGCAATGATCCGGGTCGGAAACAGCAAAACAGTATTACCTCAGATCAATTACAATACTCCCATAGAGTATGAACTCACCCGCATTTTAAAACAAGCGTCCGACACCCTGAAACCCAGCATCGGTTTTGTACACGGCCACGGAGAAGCAACAATAAACCACATGCCCCAGCTCATTCATGAACTCTCCCACCTGACGGATCTGTCCATCGTGGATCTGAACGCTGCAACTCCCCCTCTTTCCCAATTCAATGTCCTGTGCATTATTGACCCCCAAGACACCTATTCAGCTTTCGAAATAGAGCAGTTAAATAAATACTTAGACCAGGGAGGACGGTTATTCATTGCCTTAAATCACGCCATCGGACAACTCTCCGGAGAGCGAAACAGTGGCTTTATCAACCGGACCGGAATCGAAGATATGCTGGAGAAAAAAGGGCTGAAAGTCAAATATGATTTCGTGGTCGACAACAACTGCGGCACCATTGCCCTCAACCAACACTACGGATTCATACAATTTCAAAGCAATGTGAGTTTTCCTTATTTGCCCATTATCACCAACTTCAGTAAACATACGATCACGTACGGACTAAATTCGATGTTACTGGCATTTGCCAGCAGCATCGAACAGGTAAAAACACAAAGCACCTATATATTCACTCCCCTGGCCATGACATCCTCTATTTCAGGAATACAACAGGCTCCCGTATTTTTTAATTTCCAGAAACAATGGACCAAAAACGACTTCAACCATCCGCATAACATCGTAGCAGCCCTTCTGACCAATGATGATAACAACAGCGCCATTGTAACCATTACGGATGCCGATTTTATCAGTAACGAGATTGTCACCGGTGGCCACACTGATAACATAAATTTTGCCATTAACTCCATCGAATGGCTGGCAGATAACTCCGGATTAATCAAGCTAAGAAATAAATTTACTACATTTTCAGCACTCGAACCGACAGGAGATTCCGTCCGGGAATTTTTAAAATACCTGAACTTCTTAACTCCTATAATATTGATTGCTTTTACTGCCCTGATTCATTTCCGAAGGAAACAGAAAAAAAGAATAAACCGGTCACATCCGGGATATGTCGACTAACAACTCTTCAATACGTCTGTAAAGCTCTTCCCCAACCGGGGTCAAAGGCAAACGTAACGTATTGTGTTTAATAATGCCGGCCGCAGACAGAGCAGCTTTTATTCCGGCCGGATTGCCTTCCTGAAACAAAGCTTTACACAAATCCGATAACGCCAGATGCCATCTGCGGGCATCCGCATATTCCTCCCGGACAATCAGATTTACCAAACCCGAACAAACCCGGGGCAATACATTAGCCATCACCGAAATCACCCCATCAAACCCCATAGCCATCAGAGGCAGAATAATAGCATCATCCCCCGACAAAACCGTAAAGCCCGGCCGTTTAACCTTCAAAACATCGGTTGCCTGGCTCATATTGCCGGAAGCTTCTTTTAAACCAGCAATATTAGGGCAATCCTGCAATAAACGCCCCACAGTTGAAGCATTCATATTCACCCCGGTCCTCCCGGGAATATTATACAAGCATACAGGCAGCGGAGAAGCCGCCGCAATGGCTCTGAAATGTTCATATATTCCTTCCTGGGTGGGTTTATTATAAAAAGGTACCACACTCAGAATAGCCTGACACTCCGATAGCCAGGCCGTATGTTCAAGTTTCCGTACAATTTCCGCAGTATTATTACCTCCAACTCCAACCACAACAGGCAAACGCTTTCTGTTTTCACGAACGATAATACTGACAACCCGGGCCTTTTCCTCCTCACTCAAGGTTGTACTCTCTGCAGTTGTTCCCAAAGCAACCAAAAAATCCACCCCTCCGTCAATCACATGATTCACCAAGCGCGCCAAAGACTCCTCATCTATCTGTAAATGCTCGTCAAAAGGAGTCACTAAAGCCACCCCTGTCCCGGCTAATCTCTCCATAAGTCAATAACGATTTATTTTAGACAACAATTCAGTTAATTTATCAATAAACTCCAAAGGAGTAGAAACCCCGTCCACTATCAAATCAGCAATTCCCCCTTCCTTCTTCATCCCGGCAGTACAAGCTGCCTGTGTATGGGCCAATACATAATTTCCCAAAACACTCGTTTCACCTGTCAGGTCAATCAACAAATCATACTTCTTTCTCAATACACCCAACAAACGCTCATTCTGAATCTTTCCACCAAAACCCAGGTCTTCATTCCGCATAAAAACCACATCATCCGTCTCAGATACCTCAATCCCGTTCGGTACAAAACATAACTTCTCGATTTTAGCCTCTGCAAAATGATCCCGCACACTCTTTATCCATTTGCGTTCGTTGGGACTTGACGTCCAAAACACAAGACACCTGCGAATATCCTTGAATCCCTTATACTCCGCATTTCGCTCAACTCCCTCAAGCTGCCTCGCCAGAGAGTCTTCCTTCAACCGATGTAGTATATTATTGATGATCTTTTTCATAACTCAAACTTTCCATTCACAAAAATAACAATAAAAAAACAAAACCTTCCACTTTGTTATATCTTCTACAAAAAATCACTTTGTTTGAAAAAAAACAACAAAAAGCTTGCATACCACATTTTTTGCACATATCTTTGCACCGCTTTAGAGATAAGACAACGGACTCGTAGCTTAATGGATAGAGCACTTGGTTACGGCCCAAGAGGTTGTGGGTTCGACTCCCGCCGAGTTCACGAAAGCAACAAGCAAAATAAAGCAAACTCCTGAAAATAAAGACTTTCAGGAGTTTTTCTTTTTCCCAACTTACCGAAAATACAGCAAAACGAAGCAGTAAAAACAGGTGAAATCGGTGGACTTTATTTCTCCCCGGTTTTAGTCCACCGAATTGATTATTATTCGTTGTTTCTCAATGTTTTGCAAAACGTGTTTACGACTAAGATAATTACTTTTAACCCGTTAAAATTTAGTCGTATGGAACGGAATTATTTTTCTATCCTCTTTTTCATCAAAAGGACAAAGCTGTTAAAGAACGGTGAAGCCCCCATTTGTTTACGTATCACTGTAAACGGGAAACGCGCAGAAGTACAAATAAAACGAAGCGTGGAGGTAAACAAATGGAATAATCAGAAGGAATGTGCCATAGGCAGGGATAATAAAACGTTGGAATTGAACCACTACCTTGAAACAGTGCGTACCAAAATTCTAAGAATACACCGACAACTGGAACAGGACAACAAGCCCATTACGGCTGAAATTCTGAAATACCATTATTACGGAGAAAGTGAACCCCCAAAAATGTTACTGGAAGTTTTCAAAGAACATAATCAGAAATGCAGTGAATTAATTGGTAAAGATTATGTCCGGGCAACAGTCATGTACTATGAGCGCACCACACGTTATCTGTCGGAATTTATAAAACAGAATCACCGCCTTTCGGATATTCCACTGAAAGACATCGACTATAATTTTATTCAAGAATTTGAGCATTTTGTAAAAACCACCAAAAACTGTCAGCAAAATGCAACTGTAAAATACCTGAAAAACTTTAAACGAATAATCCGAATTGCATTACTCAACCACTGGATAACAAGCGACCCATTTGCAGAAATCCATTTTAAACAAACTCCGACCAACAGGGATTTTCTTTTAGAGGAGGAATTACAACTGATATTAAGAAAACAATTCAATATCCCCCGATTAGAAACAGTCAAAGACATTTTTATCTTTTGCTGTTTCACATTTGTTGCACTAACTAATGTATGCTTGATTATCAATAAATTGCAAACTAATAATAGAGGTATAGGTAATGGGTTAGAAACCACCTGTCTTCATCATTTTGCATGATTCCCAATCATTTCAAATAGCTCAATGCGAAGATAATATTATTTTGAGAATTAACCAAATTCTGATAATCAAAATCATATAAATTCAGCGAATTACCGGCTATGGTTGCTGAAATTTATACTTCAATCCATATTCTTCCAGTTTGTTGTACAGTGTCGTACGTCCTATTCCGAGCAGTTCGGCGGCAACCTTGCGGTTCCCGTTCGCCTGCTTCAACGCGCGTAAGACACGCTCCTTGTCTTCCGCATCGCTGCGCAGGGCGAAGCTGACAGGTGAAGTCGCCCTCGTCACGGCAAGTTCCAGATGCTCTTTCGTGACAAGACCCGTCTGTGCCTGCAACACCGCACCCATGATTTTCTGACGAAGCTCGCGGACATTGCCCGGCCACGCATGGGTCAGCAATGTCTTGCGGGCTTCACCGTCAAAGCCGGTGACATCGCATTCCAGTTCCCGGTTCGCAATTTCACGGAAGAACTCAGCCAGCGGCATGACGTCCTCCTGACAGTCGCGCAACGGCGGGACGGTTATCTCGAAGTCATGCAGACGGTACAGCAAGTCCTGCCGGAAACGCTTTTCATTGACCGCCTTCTCCAGATCCTCGTTGGTGGCGGCGATGATGCGGACATTGAAACTACGGTCAGCGCTGTCACCTACCGGACGGTATCTTCGTTCCTGTATGGCTCGCAGAAGCATCTGCTGGGTTTCCGGTGCGAGGTTGCCCACCTCGTCCAAAAACAGCGTGCCGCCTTCGGCTTCATGGAAATAACCTTTCTTGGCACTGTCTGCGCCCGTGAACGCCCCTCTGACGTGTCCGAAGAAAGCCGACGGCGCAAGTTCTTTGGTGAGCGAACCGCAGTCCACAGCCACAAACGGCTTTCCTGCCCGCTTGCCTTTATCGTGCAGCAGGTGGGCGATATGCTCCTTGCCCGTGCCGTTCTCCCCGAATATCAGCACGCTCATGTCGGTTGGGGCTACCAGCCTTATTCGCTTCATGATGGCTTGGAACGCCGAGCCGTCACGCGAGAATACCGGCATACGGCTTCTCCCGATACTCCGTTCTTTTAATATGGTACGGAGCAAAGGGACGAGTTTGTCCTCCACAAGCTGCTTGGGTATGTAGTCCAGCGAGCCGAGTTTCATGCTTTCCACCGCCGTATGCACTTCGGCATAGTCGGTCATGATGACAAAGGGCTGCATCCTGCCCTCCTTGCGCATCCAGCGCAAAAGGTCGATACTGTTGCCGTCGGGCAGACGCAGGTCGGAAACCACGATGTCCCCGTCTGCGGCCTGTTGCAGAAGTTTCTTTGCTGTTGAGAGGTGGAATGCCTTCACGGTACGGAATCCCTCGCCTGCCAGCAGGTTGCAGACAAACTCGCAATATACGATGTTATCCTCCACCACGATAATTTTTGTTTTATCCATTGTTGTATTTCTTCCTTTCTTCTTTTGCCAGCCGGATTATCTCCGAACCCTTATCCAATACGGCAGTCACTGCATTATGTATTGCTTCCCAATCAGATGTGCTTTCGTCATGAAGCAACACGTAAAGTTTCCTTAACGGTTGGTCGGCACGAAGTATCTCCCACGAACTGCGCAGGTGGTGAGTAAGGGCAGCCAATTCTTGAAGGTCTTTCCGTCGTTCCGCATCCCTGATTGCCTGCATTTCCTTTTCGGTTTCCGTTATCAGCTTATCCAGCATGACGGATTCATTGCCGTAGGACAGCAGGGAGGTAAAATCCGGCTTTTCGTCCGATTTGCCTTTAATGGCGCATTTGTCGGAAACTTCCATCAGCTCCGATATGGAGAACGGCTTGAACAGGCATCCAGTAAATCCACGCCCTATAAGTTCCTCCCTGCTGCAACTGCCAGAAGCGGTTGTCACGACTACCGGGATAGTCTTTGAATTGCCAACGTTGGAGGTGCGCAACAGTTCCAACAGTTCGAAGCCGTTGATTTCCGGCATGTTCAGATCCGTCAGAAGCAGGCTGTATTCTTTCCGGCGTATCATTTCCATCAGTTCCGCAGCATCGGTGCAGGTATCGCAGTGTATCCCTTCCTGTACATACATTTCTTTCAACATCAGAAGAAGCACTTCGTCATTGTCGATGGCAATGACATTATGGAATGTATGGTTATGATGAATCTGTGTTTGATTTATCTGTTCCGGCAGTTCCCCGGCTGTCTGCATAGGTATTTCCACCATGAAACGGCTGCCTTTGCCTTTCTCGCTCTCCAGCCGTATCGTGCCGCCGAGCATCGCCACGATACGCTGAACGATGGACAGTCCCAACCCGAAACCGTCTTTTGTGGCGGCGTTTGAAAGACGTTCAAACGCGCCGAACACGCGTTGCTGTTCCTCGTTGGTCATTCCCGTGCCCGTATCTTCGACGATAAGTTTCAGGATGCTGTTATCGTAGTCCGTTCTCAGGGAAACGCCACCGTTCTCCGTGAACTTGATGGCGTTGGACAGCAGGTTGTTGCCGATTTGCAGGATACGTTCCTTGTCGGTCAGGACGACTGTATCCGTTTGATTGGTTATGGTCAGAGCCAGCCCCTTGTTCATGGCGATGGGTGTAAACTCCGTTTCAAGAATGTGCGTGATTGCCGAAATCCGGCAAGGAGAGAAATTCGGCTGTTCCTTGCCGTTATCCAGACGGAAGAAACTCAGCAGAGTGTTGAGCATTTCGCGCATCCGGTCGGAAGAGTGCCGGATATTTTGAGCATACACTTTGATTTTGTCCGTGTTACAATCTTTCTGCATCAACCCGGCATAGCCTGTGATTGCCGTCAGCGGTGTGCGCAGCTCATGGGTGATGGTATGAACCGCTTTCTTGCGGGAGGCTATCAGTGCCTCGTTCTGTTCAATAGACTTTTGCAGTTGCCCGATTAAATCCGTCGTTTCTTGTTTGTATCGCTTGATACGGTTGATATTTCGATGGATGATGATATAAGAAATGACCAATAGCAATAGAACGAATCCTGTCAAGCCGCCAATTTGAAAGAACGACCGTTCCCGCATGGCGGCTATCTCATCTCCCCTCTTTTGCAAGTCAGCTTGTATTTTTCCATCTATTTGGCGAATCAAACTTTGTAACTGACGGTTAAGTTCGGCATTTCGTGCAGCAAGACTGTCAGCGTGTTCCGATAAACGGCGGCTTTGCGCTTGTTGTTCGGCTATCATATTCCGGTCAAGAGAATGGAGCATCGTGGTAGTCACGGTGGGCTTTGCTTCCTCCTTTTTACCAAAGATACCCAAGAAGCCCTTTCGCTTCGGTTTCTTGGGTTGTTCTTGCGTACTTTTATATACGATTTCAGGCACTTGACGGGCTATCATTTCTTTGATGCTTTTCTGTTCATCAAGCATCTGTACAATTCGTCGCATTTGTTTTTCTTTATCCTCTAAAAGATAGCGTACACTGTCAATGCGTTCAGACGGGTAGATAGACGTGAAATAATATAGCATACTATCCAAAGCCATACGCTGCAAATGATAATTTGCAATATCTTTATCTTCCCATTCCAATATTGTTTCTCCTAACAGAGAAAATCCTGTTAAGCGAAAGTTTAATTCATTAACATGTCGGCGCAACTCATCAGTGGTTCGGTTCTCCTTCTCTAATACTTCAAGCTTTTTCCATTCATACTGATAGCAATATATAATCATTCCTATTAGTATGAATATTAGAATATAGCCACATGATATTAGCTTGCGGATTGAAATCATAAATTTAATGAGGTTTGAAGGAGATAAAATCAACAATGTCCTGAAGGACTTCGGGGGAGATCGTTTCCTCAATTGTGCCGTATTCCTGTACTGCGCCCGTTTGAGCGTGCTGGAAAAAGTGATTAAGTCCGGGATAAAGTTTCACGGTCGCTTTCGGGGCGAGTCGTTGCATTTGAGGCATATTCAGTTCTGGGCGAACTTGTATATCTTTTTCTCCGTATAGTGCGAATACAGGGCAATCCGTATCTGCAATGCTTTCCGCCGGTGAAAAACCGATATAGAAATTTAACCACGGGTTATTGTCGGCTGCAATCTTTTTCAGATTGGCTTTCAAAGATGTGTGAACGGGAGTATTCTTCCAATTTGCACATATAGCCTCAATATTTCCAACTGCCATATTGTTACCCTCCCTTATTTTCAGTTCATACATCTTGCGCAATGCTTCAACATAATCCGATACAATATCCGCCGGCATGTTGCCTTGTTCCAGCATTGTTGCACTCTGGTCTATCAATACCGAGTCACCTCGAACCGCCTGTGCGCCAATGGCAATAATGAAATTCGGATTTGAGAATAATCCCGAATTGTTCTCTGCTCCCAGTATAAATGCCACTGCCGCTCCCTCGCTATGCCCCAATATTCCGACATTTTTGAATTTCATTTCTTTGCGCAGGTATTCCATTGCCGTTTTCGCATCTCGTGCAAAATCTTCAGTGGTGGCATTTTTGCCGTCGCCGGTTGATTCTCCATATCCTCGGTCATCATATCGTAAGGTTGCAACGCCGTTTCGGGCAAGGTAATCGGCGATGACAGCAAACGGCTTATGTCCGTATATTTCTTCATCGTGGTTTTGCAATCCGCTACCGGTAATCATTACGATAACCGGAGTTGTCTCATTAAAACCTTCAGGTAAAGTAAGTGTCCCAGCGAGAGTAACACTATCTGATAAGTTATTGAAATGCAACTCCTTTATAGTGTATGGATATGGTGGCTTAGGCGTTTGAGGCCGCTTTAATTCCTCAATGCCCGGAAATAATTCAAGATTGGTACTCATTGTTCCTTGTGTGTATTTCCCCATGAGTTTTCCATCTTGTTTTCGTCCGGTAAACGTCAATCCGATGCGTCTAACCATTACATTTACAGAATCCGCCGAAATGAAATTCACTTCTCCGGCTATTCCGTATGCTCCCTGATCCGGAGAATCAAGCGTTACGGATGGGGTGCCATCTTCTTCTGTCTTGAAATTGAAAACAATCTTTAATACCACTTGTGGAGTTATCTTCAGCGTACCATGCCATGCACCCGAAATATTATCATCGGAAGCCATGATGTTTAACATGGAACAGGTGGTTAAAATAGTTGCAATTATTATTCTTTTCATCATTGTAAAACTATTGCTTTGTTAGCTCCATTAATATATGACCATACGTATCTTTCAGATACAGCACAGTGTTATTTTTTAGCTCGTATGACTTGACACAATGTAGATTTGCTTCAATGCTTCTTTCCAATTCCATATCATCACAAGATATTATACCCTCTACAGCCTTTTCAGTCATGGATATGTTGGAGAAGGACAAAATGTTTTTATCCTCTACAAAATTTCCTGATATAATGTTACAGTCAGTGGTGCAGACAAATCCGGTATTGTTCAACTGTAAAATACAGTCCGATTCCTCGTTTACGTCAGTTAGTTCATTTGAAGCTGTGACAATGCTGTTGTATTTTTCAAGTCGCCATTTTCCACACAAACTTTCATCCGGTGAGTCATAACTGATTAGTTCCATCAATATATGACCCTTATCATCCTTCAATACCAAAATGGTATCATCCGTAATCTCGTATGATTTGATACATGGCAAATTAAATACTATGCTCCTTTCCACCATCATGTCATCACAAGCTAATTCGGTAAAAGATATACCAGAGAATTTCAAGGTGTTTTTGCTTTTCTCAAAACAGCCGGAGATGGTATTGCAATCGGTGGTACAATGGAATACTCCGGTGTTGTCAAGTTGCAATACATAATCACAATTTCCATTTACCTGTGTCAGCCCGTATGACGAAGTGGCGATACAGTTGTATTTCTCAAGTCGCCATTCCCTGTACAGAGCATTATCTGACTGGGCATTGCATGAGCCTGCTAATATGGCTAATACAAGCATTATTGCTATAAGGATGTTTGTTTTCATCTCATTTGCGTTTTATGGTCTGACATTTTCGCTTGCTCATTTCCTCTGCATACGCTATTTCTCCGTGTTCCCGAATATAGCTGATACAAGCCGGGCGGTCGGAGTTAAAGAGCAATGCGAACACTTTGCTTATAAAGTTGGAATAGATTTTACACTCTCTTACGTCACGCTCGCACTCGGCACAGGTATGATAGCCTTTGCTTATGCAGCATTGGCGGATTTTACACCACGATGCTTTCTCGTTGTTCTTGCATCCGGGGCATTTGCCAGACAAGAATTTGCGGCACCCTCCACAATACAGCCCACAGGCGGCTATATTGTCTTTACTTGCTGTTATACTTTTCATATTCAATGTTTTCTATCTGTATATCTTTTACCACAGCCATAACATATACCGTCATGAACTGATATGATCCTTCCGCAATCAGAACAAGTCCAACGCTCTTTCTCCCTTTGCAGGAATTTTTCTATACCATTTTCTCTGATAAAGGCAAGATTGCCCATAAGCGATTCTATCATCGGATAGGCGTTGGCATACCAGCACTCCTTATCAACAATCTCCCTGCATGGATATTGAGGACATTTGTCACAGAACCCGTCCGGCAGTGTTTTCCGTATTTCGCACTTTACAATCTTACATAGATTGGCGCAATACTCACCTCTGTAACCCTCATTCCGGCAACCAATGCAAGGGATTTCTTTTCGCAGTGCTTCGCTGCACACAGCACAGTTCAGCCCGCATGGGGCAATCTTGTTTCTATCTGCTGTTATACTTTTCATATTCAAAGTTTTCTAAATGATTTCATGCACAAACTCTCCTTCATACCAGACGGTAGCGGATTCGCCTATAAACCGTAGTAGCACAAAGTTGGGGTCTGTCGGGCCTTGTGGATAATGACGATACATCCATTCCTCCCAAAGTTCTTTACGTTTCTTATCGTCAGTAACTATTTTCACCAAACCGGTCATTACCATCGACCGACCTTTTTCAAAATAGCATAGCCCCGCTTTCGGGTTATTCATGAACTGGGCGAATTTGACTGAATCTGCACCTGTTGAGACCCATATCTCGTTGATTCCGGAAGAATGTATTTTGCACATAGGCACGGGCCTGGGAAATCCGTCACCATCAACAGATGCAAGAACAAGATCCTCGCACCGTTCAAGCACTTGGGCCATCCGTTGTTCTAATGATTTATCCATTGTCTTAATTTTATTCGTTCAAATCATTTTTATTGTTAACTCTTGCTGACGTTTATACCGCATATATACTGCAACCGTTAAAATACAGGCTATAAAATCAGCCAAAGGAATACTTAGCCAGACTCCGTCAAGCCTCAAATCAAATATTTCAGGCAGCAGAAATATCAAGGGAATGAAAAATCCTATTTGGCGTATGAGCGACAAGACAATACTCGTTTTCGGCTTGCCAATAGACTGGAAAAAGTTTGTTATCATAGTCTGCATGGCCATAACCGGAAACATCAAGGCACAGATACGAAGACCTGCTACTGCAATGTCATTAAGTGCAGTTTCGTTTGAGAACAACTGTATAATCGGGCGAGCCCCCATTTCACACAGTAAAAACACGGAGAACATGAAAGCAAAAGCTATTGTCAACCCGGTGTTCATGGCTTTGTCAACCCGTTCTGTCTGACCGGCTCCGAAATTGTACCCTATGATGGGCTGCATACCGACAGCCAAACCGATAATTATCATTGAGAACAGCATATAGATTCGGCTGACTATGCCGTATGCTCCAATCGCAAAGTCGCCACCGTAAAATCCGAATCTGTTAATAAGGGCAATGCTTATAGATGCCGAGCAAAGATTCAATATAAACGGTGGTGTTCCCAGTTTCATGATTTCTCCGGATAGCCGGAAATTGCACCTGAAACGGCTTTGCTGAAAATGTATTTTATTTGATTTCATAGAGAAGTGCCTTACGACCCATACAAGTCCGACTACCTGCGATATGACTGTGGACATGGAGGCTCCCTTGATGCCAAACTCAAATACAAAAATGAATATCGGTGTCAAAACCAGATTTAGCCCGACGGTCAGCAGAGTGGACTCCAATGATTTTTTTGGGAAACCGTTTCCGCGAAGCAAGTTATTAAGGCTTAAAAACAGAAATGTTATCGGATTGGCGCAGAGCAATATTCCAATATATTCCCGTGCATACGGAAGCGTGGCTTCACTTGCACCGAAAAAGTATAGTACAACATCCAGATTAAGATATGTAATCCATCCCGTCAGGATGCTGATTACGAAACCCAAAATCACCACGGTATGCAGAATATCGGTTGCCTGTTCATATTGCCTGCGTCCCAGACAGATGGAGGTCAGCGTGGTTCCGCCAATCCCGACAAGCGTATTGAAAGCAATCAGGCAATTCATCATGGGGAAAGTGACTGCAAGCCCGGAAATAGCCAGTGTACCGACACCGTTTCCGATAAATATACTGTCAATAAGATTGTACAGTGATACGGCAGCCAGATTGATTATGGCCGGTATGGAATATTGAAGCACCAACCTCCCTATTGGAGCTGCTTGGAACTGGCGGTATTTCTCTTGTGATATGTCTTGCATTGTCCGGATTGACTCTTTCATTATTAATGATACAGGGTATGCCGTATCTTACAGTACGGCATACTCCAAGTATCAGATAAGATATTTGTACTATTGGTATTTCTTCCTGTTTTTATTCGCCGTTTGATGACCAATATTCGTTGTAAATATAGTAGTTGAACTCCAGCGTATAACTTGATTCCGTCGGCAGCCCGCTATTTAGTCCGGGGTGGAATTTGGGAAGCATACGCGCTACACGCAGAGCTTCGGCATCAAGTGTCTTGCCTGAGCTTTTAACGATTTGGGCATCCTTTACAACTCCGTCTTTGGCGATGGTAAGCTGCACAACGGCATCCATGTTAAGAACACCGTCTTTGTATGCGGTTGCAGGGAAGGAGATGTTTTTATTGATAAAGGCTCTCAGTTTGTCCTTGCCGCCGGGGAAGTTGGGGGCGGTTTCTGTCCTGATGAATGGCACGGCATCGGCCGCGTCCGCTTTCCCCGTGACCACCACATCGGAATTTCTTTCTGTCACTCGAATGGTGGAATCGGATTTTTCGCTAATTTTGTAGCGCAGATTCTCCACCGGCGTAGCGGCAGATACCTCGTTGATTACTGCTGACACCGCAGGGGTGGCCAGACCGATTAACGCGAGTGCCATCGCAGGCACCATGACAAAGGCACGCACACGGGCTTTGCCTGTCGGTTTACTTGATAACATCATAGTTATACGTTTTTTAAGTGAACTGTGATTGAGACAGTTGGAAAGAGTTGCGAACCTTGCTCCAACTGTCTTTTTTATTAGAAACATCTGATACTCCTCTCGTTTTACGCCCGATGCAAGCACACGGCTGTCGGCTTCATACTCATGGAGGGTATGAAGCTCATTGCGCAGAAGCCATATAGCAGGACAATACCAAGTGATAATAATCGCTGCCTGCATAAAAAGCAAGTCAATCCAATGGCGACATTCTATATGCGCTTTTTCATGGCATACTATCATCTGCCCGAACTCGTACCAGTCACGTCTTGGCATCATGATATATCCGCACCATGCAAACGGGGCGACGCTGTTATGGCGATGAAGTATAATGCGGCAGTCATCCTGTTTTATGTGCTCACCTTTGAGAATGAACAGTGCCAACCGTACCAGTGAAACGAGGAAATAGAGAATCATGACAATAACCCCTATAAGGAAAAGTGTGACTATATAATCCCATATCGGAGTGATTTGCTCTGATACCGTATTGGCTATATAGGCAATCTCGACCGGATTAAAAGCGATTTCAATATTATTCTCCATAATATCCGCTACCCAAAAGGAATTAAGTATGAAGATAGGAAAAACGAAAGCAAGCGTTATACAGGACAACAACAATATCCTGTTGAACCGGAAACATCCGGTATTGGCAAGAACGCATTTGTACACCGCCCAGACTACAATCAGGAGGGTGCTTGCCAATAATGAATATGCCAAGAATATGCCTGCCATTGTTATTCCTTTCCTCTGTTAGATATTTGCAATATTATTTCCTTAGCCTCTTCATCGCTATATTCCTCGCTTTTAATCAGGAAGTTCACAACATTCTGAATGGAATTGTCGAAATACCGCCTAATGACACTCTTCAGATTTTGTCCACAATAATCTTCCCGCTCTATTATTGGGAAATATATGAAGCCTGTGCTTTCAGCCTTGTGGTCGAGATAGCCTTTCTGTTCAAGAAATTTCACGAATGTGGCTACCGTAGTCCGGCTTGGACGCGGCTCATTGTGAAGGGCAACGACATCCCGAACCGAGAGTGCCCCGCTTTCCCAAAAGAAGTTCATCACTTCTTCTTCTCTTTCTGTTAATGGCCTCATATCTTCCATTTTATATAGTCTAATTATTTTAGACGATTTGATAACACAAAAGTAGTCTAATTATTTTAGACAACAAAATAATCGGGCAGAAAAAATTGATTATAGATACGGATAGTGGAGAAAACCGAGTAGTTCTCTCCACTGTAACCTACGTTTTCGGCTCTTTACTTGTCGCCATAAAGCCCGATGCGGTTGCCGACAGGATCGGCGATGATGGCGAAGTAACCCCAACCGTCAACCTGAATCTTGGTCTTGGGAGTTACGATTGTTGCGCTGTTATCCAACGCAGTTTTCACGCTGGCATCCAAATCTTTTGTCTGGAGATACACCAACACGCCTCCGTTAGAGGGTGAGAAACCGGGGAACGAGGGGGCCGAGGAGATTGAGCAAACACTCTTGCCGTCTTTCATAAGACAGGCCATTTTCTCGTCGCCGAACTGCGACACTTCCAGCTTTTCGCCGAAGAGTGCCTGATAGAACGCCACCGACTTGTCGAAGTCATTGGTGGGGATTTCAAAAAATGCAATCATACTTTTTATTATTTAATTAGTACGCTGCAAAATTACAGCGACATCGTAGCCTGTGATAGTAAAAAGCGGACATCTTGTGTTAGGTGGAAAAGACCTAATACTGATTATTTTCAGCATTATAACTGTTCTGCAATTTATCGCTGAAGGATTCCCTGAGAGCTATCCGCAGTCCGTTTAAGAACGATTCATGGATATATATTGAAGAAGTCGGACAGTTGTCGGCGCATAATCGGCACTGGATACAATTTTTCTCGTCCATTGGCAAAGCCGTATCTTTTAATGAGAATATGTGCATCGGACAAATCTTGATACATTTTCCACACTTTATACAGGTAGAGGTATTGAGAAACACCACCTTGTTACCGGCTACTATATATGAACCCTTGCGGCGTATCGGTATGCTTTCAGAATATCCTGCAATCGGATTTTTACAAACAAATGCCAAAGGATGCAATTTCCACCGAAGCTTTTCCGAGAACAGTCTTGCCTTGAACATATCCCGCTCATTCGGTCTGGCTTTATTGTAGCCGTCCATAAGAACCCACGGCCCGGTGCGGTCAAATCCTTGACAGGAAAACTCTCCGACTATAATTCCACCTTTCCTCTCTATGATTTTTTTGAGGTGCTTATGATATGCTCCCAAGAAAGGTCTGCAACGGGTGGAAAATAGAAACACATTTTTCCCTTTAAGATTTTGACTTGAAACAAATCTTTGAAGTCGTATATCGTGAGCGGCAAAGTTAATCGCGGAGCCAAAGCCAATAAGGTCATAATCCGACAGGTCGATTGACGGATTGCTGTCGATAGATACCAATTCGGCAGATAGGGCATCCTTCATGCTTTCCGCAATCTTCAACGTGTTTCCTCTATATGAGGAACGATAGAATATTATTGTCTTCATCTTGCGACTGATATTTTTGTTTCAGGTGTTCCGGGGCCACCGTTTACGCCCTTATACCCCACAAACATCAGAGAACTCGTGTCAAAGTAATAATCACAGCTCCAGAAAGCAGACATAAAGCCGGTAAGACTGACTTCGATTCTTACGGCATTCTTTCCGTCTAATTTCTCAGTTCCTTTCTTTACTGCCGACATGGTATAGAGCTTCATGTTGTCGGGGCGAAAACACTCATATTCCACAGACTTACTGTTTTTCAAAGTCAGTCCCGCATTATAGGCGATGTTCTGATACCACGGCTTGCCTTTACTCTTTACCGTCTTTGAAATCCGTTTCCCATTGAACTTGCCGGATATGGAGTATATCCCATTATTCAAACTGATTGACAGATTAGTGTTAGAAGAAGTATTCACAATCTTACAACTCTCGGTTTTATATCCGCTTCCAAAGATATACTCATGTCTTTCATTGCCTTGAACCGTATACAGGTATATCTTTCCGTCCTTGTGTTCTTCCGTCCATTTGATAGCGGTTTTCGTCCTGCCACAGGTGGAAATATAGTTTCTTTCCTGTGCCATTGCAAAAGCTGTAAGAAACAGCGTAAGTGCTATTGTAATGATATGTTTCATAGACAGTTGTTGTCAAAGATAAAATCCACATATTTGAAAATCATAGCTTCCATTCTTTCCCATGCTTCCGGGTTACTGAAATCTATGCCGTTGATTTTGTGATATTGCCTTGTGAAAAGAACTATGTAGTTGATTGCGGATATGATTATGGCAATAGACATATTGTTGTCGCCGCCTTTATCCAAAAACTTATTCAGTTCCTTCTGCAGTTTATAGCCGATACGTTCCCGTTCTTCTATAATTCCCTTGAAAGACGAATGACCTGACAGTTCCCATACCAGAAGTTCTTGCATGAGTACATTATCTTTTAGATAGTTAAGTTGACACATAAACACATCCTTAACAATCTGCTTTATGTTACCGTCTTTAGCTCGTTTAATGGTGTCAATAAACTCCGAATAGGCAAACGAATAATAGTCATGACGCTTTGCCCATTCCACAAGCAAACCATCCAATCCACCGAAATAGCGATAAATCAAAACCTTATCGCATCCGGCTTGATTAGCTATGCGATTAACTCCGATTTTGGTAAAACCGTCGTTCTCTACGATATGGCTCACGGCTTCAAGAAGCCTTTTTTCTGTTTCTTTCAATTCCATCTTATATAACGTCACTAAGTGGTGACAAAATTATAAAAATAATCGGTGACAACCAAATACAAGGCTGTATAAACGCTATTTTTCAGAATGTAAAATAGTCAGAAACAGGAGAGTATCGAGCAATATACTCTTTCGGTGTGTAGCCGGAGAATAGCTTGAATTCTTTAATCATGTGGGATTGGTCGGTGTACCCACATTCGTATGACAGCTGCGCAAAACCTATTCCCTGATTATGCTGCATGACAGATAAGGTACGTTGCAACCTGACTATACGCATGAAATCTTTGGGTGTCGTTCCTATGTTTTCCGAGAAGATCCGGGAGAATTGCTTTTCGCTCAGGCACGCAATATTCGAAAGAGCCCTGATATTTGTTTGAGTGGAATTGTTGATATGACGTACCACTTCCGCCAGTCGTGGCAGATGATAAGGTGTCCCGTACATCAGGCACTTGTAGAAATAATTCTCTATCAGTTCAATGCAGATGTCGTGATTTTCACTGTCTTCAACTCTGTGTGCCAAATCACGCAAGGCTGGATTTTCAATGTCCGCAACCGCCACATTCCTGTCACGCAGTAAAGTGACCGGCATACGGAAGAATATTTTTGCCGCATGGGGTTGGAATACTGTCACAATCATTTCAATGTCGCCGGTTGAAGCCACATCTGAATAGCCGCTTTCCTGACCGCAAATAAAACTCTGCGGCTGTAATTCATCACGGTTCGTGACTTTCAGCCTTTCGCCACGATGGAACACAAGCGACATACAACCCGTCGGCAAAGTGCGTTGCGACACTATGCCGGAGGTACTATCCTGCAATATCCAATAATACCGTATAAACGGTTTTAAGGCAGGTGTTGGCTGTATGATTCTGAACTGCATTCCGCAAAATTACAACATGACGATTTTCGATGATAGTAAAAAACGGACATTGGTGTTATAAGCCTCACTCAACCGTAAATTCCTCTGAATGATAGCTGTTGTAAAAACGACCGGATACATTTGTTCCGAATCTCTCATAATTTATGTGTTATATGGTGATGTGAGCAAACTCGCGGTTTATCCAGATGGTAGCCTCATTTCCGATAAAGCGAATAAGCACATAGTTCGAATCTGCCGGGCCGGCGGGGAAATAATTTATAAAATACTCCTGCCACATCCGCTTGCGGGTTACATCATCCGTAATGATTTCGACTGTGCCGCGCAAAGCAACACTATCGCCATAAAATGAATAGGAAAGCCCGGCTTTGGGATTGAGCCTGAAATCGGCAACCTTTTCGGAGTCTGCTGCGGTCACTGCCCAGACCTCATTGCATCCTAACGAATGAATTTTATCCAATGGCACAGGGCGTGGAAAACCATCTGCATTGACCGATGCCAACGTAACCTCTTTGCACTGCAAAAGCAGGTGTGTAGCTTTTTCAGTCAAACTTCTTTCATCTTTCTCTTTCCAACGTTTGAGTGTTGGGAAGATTTGTTGCATTTGAGCCTTTGCCTGTTGGGGCGTCAGATTCCAACCCGTTTCCTTGTTAATCTGGTCGGTAAACTGAGTGCAGAACTCTATCATCTGGCTCATGTTGAAATCTTGGAGGAAAGCACCGCCTTTGTAGCAGTAGCCACAATAGTCCTCGCTTTTACTGCCGTCTGAATTTGTGCCGATGTTACCCTCTACAAGGGGCATACCGCAGCTTTGACAAAATCTTTGTTCCATATGTTCTATCATTGTTTTCAAATAATCAGTTCACTATCCCGCCATCTTTTTTTGAATTTCTCTTTCGCATATTCGTAGGATTCAAGGATGTAAGGCTTTAATAATTCAAATGTCGCTTCAGATGGGGTTAAAGCGCAAATCCAGCCCATCCACGCATAAACCGGATGCGGCATAATGACATCCTTTGCGGTAAATTCATACGGCATATCTACAATGCAACCTTTACATGGACGTTTGGGCAGTTCTCCGAATAAAGTGCGGAAAGTCTGTTTTCTGACTCCTATATTTATTCGCCACACATCCTTGCGGTCAAGGTGGGAAGCTTGATCATTGTTGCCATCCTTTTCTTTTATCGTCAAGATATAAACCCCACGTTTCAACACTCCATCCGGATTATAGAAAATCCCACGCTCGCCCCAACTGTTTACTTCGACCGTCCCTTCAAGGTTGTCAAGGCAATATTTCAAAATATCATCAGGTGCAATAGCCATCTTTAATCAAAACATTTAATTAACCTGTACATCGTTTCTATATCCTTCGATGCCATCTCGAATTTTGACTTTTCAATCAGAATGTTCTGGCCGGTCATAATGTAAGAGGACATAATGCGTATTCCATTATAGAAAATTTCAGTATTACGTAATTTGTAAGTAGATATACTTGGAACGGCATTTTTCTTGGTCGCCTTCTTGCAGATCATATTAAAGGCTTTCTTTGCCACATCTCCCATAAGCATGATAACTTTGACGTTGGGGAACAAAGCAAGCTCTTTTTCCAGATAGGGCAGACAGTCCTCTATGCTCTCCCTTGAAACTGCATATTCGCTTTTAGGTGTCTTGACAGCATTGGTAATGTAAATTCCATTATTCAGAATGTCTTGTACTGAACCTATCTCTATTCCTGCTTTTCTGAACATCGGAATTGTCGTTGACATATACGCGGAATCCGGTTTCCCGTAGAAGTCTTCCTCCGGACATGACGGGACAATCTCATTTATCATGATTGCCCGTATCGTTTCCGGCTCAATATTTACGTCATTAAGCCGTAGATTTTGGGTATCCCCACAGAGTTGTTGTAGTTCCGACTTTATATTCATGATTCTCCTGAGGTTAAACGAATTTAGCTGTTTTCAAAGAGTCCTTCAAAAAACATTGCAGATTCCTCCGACAAACGCCGGGTTGCAGCTATACTTTGAGCCAACACAACTCCTTTTGAATTGATTCGTAATGGCTTCTCTTTACTCTTCGGATAACCGAATCTAAGAAGTGGCACAACCTCATCAGGAATGAGGCGCGGTTGGATAACACTGCCATTTTCTCCCCATACTGCCCATTCGGCACAGCAATTAAACGGTTCCTGATGCTTGCAATGGGGTTTGTCACCGGGAATAATCATCGTGAGATTCTCAGGCACACTCTGGAGACTTTTATAAGAAACGTCTTTTGCACAAAAGAATGCGTCAGAGACCTTAACGACAACACCTTCGGGAATAAGAGACCTGTAAGGATTTCCGAGTTCTCTTATGCAATAGTCGAAGGCTCTTTCCTTATGAGTCACTTCCAATCTTGCCATTATGTAGAGATGCCTATCAAGCAATGAGACCGGAAATACGACATCTCCCTCTTTTATTGATGCTATTGATGGCATCCTTGAGTGGATGCTGCCAAACACTACTTTTACAGGCCCTGTGTCATTTGATTTTCTTAGTTCGTCCAACCAGTCCTGAGGCCAGTAAACAGTATAATATGCCATAATATGATGTTACTTGTTTCTATTCAAAAAAGCTGCTGCCAGTTCGGGGCTGTTCAGTGTCATGGCTGACGAGTCTTCGAGATTTTCAGCGTCTTCATCATCCGATATTGAAATGAAGAATGTGATTTCTTCGGTGCCTTCTCCGAATATTCCCGAGCCTTTGACCTGCGCCATCGCTGATATCATTGCGCTGAAGAAAAAGGCTTCGCCCGGCAAAGTGGCGTGGTTTTCCCACAGCGATTTGCTGAGATTCACCAGTTCGCTGCCATGTCCGTCAGAATATCCCCATTCATCCGGATGCCATTTGCTCTCGTCATCGGGTTCTTCGTCTTCGCTTTGAAGGTACTCCAACGTGTTCACAGCGAGAAAAAGTGAGCAGCAATACCTGTCGGTGACCAAGGCGGCAGTGTATATGTGCTCATCATCTATACGGCCAAGAATTTCGCGCAGGTCAGTTGCAACCGCATTTCTGATTTTTTCAGTCACCTCCTGCCAAAAGGGGGCTATGGGTGTCGCCGGCTCCTCTTTTGGCCGCTCGTTGGCTTCAAAGTCCGACGAGTTGATATAGCTGATATACTCTTTAGCTTCTTCCGAACCGAGTTTTGCGGCATCCTCAAGATATTGGTATCCCAGCTCTATATCCGTTTCGGTGCCACGACCGAAGGCATACGCCACGCCGAGTGCGGTGAGCACCTTGACGGTTATTGACTCCCATAGATTGTCGATGTCTTCCCCAGCTTCATGAAGATACTCGAATGCCACATCGTCGTCTTGAACTGTTCCCAGCCCCTCCTGATAGCATAAACCGAGGTAGGCGGCGGTCTGCGTCCGGGTGGTCTTGCTGCATTTCGGGTTTTGGTATGCCTTTTCCAACCATTCCACAGCCTTGGCGTAGTCCTGCTCCACATCACCGAAGCCTTCAAACAGATAATATCCTACCTCAAATTGTCCTGCGGGATGTCCGCATTTGGCAGCCATTTCATAGAGTTGATATGCAAGGTCGATATTCTCATCCACTTCTTCACCGGCTTCGTAGATATGCCCGGCATTGTATGCTCCCTGGGGGTCGCCCCTGCGGGCAGCCTCCACATATCGCAACAGCCCACCGTATGAGTCGCCCTTCTCGGTGCGGAGATAATAGCCGTAGTTGTTGCAGATTACGGGTGAAATATCCGCCAGCATCAAGTAATATTTCTCATAAACATCTTGCGCAATCTCGCAGAGGCCGGATTTGCGTATGTCGCAGTAATTGCCCCATCCGGCACAAAGCCCGCCGTCGAAACTGCGCTCGTACCACACCTTTGCTATCGGCCAGGCCCATGCGTTATAGTCGCTTTCGTCTTTGAATTGCTTGGCATAGTCTGGCTCGACACGCAGATAGTCGCCCCAATAATACACATTGCCGACCATGTAGCAACAGAAGGCGTCGCCACGCTCTGCCTGACCGAGAATCTCCTCAAACGCTTCCTTAAACGAGGCGAACGGCATTGCACGTTCCACCGAAGGGGTGAGGTTTGCGCTTCGCGCAGCACAAAGAACGCCCGTGGCACTGCCCATCATCGCGCTCTTCTGCATCAGCTTCGATGCGTTTTCATCGTCAGCTTTGAAGCCTGCCTGCGGCCACACATACGACTCACCCATGAAGCAGCGGGCTATGAATGCCAGCGCATCTGCATCGCCCTTTTGCGCCTCCAATATAAGTATTGAGTATCCCCGGCGTATTTCATCGCGGTCAAAACTTGACCAAATCAGCTTGACTGCCGTTTTCACCTGCCTGCTATATTTACCTTTCATCTTTCTCTTCGTCTAAAAATCTGAATACCAGTCTTCCAAAATAATCGTTTACGTCAAACTCCTCCCAACAGCTCAGAGGATCGGGCAATCTCTCGCCATCAATCAGACTCCACAGCCAGTTCCGCAAGAGACCGACATCAAAAATAACACCTCTGTAACCAATAGGCACCGGCTCCGACCACCTTACATATTCAACTTTATATCCGGTGGTCGGAGCGGTATCATTGTCACGCCTGCTGATGTTGATATACCCGCCATCGCCTTTAGTGAAATCATAAAGCATCCATAGCGATTTGCCCTCTATGATATCTTCCAAAGCACAGAACACATCCGCCATATCAAAGTATCGGAAATCCTCGCCGTCAACACATAGTTTCGTCTCTGCCTTTTCTTGCTCGGGATGGATTTTCTGACAGTGCCAGCCGGTCATATTAGGAAGCGATGCGGTGCGGAAGAAGTCACACATGATATCGGCGGCCATGTCGCAATCAACGTCCGACCGCCACATTCGCAGCATATACCCGTTGACCATAAAACATACTGCTATACTGCTATCCTTAAAGTAATCAATTGAGTATGCCTTTGCATCGCTGACCAACACCACCGGCACGCATTTTTCAAGGTATACGCATTCATTATCCTCAATGTCGTCTATGGCATCAAGGATCTTTTCCTCGGTCACGTTTGATGTGCGTATATCCCCATTCTTTGTGCCCAGCACATATTGTGGCTTGCGGGCTTTAAGTCCGGAAAAGATGTCTTGTGTATCGTTGCTCATTTTCAATTAACGGTTTTTATGTTCAGCGGTCAGTTTACCGCTCTCGATTGATATGTATGGCATCGTAATATGATTCCGTCAGAAATTAGATATTGACATCCCCTTGATTCCACATTTCATGACGCTACGTTTAACCTTTTCGATAGTTGCGTCCGCAACGCAATCTCCTACTGATATGTGAAGTTCAGAGCCGTTTTTGAGTCGGTTTATCTGAACGGAATCCATTGATGCAAACCAATTGGATAGAAAATCCGTGAAAGCGGGATTACTTGTATCTAATATCAAAGGGTCACTGTCCTGCCCAGAGAAATTATTGTTGCAAGTTATCAGGCTGTCGCTTGAAATTTCAAGTACAACACCAAACGTCCTGTCAGCATCAGTATATTCAAATGGGGGTCTGTCACCACCTGCTAATGCAGAGCCTTGGCTATTATTCGCTGATTGGCTACATGATACCATTGTCATGGCACAACCTATAAACAAACATAAAAGATTCTTCTGTTTCATCTTGATGATTTACTCGGTTTAATTAGTACTCTTGTTAACTCTACTGAACACGTCTATTCAAGTACTTGCTGATAGCCATTGCTATCCAACCTATTGCAAGATATACTATTGCATAGACGACAAAACATAATTCATGTATGTCAAAGAAAATCCATGTCCCGGCAAGAAACGCTACGGCTGACACCAATGGAAGATTCCACATTTTCTTTATGTCTTTCCCGCAGCGATAACCAAGAATCGCAGAATAAATAGGATTCACAATTAAGAAAAGCATCATGCACAGTGCCATTCCGGAACATTCAGACGCAAGCCGGGCAACGGCAAAAGGCAATGCTAACATCACAAGGATTGTGATTGCCAGCCAAATAATTATAGCTCTTTTATTAACCATCGGTATAATACTTATTTTAGTATGTCAAAAAGGCTCGATTCTACAAACATTGTCGGAGTAAACTCCACAATCCGGTAGTCGGCAATTCCGTTGATGTTGAACGGATCTTGAGCGATGATGGAGTCTACCAACGCGCGATTGTCAGACTTTATCATTATCACACCGCCAACGCGGGGAGTCTGCGGACCGGATGCGATGAAATCGCCAGCCGCATAGTGCTCGGCAAGATAGTCACGATGTGCCTGAAGGAAACGGTCGACTTCTTCAAGCGGTTTTTTATATGTCAGAATTGCAATAAACATGGCTGTCCGGTTTTTCCAGCGTTTGAGTTGTGGAAAGAATTGACGCATCATGTCTTTTGCCTGTTCCTGTGTCAAGGTCTGTCCTGACTCCTTGTTTATCTCGTCGGTAAACTGAGCGCAATGTTCAATCATCTGCTCCATAGTGAAGTCTTGTGTGAATCTGCCATCCTTATAGCAGTAGATACAGTAATCCTCGTTGCGACTGCCATCAGCATTAGTACCTTTGTTGTCTGTAGTCAGCGGCATTCCGCAACTTTGACAAAATTTATGTTCCATATTCTTATCTTATTTTTGTTTAATCAAACCTTCCAAGACAATCTTAGAAACCTCAGCAATGATGGCTGAGGTCGTTGCTATGTCGTAATTGGAATCAGCAACAAACACGGCAATAGAATATCTTGTACCATTAGGCAAATTCACATATCCACAATCATTTACTGCGGATATGCGACCTTCGGGTGTCGGAAATCCCGTACCTGTCTTATGTCCTATCAGGGCATTAGTAGGCAAAAGGGGGAAAGCAAGCCTGTCAAGCCCCGTGCGACACTGTTCAAGCATGACGGATATTTCAGAATATGACTGTGATGCGTTTCTCAATTCGTGGTAAAACCTATCAAATAGCTGCGCCATTGCCAAAGGTGTGGTACGGTTAAGATAGCTTAGGTATGGATCACGGTGCATATC
The DNA here is from genome assembly GCF_009935865.1 of Odoribacter sp. Z80. Lineage (GTDB taxonomy): Bacteria > Bacteroidota > Bacteroidia > Bacteroidales > Marinifilaceae > Odoribacter. Next base: position 110,428 of record NZ_QWEL01000004.1, read on the forward strand.
TTCTTCCGAGGCTCCGATTACAATCTCATCAGAGATACCCATTTGCCTCATTATTGATGTTACTCCCGATGTTCCACCGACGCGATGCAGGAGTATGTCTGCCGCATTGTTGTCACTCTCAACCAAAGACCATTCAAGCAGTTCTCTTATAGTCATGGTATTTCGGCTCTTACCATACTTTTTGAGCATCGGGCTATAGGTATCCTCTTTCATAGCCTTCTCGCTGAATGTTACGGTATCGTTCAGGAACATACCGTTAGTATTTATCCAGTGCGCTACCGTCAGAGCCAGCGGAAATTTGACTACGCTCATCATAGGGAAATCCCGATTGCCGTTGACAGATACGGTGTCTTTGCCATTGATAATGACCGCGACACCTATCCGGGCATCTTTCCCTTTGATATACTCGTGCAAAGCATTCTCTATCGCCTTGTTTCCACCAGCGAAAGTAGGCGATATAAAAGACAAATATATAATTATAAACAGTAACTTTCTCATTTTGAATGCAGTTTGTTTCTAATTAGCATACAGGCATGAATATGAGCCATCCAATGCTCGGAAAACGGCATAAGAATCAGTCCTTTCAAATCCTCGCCACACCAGTAATCTATCAACCATTTTGCATTATCGGATTGGCTTACTACACATAAGGATTCAAGACGTAATTTATCTTCGATTGTAAATCTACGCTTCAAATCTGCGAATACCAGATTCTTGAGCATAAGCTCCGTATTAGCTTTGACCTTTGTAGAGTATTGATATAGTGTCTCTAAATCCAATTTCTCCGAAAAGTCACCGATACGCTGTTTTACAAGTTCATTGCCGGTAGTTATTATCGGAGAACCGATGCGCTCTTGAAAATTCTCGGAAAAGAATATTTGGTCATCTCCGTTAATCAGAGCATGGCTGACAATATCTTCAATACGGAATATATGCCAGATGGAATAAGCGATTGTCTTGCTGTGAAAGCCATCCTCTCCTATGAATGGCATAGCATTAAAATCATCACGACATAATTCCGCCTTTAATTGCAATATGGCGTTGAACAATCGTTTACGCAACAGCAACAAATTTTCAATCCCCAAATGAAATGTGTTTTCATTGGAGATTTCTTCTTTTATCTTACTGCATAATTCTATCAGTTCGTTATCCATATTGTCATCAGTCTTATTCTTGGCGATTGCCTTCTATCACCTGATTTATCAACTCCCGGACTTCATCGTCTGACATTTTTCTATCTCTTACAAGAGTGCTTATCACTCCACGAATGGAATTATTGAAATATCGCTGAACGACATTTTTCAGATTATTGCCACAATACTCCTCTCTTTCTATAATGGGATAATAGATGAATCCGTTGTTTCCTGCCGGCTTGTGGCCTAAAAAGCCCTTATCAACAAGAAACTTCACGAATGTAGATATGGCGGTTCTGCTTGGACGAGGTTCGGGATAAGTGGCAATAATCTCCTTAACGGTAGCTTCGCCCTTCTCCCAAAACTTATTCATCACTTCTTCTTCACGCTTGGTAAGTTGTTCCATCATAAAATGAAATTTGGTATATGCAAAATTAGTCTAAATAAATTAGTCAATCAAGCAAATACGGCTATTTTTATGATTTATAAGCAAACGTTATTATTACAACAATGAAATTTACAGATTAATAAATGAAAATGAGGCAAGAGAATGTAGATAATTATTCCGCTTACTTCATTTTTTTATTTACATTTTTATCCCTTTCGGACGGTTTTCATCCTTTAACTGAAAACCCGGATGTCCGATGATGACATGGTCGGCAATGAAGTTGTTTGATGAACTTTGTTCATTTATCAGGCTACTTTCTTCAATTCTGTTGTTCCCACTTGGCATACATCTCCCTTGAAAGTTTCACAATCTCCCGGCTCAGTTTCACAAGGTCGATGGTATGTTTCTCCAACTTGTAGAGCAACGCCATCGCCTTCTTCTCCGAAAAATGGATGCGCAATTCTTTAACGACTTGATTGTAGTTCGTACCGATGGCACGGAATTGGGCGTGGAAGTCCGACAGTTTGGTGTAGTAGTCCACCAGCGTCTTGTCCACTTTCAGCACCTTGAACTTCTGCCCGAAGAAATGCGCCTTCAGAAAGACGGCTTTCGCATACACGTTCGATTCCTCGTACATCGTCAGGAATCTGTTCCATTCCACATCGTCGAAGCGCACCATCACGCAGTGCGTCTTTGGGTTCAATTTGGGATTTCTCCCGTACTTGCTCTTCTTTTTCATTCTTCTTATTCTTTTAATTTTATGGCTTGTCCATTGTTTAATCTTTGATTAAGGAACCTTGAAATTATCCGACTGCGGAGGATAATTCTGCCCACGGCAGTGCTGGGATTTTCAGTTACTCGGAAGCATTCGGGTAACTGAAAATATACCTTGCTGTGTCTTTGAGGACACAAGAATCCTCCGCTTGTCGGATTGGTTTGTGAGTATAATAACTCATTTGGAATATCGGTCAAACCGATGGAGTGTATCCACCGGCTTGACCGGTTCTACCGTAATTCGCTCAGAGTTTGCGCCACTGCTCGATGTCCTCCCGGTAGGTTTCAAGGTGCAGGCGGGCGAGGTTCTCGATAAGTCCCGAAGCACTCATGCCACGCCCGCCGAGACGGCGGACAATCCCGTCCAGCCGGTCACGCACCTCACCGCTGACGAACACGGGCTTGCGGTCGGTTATCTTGGGAACTTGCAGGTAAGCGGTACGGTACTCGTCCAGCGACAGCCTGCGTTGTTTGCTGCTGACACGCTTCTGTGGCACTGCCACTTCTTCGGGCGTTCTGCCTGACGGTTCATCCACCGTAGCTGTTTCCGCTTTTTTCGTGACGGTCCTGCCGGGTTGTGCCAACTGTTCCGGATCCAGACCGATGTTCCGGTAGAAATCGTCCATAGACTTCTCACTGCGGGATTCCCTGCGTCCCATTCTTTCCACGATTTCACGGGCCTGCTGCTCACTGATACTTGGTTCTCTTTTCATTGTCATAAAACAGATTGATTAAGTTATTACTGTGGTCTTGGTTTGTGCCTTGACCGATTATCGCAAGTAAAGTAAGATGCTTTAGTGCAGTCAGTCAAGCGTTTGGAGCCGATCAGGCAATTTTGTGCGATTTTGCTTTATGGTGACAGAGATATTGGTGAGGACTTCACAGATTCGCCGGACGTGAATAGCCGGAAGAACAAAGGTGCGATTACAGTCAGGTTTGAATTAAGCCCTTATTTTCACTCTTGCCACATTGCTGATTTCCGGAATTAAGAATATAGCCCCAATCTGTGCCAACCTCTACCAACCTGTGCCACATGCTTCCACTTCTGGGAAATCCATTGCCGGATAACAGATTATATATTCCTTTGCGGCAAAAGAAACAGTAACAATAAAAAGTATGTATATGGAAATCGTATCAATTGAAAGAAAGACCTTTGAGGCGATGGTCGCCAAGTTCGACCGTTTCGTCCGCCACATGGATGCCATCTGTCAGCGGCACGGAGAGAAGACAATGGGCGAGTGGATGGACAATCAGGACGTGTGCCGGATACTCAACATCAGCCCACGCACGTTGCAGACCCTTCGGGACAACGGGACGCTGGCTTACTCGCAGATAAGCCACAAGACCTACTACCGTCCCGATGATGTACAGCGCATTGTTTCCGTTGTGGAGGACAGGCGCAAAGAAGCAAAGTTCAAAGGAAGAACTGTATAAACTTGATGAAATGAACGAAGTAAACTAACAATACTCACTAAATCCAAAGTAACATGAATAAACTGATTAACAAGGACAACGAGTGGATAATCCACTTCATGGGCAGTCTCGACCGTCTTTTGGACAGCTTCGAGTATCTGACCGCCAATTACCGCCCGACACTGAACGGTGAACGTTTCTTCACCGACAAGGAAGTGTCGGCACGGCTGAAAGTGAGCCGCCGGACACTTCAGGATTATCGCAACGAGGGGCGTATCGCCTATATCCAGTTGGGTGGCAAAATCCTCTACCGTGAATCGGACATCGAAAGGATGCTTGCTGACGGCTACCGCTCCGCTTACCGATTGACGGCAACCTGATTTTCTTGAAGGAGCGCAGTTTGCCGTCTGCCCTATGATTACGGAACAATGGACTTCTGGCAAAAAAGGAACGACTTACGGATGAAGCATAAATACTCCGCTTCACCTGTAAGCCGTTCCTTTCTATCTTCTGATTCCCCGCCAGTCGCTTGTTTCCGTTGCCGGATGCTCTTCAAGCGTATGGCAGGCAGTGGCAAGGTTTTCGGGCTGAATACGCTCCGCAGGAGGAAGATTCTGTCCGAAACGGCTCTGCCGCCCGACCTTGCCTCTGCCATCAAGCCATACGCTACCTTTGCATCCGTGCATCGGGAACGAGTGGCTGACGGAATGAGACTCAACTATACCATCGGTTATTACCTCTGACGCTGGCAACAAACAGTATAATCGGTGTAGCTTTCTTAATGGTGCTAATTTCATTTATTATAAACCGTCTGAACAAGACACCCTCTTTACTGCATATCCTGAACGCAACGGCTATAATCACTTCAATGTTATAGACATCGTAACTGATGCCATCCGGTTGCTTGAGATACTTCATCGTGTCAAGTTCGTTCAGTTCCTTGTGCTTGTAAATGGTATGAATCGCCTTGCGGACATCGCATGAGAACACCCCGAACAGGTCGGCTATCTCTTGTTGCGTCATCCATACGGATACGGTCGGCATCGTGACCGCACCCGTTTCACTGATTGTTATTATTCCTCTATTCATTGTCACTTGATTTTAGTTTCATCATTTGATGCACACTCCTTTTTCCAACCGCTGTAATTTCCGCATTTGAACACCCGTGACGGCATACCGTCATCGGGCAACGCATATTTGCCTTTGGTATTTTCTGACAGGTTTTCCAAATCCCTGCTCACTTTGTGGTTGGTTATCTCGGCATATATCTGGGTGGTGCGTATGGAATAATGTCCCATCATCTTGCTGATGGTTTCTATCGGAACCCCGTTGCTCAGGCAGATAAGGGTCGCAAAACTGTGCCTCGCCTGATAGAATGTCAGGTGACATCCCAGACCGCACTGTTCGGCTATGATTTTAAGGCTGCGGCACAGGTTACAGGTCTGCGGGACGTAAAACAATCTTCCGTCCTTGCCTTCCCCTTTGTATTTTTCGATAATGCGGAGAGGTATGTCAAGAAGTTTGATATGGCACTCCGCCTTGGTCTTCTGCCGTGCGATGTGAATCCATTTGGAACCGTCTTCCTTTGTGACGATGTTGTCTTCCGTCAGGTTTGCCAGATCTGCCCTTCCGATGCCAGTGAACACCGAAAAGACAAACAGGTCGCGCGTGTGGCACAGGCGGTAGGTGGGCAGTCGGGCATTGAGCAGCTTTTCAAACTGTTCCCTGTTCAGGTGGCGATGGTTGACAGGCACTTTCTCAATCTTATGCCCTGCAAACGGGTCGCGCTTGAGTATGTGCTTCTTCAACGCCAGCCGTGTCATCTTGTGTAGCAGGATAAGGTAGTCATTGTAGGCAGACACCTTTAACCGCAGTACGGTAGAGAAATAGAACGTGAAGTCGGTCATGAACTTCATCGTCAGTGAGCGTAACGGAATATCCTCCAAATCATACTTGAATTTCAAAAAGTTAAATATATGCTTGCGGGTGGTAAGATAACGGACGTAGGAATGCCTTGTCCGGTCAATGCCCACACGTTTGGCGTATTCCCCGTTATGTTCGTCAAACAGGGACAGCAATGTCTCTTTGACATCGGATTTCCCGGTGACGGCATTCTTGATGATTTCTGCCGAGACGAAGCCATAAGAGTCCACGTTTCTTTTGTAGGCGGCCTTCGCTTTCTCCTCCAAAGCCTCCAATAATGAGTTCAGCCTGTTCAACTCATTTCTTTTTTCGCCGGTGATGTTTCCGGTCTTACGGCCGTCCGTGAATGCCTTGCCCACTTTTGCATCCCATAAGTCAGGCTCTATTTCCAACCCTGTGGAATACTGGCTTATCTTCCCGTCAAGGGTGACCCGTCCCATAATCGGACATCTGCCGTTTTTCTTTATTTTCCGGCGGTTGATATAGAACAACAGTTTGAATGTGCTTCGCATGGCTTACCCCTCCATCATTTTGGTTATGTACTCTCTTTGCTTCATGCTCGGATTGACTTTACGTTGGCTATAATCCTTCAGAATTGGAGACGGAGCAGTGTCAATGCCCGATAAAGTAAACTTGCCCCCGATAATATCGTTCAGACCGTCCATATCCTTGTCTATTTTATCCTGCGTGACTTTCGCATACCGCTGTGTGGTGGTGATATGCCGATGCCCCATGATTTTACTGACGGTCTCTATCGGAATCCCCTGTGACAGACAGATGATGCTTCCGAAGGTGTGCCGGGCCTGATGGAATGAGATTGGACGGTTGATGCCGCACATCACGGACATCTTTTTCAGGTGTCTGTTCATGCTCTCTTTGGTCAGCATAGGAAGGAGTTTCCCGTCGCTGTCCATATCCTTGTATTTTTCAATGATATTCAGCGGTATCTCCATCAACCGGATACATTCGGGCGTCCCTGTTTTCTGTCTTTCCGTATGAATCCACAGACTGCCGTCATCCGCTCTCACCAGATTGGCGGCTGTCAGGCTCCTCATGTCGCAGTAACAGATACCCGTCCAGCACGAGAACAGGAACATGTCCCTCGTGAAATTACGGTTGGGGGTGTCATAGGTAGTGTTCGCAAACCTGTCAAGCTCGTCTTCTGTCAGATACATCTGTTTGAAAACAGGTTTCTGCGGCGCATAACCTTTGAACGGGCTGAAAGGGACGATGCCGCGGAACACGGCAAGCATCATTACGCTTTTCAGGCGGTTAATATGTCCGAGTATGGTCCTGGGCATGAAACGCCTTGTCGTGCGCATATACATATCAAACGCCTCGATAAAGTTCTCATCCAGCTGCTTGACAGGCATATCCGACACATGGTATCTCTCTTTCAGGAACTCACCGAGTATCCGGCAGGTGTTCCGGTACTGGTAGAACGTGCTTGCCGCCCTATTCACCCCTACACGCAGGGCATAGTCGCTGTTATGCTCCGCATAGAGCTTCATGATGGTGTCCTGGGTCTCAGCCAGACCTTGGAACACGTTTCTGACTTCCTCTGCCTTCACTATATCCCGGATGTCGGAAAGTTCGTTGAACCGCTTCTGCAACAACAGCAGTAGCCGTTCAATCTCCCTGTTTGCCATTGTCGCCGCCTTGCTTTTGCCGGTGCAGCGTTGGGCGGTGGCGTTCCACAACCGCACATCGATTTTGAACTTGCACGCGAATTGCGCGATGGAATTGACCTTTCCCCTGACGGATATTCTGCCCATGAGCGGAGAAAAGCCGTCCTTGTCCTGTACGCTGCGCTTGATGTAGAGCAGCACTTTCATTTCTGTTTTCATGCGTTACTTTTTTGATTGCAATTTTACTCATATCTCGCCTGTTGAACGGTATGAGAATCAGGCAGAACGGCGCAATCAAAACCGGATAGGTTAAATCTGTAGGGTAAAGTAAGATTCCCGGATGGAAATACCTTTTAACTGACAGTTTATCCCTTGATTGACTGCATCTAAATGAAATGAAAACAGGTAATGACTTGGTAGCTGAACAGGTTCGTTATTCTACCTGTTTTTGCTATTTACCCAACTGCGCAAACCAACACAATTTTGCTGCTTTACAACGAATTGCAGTTCTTTTGCCAGATTCCTCTATTGGTTGCATTGATAGTTTTCTATCTTTTCACCGGATTAGCCTTTACGGATGTTCAACATTTGACGCCGGAACATATCCTATGCGACAACAAAGGCGAGTATTGGATTCGCAAACCGCGGGAAAAGACTACTAATATGTGTAATATTCCACTATTGGAAATACCACTGAAATTAATTGACAAATACAAACATCATCCCGAATGCGAAAGGAAAAATATTGTTTTCCCCGTTCCCTCCAATCAAAGAATGAACAGTTATTTGAAAGAGATTGCCGACCTTTGTGGGATAAAGAAAAACCTGAGTACACATGTAGCCCGGCATTCCTTCGCCTGTATTGCTCTTGCCAATAAGGTTTCAATGGAATCTATTGCAAAAATGTTAGGACATTCAGACATCAAAACAACCAAGATATATGCCAAAGTCCTTGACCGTACCATTTCGGAGGAAATGCAGACGTTAAGAGAAAAATTCGCAGTGTAACCCGGTAATCGTGTTTTTGAGCCGAACGGAGGGGCTCAAAACACGATTACCCTCCCGCAAAATCATTGAAAAAGCCAGAATAACCCCGACAGGTTATTTCCGGCTTTTACAACAATTTCCCCTACCCACACAAGCAAGGCTACTACATTATGACCGATTATTGAGAAACTCCCCCAATTTTCGGTAGACCGCCACAAACTCCCCGAACGTCAATTCCTCGGAATGGGTTTCGTTCACATCAATACAATATTCTATCTCCGTTCCCCCGCCCTCTTCCTGAGAAATGCGTTTACTTATCCACGGGATAGTTCTGATAGCGGGCAGCCTGCTGTCTTCCTTTATTTCAAATGTAATATCGGGTTGTGATTCCTGGGGGTAGTCTGCGATGTCCCAACATACCTTTTTATCCCCGTTTTCCCCGAACACTTTCAGGAAATCCGATATGATACAGGCTATCCTTTGCATTTGTCCGGCAGGGATACCCTCTGAATCCGCATGTAAGTCGCCAAGGCTGTAATTAACGTGGAAATGGTTTTCATCCCCGTATAAATCAATATTCTTGCTGATACTGATGCCATATCCGTCATAGTCTTTCATCTTACATTGGAATGGTGATTTTTCCCGTTCGATAAACCGTCCCATCGTTTTGTAAAGTTCTTTTATCTGAGGATAAAGCAGCCCGTAGATTTCTCCTTCGCCGATGGTCAGGCAATATCCCGTGCCTTCGGCCGCCAAACGCTCCTCCCGTTCCTTGTGTTTCCGCTCCCTTTCCTGCTCGTAATCAAACAGCCGCTTTAACTCCTTTTCCTGGGTTCGGAAAAAGGCCTGCATGTTATGGGTTAGCTCATTCCATTCCGAAAGCAGACAGGCGGATACAGTAAAACCGTGCAATGTTTCAATCAGACGCTTGCTTTCCTCTTCGCCGGGTTTGCCGTTGGCAAGGTACCACGCGCAGGCTTTTTGCAGGATGCCGCAATCACTAAGCCACGGGCGTTCAAAAGAGATAAAGAGACGGCCTAAACGACGGAAGCTGTCATGAAGTACTACCAACGGTTTGGGGGCAGTCATGTCGGCAGCATGATTTTTCAGGGTTTTTTCCAATTGGCTGAAAAATACGGATTCCGAGGGTGTCAGGTTAAATTCCCGCTCTTTCTTCGGCTCTTGCTGTATAGCCTCTGGTGAAACCGGGCGTTTTTCTGTGTTTTCCATTATATACCTCCTTTCTGATTCGTGGTTTGTGATTCGGGAGAGGCTTCGGGAGAAGCCGCATTGAGCAGACTTTCGGTTTCCTGTAGCATACGCCGGTAGTATTTGAGAAAGAAGGAGGCTAAACCCCGGTAGCGGTTAAGGGTAAACTGGAAATCGGACCAGCTTGTCCACGCTTCGATGACTTGCTGCCGTTCTTTGCGGGGAATATTATCCCCGGTAAGATAGGAGAAACAGGCTTTTTGCAAGGCAGGTATATCTTCTGCCCACGAACGTTCCAAAAATTCCAGCATTTCGGCAAACCGTTCGGTCCGGCGTTTGAAGCTAATTAACCAGGCATCGTCAGATAGTTCGGGCGTGGCGTCCGGATTGAATAGTAGCTGATGATGAAGATAATATTTTCTCACCTCGGTTTTTTCCTTGCACTGTGGTTGCTCTGTTACTTGAGGGGCGTTTAATGTGTCATTAACGGACACGGTGTTCTCTTGTGGGTTCATGTTTTGTCAATTAAATGGGTTAATTACTTTAATTCGATTATAAGCATGACATAAACACGAAAAGGCGTGAAATATTTCATCTATTTCGTTGTACTGAGGGCATCGCCAAACGCCTATCGCTAACTAATAGAATCCATAGTCCACGCCTATGCAGCATGAAACTATTTTGTCTATTATCTCAGCGATGAAAATTTGGCGATTTTTCAGTACGAGACACTTAAACAAAAAATTTTCACTTATATACCTTTTCGTGTCCTAACCCTTAGGGAACACTTTTTTCTTTCTTCGCGAAGATATTAAAAATTTTCATAACGCATAAAATTAATTATTGGCAAATATTTCCATAAGCTGGCAGCAAATATAGTTTAGTGATATGTCACTAACAAATATTTTACCAAAAATCTTTTCTTTACACATTAATTAAACGAAAAATGAACAAGACACATACAACCATTGAGCGATATATTATTGAGGCTGTAAAAAAAAGAAGGCTTAAAATGGATATTAATCCGCATCGTCTATCATTGGAATTAGGTATTGTACATGATTTTGTCCATAAAACCGAATCCTATACTCGCGGATACAAATACAATTCCAACCATCTTAACGAACTGGCAAAAATATTGGATTGCAGCATTGCCGACTTTTATCCTCCCCGATACGTTGAGGAAAACTGCATCGAAGAATACCACGAAATCCGTGAACGTCGACGGCAGGAGTTAAAGAAATAGGGAAAACACGGAACACCGGAATAAACGAACCTTACAACCACAGCCATGAACCAATTACAAACCATCCAGAGCAAGATATATGAAATCCGCGGACAACGCGTGATGTTGGACAGGGATTTGGCGGAATTGTATCAAGTAACCACCGGTAATTTGAATAAAGCAGTGAAGCGAAACATCAAACGTTTCCCCTCTGACTTTATGTTTCAATTGACAGCTGACGAATGGGAAGCTCTAAGATTCCAAATTGGAATCTTAGAGACCGGCAGGGGAAAGCACACGAAATATTTACCCTATGCCTTCACCGAACAGGGCTTAGCCATGCTTTCCGGTATATTAAACTCAGACACAGCCATACAGGTGAATATTAATATCATGCGTGCTTTCGTTGCAATCCGCCAACTGATAACCAATACTCCGGTTGATAAAGTTTCCTTGCTTCAACGGGAAGTAAAGGAACTCAAAGAATACATGGAGGAAGTCTTCGCCGACCAGAACGACATCAACGAAGACACCCGCATACAAATCGAACTGATTAACCAGACCCTTGCCGAATTGCAGATACAAAACAAAGAACGCGAAAAGAAACCACGCCCCCGAATCGGATTCATAAGATATGATGAATAATTTCCCAACACTCCTTCACTTCATGACGTGAGGGGATGAATATTTGAATATATATCCTACGCAAACCAATGCAGTATATTGAATAAGCACCCGACTGGGATAACACATTGATATCCAAAGAATATTTTTACTTACCTTGTGGCTTTATTTTTAATAGGGAGCAAGATGAAGCCACGTTTTAAACCTCATTATTTAACACTATGCCTCCGGATAAATCCGGATAAATATTATCCAAAGCAGTATTTCTTCCCTTTCAGATTTACGCTTTGCAAGAAGGCATTGTTTAATGCCATAGCTTATTAGGGCATTTTCTTGACGCTACGTTCCACTCACGCTAAAAATGCCCTAATAAGCCACAGGGGTAAACCCCTTTGGAATCCCCGGCGGCACCTCTGATGCCGTTGGAAGCACTAACACTCAAAACCGTTACGCATGGGATACGCCGTACTACATCTGGAAAAGGCAGCCGGAACGGATTCCGGCATGTCAGCACACATCGAACGAACTATCACACCCAAAAACGCAGACCCGACACGCACTCACCTGAACCGCGAACTTGTCCGGTTTCCCGACGGGGTACAAAACCGGACGGAAGCCATACAGTACAGACTGGACTCCGCCAACCTGAAACGGAAAATCGGCAAGAACCAAGTCCGTGCTATCCGCGCATTACTGACGGGCAGCCCCGAGGATATGAAACACATTCAAACGCAGGGAAGGCTGGACGATTGGTGCAATGATAATCTCAAATGGCTACACGATACATTCGGAAAGGAGAATGTTGTTTCTGCCGTCCTTCACATGGACGAAACAACACCCCATATACACGCCACCTTAATACCTATCGTTACGGGGGAAAGAAGAAAAGCCAAAAGCAAACAGGATGACGGGAAACGAAAATACAGGAAGAAAGACTCCTCTGCCTACCGTCTATGTGCCGATGATGTTATGACACGCGTAAACCTCAAATCTTATCAGGACAGTTATGCCCAATGTATGCAGCGATACGGACTAAAAAGGGGTATTGACGGGTCAGAAGCTAAACACATGACCAATTCGCAATATTACCGAGATTTACTGAACCAATCCGAAAGTATCCAGGAGGATATTAAAAATCTTTCATCAGAAAGGGAACAAGCTGAAAAGGAACTTTCACAAATAAAAAGTGAAATAAAGACCAATGAATTAAAAAGTGAAGTGGTAAATGTCACAGCAAAGGCGGCGAAACGCGTCAGTTCCTTATTCGACAACAAGGAAGTCCGGCAAAAGGAGCAGGAGATAAAAGCCCTTACGGATGAAAATAACAACTTGAAAAAAGAAATCAGCCGATTAAATAACCATATACAGAAAATAGAGAAAGAACACAAGGAAGAAAGGGAGAAGTTGAAAAGTACATTGGATAAAATATTCTTCTTATTCCCTATTATAAAAGAATGGTTAAGAATTGAGGGATTGTGCCGCATCATTGGTTTCGGCAAAGACATCATAAAGGAACTGCTACACCGCAAAACCGTCACGTTCTCCGGTTCGCTCTATTCCCCCGAATTTCAAAAGCACTTTTCTGCCGAACATTCAACTGCAAAAGTCAAACCCCACCCCGAAGAACGCGAAAAACTCCTGCTAACAATTGATGGGGTAAATGACACCGCGTGGTTCAGAAATAAGCGCACGGAGGTTTTGCAAAAGGTCGGGGTTAAGCAAAGGCAAACTCCAACTAAAAAAACATTGGCAGATATAAAATGAATTAGTCAAGACTTAATCTGACAGTTGCATATAAAATCAATGAGTTTTAATCGATTGTGATTTAGATAATTGAGCTATAATCTTTTTCTGAAGTTCAATTTCAATATTTGCCAATTTTACCTTCATTTTATAGTTTTCTGAATTTTTATTAGGTTCACTGTAAATATTTCTAAACCCATCAAGTATAAATTTCAGAACTTTATCCACATGTTCTTTTTCATTAAAATACCCTTGCTGTGTTAATAACTCAATATGAGATTTTATCGTCATTGATAACGTTGTTTTAAAAGCATATTTATCATGTAATTCTTTCGCTTGACTATATTGTACTGAAATAAAATAGAGGTAATAAACAACAGGAGAAAAGATTAAAAATCTGATATAAAAATTTAAATCAAAAGTATCATCTAATTTCCAACAGTTTAATCCTAATTGAAAAACAAACAACGCAAGAATGCCCCCAAAAAGCAGAATAGAAGTCAAAAAGATATATTTTCCCCATTTATCAATTTCTTTCTTAAGGGTATCTCTACGTTTCTCAAACTCACCACTAAGGCCTGTTTCACTTGCAATTTCATATATTTTTTGAATCTCAGATAAAGTTACTTTAGATGTTTCATGTAATTTATGTATTTTTTGGTTATTCGAATCTGATTCTTGTCTATATTTTTGAATATCCTTTGTAAGATTATCACATTCTGAGTGTAATTCTTTAATATTTTCACACTTCAATAAAATATCTTTATGAACCTCAGTAATTACTCTATATAAGTCATCTATCTTACCTTTATTTTGTTCTGAAGCTTTATGAAGTTTTTGAATAGCTGCTTCTATTTTCTTTAGCTCAGTTATTTTTGCTTTATAGTTCTTTCCTAATACTATAATTTCTTCATATTTAGAAGTACATTCAGCTTTTAATTCTTTAAATTTCTTAGCATCTTTCTCTGCATTATTAGCATTAGTTGTAAATTCTTTTTTTGTTATAGCATACTTTTCCGTTAATGGAAGATATTTATCTTGATAAAATTTATCTGCCTCTTTAAAATATCTTGTTATTTGGCTTTGGTCCTTTTTAAAAGCAGTTATAGCTATCCGTGTTCTCTCATTAATATCATTTAATTTTTCAATGAGAGCCTTGTATCCCTTATCATTAGATTTTATATTTTTAAAAAGCGTATCAGTTTCATGTAAAATTGAGGTTAAAGAATCTTTTATTGACCTAATTTCCTCTACTAACTGACTCGCTTGCTCTCTACGCTCCTCTAAAGATATTGTTGACATAAAATAGCTATTTTATCATGCATTTACCAAACACCCTGTTCTAATCACACATTCGCAATTAAATTGTAAAATTAACAAATATTTTTTATTTGAAAAATTCTCACTATATTTGCCAATAAATGTCGTAAAACAACAGCAAAACACAGAAAACGGTTTGCTGCGAAATCGGTGGAGTTTGCAAAAGATACTTTTAAAACGCATTGATAATCTGAACGGTAAAAAAGGGGTTCAATCCCCGCCGAGTTCACGAAAGCAACAAGCAAAATAAAGCAAACTCCTGAAAATCAAGATTTTCAGGAGTTTTTCTTTATATAAATTTACCGGAATCCGGGCAAATCGAAGCAGTAAAAACAAATGAAATCGGTGGACTTTATTCCTTCTGGTTTTAGTCCACCGAATTAATTGTTATCCGTTGTATTAATTTTAACCCGTTAAAATTTAGTCGTATGGAACAGGATAAAATAATCTAAATGGGAAGAAAGCTATTTCCCCAACCGTTCTTCCACGAAAGCACGCAACTTCTCTGCACGGATATTCTTAGCCAGAATCCGATTATTTTCATCAAGGACTAAGATATACGGTACGGCATCCACATTGTACAATTTCACCACCTCACTTTTCCAGCCTTCCAGGTCGGACACATGAATCCACGGCATTCCGTCCTTTTTGATAGCCTGCGTCCAGGCGGCTTTGCGTTCATCAAGCGACACACTGATAACGGCCAGACCTTTATCCTTAAAATCGTTGTACAATTTCACCATATTGGGATTCTCCATCCGGCAAGGTCCGCACCACGAAGCCCAGAAATCAATGATTTTCAACTTTCCTTTCACACCATACAGCGATACCTGTTCGCCATCGGGCGTCGGCAGGGCGAAATCCGGTGCTTTGGCAGCAATCCCCACCTGCTCTATAGCAACAATACGAGCTGCCAGAATGCGTCCCGGAGCAGTCGTTTTCGCTTTCTCAGACAATGAAGCATACATCTGTTTCAAAGGTACCAGCTCATTGATGCGTTCCATCCCGATAGTTTGCAAATAGGCAGCCAGCACATTATCAGCATTCCGGCGGATAAGAGCATCCATTTTACCTTTGGCCTCCTGTTGTACTTTGTTCGCCTTCTCCTGCAACTCCTTCACCGTTTTAAAATGCTTCTGCGCACCCGCTTCCGCCATCTTCTGCTTCAAGGCACGCGTTTCGCCGTTGGCCCGCAGAACAATAGCCTGATAATCCAGATATGTCTGTTGCAACTTGCCACCACGAATATCACCCTGCCCATTGCGGGTAAGAGTAGCAACATAATTTTCTCCCGGCTCCAGCATCATCACAAATCCCCCCTCGTAACCTTCTACGACAAGATGTGCAACTACCGGTTCCGCCAATTCTCCGGCAAGAGAAAAAGTCTCTCCCGAAAATGCCGTACGCGCCAGCGTATCCATTCCCTCCGGAGTCTGTGTAAGCACCAACAAACAGCCCCTGTCCAGTTCAATTTTTCCCCCGATAGTGAACTGTTGTCCGCATACCGGCAAAGCCAGAAACAAAAAAGGAAATAAATATTTCAAGATATTTTTCATCATCATTTCAAAATTAAATACAGAGAGTGCCCGAAGGCACCCTCCTGCTCTATCGTATAAACCAATCCAAATCAATGGCAACAGCCACCTGCCAGGTATTTTTCAGAAAACTGTTGGTCTCCGGAAGCAAATAAGCAAAATCAGCACGGACATGACAAAGATTCACGCCGCATCCCACCGTTCCGTAACGCTGCATCCGGTTGTTCTCCTCTCCCCAATGATAACCGCCACGCACAAATACCTTATCACAGGCCGCATACTCCAAGCCGGCCGCCCATTCCCAACAGGTGTTGGGCAACACACGACAACCAGCATCCAATGTGCCCTGCAACCGATGCTTATCAAAGGCATGATTTATCATTCCGCCCACACTCACTTTAGCCGGTTGGTCGTATTTTCCATGTCCGTAGTCGATTTTAGTACCAAAATTAGCGGCCTGCAATCCTACCGCCCACAACGATTTCTCCGAACCAGCCAACGTATGACGGTAATACACACCCAAATCAAAAGCTGCGGCATTCGCTATGGCGTCCTTCTCCACACCGCTTAAATCGGAATGCACAAAACGGACTGTTGCGCCAACCGATAATCCTTTTACCAACTGACGGGCATACCCGGCCTCTACACTCCAATCCTTAGGGGTGAACGTTCCATTGTTTTCCAAAAGGTCAATCTCTGCGTGTTTAAAATAGCGGAAACCAGCAGTAATCCCCTGTTTATCATCAATATTATAATATCCGCCCACACCATGAAGGTCGTTACCTTCCGTCAATTCACGCATCCAGGGAGTAAAACTGTATCCGATTTCAGCTTTCTTGGCCGAAAATACACTCTTGGCAGCATTGCGCCACACAGAAAAAGCATTGGCCGAAGAGGCAACACCCGTATTTCCCATGCCGACACCCCGCACATCCGGCGTCAGATCCGGAAACTGCACAGCTCCCGCATTGCTTTGTCCGGATACCGCAAAGGCACCCAGAACAAGCAATGAAAATAAACTATATCTCAATTTATTCATGGTATTACAATTTTATAATATTCTTGGTTATCGTTTTATTATTGCAGGTCAGTCTCAAAACATAGTTTCCTCCATCCACTCCCGAAAGATCAAGAATGCCCGGCTCACTCAATGAGATCGTCATATTATCCCGAAGAACCAAATTACCGGATGTATCAAACAACTCTGCCTTTACCGCACCACTGAACGTCATACTGGCACGAACAGTCAATTTATCCACCACATTCGTTTCTATTTCCACCTCTTTGAATAATTCCGGCAAAAGTTTCACAGGTATCTGTACGGACGTCGAAAGATTCGACTCATCTGTCACCGTCAGTACGATAACATGATCCCCTGCTTTACAATTCCTATTATTCAATGAAAGCACTATCTTATCGCCATTCCGGGTGTGGGTAACCGAACCGGTAGGGTCGTCCACCATATAGGTCATCTCTTCACCATTGCGTTCCTCAACGGTGAATTCATACTCATCCCTGTCCCCGTAATAATAGATACCTGTTTGCGAAAAATCTTTGTCATAAGAAACAAAAGGCGGATAATTCACCTGCTCCGGTGTAATCTGCAAAGCCAACAACGCATTTACACATCCTACCCCCAGTTTACCTTCATATCCGGGATTATGTTCATACACCGGTTTCACTCCATGCAGCAGGCGATATTCAACATCATAAGGAGTAAAACCCGGTCCTCCGTATTTAGATACAATCAATGCTGCAACACCGGCCACAACAGGTGTCGCCATAGAGGTTCCCGCTGCATATCCGAACAAACTGTTATAATTCCAATTCTTAGCTTCCAACGTACTGTAAATACCTGTATTGCCTCCTTCGCCACCCGGAGCGGAAATATCCACCCAGGAACCATAATTGGAATAGGCAGCCTTCTTCATATCATGACGCAGTGCCGCCACAGCCATCACATTATCCAAAGAAGCCGGATAATATTCTTCCAGTTCCTGTCCTTCATTACCGGCAGAAGCCAATACAAGACCTCCACGCATCGGCCCCGTCTGATTTCCGTTTTCATCCATCCCCGCATAGGTCACAAAGTAATTTACAGCATCCTGCAACGCCTTGCGGTTGTTTTTATTGACTTTTACACTCCAACTGTTATTACAAATCACAGCACCATTATCAGCGGCATATTTTATAGCCGTTGGTCCACCACTGCTAAGGCAAGCCATCAACCGAACCCCATTCTGATTATTGTCCCCCCCCGCAATTCCGCAAACCGGCCAACCGTTATTATTTTTTGCCGCAATAATTCCTGCCACATGCGTACCGTGACCGTCTGCATCCTGCTGATTAGCCACGCCGTAACCATACACATCGTCCACATACCCGTTATTATCATTATCCACTCCGTCGGGCCAGTCATTGTAATTTACCCATAAATTAGGACGCAATTCCGCGTGCCCTACATCCACTTTCGTATCCACAACGGCGACAATCACCTCTTTTCTCCCCTTCTCAATTTCCCAAGCCTCAACCGCATCTATATCCGAAGATACTGCCAATGGTCCGAGTTCACGCTCCAAGTCAGAACCTGCATACTGCAAAAACCACTGCCGACCGAACCAAGGGTCATAGTAAGGAAATTGTACGGCATCAGCTGTAGGCAGACACACCGGTTCCACATCCGTTATTTCAGAAACGCCTGACAAAACACGAGCAGCCAAATCCAAATTGACTTCCTCATCAAAATAGATTTTATACCATAAATGCAAGCCGGCCTTCCGCGTACGTGCTTCAAATTTCCCGGCGTAAGGGAACAAACGCTCCACACGCACACCCCCTATACGATTGACAGCCTCTGTCAATTCGTTGTTATCCGTCTCCAACCCGGCAGCAGTAGGCGTTACCTCCAAATCTTGCGACAGCTCACGGAATTTGACTTGCAACTGGCCTTTTACATTACCCGCATAACCAGGAACAACCGAAAAATCATCCCGCGGTACCGTCACATTAAGTTCCTCTTTCTGGCAAGCTACAACCAGCAGAACCACCAACGTATATATTAACTTACTCTTTATCATAACATAATACGATTAATTAAAGTAAAACAAATATCCTGGATCGGACCAAAACCCGTAAATACGTGAACATCCTCCACATCACCGGCATTGCTCAGCACAACTTCATGTAATTCTCCTTCTGTTCCCTTATCAACGACAACACCCAAGAAACGCATAAAATCATTCTTTCCGACATTCGACCTTTCATTAATCCGGAATTTCAAACGGGTAATCGGTGCACCTGCGTCGTATAACTCCTCAGCCTCTCTTCCGGCCACATTATAACGGTACACTTTAGAACCCACTGTATAAAAAAATTGATTCTCAAAAGCCTGCGTCGTTGCGAACTTCGTAGTTTTATCAATGGTTAATTCCCCGATAGAATCCCGCGTAAACTTATTTCCATCAGAATCATAATGATAAGTCCAATAATACCCCGTTGACTGTTCCCTGACCAAGGCCAAGGCCACTCTTCCTTTATTATCTCCTTCCGGTAACACATTATCCAAACCTAACCAAACCACTTCTTTGTCCGTCCAATCATACTCTTTATCCTCCACCTCATAAACCGCACCATCACCTCCCGGAAGATACATGAACTTCTTCTGTTCATCATCCCAAATACAAACTACATTCGATTCTGATGACATAACCAGCTTGGAAGCACGGCACCCTCCCTTGACTAAACCCAGATAAGGGTCGAGAAATACTCCGTCATTACTAGTTGTGGTATAATAAAAATTATAATCTTTATCCACCAATAAAGGAATTCCACCCACAGGACTCCCATCCATACCATACCACAACTCATGGTCCTCGTTCTGTAACTTCTGTGAGAAAAGTTCCTTATTGGTTCTTTTTACCTGCATGGCAAAAGGATCCAGTGCCAATAAACTGTCTGCAGTAATTACATACATACATTCCGGAGCCGTATTATTCTTCAATCCCAGCGGAGAATAAATCAATCCGACAGCATCTTGGAAACGAGGAGCATTCCCCATATCAGTCCAGGCATTCTCCGTATAAACATAATGAAGTGAATCCGGATCTTCCACAGCCGAAATACGCCGCTCCGATTCCTCACCGTTTAATACAAGCCAGCTATCTATATAGGGATTCACTGTCCGCATAGTTAATGCGGCATAAGTACTCACATTCGTAGTTGCATCCGTCAGACAAAAACGAACAGCATAAGTCTTTGTCTTTTGGGCAGGAAAAGTGAGAGTCAGTTCTTTCGTAGTGACCGAATCGACTATCATCTCTCCGTCTTCACTATGTGAAACTACCCACAAATACTCCAGAGCATCCTCATTATTCAGCAGAGTTTGGGTCACGACAGGAGAAAAGACAACATCAAAATCAGTTGTTCGTACCTTAAAACGATAAGAACCATTATCACTTTCAGGCTGTATCACGAAACTTACCGTATTGATATCCTTGTAGTCATAGTTGCCTTTGTCGTCATAACATCCGAGCAATCCACCCAAAAGAAGAAAAATCAATATCAAAAATATATTTTTCATATTGTGAAATTTTATCAGTTAAAATTAAAAGGCAAATCGGGGTCATTCTTTTCGTTGTATTCCTTCAAAGCATCGGTTAACAATTTTTGGGCTTGGCTTTTCCCCATCATATAATCCCAAGAATCACCAAATCCGGGAATATTTCGGAACAAAACCCACAAAACAAACGTCTTTTTCGCATCGGAATATTCACCCCAAACATCTGAATACTTGTCCCAATAATACCATTTGCCATCGGTAACCGGGAAATCATTCACCAGTGTTTCACCCGTCTTCTGATTATACCACCCAACACAACAACGGAATACAGTAGCCCAATGTTCTCCTATTTTACTCGTCCACCATTGACCTCCTTGAAATTCATTAATGACATACTCGCAATATGCCTCTTTCTCTTCCGAGTACTCACCTAACAAATTAACATCCCACCAAGCCGGTTTAGAAGGAAAATCGGTAATCTCATTACCCGGGTGGCTTGCATTGTAACTTTTAATCTCGGCTGCTATCCGCGGTACAATATTGAGAACCACGGAACTGTTTCCGTCTTTCAAGATATTTATGTTGTACTCTCCCCATTGCATATTATTATTCAGCACGGCTTCCACCACGATATCCCGTTTCACCGACGAATAGGGTCCGAACAAGTCTTCAAAATACCCCCACCAGTCCGGTTTACCCTCATCTATAAACTCATAGTTCAAAGGTTCATTGGGATTTTCAATATTATGCCGGTCCAGAATTCTGCGCAATACGGACGATGCGTAATCCCAAGTCGTTTCCCCGATTTGATATTTACTCCTTGGGAAAAGATTCAGTACCACAAACTCCTGTTTATCCAACGTCCAATCTCCTAAAAAAGATTCCCTCCACCAAGTTGAACGTTCTGTATTTCTCGGGAAAGTAATCCCAGGTCGTTCCGTCTCGGCCAACTCTTCGCGAAACCGTAAATTCCACCATTCCAATTTCGAATTTGCCAGCAACTCTTCCTCTTTATCCCCGTAATTTTCTATCATCTCCTGAATAAATCCATATTTCTCTATGGAAAATTCTCCTAACCATTTGTCTTGGTCATCCCACCACACGTATTTCGGCATATTGGGAAAACTGAATTTCTTCTGCTCTTCTTCCGGAACAGAGGCATTAAACGCCTCCAACGCAGCCCGCAAATCGGCATTGTACAAATCCGTCCGCGACCACATGCGATAATTTGACCGGCTGAATAATTTGTTGCCAATAGTTACCATAAAGGCATATTTTTCCGGGTCAAATTCCCCCAACCATTCTTCCCGGTAACGCCAATCGGCAGGTTCATCATAACGGTCCGATATATTCAACCGATATACAGAACACTCTTCCGCTCCTTTCTCAAAGAACGCATCGTCTCCCTCCGAATCTATCGCTACACCTATAGTGTAATTTCCCCTGCCTTTCGGACGCAAAACGGTAAACACGACCGTATCAATCAACTGATTGGGAGCCAGACTATAATAAGGCTCAAAACGGACCTCTGCCACCTTGGACGAATCTTGACCTTCCACCAAGACAGATTTCAATTTATAAGGCCGTTCGTCAGGTGTAGGAAAACCCTGCAGTTGCAAAATGGCAGTCATCTGGATCTCTTGCAGCGAATCTCCCCAGTAATAATTCGAATCTTTCCGGACTTCATAGGCCGTCGCAAAATTAAAGTCGCGGGTTCTCTCATAATTCCGATCGAACTGTATGGCATCTTTCTCCTGGGAATACTGCACAAGGTCATCCTCCTGACAAGCCATTATCCCGCAAAAGAATATTATATATATGTATACTTTATTCATCTTCTTGTCGTTTTTATGGTATAATTACTCATTTCCTGTGCCATAGGCAATTTCATCATCAGGCGTGGGCAACACATAATAAAGTGTCATATCATCCACCGGACAACGATAAAAACTCTGACAATTGTGACGTTTTAAAAAATAGAAATACTGTCCTTCTGCAAAGAAATCCTTACTGTATTCCAACTTCAAAGCTTCTATACGGGCATCCTCATCATAAGAATCATCTGCCTGGTAATTATTCACCCGGGAAATACCACGAATATTCCGTACCCGATTGATATAAGTCACACTTTCCGACAAAGAAACCGACTCTGCCAAAATGTAATACATTTCAGACAAACGAATCAAAGGGATCTTTTCCCAATACAACACATTTTTACCCAAATACTTTCTGCACATTCTTCCGTTTACTCCGTGTATGAATCCGTAACCGTTCCGATAACGGATATCATTCAGTCCGATACCGCGCAAAGCCTCGAATACCGTTTCCGCATTCTCACGCGAAATGTACAATTCATTACCGTAAACCGTCAAATCCGCCCAATCGCTCCGAAGTTTTTCTTCCATATCATCCATTCCAAGAGCAAAAAGCGTCTCATCAAACATGGAAACATCCTGACTATTGTTCACGACCAATTCCAAACCGCACTCATCAATCACTTCACGGGCTTTAACAGCTGCATGCTCCTTGTCCCCAATCCACAAATAAACCCTGGCCAATAATCCTTTAACAGCAAATAGATTCATCCGATGTTGCCGATTATTTTCCAAATTATCCCCTTGCAACAGACTTTCCGCTTCTTTCAAATCATCAATAATATGACCTGCTATCTCACTCGCCGGCAGTAAATCTTTCTGATCGGCATTCAACTCCGTACGCCAAGGCAAACACTTCATCTCCGGGTCCTTAGAATAAACAGGTCCGTACAAACGCAACAAGTCGAAATAATGGAATGCACGCAACCCCAACGCCTCACCTTTCATCTGCTCCCAAAGTCCGTCAGTCACCAAAACATTTTTGCCGTTATCATCCAACCGTCTCAACAGATTATTCAAATTGGCTATCGTCTGGAATAATTCCTGCCAGACAGTATTTACATATCCTTTGGCTCCGGTATTATTCTTGTAATCATAACGTTCCGCACGTCTGGCATCCGTCGGAGCCAAAGACGGGTCGTAATTGTCATAACGCTGTACCAGCTCCTCCAAATAACCGTAGGAGAGATTTTTCCCGTAATTCTCAGTTAACGTCATTCGGGCATATACTCCAATCAAGGCGCTTTTATAACCGTTTTCCGATGTAAACAATTTATCGGATTCCACCTCTTGCTTGGGAGAAACATTCACCCAATCCGAACAAGCGGTCAACAATGCAGCCAATGCCATTCCTGTGATTATTATTGCTTTTTTCATCATAACCTCCCTCTTATTAATTAAACAACACAGACACAGAAAGATTGAAACTCCGGGCAAACGGATAATCCAATCCCCGTTCCTGTTTCACTGTGGAAATCCGGCCGATATCCTGCATGGAAGCATTCAGCGACAGACTGGCAATTTTACACGTTTCCAGGAACTTGAAATACTTCGGTTCAAAACGGTAACCGATAGCTACTGAAGTGAATGCAAACTCATTGTAACGCTGCAAGAAACGGGTACTTGTCGGAGTATGCTGGTCTTCAATACTGATTCTCTTATACTTCGCATAACGGTTCGTCGGACTCCAACGGTCGGCACCACCGGCCCGTTTATCCACATTTCCGGAAATATTCGAATTTTCAATCTTATCCAATAAAGTCTGATTGAAACGGTCAGCTCCCCATTGGAAAGAAAATCCTAAGTTTACACTCAGATTCTTCCACATAAACGAGGAAGGAATGGTTCCACGTACCTTGGGCTCTGTATCACCCACCGGTATTTTGTCGGCAGCATCCCAGACAAAGGTTTTCTCTCCGTTCAGTTTCCGGAATAGTTCCTCTCCTGTAGCAGGATCAATTCCTAACGAAGGCACTAATTTGATTACCGAAGTGGATTCGCCTTCCTCATAAATCGGCAAAATCTCATTCCGATTGTTCAGATTATTCTGGTTCATCTCCTTCAATTCATTGGAAAGTTTCTTGATCACGTTCCGGTTATGGGTAAAGTTCACACCTAAGGACCATTGGATTTGCCGCTCATAATCACTGATCAACAAACCGTTTAAAGTAACGTCAATACCCTCATTCAACACCGCGCCGACATTCCGCGTCAATGTCGGGAAACCCGTTGAAGGCTGAATGTTTGTCGACAGCAACATCTGGTCTGTATAGTTGTGATAATAAGAAGCGGATAAATTCAAACGGCTGTTCCATAAACCAACCTCCAAATTCACCGATTTCGCTTTTGTCTTCGACCATTTCAACGCAGGATTACCGATTCCCATCAACTGCGCCCCCAAAACATCCGCTCCCGGATAAGGAAACATCAGGTCAGTAAAAGAATAAGTTTCTTTTGCCTGATAAGGAGAATAACTCTGCGAACCGGTAACACCCATGTTGGCTGTCAGCGTCAGGTTGGAAATAATTGTTCCGGCCAGCCATTTTTCCCGCTGCATGTTCCAGCGGACACCCACCGACCAGAAAGGTGCCATCTTGGTATCCGAACCAAACTGCGAAGAAATATCACCATGAACATTGAAATCCACAGAATAGCGTTGGTCATACATATAGTTCAAACTACCCAAGACACCCACCGACCGATTCGTAGATTCATTACCATTCACATCCCGGTCCATCTCAAAAGCAAACAGGAAATCCGTCATGTTATCGTCCGGAAAACCTTTGGCAGACAGATTGACACCATCGCTTTTAGATGATTCAACATTCCATCGTGCCAACGCAAATAATCCATGCTTGCCTTTTACGTAATTATAATTCAATGAAGCATTTGCACTCCATCCTATCGACTCACCTATGCTTTTTGCATAAGTACCGCGTTGGGTGATATCTTCTACTTTTTCAGGTGCAAAATCTGTATGATGTGATGATTTGAATTGCTCAGACCTTGCATGGCTCTTGGTAAACGATACCTGGCCATTTACACGCAAATTATCCAAAATCGCATACTCCAAAGAAAAATTATCCACTACGCTGAAATTTTTCGTCAAATCTTTATACGGAAACTGCGTATTATACAACGGATTGGTTATCGTTACCCGATTACTTCCGACAGCCATCGGTTTCATTTCAATGACGTTCTGGTATTGTCCGTTTTCATCCGTCAGACGATAATAAGGATTCAACTTCGTATACTCTGAAAATGAACCGTAAGGCGAATTGTTTGCATCCGTATTCGTCATATTCAATGAGTTGCTGATATTCCATTTCTTCCGGCGATAGGACAATACTAAATTTAATCCCACATTGGTACGGTCCGAACCCTTCATGACTCCGTATTCACTGCCGTAATTCAGGCCCAAAGAATAACGGATAGCCTCGTCTCCGCCTTCAATACCCAATGTATGACGATGGGTAACAGCAGTACGCAACGGTTGCGACAACCAATACGTATTGACTCCACGCAAAACCTCCTCTTTGTACCTGTTGTAGTAATTCAACATATCAGTAGTGGTAAACAATCCGGCACGGCGTTCATATTCCAATTTCTCGGAAGCATTCATCAGATTATAATCCGAAAGGTCCGGCACGGAAACACCGACATTCCCGCTGTAATTCAAGGTCAGCGCACCCGGTTTCGGTTTCTTGGTCTCGAATACAATCACCCCGTTGGAGGCCTTCGAACCATACATCGCCGTACCGGCAGCATCTTTCAATATCGTGATGGACTCCACTCGCTCCGGATCCAAATCGACAATCCGCTGCAAGGAAGTTTCAAAACCATCCAAAATAAACAAGGGCATATTGGGACGATTGGAATAATCTCCCATCATCATCTGGAAATTAGTCGGGTCGCTTGCCCCCAATTGCACATCTCCACGCAACCGAAATTCCGGCAATTTATTCGGGTCCGAACCATACTGATTGTTCTCTATAACATGAAAACTCGGATCAAATATAGACAATGCCTGCAACAAATTATTCGGGTTGAGTCGTTTTAACTCTTCTCCCTTCACCGTAACATAACGGCCGGTAAAACCGGAAACTTTCCTGGGCGCCATACCCGTCACCACCACTCCTTCCAACTCGGCAACCATGGGTGTCAATTTTACAGTAACATTTTCCAGATTACCGGTAGCCGGCAGTTTCACCTCCTCGGTCTGATAACCGATATAACTGACAACCAATGCTGTCGCTCCACCTTCTATCAATTCGATATGAAATTTCCCATCCACATCCGTCACTACTCCCACACCCCGCTGTTCCTTCAAAACAATACTTGCCCCGATCAAAGCTTCTCCGGTTTTGACATCAAGGACCGTACCGTTCACTTTCTGCACGCCGATAGACGGCATCTGAGTTTTAGGCCGCAACACAACCGTATGGTTCAATTGATACTCCACATCCACAGAATAATTCGCCAGCACCTGTCCTATCACATTACGCAATTCCTGGTCTTTAAAATCGACAGTAATTCTTTTCGAAAAATCCAAAGCTGAATGATTGTAAAAGAAACGAACATCCGCCGCTTTACCGATTTTATTCAATACCTCCTCCACCGTTTCATTGGTTGCCTGCAGTGAAATTTTCTTTTTCTGGTACTCATCCTCTCCGGCAGCCCTCAATCCCCCGGAAAAAACCAGCATAAACAAGGCAAAAACAAGGAATCGGTATCCTGACATACCTTGTAATAGTCTTTTTTTCCACATAATTTAAATATTTAAGTTAGTAAATGCACATCGACTTACACACAGGTCTATTTCTGCATTTCGGTCAATTCTTTTCTATAAGTTTTGTCTTTATTGTATTTTTTGAAATACTCTTTGCTGAGTTTGGCAATCAGGTCAAAATCATCCCGTTGGGAGGTCAGTGCATCGTAAAACAGAATATACAAAGCGGCATCCCGGACATTCCCGTCATAAAAAGCCACCAAGCCGTCATAGGACTTCTGTAAATCCCTGACATACTTCCACTCTTGTCCGGCATTCCGAGCTTTCAGTTTGTCGGTATACTCCTTATAATCGAGCAACCAGCTTTTATAAGTAAAACTTTTCAACGCAGCTTTGGAATCTTTCACCCGATAACCATCCAGCACATTCCAATAACCGGCGGGAATACAATCACCGATATGCTTTTTCGCCACATCCGACACGACATAAGGATATTTCACTAAATTGGAAAGATACATGCCTTCCAACTCCGCATAAACATATTCATAAGCAAAAGGATTTACGCGGGAACGCACCGCCTCCAGCAACTCCTGCTCCTTCTTCCAGTTGGCCTGTGTCTCTGCATAATATTTGTCTGCCGGCACCTGCGTCACTACTGCCGCAAGCGGATTGGTCTTATAACGTCCGGCAACCCGGTGATTACGTCCGTCACGGATGGCTTCATTGAGGGCCACTGCCGAAGGGGTTCCGCTAAACTCTGCCGTCCGGTAATTCTTTCCGTCATAATGAATGTCAGCATGAATCTCATCACCCGGACATACCATCAACCACAGCCACAAATTGATTTTTACCAAGGCCGGTTCTTTCAATTCCACTTCAAATTCCATACGCTGCCCTGAAACATAAGGAAATTGCATATTATTGTCCGGATTGTCAATAAATTCGAAATCAATGACCTTTCCGTTATAACCGTCGGCAACAGCACTGATTTTAGTCACTTTCTGTGCGTGCAGCCCCCAAACGAGCAAACAGCTGCACAAACCTAAAAACCATTTTTTCATAGCAACTTACTTTTTCTTCTTTAACAAAGATTTGATGGTATTCACCAACTGCTCTCCCCGGAGGTCAAGCGCTTCCACTTTCCCTTCCGGATTAATCAATACAGTATAAGGCACCGCACTCAGATTATATTTCCGGGCTACCGGACCTTCCCACACTAAAAAATCGCAAGCTTGCGGCCAGGTCATGCCCAAATCCTTCACCGCTTTTTTCCAATCGGCTTCTTTTTTGTCCAGGGATATACCGATAATCTCCAGACCTTTTCCTTTACATTCCTTGTAAAGCTTCACGACATTCGGCATCTCCCGGCGACACGGTCCGCACCACGAAGCCCAGAAATCCAACAAGACATATTTTCCGGCATAATTTTTCAATTCTATTTCTTCACCGTTCATACTGCGAATGACAAAAGCCGGTGCTTCACAGCCAACCTTGAACTCCTTATTGGCTATCACCTCGTCCAACTCTTTGGTGTAAGGATGGTTATTCAGGCAAGTGTCCAATTGGCTGCGCAAGGCTTTCAATTCATCCAACGACAGTTCGCCGGTCATCTCAAACAAAAGAATGAAAGGCGCAAAAGCCAACTCTTTATAATACCTCACCATGCCTTTTTCCATCTCCAGCTTGCTTTCGTTCTGAAAACGGGTTCGGTAATTGAAATTCTCAGCCTGCTGTTCGGGAGTCCCCATTCCAAAACGCGCCCAGTCTGTAACAGCTGCCAGACGTATACTGTCTTTTTTATATTCAACAAACAACTGGTGCAAATTCCACAAATTATTGTTGACAGAACCTTCACTCCTGGCTCCTAAGAAATAGTCAGCACGCATACGTATCCGAATGTTTCCCGGCTCTAGGAATATCGGTGCCAATTGTCCGTCTGCACTCTGGATAAAATGGATAACAGAATGCTCCGGTGCCTCACCGGTAAAACGGAAACGCCCATCCACAACCTCACAACTGTCAATACGCGTCTGAGGTCCGTGTATACGCTCCTCCCTCACCAAATACACTTTTCCACGGTATTCACCACTGATACCACCGTTGATTTCATACACTTTCGCATTTCCGGATGCCGTTTTCCCGTTCTGTTGTCCGAACGTCCACTCTGCCACCAATAGGCAACATCCTAAGATTATCCACTTTTTCATTCGTTTGATCTTAAATTAATATTGTATAACTATACTATTGAATCATCACTACTTTCCCCTTCCGGGAACACTTCACATCCGACACTTTTTCCAAACGGGCAAGAAACACTTCTATCGCTTCTTCTTTATTCACCACACCGGTATAAGTCGTACGGGCTGCCACTTCTCCCTTCAATACAATTTCCACATCGTACCAATATTGTAAAGTCGAAGCCACTTCCGTCAGATTGCATTTTTTAAACACATAAAAACCCCGTCGCCAGGCCAGAACATCGGCAACATCCACCTTCCGGATATCTATTTTTCCGGAGCTTTCTTCTAAAGACAATTGATTACCAGGAGTAAGGGTATATTTTTTTTCTCCCACCCGCGTAGCTATTTTTCCTTCAGACAAAACAACCTTTGTCTCGTTTTCATGCAGATAAGCACGCACATTAAAACAAGTGCCTAACACTTCGATACTCATCCCGTCCACCACAACTGAAAAAGGCCGCCGACTATCTTTGGCCACCTCAAGATAAACTTCACCACTGGCATATACCGTGCGGGAATCCGCAGCAAATTTCACAGGGTAACGTATAGAAGAAGCTGCGTTCATCCATACTTTCGTACCGTCACTGAGGACAAAATAAAAATCACACATCGGCGGCACACTCACCGTATTGTAAACCAATTCAGAATAAGAAAAAGTATCTGCATGCTGATACGGAAATCCATTTTCTGCCATCACTTGCTGCCCTGCCACTGTACTCTCCAACACCAGGCCCTTCTCCGGAATCACAATCCGTTCTCCGGAAGCCAGGGTCAGAACAGGTCGCCTGCTGCTATCCGCCACCTCCAGCTCCTGTGACAATACATTACCCGGGAACGATTCCAATTGGATTGCCTGCCATTGCAACCAACCACCACTCAACAACAACATCAATACAGCACATGCCGCCCATCGGTAAATTCTCCGCCTAAAAGTCAATTGCCGGCGTCTCTGCAAAAAATCATGAAAAGCAGATTGAACGTCCTCCTCACAGTAGTTGTGAATCTTCTCCCGCATAGTCTGCTCTGCACAAATCCGTCCGAACAATACCCTGTGTTCTTCACTCTCATCCACCCAGGAATCCAACTCTTCACGCCGTTGCTCCGATAGTGTACCAGCTAAAAAGCCGGATATCAATCCAGATAACTCAAAAAACTGTTTACGATTATTTAAAAACCACACTTTACGCTTTTTTACCAATTATATTTACAATACGCACCACACACTAAAAAGGGGGTGTCTGATAAAAAAACACGGTGATTTTATAAAGAAGATATTAAAAAACAGAGGAAAGGATTATCAAGCAAACGTAAAAGTTTACGTCTGCCGTTCTTCTTATGGTCTTTAACGGTTTCTTCCGAAATATGAAGCTTGGAGGCAATCTCAGAAGCTTTCAGCCCCTCCAGCGAAAGAAGCATCACCAACCGGCACTGTGGCGGTAAAGTATCAATAGCAGCCATCAAATGAGCATACACATCCTCTTCAAGCACTTTTTCCCAAAAATGTTCTAATTGCTCACCAGAATGCAATACTGCTTGTCTGTATCTGTTCCGGACTTTCTGCTTACGGAAATAACTGATACACCTGTTTTTTAAAGCACTATACAGAAAATATTTCACTTCATCGGCCGTTTCAAAACGATGAGAAACCTCCAACAAAGAAACAAACACCTCTTGTACCAAATCAGCCGCCACTTCCTCATCCTTTACATAATAACAAGCCACCGTCTTTAATGCAGTGTAATACACACTGTACAAATGACCATAGGCTCTGTTATCTTTCTGCGACAGATATGTTAATAAAAGTCCGGTGTCCGAAATCTGCATTTATTTAATTTTAACAATGGCAAATATACAAGTTAACCCATATTTTTATAACTACTTTCCCCCCTTTTTTTACTTTTGAGCGTTTTTAAGAAAAATATAAACCATCATGAAAAACTATTTACTTTCCATTTGGCTTTTTTGCACACTTCCGCTTTTTTCACAAGATATAACGGGTATATGGTACGGTTATCCCGACCTGAAGACCCACCGGCTTCGGTTAATCATAGAATTGCAACAGCAAAAAGATGTCTGCTCGGCAACACTCAAAATTCCGGATTTATCAGACCGGATTTATCCAGCCACAAAAGCAGATTTTATAAATACCCCATTCAATCTGGAATTTCCGGATGCCGACATCTCCTGTCAGATAAACAGACAAACAGACAAACAACTTCATGGAACTCTGACACAGGACGGCTACACATTTCCCCTGATACTAAGCAGACAACCGGTTGTATTCCACCGGCCGCAAACACCGCGACCGCCTTTTCCCTATCGTTCGGAAGAAGTCACTTTCCGGAACGAAGCAGCCGGGATTACCCTGGCAGGAACCCTGACTCTCCCCTTGACCCCAACGACAAAAAAAGCTGTACTTTTTATCTCCGGCAGCGGTCCTCAGGATCGGGACAATACCTTTCACGAACACAAAACTTTTCTGGTTATAGCCGATTACCTTGCCCGAAACGGTATTGCCAGCTTGCGAGTAGACGATCGGGGCACCGGAGCCTCCACAGGTAATTTCAACGCTTCAGGACTCCCGGATTTCGAAACCGATGCCTACACTGCTTTACAATACCTGAAACAACGGCCGGAGATTCGACCGGACAGCATCGGCATAATCGGACATAGCGAAGGCGCTTTCATCGCCTTCAGCCTGGCTGCCCGCAAAGAAGTAGCTTTTATCATTACCCTGGCGGGAGGAGGTGTCAACGGAAGTGAACTATTGCTCCTGCAACGGGCAGCCCTTCTGCGGGCAAGCGGCGCCAAAGAGGAATTCATCAACACTTACAACCAATATATGCAGCAAGCCCAGGAAATCGTTTTGCAAACAGCGGATGCACAAACCTGCGAACGCAAGCTAACCGAACTTTTTGCCGGTACTCCCCTGGCAGGACAAGCATCTGAAACCACCCGACAACTCTATAATCCCGGCAAAATCGAATTACTGAAATATGACCCAGAATGGGATTTCCCCGAAATCACCTGCCCCGTACTGGCCCTAAACGGAGACAAAGACTGTCAGGTTCCAGTAGAAAATCTCACTTATATCCATAAAGGAATCACCACAAACGGCAACCTGCAAGTAACCACAATTGCCTATCCCGGCCTGAACCACATGTTCCAGACTGCCGATAAAGGATTGCCCGTTGAATATTCCGACATTGAAGAAACCATCTGCCCAAAAGTCACAAAAGACATCATAAAATGGATAAAGGCACAATAAAACAGGTGCTTAAAACAAAACAGGAGCTATAGGAAATTCTTCCCATAGCCCCTGCTTCATCCTAAACAACCGTGACAGCATTTATAACAGAAAAGCTGCCGCCATATTCAAGTCAAAAGAAGTCTATTTTCCACTCTCTTTTTTACGGCTGCTGCCACGTGAAGTCTCGTCGCTCTTATGGCTGGTTTTGGCAGGTTGTTCCTGACTGCCACTCTGAGTGCGGCTACCTGATTGAGTACGGCTGCTCTGTGAGCTGCGACTTCCACTGCGAGAAGTTTCACCACCCTTACGGCCTGCTTCTACATGTTGTTCGTGGCTGCCTCCCTGAGTATGACTACCACTGTTTCCTGCTTTTTGATTTTCCTTGTTCATCGTACTTGTATTAAAAATTATACATTCATAGAAACGTAATTTACCTTCTATTATTCTCCCAATTCAATTATTTTCCCGTTTTACTGCTCTGAGAACCCGATTTGGAAGATTTTGCCTGAACACTCTTTCCGCTACTATTTTTAGAAGATGAGCATCCTTTAGAAGTCCCGCTGCTCTGAGAAGCTGTACTTCTGGTTTTCGTTTTTTTACTTTCTTCTTTCATAACTAACAATTTAAGTGAATATTAAAAATGATTCTCTCATTCCTCAAACGATCCTCCTCACCGGATAGTCCCCTGACCTGTTGTATTCTCTTTACCGGAAGGTTTATCTTTTGAAGAAAAAGTATCAGTAGTTTTCCTCAGTTCTTCATGGGCATCCCGGATTTTGTCATCAGCCTTATCCATTTTCTTTTCAGCTTTTTCCATTTTTCTGACCCCATCGTTTTCATATCCCTGGGCAAATTTATCCTGAGCTTTGTCCAATTTCTTTTCGGCTTTATCCATCTTTTTTTCGGCCTTCTCGTACTTATCCTCAGCCCGTTCACTATGATTCTTGCCTGTCCAAGCGTCCATCTTTTCCCCTACCTTATCCTTCAGATTATTCATCTTATCTTCAGCTTTATCAGCCCATTCATTGATTTTATTCTTCGTCTTATCAGTCCAGTCATTTACTTTATCCCCCACTTTGTCTGAAGATTCACGAGTTTTCTCTCCCATTGTGCGGGCACCTTCGTTCACCTGTTCACGAAGGTTTGCAGAACGCTGTTCTGTCTTACCCGAGCCGATTTCACTTTCCCGGATTTTCCCGTACTGCGTCTCATCCGACTGCACATGGTGTTCCTGCTTCGTTTGCTGTCCCCGGTAATTCTCATTACCCATCGGTGCTCCTTGTTGTGAAGATTGTTCCGGTTTTTCCTGGTAATCTTCACGCCCCTGGTTGTTTGTACCTGTTTGCATAATCTCTAAATTTAGTTGTTAATATTTGATAGCCAGCCATTCAATCAACCGTCTACCGAAATTGTTTACAGTATAAACGCCATTCCATCTTCTATGTTAGTTAAATACAACACAAAAAACATTAATAAAACACTGTATTTCAATAATATATGTATTTATTGATAAAATTTATCCAGCCATTTCCCTGCCTGTATTTTCTTTTACCTCAAATCCCTCATAAAACTTCCGTCGAAAATATCCGGCAGAATTACACTCTATAATAATGCTTATATTTTTTTACAGAACAAACATTGTAAATCAACGTTTTACCAATAAGATATGTCCGTCAAAACGGAATATTCATTTATCAACCCTATTATTAATCTAAAACCAATGAATTATGTTTTACCATGTAAAAGAGTTGCAATTCAATGCCAGGGTTTCCGAACCCGACCCGCGTTTCGCACGTGTATTGCTTGAAGCATTCGGCGGAGCCAATGGAGAGTTAAAATCGGCCTTACAATATTTCGTACAGGCTTTCAGTTGCCACAATCCCTTCCCGGACAAATACGATATGTTGATGGACATCGCTACCGAAGAATTCGGACACCTTGAAATCGTAGGAGCTACCATCCAAATGTTATTGGGAAGTGTCGGCGGCGAAATGAAAAACGTAGTGGAAGATACCCCCCTTCATACTATGATGAGCGGCAAAGCTGCAAAAGAAGACCTCATTCATCAGGCATTCACCTATCCGCATTTTCTGGTAGGTGCACCTGGCAGCCCGGCCCTTACCGACAGCAATGGTAATCCCTGGTGTGCCAGTTATGTTTCTGCAACTGCCGATTTAACAGTCGATCTCCGTTCCAACATGGCAGGTGAATGCCGGGCCAAAATTGGCTACGAAAACCTGATTCCATTAACCGACGACCCATTAGTAAAAGAAACACTTGTATTCCTGATGACCAGGGAAGTAACTCATTACCAGCAATTCGAAGCAGCCTTAGCCACCATTCAGCCCAATTTTCCACCGGCTGTATTCCAGACCTCCCCGAAATACAGCAATCTTTATTTCAACATGTCACAGGGCGAAGATGCCCGGGGCCCCTGGAACCAAGGAAAAAGTACCCAGTTACAGGAAGAATGGCAATACATTGCTGACCCCCTGAAATACGTAAGGGAAACAAACGGACTTGTGGACGCCGAACCGCAAGGAACAAACCGCACCGAAGAATCTGTTGAAAAAGCAGATAAAAAATTGGCGCAAGAACGGAGCAATGAAATTCTGTCAGCAACACCCTCCAAAAATATCCAATGGAACAAACAACAACCCGGCTCAAAAGACAAAAAGCAGCCCCTTTAGAAACCAATATTTTCTATACTACATTTACAAAAATGCCCTGTATGTTAACATGCAGGGCATTTTTACATTTTCCGTTTTCTCAGAACATAGGCTTCGTACGTTTCAATGTCGTGAAAATGATTTTTCAATGAACTGCCGCTCATCTTCTGACTTTTCACATTCCCTAAAATTGGGTGTATTATCCTAAGATAAATTGACTTTAAAATAAACGGATAGAAACAATATACTCACTAT
The DNA here is from genome assembly GCF_009935865.1 of Odoribacter sp. Z80. GTDB lineage: Bacteria > Bacteroidota > Bacteroidia > Bacteroidales > Marinifilaceae > Odoribacter. The sequence continues at coordinate 145,905 of NZ_QWEL01000004.1, forward strand.
TTACCAAATTCCCGTATATTTAATTTTTGTGCAAAAAGCCATAAAAGTATGGAATCTTTATACCTTTAGGACATACATTGAATAGCTGATAACCAGATAATCTCATGTGTTAATTTGTAAATGAGAAGATTGTCCGGAAGTGGCTTAATCCTAAAATGGCTGAGTTCTGTTTTTGGAATTGCTCTGGACTTCCGGACGCCTTCATTAGAATTTTAATTTATAAGATTATGAAAGTAATAAATATTCCTTATTTGTTGTTTATTGTTTTATTGGGAGTGTTGTGCAGTTGTCGGCAACAGGTGGACACATCCAATCGGAGTTATTTTACCTTTGATCTGAAAGACAGAAAAGTGGCGATTCCCGTACAGTTAAACGATAGTGTAACGGTAAAATTGGTGTTTGATTCTGGGGATAATTTTGGCTATAATTTTGAGTTTGTAACTTTGGACAGCAGTATATTGTCGGTCAATCCGTCTTTATCTCAAAATCACGTATGGGGCACAATACCTTGGGGTGTTGCATGGAGTATGGTCAAAGAGCCGGCAATACTCTATGATTCGATGCAACTAAAGTTGAAACTTGGCAGAACTGACTTTGTCTATTCAGGAATATGTGCATGGTCTTATAAAAAATATATGAATAGCACTCTTGCTGACGGGATGTTCAATATTCCCAAAAGCGATACGACACACGTATGGGAGTTGAACTTTGAGAACAATTATATGGAAGTTCATTCCGCAGATGGCTACCAGTTTCCGAAAAATTGTATACTGTTACCGTTGGAAATCTCGGACTATAGCCCTTTTTTTGTCACCTTGCCGTTAAAAGTTTGCTTTTCGAACCAGGATACTCTTACTATTTATCAAAAGTTTTTTATTGATACCGGACTTTCCAAGGATATTGTCTTTTTGTTAGGAACACAGGAGCAGGACTATCTGCATCAAAGGGAAGATGCGGTATGGTTGCAGGATTTAGGTCGTTATACACGGTATTATACGGTGACAGGGACGTTGTTTAATGATTTACGGTTGGATTCCTTGCGTCTTTATACGCTGGACTATAAAAATTCCGTGTCTCATCCGTATGTTATCGGTTTGAACTTTCTAAAACGTTTCAATGTCTTTTTCGACATGAAAAACAAGCATCTCGGCTTGCAACCTCTCCGTCATTTTAAGCGTCTGGTGAATCCTTTGTACCAACGTTTCCATTATTCGACTCGGAAGAGCCAGGATGGCAGATTTATTGTGAATTGTGTAGGCAATTACAAAGAAAATTATTATAAGACGGCGGGCTTGCAAGTGGGTGATGAAATTGTTTCCATAGAGGGCATCCCCTACGGTGAAATCACTTTGGAAACAGCCAATCAATTACGTTTGCTGGATGCTTTGGCTGTAAGTATAGTACGTAACGGTAAGCCACAGACTTTACATGTGAAAATAGACCGTAATGAACCCACAGGAGATTAGCGGATTAAATACTAATCATAAAATAGAAATACAATAAACGATCAGTTAAGCAATTTTAATATTGAAACAGAATACGGTAATTTGCTAACAATGATTACAAAGAAAAAGGCGGAAACGTTGATGCTGGATTGGTTCGGAAGCGAACCTTTGATGTATTTTGACGAAGTGATTGCTAAATTTCGGAATTTTCGCAAAAAGCGATTTCGGAATGTCTTTTTAGGTTTTACACAGCAAATCACGACGAACGGAATCCTGCTCAATGAAAAACGAATCCGTATGATGAATTATGAGCAGACACTTTTTTGACAACAAGCCATAAATCAGGCATTTACTTTAAAAATCGTTACTAAAATCATCGTACTGTTTTTAGTAACGATTTAGTAACGGAACTTTGTCCAAACGGGGCTTTTTCGTGTCTTTGAGATATTCAATAGAGAAAAGAAAAAATCCCGTAAAACCTTGATTTTACAGGGTTTGTCGTATATTGTCCCCCATTCGTATCTGGAGTTCGGCGGAGAGAGGGGGATTCGAACCCCCGGTACAGTAATCCCGTACGACAGTTTAGCAAACTGTTGGTTTCAGCCACTCACCCATCTCTCCAGAGTGCTGAATTGCACTATTGCGACGACAAAAGTAGTGCTTTTTCGTAAACCTACAAAACTTTTACTACTATTTTTAAGAATTATTTCTTGACAGCAGAGTTGCAACACAGCTTTTCAAACAATTGCCGCTGAAACTTACGTTCTGCCTCTCCCAGTCTCCAAACCTTTGAAGCAGGAAGGATGCCTGTCATACGCTGATAATATTCCTTCTTTATCTTCTGCAATTCATCTTCCCATGCTAATTTTTTACCAATGGCTTCCGCATACTTCTCTTCTGCCAAAGCAGAAGCCTTATTCACCTCATTCGCTCCTTTGCGCATTTGTCCTTCAATCTCTCTTCTCTTTTTCCGCATTTCATTGTACAAAGGCCAGAACACTGCAGCTTCCGAAGGAGACAAATCCAATTCCTGAGTAAAAAAAGCAACCTTCTGGGCCTCAAATTCTTTCCGTTTTTCCTCTGTCAGTTTTCCCTGGGCAACCGCCATACTACCTCCCCCTGCCAGTAACAGCAATAACAATATTATATTTTTCATATCCAAATTTTTATCATCAGTAATTTTCTGCATATAACAACTCATAACTATCCATTTCGGAAAACAGATACTCAATAATTTCCTCATTTGTCGGATTGAAACGGGCATCAAAAACATTTTCTTCAGTTATCTCCAAATGCTGCACCACCTCACCGCCTTGTTTTATGACCATCTGGTGTTTATCAACCACAGCCGGTAAGATAATCTGTACCACAAATAAAGCAAGTAAAAAAACACCTGTTAATCCCAGATAAGGCTTGACAAGTAACCAAATCCCCTCTTTCCGATGCTTCTCCCGCTTCCCCACCTGTTCCATCAACCGGTCTTCCAACTGTTCAAAATAACCATCCGGTACAGAAAAAGGATTTTTCTTTTCGTATTTTTTATTGAAATTGTCCATACTCATCCATTTAAGGTGTCTACAATTTTCAAATTTGCTTCTATCTTCTTCACAGCATTGTAATAAGTTGCCTTCAAAGTACCGACAGCGACTCCCAATATCTGTGCCATATCTTCATAAGACAAATCATCAAAATACTTCATATTGAAAACCAATCGCTGACGGTCGGATAAAGTCAGAATTGCCCTTTGCAATTCCCTCTGAATCTCATCCCCCGAAAAATAATGGTCACTCACCAACGTATCCTCCAGCCAGGTAGAAATCTCATCAGTACTCCCATAAACTTTACGCCTCTTTTCATTCAGGAAATTCAAAGCTTCATTCGTAGCAATCCGGTACATCCATGTAAAAAGCTTTGATTCATAGCGGAATTCTTTCAACCCTTGCCAAATCTTCACAAACACATTTTGCAGTACATCATCCGTATCTTCATGACCAATCAGAATTTTACGGATATGCCAGTAAAGCCGTTCCTTATACTGATTTACCAACAAGCGGAAAGCCCGCTGTTCCTGCTTCTCTGCATGAAACAAAGTAATGATATATTCATCCTCAAAGACTTCCATTGGCGTTTTTACTGCTTTCTAAATATAGACAAAAATAAACTCTTAAAGTTTATTCAGACAGTTGTGAAAAAGCACGGATATGCTTAAAATAATATTGAAAGACTATACATCCCCGGTAGATACAACGGTCTGTACCCTCTTGCCCTGAGGGTTGATAATAAGCTTTCATCTTCCCGAACTCACGATAAGCCAACCAAACAGACCGGGCATTCTTCCATTCTCCTTTTGCCAGAAACAAAACCAGCGCTGCCAAATCCAATCCCCAACGTTGCCACCTCACCTGACGCCACTGACTGATGGTCAGATTTTTATATAGCATAAGCAGATTATTGCGATAATTCAAAAATAACTTCCGGGGATGGTTCATAGGCAGCGACCCTCCTCCCAAATGGTAAACAACCGAGGCTGGAACGACTTTCAACACCCCTCCTTTATTCCGCAACCGCCAACACAAATCAATTTCTTCCATATGGGCAAAAAAATGTTCATCCAATCCCCCAACCCGTAAATAATCAGCCCTTCTGATACACAGGGCAGCACCACTGCACCAAAATACTTCCGCCGGTTCATCGTATTGTCCCCGGTCCACTTCCGTTACATTTAAAATGCGGCCCCGGCAAAAGGGAAATCCCAAACGGTCGATATATCCGCCACAAGCCCCGGCATACTCAAACTTATCTTTCTCCCGCCAGGACTTGATTTTCGGCTGCACAGCCATCACCTCCCGCTCCTTCTCCAACATTTCTACCAAGGGATCCAGCCACCCTTCCGTTACCTCCACATCACTATTCAACAAAACCACGATTTCCTCCTCCCTCTCCTTAACCGCCCGGTTATATCCTCCGGCAAACCCATAATTCCGGTCATAGCAAACCAGCTCTACCGAAGGAAATCCCTGCTTGACTACCTCCACTGAACAATCTTCAGAAGCATTATCCACCACCACTACCTTTCCCAATGCGGAAGGCGTATATTCCACCACGGAAGGCAAAAATTTCTGCAATAATTTTTCACCATTCCAATTTAATATAATCACTGCCACTTTAACCATATCCATCCCTTTCATTCAAACACCCGGACATTCCTGTCCTGCGAAACACGCTTATGTTTCCACCGCTTATGCGACCATAACCACAATTCCGGAACTTCCCGGATATTATTCTCTAACCGGCGGGTATGCATCCGGGTTAACTCTCCAGATTCCAAGCAATTCGGTTGATCACAAATATTTATAAAATCCACCTCATAATACCCCCTCTTCACTTTACGCATCCGTAAAGAAACCACCGGAATGTCAAATTTACGGGCTATCTTCTCGGTTCCGAACAATACGGGAGTATCCTGATTTAAAAACTCCATCCAGAAATTCAGATTCGCAGCATTAGGAGTCTGATCACCGATAAACCCGGCCAGAAATAAACGTCCGGCCCTCCTATTCTCTACAATTTTCCGTAATATATCATTCTTCGGGACAGGCTTAGCCCGAAAACGGGAACGAATCCGGAACATTGCCCGGTCAGCAACCTCATCGTGTAACGGTTTATACAATGTGAAGAAATCAACATCCCCGGGCATCCATAAACCATAAGATGCCATCCATTCCCAATTACCGTAATGCCCTAACACTGCTATAACACTCTTCCCTTCGTCAAAATAACGCTGAACGACTTCCGGGTTAGTAAAAACACAACGACGACGAATATCCTTCTCCGTCATATGCCCCAGATGATAGGATTCTACAAACAAATCACAAAGATGCCGGTAAAACTTTTTTTCTATTCGGATAACTTCCTCCAAAGATTTCTCAGGGAAAGCATGCATCAAATTCATCCGGACTACTTTACGCCTGTACCTTATTACATAATAAACTACCAGCCAGGAAATATCGGAAAACAAATAAAGTACCGCCAGAGGCAATTTACTGACTCCCAAAATTAAACTACATAATATTTTCGACCTCATTGCATCCGCTGATTTGAAAATTCAAAGATAAAGGGTTTAAACCAAAATCTAAAATCCTCCATTGCAAATCTAAAATAATTTGTCTTTCTCAGATAAATAAACTATTTTCGTATTTGATAATGAAGCAAAATGACAGTCATATGCTTCATGCGGATACACATATTTAAGCGCTGACAAACTATGGAGCAAGAAAAAAGCTTTATCTCAGAAGAAGAAACCATAACCCCGGAAGTTTCAGAAAACAATGAAACCCCGGAAAATACATTACCCCAACCTCTGCCGGAAATCAATTTTTCGGCTCTTTCCACTGAAGAAATTGTTCGTCAGGCTCAAAAGCTGATTGACGGATATCCCGTAGCTGCAATAAAAAATACAATGGAAAGCTTGCCGGAAATATTTGAAGCCCGGTATAAATCAGAATACGAAAAAGCACTGGAAAAATTCACAGCTGACGGAGATTCGCCAGAAGACTTTGAATATAAAAACGACAACCGGGAACGTTTCAATGCACTCTATAAACTCTATAAAGATAAAAAAAATTCCGCCAACCGGCAGCTCGAAGCCGAACGGGAAGAAAATCTGAAAATCAAAACCGGTCTTATTGAGGAACTCAAAGCACTGGTTCAGAAGGAAGAATCCTTAGATAAAACCTTTCAGGAATTCAGGGATATACAAGAACGCTGGCATAATACAGGCATGGTTCCTCAGGCTTGCGTGAACAGCCTGTGGGAAACTTATCACCATCATGTCGAAAACTTCTATAACTATATAAAAATCAATAAAGAACTCCGGGATTTAGACCTGAAGCGCAACCTGGATGCCAAAAATGCACTTTGTGAAGAAGCGGAAAAATTAGCGGAAGAAAATGACATTGCCGCCGCTTTTAAACAGTTGCAATTACTACATACCCGATGGAAGGAAATCGGCCCTATCCCTAAAGAACAAAAAGAAAACGTCTGGGAACGCTTTAAAACGGCAACCGGTCAAATCAACGAGAAATACCACCATTTTTTTGAATCTCTGAAACAGGAACAAGAAAACAACCTGAAATTAAAGGAAGAAATTTGCGAAAAAGCCGAACAATTGGCCCGGGGAGAATACAAAGGAATCTCGGAATGGAACACCGCCACCAAAAGCATTCTTGAATTACAGGAAGAATGGAACCACTCAGGCAGCATTCCACAAAAAGAACGGAATAAAATTTACAAAAAATTCCGGACTGCCTGCGACCTCTTTTTCGACCAGAAAAGAGAATTCTATAAAAAATGGAATGAAGAACAGGACAAAAATCTGGCACTAAAAATTCAACTTTGCGAAAAAGTAGAAGCAATCAAAGACAGTACAGAATGGAAGAAAACTGCCGATAAAATCATCTCCTACCAAAAAGAATGGAAAAAAATCGGACCCGCTCCCAAAAAATACTCCAACAAAGTATGGGCACGGTTCAAAACAGCTTGCGATACTTTTTTCAATAACAAAAATAATTTTTTCAAAGACATTGACACCGAACAAGCCCGGAATTTAGAACTGAAAAAAGCAGTGATGGAAGAAATCAAACAATTCCGCCTAACGGGCAACACAGAAGAAGACATCAGTAAACTGAAAGAATTTCAAGCAAAATGGAGTGAAATCGGCTTCGTTCCCATCAAAGTAAAAGACAGCCTCCAGGAAGAATTCCGGAATGTCATGAACGAATGGTTCGACCAGTTAAACCTCAATGAATTTGACCGCAACCTGGAAAGATTCAGGGCAAAGCTTTCCTCCATGGACAGCAGTGAGAATAAAGAATTCAAAATCATCAATGAAAGAGAAAAACTGGTAGGAAAAATTAAACAACTGGAAACCGATATTCACACGTGGGAGAACAACATGGGCTTCTTCACAAAATCCAGCAAGGCCCAGGGACTTATCAGTGAATTGACTTCCAAAATCGAAAAAGCTAAGCAACGGCTGAAACTTTTACAAGAAAAATTAAAAGCACTGGACACATTAATTTAACGACATTAAAAACTTCATCCCAAGGGTGCCTCGAAAATGTTCGGGCACCCTTTTTACTTTTCCCCTTTAATTATTACATTTGCAACTTCGATAAATTTATAAACAAAAGATACAGTGTCAACAAAATATGTATTCGTCACCGGCGGTGTTGCCTCTTCTCTGGGAAAAGGTATTATAGCCTCATCTCTTGCAAAACTACTTCAGGCAAGAGGTTACAAAGTTGCCAATCAAAAACTGGACCCCTACATCAACATTGATCCGGGAACTCTGAACCCTTATGAACACGGGGAATGCTATGTTACCGATGATGGTGCGGAAACAGACCTCGACCTGGGACATTATGAACGATTTACAGGCTGTCCGACCTCCCAAGCCAACAACATCACTACCGGCAGAATCTATCAAAACGTTATCAACAAAGAAAGACGTGGTGATTACCTGGGAAAAACTGTACAAATCGTACCTCACATCACAGATGAAATCAAGCGCAACATAAAACTTCTGGGCAACAAAGGAGAATACGATGTCGTTATCACAGAAATCGGCGGTACTGTCGGTGATATTGAATCATTACCTTTTATTGAAGCAGTCCGTCAGCTCAGATGGGAACTCGGAGAAAAATCTGTATTGATTCATCTGACTCTGGTACCCTATTTATCGGCATCCGGTGAACTGAAAACCAAACCCACCCAGCATTCTGTAAAGGCATTGCTGGAAATCGGAGTACAACCGGATGTTCTGGTCTTACGGACCGAGCACGAGCTCAACACCGACCTCCGCAGAAAAGTAGCCCTTTTCTGCAATGTCTCGCCCAAAGCCGTCATTCAATCCATCGATGTATCCACCATTTATGAAGTGCCGATTAAGATGAGGGAAGAAAAGCTGGACGAAATTGTCCTGGAACAGCTCGGTTTGCCGCTTAACAGCGAACCGGAACTGGAAGCGTGGAAAAAATTTCTTTATAAACTCAAAAATTACAGCAAAGAAGTCCGTATCGGCTTAGTGGGAAAATATGTTGAATTGCACGACGCCTACAAATCCATTGTAGAAGCTTTCATCCATGCCGGAGCAATCAACGACTGCAAGGTAAACATCGAATGGATTCACAGTGAAGAACTGAATGCTGAGAATGCCACTTCTAAACTAAAAGACCTTCATGGCATTCTCGTAGCTCCGGGATTCGGACACCGGGGAATAGAAGGAAAATTAGTTGCCATTAAATATGCCCGCGAAAACAATATTCCTTTCTTCGGTATTTGCCTGGGCATGCAAATGGCAGTCATAGAATTTGCCCGGAATGTATTGAAAATGGAAGGTGCCGATTCCACCGAGATGGCGGCCAAAACCCAATATCCGGTCATTGACCTGATGGATTCACAACAAGGAATTACCGAAAAAGGAGGTACCATGCGGCTTGGAGCCTATAAATGTGAACTAAAACCAGGCTCCAAAGCTTACGCAGCCTACGGCCAGCAAGAAATTATGGAAAGGCATCGCCATCGCTATGAATTTAACAGCAAATACCGGGATGTATTTGAAAAAGCAGGCATGCTCACCACAGGTATGAATCCGGAGACAGGCCTGACTGAAATTGTAGAGATTCCTGCACACAAATGGTTTGTAGGTGTTCAGTTCCATCCCGAATATAAAAGTACAGTCATCAAGCCCCATCCCTTATTCATCGCCTTCATCAAAGCTTGTTTGTCATAAAAAAAATTAAAAACAGACTTTCATAGAATTAAAACATGGACAAAAATACAATCATCGGTTTAATACTGATCTTCCTCATCCTGATCGGTTTTTCTTATTTCAATCATCCCAGTGAAGAACAAAGACTGGAAATGCTGCGTCAGGATTCTATCGCCAAGGTAGAAAGAAAAGCAGAAATAGCTGCTGCCCGGCAACAAGCTTCAGTTGAATCTTCCCCAAACGGCCTGGCAACCCCAAGCAGTCAAGCGGACTCCGTTTTCTTTCAGGCTAACGCAGAAAATAAAATTATCACTCTGGAAAATGATAAAATAAAACTTCACATCAGCACCCAGGGAGGGCAAATTGTCTATGTCGACCTCAAAGAATACCGTACTCACGATTCTTTGCCTCTGGTTTTATGGAAAAAACAGGAGGCAACTTTCGGACTGAATTTTTATGCTCTCAACCAGGAAATCAATACCGAAAAGTTCTTTTTCACCCCTGGCACGACAGAAACGACCCTTTACGCCAAAGACCAGGAACAAACATTGTCCATGCGCCTGTATGCTGACAGCACTAAATACATTGAATATCTTTACAAATTGGCCCCGGACAGTTATATGACTGATTTCAGCATACTTACCCATGAGATGGGAGAAGTCATCGCTTCCAATTCGTCATTCCTGACTCTTAACTGGGGCATCAACATGCCTCAGCTTGAAAAAAGTAAGGATTTCGAAAACCGCTATACCGGAATTTATTATAAATTTTTCGAAGATGATGTGGAGAACCTTTCCCTGACTTCTGACGAAAAAGAAACCCTGAGCAACAAAATCCAATGGATTGACTTCAAACAACAATTTTTTTCCTCTGTCCTGATTTCGGAAACTCCGCTCAGTGATGTGTTACTAACCAGTAAAATAAGCGAAAGGAACGGCTACCTGAAAGAGGTCAGTGCTGAAATTCCACTCCCATACAGTGGAAAAAGCAATGAACAATACAACATGAAATTTTTCTTCGGCCCCAATTCCTATTCTGTCCTAAAAGCTTATGGCAAGGACATCGACCTGCCCGACGTCATTAATATGGGATGGAAATGGATTGCCTGGTTCAACAAATATGTTGTTATTCCCATCTTCAATTTCCTGGAAAACAATACAACCTTGAACTATGGAATTATCATTTTATTACTGACCCTAATTATCAAGCTTATTCTTTTCCCGCTCACCTATAAATCTTACATGTCTCAGGCAAAAATGCGGGTGCTGAAACCTCAGCTTGATGAATTGACAAAAAAATATCCGGCCGACAAAGCCATGGAACGCCAGCAAGCCATGATGAAACTTTACAAACAAGCAGGCGTTAATCCTATGGGAGGATGCCTTCCCATGCTTATTCAAATGCCGATTCTGATTGCCCTCTTCTATTTCTTCCCGGGTGCGATAGAACTGCGTCAGCAAAGTTTCTTATGGGCAACCGACCTGGCATCTTACGATTCCATTGCCACACTGCCTTTTACTATTCCATTCTACGGAAACCATGTCAGCCTGTTTTGCCTGCTGATGACTGCAACCAATATCATCTATATGGTCATGAACAACAAAAATCAACCCCAGAATGACCAGATGAAAGGCATGCAAACCATGATGTATATTATGCCGGTGATGTTCCTGTTTATCTTTAACAGTTATTCCTCCGGTTTAAGCTACTACTATTTTATTGCAACCCTCATTACCATTCTCCAAACCTGGATTATCCGGAAATTTGTTGACGATAAAAAATTATTGCAGCAAATCGAACTGGCAAAAACCAAACCAGTCAAAAAATCCAAATTCCAACAAAGGCTGGAAGAAATGCAGAAAATGCAACAACAACGCATAAGAGAGCAGGCAAAAGGAAGAAAATAAACGAAGAAAATACCCCCTAAATAATTTAGGGGGTATTTTCTTTTTGGCCTTAGACAGGCCTATTCCAAACCTATCCTGTTTTCAACCAATGGTTTTCAACAAATTTATCATTTCAATGGCAGTAGTCATAGCTTCAAATCCTTTATTTCCAGCCTTTGTTCCTGCCCGTTCCACAGCCTGCTCTATCGAATCCGTAGTCAGAATACCAAAAATAACCGGAACACCTGTCTGCAACCCCACCTGTGCCACTCCTTTTGTTGCTTCATTAGCAACCATATCAAAGTGAGGCGTAGCCCCACGAATCACAGCCCCCAAACAAATCACAGCATCATACTTACCGCTCGCAGCCATTTTCTTTGCAATCAAAGGTACCTCAAAAGCTCCGGGCACCCAAGCTACATCCAAACCGGCCTCATCCCCTCCATGACGCACAAAAGCATCTACAGCTCCTCCCAGCAACTTAGAAGTAATAAACTCATTAAAACGGGCAGCTACAATACCCACTTTTTGGCCTTCCGCCAATAATTTTCCTTCCAGCAAATTCATATTTTTATCTTTTATCGTTAATATTTCATTTTTCCTCTTTCTTTTCTTTTTCTATCTTCTGCCGGACAGAAGCAATATCAGCCTCATTCCGCACATGCAAGATATGCCCCATCTTCTTATATTTGGTATACATATAAAACTCATTCTTCTCATTACAAGTCATCTCAATCGGTTCTCGCCCTACAACTTCCAGTCCAAAACCATCCAGACCTTTAATTTTTAAGGGATTATTAGTCATTAATATCATTCTCTTCACACCCAAATCAGCTAAAATTTCAGCCCCTGTACCATATTCCCTCAAATCGGCTTTAAATCCCAAAGCCAGATTGGCCTCCACCGTATCCATCCCCCCATCCTGCAAGTGATACGCTTTTAACTTATTAATAAGACCTATGCCACGGCCTTCCTGACGCATATAGAGCAAAACTCCGCGTCCAGCCTTCTCAATACGGCGTAGAGCTTCCGCCAGCTGCTCGCCGCAATCACAACGTAAAGAACCAAAAGCATCTCCTGTCAGGCACTCAGAATGAACCCGGCACAACACCGGTTCGCCATCCCCAATTTCCCCTTTCACCAAAGCAACATGATGCTCACCACTGATTTTATTTACATAACCGTAAGCTTTAAAAATACCGTATTTCGTAGGCATTTCCGCCTCCGTGACCCGCTCCACTAAAATCTCCGTACGACGGCGGTAAGTAATCAGGTCTGCCACGGTAATCATTTTCAATCCATGCTTTAAAGCAAATTCTTTCAATTCCGGGGTACGCATCATCGTCCCGTCTTCCCGCATAATCTCACAACACAATCCGCATTCTTTTAAATGAGCAATGCGCATCAAATCCACCGTAGCCTCTGTATGCCCCATCCGCTCCAATACTCCCCCCGCCTTGGCTTCCAGAGGAAACATGTGTCCCGGCCGCCGGAAATCCGAAGGTTTTGCTCCCTCTTCCACCGACTTCATCGCTGTCACCGAACGTTCCAAAGCTGAAATACCCGTAGTCGTCGAGATATGGTCAATAGAAACCGTAAAAGCCGTACAATGATTATCCGTATTATTAGTCACCATTTGTTCCAATCCCAATTTAGCTGTCAACTCCTTACTCATAGGCATACAAATCAATCCCTTGGCGTAAGAAGCCATAAAATTCACATTAGCCAAAGTCGCATGTTCGGCAGCACATATCAAATCCCCCTCATTCTCCCGGTCCGGGTCATCCACCGCAACAATCATTTTTCCGGCTCTCAAATCAGCGACAGCTTCTTCTATCGTACTAAATTTAAATTCTTCCATTGTATTTTCTTTTTATATTTATCAAAAACCATGCTGTTGCAGAAAATCCAAAGTCAACCCAGAGGCAGTTTTTCCTCCGCCTGACAATTTTTCTACATATTTTGCAATCATATCATTTTCCAAGTTGACTATTGCGCCGACAGACTTTCCGGCCAACGTAGTCTCTTTCTGGGTATGGGGAATAACAGACACCCGAAAAACAGAAGCATCCACATAAGCAACAGTCAAACTGACCCCATCTATAGCAATTGACCCTTTTTCAATGACATAACGTAAAAGCTGCGGAGCAGCAGAAAAAGTCAGCCAAATAGCATTTTCATCTTCCGTTTTTTCAATCAAACGACCGGTCCCGTCCACATGTCCGGCTACCAGATGCCCCCCAATCCGGGCACTCAGGCACAAAGCCCGCTCCAGATTCACCCGCTCGCCCGGCTTAAGCAATCTCAGATTGCTTCGTTCCATAGTTTCCGGCATTACATCAGCAGAAAAGAAATTCTCCCCCATACCGGTAACCGTCAGACAAACTCCATTCGTGGCAATACTGTCACCGACCTTCGTATCTTTTAAAACTTTATCCGCCTCAATATCCAGGCTCACACTTCTGCTTCCTCTTTTTACCGCTTTAATCTTGCCTATTTCTTCAATAATTCCCGTAAACATAACTTTAATGGTCTTTACCGCGCCAATCTTCCTTTTATCAATATATCTTCACCCACTTTATCAACCGTCACCCGATGTAAAACCAGAGCGTCACTCATCCGGGCTATGCCTTCTCCCTCCACTGCCGTTTTTGCCTCTCTTCCCCCTACAATCTTAGGAGCCACAAAAGCCCAAACCTCATCAACCAGCCCGGACCGGAGAAAAGCTTCGTTCAACTGTCCCCCTCCTTCCAACAACACTGAATCTATTCCCAAGCGCCCCAATTGTTCCGATAAATCCAACAAATCCACATGCCCCTCCTGCTCCCGGCATACCAGGGTTTCCACACCTGATTTTCTCAAATGCTCCAGTTTCCGGACATCCGCTTTCATCGTATGAGCTATTACCAACCGGTAGTCGGCAGCCGTCTTTACCAGCCGGCTCTCCAAATCAACCGAAGCTTTACTATCCACCACAATCCGGACGGGCTGCCTGACCTTTCCCTCCAAACGACAATTTAACAGCGGATCATCTGCTTTCACCGTACCGCTCCCAACCATGATTCCCTGATAGGTACAACGCATTTCCTGTACTACCTTCCTGGCCTGCTCTCCACTCACCCACATAGAATCTCCCGTGCAAGTCGCAATCTTACCATCCAGCGTCATAGCTGTCTTCAAAACGACCCAAGGTTTTCCAGTAGTGATATATTTCAAGAAAATCCGGTTCTGCTCCCTCACTTTCTCTTCTTCCACCCCCGTCACCACTTCAATACCCGCTTTCCTCAACAACTCCACTCCTTTCCCCGCAACCAACGGATTCGGGTCTGTCAACCCGATAACTACCCTCGCAATCCGGTGCTCAATCACCGCCTCCGTACAGGGAGGTGTTTTCCCATAATGGCAACACGGTTCAAGAGTAACATACAAAGTAGCCCCTACTGCGCTTTCCGAACAATTCTTAAAAGCATTCCGCTCCGCATGCAAGCCGCCGAAACACTCATGCCACCCTTCTCCGATCACTTTTCCCTCTTTCACAATAACGGCCCCCACTAAAGGATTGGGATTTACCCAGCCCTTTCCCCGCTCGGCCAACTCAATGGCCCGGTTCATGTACTGTATATCTCTTTCTTTCATATAGAAAAATGCCCTGAATTGCTTCAGGGCATTATATAAATCACACAACAGGAATATTCATTCGCTGTGTTATCTCCTCTCTCATCCGGACTATCACCGTCGGCATCGGAATTTCACCGGTTCAGTCCCCTTCCGGAGAGTCGCGGGCTATCACCGCCGGTAGGGAATCACACCCTGCCCTGAAGAAATATCTAAAATGTACTTTGCAAAAGTAATGATAATTTTCTAAACATAGCCTCCCAACCGCCTATAAATCTTGATAAAATTTTTATCGTTTTTATACAAGGTATGCAGAAAAATTATAATTTTGAAGCACATATTCAAAACAAACTTACAGTTATGTACGGAAAATTTCAAGATTTCTTAAAAAGTGAAATTCAGTCTATTAAAGATGCTGGTTTATACAAAACCGAAAGACTGATCGCAACCCCACAGGGTGCAGAAATTAAATTAACAACCGGAGAAACCGTGTTAAACTTTTGTGCCAACAATTATCTGGGCCTTTCTTCTCATCCGAAAGTGATTGAAGGAGCTAAAAAAGGATTGGATGCCCGGGGCTACGGTATGTCTTCCGTGCGTTTCATCTGTGGAACCCAGGATATTCACAAAGAACTGGAAGCAAAGATTTCCCAATTCTTTGGTACAGAAGATACAATTTTATATGCAGCTTGTTTCGATGCCAACGGCGGTGTTTTTGAACCCCTCTTCTCTCAAGAGGACGCTATCATATCTGATGAATTAAACCATGCCTCCATCATCGACGGAGTACGTCTGTGTAAAGCAGTTCGCTACAGATACAAACACGCCAACATGGAAGACCTGGAAGAACAGTTGAAAGTAGCACAGGCTCAACGGTTCCGAATCATCGTTACCGATGGAGTTTTCTCTATGGACGGCGACATTGCCAGATTAAAAGAGATTTGTGACCTCGCAGACAAATACAACGCCCTGGTCATGGTAGACGATAGTCATGCTGCAGGGTTCATCGGAAAAACAGGTCGTGGTTCTGCTGAATACAACGGAGTAATGGACCGCATCGACATTTTTACCGGAACGCTGGGTAAAGCCCTGGGTGGAGCTATGGGCGGTTACACCACTGGTAAAAAAGAAATCATCGAAATGTTGCGTCAACGGTCAAGACCTTATTTGTTCTCCAACTCTTTATCTCCGGCAATTTGCGGCGCTTCCATCGCCGTATTCGATATGCTGATGGAAAGCACAGAACTGCGCGACCGGGTGATGGAAAACGCAAACTATTTCCGGGGCAAACTGAAAGAAGCCGGTTTCGACATCAAACCGTCAGAATCAGCTATTGCAGCCCTGATGTTATACGATGCTGTGCTTTCACAGCAATTCGCAGCCGAACTGCAAAAAGAAAATATTTATGTAACCGGTTTCTACTATCCGGTTGTTCCGAAAGGACAAGCACGCATCCGGATTCAGTTGTCTGCCGCTCATACCCGTGAACAATTAGACCGGGCTATTGCAGCATTTATCAAGATCGGTAAAAAACTGAATGTTATTCACTAATATTCAGAACATCAACTATTATCAATAGGGCTGCCGGTTTCCGACAGCCCTATTTCTTTCCGGACTACTAAAAAGCAAAAGACAAATAAACCACAAAATCAATTACCGCCAAGAGTTTTTTATACCGATACCCACACAGCCACACCATAAGGAATTTAGTTTTGTAGAAAAATACAAACCTAAAAACCAATAATATGGCATCAATCAAAGTAAAATTCCGCCCTTCCTCCATAAAAGGGAAAGAAGGTCGCATCTACTATCAAATCATCCAGCACCGCACTGTGCGCCAATTAAAAACAAAATACCGGATTTTTGCGGATGAGTGGAATAAAACCAAAGCCTCAATCATTGTCAAAAATACCCGCAACAACCGGTACCATTACCTGTTTTCTATTCAGGAACACATCATCAGAGACCTCAGACAACTGGAAAAGATCATTTATTTATGCAAAAGAAATTCAAGCAACATAACAACAGCAGACGATGTTATCCAAAAATTCCAGGATTTTGCAAATGAACAATCCTTTTTCAGCTTTATGAAAAAGGTTATCATCCAACTTAAACGACTTCATCGCGAACGGACGGCAGAGGCTTACATTGCTACACTTAACGATTTTCTGCGATTCCGGAAAAACAAAGATATTATATTGGATGCCATAAACTCCGATTTAATGAGAGAATATGAAGCCTACCTGAAAGCAAGAGGCATTACCATGAACACTATTTCATTCTACATGCGCGTTCTTCGGGCTGTATACAACCGGGCTGTAGAAGAAGGAGCTACGGCACAACGAAATCCGTTCAAACACGTCTATACTGGAGTGGACAAAACCGTAAAACGGGCTGTCACAATAGCTCATATACGGAAAATCAAGGAATTAGACCTGACAGCCTATCCGGCAACGGCCTTTGCCAGAAATATGTTTATGTTCAGTTTTTACACCCGGGGCATGTCATTTGTAGATATGGCCTACCTAAAAAAATCGGATCTCAAAAACGGAATGCTAACCTACCGAAGGCGGAAAACCGGACAACAGCTTTCTATCAAATGGGAAAAATGTATGCAGGAAATTGTAGATAAATACAATACGCCGTTCCTACAAGCCAGTCCCTATCTACTGCCCATCATCAAGACACCCAACACAGAGAAAGCCAGACAACAATACAAAAACAAACTATATATGGTAAACACACACCTGAAACAAGTGGGGGAACTCATTGACCTGCCGATACCTCTAAGCACTTACGTAGCGCGCCATTCATGGGCCAGCATTGCAAAAAACAAAAACATACCTGTTTCCGTTATCAGCGAAGGTATGGGGCACGGTTCAGAAACCACAACGCAAATCTATCTTGCTTCCTTAGAATGTTCCATTATTGACAAAGCAAATTCACTCATCTTGAAAGACCTATGAAAAGTAAGACTAAAAACATCACTCCTTCAAATCAATGCGAGCGAAAAATCAGATACCAATGACCTTTTCAACAAAATAATTTGACCTTCATAACAAAGTAGCTGTCCTCATTTTATTGTAATTTTATACTTGAAATAAATATACCACCCTCTATCTATGAAAAAGTTATTAACCACACTCAGCACGATGATTCTACTCTCAATCGTCGCATGCGCACAACAAAACCAACAGGAAATGAAATCTTCACAAACCGGCAAGAAAGTACTGGTAGTCTATTTTTCAGCGACCGGTACAACCAAAACAATCGCCCAGAAAGTAGCAAAAGCAGCAAAAGGCAGACTATACGAAATAGTTCCGGCCCAGGCATACACTTCCGCAGACCTGAACTGGCATAACCAACAGTCCCGTAGCTCATTAGAGATGAACACCCCCGATTCCCGCCCCGCCATTGCTGGAGAAGCAGTCAATATAAACGACTACGACGTCATATTCCTCGGCTATCCCATTTGGTGGGATGTTGCCCCCCGTCCGGTAAACACTTTCATCGAAAGCCATCACTTTGATGGAAAACGGATAATCCCTTTTGCCACCTCCGGAGGAAGCTCTATCAACAACAGTGTTGCTACTCTTAAAAAGACATATCCTCAGATAGACTGGGCGGAAGGCAAACTCCTAAACAGTACATCTGCAGCCAATATCACACAATGGGTGGAAAAGGTTCTTGAATAAGGTCCCATACATCATACCATCATCTCTTCTCATTCCCGATAAATCAACAAATCGGGAATTTTTTATTACGGACCCACACCACAAAAACGTTGTTTACAAGGTTTCTAATTCAAGATGTAATATGGGATACGGCTTCCCCTCACTGTCAATATCATCACGTCCAACAACCGCAAAGCCATGCCTTTGATAAAATTCCAATGCCCGGCAATTTTGTTCATTGACATCCACCTTTCGTATGCCTTTATCTCTTACGGCAAACAGAAGCAAGGCCGAGCCATAACCTTTGCCCATCACACGGGGATGAACAAAAAGCATTTCAATCATTCCTGCACTTAATCCGATAAAAGCACATAAATTACCGACCTCATCCCTTAGTGCATACAACTCTACATTCAGCATATAATCATGAGGAATCCTCGCCCGGTAAAAATCAATGTCTTCCCTGCTCAGGAAATCATGCGTGACCTTCACTGCCTCAAACCATATCCGCGTCAAGGTCTCATATTCCCAACATCGTTCTATTTTCCCACACTCTACCATGAAAAAGATTTTTATTTTGAATAATCACCTTCAAAAATAAGTCCTATCCATTACATTCCATGCAAATTCTTTGCTGAATCTGCATAGTTTCAGCAATAAATTGTTCACCGCCAAACCCTACAATGTGCGTTATTTTGCTGGATAGGGACATTACAAAAATCGCTGAAACTAAAATAGTTTCAGCGATTTACGACATCTTGCCGGTTTGTCTGGTGATCCGCCTGGGATTCGAACCCAGGACCCCAACATTAAAAGTGTTGTGCTCTACCGGCTGAGCTAGCGAATCGGGCCACAATGTTTCTCCATTGCGGGTGCAAAGATAAGGATAATATCTATCCGTACAAATTTTTAGGACTTTTTTTATTATTATTCATCCGAAAAATACACAGATTCCACCTTTTGGAGGCGGGAACGAAGGAGGGGCATTTCTTTCTGACGGATAGAGAGGAGCATCTCGCATTCCAATTCAAACTGACGTTCAAGTATTTCAGGATTTGTTTCTTTTACAATTCTCATCACATCATTCATGACAGGATAGTTAAACCGGACCCGCAAAACCTCATTTACGGTTTTTTCCACCATAACGGCATTCTGCAAAGCATCTGCAGTTGCTTCCCGATAGGCATTTATCAATCCGGAAACACCTAATTTTATTCCTCCGAAATAACGAACGACAACAATCAAAATATCAGTCAAATCATGAGACTGGATCTGTCCCAGAATCGGTTTACCGGCAGTAGAAGAAGGTTCACCGTCATCATTGGCCCGAAAAAGCTTTTTATCGGCTCCTAATCTCCAGGCATAGCAATGATGGCGGGCATCGTAGTATTTTTCCTTTATTGCAGCGACAATAGTACGGATTTCCTCTTCCTGTCTGACAGGATAGGCCAAAGCGATAAAACGGCTTCCTTTTTCCTTATACTGTCCTTCTGCCGGAAATTCTATGGTTTTATAGACATCTTCCATAAACGGAGTTTAATTAAAAAGGGATTAAAATCCAGCACCTCACTTTCATTTAATCCCCTTTTGCGCTTCAGTCAGTTTTTTTCAATTACTGCAATACAGCTTCCGTTGAATTTCTTCCACCTGCATTTTAAAATTCCGGTCCGTTTCCATCAGGTCGGTAACAGCCTTACAAGCATACAACACCGTGGCATGGTCTTTTTTACCGATTTGATTTCCAATATAAGACAAGGAATATTTCGTATAATTTTTACTAAAATACATGGCCAGTTGGCGTGCCTGCACAACCTCTCTCTTGCGGGTTTTGGTCTGCAACAATTCACGGGAAATTCTAAAATGGTCACAAACGATATGTTGTATTTTATCTACTGTCAGTTCTTCGGTAGACTTCTTTACCATTTTGCCCAGAATATCCTGCACGACCTCTACGGTCAGGTCTTTTTTATTAAAGGTGGACTGTGCCAGCAAAGAAATCATTGCTCCTTCCAGTTCCCGGACATTATTGTCTACATATTTGCAAATGTATTCAATCACCTCTTCTGAAAAGTCAATCCCGTCTTTCCGGGCCTTGTTCAACACAATTTCTTTACGGGTTTCAAAATCGGGAGCTTTTATTTCCGCGGATAATCCCCAGCGGAAACGGGACAGCAAACGGTCTTCCATCCCTTCCAATTCAGCCGGAGCTTTATCACAAGTAAGAATCAATTGTTTACCAGATTGGTGCAAATGATTGAAGATATGGAAAAAAGTATTCTGGGTACCGGTTTTTCCGGCCAATTCCTGTATATCATCCAGAATCAGCACATCTATCAATTGATAAAAATGTAAGAAATCATTTACTTCATTCCGTCTGACCGCTTCAGTAAACTGTGTCTGAAAGATATTGGTAGAAACATACAATACAACCTTATTCGGATGATTCTGCTTCACCTCCAATCCGATTGCCTGGGCCAAATGTGTTTTCCCCAAACCAGAACCTCCGTAGATTAACAAAGGATTGAAAGCCGTACCCCCGGGGTTATTGGCAATAGCCATACCGGCAGACTTTGCCAGACGGTTACAAGTACCTTCCACATAACTTTCCATAGTATAGGCCGGATTCAACTGAGAGTCTATCTGAATCCGGTTCGAATTCCTTTCGAAAGGATTCTTCAACCCCGTATTCACAGGCTGTTCCAGATATACCGTACTGGCTACGGGCTTTTTAACCGGGTTCGAAGATAAAGTTGTAGTCAAAGGTTCGGAAGACTTGCTTCTCTCCACAACAACAGAGTATTCCAGCTTAGCCTTAGGTCCGATTACCGTCTGCAACGCCTTTTTCAGAATATCAATGTATTCGCCCTCCAATTCTTCGTATACATAAGCACTGGCCACCTGAATTGTCAAGACATCCCCCTCAAACTTCAATGCCCGAATCGGTTCAAAAAGGGTCCGGTACCGTTCCGGTACGACCTGCTCTTTGATTAAAGCCAGACATTTCGCCCAAATCCTTACACAATTTTTTTCCATAGTTATTTGTTTGCCAGTAAGTTTTCTTTTTTCTACCAACGGTTATTTTTCATGGTGCTAAATTCAAGAAAAAAAAATAGATAAAAAAATGGTTTTTTACTTGTTTATCTTCAAAAAACGCTTAGGGTTTCTATGTCAAATGTTTAGATGTAAATGACTAAAAATCAATATATTAAAATCAATACAGAAGGACATTTCTTTTTAACAATTAGAGAATCGGATGATTACCAATTTTATTTTATTCCTTCTTAAAAAAACTCCTAAACAATTCTGGCTAAAGGCTCCAGGGTAATAAAAAACTTTTCATAATATATTATTTATTCACCATATTATGTTCTGTTTTTTAACTTCGTTTTTCTTCTTATTTAGAATCACTCTAATTTATATCTTCACTTAATTTAACAATATAGGACATTTGAAAACATTTTTTAACCACCTTCAATTCTCTTTCCGCCTGCTTTAACGTTTTAAAAGTCCGGATCAAATAAAGATATTTTCCACTCCGTCTGATACGTTGTAAATCAGGATGCTGGAGATAGAGTTCAGAATTAAGGGCCAAAGGTTCTTCAGATTCGGCTATGACAATACCATAAGCATCGGAAGCGGCATTTCTCCCTCCACCGAAATCAAAAACAGACAAATTCACAAATCTTTTGGGATTCTGTCTGAATTCGGACAACAGTTTATTTAAATTGTTACTGACAGCAGTCAGATTATAATACAATTCCTCATCATTCACCACCTCTCCCAATGTTCCTTTTCCCCGGTTGATTTTAGTCACAATAGAATCCGTCTGGAGCAGTATATTGTTCAGACTGCGGATGGTATAATTGAGATTTATTTCTCTCAGGGAATCGCTGATGGAAGTAACATTGCTCAGACTGCGGGCAATTTCGGAATTATTGTTTTCCAGGTTTTCAGTAATGCTGTGGATATTTTCCAAAATACGGGAAATCTGGCCCGATTCATTGGATAGCAAAAGATTTAAAGTGCCGGAAGCATTTTCCATATTATTCAATGTTCTGCTTACACTTTTCAGGGAACCGTGAATGTTGCCGTTAGCATCTTCACTGAAAATCTCCTGCAAGGCCATCAGGACAGTATCCAGGGACACCATCACATTCTCAGCTCTTTTCTTTAGAGGCTCCAGCTGTTTGTTCAACTGTTCCATCAACCCCAATTCCAATTGAGTCCGCAGAGTATCTCCGCTCTGGGCATAATCCAAGGCATCGCCGGGAATCAGATTAATGGCTTTCGACCCCATCAGATCGGCATTCTGAATTGCAGCAACGGTATTGGAAGGTATCTCCAATTTTTTCCCCACGGAAAACTGCACCAGAACCTTGTCGAAATGTTCTCCGGTAAAATTTATGGCATTCACCTGTCCGACGCTGTAACCGCGATAAATAACACTACTGGAAACTTTCAAACCATCCACCCGGTCGTAAATTCCATAAAAAATATTATTCCGGTCAAACAACGCCCTGGCTTTTAGGAAGTTGATTCCCCAAATCAGGATAACCACCGCTGCAATAGCCGTCAATGCAAGTTTTACTTCTCTTTTGATATGTATCATAATTCTAAACTATTTTCGGGTTTGTTCCAACTTTTTTGCCTCAGCCACAGAGATGGCCTTTCCATCATAAATACCGATAATAAAGCAATCTTTGACTTTATTCTTTATTTTCGAAAAGCTTTTCTTCACCTCCTCCAGTTCCGCTCCCGGCCTGACATAATAGCGATAACGCCCGCCAGAAACCAATTCCCCTACTTTTTCTCCGGGACATAGGCGGGAAACATCTTTTACTTTAGCAGTAGCGGAAGCCACCTGAACCGCATATTGAAGTGAAGCAGTACTCCGGGGCTCCGGCATCTTTACCGGAGCTTGTTCCGGAGGAGTATTTTTTTCTGTCTTTTTCTCCACCAAAATGACATCCTCCTGTTTCTCAACCTTCATCTTATATTTCTGAATAGCCTTGAATATGGCGGTCGCAATTTTATTCTGTCCGGTTTGGGTAAGCAAATACCTTTCTTCTTCGGGATTAGAAATAAATCCTGCCTCTATCAATATGGCGGGCATAGCCGCTTTGACCAACACAATATACCCCGCCTGACGCACTCCCCGGTCCGACCGCTTGGTGGCTGCCACCATTTCTTCCTGTACCAGTGCCGCCAACTCAAGGCTTTTTTCCAAATAAAGGTTTTGCATCAGGCTAAACATGATATACGATTCGGGGCGCGAAGGGTCAAAGCCGGCATATTTGGTGGAATAATCTTCCTCGTACTTGATTACGGAGTTTTCCTTCATGGCCACCGCCAGGTTTTCTTTCGTGCGGTGCAGCCCCAGCACATAAGTCTCCAAGCCATGGGGAGAGCGCAGTTCGTTGGAATTGATGTGTATGGAAATGAACAGGTCCGCATGATGATTATTGGCAATTTGCCCCCTTTGGGAAAGGTCAATCAACACATCGGTTTTCCGGGTATAAACTACTTTTATCTCCGGATATGCCTGTTCTATCAACTTTCCCACCTTGAGGGCCAGTTTCAGAACAATATCTTTTTCCCGGGACTGCAATCCGCAGGCTCCGGGGTCAGAGCCCCCATGTCCTGCATCAATACAAATGCATTTTAATTTATTTACTTCTGTCTGTCCCACGGATGTTCCCACAGTAAATATTGTAAACATAATAAGCAATATTTCTGCAAATCCGCATTTAATTATCATGATATTTAAAACTTTTTAAAAAGAATGATGGCTATTAACAATCAATATTTCTTACATTTGCACTCCGAATTCAGGAAGCGGAATGCATTTATTCATCACAAAAATAGTATAATAAATTGCAACTAAGAGCATATACACTTCAATTTCTCACGATATCTATCATTTTTATAATGGTGGCATGCTCTGTCGCATCGCATTCTTCACAGGGAAAAAAGGAAATAGAAACAGTCTCCCCTCTCCCGCAAAAAACGGGAAAAGACTCACTTCCGAAGGAATATGTGGCTATTGACAGCCTTAAAACCAGGAATTTACCGGACAAAGATACTTTCCAAAAGACAAATGACACTTTATCGGCAGTATCACCGTCCAGCCAACAGGATTCCTTTGCTGCAGCCGACAGCCTGACAGACAAAGCCGCTCTTTTAACCGATTCAACGGTTTTATCTTCCGACAGTACGGCCATGTCGCAAGACAGTACGGCCGCATCCAAGCCCATGTTTACGGACATCATCACTTACAGAGCCGACGATTCCGTCAAATTTTCCATTCTGGAGAAAAAAATGTTTTTATATAAAAACGCTTTCATCAAATATTTATCCACCGAACTAACAGCCGATTACATCGAACTGGACATGGCCAATAACATTGCCTATGCTTCAGGAGTGGCGGATTCAAGCGGAGTATTGCAAGGGAAGCCCAAGTTCAAAGACCGCAACCAGGAATTTGAAAGCCTTGACCTAAAATACAACTTCAAAACCGGCAAAGGGGTGATCAAGGAAATCATCACTCAACAAGGCGAAGGATATGTACAGGGAAAACTCACGAAAAAAATGACAGACTCTTTGTATTGTGTGAAAAACGGCCTGTACACCACCTGCGACCAACACGACCATCCTCATTTTTACATCCGGATGAACAAAGCCATACTGATCAAAGACAAAAAAGTCATCTCAGGGTTTGCCAATCTTAATATTGAGGGAGTACCCTTGCCCTTAGCCATCCCGTTCGGGTTCTTCCCCATTACCAAAAAAGGGACTTCCGGCATTCTGATGCCCACCTACGGAGAAGAAAAAATGAGGGGTTTCAACTTACGTAACGGAGGGTACTACTGGTTTATCAGTGATTATGTAGACCTGGCCCTGACAGGGACCATTTACACCAACGGTTCGTGGGGACTTGATGCCGGATCGAATTACCGGAAGCGTTATAAATTTACCGGTCAATTCAATTTCAGCATGAGCCGGAACCACACCAGCGAGAAAGGAACTCCGGACTACACCGAGTCCAAAGACTGGTCGGTGCGCTGGAACCACAATCAGGACCCGAAAGCCAATCCCTACACTACTTTTTCTGCTTCGGTGGATATGTCCTCCGCCAGCAACAATTACTACAATTCCACCAATATCAACGATATTGCCAACCAACGGAAGCAATCCAGCATTTCCTGGAGTAAAAAATGGCCGGACAAGCCTTTCAACCTGACAGCCAGCTTTACCCACAACCAAAACAGCCGGGACACTTCCATCTCGCTTTCTTTGCCGAACGTAAATTTCCGCGTATCGCAAATCTATCCTTTACGGCGAAAAGAAAGAGTGGGTAAAATCAAATGGTATGAGAATATCGGTTTCACCTATAACGCAGAATTACGCAACAGCATACAGACCAAAGAATCCGAACTGGGAGAATCTTTCAAGCACATGGCCCGGGACTGGAACAATGGCTTCAAACACTCTATTCCGTTGAGTACAAGCATCAACATTGCCAAAGACCTCTCCCTGACCCCTTCCATCAATTACAATGGAGTTGCCTACCTCAGTTCCATCCGGCGGGGAAACTGGGTTACAGACTCCACCGTAGCCGGTTACGGGTATACTCCCATAGACACGATTTACGGTTTACATTACGCCCACAATTACAACACGAGCGTGGGCCTGTCCTACAACCCGACCATTTACGGAATGTTTCAGTTTAAACCGGACAGCAAGGTCTTTGCCATCCGCCATGTGATTCGCCCCAGTGCAAGCATCACCTATACCCCCAACCTCGGTGTGGACCCGGATAAATACTATAAGACTTATCTGGACCGTAACGGCAAACCGGTTCGTTATTCCATCTTTGACGGCAAAACTTACGGGACGCCGACAGGATCCACCCGCTCCCAGCAAACGGGTACCCTGAACCTGAGTGTGGATAATAATGTGGAGATGAAAGTCCGTAATGACAAGGATACCACCGGTAAAGAGGAATTTAAAAAAGTAAAACTGCTGGAAAGTTTCCGCATTCAGAGCAGTTACAACATTTTTGCCGATTCCATGCGCTGGTCCATGATTCAGCTTTCTGCCCGGACCAAAGTCTTTAACAACAAGGTGAACATCAACCTGTCGGGCACCCTGGATCCTTACGCCATCAGTCCCTCGGCCGTGAGATACAACAAATATCACGGAGGCGTCGGACGACTGACCCGCGTAACCGCCTCTTCGGGCATTCAGTTTTCGTCCGATAACGGGAAAAAGAAAATGGAAAAAAACGACCGGCTGAACGGACATTACGATGAATATATGGATTTTGAAGTTCCCTGGAGCATCAGCCTGGACTATACATTTAATTACAGCAAGAACTATGCTCCCAACCCGGCAGCAAATGCCACACGTCCCATCACGAACACCACCATTTCCCAAATGGTCCGCATCAATGGCGATTTTTCACTGACTCCCCGGTGGAAGTTAGGGTACAGTACGGGATATGACTTCCAGCAAAAAGAAGTAACTGCCACCAGTTTCAATATTACCCGCGACCTGCATTGCTGGGAAATGACTTTTTCCTGCATTCCGTTCGGTACCCATCAATCTTATAATTTTCAAATCAATGTGCGTTCCAGTCTGCTCCAGGACCTGAAATTAACCAAAAAAGATTCCTGGTATGACAGGCGGTAACCGGAAAGCCTCCAACTCAAAAACAAGCCATGACAGCAAAAACGATTTTAAGTTTTTTCCTTTTATTTTCCACCATCACCTTTTCCGCACAGGCGCAGTTTGATAAATATTTCCAACCGAAAACCCTGCGGTTTGATTATTACCATTGCGGAAATCACCAGGAGGAAGAATATTACTTTGACGAATTAAAAGAAGAACCCTACTGGGGCGGCTCCCTC
Organism: Odoribacter sp. Z80; assembly: GCF_009935865.1. GTDB lineage: Bacteria > Bacteroidota > Bacteroidia > Bacteroidales > Marinifilaceae > Odoribacter. Next base: position 173,205 of record NZ_QWEL01000004.1, read on the forward strand.
CGCTCGCTGATTGACACAACCGGATACGGCAACCAGTTTTTCAGGATCATCGACCAAGCCAGCGGGAAAGAAATATATTCCCGGGGATTCTGTACTTTATTCAACGAATGGCAAACCACAGAAGAGGCCAAAACAATACGGAAGGCAATGCCCGAATCGGTGGTCTTCCCTTTCCCAAAAAATCCGGTACGCCTTGAATTGTATGCCCGTAACCACAAAGGAAAACTGGAAAAGAAATGGGCCCAGGACATCGACCCGCAATCCTGTTTCATCCGGAAATTTACCCCCCGCTATGAAACGATGGAAATCGCATATTCCGGCACCCCTTCCCAGCGGGTGGACATTGTCCTGATCCCGGAAGGCTACACTTCAAACGAAAAAGAGAAGTTTACAGCCGCCTGCGAAAATTTTGCCAAAGCATTTTTCAGCTATTCCCCTTACCGGGAACACCGCGAGCATTTTAACATCCGCGCTGTGTGGGCTCCGTCCCGGGAGTCGGGGGTTACCCTTCCCGGCGAGCATGTGTGGCGGAATACGGCAGCCAAAGCCCAGTTCTACACCTTTAATTCCGAACGCTACCAAATGGTAGAAGACTTCCAGGGACTCAGGGACATTGCCGCCCATGCACCCTATGATTATATCTATGTACTTTCCAATACACAGAAATACGGAGGAGGAGGTATTTTTAATTTCTACGGAATCAGTGCGGCCCATCATCCCACCAGCTCCGACAAAATCTATGTTCATGAATTCGGACACCTCCTGCTCGGATTGGGAGACGAATATGCGGGCAATGTGTCCTACAACGATATGTATCCTCCACACGTCGAACCCTGGGAAGCAAATCTCACCACCCTGACCTATTTCGACCGGAAAGAATGGAAAAAGATGATAGATAAAAATACCCCGGTCCCGACGCCGGCAACACCGGAATATGCCAACCGGACAGGCGTCTTTGAAGGAGGAGGATATACCAGCAAAGGAGTCTACCGTCCTTATCAGACTTGTCTGATGCGGGAGTTCAGCACCGACCGGTTCTGTCCGGTATGCACACAGGCTATTGTAAAATACATCCGTTTTTTGTGCCAATAACCGGAAAATTGATTATTTTCGACCGTTCAGAATTCCAATCACAAACAATGCTGGCAGAGCATCAGATTTTACAGAACCGCTCATACAAAGGCCTCTATGAGTGCTGGATATGTTAACGACATATTCTCTTCGTCCTTATTGCTATCTTTTGTCTTATTGTCATAAAACTTATTTCTATGAAATACTGGAATTTATTTCTATCGCTACTCCTATGTTATAGCCTGAACGCACAGAACATCAAAGAGAAATACAAACTGGCCGACGAATACTGGCACAAATACCACTCCAAATACTACAACGGAGACATCACTCCCCACTGGATCGGGGACACTCATTTCTTTTGGTATAGAACAACCGATGCCGGCGGGACTACTTTTATCCTGGCAGACGCGGATAAAAAAACAAAACAACCGGCCTTCAATCACCAGGCCCTGGCCCAAGCATTAGCAACAGCAACCGCACAAGAGACAGATGCCCGCCATCTGCCTTTCGGAGAGATTACCTTTACAGGAGATTTGGATGCAATCAGCTTTAGCTGGAAAGGAGTGGTATACACTTATTCCCGTAAAAAAAATAAAATCACCGGCCGGAAACCGGAAGAACCACGAAGAGGCAACGGTTATTGGGGTGGCGTTGACCAGGAAAACCGGAAAGGAAGCACCCTCTCTCCGGATAGGAAAAAAGAAGCCTACATCAACGAAGGCAATCTTTTTGTCAAAGACCTGGAATCCGGAAAAGTCACCCGGCTCAGTCAGGACGGCTCCCCGGGTGAATATTATTCGTCGCGGATATACTGGTCGCCGGACTCCCGCCAGATTGCATGCTGTAAATACCGTCCGGCGTGGGTCAGAAAACTGCGGACCGTCGTATCATCTCCCCAGGACCGGCTGCAACCCGGTATGGAAGAAAGAGATTACATCAAGCCCGGAGACGCCCTGCCCATAAAAAAACCGGTACTATTCATCGTGTCCGAAGGCCGGCAGATCGCCATTGACTTCCCCGGGGCAGAAGACCAGTTCAGTGTCGGCAACATCCGCTGGAGTCCGGACAGCGAATATTTTACCTTCGATTACAATAAACGGGGACATCAGGAATACATCGTCTACAAAGCCAGTGGACATACCCCGCAAGCCCAGGTATTGATTAAGGAACAGATGCCTACTTTCATCCATTACGGTCGTCTATACCGCCATGACCTGCAAAAACAAAAAGAAATCCTGTGGATTTCCGAACGGGACGGCTGGCGGCACCTTTATCTTTACGATGCCGGCCGGGGTCTTGTAAAACGCCAGTTAACCCAGGGCGAATGGATTGTCAAAAATGTCCTCCATGTAGATGAATCCACCAGGACCCTTTATTTCACGGGGTGCGGAAAAACTCCCGGAGAGGACCCCTATCTGGAGAAACTGTACAGCCTGAACATAGACAGCAGGAAAATAAAATGCCTGACGCCTGAAAACGGCAACCACCGAATTACTTTCTCTCCGGATTACAGCTATTTCACCGACTGCTGGTCGCGGGTGGACTGCCCGCCGGTGATTGTCGTAAAAAATACGGCAGACGGGAGCATCCGTATGCCTTTGGAAAAAGCGGACATCAGCAAAATGTTAGCTGAGGGATGGCGCATGCCTGAAGTATTCTGTGCCAAAGGACGGGACAACGAAACCGACATTTGGGGCGTGATTGTCCGGCCGACGGATTTCGATCCCCACAAAAAATATCCTGTCATCGAATACATTTACGCCGGTCCTCACGATTCCTTTGTCCCGAAATCTTTTTCCATCTCACCGGTAGATGCAGCTTTAGCCCAGCTGGGTTTCATCGTCGTACAGATAGACGGCATGGGAACGGCCAACCGCTCAAAGAAATTCCATGATATATGCTGGAAAAACCTCAAGGACGCAGGTTTCCCCGACCGGATTGCGTGGCTGAAAGCAGCCGCGGCCAAATATCCGGAAATAGACATCAGCCGGGTAGGGATTTACGGCTGTTCGGCAGGCGGACAAAACGCCCTGGGAGCCGTACTCTTCCACCCCGACTTCTATAAAGCAAGTGTTGCTGCCTGCGGTTGTCACGACAACCGGATGGACAAAATCTGGTGGAACGAACAATGGATGGGTTTTCCCGTAGGAAAGGAATACGAAGAATGTTCGAACGTCACGAACGCCCATAAACTGAAAGGCCGCCTGATGCTGATTCTCGGAGAATTAGACGACAATGTCGACCCCTCCTCCACCCTGCAGGTAGTGAATGCCCTGATCCAGGCAAATAAAGAATTTGAATTCGTCATGCTGCCCAACCAGCGCCACACCATGGGCGGCACTTACGGCGAAAGGAAACGGCGCGACTTCTTTATAAAACATCTGCAAGGGCTCAATCCTCCGGATTGGAATATGGATTAATACAACTTTGTCCATTCATACCCATTGCCTGTAAAATCCATATAACGGATAAAATCTTCCGTTCTTATGGCTAAAGAAGCCCGGTTGTCATTCGGATGAAATGACAGCTTCCGGGCTTCTTTCAGATTCTCATCCAGAAACACATACACATGATGTCCCGTATCATTCAACAACCCGAAAGGACTCACGGAACCCGGTTTCAACCCAAGATACTTCTCCATTCGCCGCTCCGATGCAAAACTCAATTTGCCTTGCTTCAATCTCTGTTCCAGTTCGTGCACAGCCAGACTCCGCTCACAATGGAAAATAACCAGATAATGCTGATTTCCTTTATGATTCCGCAAAAACAGATTTTTACAATGGGTACTGTCCACATGATTACAATATTGCATGGCCAGTTCTATGGTCGGTGCTGCGGGATGTTCCAGGTAATCATATCCTATCCCCAATTCTTTTAAAACATCATAAACTTTGTCTTGTCCTCTCATAATCTGTTCTTACAAAATACCTATATTTTCAATTCCCCGTATTTTTTCCCCTGCCATCCGTCCCTTTCCCGCAAGCGTTTCTCCAACTTAGCCACAAACTCAAAATTTTTTATGCCCCACCGGGGAGCAATCAGATACTCTTCGGGAGCCTGGTTAACAAACCGCTCCAGGTAAATATCCGGACGGATATGTTCAATGACATCCACCACAACATCCAGATACTCATCCAAAGTATAAAGCCGGAAAGCAGCCGGATTACTCAAATACTCGTCAGCCATAGCGGTTTCCCGGATAATCTGAAGCTGGTGCAGTTTCAGCACATCCACAGGCAACTCGCTCAGCCGGACTGCCCCCGACAACATGGACTGCCGGCTCTCTCCGGGCAAACCGAGAATCAGATGCGCTCCGATGTGGATTCCCCGTCCGGCCGTCATCCGGATAGCCCTCTCGGCATCCTCAAAAGAATGTCTCCGGTTAATCCTGTCCAAAACCGCATCATTGGCAGACTCCACCCCATATTCGATACACACGTGGCAACGGCGGGCCAGTTCTCCGACATAATCCAGAATTTCCTCATTCACGGCATCCGGCCGCGTACCAATCACCAGGCCTACAATATCCGGGCAGGCCAATGCCTCTTCATACTTCCGGCGCAGAACTTCCAGCGGCGCATACGTATTGGAATAGGCCTGGAAATAAGCCAGGTACTTCTGTCCCTGATATTTCCCGGCAAAAAAACGACGGCCTTCTTCTATCTGCTCCCGGATTCCGGACGAAGCCCGGCAATAGTCCGGATTGAAACTCTTATTATTGCAAAAAGTACATCCGCCGGTTCCCTTTACCCCATCCCGGTTAGGACAGGTAAACCCTCCGTCGATAGACAACTTCTGTACCCGTTCGCGAAACAAGGTTTTGAAGAAGGCAGGATAATCCCTGTACCTTTTCCTGATATCCGTATCACTCATTTTCTGAATTTAAACAGATCACAAAAATACAGATTTATTTTTCTTCCCGAAACGAAGCCATTCATAACATTTTGCCGCATGATGCACCCGGCGAAAAAAAAGCACAAGCGCCCCATTGCTTCCGAGAGTGCCGGAAAAAGAAAGCATCCGCTAAAAACCGGCACCGGATTTTCTATATTCAAGAGAAAAACGTATATTTGCAAACCTGAAAAAAAAACAGCCTTCGGGTGTCATTCTTTTCAGGCCCAGTACAAAAATCAATATAACCAATTCCCTGCAACAGGGATATAATTCAAATAAATAAAAATATGAGCACTAAGTACGTTTACACATTCGGAGACGGAAAAGCCGAAGGTAAAGCAGACATGAAAAATCTGCTGGGCGGTAAAGGCGCCAACCTGGCAGAAATGAACCTCATCGGTCTGCCTGTACCTGCAGGTTTCACCATCACTACTGAAGTTTGTACCATCTACAACCAGCAAGGAAAAGAAGCTGTTGTCAAATTGATAGAAAACGACGTCAAAGCCGGTATCGCACACATGGAAAAAATCATGAATGCAAAATTCGGTTCCAAAGGCGAAGCTTTCCCGTTGATGGTATCTGTACGTTCTGGTGCCCGTGTTTCCATGCCGGGTATGATGGACACCGTCCTGAACTTAGGATTGAATGACGATGCCGTAAAACTGCTGGCAGAAAAATCAGGCAATGCCCGTTTCGCATGGGACTCTTACCGCCGTTTCATCCAGATGTACGGCGATGTAGTCATGGGTGTGGCTGCCGGAAAAGGCGAACACAACCCGTTTGAAGCTGAAATCGACAAACTGAAAGAAATTAAAAACATCAAACAAGATACCGAATTCACGGTAGAGGATTTGCAGGTATTGGTTGAAAACTTCAAGAAAGTGGTTAAAACCAAAACCGGTAAGGATTTCCCGACCTGTCCGTGGGAACAGTTGTGGGGAGCCATCTGTGCCGTATTTGATTCATGGATGACTGAACGTGCCGTTCTGTACCGCCAGTTGAATCAAATTCCGGAAGAATGGGGTACCGCAGTAAACGTACAGTCTATGGTCTATGGTAACATGGGCGAAAATTCTGCTACGGGTGTGGCTTTCAGCCGTGATGCCGCTACGGGAGAAGATATTTTCAACGGGGAGTATCTGATCAACGCACAGGGAGAAGACGTTGTGGCCGGTATCCGCACACCGCAGGAAATCACCGTCGAAGGTTCACGCCGTTGGGCTAAATTACAGGGTGTTTCCGAAGAGGAACGCGCAGCCAAATATCCGTCACTGGAAGAAGCCATGCCGGAAGCTTACGCTGCATTGAATGCCGTACAGGAAAAACTGGAAGACCATTTCCGCGATATGCAGGATATGGAGTTCACCATCCAGGACGGAAAACTGTGGATGCTCCAGACCCGTAACGGCAAACGTACCGGCGCCGCCATGGTAAAAATGGCAGTGGACATGCTGAACCAGGGCATGATTGACGAAAAAACGGCTTTGTTGCGCCAGGAACCTGCCAAACTGGACGAATTGCTCCACCCCGTATTCAATAAAGAAGCTCTGAAAAAAGCCCACACCATCACCAAAGGTCTTCCGGCTTCTCCGGGTGCTGCCTGCGGCCGTGTCGTATTCTTCGCCGACGAAGCGGAAGAATGGAAAAACAGGGGAGAAAAAGTCGTATTGGTCCGTCTGGAAACCTCGCCCGAAGACTTGCGCGGTATGAACGTTGCCGAAGGTATCCTGACCGCCCGCGGAGGTATGACCTCCCACGCTGCCGTCGTTGCCCGCGGTATGGGTAAATGCTGCGTTTCCGGTGCCGGCGACATCATCGTAGACTATGCAAAACGCAATTTCAATGTAAACGGAACCGTAATCAAGGAAGGCGACTGGATTTCACTGAACGGGTCCACCGGCGAAGTATATCTGGGCAAAGTAGAAACAGAAGACGCAACCCTGGACAAGGACTTCACCACCATCATGAACTTGGCGGAAAAATATACGCGCATGTTTGTACGCACCAATGCAGACACTCCGAAAGACGCCCGCAAAGCACGTGACTTCGGTGCTAAAGGCGTAGGCCTTTGCCGTACGGAACACATGTTCTTCGAAGGCCACCGTATCGACGCCATGCGTGAAATGATCCTTTCCGAAACCGTAGAAGGACGGCGTGACGCCCTGAACAAAATCCTGCCGATGCAGAGAGGCGACTTTGAAGGCATCCTGGAAGCCATGAACGGATTGGGCGTAACCATCCGTCTGCTCGACCCTCCTTTGCATGAATTCACACCGAACGAACCGGCCTCACAACAATATATGGCCCAGAAATTAGGCATGCCGGTTGAACGCATCAAAGAAAAAGTGGATGCCCTCCACGAATTCAACCCGATGTTAGGCCACCGCGGCTGCCGTTTGGGAGTTACCTATCCGGAAATCACCGAAATGCAGGCACGCGCCATCATCGAAGCCGCCTGCAACCTGAAACAACGTGGTCTGGACCCCCATCCGGAAATCATGGTTCCGTTGGTAGGCACCATCAAAGAACTGAAACAACAGGCTGAAATCATCCGCCGGGTAGCCGCACAGGTGTTTGAAGAAAAAGGTGTGAAAGTAGAATACAAAGTGGGAACCATGATCGAAATCCCGCGTGCAGCCATTACGGCCGACCAGATTGCTGAAGTAGCTGAATTCTTCTCTTTCGGTACGAACGACCTGACGCAGATGACATTCGGCTACTCCCGTGACGACGCCGGCAAATTCCTGCCGGAATACATCCGCAAAGGCATCCTGAAAACCGACCCGTTTGCTGTTCTCGACCAGGAAGGTGTAGGCCGTCTGGTGGAAATGGGTGTTAAACTGGGACGCAAGACCAATCCGGACCTGAAAGTAGGTATCTGCGGCGAACACGGAGGAGAACCTTCATCTGTTATCTTCTGCGATTCCGTGGGCATGAACTACGTGAGCTGCTCACCGTTCCGCGTGCCCATCGCCCGCGTAGCTGCGGCGCAGGCTGCCATCATGCACGCCGGCAAGTAATAAGCATTTATTACAAGCTTAAATAATCAGAAAGGACTTCTCAAAACGGGAAGTCCTTTTTCTTTGGTCTCTGTATATGCAATACACCTTTAACCATTAAGCCGCAGGCTCATTCCGTATGCCGTCTGCTTCACTCCGTTCGCTCCCCTGCATACTCCACCAGCCTGCGGCCCCCTCAGCTTAGTACAAGGGGACTCCGTCTGCCCAGAAACTTAAAAAACCAACGCAACCCGGAAGCCCAGATTGTCGCGGCGGCCGCCCGGATAGCCGTAGTTCCGAGCAGACACCCGGCAGAACCTCGCACGGCTATACCAACTGCTGCCGCGGCGCACGCGGTTGGAGCCGCTTGAAGGACCGGTAGGGTCGGTCTGAGAAACGTCACTGTAATCACTGTACCAGTCGCTGCACCATTCACACACATTACCACTCATGTCATAAATTCCCAACTCATTAGGCAACTTCGTCCCCACAGGATGAGTAGCGAATCCGCTATTTTCCCAACACCAGGCCACATCATCTATCGTATTGCTGCCGCTATATTTATATCCCCTGCTCTTCACCCCGCCGCGGGCGGCATACTCCCATTGCGCTTCCGTGGGCAAAACATAATTCTTACCCGTCAGTTTATTCAATTTTTTAACAAATACCTGGACTTCATACCAATTGACGTAATACATCGGATAGTCGTCTCCGACTCCACGAAGATCATCATACCCTTGCTCCTCCATACCCGTACCCATCACCGCCTTCCACAAACCCTGAGTCACTTCATACTTACCGATGTAATAATCGGACAAAGTCACGGAATGAACAGGTTTCTCACCACTATCATAATCCTCCCACTGCTCCTCCGTCGCACCCATAAGAAAAGTACTGCCCTCCACATAAATCATATCGAAAGAAAACCCGGAAACCGTCTCCGTATAAACAATTTTACTTCCCTGCTTTCTCAGTAGTAGTAGTACAACATTTTGTCCCTCACAAAACCAGGATGATAACACCGATAAACTATTGTTCTCCTCCGGACAAACGGTCAACCAAAAGATTCCGTCCTGTCCGGGATTGGCAGCACAAAACAAATAAGCCAAAGCCATGTTATGACTTACATCCAACGCCGCTAATTTATTGTTGGAACAATCCAATTCCGTCAACGCCTCAAAATGCTCAATTCCCCGCAAAGAGGTCAAATTGCCATTGGAAACAACCAACCGGTCGACATACTTCACATCCGCCAGTATAATCCGTGCGGCATCCGGGATATACCCTTTTTCCTGCAACACGTTGGCAAATGCGGGGTCGAAATCGGCCGTAATGTCCTGCTCGTCCCCAGGAGCAATCTCTCCGCCCTGCTGGGTGATATACAACGTGTCGGTCAACCCGATTTCCTCCCCTTTCACGGCAATCTTCACATATCGGGCCGAAGCGCCGCCGTTTGCCCCGATACGGAATTGCAGGCCCTCCGTTTCCAACGCCCGTGTCTCCACCCGGCTCACCCAATCCACATCGGCGGGAATCTCCACCCGATAGGCGATACTCGTCTCCAATTCCACCGTAAGGTCTTTACCTTCCGCCCGGACCGTAAACTTATCCCGCACCCAACGCAGGCGGGAACCCGATTGCCGGATGTACAGCGTGTCGTCAAGGGAGCCGTTGCGGTCCCTGATGACCACCTTTGCCGAACGGCTGTCGGCCTCCCCGTTCGCAGCCACCGAAAACGTCAGCCGGTCCGTACGCAACGCCCGCGTCTCCACACGGCTCACCCAGTCCGCATCGGCAGGAATCTCCACCTCATAGTCCACGTTCGTTTTCAGCTCCACGGCGATAGTCTCCCCGTCCGCAGCCACGTCATAACTGTCCTGTACCAGCAACAGGCGGTCTTTCTGCGCCTGGTAGACGTAAACCGTATCCTTCACCTCACTGCCTGCAAACACGATGTACCCCCGGCGGCTCTCCGGCTCCTCGTTCCCCGCTATCGCAAAACGGTACACCCGCGCCTCCACCGCCTTCGATTCCGGCTCCTGCGAAATCCACGACCGGAACTCCGCAGGTATGCTCACCTCATAGTCGATGTTGCTCTTCACCTCCACCGACAGCGTCCCCCCGTCCTGCGGGACCTCCAACTTGTCCTTGCTCAGCACCACCGCGTCCTTGCGCTTCTGGGTCACGCCAAGCACCTTCGCCCTGTCGCCCGCCTTGACGGTCAGGTTCACATTCCGGTCCTCCAATCCCTCATAAGCCGCCACCGTCACACCCACCACCCGGTTGCCGTTCCCCGCGTCCGCATCCACGGCACACCACTCTCCGGCTCCCTCGATTTTCCACTCCCCGCTGCAAGCAACGGTAAACACCTTCACTCCCCCCGCCGCCTCAAACACGAGGTCGCTCACGGAAAGCTCCAAAGTCACCTCTTCCGGGGTCGGCTTATCGTCCTTCCCCTCCTTTTCCACGCCCGAATCCTTGCCGCACCCGGCAAACGTCAACAGGCATAACAATCCATAAAATAATTTTTTCATCATACTACATCTGATTTAACACAATTCTTTCATTCATTTATGGAAAAACATCTTTACTTCTTTTACAGACATCAAATATCCTCATTCATTTTTCAACCACTTCCAAAGAGTTCTATTCATTATTCCCCAATATCCCTCTCTCGATTTGTTTGTTATTTCTACAATAAAAAATGCTTGTCTTTCAAAAATATCACAAGCAATTCTGTGGTAAATTTCTTCTGCTGTTAAATCGGTTTCTACCAACCAATGATTATTCCAAAAAACGTAACTTCTTCCCAACGACCTAATTCGATCTTTTAACACATCGTTTATAATACCTAATTCATGAATTACAAGAAACACTTTTTTCATACTTTTTCAATTTTCACAGTTAAAAACCTCTTCATATCCGTCTGGCGTTGTTCCCATTTTCCAGTCCACGTAACACTTAATTTTATGCGAACCGGTTTAGCATTCGTTGTATTCAAACAATACGTCAACTCCCATTTACCTTTCTTTGCCTCTATGCTACGAATAAACCCTAAAAAACAATACTGAACAGGAGTGGTACTATCCTCCTTGCCATTGGGATCGCTTTGTTGCTGCGGAGCTATCATTTCAAAAACACGTACAGACTTTTTCCCGTGGGATGGAATATAAATCATTGAACTTCGGTTATATCCCCAATTAATCGGCTCATTTCCAACAGATACAAAATCGCCATTTTTATTGTCTTCTAAAAGGAAAAATGTCGCATTTTCTAAATACAATTCGCAATTATGCGCATTGATATTGCCTTTATTAAAGAATTGTATGTAATTATAATACTTTAAAGCTCTTTTAGTTCCTCCGGTATCTTCCAATTCTTCAAAAAGATCTTCACAGCCAAGTGCTATATCAAAAGATACTTTTCTAAAACATGCCCTGATTTCATTCAAAAAAAGAGCAACAATCACAGCAGCACAAGTTCCGATTGCTTCAAATATATTTGTTACAAACTGACAGTATTCCATCTTCGATACAGATTCATCAACCAATACCTTGAATCCCCACTTGAATAGGAAAGACAATCCTAACAAACCTCCAATCACTAAAATAGCAATGATATTTATAGTCTTCATATTACATAACAATTTTACATCTTATTATACAGCTCATTTATTCGTTGAATTGCCTGTACGGTCAATTTGTTTTCATAAGTGTCTGAGGGGTTTTCCAATATCTTATGCGCTTTCAACGCTGCCGAATATACGGCACGCACTTTCATCAAGGCACATTTGCTCCTGTCCCGCCTGTTCATTCGACCGTTTGCCAACAGGTTAGCCCCGTAACAGGAATTGCAAACCGGCTCCAAATAGCAATGATGAAAACATTCTTCATCTACAAACGCATCATGGCAACTGAAATCGGTTCCCGCAATCCGTCGCATGGTTTCTTCGTCAAAAGTCATCGGTGTGAAAAACGTGCAAGGATATTTGTGTCCGTCTGTTTCATACGCTGCCATATGCTCCCCGCAGCCACACCATTTGTTTTTTTCTCTTGTGTCGGCACATTTATGTATCGCCATATTTATCAATGGCACAGGCTTCATCTCCGGATGCTCCATATAATATTTGCACAATTTCTCCAACTCTCTTGAAACAACAGCAAGATAGCGCTCATCCTCCCAATCAATGCCTTCTGCGAAATTAGTACCGGTAATGTCATAACCAAGCGAGTGTATATACACAATATTATCATAGATATCCCCAACCGTTTCTTTCGATATGGTCATCTTCACCGTTTGTTCCGGCCAACATTCTTTGAAAAAAGAGAGGTCTATTTTATCAAACGAACAACTGCGATTGATATTGTGACTGCTCCGCGTTCCATCCAAACTCAGGCTTACCCAAAAATAGCGTTTATGAACTTTGAGCCACTCTTTTATCTCCCCGTGTACCAATACACCGTTCGTTGTAGCGAAAAAGATGTATTTGTTTTTCCATTGCCGACTCCATACCCATTCACACACCTCTCTGATGACAGCAAACTCCAAGAAAGGCTCTCCCCCGAAAAAATCAATCTCCACTTCATCATAATCTTCGCCATTCAGATATTCGGCAATAATATTTTTAGCCAGTTGAATATCCATTGACTTTTTTGTCTTATGACTCTCGTAACAATATACACAGTTTAAGTTACATTGATTGGTTAACACCAATGATAAATGAAATTTTTTCATGTCCATGCTATTTTTAATACAATATAGGGGAAAGCATCCCCCTATATTGCAAAGAATTAAAAACCTCCGGCGGGAGTACCTGAACATCCCCCGACACAATCACCACTACAACTTCCATCATAACATGGACTACCATAATCGCCACGAGCATCTCCATCACACCCGCCCACACAATTTCCGCTACAGCTTCCATCATAACATCGGGAATAAGCATCCATACGACCACCGCCAACTAGACTTAATGCCGTGAAAGACAGCAGATTCAGCCTTTTAAGAATTAGTTCATTCAATAATTCAGTTAACATAGTGTTTATTTTAAATTGCCTCCACTTTATAATTAGGCTATCGGCAACTCCTTTCAATATTAGACGTCGCTCCCCCGCATACTCCATCAGCCTGCGGCCCCCTCAGCTTAGTACAAGGGGACTCCGTCTGCCCAGAAACTTAAAAAACCAACGCAACCCGGAAGCCCAGAAAGTCGTTGCGGTGGTCCGGATGGTCGCGGTTCCGAGAAGACACCCGGCAGTCCCTCGCATCGTGAAGCCAACTGCCGCCGCGGCACACGCGGCTGGAGCCGCTTGAAGGACCGGTAGGGTCGGTCTGAGAAACGTCACTGTAATCACCGTACCAGTCGCTGCACCATTCCCACACATTACCACTCATGTCATAAATTCCCAATTCATTCGGCAACTTCGTGCCGACTGAAGAAGTCGAATATTTTTCTTCACTATTTTCCCAATACCAAGCCACATCATCTATCGTATTGCTGCCGCTATATTTGTACCCCCTGCTCTTTACCCCGCCACGGGCGGCATACTCCCATTGCGCTTCCGTGGGCAAAACATACTTCTTTCCTGTCAGTTCACTCAATTTGCTGACAAATTCCTGGGCTTCATCCCAACTGACATAATACATCGGATAGTCGTCTCCGACTCCATAAAGATCACTCCCACCCGCTTTCTCCATCTGCTCCTCCACACCCGTACCCATCACAGCCTTCCACAAACCCTGAGTCACCTCGAACTTACCGATATAGTAATCGGACAAAGTCACGGAATGAACAGGTTTCTCATCACCCCACGCATCCTCTCCCTGCTCCTCCGTCGCACCCATCCGGAAAGTACCGCCCGCCACGTAAACCATATCGAAAGAAAAACCGGAAACACCCTTTTCCACGTAATCTTCACCTATAACGAGTTTATCATCGTCATCATCCTTGTGGCAGCCAGCAAACAACGCCACGCACACCACCAAATAAAAACATCTTTTCAACATAACACCTTAATTTACAGATTAAACATTCAAAAAAAATTTTCCTACCATCCCCAACGGTCCCAAAATTTAAACAAAGCAACAAGTCCGATTACAGTCCCCATCGAAACATCTACCGATATACATTTCTTCTTTTTCATATCATTTATGTTTTTATCATCATCTACTTCACTAACCGCAGGCTCATTCCGTATGCCGTCCGCTCCACTCCGTTCGCTCCCCCGCATACTCCACCAGCCTGCGGCCCCCTTAACTTAGTACAAGGGGACTCCGTCTGCCCAGAAACTTAAAAAACCAACGCAACCCGGAAGCCCAGAAAGTTGTAGCGGGAGCCCGGATCGGCGAAGCTCCGATAAGACACCCGGCAGTTCCCCGCATAGTCAAGCCAACTGCCGCCGCGGAGCACGCGGTCGGAGCCGCTCGAAGGACCGGTAGGGTCGGTCTGAGAAACGTCACTGTACAAACCCCACCTGTCGCCGCACCATTCCCACACATTACCACTCATGTCATAAATTCCCAATTCATTAGGCAACTTCGTCCCCACAGGATGAGCAGCGAATCCGCTATTACCATCATACCAGGCCACATCATCTATCGTATTGCTGCCGCTATATTTGTACCCCCTGCTCTTCGCTCCGCCACGGGCGGCATACTCCCATTGCGCTTCCGTGGGCAAAACATACTTCTTTCCCGTCAGTTCACTCAATTTGCTGACAAATTCCTGGGCTTCATCCCAACTGACATAATACATCGGATAGTCGTCTCCGACTCCATAAAGATCACTCTCACCCGCTTTCTTCCTTTGCTCCTCCACACCCGTACCCATCACCGCCTCCCACAAACCCTGAGTCACTTCATACTTACCGATGTAATAATCGGACAAAGTCACGGAATGAACAGGTTTCTCATTAGCCCACGCATCCTCTCCCTGCTCCTCCGTCCCACCCATCCGGAACGTACCGCCCGCCACGTAAACCATATCGAAAGAAAAACCGGAAACACCCTTTTCCACGTATATAACGAGTTTATCATCGTCATCATCCTTGTGGCAGCCAGCAAACAACGCCACGCACACCACCAAATAAAAACATCTTTTCAACATAACACCTTAATTTATAGATTAAACATTCAAAAAAAATTTTCCTACCATCCCCAACGGCCCCAAAATTTAAACAAAGCAACAAGTCCGATTACAGTCCCCATCGAAACATCTACCGATATACATTTCTTCTTTTTCATATCATTTATGTTTTTATCATCATCTACTTCACTAACCGCAGGCTCATTCCGTATGCCGTCCGCTCCACTCCGTTCGCTCCCCGCATACTCCATCAGCCTGCGGCCCCTCAGCTTAGTACAAGGGGACTCCGTCTGCCCAGAAACTTAAAAAACCAACGCAACCCGGAAGCCCAGAATGCCGTCGCGGGAGTCCGGACCGCCGTCGTACCGAGAAGACACCCGGCAGTCCCTCGCATCGTGAAGCCAACTGCCGCCGCGGACCACGCGGCAGGAGCCGCTTGAAGGACCGGTAGGGTCGGTCTGAGAAACGTCACTGTAATCACCGTACCAGTCGCTGCACCATTCACACACATTACCACTCATGTCATAAATTCCCAATTCATTCGGCAACTTCGTGCCAACTGAAGAAGTCGAATATTTTTCTTCACTATTTCCCCAATACCAGGCCACACCATCTATCGTATTGCTGCCGCTATATTTGTACCCCCTGCTCTTTACCCCGCCGCGGGCGGCATACTCCCATTGCGCTTCCGTGGGCAAAACATACTTCTTTCCTGTCAGTTCACTCAATTTGCTGACAAATTCCTGGGCTTCATCCCAACTGACATAATACATCGGATAGTCGTCTCCGACTCCATAAAGATCACTCTCACCCACTTTCTCCATCTGCTCCTCCACACCCGTACCCATCACAGCCTTCCACAAACCCTGAGTCACTTCATACTTACCGATATAGTAATCGGACAAAGTCACGGAATGAACAGGTTCCTCATCATACGTCGCACCCATCCGGAACGTACCGCCCTCCACGTAAACCATCTCTATCTCACCCTTTTCCTGAACAACATAAACCGTATCTTCCAACCTATTGACTGTGTCATGAAAAATAATATATCCTACACGCTTCTTAGGGATACCATTTCTTTTAACCACAAAATCATACGTCGCGGAAATAATCGCTTTCGTCTCCTGAACCTGACTTATCCAAGTAGGTAAATCCACCACATACTCCACTCTGTCATAAATACTCTGCACCTTCACTGAAATCGTGCCGCCATCCGCTGACACATGAATCGTGTCCTGCGCTATATGCATGGCTTTCTCCGGTTTCTGCTTCACTTTCAGTTCCCTTTTCTTTTTGCCCGACTGCAAGGTCACCACCGCTTCCCGTACATCTCCCCAACCCTGATAAGCCTCCGTCATGACGGAAACCGTCAAATTACCGCTACCGGCAGGAAAATTCGTCTTACACCAATCCTCGGAGCAGAAAATCTCCCAGTCACCGTTGCTCGTCACAGTGAAATCCTGCGTACCGCCTTCCTGCTCAAACAACAACTCCGGCGTCGAAATCTCTAACGTCACACCAGACGGTTCATCCGAATCATCGTCATCCCCCGGACGGTCCGGTACCTCCGGCTTGTCCGGGTCGTTTGGCCCTATCGGCTCATCCGTACCACCCGTACATGCCGTCGCCAAAAAGACGGCACACACCACCAAATAAAAACATCTTTTCAACATAACACCTTAATTTATAGATTAAACATCATATCTATCTTTTGTGACCGTTCACTACAAGCGTAGGAGGGTGGCTCCTACGCTCAAAGGGGGAGGGGTCCTACGTCCGTAGGGGATATTCCACTACGCCCGTAGGGGACACTACCCTAATTTTGCTCTTCCGGTTCGGCAACGTTCAGCACTTTCTCGAAACGGGTCGTGCGGGCCTGTTTCAGCACGCTGTTGCTCGACGAGAACTGGGTGGTCAGTTCCAGATAATAGTCGCCGGGCGCCAGCTTCGGCACGCGGAAGGACAACGACGAGGGGTTGTTCACCGTCAGACGCCGCATATCCACTGCCACCACACTGCTATCGTCCACCCGGCGGAAACAAATGCCGTTGCCCTCGTGCTCGCCGGCAATCTGGATGTTGCGCCCTCTCACCGTCACCGTTTCGTCCGGCGTTACCAGGCCGTTCAGCTCGCCCGTCCACGTGTCGGTCACTCCGACAATCTCCGGACCGGCAGAGGAAATGCCAAGCACTTCCACCCCCACCTGCTTCATGCCCTCGCGCAGCGAGGCACCCAACTGGAAGTTCACGCCCACTTTGTGGCGGCTGTCGTCCAGTGTCTCGTTTTTGTCGTGCCACACACCCGACACGCTCGGATAGGCGTAGAACACGCCCGTACCCACGCTGAATCCAGCCAGCAATTTGTTGCGGATGATGCGGTCGCCCCGGTTCAGGATGTCTATCAGCGTCTCCAATTGGAACTCGCAACCCTCCGCCTGCAACGCTTTCGCGATGTCTTCCGTGGTCACCATGTTGCCCGATTTTACTTTCAACGTAAAATCGTTCGGGTCCTCCGTCAGTGGATTATCCACCAACCAACCCTGCCAGAATACGGTTTTCTTTGCCATAATTTCAATGTTTTTAGTTTGTCATTATCTGCCCCTAAAAACATTACCAACCGGAGTCACGTTTCTACAACTCCTGTTTATATCCAATAAAAACGTCCGTTTTTTTCTTTGTTTGGAAGAGAGTCATGCTCTTTTCATGCAAGAACATTAATATTTTGAAAATAAAGCTATTGTGTTTACGCTTTTTTATTATGTTTGTGAATCTTTCTTAAGAAGTGTTACCAAAAAAACGGACGTTTTTATTGGATGATTTTACAACGGTATACCCATCAAAATCAGCCGTTTAACAGAACCGCCAGGACCGGTCCTCTCCATTTTCCTGTTTTCAGCCTACATTTCCGAAACTCTCATTCAGATTTTCAGATAAAAAATTGGATAATTTCATCCCAAGCCCTACTTTTGTTCCCACATTCAAACGGGGCGTAGCGCAGTCCGGTAGCGCATCTGCCTGGGGTGCAGAGGGTCGCAGGTTCGGATCCTGTCACCCCCGATTTTTTGTTTATATTTGCCCATACAAAACTCACGATTATGACGACAGCATGCGAACACCCGGAAAACGCTCCGGAATACGAAGGATTGAAAGTCAATAAGGGAATCGAGCAACCCGATCCCATGAACCCGAACATCGCTGCACGGTTAAAGAGCATCCGGAAAAGGGAACTGACTGCGGACGATTATGTCGAAGGCATCCTGAAAGGCGATATCAACATACTCAGCCAGGCCATTACCCTGGTGGAAAGCGCAAAACCGGAGCATCAGCTCACCGCACAGGAAGTCATCAACCGGTGTCTTCCCTCGTCCGGACGTTCCGTCCGCATCGGCATCACCGGAGTGCCGGGAGCCGGGAAAAGCACCTTTATTGAAAGTTTCGGCAAATACCTCACCGGGGAAGGCCATAAAATTGCAGTCCTGGCTATAGACCCGAGCAGCGAGCGCTCCAAAGGCAGCATCCTCGGCGACAAGACGCGCATGGAAGAACTGTCGTGCGACCCGCACGCCTACATCCGCCCTTCCCCCTCCGCCGGTTCGCTGGGAGGAGTGGCCCGCAAAACCCGCGAAGCGATGATTCTGTGCGAAACGGCGGGATTCGATACCATACTCATTGAAACCGTGGGTGTGGGACAAAGCGAAACGGCCGTCCACTCGATGGTGGATTTTTTCCTGTTGGTGCAAATTGCCGGGGCCGGCGACGAACTGCAGGGCATCAAACGCGGCATCATGGAAATGGCCGACAGCATCATCATCAACAAGGCAGACGGCAACAACATCCAACGGGCGGAACTCGCCAAGGCACAATTACAGACAGCCCTGCACTTCTTCCCGCCCCACGAATCGGGCGTTATGCCGAAAGTGATGACCTGCTCTGCCTACGAACGTACAGGCATTGACTCCATCTGGGAACACATCCTGCACTATTGCAGCGAAACCCAGCAAAACGGTTACTTCGAATACCGCCGCGCCGAGCAGGCCAAATACTGGATGTATGAAACCATCAATGAACAACTGCGGAACCGTTTCTATCAAAACCAGAAAGCCAACCTCAAAACGGCCGAGGAACAGGTGATGAAAAACCAGGTCAGCTCATTTGCTGCCGCTTTCGACCTGCTGGAACGCTATTTCAACCAGGGATGATTTCAAAAGGCCCCCCAACGGAACAAACCCGGAAAGCCGACCCAAAAAGCTTTCCGGGTTTGTTTCACCAGCATCAGGATAAAAAGACAGGGAAATCGCCCAGAAAAACAAATCCACGCGCCGGTTCAATCCTGCCACACAGATGCGTCACCCCATTGGTAATAGCCACATAAGGAGCCTCGAGGGTCATATTGTAGCGGAATGCCTGGTCGAAAACCCGCTGGTTCAACCCAACGGAAGGGGCCTTACATTCAATCAGCAGCCAGGGATTTCCCTGACGGTCGAAAACCACAACATCAAAACGCCGCCGCAAACTGTAAAGCGGAATCTCTTTTTCCACCGCAATCAACGCCGCAGGCACTCTTTTCTCTTCCATAAGGTAATGGATAACATGCTGACGGACCCATTCTTCCGGAGTCAAGACCACATATTTCTTCCGGACGACATCAAAAATCAAAACCGACCCGCTTTGTCTTTTTACTTTATATTCAAAAGGCGGTAAGGACAATTCCAACATAAACAAACCATTTATCGTTCAGACCTTATTCTCAGAAAACTGCTGTCTCCATAACTCAAAAAACGGAAATCATGCTTCAAGGCATAGTCATAGATCCGCCGCCAATCCTCACCCACTGCCGCCCCCACCAATAGCAGCAAAGTGCTCTGCGGCTGATGGAAATTGGTGAACATGGCACCGACAACACGAAAGCGATAACCCGGCACAATAATAATAGTGGTCCTCGCCTTCAACACTTCCAGATGAGTCTCTTCAAACCATCCCGCCAGGGCTTCCAGGGCTTCCCGCAAAGAATACCGCCCCGGCAAAGCATAGGCTTCCCATTGGCCCAGTATAAAAAAATCCTCTTCTCCCGCCAACCGCTTCACCCCCATCCAATAAAGACTTTCCAAAGTCCTTACGGAAGTGGTTCCCACGGCAACCACATCCCCGGATGTATGCAACAAGGCATCTATCAAGGTGCGGGAAATCACCAGGTGTTCCGTATGCATTTCATGGCCTCCGACGGTGTCTGCCTTGACGGGACGGAAAGTGCCGGCACCGACGTGAAGGGTCAGCTCGGCTATCTCGACCTCTTTCTGTCTCAGATGCGATAAAATATCCCGGGTAAAATGCAACCCGGCAGTAGGCGCAGCCACCGAACCTTCCTCGCGGGAATAAATCGTCTGGTAGCGGATTTCATCGGATGCTTCCGACTCCCTGTTCAGATAGGGGGGGATAGGTATCTTTCCACATTCCTCCAGCACTTCGCTAAAAGTAATATCCCGGTTCCAGGCAAAATGCACAACGACTTCCCCCTGCCGTTGTTCCACCGCAGTCGCTTCCAGCACACACTCTCCCTCTCCCATCCCGAAACGGCAGGAGATCACCCCTTCTTTCCATTTTTTCAGATTACCGACCATACACTTCCACCAACACTCCCGGCGGGCCGAAAAATTGCAGGCATAATCCGCCGGCTTGTAAGGTTCCAGGCAAAAAACCTCTATCACTGCCCCGGTCGGCTTCCGGAAAAAAAGACGGGCATGTATGACTTTGGTATTGTTAAAAACCAAAGTCTGCCCCGGGTGCAGCATGTCGGTCACATCGGAAAAACGCCGCTCACAAATGTTCCCCTCCTCATAAACCAACAACCTGGACGCTTCCCGCCGGGCTAAAGGGAATTTCGCAATCCTCTCCTCCGGAAGTTCATAGGTATAGTCTTCTATTCTGATATTTTTGAAGTCTTCTACTGCCATTTTCATTTTGCCGTTTGACGATTATATCCTAATTTTATTGCCGAAAAGCGGACAAAGATAAGAAAAACAAACGGTCAAATGAAGCCCGGAAACTTCTTTAAAACCCGATAACCCCTTTTCCCGACTGGAAACCATGAAAACGAAAAAAGAAATTGTAGACAACTGGTTGCCCCGCTATACAGGGCGTCCGTTAAAAGATTTCACGAAATACATCTTACTCACCAATTTTGAATACTATCTGGAATTGTTTTCCGAAATATACCAGGTACCCATCGTGGGGGAAGACAAAACGATGCCCAGCATCTCCTGTAACGGAATAACCCTCATCAACTTCGGCATGGGAAGTCCCAATGCCGCTACGGTTATCGACCTTTTATCCGCAGTGGAACCCGAGGCTGTCCTGTTCATCGGAAAATGCGGCGGCATCAAAGCCAAAAACTCCGTAGGGGACTACATCCTTCCCATCGCCGCCATCAAAGGAGAAGGGACCTCAGACGATTACCTGCCCCACGAAGTACCGGCCCTGCCGGCTTTCAGCATACAAAAAGCATGCTCCAAAGCCATCACCAACCGGGGACACCACTACTACACGGGAGTCGTATACACCACCAACCGCCGGGTGTGGGAATATGACGACCGATTCAAGGAATACCTGAAAAGCACGCGGGCCATGGCCGTAGACATGGAGACAGCCACCATCTTCACCGTAGGCTTCGCCAACCGCATCCCGACAGGAGCTTTACTCCTGGTGTCAGACCGCCCGATGATTTCGGAAGGGATAAAAACAGCAGAATCGGATAAACAGGTTACCCGGAATTTTGTAAGGCAACACCTGGAAATCGGCATAGAAGTACTATCCAATATCCGGGACAAAAATTACTCAGTCAAACACCTGATATTTTAAATTTTCCCCATGACTAAAACCGGTTTCTGTTTTTTTGCCTTTTTACTTTGTCTTTCTCTCTGTTCCTGTCGCCAAAAATCCTCCCAAACCACAGCTGACACCCGGATAGAATGGAAAAAGAAAAACTGGGACTTCGGCAATATCACAGCCGGAGAAGAGGTGAGCCATACCTTTTACTATAAAAATACCGGTCCCTGCCACCTCATTCTGAAAAAAACCGAAACAGGATGCGGTTGTACCACCGTAAACTACGATCAGGCCCCTTTAGCGCCGGGCGAAGAAGGAAAAATTGAAATTGTTTTCAACTCGAAAGGCAGATTCGGCAAACAATACAAAGAAATCCGTATATTTGCAAATATTCCGGAAAAGTACTCCACCCTGAGTTTTACGGCCAATATAAAAGAATGATGAAAAAAGAAATGGAATATAAATCAAATTCAGTAACAAAATCATGAACACACTATTTATTGTATTACAACAACAAACAGCCAACGGATTGGCCAGTTTTTTACCTTTGATTCTAATTATCGTAGTTTTCTGGTTCTTTATGATCCGGCCTCAGATGAAGAGACAAAAAGAACTGAAAAACTTCCGCGAAGCCCTCAAGAAAGGGGATAAAATCGTGACTACGGGAGGTATTTACGGCAAAGTGCAGGAAATCGGCGACTACTACATCATTATGGAAGTAGAAGGCCAGAACCGGTTAAAAATCGACAAATCGGCCATCATAAAAGACATGACCGACGCTACCCCGGCAAAATAATTCCCGGCTTGCCTGTAAAAGAAAGATTTCCGGTCCGTAATAGCACCGGAAATCTTTACACCATTCTTTAAATCAGCACCATACCAGACGTTTAGACTTTACGCCATGCCGAATTTTTCAACGCTTATCTGTGAAATCAGGAAACTCAGGAATGTTCGTCTGAATAAAAACATCATCACTTATTTCATCTGTGTTACCATTGCTTCCATCCTATGGTTTCTGAATGCCCTCAATAAAGACTATTCGGCAGAAATCTCATACCCGATAAAATACATTAACCTGCCGGAAGGGAAGTATCTGGTTACCCGATTGCCCTCCCGTCTTTTATTGGATGTAAAGGCCAAAGGCTTTGCCTTATTGGGACACAAAATCCGTACCTCTTTTCTTCCCATTACATTCAATCTGGAGTCCTACCACAATCGTCTGACAAAAAAAGAGCATATTTTTGAATACACTCTCCGCCTCAACGATATGAAGGACAAAATCAGCAATCAGCTCAACACTGAAATCAAGTTATTGAATACCCACCCCTCTGAAATCATTTTCCGGTTTGCCGAAGCCCAGAACAAAAAGGTAGCAATCCAACCCCAGGTCGACTATACATTAAAAAGACAATATATTTTAAATCAAATTACAGTAAATCCGGACAGCATCACCGTCAGCGGTCCCGCCCCGATACTTGACACCCTGCAATATGTCCGGACAGCTAAGTGGAAGGTGAAAGAACTGAATAAAACGCTCCGGCATACCATGGAACTTCTGCCGCTGCCCAATTGCCAGTACAGTCAGACAACCGCAGAGCTCACCCTGGAAGCAGAACAATTTACCGAAGTGAAAAAGACCATTCCCATTACACCCTACGGTGTTCCGGGGAACATGAACATCCGGCTCTTCCCGGCAGTCGTAAACATCAGTTATGAAACGGGCCTCAGCAAATACGACCAGGTAACGGACCACGATTTCGTATTTTACGTCGATTATCCGACCGATACGGAGATTTCCTATCTGGAAGTCAAAACAGGGAAAGTCCCGGATTTTATTAAAAACCTGACCTACACCCCCCAAAAAGTGGAATATATCCTGGAAAAGAAATAGGACATGCAAACCATAGGACTGACAGGAGGCATCGGTGCCGGTAAAAGTACCATTGCCCGGATATTGCAACAGCTTGAATATCCGGTTTATATTGCGGACAAAGAAGCAGCCCGGCTGATGAATACCGACGAACCCATCGTCCGGGAACTGAAAAAAAGATTCGGGGACGGACTTTATTGCCCTTCAGGAATATTAGACAAAAAAAAATTAGCCGGCCTCATCTTTAATAACAAAACCGCTCTATCGGAAGTCAATGCCATCGTCCATCCCCGGGTAATGGAAGATTTCCGGCAATGGACACAAAAGCAACGCGCTTCTTTGGTTTTCTTTGAATCGGCAATTTTATTTGAGGCCGGGCTGGATGCTCATTTCCAACACACCATTTGCGTAACCGCACCCCTCCCCCTCCGTTTACACAGGGTGGTCCTGCGAGACCATACCTCAGCCGGGAAGGTGGAGGAACGCATGAAAAACCAAATGGACGATGAACAGAAATGCCGGAAAGCAAGCTTTGTCATTTATAACGATGAAGCCCACAAAACACTGGAACAAACACTTTCACTCATAAACAAATTAGAAACCAACACCATTTAACTGATATGGCAAAATATGGAAAATGGATCGGGGCAGGTCTCGGTTTCGCCATGGGCGGCCCCTTAGGCGCATTATTCGGCTTGTTTCTCGGCTCAATGTTCGACAATATCCAAACGCTTCCCCTGACTTCCGAAGAACAGGGCGTTCCTTTCCCCGGAAGCGGCAGAGGAGACTTCATGTTCAGCCTGACCGTGCTGGCAACCTCCGTGATGAAAGCCGACGGCAATATGATGCGTTCGGAACTGAACTATGTCAAAGAATTTCTGAAACACAATTTCGGCATAGAAGCCACCCGGGAAGCAATGGGCATGATCAAAGAACTCAGCAGCCGCGAAATACCCGTATCGGAGGTTTGCGCACAGATCCGTTACCACATGGACATGCCGGCCAAAACACAACTCCTATACTTCTTATTCGGTATAGCCAAAGCCGACGGAAAAGTGAGCGACCTGGAAATCCGGCTCCTGGAAAATATTTCGGACCAGCTCGGCATCGGAAAAACAACCTTTCTGTCGGTCAGATCCATGTACTACGACGACCTCGAATCTGCCTACCAAATCCTGGAAATCACCAGTACGGCCACCAACGAAGAAGTGAAAAAAGCCTACCGCAAAATGGCCATAGAAAACCATCCGGACAAAGTCGGGCACTTAGGGGAAGACATCCGGAAAGCGGCAGAAGAAAAATTTACCCAAATCAACGTCGCCTACGAAAAAATCAAAAAACAGAGAGGGATGGTTTAATCCGAAATATTTTCAATTTTCAATAAATTACCTTAGTTTTGCAGCTCATTTGTAAAATTTCAAACAGAGAATTATGTTAAAAGAGATTTTATCCATATCAGGAAAACCCGGTTTGCAAAAACTGATCAGTAATTCCTCCAATGCCATCATTGTAGAATCGCTTATTGACGGGAAACGCTTCCCGGCCTATTCCAACGCTAAAATCATTGCGCTGGAAGATATTTCCATTTATACGGAAGGAGAAGACTTGCCCCTGAAAGAAGTGTTCAGACGCATCCACACCAAAGAAGGAGGGAAAGCCTGCCTGAGCCATAAGGACGCTACTGAAAAAATAATCTCTTATTTCAGTGAAATCGTTCCCGAATACGACCAGGACCGGGTATACGTATCGGACATGAAAAAAATCATACAGTGGTACAACCTCTTATCGGACAAAGGTCTCCTTCATTTTGAAGAAGAAGACAAATAAAGTCCGGAAACATGTTTCAATTCAAACAATTCACCATCCGTCAGGACCGCACTCCCATGAAAGTCGGAACGGATGGTGTATTGTTGGGCGCATGGGCCGCCACAGAAAAAGCACTTACAATTTTGGATGCAGGGACCGGAACAGGAGTGATTGCCCTGATGAGTGCGCAACGGAATCCCTTGGCCCGGATTGATGCCATAGAAATCGAACCGGACGCCTGCCGGCAAGCTATTGAAAATATCCGGGCAAGCCGCTGGAAAGAACGCATACAGGTTTGGGAGTCCGCCCTCCAGACCTTCTCCCCTCCCCATCTTTACGACTGTATCGTATGTAATCCTCCTTTTTTCATCAACTCGACCAAAACTCCCGACCGGGGCCGTACACTCGCACGCCACACCGACAGCCTGCCACATGAAGAATTACTGAAACACGCTTCCCGTCTGTTAGCCCCCGCAGGAAACCTCTGTGTCATCCTCCCGGCGGAAAATGAAGAGTTATTCCTCCGACAGGCCGGAAATGCCGGTCTCTATGCACAACACATCACGCGGGTACACCCGATTCCCGGAAAACCTCCGAAACGATGCCTGCTGCGTTTAGGCCGGAAACCTGTGGATACGCCAACGGAAGACCACCTGACCATAGAACTCAGCCGTCATCAGTACAGTGAAGAGTATATCAGGCTGACACATGAATTTTATCTTTATTTATGATTTTATAAATTATTAAGAAGTAAAGCGCATATCCTTCGTTTTTCCCGTCAAGATTTAACTATACCTTAACTATAAATCCCTAAAATTCATCTTACATTTGTATTGTCTGAATGAGGACATTTTTTTCATAAGTTTGTATGTTTAGGTTAGTAGTTAGTAAAAAATAAGAGATCAGTGATGGTCTCTTATTTTTTTGCTATCTTTAACTCGAAATTCAAAGCATTCATTAATCCAATTAAAATACAGCATGAAAAAACAAGTTGCCTTAGGAATAGATATCGGAGGAACAAATACAGCTTTCGGCTTTATTGACAAAGAAGGAAATTACATGGCCGAAGGAAACATTTCCACCAACAATCATGAAGATATAAATGACTATCTCAAAGAACTCCACATGGAGATTGAGAAAGTATTGGACACCATCCGTAATGAAGTGGAATTAACAGGAATCGGTATCGGCGCTCCTTGCGGCAATTATTTACAAGGCACCATAGAGCATGCCTCCAACCTGAGGTGGCCGGGAGTCATTCCTTTTTGCGATTTAATGAAAGAATTCTATCCTCATCTTCCGGTATACCTGACGAATGATGCCAACGCAGCTACTATCGGGGAGATGATTTACGGAGGTGCCAAAGGAATGAAAAACTTCGTTATGGTTACTTTAGGAACCGGTGTGGGCAGCGGTTTTGTCTCCAACGGAGAATTAATTTACGGCCACGACGGTTTCGCCGGGGAACTGGGCCATATCATTGTATCTCCCAATGGCCGGCAATGCGGTTGCGGACGGAATGGCTGTCTCGAAACCTACGTTTCAGCCACCGGCGTGAAGCGGACTGCCTATAAAATGATGGCCAAATACAATTACCCCAGCGAACTGAGAGCCATCCCCTTTAATGAAATGACCTCCAAAACCATCTGTGAGGCTGCCTTAAAAGGCGATATGATTGCTATCAATACTTTCAAATACACGGCAAAAATGCTGGGCGAGGCATTGGCAAATGTAGTGGCTATTACCAGCCCGGAAGCCATATTCCTCATGGGAGGACTGACTAAAGCCGGCGACCTGCTCTTTGGTCCTACGAAAGAACACATGGAAATGAATATGTTAAAAATGTTCAGTAACAAAGTGAAATTATTACCTTCCCAACTGACTAAAAATGTGGCCATTTACGGAGCTGCCGCATTAGTGTGGAAAGAACTGGAGAAATAAACTTTCTTACCCCCCAATGTCATTCCGGATGAATGTGATTTTCATCCGGAATGACATTTTATCTTTTTATCCGATATGAGAATCTTTTTAAGCCTATTTTTTATCCTTTCTATTTTCAGTTGCCACCCTAAGGAAAAGGAACTAAAAATCACAGAGTATGTCAATCCGTTTATCGGAACAGCCGAACACGGACATTGCTTTCCCGGTGCAATCCGTCCTTTCGGAGGTATACAACTCAGCCCGGACAATCCGCGCAGCGGATGGGACTGGTGTTCCGGTTACCATTATTCCGACAGCATCATCGCTTCCTTTTCACTGACCCACTTAAGCGGAACAGGCATCGGGGACCTGCAGGATATCCGGTTCCTTCCGGTGGTTACCTCCCCGGACAGCAATGCCATACCCGAGGAGTACATCCGCTCCGGCTATGCCTTATTTTCGCATGCCGATGAACAGGCAGAGCCCGGTTATTACAGTGTGGTATTCCGCAATGGCATAAAGACAGAACTTTCCGTGACAGACCGTTGCGGCATCCTGTATTACCAATACCCGGCCGACAGCCGCTATGCCCTCACCCTGGACTTAGGAACAGCACGCAACTGGGACAATACTACGGAAACAAGCCTCCGGAAAATCAACAACCGCATGCTGGAAGGCTACCGGAAATCAAGAGGATGGGCCAACGACCAGCGTGTTTATTTTACGATTGAATTTTCACAGGATTGTCAAATATACGTCGGCGAGGAAAAATTCATTCCCCTGGAAAACGGACAAAAATATAAAGGACCCAAATGTTATGCCTGGATTGATTTCGGCAAGCATACCAATAAAATCCTTGCCAAAGTAAGTATCTCTTCAGCCAATACGGACGGAGCTGCGGCTAATTTGGAAAAAGAACTCTCCCACTGGAGTTTTGACAAAGTAAAAAGGGATGCCAAACAGGCATGGAAACGCCAGCTTCAGAAAATCAAAGCCGAAGGGCACAATGAAGACGACCTGAAAATATTTTATACGGCACTTTACCATGCTTATACAGCCCCCTACCTCTTTTCAGATGTAAACGGGAACTACAAAGGACCGGACGGAGAAATTCACAGCGTAAAGAAACATGCCCAGTATACCGTCTTTTCTCTATGGGATACCTATCGGGCTATCCATCCGCTTTTCACCCTCACCCAGAAAAAAAGGGTCGGTGACATGGTTAATTCTTTACTCAAACATTACGATTCCTACGGACTATTACCGGTATGGGAACTGGCAGGAAACGAAACCAACTGTATGATTGGCAATCATGCCGTTGCAGTGATTGCAGAAGCCTGGTTGAAAGGAATCCGGAACTTTGACGGCGAGAAAGCCTACGAAGCCATGAAAAAAACGGTATTAGCCCCCAAAGCCGGCATGGATGCTTACCGCCGCTATCATTATATCCCCTTCGAGACAGAAAATGAATCGGTTTCCAAAACCTTGGAATATGCTTACGACGACTGGTGTGTAGCCCAAATGGCCAAAGCCTTGGGGAAAGAAGAAGACTATCTCTTTTTCTCAGGAGCTTCACGCAATTATGCTCATTTATTTGATCCCTCCACCGGTTTCATGCGGGGAAAATCCGCCGATGGTGAATGGAAGCAACCTTTTTCTCCCCTTTATTCCAAACACCGGGACGATGAATACACCGAAGGGAACGCCTGGCAGTACTCCTGGTTTGTCCCTCACGATGTCGAAGGGTTAATAGCCCTCCACAACGGCAAAGAAGCTTTCTCCTGTAAACTGGACAGCCTATTTACCCTGGAAGCAGCGTTGGAAGGCGAAGACGCTTCTCCTGACATCAGCGGTTTTATCGGTCAGTATGCCCATGGCAACGAACCCTCACACCACATTGCCTATCTTTACAATTATACCGGACAACCGGAAAAAACCCAGTTTTACGTCAACGAGATTCTGAGCAACCTTTATAAAAATACACCGGACGGCCTGTGCGGCAATGAAGATTGCGGACAAATGTCCGCCTGGTATGTCTTCTCAGCCATGGGATTCTATCCTGTCAATCCGGCAGAAGGGAAATACCAGTTAGGGTGTCCCCGGTTCCACAAAATCACTTTAAAGGTCGGACCGGAAAAGAAGTTCACAATAACAGCCAATAAAGACAGCGAAAAACACATCTACGTGAAAGAAGTGTACCTGAACGGCGAAAAACTGGAACGGACCTGGATTACCCATGAAGAGATCATGAAAGGCGGAGAACTGGACTTTGTTTTAGACACCCGGCCTGCCCGTCCTCAGCAAACGGGCCGGTAAAAAATCGGGGTTTTTAAATCCCGGCAGATGTTGTTTTACCTGAAAAGTAAAACAACATCTGCTGATTATAACTTTCCTTCCACCTGCTCACAGGCCACATTTTTTACGTCATAAATAATACCGGAAGGTTTACAAAGTTGTCGCAGGTTCAATTTTCCAAATTCCTGATGGGCTACGGCTAAAATCACCGCCTCGTATGTCCCGTCGGGCAAGGTGGTATAAATGTCCAAACCATACGCTTTTTTCACTTCCTCCGCAGAAGCCCAGGGATCGTAAATATCCACCTGTAAATCAAATTCCTGTAAAGCCCGCACAATATCCACCACTTTAGTATTCCGGACATCCGGACAATTTTCCTTAAAGGTGATTCCCAGGATCAATACTTTGGATTCCTTAATACACAACCCTTTGCGGATCATACATTTCAAAGCCTGTTTGGCCACATATTCCCCCATTCCGTCATTCATCCGGCGACCAGCCAGAATAATTTCCGGATGGTAACCATACTCCTGGGCTTTCTGGGCCAAATAATAAGGGTCCACCCCGATACAATGCCCTCCGACCAAGCCCGGAGAAAAAGACAAAAAATTCCATTTGGTTGAAGCAGCCTTTAAAACCTCCGCCGTATCTATCCCCATCAAATTGAATATTTTTGCCAATTCATTCACAAAAGCAATGTTGATGTCGCGTTGCGAATTTTCAATCACCTTAGCCGCTTCCGCCACTTTTATGGAAGGTGCCAGATGGGTGCCGGCAACAATCACCGAGCGGTATAATTCGTCCACCTGCCGGCCGACTTCCGGAGTAGAGCCAGAGGTCACTTTTTTAATTTTCTCTACCGTATGTTCCTTATCTCCCGGATTAATCCTCTCAGGCGAATATCCGGCAAAAAAATCCCGGTTAAAAACCAATCCCGAAGTACGGGCAATGACCGGAATACACTCTTCTTCCGTTGCTCCGGGATAAACAGTAGATTCATAAATGACAATGTCTCCCCTGCCAATGACCTGGCCTACCGTTTCACTGGCCTTCATCAAAGGCGTCAAATCCGGCCGGTTATGCTTATCCACCGGTGTCGGGACTGTAATCACATAATAATTACACTCCTTCATATCCGCCACATCACAGGTAAAATAAAGGCCGCGTTCGGTTTTACCGGGAACAGACTGCCTCAATACCCCCTTCAGCACTTCGGGCAGTACCTCCAACGTAGAATCTTCTCCTCTTCTCAATTCTTCCACCCGTTCTTTTTTTACGTCAAATCCCACAACGGCATACTTTGTTGCAAAAAGCCGCGCCAACGGCAGCCCTACATATCCCAGACCAATTACAGCAATTTTAATATCTTTCATCATTTTCGGTTTAATTGCAACTTTTCAAATTTTCCCAATACCATTCCACCGCTTCCTCCAGGCCTTTCCGGATATTAAAAAGAGGAGCATAGCCCAGCAGTCTTCTGGCTTTTTCTATCGAAGCCAGCGAATGAGGAATATCCCCTTTTCGGGTCGGTCCATGCAAAACTTCTATACGGGCAATCTCCGGATCATATCGGCTCAGCAATTCTTTCAAATAACCCACCAACTGATTCAAAGTAGTATTTTCCCCGTAAGCCGTATTATAAACCGTATTTAAAGCCAGCGGATTCGTTGTCTCCATTGCCAGCCGGTTCATTTGCAAAACATTATCTATATAAGTAAAATCCCTGGAATACTCCCCGTCGCCGTTAATCAAAGGCGATTCATGCTTCATCAATTGCAACACAAACTTAGGAATGACAGCAGCATAAGCCCCGTCCGGCGATTGTTTGCGCCCGAAAACATTAAAATATCTCAGTCCGATACACTCCATACCATAAGTCCGGGCAAACACATCGGCATATAATTCATTCACATACTTAGTGATAGCATACGGAGATAAAGGTTTCCCGATCACTTCCTCCACCTTCGGCAAGCCCTGGGAATCTCCATAGGTAGAAGAACTGGCCGCATACACAAACCTTTTCACACCACAATCACGGGCCGCAACCAACATATTCAGGAAACCGGAAATATTCACCTCATTGGTCGTCTGAGGGTCATGAATAGAACGAGGCACAGAACCCAAAGCAGCTTCATGGAACACGTATTCCATCCCTTCCACGGCCTTCCGGCAATCTTCCGGATTGCGAATATCCCCCACAATCAGTTTAAACTGCCCCGGAAACTTTCTCAACAAAGCTTCGATATTCTCAAACTTCCCCGTAGCAAAGTTATCCAGGCATCTGACTTCCTCTCCGGATTCCAATAAGGACTCACACAGGTTGGAACCAATAAATCCCGCGCCACCGGTCACTAAAATTTTTCGCATCATTTTTTCTTATTTTACAAGCCCGCAGCCTTCATCGGGAGTGTTTGCAAATGCTCCCTGCAAACCATCGGACAACTTTGCAAAAATACTGCTTTCCACCAGATTATTACGAATATTATTAAAAAATATTACCTTTGTATTCAGTTATATGACGAGTGTGATTCCTATGCAAAATATTGCCATTATTCTCGCCGGAGGGTCCGGGCGAAGGGTCGGAGGATCCATTCCCAAACAGTTTTTAAAAATCAACGGGAAAACCATCTTAGAACATAGTCTCAACAAATTCGAGTCTTTGGCCTGTATTGACGAAATCATTGTTGTTGTCCATGCTTCCTGGCTGGAAGAATGCAGAAACATTATTGTTTCCTCACACTTTCAAAAAGTCAGGCACATCATTGCAGGAGGAAAAGAACGTTACGATTCAGTACTTTGTGCCCTGGAAAACTACAAAACCACAGATTGCAACATCCTCATCCACGATGCAGTCCGGCCGGCCGTTTCTCCCCGTATCATTCAAGAAGTAGCGGAAAATCTGAAGGAATACGCTGCGGTAAATGTTGCTATCCCGGCGACGGACACCATCATACAAACCGACCCGGGCCACACTTTTATCACGGCCATTCCGGAAAGGAAATACTTATATCAGGTGCAGACCCCACAGGGGTTTCATTTGCAAACCTTACGCCAGGCCTATGCCAAAGCCCTTTCGGATCCTCATTTCATCACAACCGACGATTGCAGCGTCATCCACAAATATTTACCCCAGGAAAAAATCAAAATTGTTAAAGGCGAAAACAGCAATATCAAATTTACCTATCCGGAAGACCTGACCCTACTGGAGCAACTCTTAAAATAATGGCAATGAAACAACTCCTTCTTTTCTTTTTCTTCCTCCTGTGGTTTTTTCCTGTTTTTTCTCAAAAACATACCCTGACCTATAAAGCAGAAACCGGGGGCGCCCTGCCGGCCGGCAAACTCCCTTTCTGGTTACATACCAACACCTACGGGAAAATAACAGGAAACACTTATCTCTGGGGTACTGCCGGTCTCTCAACGCCTTTCAGCAAAAGCAACACCCGGGCTTTCGACTTTTCTTTCGGAGCAGAAGGCACAGGCTCATTGGAAAAAGGAGAAGACAACCGCTTGTTCGTCAATCAACTCTATGGCAGACTTCGCTGGCAAAACCTGGTATTAACCTTGGGACTCATCGCTCCGGACACGGAATACGAGGGCTTGTCCGCCACGAATGGAAATATGCTCTATTCCACCAACAGCCGGAACCTTCCCGGAATCAGCCTAAGCACCTGGGATTTCATTAAATTACCGTGGATAGGCAAATGGATATCTTTTAAAGGACAGTATGAAGAATACATGATGACAGACAAACGATATGCAGGCAAACGCACCCGTCTACACCACAAAATGCTGGATATTAAATTTACAATCACCCCCTGTTTCAGTTTTGAAGCCGGTCTGGACCATTATGCACAGTGGGCCGGAACCACAACCAAATACGGGAAATTACCTGCTTCATTCAAGGACTATCTCCGGGTGGTATTAGTCAAAGAAGGAGGAGAGGACGCCCCGGAAAATGAAATTAATAAATTAGGGAATCACATCGGGATGCATTTCGCAAAATTCAAATACCACAACGAAAACTGGGCGGCAGAATTTTATTATAACCACATCTTTGAAGACGGTTCCGGCGAAAAATTCAGGAACCGTCCCGACGGGCTTTATGGTTTTTACTTTACCCGCACCAAAAAACAAAAGTGGCTAAAAAGCATCCTCTACGAGTTTTATTACACCAAATGCCAAAGCGGCCCCTATCACAACGACCCGGTCAGCGGTGAAATAGTGGGAGGAAATGACAACTATTTTAATAACGGGATATATCAATCCGGCTGGACTTTTTTCGGCCATGTCATCGGCTCCCCATTTTTCATTCCCAGGCCTGAAAACGAAGAGGGAATCACCATCGGTATTCTAAACAACCGCTTTTACGCCCACCACCTGGGAATCTGCGGTGAACTACCGCAGGCAATCCAATACAAGCTGCGAATGAGTTACTCCCTGAACTACGGGACCCATTCCCATGCTTTCCGGGATGAAAACAACCGCCCGACCTCCAAACCCCAATTCAGTCTTGGCCTGGAACTCACTGCCCCGGATTGGCATCTACCCTTCCGGACCGCATTAAATATCGGTTTTGACCGTGGGGATATATACAAAAATAATTTTGGAGTGATGATTAAGCTTTTTAAAACGGGAATTTTTTAAATTTGTTTGAATATTGAGCAGATAAATTTTAATTCAAGCGATTGTTGAAAAAAGGTGTGTAAGGCTAATCAGGTAATGAAAAGAATTATTGTCAGGACTCCGAATTTTATCGGAGATACGGTAAATATAACTCCTTGTCTGGAATTAGTAAAGAAAGAATATCCGGATGCAGAATTGATTATCGTCGGTCCGGAATTTGTGAAAGATATTTTCAAATATGATAAACAAGTAAGCGGATTTATCACTTTCTCTTCGAAAAAAAAGAGAAAATTGTCCACTTATTTTTCCATCATCAAAGAATTGCGTAAATACCGAGGAGATTTAGGCATCATTTTTGTCAATACCTTCATTTCAGCCGTACTGTTCAAACTGGGAAAAGTAAAAATCAATATCGGTTACCGGAAAGAAGGCAGAAGCCTGTTACTTGATTTCAGTCCGAAACTCAATTACCAAAAGCATTACATCAATCGTTATGCTTCCCTGTTCAACGAATTTATCGGGAATAAATATGTAACCCTCCCCCCCCTTTCCCTTCCGCATACCGGAAAAGCCACCTTTCATTTTTCCAATGCCCAGCCCACTATCGGTCTCTATCTGGGAGGCGAAAATAAAGGTTACCGCCACTACCGTCCGGAACAATCCGTTCAATTGCTCCGGTTGCTGAATGAAAACGGATATAATCTGGTACTTATCGGAGATGCCGACGATAACATCCAACACACCCGATACATAGCAGAAGCCCGGATCAGCAATATCATTAATCTGACAGCGAATACTACAGTCGAGGAATTTATCAACACGATTTCTAATGTGGACGTGCTGGTCACAATTGATTCAAGTGCCCTGCACATCGCAGCAGCCGTAGGGACTCCTTTCATCGCTTTAATGGGACTTTCCACCAGTCCCACCTCAACCATTATGCCCAAAGTGAATTTCGGCCATATTCTTAAAGTGGAAAACAATCTGATCCGGGAAGAAGATTACATCCGGAATATCACGCCGGAACTGATCCTGGAAAATATCCGGCAACTATTAGCTAAGCAGATTGCTCCTTAAACGGAGAATCCTCCAAAGCATAAAATTGATCCCCATACAGGTAAAACATCGCCAAAAAGAACAAAACCACAGGAACGGCATCACTGACAATCAGCAAGACCTCGAAATTTGCATCAATAAAAAAGGCCAGCATAACAGACAAAGGCAAAAAAGCATATTGCCGTTTCCGGACCATACGGGCAAAAGGCCTTATAAACCAACTCAGAATATAACACAACCCGGCAATTCCACCCAACATCCAATATTGCAGATAAGAGTTATGGCTATGGGTTAAACCTGCAACCACTACATTCCCGGAATTCAGGTACCATTGTTTGGAAACAGAATTAGTATATACTCCCAGCCCTCCCAAGGCATATTCGTCAAAGTGCTCAAAACATGCTTTATAAAAAACAAAACGGGGGACAATAGAACTTCCCGAGGCCAGCCTTTCCTCCCTCACATCTTCTATCTCTCTCTGCATTTGCTGCCAACGCTCATCAAAACTGGACGGACGGAAAACAAAGGCGCCAACAAGCATAACCGACAAAAAGGCAAACAACCTCCAACGATATTTTAAAGAAAACCGCCGGAAAAAATAAAGGTTCAACACCACAAAACCACATAGAAAGGACAAGATGGAACTCTTGGTCACCGTCAAAGACAAAAACCAGACTAAAATAATAAACAGCACAAATGCCACACCTTTCTCAATACGCCTGGTTTGCACAAGTCCGAAGAAATAAGCAATCAAAGCCGAAGCATATATCTGCAAAGCCTGAGCATCCAAATAGACCTTCCCCCCCCACAATGACTTCGTGAATCCGAAACGACTTTGATAAAGATGTTCTATCGTCTGAACCGTGTCGGTGAATAAACCGGTCCCACCCAAATAAAACAGGAAAAACAAATTAAAAGAAAACACACTGAGCCCGAATACCAACAAAAATTTTTTCAACAATTGTAAGGTCACAAATGGTTTAGCCGAAAGGACATACAACACCCCTAACAGGAAAAAGAAAAACTCAGGTTCGAAAATACCGTATCCGGGTTTAAATCCGACATACTTTCCGCTACTGGTCAAAATCAGGGTCTGAACAGCTAAATAAAGAAGATAAAAAACAGGCACCAGGACATAAAAACGGGCAGACTTGAAATTCCGGACAAACTCATCCCGGTATTTTATCACGTTCCACACCAGTCCGACCGCAATCAAAACAGTCTGCACAACATTAAATAACGCCCCCCATGTCCCCAGAAAAAAAGCTATAACCAGAAACAACCAGACTTCAATGTTTTTCATAAATATTACTCAATTTCAAGAATGGGGAGCAAATATACTTATTTCAGGGAATTATCAGCCATCATTTCCCTTTTTTCATGGAAATCCCGTTCCAGAATCCGGGAAAAAATTTCAGCCCCCCTCCTGTTTAAATGACCGGCATCCATGAAACAGGAATCCGGCAAAAGCATATCACCGTAATCCAGAAAAGGAATCTCCCGGAAATTAGTGTCTATGCACTGATAAAAATTATCCATATTAAAATAATGGCCGGCATTATACATAGGAACATTCACAAAATACAAACGGATATTCTTCTCCTCACACAGCCGGACAATCTTTTGAAGATAGGTCAATTGCAAAGGATAGGTAATGCAACTGTTTTTATCCTTCCCTTGCCTCGATGCTATATCCTTAGCCAATTTGCAGTCGGGCAACCCCAAAAAACCTCCTTCCAGACAAGGTTCCTGCCAGAAAGGACGCAACAAACGCCCTGCCATATACAAAGGCATCTCGTCGAGATAATCCTGCAAAGTACTCCAGTCCAACAGGCAAAGGGTAGAGTTGAACTTATACACTCCGGGGATATGGGTACCGGCCGAAAGACTCCGGGGATTGACACTAAGCAGAAGGGTATCAAAAGTCTTTTGCCCGGAAGTCAGCATCTGCAGCTTAGCATAGCAAAACAGATAGGATTCACTGCTTTCTGAAAAATTGAAGCTATTGGAAAAAAGGGAATCATTGATACCACACTCTGTATGGGAATCCCCTAAAATCAAAATCTTCCGGGAAGCGTCAGGAAGACTGAGACTGTCCGGACGGTGCAAATAATAACCCAAACCGATTATCGCCGGCAATATAGTCAATGGCAATATAAAAACAATCCCTTTCCTTATAAATTTGCAAATCATATTTTAGAACTGAAAATAAATAAAATCAACAGATTCCCCCCCAAACATCAGAATCAGTAAAACAAGCACATAATAAATGCTCCAGCGCACACCCTGCGAACGAATTTGCCTGTCTATGGCCAATGCATGTTCTTTATCCCGTTGTATCCACTCCACTAACAATAAGATTAAAATTCCTCCCGCAGCTATCCCGCAGCCTTCCCAATGCGGCCAGGAAAACAAAGAAGCCGAGAACATACGCCTCAGATAAGCGATGGCCTGTGTCATATTTTCTGCACGGAAAATCACCCAACCGGTCATCACCAGCCCGAAAGTCACTCCCATCTGCAACACTTCTTTTCCATTCGGCCAGAACCTGCCACGAGCCACCGTATCCTGATATTTCCTGTTTTTTCCCAACAGCAAAAGGGGCAGAAACAAAAACGCATGATATGCCCCCCAGACGATAAACGTCCAGTTGGCCCCATGCCACAGGCCACTGAGTAAAAAAATAACCATTGTATTGCGGAACACCATTCCCTTCTTACCCCGGCTTCCCCCCAGAGGAATATAGACATAATCCCTGAACCAGGTGTTCAGAGAGATATGCCACCTCCGCCAAAACTCCGCAATATCCCGGGAAAAATAAGGGAAATGAAAATTCTTCATCAAATCTATCCCAAACAGACGGGCCGTACCGATTGCAATATCGGAATAACCGGAAAAATCACCGTAAATCTGAAATGTAAACAAAACAGCACCTAACAACAACGTACTTCCCGACTCATGTGTGTAATGATTAAAAATAACAGTGACAGCCACAGCACAATTGTCCGCTACCACCACTTTCTTAAAAAATCCCCACAAAATCTGGCGCATACCGTCCATTGCCTTTCCATAGTCAAAACTCCGGGACTTCGCAAACTGAGGCAATAAATTAGTGGCTCTTTCAATAGGTCCGGCCACCAGTTGAGGGAAAAAACTGATATAAGCAAAAAAAGTAACAATATCGCAGGTAGGACTGATTCTCTTCTGATAAACGTCTATGGTGTAACTCAACGCCTGAAAAGTATAAAAACTGATGCCGACAGGCAAAAGGACATCCAGCATAACCCAATCAGGCTCATACCCCAGAGACCTGAACAAAGCGGCCAGATTTTCCGAAAAAAAATTAAAATATTTAAAAAGTCCGAGAATGAAAAGATTAAGTGAGATATTGCCTGCACTAATCCATTTCTGAACCCGGCGGTTCCCATCATTTTTCTGCAGTAATATTCCGCTCCAGTAACTACAAAATGAGGTGAAGGCTATCAAAAGCAAAAAACGCAAATCCCACCAACCGTAAAAAAGATAACTGGCCGCAACAACAAACAGATTCTGCCACTGCCTGGATCCAGACAACATCCAATAACAGCAAAACACCAAAGGCAAAAAAAACAGAAATTCTATCGAATTAAATAACATCTTCCGTTTTCAACTACAATTTATCAAAGTAATTATACCGGATACATTAACCAGACACCAGCTTTATAATAGCACAACGGACAAAATTAAAGAATCTTTATATATATGGCAAATTTTAATCTCACACATCTTTGAAATTCAATATTTTTACTTCCCTACTGTTGTTTTCACCCATGAATGCCGATTAAAACAGAAAACATTGCTTTCTCTTCATAATATTTTCTATTTTTGTACTGAAAAAAATTATAGTTCATAATTATTTACGAATGAAGTCATTTGTATTTCCCGGTAATATAGAGCCGGAAATATTAGAAATCGGGGCTCGCCAGATTCCTTATATGCGGACCGAAGCTTTTTCAGCCATAGTTAAAGAATGTGAACAAATCATGTTGGAGCTGATGGGATGTCCCGGTGGGCGTGTTATTTTTTACACCGCCTCAGGAACGGCTGCCATGGACGCAACTGTCGCCTGTTATGTCTCTACAAGAAAAAAAGCACTCGCTATTGCAGGAGGCTCTTTCGGACACAGGTGGCACTCTTTATGCAAGTATTACCACGTCCCCTGTGATGTTTTTGAAGTTCCGTTCGCTAAAGACATCGACTACGAAGCATTAGAAAAAATGATGCAAACCTCACAGCCGGACGTGCTGTTATGCCAACATCACGAAACTTCTTCCGGGGAATTATTCAACATTGATGAAATATCCCGGCTATGTAAAAAATACAACATCACACTGGTCGTAGATGCCATCAGCTCCTTTTTGGCTGATTCTTATAATATGTCCCGGTCAGGAGTTGACATGACCATCATCAGCAGCCAGAAAGGACTAAACATCCCCCCGGGATTATCATTTATCATCCTGTCTTCAAAAATATCAGAACAGGAATTCAAACACCTGAATTTCTATCTGGATTTTGAGGAAAACCTGAAAAATCTGGTACGCGGTCAAACACCTTATAGCCCGGCAACCACCATATTTCTTCAATTACATGCCCGGCTGAAAATGATTCAAAAAAACGGAATAGCCCCCATTTTACAAAAAATACGGGAAAACGCCTTACATTTCAGACAGCGATGTAAAGAAAACAATTGGCAAATACCAGCAGAAACACCTTCAAACTGCATCACCGGATTTTATGTAAAAAAAGACGGTTATGCCATTTTTAAGGAATTACTGAAAAAAGAAATCTTTGTTATGCCGGGGGGGATCAATAACTTTTTAAGGGTCTCTCATCTGGGCTGTCAAACTCCGGAAGACTGCGACATGTTAGCTAAATCCATCAAAAACATAGAAAATACTCTATGAAAAAAAAAGAAATTATTGTCTATACCTCAGGTACATGGGACCTATTTCATATAGGCCATCTGAATATTCTGGAAAAATCAGCAGCTTTAGGAGATAAATTAATCGTTGGAGTCAGTACCGACGAACTGATATACAGTTATAAAGGTATAAAACCCATTATTCCGTTTGAGGAACGAATGCGCATCATTGAAGCCATTGGCGTAGTTTCAAAAGTGGTGCCCCAGGAAATCCTGACAGATATCCGTCAACTAAAAGAATTCGATGTCGACATCGTCACAATCGGAGATGACTGGAAAAACAAATACCTGGAAGGATTGGAATGGATGAAATCCCAACCGGACAAACAAGTGGTATACCTGCCTTATACCGGAGGCATCAGTACAACCTCAATCAAAAAAACAATTATCGATAACGCAAACGCTATTATTTTGGCAAATCTCGAACGGGAACAACGGGATTGGACAGGAAAAGACAACACCAATTCAACACCTGAAAAATGAAAATAATACTTTTTTGCGAACAAAAATATGCCATCCACATCTTACATCCTATTCAGGAAGAAGCAGACCGTCAAGGAGGACACGGGATATTGTGGTACGTGCATAAAAAAAACATTCCTGATTTTCCCTTAAAAGACCAGGTCAACTGGACCAATAATATACAGGATATTTACGATTACAGGCCGGAAGTTATATTTGTACCCTGTAACATCGTTCCTTACTACCTGCCAGGGGTAAAAATCCAAATCTTTCACGGCTACGCCGCAGAGAAAAAAGACCACTGGATCATCCGCAGGTATTTCGATGCTTATTTTACGCAAGGCCCTTTCTTCACCAAAGTTTTTTCGGCCCTATCCCGAAAATACAAAGACTTCGAAGTGACAGAAACCGGATGGCCCCGCCAGGACTGGATTTTTCATCATTTACACGCTTTTGATGCAGAAAAAAAAGCCTTACTGGAACAATACCAACGGGAAAAAATGGTATTGTATGCACCAACCTTTTCCCCATCCCTGACCTCCCTTCCCCATTTAAAAGCAGGGTTGGAACAATTGGTAAAAGAAAAAAACATTCTTCTCTTGCTGAAATTCCATCCTCTAACCAAAGATGAATGGAAAGAGGAATACCGCCTTTGGGCTCAGCAGCAGCCAAACGTAGTCTGGATAGAAGACCACGATATCACCAAATACGAACTGATGTCGGACGTCATGCTCAGCGACACCTCTTCTACGGTATACGAATTCTTACTGCTGGACAAACCGGTAATCACCTATAAAACCGTAGCTAAAGATATATACTGGATCGATATCCAGAAAGCAGAAGACCTGTCTTCTGCTTATGAACAGGCACTCCACGACGATAGCTCCTTGCAGAAACGCCAATGGATTATCGATAACTACGACCCTTATCTGGACGGTAAAGTCTGCCAACGCATGCTGGCCGCTGCCGCAGATTATATTGCCCGCAAAGGAGTCCCGCAGAAACGTCCACTCAATTTATGGAGAAAATATACCAGTATTAAAAAATTCGGTAAAATCCGAAAGAACTAATCTCCTTTAATCCGATGAAACTCATATTGCATCCCCAGTTTGAGCATCTGCGCCAGTTCGTTGAAGAATTGCCCCAACGTTTCTCCAAGGAAGGAGAAGTGCTTCAGGACCGGCGGAATACGATTAAAGTATTTCACGTAAATGGCTTGGATATTAATGTGAAACGTTTCCGGGTACCTTTCTTTTTCAACCGTATTATTTATACTTTTTTCCGGGCTTCCAAAGCCTCCAAAGCATATCTTAACGCTCTGGAAGTGCTTCGCCGGGGATTTGAAACTCCCCATTCCATTGCTTACATCGAACAATACCGGGGGGGGCTTCTGCACTGGAGTTACTACATCAGCCTGCAAAGTTCCTTCCGGCAGGAAATGAGAGACTATTATTTCGGTCCGCTAACAGGAAATGAACCTTTAATAAAAGCATTTGCCCAATACACGGCAGACCTGCATGAAAACGGCATTTGTCACAATGATTACTCTCCCGGCAACGTGTTGATAGGCCGGAATCAGGAACAATACCGTTTTTCATTAGTGGATATCAACCGGATGAAATTCAAACCCATGAATCTAAAAGAGGGATGCCGCAACCTGAAAAGGATGTTTGAGAATCAGGAATTATATGTCTTCCTGGCCAGGGAATACGCCCGGAAACGCGGTTTTTCCCCGGAAGAATGCATCAAACAAACCTTACATTACAACCGCTTGTCTCTCCAAAGGGACCGCAGGAAAAAACGGGTAAAAAGATTCAGGAAAAAACTTTTCACCTGGTTATCCTTTTAATTGCGGATCCACATCTTCCGGTTTTACGCGGCTCTCCCAGATTTTAGCAATGGTAGTGAATTTATAGAAAGCTTCCATTCCGGCATTCACCAATCCGGCCTTGCCATCCCTAAACCCTCCTTTTAAAATATAAGCTTTTATAAAACGATAAGCCGGAGCATAAAACAAAGACCAATAACTGTAAGATTTTCCCGAACGCTTCAACACTTCATTATCAGTATAGGCATTTAGTTTTCTCCATTTCAGATTCAGAGGATTATTGATCAAATGGACAAAAGCCAAATCTTTTCGTTGTTTGGGTATCTTTACTGTTTTTCCCGCTAACTGAGGAACTGTATGCACATAAGGAGGCCAATAGGCACCTTCTTTCCGGAAAAAACGCAGGATATAATCCGGATAATCACCGTGCATAAATCTCCCCATCAGATAGTTTTTGCGGGGAATCCACAAACCCTCCGGAGGATTGCTCTGCCGAATATAAGCATATAAATACTGTTTTAAAGCCAACGGAACAACCTCATCCGAATCCACAACCAACACCCATTCCCAGGTTGCGGAATGGATGGCAAAATTACGAGCCGGCTCCGGAGGATTGCATGGTTCGTGGAAAATAATCCGGGTATTGTATTTTTTTGCAATCTCAAGTGTCTTATCCGTACTATACATATCACAAATCACTATTTCATCAAACCCGGACACAGAGTTCAATACCCGTTCTAAAAACTTTTCTGAGTTATAAGTATGAATTACCACCGATATTTTCATAAGCCGCCTTATATTAAAACCAACTGCCGCCACAGCCTTCTGACACCAAAATACATTTCAGCAACAGGCCTCCCCACCAACTTAATGGTACGTTTATTTTGGTCAGATATACAGAAGACCTACCCGCCCGGTTATAATAAATAAAAGATTGACTATATGTAAAATAAAAATTTGCACTATCCTGAAAGATTCTTTACATTTGTTACCGGAATAAACGTACATTTTTATTTTTAATCGTCTTCGCACAGCAGACGATTTTAATATTTACCGAGCGTAAAGATTCAATCCAGCTACTCATGAAGATTTCTGTCGTCATTCAAACCTTAAACTCTGAAAAATTTCTGGAGCGGGTACTCCAATCCGTCAAAGCATTCGACGAAATAGTGATTTGTGATATGTATAGCACGGACAAAACCATTGAAATTGCGGAGCGATACAACTGCAAAATCGTATTTCATGAAAAAACCAATTATTGTGAACCTGCCCGAAACTTTGCCATACAGGCAGCCAGTCATGAATGGGTGTTGGTGGTTGACTCAGACGAAATCGTTCCGGACGCATTGAGGAAATATTTATACGAATTTATCCAATCCCCGGACACATTGAACGGCATTTGGATTCCCCGCAAAAACTATCTGATGGGGAGATTCATGCACGGTGATTATCCGGATTACATCCTGCGTTTTTTCCGGAAAGAAGGTAGCTACTGGCCTCCCTACGTCCATTCCGTCCCCAATGTACAGGGAAAGACTATCCGTATACCCAAACAAAGAAAAGATTTGGCTTTCATCCATTTAATCAACAATCCGTTGGAACTCCGACTGACCAAATTAAATACCTATACGACAAAGGAAATCACGAAAAGGGCAAATCACAACTTTCCTCTTGGGGCGATATTCTATGCACCTGCCTACCGCTTTTTTAAAGCTTATATTTTAAAAGGCGGATTCAAAGACGGGAAAGCCGGGTTGGTGAATGCCGGAATGGATGCATTCTATAAATTCACCACCATTGCTAAAATCTGGGAAAGCCGGGTCAATCCGGAAGACATAGACCCGGACTTACGGACATAAAGAACTATCTTCTCCGCCGGTAATCCAAAAAAGAATAAGCATACTCATTCTTCCCGTCAGCCTCAAAATCTTCCCGGTCCAGCAAATCCCACTGGGAAGGGAGAATCTCCGGAATAAAAGTATCGCCTTCGGGACTTACTCCCACTCTCGTTAAATACAGGGTGTCAGCTTTATCCCAAAATTCCCG
Organism: Odoribacter sp. Z80; assembly: GCF_009935865.1. Classification (GTDB taxonomy): domain Bacteria; phylum Bacteroidota; class Bacteroidia; order Bacteroidales; family Marinifilaceae; genus Odoribacter. Next base: position 217,952 of record NZ_QWEL01000004.1, read on the forward strand.
GTAAATCGTTCCGCCCCCGATAACAAACACTTTTTCCTCTTCCTTTAACTTCTCCATGGCTTCCGCCGGACTGCCTGCCACCTCAACGCCGGCCGGTCTAAAAGCAGCATTACGGGAGATAACCACATTGCGCCGGCCGGGCAACGAACGTCCGATAGATTCGAAAGTCTTTCTTCCCATCAAAATAGTATATCCGGTCGTTAAAACCTTAAACCGTTTTAAATCAGCCGACAAATGCCATATCAAACCGTTTTCACGGCCTATCACGTTATTTTCTGCGGCTGCGACAATAATAGATAATTCCATCCTCATTTGTTTTATTTCACAAAGATAGCAATTTAGCCTATTAAATCAGTCAATAAAGATATATATTCGCCAGGCATTGCTTTTTAAAAAATTTTATTGAACTTTGTCTACTCAAACAAAATACTGATTAATCCTAAAATATCATATGAACCTACTTTGTGTTTCTCATTCTATAGATATTATCAACTATGGAATGCTCCAGGCCATGAGTAAAGAAGGCTTTCATGTTTACGTCACTTATGCCTCTGAAGAAGAAAAACAAGTTTTACCTCAAGATTGTACTCCTTTACAAATCCCGCATTTCCGTAGTAAATTCAAATGGTCGGCCATAAAGGCCGTGCGGGCGATCATCAAACAATATGATATTGATGTGATTTACGCCCTGAACAGCGCTGATTTATCCATCGCCCTGTTCGCATCCTATTTCACAAAAGCCAAAGTAGTCGGCTACCGGGGCACACAGGCAAAAATACGCCGAAGCGACCTGACCTACTACCTGGGTATTCTGAATCCTTGTATCTCCCATGTCATGTGCGCAACGGCCGACATAAAAGAACAATTATCCCGTTATATTCCGGAAAAGAAAATGACAATTAACCCTAAACCTTATGATGTAAAATGGATGGATGATGTGTTCGCCCACCCCAAAAAAGCGGAGGGGATTCCGGAAGATGCCTTTCAAGTCATTTGCCTGGCCAACACAAAAAACCGTCCCTTCAAAGGATTGCGGATTTTAATTGAAGGCATGCACTTACTCCACGGTTCCAATATACACTTAATCCATTTGGGAGACTACGACAACGCTGACCTTGAATTGGCCCAACAGGGCCCGGCTGCTCCCCAGATTCATCTATTGGGCCAACACAAGGATGCCATTCATTATCTGCCTGGAAAAGATGTCTGCATCTGTCCTTCCACCCGGGACGCTTCCCCCCGAAGCTTGCGGGAAGCAATGGCTTGTAAAGTGGCCTGTATTGTTACGGACATTCCGGGAGCAAAAGAACTGGTCGTGGACGGAGAAACCGGTCTGATTATTCAGCCCAACTCCCCCGAAGCCATAGCCGAAAGCATCCGGTACTTAGCCTCCGACCGGGAGAAAGCAATAGCCTTCGGGCTCGCCGGCTATGAAAGGATACGGACAGTATACACTATGGAAAAATACGTGGCAAACCTGAAAAAGGTATTTCATTCAGTCACTCATTCCTGACATCCTTTCACAGAGCAACCGGGCCGGCAGGGGATTTGTCTGTCCGGCAGTATCCGGCCAATCGGAGCAAAAAAACTGTTGAAGCATTCTATCACCGGCCCCACAGGAACCACCGCCGGGATTCGAACGGAAATAAAAAGAAAGACTGAACATCAAACAGATATTTCCCCCTTGATATGCGGATAAGGCTCGTATCCAGCCAATTGAAAATCCTCATATTGAAAATCAAAAATATCTTTCACATCCGGATTAATTTCCATCTTTGGCAAAGCACGGGGAGTACGGGAAAGTTGTAATTTCACCTGCTCGACATGATTCCGGTAGATATGGGCATCCCCCAAAGTATGCACAAACTCTCCGGGCTTCAATCCACATACCTGTGCCATCATCATAGTCAGTAATGCATAAGAAGCAATATTAAAAGGAACTCCTAAGAAAGTGTCCGCACTTCGCTGATATAACTGACAGGAAAGCTTCCCGTTCACGACATAAAACTGAAACAAAGCATGGCACGGAGCCAGGGCCATGTTCTTAATATCTCCGGCATTCCAGGCACTGACAATCAATCGGCGGGAATCCGGATTGGTCTTGATATCATGTACTACCTGAGTAATCTGGTCCAGATGAGTTCCGTCCGGATTCGGCCAGGAACGCCACTGATAACCGTATATATGTCCGAGTTCCCCCGACTCATCCGCCCATTCATTCCAGATTTTCACTCCATGTTCCTGCAAATACTTCACATTGGTATCTCCTTTCAAAAACCAGAGTAACTCATAGATAATGGATTTTAAGTGCAGCTTTTTCGTTGTCAGCAAAGGAAATCCCGCCTGTAAATCAAAACGCATCTGATGCCCGAAAATACTAACCGTACCAGTGCCCGTACGGTCGGTTTTCTCTTCTCCTTCTCTTAAAATCCGGTCGAGTAAATCCAAATATTGCTGCATGATGATATTTAATAGAGTGTTGATAAATTAGAACCGGACAAAAATACGAAATAATCGGAATATTCATATTCCCTTTTCCTCATTCCTTCTTCCTGATTAACATCAGACCATGCCGTAACGGCAACAATATATTTTCCACCCGTTCATCCTTTTGCACCAAATCATTAAATTCAAGAATACCCTTAGTCTGGGCATCCCGGGAATCCGTCTCTAAAACTTTTCCGTCCCACAATACATCATCCGCCACAATAAGCCCCCCGGGACGTACCTTGTCAAATACCAGACGATAATATCGGGAATACTGCCTCTTATCAGCATCTATAAACACCAGGTCAAACATCCCCTCTAAACGGGGAATGATTTCACAGGCATCCCCAATATGAAAAACAATCCGCCGTTCCAAACCACTCCGGGCCATATAATAACGTGCAAACTCTTCTATTTCGTCATTAATGTCAATGGTATGCACAACCCCCTTCTCTCCCACTCCCATTGCCATAGACAAAGCGGCATATCCTGTAAAAGTACCGATTTCCAGTACGCGTTCGGCCCCATTCATACGGCACAACAATTTCAGGAACTGTCCCTGCATATTTCCCGACAACATCCGGGGCCGCAGGATTTTCTGATGTGTAGCACGGGACAACCGGGCCAGAATTTCCGGCTCTTTCTCGGTATGCAACTCTATATATTCTTCTAAATCAGAAGTTAATTCCATATCCATCCTTCTTATTCATAAATCAACACAGACTGCTTTTCTTCTGCAAAAATCTCCCGGGCCACCCGTTGTAAAAGCGCAGCATCAATTTCCTGAATCTCTGCACAAATACTATCCAGTTCATCCACCTTTCCGTAAACCAAAAAACTCTTGCCTATAGAAAGCATCATATTCTCATAATTCTCAGACGCCAGTGTCAACTGCCCGATCATCTGATTTTTTGCCTTGCGCAATTGCATCTGTCCCAGGGGAACCCGGCACAATTCCGTCATTTCTTTCCGGCACAACCGGATACATTTCTCCAGGTCTCCGGCATCACACCCGAAATAAACGGTAAATACCCCGGTATCTGAATAGGGCGTGTAAGCAGCCTCTACATTATAAGCCAATCCATATCTCTCCCGAATATTCAGATTCAAACGGGAGTTCATTCCCATTCCTCCCAATATATTTACCAGCAACGACAAAGCCAGACGGTTATCCTGCGTGTAATCGTAAGCCACATTTCCTATAATACAATGCCGCTGATAAGTATCCCTTTTTATCACCTGGGTACGGGGAAGATACCGTTCGGGACACTTCCTCAGCAAAGGAGTCTCACTTCCGGGAATATCCCCGAAATAACGTTCTGCCAGACGGATCAGTTTCTCAAACGGAATATCTCCCATCGAACTAAGCACCATACGCCCCGGCTGATAATTCCGCTTTACAAACTGCAATATACTCTCCCGGTTTAAACGCTTTACCGCAGCCTCACTCCCCAGGATATTCCTTCCGATCGGATAGCCCTGATAAATCAACTCCTCAAAATCATCGAATATCAATTCCCCGGGACTATCCTTATAAGAATTGATTTCATCAATCACCACCTCCTTTTCTTTCTCTATCTCTTTATCAGGAAACACGGAATGAAATACAATATCTGCAAACAACTCCAACGTCCGCTCATAATCCCGGGGCAAAAAAGATGCGTAAATACAAGTATCTTCTTTAGTCGTATACGCATTCAGCTCCCCGCCGACATCTTCCATCCGACTCAGGATATGATAGGCTTTTCGCTTTTCGGTCCCTTTGAAAATAACATGCTCTATAAAGTGGGCAATCCCTTCCTCCTCTTTTCCTTCATCCCGGCTTCCAACTCCAATAATCAACCCGCACCAGGCCGCCTTTCGGGGAATCTGCTGATGAATAATCTTTAATCCGTTATTCAATATATAAGTCTGATACATAATCCTCAACAAAAAAAGCCCTGCAACGCAAGGCTTTTTCCGGTATTTATTTTTATCCTAACCAATTAATTCTGAAATAATTTTTCAAAATCAGCCATTGCAATTTCCTGCTCCTCCAATTTCACGTTCTCACGGATCACATCAAAAATCTTGCTATCCAAAGCTCTTTCATAGAGGTGGTGACGTTGTTTTTCATCTTCCAGCAACTTAGCGGCAAAACCGTCCAACTGCTCATCGCTCAACCCATAAAGCCCGTATTGTTGCAACTGTGCGGCAGCAATCTGACGTCCTTCTTTCTTCATATCTTCGGCTTCCACCTTGACGTCAAATTCTTTTACAATAGCGGATTTTACCAACTGCCATTTGAACTCATCCCGGTAACCCTCAAAATCCTTCTCCACTTCCTCAGGAGTCATCTTTTCATTCACCGCAACAATCCATCTTTTCAGGAAAGCTTCCGGCAGGACTACATCTTCATTCTTCTTTACCAGTTTTTCCTTAGCATCAATTGTAAAACGATATTCAGAATGTCCTTTCAACTGTTTTTCAATATCTTCCTTCACACGACTACGGAAGTCCGCAGCGTCTTTCACTACTCCCTCTCCATACAATTTCGTGAACAATTCCTCATTCACCTCTGCATCCACATAACGCTTGATTTCCTTTATGATAAAACAATAATTTTCTCCTGCTTTCTCTGCCTCTTCCTTATTCACACCCAACATAGAAGCAAAATCGGTCTTGTTGGGATAAGCTTTTGCGGCATTGAACTTTACTTCTTCTCCGGATTTTTTGCCTTTGAAAGCATTCACCGCCGCTTCATCTTTCATATGAAAAACAGACATAGAAGCATCTTCATTCCTGATACCTCCTTCTTTCACTTCTCCCTTTTCATCCAATTCAATCAATTCCCCTTTCAGATATTCAGTACCTTCAATCTCCTCAACAGGCAGTAAATTTCCATTGCTTTTACAAATACTTTCAATCTGCTTGTCAATCATTTCATCATCCACCTTGATGACATAATAAGGCACTTTTTCCCGCTTACTCATCTTGGCATTTACTTCCGGAGAAAGGGCAATATCGTATACAAACTCAAAGTTTTCCTCATCCAGATTCAATTCTTTCTGCTCGGTTTCACTCGGCAGCGGTTCACCCAGAATCTGCAGGTCGTTCTCCTGGATGTAATGATTCAGACTCTCTCCCAGCACTTTGTTAATTTCGTCCACCAACAAAGATTTGCCATACATCTTCTTTACAATGCCCATCGGAGTTTTTCCGGGACGGAAACCGTTTACCACTACTTTTTTCTGGTAATCTTTCAGTGCCTTTTCTACGCGTCCGGCGTAATCTTCTTTACCTAATTCAATCTTAATGGTAGCATTCAGATTGTCGATTTGGTTTTTTGTTATATTCATGCCTATCGGTTGTTTCAGCGGTTGTGATTTTCAGATATTCACAACGATTTTACATTAATTGCTATTGTTTCCTATCAGAAAAAAGCCACCTCTCATAAGGCGGCTTTCCCTGCTCTGTACGGGCGAAGGGACTCGAACCCCCAAGTCTTGCGACACCAGATCCTAAGTCTGGCGTGTCTACCAATTCCACCACGCCCGCGTGCCCATTTTTGACGCTGCAAAAGTAATACTTAATTTCAAATAGCCAAACAATTTTATAAAATAATAAGCAGTCAGATACTTATTTATCAACTTATATTCTTATTTTTACCGACGATAGAAATGACAGGAATACATCAAACCGGAAATCATAAATTTAATATCTGCGGGTATGATTGAAGCAAAGAATATTTGGAAAAGTTACGGCGACCTGAAAGTGTTAAAAGGCATCGACCTGGTCATTCCTGAAAAAAAAGTAGTCACTATCATCGGAGCCAGCGGTGCCGGAAAAAGCACTCTATTGCATATATTAGGCACGTTAGACCTGCCCGACCAAGGAGAAATCCGCTATGAACAGGAGAACATTTCTTCTTATTCTCCCAATAAACTGGCATCTTTCCGTAACCAAAACATCGGTTTTATTTTTCAGTTCCATCACTTGCTACCGGAATTCACCGCTCTCGAAAATGTATGCATTCCGGGCTGGATTAAAGGGTCTCACAAGAAGGACACGGAAAAAAGAGCTTACCGCCTGTTGGAAATAATGGGTTTAAAAGACCGGACCCACCACAAACCGTCTGAACTATCAGGAGGAGAACAACAACGGGTTTCCGTAGCCAGGGCCCTGATGAATTCCCCCAAAGTCGTACTAGCCGATGAACCCTCAGGAAATCTTGACTCGCAGAGTAAAAACGAACTTCACCAACTCTTCTTCGACCTCCGGGACGAACTGGGACAAACATTCGTCATCGTCACCCACGACACCCAGCTGGCAACCATGGCTGACCAACAAATACTCATCCGTGACGGAAAAATCGTCTGAAAAGATGTAACCTATCCGCTCCGAATAAAGTACACTCTTTCTAAATGCAGGTTCTTTGCCATAAAATTACTTTTTATTCTGAACTTTTTACTTTTAACCTTTTTAAATTATCTTTGCGCAATCATAAAATATAACGAAAATAATGAAATATTCAAACGAACTTGACAAAGTCAGCTACAGTCTGGGATTAAGCATTGCCAGCAATCTGATCTCTTCGGGAGTAAAAACCATCAATGCCGAAGCATTCAATGATGCTATGAACACCGTATTTTCCGGTCAGATGCCTGAAATCATGCCCGATGAAGCCAATAATATACTTCAGGACTACTTCGACAAACTGCAAAAAGAAAAAGGTAACGAAGCCCTGGAAACCGGAAAAGCCTTTCTCGAAGAAAACAAGAAAAAAGAAGGAGTCGTTGTACTGCCAAGCGGCCTGCAATACAAAATCCTGACAGCAGGAAACGGACCAAAACCCAAAGCCAGCGATACCGTGAAATGCCATTACGAAGGCCGGCTCATTAACGGACAGGTTTTCGATTCTTCCGTTCGCAGAGGAGAACCTGCCGAATTTCCGGTAGGCGGAGTTATCCAGGGATGGGTGGAAGCATTACAATTAATGCCTGTAGGTTCAAAATGGCAGCTTTATATCCCCTCCAACCTGGCGTATGGAACACACGGAGCCGGACAATCTATCGGACCTAATGAAACCTTAATCTTTGATGTGGAATTATTGGCCATCGTATAACAACAGAAACATAATTCATCACTTAATTACTAATACCATGAAAGCAAAAAATTTACTACTTATTTTGAGTGTAGGAGTAATGGCCATGGGGTGCAACAGCGGTTCTTTGACCTCAACCACTGCTCCTTTGAAAACAGCAGCAGACTCTGCCAGCTATTACATTGGCTATATGTACGGTAGCGGATTGCAAAACATGCGCTTTAAAAAACCCAATATGTCTGCAATTGTAGCCGGTATTAATACTGCACTGGAGAAAAAAGAGACCAAAGTAACTCCCCAGGAAATGGAAATGTATCTGACCAGCTATTTCCAGAAACAAGCTATGGTTGAAGCACAGGAAAATGCTGAAGCCGGAAAAAAATTCCTGGAAGAGAATGCCAAAAAAGCAGGAGTAGACACCTTAGCCAACGGAATCCAGTACAAAGTAATCAAACAAGGTAACGGTCCCATTCCTACCGATACGGATATTGTAGAAGTAAATTACAAAGGAACCCACCTGGACGGTACCGAATTTGATTCATCTTATTCCCGCGGAGAACCGGTGAAATTCGGGTTGCATAACGTTATTCCGGGTTGGACAACTACCTTGAAATCCATGCCGGTAGGATCTAAATGGGAGGTATTTATTCCCGCAGACCAGGCTTACGGACAAAGAGGAGGCGGCCCGATCGCACCGAATGAAACCCTGGTTTTTGAAATCGAATTATTGAACATCGTCACTCCGGAAGCTCCGGCTACTGACAAAAAATAATTTTCAGGATAAATATTATTGGCAAAGTCCGGAGGAATTTCCTCCGGACTTTGTTATCTTTGCGCCAATAATTTTCAATTTTACAAAACGGATGAACTACGAAATAAGCGGCAAACTGATTTTCAAAGAAGAAACACAACATATCAGCGACAAATTTCAAAAAAGGGAATTTGTCATAGAAGTAGAAAACGAAAAAAATCCGCAATGGAACGATTTCGTGAAAGTACAACTAATCCAGGACAGGTGTGATTTGCTGGAAAACATTTCCCTTCAAGAAAATATCAAAGTATATTTTAATATACGGGGCAGGAAATGGGAAAACAAAGGACAAACATCGTATTTTACAAATCTGGAAGGCTGGCGTATAGAAAAACTGGAACCCCGGAATCCAGCCGATATCCCGGTACCGGAATATCGCGTAGAAGACATTCCCCCTATGCCGGAGGCTGACGACCTGCCTTTTTAAGCAGCAAAACCGGAAACTGAAAACCAGTTTTTAGTTTCCGGTTTTACAACAACCTTTGCCCGTTAATGATTAATTCAAACCTGATATTCAAAAATTCTGCAGCCTTCCGGCTAAGCATCATACGACCGAGAAAAATTTCAAAATAATCCATAACTGCCGAAATGGTTGTATCAATAATGAGTTCCAATACAATCGCAGAGTTATCCTCATTAAAATAAATTTTGGATTCTTCCACGGCATAATTTACACGGTCATGAATATCAAAACTGGCAAAATCCCGGTTACGCACCCGGCTTCTGCGCACATCCGTCTTATCTGCCAGAATCAAAGCAGCAGCAATAGGATTAACAGCAGCAGCAGTGCTTTCATCATGATTACCAATCGCACTGACCACCAAAGCTATTTCATCGGCATCCATTCCCATATTGTCCAATAAACGAAAAGCCAGAATAGCTCCGCTTTGGGCATGGTCAATCCGGTTAACCACATTACCAATGTCATGCATATAACCGGCGATCTTTGCCAATTCTGCAAGACGGGCCGGATATCCCAAAGTTTTTAAAATATGTTCTGCCGTTTCTGCCGCCTTTCCGACATGGGCAAAAGCATGTTCCGTATACCCCATCGCAGCCAGGGCTTTATCAGCCTGTGCTATGTAACACTTAATTCTTCCGTCACTCTTTATATCCTCAAACGTAATTTTCATATCTCCTTTTCTCTATTTCATGGGAAGGAATAATTACAACATTCCCATTTCCTGAAACATTTTTTTATATTCTTCAGCCTTAGCAGATAAAGGCTTCGGATAAGCCCGCGAAGAAGATGGCATCCGGTAAAGACGCAATTTCCTGCCATCATAGACAAACTCCACAGCCTGCCCCACTCCGGGCTGCTGAGCCTCTATCATAGTAAGTAAAGTATCAGTCGCTTTCTGGCCCGTGGTCACTATCGCTTCACATTCCGGCAAACACTTTAACACCTCCGACAAATCTATCGTCCCCACAATCTCTAAAAACTTATCGGAAGCATTATCTTTCTGCCGGATTACTTCCCGACCTGAATCAGTCAAAGCAATCCCTTTCCGGATTAAAAAACTGCGGATACGCGACTCACAGAAAGACTTTTTGTCTTCAGTCAAAAAATAATCTTTCTCATCAAAAAATACCAAACCAATAATCCGCCACATATCATTCTGAAAATTAGGATAATAAAAATCCATCTTCCAGCGTTCCCGTTTAGGCGGGAAACTCCCCATCAGAAGCAAGCGAGCTCCTTCCGGAAAAAACGGCTCCAACGGATGCCGTTCTATTTTCTCTTCGTCTGTTTCCATTCTTGCCAGGCTTTCTATTTTATATCACTGATGCGGCATATCTCCATAAATGAGGCCCCCCTGACATGTCCAAAACTCCCTCCGACAACCAGAATCTGCTCTTCCGGCTGATAACCTTTTTCAGATAATACCTGAGGAATATCCCGCATAAACTCATCCCGGGAATGAGGTTTAACCGAAAAATAAGGCTGAACCCCATAAGAAAGTGCCAACTCGCGCATCACCCTTTTTTCATAACAGCGGGCTATCACCGGATGCCCACCCCGGAATGCCGATAAATAACGGGCCGTCCGTCCTGAATTTGTATCGACCACAATAGCTTTTATAGGTAACATGGTTGTCATTCTCACTGCCGCCCTGGCCAATGCCGCTGTAATCTCATTATTGATTCGCACCAGGTTCCGGTTGGAATCCGGAAGTAAAGTAGCTTCATTCGCTTCGGCAACTTTCGCCATAACTTTCACAGCCTCTGCCGGGTAATTACCATACGCAGTCTCTCCGCTCAACATCACAGCATCCGTACCACTAAACACTGCATTGGCAATGTCACTGACTTCGGCACGAGTCGGCCGGGGATGTTCTATCATGGAATGCAACATCTGGGTGGCAATAATCACCGGTTTTTTACTCTCTATACATTTGTTGACAATCATCCTCTGAATCAAAGGTATCTTCTCCGCATCAATTTCTATGGCCAAATCCCCCCGCGCCACCATCACCCCGTATACATGGTCCAGAATCTCGTCTATATGGTCAACTCCTTCCTGGTTCTCTATTTTTGCTATAATTTTTATTTTACTGTTATGAGCATCCAGAATATGCTGAATTTCCAACACATCGTCTTTGCTGCGCACAAAAGAATGGGCAATGAAATCCAGGTCGTTTTTTATGGCAAACTCTATAAAATTACGGTCTTTCTCACTCAAAGACTGTAATTTCATACTGACACCGGGAACATTCACACTCTTCTTGTTTTTTATTTCACCGGGATTGGAAGCAACCAACTCCAGCATGTTGTCACCTTTAGCCTGTACAACCAGCTCCACATCCCCGTCATCAATTAAAATTTTATCGCCAATCCGGACATCCTGAACAAAATTTTCATACGATACTCCTATCAATTTCTCTTTTCTCAGGTTCAAATCCCCGCTCATATAAACGACATCTCCTTTTTCCACTCTAACAGGAATCTCCACTCCGGTTGTCCTGACCTCCGGTCCTTTGGTGTCAATCAATAAAGCAATCTGCTCCGAAACTGCACGAACATTCTGAATCACCTTCATAGCCTCATCCAAAGTTTGGTGGGCCGTATTCAGGCGCACTACATTCATCCCCGCTTCAAACAATTCCCGCAAAAAACCGACTTCACACCTTTTATCCGAAATAGTAGCTACAATTTTTGTCCTCTTCATATCATTTATTCTTTTTTTTCTATTTTATCGTAGAGCGCCGGAAATAGTTATCATCTATCAATTATTTATCAAAGCCTGTAAAGCCAATTCATAAGATTTCAAACCAAATCCCATAATCACTCCCCGGCAAACCGCCGTAAGATAAGAAACATGTCTGAATGCCTCTCTGCGAGCCGTATTGGAAATATGGACTTCCACCACCGGCGCCCCGACAGCGGCAATAGCATCCGCAATAGCAATGGAAGTATGAGTATAAGCTCCGGCATTCAAAATAATGCCGTCATAATCAAACCCCACCTCATGAATCTTATGAATCAGTTCTCCTTCTATATTGGATTGATAATAAGCAATTTCTACCTGCCTGTATTTTGAACGGAGAGTATCTAAATAATCCAAAAAATTTTCCTTACCATAAACCTCCGGCTCACGAATACCCAATAAATTCAAATTAGGGCCATTAAGTACCAATACTTTCATCTTTTCTGTTTTTATCTTACCAATTTTACAAAATTAGTCAAATTTTCCCGTTTCTTTTTCCCAGGTTGTAAATTTATTGTCTTCTCCAATTCCTGTTTACAACCTGACACATCCTGCAATAAAGGACAAAAACAAGCGCAGCCCCACCTCACACCTTGCAATACACTGTATTCCAATCATTTAAAACATAACATTCACTCAAATACTTTTTTGCTGATTGTTAAACTTCTTCATTTGTAAATAAGTTATTAAAAAAAAATATATCTTTATCCACCGAATCAATAACAATGTGCTTAATATGAATTTTTTAACGTTCATAAAATTATAAATATGACTTGGGACAATGCAATTGAGAGCTACAAAAGCTATCTGATTTTAGAAAAATCTCTTTCGACTAATTCTGTGGAGGCTTACCTGAACGACATCCGCAAATTAGCAGGTTACTGTGCTGAACACCATCAAGTGAAAACGCCGAACGACGTAACTTATGATATGCTTAAAGACTACCTGCTATATGTAGGAGAAGTAGGAGTTACAAACAGAACACAGGCAAGATGCATTTCAAGCATCCGCTCTTTCTTCAAATTCTTAGTACTGGACGGCCAGTTGGAAGTAAACCCTACCCTTTTATTGGAAACCCCGAAAATTGGCCGCAAACTTCCTAATATCTTAACTGTTTCGGAAATTGATTCCATTTTAAATGCAGTTGAAATGTACAAACCGGAAGGACAAAGAAACAGAGCCATCATAGAAATGCTTTATTCCTGCGGTTTACGGGTATCCGAATTAATCAGTCTGAAATTGTCCAATATCAACTTCAGAATGGGAATAGTAAAGATTGACGGGAAAGGCAATAAAGAAAGAATTGTACCCCTGAGCAAAAATGCCAAAGCAGAAATCCGGCAATATCAGAAAGTCTATCGGGATTACCTGGACATTGAGAAAGGATATGAAGATATCCTATTCCTCAACAAACGGGGCACACCCCTCTCAAGAGTAATGGTCTTCAATATCATTAAACATCTGACCCTGCGGGCAGGAATTAAGAAAAACGTGTCACCTCATACTTTCCGGCACTCTTTTGCCTCCCATCTGGTCAGCGGAGGAGCTGATTTAAGGGCTGTACAAAATATGCTCGGCCATGAATCCATTCTCACAACTGAGATTTATACACATTTGGACGACCATTATTTAAAAGACACAATCAATAAATTTCATCCCCGTTCAAAGGAAGAATCGAAAAAATAAAAAGAAAAGAGCGTTTAAACGCTCTTTTTTTTACCTTCGCAGCAAAATAAATGACATGGAAAATACAGACGACATCCTGAAAAAAATAAACAGCAACAATCCGGAATTACTGGCAGAAGCCGTTAAAGATATTAAAGAAAACGGCGATTTAAACATAGCCGAAACTCTGTTGTCCACCCTATCCACCTTTTGCGAATCCCACACACAGAACACCATCATCAATTTGCTCGCCGACATAAAGGATAATAACTTTCGTCCCCTGCTGATCAAAAAAATTCAGTCCGCATCGGATTCTTCGCTAAAAAGCGCCCTGCTTCGCATTGTCTGGGAATCCGCTTTGGACTACAGCCCTTATCTGGAAGTCTTGATTCATATACTCCGGAATGATGAATTCGCAGCAGCTTTTGAAGCTTCTACAGCCATTGAAAATATGGTCTGTAACCTCACCGCACAGCAACGCCATACACTCCGCCAGATGATGGAACAATTCCCTCCGGAAAAGGAATTCCTGATTGAAAATATCCGCAAAGAAATGGGATGTTGTGAAGAAGAAGAATAGCTCACAATATCCTGTTTCCTTCTTCCCACCAATTCCGGACCTGGGCTATTTTTTCTTCCATAGACAGTTCACCTTTCAACCAACGAATCTCAAAACCTTCCCGTTCCATTTTCCGGAACCAGGTCATCTGCCTCTTAGCAAATTGGTGGATTGCCACGTTCAATTGCCCGACCATATCTTCATATTTCAACCGACCAATAAGATACAGAGTCAAATACTTATATTCCAGACCATAATAAATCAAATCTTCCGGAGCAATTCCCGAATCCAGTAAATTTTGCACCTCCTCCACCATTCCGTGCTGCAAACGTTCATGCAGACGGGCAGTAATCCGTTCCCGCCTCACCTCACGACTCACATCCACCCCTACTATTAATGAACGAATCTCCGGAAGTACCTTCTCTTCCTTCGGATGAGTCAGGTAATATTCCTCAATCTCTATAGCCCGGATAGCCCTCTTGGGGGTATCAATCTCAGTGGTATTATGCAACTTCTTATAAGCACTTAAACGACTCGCCAGATCCGCTAAACTAAGTCCGTTCAAAGACGCCCTTAACTCTTCATTCACCGGAACGGCTAATAATTGATAACCTTTCAATACCGCCTCCACATACAAACCGCTTCCTCCGCACAAAACAGGTAACACTCCCCGCTGCCGGCAATCCTCCCACACTTTTACGAAATCAGACTGATATTCAAAAACATTGTACTTCTCTCCGGCATCCACGATATCAATCAAATGGAAAGGAATAATTTCTCCATTGACCAGGTATTCCTGCAAGTCCTTACCTGTCCCGATATCCATCCCTCTGTATACCTGACGCGAATCCGCACTGATCACCTCTCCCCGAAAGGCAGCCGCCAACTGCACTGCCAAAGCCGTTTTCCCACTGGCGGTCGGTCCTACAATACTCAATAAATTAAACATTTTATCTTACCGTTACGTAAGACGCAAATGTAATGAAACTGCGGGAATAAATATAAACCCGAAAAATGGAAATTTCAATCCAAAAAGATATATTTGTAAGCATCAACACACAATAAACAAAACAATAATCCCCAGTATTGACCAATAAGAATAACAACAAAACGTATGATGAACGATGAAAACATCTTAATCCGGGCTTTGGAACCAGAAGACCTGGAATATCTTTACCAATGGGAAAACAACATGGACCTCTGGGATGTCAGCGATACCCTGACCCCTTTCTCCCACTATACCTTAAAAAAATATGTCGAAAATTCTCATGTAGATATATATTGCAGCAAACAGCTCCGGCTGATGATTGTACGTATGGAAGACAAAACCCCGATAGGCCTGATTGACCTTTACGATTTCGATCCTTATCACCTCAGAGCAGGATTAGGCATTATGATTCACAATCTGGAACACCGCAAACAAGGCTATGCCTCCTCAGCCATTAAACTCATGCTCGACTATTGTTTTGAGACACTGGGGCTACATCAGGTATACAGCAGCGTTCCCCAATGCAATGTTGCCAGTTTGAAACTATTTGAAGCAACAGGATTTACCCGTACCGGCTACCGGAAAGAATGGCTGAAAAGAGGAAATGAATGGGAAGATGTCATTTATTTTCAACAATTGGCCTCCACCTGGAACAACAATTAAATACATCCTCCTGACATCAACGATGTAAACCTTTTCTTCTCAAAATTGTCTTAAGATTGAAAGTATAATTATTGCTTCAAAACAATTATCAATTAAATGACAGTATGAAAAAAATTGTATTTCTAACCGTAGCATGCTGCATATTTGCAGCCTTATGCACCCATGCGCAGCAACGCGGACCACGGGAAAAACAGACTCCGGAACAACACGCCAATCGCATGGTAGAACGCCTGAACAAAGAATTAAAATTGACAGAAAAGCAACAATCCGAACTCAAGACATGGTTCAGCGAATCTTTTAAACAAAGAGAAAAATCCTTCGCCCAAAACCGGGATAACCGGGAAGCCATGCGGGAACAAATGAAAAAAGAACGCGAAGCCATGCAGACGGAATTGAAAAAAGTATTGACAGCCGAGCAATACAAAATTTATCAAACCAATGAAGAAAAACGGGAAAAAGAAAGGGCTCAAAGAGGTCCGGGACATCCCGGGACTCCCCGGCACGGAAACTATCCCCGCAACTAATTTCAAAACTGCCCAGAAATGGGCAGTTTTTTTTATGTAACGCAATCAATTATCTTTACCCCGGAAACAATTGAACCCTTATGGTGTTATTTTTGCTCACATACTACGCTGTCCTCAGTTTTTTAACCTTTCTGCTTTTCGGAGTGGATAAATGGAAAGCCCGCCATCATCAGTGGCGTATTCCTGAGACCCGGTTATACCTGCTCTCTGTTTTGGGAGGGGCAGCCGGGGCCTTTATCGGTATGTATCTTTTCCGGCATAAAACACAACATGCTAAGTTTATCTGGGGAATCCCCTTTTTACTTATTACCCACACCGTCCTGCTTATCTATCTCATCGTTTAATCGGACAAAATTAAATCCACACAGAAACTTCCGGTTTATTCGAAAATTCACTAAATTTACATAGGAAGATTTTTATGGCACTTTACGACTTTACCTCATACGAAAATGTAATGGTCTGTGGTGATCTACACGGCCATTTTGAAGTAATCTACAGCAAAATTTCCGTAGAAAATACACTTTTTATTGTAGCCGGCGATTGCGGTTTTGGTTTTAACCGCCCTGCCTATTATGAGGAATTGTATTCTTCTAAAATAAGAAGATATCTCACCCAAAAAAACAATGCCATCATTTTTATCCGGGGCAATCATGACGATCCGGTTTACTTTGACGGTCTCTCTTTTCATAAAAAAAGAGCGGTTTGCGCACCGGATTACTCCGTAATCCAAACAGCCCGCCACAACATCCTGTGTATTGGCGGAGCCATCAGTATAGACCGGACAAGACGATTACAGGAACAGAATGCCGGTTTTCTTTACTGGAAAGAGGAAGCCCCTGTTTTTTACCCTCAAAAGATAAAAGAAATTACGAACTCCAAAATTAAAATTGATACCGTAATCAGCCATACCTGCCCCTCTTTCTGCCCACCTCAAACAAAAGAAGGAATCCAAGCCTGGCTTTCCCAAGATGATGACTTGCACCACGATCTGGAAAAGGAACGGCTGGTTATGGACCAAGTCTGGGAAACCCTGAAAAAACAAGAACATCCCATAAAACAATGGTGGTACGGCCACTACCACCGAAGTGCCTGGCTCAAACAGGATAATTGCTATTTCCGGCTATTGGATATTAACGAAATGGATCATTTGTTTTAACCCGATTATAGGATCAAAGATATTTTTACACTATACAACCCTCCGTTTTTTAAAATTTTTACTTACTTTGCATACAGTGAGTGGAAAAATCTTGTCCATAACGTTTGAATCATTTCTAATACAATCAATAAACCTCATGAACAACATCATCAGAACCTCTTGTAAAAGGAAGTCCATGTTGCTGACAATCCTGTTATCGTCTATGTTTTTTTCCTTGCCAACTCAGGCAACATCCCGGAACGAAAATGCAGAAGAAAATAACCAGCAGATTTCCGACATCATCAGTGTAAAAAAAATCAACCCGACTACCGTGGAAATATGCCTGTCTGACCGGCAAAACATAATCTTCGACTTTTATGGCGAAAATATCTTTCGGGTATTTCAAGATAAAAACGGAGGTATCATCCGCGAACCGGAAGCCAAACCGGCTGCCCGAATACTGGTAGACCAACCCCGGAAACCGGTTTCCGGGCTGGAAATTACCCAGGACGGCAGCCAGGTGACAATCACGACCGGGAAAATCAAAATCGAATTAGACAAAAAAAGTCCGCTGATGAAAGTGACTAACCGGACAACAAACCGGGTGGTGATGGAAGAAATCGCTCCAGCCCAATTTGAAGAAAAAAAGGTAACCTTAACCCTGAAAGAAAATCCTCAGGAATATTTTTACGGCGGCGGAGTACAAAACGGACGGTTCTCCCACAAAGGAAAAGTCATTTCCATTGAAAACCAAAATAGCTGGACAGACGGCGGAGTAGCTTCCCCTACTCCTTTCTATTGGTCTACAAACGGCTACGGAGTTATGTGGCATACCTTCAAAAAAGGGAAATATGATTTCGGAGCAGAAAAAGAAGGCACCGTAAAACTCTGTCATGAAAGCAACTACTTAGACGTATTCTTCATGGTCAATGAAGGAGCTGTTGCATTGCTCAACGATTTTTACCAATTGACCGGAAATCCGGTGTTATTACCCAAATTCGGCTTCTATCAAGGACATCTGAATGCCTATAACCGGGATTATTGGCAAGAAGATGAAAAAGGTATTCTTTTCGAAGACGGGAAACGTTACAAAGAAAGCCAAAAAGACAATGGCGGTATCAAAGAATCTTTAAACGGAGAAAACAATAATTACCAGTTTTCTGCCCGTGCAGTTATCGACCGCTATAAAAACAACGACATGCCATTGGGATGGCTACTTCCCAACGACGGCTACGGAGCCGGTTACGGACAAACAGAAACCCTGGACGGCAACATACAAAACCTGAAAGAGTTAGGAGATTACGCTCGTAAACACGGGGTAGAAATCGGTTTGTGGACACAATCCGACCTGCATCCGAAACCAGAAATCAGTGCCCTTTTACAAAGAGATATTGTAAAAGAAGTAAAAGAAGCAGGTGTGCGGGTATTAAAAACCGACGTAGCATGGGTAGGTGCGGGCTACTCTTTCGGATTAAACGGAGTAGCTGACGTAGGTCATATCATGCCCTACTACGGCAACAACAGCCGCCCCTTTATTATTTCACTGGACGGATGGGCCGGTACCCAGCGTTATGCCGGCATCTGGTCGGGAGACCAAACCGGAGGCGTATGGGAGTACATCCGCTTCCATATCCCTACTTACCTGGGCTCCGGATTATCAGGACAACCGAACATCAGTTCCGATATGGACGGTATTTTCGGAGGCAAAAATCCCATCGTCAATACCCGGGATTTTCAGTGGAAAACCTTCACACCCATGCAACTAAACATGGATGGATGGGGTGCGAATGAAAAATATCCCCACGCATTAGGAGAACCGGCAACTTCCATCAACCGATGGTACCTCAAACTAAAATCGGAAATCATGCCTTACGCATACAGCATCGCCAAAGAAGCCATCGATGGTATGCCCATGATCCGCGCAATGTTCCTGGAATATCCCAATCCTTATACTTTAGGCAAAGCCACCCAGTACCAATTCCTGTACGGCCCTTATTTCCTGGTTGCACCCATTTATCAGAACACCCAGAGTGACGAAGAGGGCAATGACATCCGCAATGGGATTTATCTTCCGGAAGGTACCTGGATTGATTACTTCACAGGCGATAAATATGCCGGCAACCGGATAGTAAATAACATAGCAGCTCCCCTCTGGAAATTACCGGTATTCGTTAAAAACGGGGCTATCATCCCTCTGACGAATCCCAATAACAATGTATCTGAAATCAATCCCAAACTCCGCATCTATGAACTTTATCCGGCAGGCTATAGTTCGTTTACGGAATATGACGACGATGGTACAACCGAGGCTTATAAAACAGGCAAAGGAGTCAACACAAAAATTGAATCCAGAGTAGACGCCAAAAACAATGTAGCGGTTACTGTCTTCCCCACCGAAGGCGAATTTGACGGATTTATCAAAGAGAAAATGACCGAATTCAGAATCAACGTCACTGCCAAACCCAAAAAAATAGCAGCAAAAATCGGAAAAGAAAAAATCAAACTGACAGAAGTTAACTCAATGAAAGATTTCCTGAATCAGGAAAATGTATACTTCTACAACAGCACTCCAAACTTAAACCGGTTTGCCACCCCTGGAAGCAAATTTGCCCAAAAAGTGATTACCAAGAATCCGCAAGTATTAGTAAAACTGGCTGCAACAGATGTTACCCAGTCTCCGGTTAGCCTGAACATCGAAGGATTCATTTACGAACCGACAGATAAGCTACGGACCAGCACCGGAAGCCTGATTGCACCGGAAGCACAAATCACCGAAGAAAACACAGAGGCTTATACGCTGAAACCGACATGGGACAAAGTGAATAACGCTGATTTCTATGAAATTGAATTCAACGGTATGCTCTACTCTACAATCGTAAACACAGAGTTATTATTCTCCGACCTGAAAGCAGAAACGCCTTATTCTTTTAAAATCCGCTCGGTCAATAAAGACGGTTACTCCGAATGGGCGGAATTTCAGGCGACCACAAAAGCGAATCCGCTGGAATTTGCCCTGCCGAACATTACAGGAAGTACAACAGCAGCAAACCAGGGAGGCCAAGGTATACACAAATTATTCGACTATGACGAAAACAATACCTGGCATACCAAATACGGAGAAAATGCCATTCCTTTTAATTTGACAATGGATTTACAGACTATCAACCAATTGGATAAATTCCACTATCTGCCAAGGACAGATGCAGGCAACGGAACCATTCTGAAAGGAATAGTATACCACAGCATGGACAAAGAAAACTGGACTGAAGCAGGTACTTTCGAATGGCCGCGTAACAACGAAGTCAAAGTATTCCATTTCACCGGACATCCGACAGCCCGTTATCTCCGGATAAACGTAACAGAAGGTCTTGGCGGTTATGGTTCAGGCAGAGAATTGTATGTTTTCAAAGTTCCCGGCACCGAAAGTTATCGTCCCGGCGATATTAACAACGACCGCCTCATTGACATGAACGATTTCACCTCTTATATGAATTACACCGGATTACGTCAAGGGGATGCTGATTTTGAAGGTTATGTAAGCAATGGCGACATTAACCGTAATGGCTTGATTGATGCCTATGACATCTCAGTAGTTGCCACCCAATTGCAAGGCGGAGCAGACAAAAAACCGGCCGAAAAGGTAGCAGGTAATATCAAACTCAGTACTGCCAAACAAAACTATAACAAAGGCGAAATCATTGAAATCCGCGTAAAAGGCAATGCACTTCAATCCGTGAATGCACTTAGCTTCGCATTGCCCTATCACCAGCAAGACTACGAATTTATCGGTATTGAAGCATTGAATATGAAAGAAATGGAAAATCTAACCAACGACCGTCTCCATACCAATGGTACAAAAGCTTTGTATCCCACTTTTGTAAACATCGGCAACAAAGCCCACCTGGAAGGAGATGTGGATTTATTCATTCTGAAATTTAAAGCAAAGCAAAAAGTTAAATTCAACCTGAAAGCCATAGATGGCATACTGGTGGATAAAGACTTACGCACACATAAATTCTAACCCCCTTTAAACAATAGGATTGTCGACTAAAGAGAACCCTAAAAGTTTGGTAAAAAACTTTTAGGGTTCACTTTAATCTATTCAGATAAACAACTATAAAAACCATATACGGTTATGAATACTTCAGATATTATCTGTGCAATATCAACACCTCCCGGCATGGGAGCTATTGCTGTAATCCGGCTTTCCGGTGAAGGATGTATTGCTTTGGTGGAGCGGATTTATAAATCGCCGGCGGGAAAGCAATTGCAGGAAGCCGCTGCCAATACAGTACATTTCGGACGGATTATGGAGAAAGGAGAGATAGTGGATGAAGTATTGGTAACCATTTTTCATGCGCCCCATTCATTTACAGGGGAAGAGTCAGTGGAGATTGCCTGTCACGGTTCGGTATATATCCAGCAGCGGTTATTGAAATTACTGATAGATACCGGGGCACGGTTAGCTACTCCGGGAGAATTTACGCAACGGGCCTTTTTGAACGGGAAGATGGATTTGTCCCAGGCAGAAGCCGTGGCCGATTTGATTGCCTCCTCTTCGGCAGCTTCCCACCGGATGGCTATCAACCAGATGAAAGGCGGATTTTCTGCTGAACTGATGAAGTTGCGGGCAGAGTTGTTACGGATTACTTCGTTGTTGGAGTTAGAATTGGATTTTTCAGAGGAAGATGTTGAATTTGCCGACCGTTCGGAGTTGCTTCGGCTTGCCGGCAATATAGAAGCTTTGTTGGAACGTTTGTGTCGTTCATTCTCGTTGGGAAATGTAATCAAGAACGGAGTGCCTGTCGCTATTGTTGGCAATACCAATGTGGGAAAGAGTACCTTGTTGAACGCTTTATTGCAGGAAGAAAAAGCCATTGTATCGGATATTGCCGGTACCACCCGTGACGTGATTGAAGATACGGTAAGTCTGAACGGGATTACTTTCCGTTTTATCGACACAGCCGGGATTCGCACGACGTCTGATGAGATAGAAAATATGGGAATTGAGCGGACCTTTTCAAAAATCAGCCAGGCCAGTATAGTGTTGCTGCTGACCGATTTGCAGCGGGGTGCCGAAAGCTTTGAAGAGTATTACTGTGAAGTAAAAAAACACCTGACAGATACGGCCAAATTGATTATTGTACTAAATAAGACAGACCAGGTAGAAGATTTACTGACTCCCCAGGAAACAATCCGGCTTTTTACTTCCGGAGAACAAATCATCCCGATTTCAGCCCGCACGGGCTTTAATTTGGAGGTTTTAATTCATGAATTGACAGATGTCGTAAATTTAAATGAGTTGAATTCTTCGGATGTGATCGTCAACAATGTCCGGCATTATGAAGCCTTGCTGCATGCCCTTTCAGCCATCCAGCGGGTGCACTCCGGCTTACAATCAGACCTCAGTGGTGAATTCATCTCCCAGGACATCCGCGAATGCCTCCACTACCTCGGCGAAATCACCGGCGAAATTACTACGGATGAAGTATTGGGGAATATTTTTGAGAGGTTTTGCATCGGCAAGTAAGTGGTGATTACCAACGATTAGCATATAGCATCATCAATTATCAAGGCGTTCATTTTGAGCGCCTTTCTTTTTGGTCTTATAAGCGATAGTTATCGTTTATAGGGCTTTTTCAGCTCATTTTTGTACCGTATTTGTTGCTCGCTTGTTACTCTCCGATTTTAGGTCGGAAAGGTCGTGGAGAAAGTTGACTATAGTTGACTATGATTTACGATAGTTGAACAACATGGAGAAATAACCAGAGAAATAAACCTCTAAAAGTAACGAATATGGCAACAAGTAAAATGAAAATCAAAAAGGTTTGTGAATGGTGTGGCACAACATTCTATGCCCAAATGGAAAAAACGGAAAAACCGACCCCTTAAAAACGGATGAAGGTGACCCTTGGAAAACGGTCCAAACCGTCCCCAGAA
>NZ_QWEL01000005.1 GCF_009935865.1 Odoribacter sp. Z80
TATGCGTACTTTTCTGCAATCGTATCGACATTAATGGAACGTACATTTTTTGGTTTGGGCAGTTCTTTGGTGTTTTCCGCTAAAATGTTCAATTTTAATGACATGGTTTTAAATTTTGGGTTTTGTGTTTTATTGATGGAAGAAAACCGTTTGTATTTCGCTTTCTTCTCAACTACTGCAGGGGGACATAAAAGTTAGTCTAAGCATTTGCACGCCATATACACCTGAAATCAAACAGATGTATTCAGATTAAAGGGGAGGGGGTATTTTTTCAGCTAAGGTATATATGTAGTAGTTATATACTGGTTGGTGAGAAATTTCTAAAAAGTATATACAAGTCAGATTTTGTGATTTTTCCACCAACTCAAATTTATGTCAATGAAGTTTCTATATATGGAAACTTTTATTACTTTTGTATCGTTACTTACATGACAGAGTATGACAGCTATTGAAAAATTTAAGGTACTATTTTATACAGATGCTTTGGAGTTTCTACAACGTATAGAGCCTAAAACGAAAGAGAAGATACTCTATAACATAGATAAAGCACGCTATACATTAGACCCTAAGTTATTCAAAAAATTAACTGGTACTGATATATGGGAGTTCAGGACTTTATATAATGGCAAACAGTACCGTTTATTGGCTTTCTGGGACAAAAGTCAGGATATAGATGTTTTAGTCGTTGCCACACATGGATTTATTAAGAAAACAGATAAAACTCCATCGAAAGAGATTGTAAGGGCACAGGAAATAATGAAAGAATATTTTAACCAAAACTAATCAGGTCATGGATAAGAAGAAATTTTATACACAGGATGAAGCGAAGGATATTTTACTTGGTAAAGTTGGTACTCCTGAAAGAGATAACTACGAAAGTGAATTAAACCTGTTTTTAATAGGTGAAGCCATTAAGCGTACCAGAATCGAAAAGAATCTGACACAGGAAGCACTTGGTAAATTAATAGGAGTTCAGAAAGCACAGATTTCACGTATTGAAAATGGTAAGAATCTGACTTTGGCTACTGTTGTCAAAATTTTTAAGGCAATGGGTGTTAGTGCCAAATTAGAGATTGCAGACTATGGTTATCAGGTTGCTTTAAGCTAAAGTGTATCTATACCCTAAAATAAAGTGCACTCTTTTTTATTTCTATAATACATAACCTGTGAAAAAAAGATGTAGCTAAAGGGAGCAAGTATATACTGCTTATTTTCTGCTTGCCTTGTCGTTACTTCTTCCCTCCTGAAAAATAATCATTCTATTGCTTCTGTATTTCAGTTGGAGTGAGTAATAGCATGAATATTTGAAGCTAAGCAATATTTTAACTCTCTAATCTTAGTCTGGTGATAAATTTTGAAAAAGGTATATAAGACATAAATTACAGTTTTTCCCACCACCAGACCTTTTATAAGTTAAGGCTGTTTTGTAGTCTGTATATTTTTGTTCTGCTAAGGATGCCAATAAATAAGTGCATGCAATTTTGAGTTGGTAATCCTGTTTCAACTGTGTGCTATGTTCTTTAGTTTGTGGGGTTTGCCTTTAGTATCTTTGCATCATAATTATACAAGATAAATAGTTTTTCAAATCCCACTTTCACAATCATTGCGCAATGAACAATAATGATAAAGAAGTTATTGCTTCTGGTTGGTTTGGACTGGAACATCACAGGGAAATCCATACGGTAGACTTTTACCGTCATATCGGTATGGACACCTTGTGTGCCCTGTATCCTGACTTATTTAAGCCAGAAGTTTGGTTGTGTGAAAATCCGCCTAAAATCAGGCAGCCTAAAAAGAAGTTAGTAAAGCGAAGCAAGTAAGATTGTTGTAAATGAAGAAAGCCGTATTCCTGTTATTTTGGGGTACGGCTTTTTTGTCTGGTGGACATTTTTAAAAATTCAGTCCTATATAAGTTTTGAAATTTTTTCCACCAACTCCGGTTTCATGGCTATAAGTCTGTATGCTCCACCTTTAGCGTTAGAAAGACAAGACTCATCGTAATAATCTTTAATCGTATGGTCTGTTAGAGTGAAATATACCTTTTCTGTTCCGGCTTTTATTCCGTATTCTTTGAAAAATATTCCATGAGCTTTGAAGATAACCTTTAGCCTTTCCCGTATTGATTTTATGGGTATATATTCTTTTCTTTCTATTTCCGGCTGAAATTCTCTCCATATATCTATCAATACAGACGCCTCAAACCTTTTTTCCTTTGCTTGCTGTTCTCCATAGGACTTAATCATTTTATCCATTTTTCCTTTTTGATAATCAGCCTGTTCAATTCCAGCTTTCCCGATAGTATTGTAGGCGTTGATAATGTATTCCGCATCCTCAAACTCTTTAAGTATTTCCGTCTGGGCGTCCATGTCATAATCCGGTTCGGTTGCCTGTAACTGGCGCAATCTTTCCAAATGGCTGACAATCTTTTTCCATAAATCCTTCTTGCTTGCCTTCCGCATGTACATCTTATCGTCCTCTCCGACCCCTTTGGTGTCATCGGTAAAATTGATATTGAAATGTCCTGTGGCAAGGTAGGCATTCCGTAAATTTATAGCCGAAGTATAGTATCTTTTCACCCTTTCCTCATTATAGAGGTTATCCACTGAAAAATAATTCAGATGCTTTTCTTCATCCAGTAATAAGGCATAATTCACTCTCTCCATATCCTTTAATATAGCTTTCTTGTCGGTGTCGGTTGTGGCTTCGCTGTATCTTTCCATGAGCGAACAATGGGTAACTTCATACTGTCGGATAGTGGAATCAATTTCTTCATCGGTCTTAATCTCCATTTCCTCATTCGTATTAGAAATAACGGTCAGCAAATTGTAAGTATTTCCGTCCTCATATTTATTTCTAAAACGTCCCTGTGCCTGTATTGCTTCTGTAAAAGGGTCTACGATTGAGTGGGGAATATTGCAGTTTGACAATAGCAATACGTCCGGCTTTGTAGTCGTAAATATGTCTACTGCCGAAAAGAAACGGCAGGTAAAGAAATTAAACTTAGCCAAAGGCAAATCAAGATTTTCGTAGCTTCTTTTAAAATCACAACCTTTCAGTTTCTTCACACTTTCCTTTGAACAGAATACTTTATATTCATCTTCCTTTATCACATTATGGCTCAAAAGAAAATTAATCATTTCATTTATTCCCTGTGTCGTATTGTAAAACAAACACACGCATTTGCTGTTCCGGCTTAGTTCCCTTAACTGTTGCATGACTGTCCGGTTAAAACTACGGGTAACAATTAGGCTCATATCTTTCCTGTAATCGAAAGTCGGGGTTATCTTCCACAGTTCAAAACCTTGCTCCCGAAGTGCAGGGTGGCGCATTTGTAGAGGAGTTGCAGATACTAAAGCCTTTCTATCAAATTTAAAGAAATCATTTATAGGCTGTGATATTCGGGGTCTGTAATCCACATCCTGCGTAATCTTCTCACATTCATCGAACAAACAGAAATACTCTTTAAAAATATTGATGTTTAATTCCTGTGCGGCTTCTTTTATATTTTTAAAACTTTCGGGAGTAGTGATTAGCTTTTTGTATGTAATTGACTTATTATTCAAATACTTTTTTATTTCTGATTTTGTACAGAGAGCATATACAGGTAATAAACCATCCTCTCTCTCCGTTTTTCCAATAATAACGGGAACATTCGGCTCTATAATAATAGAGTGGCGTTTAGCTTGAAATAACTCGCAATGAGTTGCTCCGATGCCTGTTAATGTCTTGGCAAGTATCACGTTTGACTGTATTTCATTATAACCTTCCCTTTTTAAAGCATCAATTAAAAATTCTCCTTTGTTAATCAATACATTTATGGTTCTCATAACATTATCTGTTTTTTTGTTTGGGAATCCGTCTGGTGGAAATTTTGAAAATTTGTCCTTCTATATGGTTTTCAAAAAATGTTCACCAACCTTGAAAAACAGACCGGATATATAATCCTGCTTGTTTTCCGGATTCTTATTTGCGCTTCCAACCCTGCTGGAAGCATACAGACAATCGTAATGAGGTGCGCACCGTCAATCATTGATTGCGATACAAAAATATGGGCGTAAAAGGGGGTATTTTATGGTAAATTTCGAGGCTCGAAAATTACGTATCTTGGAAATCAAATAGTTATAGGGAAGAATAAAGTGAAAAAAGGGCTGATTTGGTTAGTTGTTCATCTGTTTTTTGGAAATCTTTCATCAACTTGGTAAGGGTAATGATGTTGTTCCTGTCGCATACATTGCTTGTGTCACCTAAGAGGTAACCGCAGAAATGGAGGACACACAGGCAAAGGATGGATTCTGTCTGGGGGTAATACTTTTTAGATGTATCGCATTGTAGTATTTCGCTAAGGATGGTTTTAATGATGATATAGCTTTTATGCCGCTCTGTTATGGCAGCAGGTACATTAATTACAGGTACGCTGAGTTGTCTGAAAGTGGGGGTACAAACGTAATCAGTACCATTGAAATTAATTATTTTTTCATAGGGCATATCCATATAATAGTCCTTTTCACAGTGGAATGCAGCAAACAAGGCTTTCAGGATAAGGGGATGGGTAATTTCTTTGCTTTTTCTTCCTGCTGTCATTTTGATTTTTAGCTGGTCGATATTAGCCGTTATGAATTGGTTGGTTTCTTCAATCAGGTCAGTTATTGGCATTTGCCTGTCTGCATAAATACCGTTGACTGAAAAATACAGGAATACCAGAAATCCCCAGAAGGCCTCTTTACGCAGGGACATTCTTTCTTCTGGTGTTAGTGTTATTTGTTTTTCATGCTCCTGTTGGTTGGCGTAAGTATGAACAGCATCCTCTCCCCAGTTTATATTTTCAAGGCATTGCTGTAAGTCTGTAAAGTTGTAGAATGCCCTTTTGTTGAAGTTTTTAGGGAGGGAGGCGACAATGGTATCGTATTTTGCCAGAAATATATCCAGTTCACCGGATGGCAGTAAATAAGGCTCTCCGTCTTCAAAATCAACGTCAGGAAAATATTTATTACAGTATTGCTGTACGTAGATAGCTTCTGGTGAATTATATGTCAGTGGCATGGTGTAAATTTTTCAGATTGTATATAACACCCAAAAATAAAAAAAATACCCCCTCACTCCAATAAAGAAGTGAGAGGGTTACTAAGTTAAAGTAAATTGCTCATGGCTGCGTCTACCTGTTCGTTTTCAAAACTGTCAAGGTAAATCTGCGTTACTTTTTCGCTGCTGTGTCCCATAGCTTCACAAATAATTGAAGTATTGACACCTGAGCGTTTTAGGACGGTCGCGAACGAGTGACGGGCAACGTAGGTAGTCAGGTCGATAGGTAGGTTTAGTTCTTCGCCAATGTCTTTTAGATGCTTGTTTACCTTAGTAA
Organism: Odoribacter sp. Z80; assembly: GCF_009935865.1. GTDB lineage: Bacteria > Bacteroidota > Bacteroidia > Bacteroidales > Marinifilaceae > Odoribacter. The sequence continues at coordinate 5,357 of NZ_QWEL01000005.1, forward strand.
TGACCTTATGTATTCTGTTCCTTTGTTGCTGTTCCGTTTTATGGAATGCAGAAAGAATAGGAAATATATACGGTCTGTCCTTTGTCTGGTATTTTTGGATTAACTCTACCGCTTTAGGCTGTAAAGGCAGTTTTATCAGCTTATGGGTTTTTGTACGAGTATATACCAAACGGTTATCAATAATGTGCGAATGGGTTATGTATGCCATATCGACAAAATTAATACCGCCCATGAAATAGGAAAAGGTAAACAAATCAACTGCAAGCTCTGTGTAAAAGCCTTTGTTTGTGTAGTCGTAATTTATGACTGCTGTAACATTGTCTTTTGTTATGGCTCGCTTTGCTGTTACTGAATGTAGCTTTGATACTTTATAAGACTTAAAAGGGTAGTAGTCTGGCTTGACATAGCCTTGCTCAATGGCAGTGTTGTAAATGGCTCGTAATGTACGAAAGCGGATGCCAATAGTATTTAGCGATGCTCCTTCATTTCGTTGCCATTCCTCAAAACGTTTTAGCCACGGTATGTCAATATCAGAAAAGTAAATGTCTAAATGCCCATTGAACTTTAACAGTGCTTTATAAACGTATTTGTACGATAATGCATAACCTATTCTTTTTGCTGAATTTAAACGTTCAATTTGCTTTAAAAACAGCTCTCCAACGGTCAGGTGTTTAGTTGGCTTATCGACTTTCTGAATAAGCGTCGTTGCTGTAAAGTCTTTGTTCTCAACCTTAAACTCAATCAATTGTTCTTGATATTGTTTAGTCTTCTCTGTAATTAGTCGTAAAATAGCGTTTCGATTAGGACAACTGCGTTTAGGTTGGTTTTTGGTAAAATCCCAAAACTGCGGATGAATAGAAACACCTATACTACTATATTTTTTCTTGCCATCTTTAGATATGCGAAGCATTAAGGGGTGTTCTCCGTTTGAAAGTGTCTTCGATGTGTAGTAAACGATTGAAATACAAGCGTTCATTGTTAAAATCCGGTTTAACTCCCGGTTTAACTTGACCATTAAAAACGCATGAAAAATACAGGCAAAAAGAAAAACCACCTACTTCCGTAAGTGGCTTATTCTCTGTGACCTCGGAGGGGCTCGAACCCTCGGCCCATTGATTAAGAGTCAATTGCTCTACCAGCTGAGCTACGAAGTCATCTTTTGCCGACAAGCAACAATTCTTGTTTGCGGGTGCAAATATGCAATTTATATTTGAATTTTGCAAGAAATGCCTGACTAATCTTCTTTAATGTTATGATAGACGTTGGTAACGTCTTCGTCTTCGTCCAGTTTGTCCAGAATTTTATCTACCTCAGCCCGTTGTTCCGGAGTTAATTCTTTCGTATCTGTCGGGATGCGGGTAAATTCACCGCTGACGATGTCGTATTTGTTTTCTTCCAGGTATTTCTGGATATTCCCATAGGCGTCGAAAGAACCATAGAGATTGATAATGCCATCTTCATCCTCAAAAATTTCATCTACTCCGTAATCAATCATCTCCAGTTCAAATTCTTCCGGCTCGAAATTTTCCGGCTTATTGATTTTAAAAACACATTTGCGGTCAAACATGAAGTCCAGAGAACCGGTTGTCCCCAAGGAGCCTCCGAATTTAGAGAAAGCATGCCGCACATTTGCCACTGTACGGGTATTGTTGTCGGTAGCAGCTTCTACGACAATGGCGATACCATGAGGTGCATATCCTTCATAAGTGATTTCCTTATAATCAGAAGTATCTTTGGAGATAGCACGTTTGATGGCACGTTCCACGTTTTCTTTAGGCATATTTTCTGCCTTGGCATTCTGAATCAGGATGCGTAAACGGGTGTTGTTTGCAGGATCCGGTCCCCCTGCTTTTACAGCAATATCAATTTCTTTACCGATTCTGGTAAACGTACGGGCCATGTTGCCCCATCTTTTTAATTTACGTGCTTTGCGGTATTCAAACGCTCTTCCCATAAGATATGATATTTAATTCCTTATAATGAATTTACGACTTGCAAAGTTATATTTTTTCAGATAAAAGTAAAAGGTTGACATTAAAAAGTATAGGCGTGGCTTTTCAGGTAGTCCAGTTTTTTTCTTTCAATAAGGAAGGAGAAACAGAAGAAAAGCCCGGATTGTGAGTATAATTTAGTATTCCTTTGTTTTTGGAGACAGGAAGTTGCCCGAAAATTTGCAGGAGAGAGGCTTTATCCAGGGAGTTATTCTGTATAGCTAAAAAACGGAGTTGGGCAGGTGCGTGAAATAACAAAGAGGAGAGCCGGTTATTAGAGCAATCCAACACTTGAAGTTGGTCGCAATCTGTTGCATCTAATTCTTCGATTTCATTATAAGCGGTAATGAGCTGGGTTAGGTGGGCTGCTCCGGCCACCTTAAGCCGTTTTAGGCAATTGGAATTGCAGTAAAGCTCTTCCAATTGGGGGCATTGTTCCAGGTTTAAGTCTGTAATCTCATTTATGGCACAATCTAAATGCTGGAGATGAGGACAATTTTGGAGTTCCAGGTGACGGATTCCAAGTTGAGAAACCGATAAACCTTGGATGTCTGTTCCTGTGATTTCCAGTTGTACCGGGAGAGATTTTGTGTAAGAATGCTCAATGGTTAGACTGGGAGAAGGATTTTTTAGTTGGGTGGAAGAGCCGTCTCCCCAGTTGATCTCCGCTTGTTGGGTTTCTATTTGAAAGGAAATATCTGATATACCGAATAGTTGAATATTAATTTTTTCCGGAGTAATATTCATTTTATTATAAGTTAGTTTAAAACAAAGCGTGTACCGTTTATTTTGTCAGATGGTACCGCCAAGTACCTTAAAGCAAAAAACAACAGTCCACGCTTATTTCAAACGTCACTTATTATTCCTGCTTTTGTTCGAAAAAATTGGCGGTTTCTCTGACAAGAATAAAAATAACGATAATAATTCTATCTTTATATCGATTGTCCTGTTACGCAAAGGACAGTTACAAACTTAATAAAAAATAAGAATTAAAAAATCGTTAGTGAAATATTTATGCGTTTGTTGGTGAACTGTTGTAATTGTTTGCCGATAAACTACTAATAACTAATGTATTACTTCAATGTTTAAAAGTGATTTAATTTAATATATAGATTATTATATCATCTTGATATTTCAAAATTTTGTATAAATGTAAATATTATTTGTGTACTTTTATGATATTTTGTTCTGAAACTGTATTAAAAATTCAAATAATCTTGTTGATAAATCTTTTATATTTAAAAGAATATGAATAGTTGTATTTTTCATTTCTTTCAATTTTCTTCAATTTACGTTGTTATTGAAAAATTGTTGGTGCAAAGTAATGAATTCATGATAAATGAAATGGATTTACGAAGTATAATTTTAAAATATTTCTGAATTACCCTAAAAGAGATTTATCTTTGTGATGGTTTAAAAATAGAAAAGATGAAGAGTTATATTTTTGAAATTGAAATGAAGGTCCGGGATTATGAGTGTGATTTGCAATGTGTTGTGAATAATGCTAATTATCAGCATTATCTGGAGCATGCCCGTCATGAATTTTTAGAAAGTGCGGGTGCAAATTTCGGGGAATTACACAAACAGGGTATTGACGCTATGGTGGCCCGGGTGGAAATAGATTATAGAGTTTCTTTGACCAGCGGGGACCGTTTTGTGGTTCGTTTGAATATTGCCCGTGAGGGGGCAAAATTGGTTTTTTTTGAGGACATTTACCGCCTCCCGGATAATCAGTTATGTGTGCGTGGAAGGGTGGAATCTATTTGTGTAAAAGAAGGTAAATTGACCCGGGGAGAGTTGTTTGATGAGATTTTTGCCGGCCAATTGAAGAAATAAAAACTAAAAAATTGTCTCAAATATTTGGAAGGGAGGAAAAAATAACTACTTTTGTACCCGCAATCGATAAGAGAGCATGGGTTCTTAGCTCAGTTGGTTCAGAGCATCTGGTTTACACCCAGAGGGTCGGGGGTTCGAATCCCTCAGGACCCACAAAATCAAGAAGAAAATCAAAGCAAACTCCTGAAAACAAAGACTTTCAGGAGTTTTTCTTTTTCCCGACTTACCGAAAATACAGCAAAATGAAGCAGCAAAAACAGGTGAAATCGGTGGACTTTATTTGTTGAAAGTGCTTTATAAAATAAATGGGGAAAAATTTCTATTGAATTTTGCCCCATAATGTAATGGTTCCTAATCAGATATTGTAGAAAGTAGTAAATGCTTTGATTACATATTCCTGGTCAAGGACACCTGCTGTTTCGCGTACGGAGTGCATTCCCCACATTGGGTTTCCGATGTCTACTCCCCTCATTTCCATTTGGGTTAATAAAATATTTCCTAAAGTAGAACCTCCGGCCATGTCCGAATGATTGACAAAAGTCTGGTAAGGAACTTCAGCCATTTGGCATATAGTAGCAAATACTGCTGCTGAATCTCCGTCGGTAATGTATTTTTGGTTGGCATTGATTTTAATTACCGGTCCTTCGTTAATGAAGGGATGATTGGTGGGATCATGTTTTTCCGGATAGTTGGGATGCAGGGCATGGGCCATGTCGGCGGAAATCATGAAAGAATTATGAATTGCCCGGTAAAGGTCTTCTGGTTTGCCTCCCTGGTTGAAGACAATCCGTTCTAAAATGGTCCGTAAGATGGGCGAAGCTGCTCCTTGTTTCGTGCCGCTGCCGACTTCTTCGTTGTCAAAAATGGCTAAAACCTTGGTTTTGTTACAAGGTTTGGAATCCAATAATGCCGTCATTCCGGCGTGTGCCATAGCCAGGTCGTCCAATCGTCCGGAAGAAATAAATTCGTTGTTCAATCCGAACAAAGTTCCTTTTCCATATTCGTATAAGGTCAAATCAAAGTCCAGAATATCTTCTTCGGCAATATTTATTTCCTGGGCGATTAATTTTAAGAGGAAATTGTCTTTTTCGAACGTGTCATTTATGATAGCTAAAACAGGAAGCATATCTTTTTGTCTGCTTAAAGGATTTCCTTGCTCATTTACTGCCCGGTTGAAATGAATAGCTAAATGAGGGATTTCCAACAGAGGCCGGTCGAAGTTAATAAACCGAATGGCCGGTTTCAACGGTTTTTCGCTTTTGATCATCACCCTTCCTGCGATGGATAAAGGCCGGTCGAACCACGTATATAGAATCGGACCTCCGTATACTTCTGTATTTAATTTCAGATATTTTCCTTCGGTAAGCATTTCTGCGTGGGGCTTAATCCGGAAAGTGGGCGAATCACTGTGGGCACATATCAGTTTGAAGCCTTCTTCGGCGATATTGCCGTTTCCCGGAATAAAAGCGTACAGGGAAGAATGGTTTTTGGTGACAAAATATTTCCCTCCGTGTTCTATGTGCCAGGCTTCACCTGAGAAGAGTTGTTTAAAACCATTGGCCTGTAAACGTTGTTTTATGCTTAAAATTGCATGATAACTGGTCGGACTTTGATGAATAAAGTCGAGGAGATCTAAGGCTGCTTGTTTTTCCATATGATATGATTTTATTTAATAGTTGTATGCAATAATTATACCATTGTCAAGGTAGAAATAATTTTTCTCATTTCTCAGAGTAAAAATACAAATTAATAATTTTACTGACTTTATAAGTTAGTAAAAGTTTATGAACTCGTTTTTTTGTCGTAAAATTGCAAGAGTGAGAATGATAGAAATTAAAAAAGAATCACCACTAATGTAAAATTATAATGATATGAAAACATGGAAATTAGGGTTATTGCCTAAAATTGTAATAGCAATTGGATTGGGAATTGTTTGCGGGTTGTTTTTTCCGGATTGGCTGGTGCGGATTTTTATCACGATAAACGGTTTGTTCGGAAATTTTCTGGGTTTTATTATTCCTTTGCTGATATTGGGATTAGTGGCACCCGGTATTGCCGATTTGGGTAAAGGTGCCGGGCGTTTGTTGCTCATTACGGCTGCCTTGGCATATGGTTTTACTCTTTTTTCGGGCTTTTTTACTTATTTGACTTGTGATTTGGTATATCCTTGGTTACTGACTGCGGAAGACAATCTGTCTGCAGCGGGAAATCATACTTTGACTCTGGAGCCTTATTTTGGAGTAGAAATGCCTCCTCTGATGGGAGTTATGACAGCTTTAATTTTGGCTTTTACACTGGGCTTGGGAATGTCGGTAATCGACGGGAATCGGTTGAAGTTGGTCATGGAAGATTTTAAAGAGATTATCACGAAAGTCATTAATTCGGTGATTATTCCCCTGTTACCTTTATATATTTTCGGTATCTTCCTGAATATGACCAATTCCGGACAGGTTGCGGGAATAATGGGGGTTTTCCTGAAAATTATTGTGGTTATTTTTGTCATGACTGTTGTTTTATTGTTCATTCAGTTTTTTATAGCAGGAACTATTGGGAAGAAGAATCCTTTACGGTTGTTCCGGAACATGATGCCGGCTTATATGACTGCTCTGGGAACCCAGTCTTCTGCTGCTACGATTCCCGTGACGCTTGAACAGACGATAAAAAACGGAGTCCGTCCTGATTTGGCTGGTTTTGTTATTCCTTTGTGTGCTACGATTCATTTATCGGGTAGTACAATGAAGATTGTTGCCTGCGCTTTGGCAATTATGTTGATGTCGGGAATGGAGATTCATTTCGGACAATTTGCCGGCTTTATCATGATGCTGGGCATTGCAATGGTAGCGGCTCCCGGTGTCCCGGGAGGAGCCATTATGGCGGCTTTGGGACTTTTACAGTCGATGTTGGGGTTTGACGAGACGGCACAGGGGTTGATGATAGCTCTTTATATTGCTATGGATAGTTTCGGAACTGCGACTAATGTAACCGGGGATGGGGCTATTGCTGTGATTGTAGATCGGATAAATGCCCGTGAGCCTGCATAAAAGCAAGGAGAATCCATTTCATTATTGAATCTTTTACTATTTTTGCATACCGGAAAGTATAAAACCATGACGGCTTTGAAGGAAGAAATAATAAATAAATCTTTCTTTCAGTTTTTGAATAAAGGATATCAAGCCTGTACGCTGAAAGATTTAGAAAGGGCTACCGATTTGACCAAGGGGGCATTTTATTATTATTTCCGGAATAAAGAAGAGATATTGAGGGCCGGTATAGAAAAATATTTGTCAGTAGATAATGAAGTGAGGGAGAAGGAATTGAAAGGAATGACTTCTTTAAAGGAATACATGGATTTGGTGGTAGAGCGCAAGGAACAGAGTGCTACGAAGTTGCAGGAGTTGTTTGATTTTTTTATTATTGAGGTGGCATTTTTCCAGTTGGTCCTGGAGGTGGCCGATTTATTTCCGGAATACCGGCAATGTATTGATGACCTATCTAAAAAACGGCTTTCACATTGGGAATTTATGATTTTAAAAGCCAAAGAGAGAGGGGAAATTCGGGCAGACTTGGATACTACCGTGCTGGCCAGAAACTTGATGTCGGTTTCTACCAGTATGTTGAATATAGAATTGGGGACAGAAAATTTGCGTTTTACTTTTTCAGATATGCGGATGCAGTTCGAACAATATTATTTATTGATTAAGCGATGAGTAGTACCAGACAGCAAATCATAGAAACGGCATTTCTGCTTTTTTTGAAAAAAGGTTTTAAAGCAGTGAGGCTGAGCGATATCGAACGTGCGGTTAAAATTACGAGAGGAACTTTTTATTACCATTTTACCAACAAGGAAGAAGTCGTGAGGGAAGGATTGCAGGCTTATTACACTTTGCAGAACAATCAGCGTATGGAGGAGTTTGACCGGATTGTTACTTTACGCGAATATGTGGATTTGACTATCCGGAAATTGACGGAAATTGATAATTATTCTGCTCGTACTTTTAGTAGCGAGATACCTGAAATTCTTTGTCTGTCATTGATTGTAGAAGTGATTGCCCTTTTCCCGGAATTGAAAAAAATAGTTTTGACTTCTAAAATGCTGAGGTTGGCGAAGTTAGAGCAGTTAATCCTGAATGCAAAGAAGGACGGTGAATTGCGGGATGATGTGGATACTTCTATTCTGGCAAGAAATTTGCTGAATATTAGTGTTGGGGTGATTAATTATTTAATAATGCACCAAGATGTTTCGTACGCTTTGTCGGCGGTTCGTTCTCAGTATGAACAATTGTATTCTTTAGTGGCAGAAAAGTGATTTTTTTAAAGGTATACATACCGAAAAGTATAAATTGAAATACGTTAGAGTGAAACAGGTATTGTTGAATTTTTAGGAAGTGAAATATGAAGGAATTATTCATGACCGTGATGTTGATGGGGGTACTTGCCGGTCTGCAAGGACAAAATCCGGTAAGTTTGGAAGAATGCCGGCAATTGGCTTTAGAAAATAACAAGAAATTAAAGATTGCAGGAGAGCAGGTGAAAACCGCCCGGTTTAAAAAACAGGAAGCATTTACTAAGTATCTTCCGGGAATTGATGCAATGGGAGCTTATATGCGGAATCAGAAGGAGATTAATTTGCTTTCCGAAGATGCCCACTTGCCGGTTGGAAGTTTGGGACCGGATGGCGGCTGGACGTTGCGTCCCGACCAGATGATGACAGGACCGGATGGGAAACCGGTGTTGGTCAACGGAACACCTGTGCCTAAAGATTATGCGTTATTGCCTAAGGAGGCGATGACTGTGGATGACCGGAATACGGCTGTCTTGCAGGTGGGGGTGACCCAGCCTTTGTATATGGGAGGAAAAATCAGGGCTTATAATCAACTGGCTGAATTATCGGAAAAGTTGGCTCAAAGCGGATGGGAGCAAGGTGTGCAGGAGGTTATCTTAAAAACGGATGAGGCTTATTGGCAGATAGTGTCTTTGGTGAACCGGAAGAAATTGGCGGAAAAATATGTGGAAACCCTTCGGAAGTTTGAGCATGATATTGGATTGATGTATGAGACCGGGATTTCTACCAAGGCAGATGTATTGTCTGTGAAGGTAAAATTGAATCAGGCAGAGATGACGTTAGTGCGGGTGGAGGATGGATTATCACTTTCCCGTATGGCTTTGAATCAGATATGCGGTTTGCCGGTAGACACTGTTTTTTCTTTAAAGGAAGAGTTAGTGGAGAATGAATCTGTTGCTGTCTCTCCTTTGCATTTGGAGGAGATTTATCAAAATCGCCCGGAGATCAACAGTTTGTCTTTGGCTGTTGATATTTATCGGAAAAAAGAAAAAATTGCCCGTTCGGAATATTTGCCTTCTATTGCTTTTATGGCGAATTATGTGGCTATGACTCCTTCTTTTTTCGATGGGATCAGCACAAAACTGGATGGTATGTGGAGTGTGGGAATTGGAATAAAAGCTCCTGTTTTTCATTGGGGGGCATCCCGGAAGAGTGTTCGTAGTGCCAGGGCAGAAACCGGTATCATGGATTATAAGTTACAGGAGGCTAAGGAAAAAATAGAATTGCAGGTGAGTCAGGCTCAATTTAAAGTAAAAGAAGCTTTTCGGAAACTGGAATTGGCAAGGAATAACCAGGAAAAGGCCAATGAGAATCTGAGGTATGCCAAGCTCGGCTTTCAGGAAGGAACCATTCCTGTATCGAACGTGTTGGAAGCTCAGACCGCCTGGTTATCTGCTTATTCCGACCTGATAGATGCTTCTATTGAGGTGAAATTGTGTGAGGTGTATTTACAACAAGCGTATGGAACTTTAGGAAAGGAAATTTATAGATAATGACGGATTAATTTTAATGTATGGAAAAGACAAATAGAAAGCTGGGTATATTTACGGCAATCGTTTTTTTAGTTTTGGTTGTGGCTGTCTTTGGATTTGTATTTTGGGAACCTGCTCCGGAATATATCCAGGGGGAAGCAGAAGCTACGGAAGTCCGCATTTCCGGGAAAGTTCCGGGGCGGATCGCGGTTTTTCGTTTTGACGAAGGGGATTGGGTACGGAAAGGAGATACTGTGGCGGTTTTAGACAGTCCGGAAGTGTTGGCTAAATACACTCAGGCCGAGGCTGCCGAAGCTGCAGCACAGGCTTTGAACGAAAAAGCGGACGCGGGGACCCGTTCTGAGCAGATTGTGATGGCTTATCAGACTTGGCAGAAAGCAAAAGCTGCAATGGAAGTGGCTCAAAAAACTTATGAACGATTGCAAAAATTGTATGAAAATGAAGTGATTCCGGCTCAGAAAAGGGACGAAGCGGAAGCAAACTACAAGGCGATGGAGGCTACAGAGAAAGCTGCTAAGGCACAGTATGAGATGGCCCGTAACGGAGCTCAGAGAGAAGATAAATTAGCGGCCGAGGCACAATTGAACCGTGCCAGGGGAGCAGTGTCGGAAGTACAGGCTTATGTTCGGGAGATTTATTTGGTTTCGCCGATTGATGGGGAAATTTCCGAGTGTTATCCGAGAGTAGGCGAGCTGGTCGGAACCGGTGCTCCTGTCATGGAGGTGTTGGATTTGTCGGATATGTGGGTCTCTTTTAATGTGCGGGAAGAACAATTGCCGGACTTCCGGATGGGAGAGACTTTCGAAGCTGTCGTTCCGGCTTTAGGCCATCAGAAAGTGGAATTGAAAGTTACTTATTTGAGGGATATGGGGAGTTATGCAGCCTGGAGGGCGACTAAGACTACCGGACAGTATGATGTGAAGACTTTCCGGGTAAAGGCAAAACCGACGCATGAGATAGAAGGTTTGCGGCCTGGAATGAGTGTTTTAAAACAGGTGAAGCGATAGCATTTCGGTATGGAAATTTTCAAGCGGGTAATAGATGTCATGAAACGGGAATTCTGCCGTTTGGCGACCAAACGTATTTATTGGTTTATTCTCGTTTTTGCCCCGGTATTTTGTTTTGTTTTTTTTGCTGATTTACTGAAAGAGGGATTGCCAATGCATTTACCGGTAGCGGTCGTAGATGAGGATAATACTGCTTTATCCCGGCAATTGTATCGTTCTTTGGATGCTATTCCGCAGACGGAAGTTGTGTTGCGTACTGCAGATTTTACAGAAGCGAGGAAAGCAATGCAGCAGGGGAAGATTTACGGCATTTTTCATATACCTGTGGATTTTCGTCGTGAGGTGTCTGCCGGGAAAGAGCCGATGATTTCTTTTTATACGAACGATACTTATCTTTTACCTGCTTCCCTGGCTTACAAAGATATGCGTTTGCAGGCGGTGTTGGCAAACGGTGCTGTACAGCAAGCCCTGATGTTAGCGAAAGGAAAGGGGGGACCTCAATTGCAGGCGCGGTTGATGCCTGTTACTGTGGATATCAATCCGTTGAATAATCCGTGGATTAGTTATGCCATTTATCTGGCCAGTGTCTTGATGCCGGCTTTTGTCTTTATGTTTGCTATGTTTACGGCTGTTTACAGTATTGTTCAGGAAATAAAAGACAATACAACGGAAGAATGGTTGAAGGAATCAAACAACTCTGTTGCAGTAGCATTAGCAGGAAAGTTATTGCCTCAGACGTTGATTTTTCTGGTGGTGGGCTTGCTTTATCTGTCGGTGTTATATGGGTATATGCATTTCCCCCTGAATAGCGGGTTTTTTCCCATGTTTTTGAGTATGTTTTTGCTTGTTCTTGCAGCGCAGGGATTTGCGCTTTTTGTTTTCGGTATAATCCCTTGTGGAAGGATAGCTCTGAGCGTTTGTGCTTTATGGGGGGTATTGTCGTTTTCTGTCAGTGGATTTACCTATCCTGCGACTTCTATGCCCTGGCTTGTTCAGTGGGTTTGTCATTTGTTTCCATTGAGACATTATTATCTGCTGTATGTAGACCAGGCTTTGAATGGTGTTGCTATGATATATTCCTGGCAATCTTATCTGGCTTTGGGAATGTTTGCGGTGTTGCCTTTGCTGATTTTGCCGAAATTGAATCGGGATTTGAAAAAGAATCGTTATTTGCCTTAAAAGACAGATGTAAATCATGAGAGATATTTTTTACATATTTCGTAAAGAATTTTATGATGTGTTCCGGGAGCCGGGAGTCAGGGCCTTTTTTATATTGCTGACTTTAGGCTATCCGATTATTTACACTTATATTTATAGCAATGAGGTTGTCCGGGATGTTCCTGTAGCAGTGGTCGACCATTCAGGGACTCCTTTGAGCCGGGAATTTTTGCAAATGTGGGATGCTACTGCCGGAGCTGAGGTTGCGGTTTACTGTGCCAGTCTTGAAGAGGCTAAGGTATGCATGGACCGGAAAGAAGTGTACGGAATCCTGGAAGTTCCTGCTGATTTTAGTAAAAATATAAACCGGGGGGTGCAGGCGCATGTAGCTTTGTATTGTAATATGGGGGCTCTATTGAATTACAAAGCTTTAGCCCAGGCCGCCAGTGATGTTTCTTTGGCCATGGGAAAGGAGATTCAAATGAAAAGATTGGATTATGCTTCCAGGATAGAGCAGGAAATAGCGGTTTCGCCGGTGAAAATAGCTGAAGTGAAGCTGTTTAACCCGCAGGGAGGTTTTACTTCTTTTATCATGCCGGCTGTTCTGATTTTGGTTATTCAGCAATCATTGCTTTTAGGAGTAGCTACTTTGGCAGGAATCCGGCGAGACCGTTACGGTAAAATGATTCCCCGGAACCGGCATTACCGTCAGGCTTGGAAAATTGTTCTCGGGAAAGCGGTTCTTTATCTTCCGGTTTATCTGGTCATGGGATATTGGGTACTTTTTATTGTTCCCCGTTTCTTCAGCCTTACTCAAATTGCCGGAAAAGCGGAATTAATGCTGTTTTTATTTCCTTTTTTGCTGGCTTGTGCTTTTATGGCTCTGGCAGCTTCTTTCCTGAGCAAAGGGAGAGAATATCCTTTTTTACTTTTTGTGTTTACCTCAGTGCCTTTAATGTTCATTTCCGGTATTTCCTGGCCCAAAGAGGGGATTGCGTGGTATTGGGTTGCTTTCTCAAAAGTTTTTCCCTCTACTCACGGGATTGATGGTTTTGTTAAAATGAATAATATGGGGGCTACTTTGAAAGATGTGTTGCCGGAATATGCAAGTCTTTGGATTTTGGCAGTCATATATTTTGTTTTGGCGTGTTTCTTGTATCGGAGAGAAATGAAGTTTTCGGTTTAGGCATTTCTTTTCGGAAAGGTTTGTGGTGTTTTTATGAGATAGCGCAGACAGAATAACCGTACGGTTTCGGCAGAGACTTTATAACGCATGGCGATTTTTTGGAAAGAAACCCCTTCTCTCCGCAATTCTTTAATCTCGGCTTCGTATGCCAATAGCTTCCCGGTTCTTAGGCTACCTTTGGGGCGTCCCAGTTTAATGCCCAGGGCTCTTCGGCGTGCCAAGGCCTCCCGTGTACGCTGGGAGATTAGGGTACGTTCTATTTCCGCACATAATCCGAAAGCGAAAGCAAGCACCTGGCTATTGATGGAGGAGTCAAATTTGTAGCCTTCTTTGATACTATGAATCGTAATTCCTTTTTCAATGGATTGGTGGATGATATTCATAATATTTATCATTTTCCGGCTGAGCCTGGAAACCTCCGTAATAATCAGCGTATCTCCCTTTTGAAGTTTTTTTAGCAATGGGCCTAATTCCCTTTCATTTTCTTTTTTGGCTCCGCTGACTGTTTCTGTACACCACATTGTAATTTTCAATTCTTGGTGTTTACAAAAATTAATTATTTCACTTTTTTGGTTCAGAATTGTTTGCTTATCTGTGCTTACCCGCAGATAAGCAGCCACGATAGGCAGTCTCTCTTTAGTTCCTGTGTCTTTTTTCCCGGGCATGACCATCCGCTATCAGTATAATATACTGTATAAATGCTTTTTTCTCTTTCAATTAACAAATATACAAAAAGTCACCTATCCCCTGTTTATTTTATCGGGAAATGGATATGGGTTTGTGTTTTGGACCGGAGGGAGTTTATCTTTTGATTTTTTTGTAACAATTTGAGAAGAATTGAGGTATATGTTAGAAGTTTTGAAATAATAAGTTAAAAATGAGAAAATGAAAATAGATAATTTTATTGTTTTATCTGTATTATTGGTAAGTTGTATGGCTTGCCGGAAAAATTCCGCACCTTTAGATATTCCTCAATTGGTGAAAACCACCCGGGTCGGAGCGTATGGAGACCAAAACAAAATTACTTACCCTGGAAGAATCAAAGCTGCCGAGGATGCGAATCTGGCTTTTCGGGTAGCTGGCCCTATCCGTAAAATATATGTACACGAAGGGGAATATGTGAAAAAGGGACAGCTCCTGGCAGAGCTGGACCCCAGGGACTATCAAATTCAGTTTAACGCTACCCAGGCGGAATATAGTCAGGTTACCGGAGAAGCGGACCGGTTGATAGAATTGTATCGTCTGGGAAGCATTTCAATTAACGAGTATGATAAGGCTGTGGCTGCAAAAAAAAGAATAACTGCTGCGTATGATGCAAACCGGAATGCGTTGGAAGATACCCGGTTAAAGGCTCCTTTTCATGGGTATATCCAAAATAAATATTATGGAGCTCCGGAAATTGTTAGTGCGGGAACTCCGGTTTTGTCTATGATAAATGAGGATTATTTTGAGGTGGAAGTTGATATTCCGGCTGCTGATTTTGTCCGCCGGAGTGACTTTGCCGGTTATTCGGCCATCGCAGATGCTTATCCGGATAGGATTTTACCTCTGGAATTGATAGATATAAACCGGGGGGCCAATTATAATCAGTTGTTTCATGCCCGTTTCCGTTTAAACCGGGATAGCCTTCCGGGATTGGCTAATGGAATGAGTGTTGCGGTTACTATTGATTTTAAACCGGCAGCCAATGATTTTTGTGTAGTTCCCATAGATGCTTTATTTCAGGAAGGAGGAAGTTCTTTTGTGTGGTTGGTCCTTGAACCGGAACAGACGATTCAGAAAATAGCTGTCCAGGTAGTCCAGTTGCATAAAGACGGGAGAGCGTGGATAAAATCGCCTCTGCAGAAAGGGCAGGTTATAGTTTCTGCCGGTGTAAACGACCTGAAGGAAGGGCAGAAAGTGCGCTCTTTGCCTCCGGCTTCACCTACTAATATCGGTAAACTTTTATAATGTAAATAGTCAGGTATGAATTTTACAGAGTATGCTTTAAAAAACCGGGCCCTGGTTTATTTTTTTGTGCTTGTACTTACGATAGGGGGAGTATATTCTTTTTTTACGATGAGCAAGTTGGAGGACCCTGCCATTACAGTGAAACAGGCAATGGTGGTAACGGCTTTTCCTGGTGCTTCGGCCTGGCAGGTAGAAATGGAAGTTTCCGATGTGTTGGAAAAATCCATTCGTTCGATGGGGGACCTGGATCATGTGGAATCTCGTTCTATGGATGATGTGTCAGAGATTCTGGTGGAGTTAAGCAGCACTGTTCCTTTGGATGAATTGCAACAAAATTGGGATATTCTGAGAAGGAAAGTGGCGAATGTACAGTCGCAACTTCCGGAGGGAGCACAGCCTTCTATGGTATTGGATGATTTCGGGGATGTTTATGGAATGTTTTATGCTATGACTTCCGATGGCTTTGATTACCAGAAGATGATGGATTATGCTCAGTTGGTACGCCGTACTGTGCTGGATATAGACGGCGTCAGCGGTGTGGATATTTACGGAGAACGCCAGGCTTGTGTTAATATAGATATTCAGGAATCTAAAATGGCTAATTTAGGCGTACATCCTGCAGAAATTGTCCTGACTTTGAGAGGACAGAATGCCACAGTTTATTCCGGATATTATAACAGTGGGGTAAAAAGGGTACGCGTCGGTGTAGATGGCAGTTTTAACAGTATAGAGGATATCAGTAGTTTGCTGATCAGGGGACATGAACAGGACCATATTCGTTTGGGAGATATTGCTGATATCAGTAAAGGGTATGTGGAACCGCAAAGGGAAGGGTTGATTTATGACAGTATTCCTGCGATTGCTATTTCCATTGCCATGCAAAAAGGGGGGAATATTATCCAATTGGGAAAGACCATAGATCAGAAACTGGCAGAATTAAAGGAGACAATCATTCCGGCAGGAATCAATTTTGAAAAGGTGTTTTTTCAGCCGGCACGGGTGAAAAGTGCAATTAATGTATTTATGATTAATCTTATAGAATCCGTTCTGATTGTGATCATTATTGTGATGCTGGCCATGGGTTTCCGGAGCGGCTATATCATCGGTATAGGTTTGGTTGTGGTTGTGTTGGGGTCATTTGTTATATTGCATATGATGCATGGGACATTGCAGCGGGTCTCGCTTGCCTCTTTTATTGTGGCTATGGGAATGCTGGTGGATAATGCTATTGTGATTACAGATGGAATTATGGTTGACCTGAAACGGGGTATTCCGAAGCCGGCGGCACTTGTCAATATTACCAAAAAAACTGCCTGGGCTTTGCTTGGAGCAACTACGATAGGTATTCTCACTTTTTTGCCGATTTTCATGTCTCCGGATACAACCGGGGAGTATGTGAGGGATTTGTTTATTGTATTGGCTGTTTCTTTGTGGTTGAGCTGGATATTGGCGTTGGCTTATGTACCTATTCAGGCAGACCGTATTTTTAAAGTAAAACCCGTTCCTCAGAATGCGGATAATAATCCTTTTAATGGACGTGTATACAGGCAATTTCAGCGTTTGCTGAGTTCTGCCATCCGCTATCGCTGGAGCTGGATTATCGTTATTTTGGTTTTATTGGTAGTCAGTGTTTTTGGAGCTCGTTTTATTAAACAGGGCTTTTTCCCGGATTTGAGTTATAACCAGCTTTATATTGAATATAAGATGCCTTACGGGACGAATCCGCAAGCCGTTAAGGCTGACCTGACAGCTATGGAAAGGTATCTTATCAGTCAGCCGGAAATAACGGCGGTAACCATTAGCCTCGGCGGTACTCCTTCCCGGTATAATCTGGTGAGAACAGTGGCGGAGCCTGCTCTGAGTTATGGTGAACTGATCGTGGATTTTACTTCTCCGGAGACTTTAAAGGAAAAATTGCCTGAATTACAGATTTACCTGTCTTCTCATTATCCTCAGGCTTACGTCCGGATGAAACGCTACAATCTGATGTACATGGATTTTCCTATACAGTTTATGATTACAGGGCCTGATCCGGCAGTGTTGAAGCGTTTGTGTTCAGAGGTGGAGGATATCATGAGGGCCGATTCTACGGCTATATTGGTGACGAACAATTGGGGACCTGAGACGCCGGCTATGAATGTGCTTTATCAGCAAGCGATAGCCCGGGATGTAAATCTTTCCAGGGAAGATGTCGGTTTGGCTTTGCTGGCTGCTACGGACGGATTGCCTGTTGGTTCGTATTATGAAGGAGAACATGACCTGCCGATTTACCTGAAAAGTGTTGATGGACGGGGCGAACGTCCGGAGCGTCTGAGTAATGTGCCGGTGTGGAGCATGGTTCCTTCTACGAATGGTATCGGAATGGAAACCGTAAAAGAATTAATGGCCGGAATGGTTAGTAGTGACGAGATATTAAGAAGATTGACCGGGTCGGTGCCTCTGAATCAGGCAAGCAGTGGTATTGATGTGAAGTGGGAGGTTCCCGTAGTCAGACGGTATAACGGACAGCGTTCTATTGCAGCTCAATGTAACAATGCTCCCGGTTATACCACTACGGCTGTCCGGAATAGTTTGCTGCCTAAAATCAATGCCATCCCGATTCCTGCCGGATATAAAACCGAATGGCAGGGAGAATATTTGGCCAGTACGCAATCGGAATCTTATCTTTTTAAGAATGTTCCTATTGCTGTTGTTTTGGTGCTGGCTATTTTGATTGCCTTGTTTAAGGATTTTCGCCGGCCTTTGATGATTTTGCTTTGTCTCCCTTTGGCTATTACCGGAGTGGTGGCAGGCATGTTGTTGGCCGGCAAGGAGTTTGGTTTTGTGGCTATTGTAGGGGCTCTGGGGTTAGTCGGTATGATGATTAAAAACGGGGTTGTCCTGGTGGATGAGGTGGATATGCAGATCCGTTCCGGTAAGGAGGCTTTTCAAGCTTTGATTGATGCGTCCACTTCCCGTTTACGGCCTGTGTTTTTGGCGGCAATGACAACTATTTTGGGAATGATTCCTTTGGTAAATGATGATATGTTTGGTGCTTTAGCGGTTACTATTATGGGAGGATTGTTTATTGGAACAGTGGTTACCCTGGTTTTTTTACCCATTCTTTATTCGCTTTTTTTTCATATCCGTTTCCCCCATCAGGACAAGACAAAAGCTTCACAAATTCATTTAAGTTAATCACGAGGGCATGAGAATAATTTTATTGATCGTTTGTTTTTTTCCGGGAGTGTTGTTTTCCCAGGTGGAATTGAATTTACAACTGTGCAGGGATATGGCTGTACAGAATAGCGAGGAGATGGTCATTGCCAGCCGGAGACAACAAAAAGCAACTTTGGAAGTAAATCTGGTACGGGCTGATTTTGCTCCCAAATTGTCGGTTGTTGGTTTAGGATTTTATAATCATAAGAAATATAGCTATAAAGTGAAAGGGGGCTATTTGCCGACTTACAAGCCGGGTGAAGGAGGACATCTGGAACCGAATGTGATGCTGGACCCTGAAACACACCGGCCGGTAACGGATGCCCAGGGAAATCCGGTTTTTAATGAATATGCTTTTTTACCGGATATTCGTTTAAAATTAAGTTTGCGGGGAGTCTATTCTGCGGGAGTACAGCTGGAGCAGCCTATATATATGGGAGGAAAGGTAAAAACTGCTTTTCGTATGGCTAAAGTCGGAGAACGGATAGCGACTGATAATATCCGTTATAACCGTTCAGAAGTCTTGTTGGAGACCGACCAGGCTTATTGGAAATTGCTGGAAGTGGGAGAACAGGTGATCGCTGCAGAGAAATATCGGGATGTCGTGGCAGAATTGGTGAAAAATCTGCAAAATGCCCGGCAGGTAGGCATGGCTGCGGAAAATGAAGTATTGAAAGCTCAGGTGCGGTTGAACGAAGCCGAACTGATGCTGCAAAAAGCAAGAAATGGAAAAACCTTGGCAGGCATGAATCTTTGTCGTCTGACAGGCCTGGATTTGCAGACCGAAGTAAATGTAAGGGACACACTTACTGATTATGTAGACCCCCGGATTTGGAATTTAGATACTGCTTTGAGTCAACGTCCCGATTATAGTATGTTGATGCAGGAAGTTGATTTGAAAGGTCAGCAGGTGGCTTTTACCCGTTCGGATTATTTGCCTCAATTAGGGGTGTCTGCCGGTTATGGTTATAGTGGCGGACTTAAGTTAAACGGACAGGATGAGGCCGATGCTACTTTTTCTGCTATGGCGGCATTGAAGATACCTGTATTTCATTGGGGAGAAGGACGTAATAAGGTTCGTTCGGCAACCTTGGAAAAGGAGATTAGCCATTTGGAATTGGAACGTTCTGCCAAATGGATGAGGTTAGAGATTGCTTCGGGACGTTTTCAGCTTAAAGATGCCCAAAGCCGGGTGAATCTGGCGAATAGTACCTTAAAGCAGGCAGAACAAAATTTGAAAGTCAGCCAGGACCAGTATCAGGTCGGAATGGAAAATCTGACTTCTTTACTGGAAGCTCAGGCCCAATGGCAGGAAGCCTGGAGTCAGTGGATTGCGGCTAAAGGAGAGCTGCATTTAGCCGAATCGACTTATTTGAAAGCTATCGGAAAATTGGAATAAAGGGTAGAACGTCCGGACTGAAATTCCGGTCCGGACGTTCTGAATTTTTACTTTACAGGAAAAGCCGGAATGGCCGGAATCTCTTTCTTTTCTGTTTTCATTCTTTCCATAATAACCTCTATCGCTTTGTTTAATTGTTGGTCTTCACCATTAAATTCCAGATAGGGATCGTTGTCTATGGGAATATCCGGCTCTACCCCGTGTCCTTCAATGATGAATCTGCTTCCGTCAGCAGCATAAGGCGCATAGGACGGAGTGACGATAGAGCCTCCGTCTACAACCGGAATTGTTCCGCTATATCCGACAACCCCGCCCCAAGTGCGATGTCCGATGACGGTACCCAATTTGTTGAATTTAAAACGGTAAGGAAATAAATCTCCGTCAGAAGCGGAATATTCATTGACTAAAAGTACTTTGGGACCGAGAAATGTACCTACCGGACTTACTGAACCTTCCGTTTGGTTGGTATGCATAGTGAAGAAATGAGGTGTACGCATCAGACGTTCAATAAGCATGGGGGATACATTGCCTCCACCATTGCCGCGGTCGTCAATGATTAGCGCTTTTTTTGTCAATTGCGGGTAATAGTGTTTTGCAAATTCATTCAGTCCGGCAACTCCCATATCCGGAATGTGGATATATCCGACTTCTCCGTTTGTTGCTTCGCTGACTTTGCGGATGTTATTCTGTACCCAATCATAATAATGAAGTTGTGATTCGTCGGCCAAAGGAACTACCAGGACTTTCCGGGAACCCTTGGGGGTAGGGGAAGAGTTTACTTCCAGTTCTATTGTTTTGTTGGCCATTCCGATTAATTCGGAAAAAAAGTTGGTGGTTGCCTGTAAAGATTTTCCGTTTATGGCCAGAATGTAATCTCCTTCTTTTACTTCTACTCCGGGCATGGTTAAGGGAGAACGGGTCGAATGGTCCCAGTTGGCGCCTTCCAGAATTTTGGTGACCCGGAAATAGCCGGAAGCGTCTTTCTTAAACCGGGCGCCTAATAGTCCCAGAGGAATCCGCTCCGGTTGAGGATGTTCTCCGTTTGCCGAATAGGCATGTCCTACGTTGAGTTCTCCGATCATTTCTCCAATCACATAGGTGAGGTCTGTACGATGATTGACATGGGGAATCAATACCTTATATTTCTCGTATACTGCATTCCAATCTACCCCATGCATATTTTTCGCATAGAAAAAATCACGCATTTGACGCCAGCTTTCGTTGTAGATTTGCATCCATTCCTGATGGTAGTCGATTTGTTTTCTTAAGCCGGAGGTTGAGATGGGAGAATGGATGCTGACTGCTGACAGAGGAAGGTCTATCACCTGGAACTGACGGCCGTTTCTGGCTAAGGCTTTTTTATATCCCGGACCAAAAGTGATGTTGGTATTTAAACAGGTTTCCTTTTTTTCCTTTAGATTGTATGAATACGTGTAACCCCGGTTATAGTACACCCTGTCTCCTATCATGTGAACATTCGAGTAATTGGAGGGAATAACCGGTAATTCTACAATGCGGTTTTGAATGTCCTCAAAATAATAGGGCGATGGTTTCTTCTCTTTCTCTTTTTTAGTTTCTTCTTTTGAAGACAGGAAGATATTATCATTTTTCGGTGCAAATGGAATGGAAGCGTCCCGGGTCAACGGCAGGATGTATATTTTACTCATATTATTGTATACATGGTTCCATTCCGTGTTGCTGTATATGGGGTGAAAAGTCCGTGCGGATACAAAGACAAGGTATTTTCCGTCTTTGCTGAAATTGGGAGAACCTGCATTATACCAACCGTCGGTAATTTGATGTTTTTGTTTTGTTTTCAGGTCATAGAGGATAATGTTGTTCATTCCTTTTTCCGGTTGGAGATAGGTGATGTAGCGGCTGTCGGGTGACCAGTTGTAAGAAAGAATAGGGCCGGCTCCGGAGTGGGCTATGGTTTCTGTTTCTCCGGTGGAAATGTCTGTCCGGTTTAAAGTATGGCGTTTCTCGCTCCAGAGAATGGAATGGGAATCCGGTGACCATTTGAAATGGAAGATATAGGTCTGAATATCGTGGGTTAAAAGTTTTTCCGTTTCAGTGACGACATCCCTCAACCAGATGTTAAATTCTCCGTTTTGGTCTGAAAGGTAGGCAATCCATTTTCCGTCTGGTGACCATTGCGGGTGACGGTCATGAGCATCGGAAGAATGGGTCAGATTGTAAGTGATACCCTGTTTGGCGGGGAGGGTGAAAATATCCCCCCGGGCGGCCAGAACAACTCTTTCTCCTTCCGGAGCAAGGTCTATGCTACTGATTTGATTTTCTACATTTTTCCATTCGGGTCTGGCCCAGTTCTGGTCGTTATCAATTTGAATATCTATTTTATGGGCCTTCTCCGTCCGGGTGTCAAAATGGTAAATATAACCTCCGTATTCGTATACGATTTGGTCTCCTCCCATGGACGGGAATTTAATGTCGTAATCTTTGTAAAACGTCAGTTGTCGTGTTGTTTTGTGAGGGAGTGTGTAGACGTATAGGTTCATGACATTATCCCGGTCTGAAATATAGTAGATTCTCTTTCCGTCAGAGGACCACATGGGGATAATATCCTGACGGTCGTGCTCTGTAATTTTTTCAGATTTTTTAGTATCAAAATCAAAGATACGGATATCATCTGCCATCCCTCCCTGATATCTTTTCCAGGTCCTGAACTCCCGGAATATGTAGTTGTAAGCTAATTTTTTACCATCGGGCGAAAACGATGCGAAGCCTCCGTTTTTAAGGGGTATTTCAACAGATTCGCCGCCGTCGGCCGGCACACACATTAATTGGCCGGTGAAATCATTGAAAGTATATTGGCGGGTTCGGAATAAGATATTTTTACTATCCGGAGTCCAGCCTATGACAATGTTGTTGGGGCCCATCCGATCACCTAAGTCATCTCGTTTGAGAGTGGCCGTATAAGTCAGCCGTTGGGGTTGTCCTCCCTGGGACGGTATAATGAATACTTCTGTATTCCCGTCGTATTGTCCTGTGAAAGCAATGTATTGCCCATCCGGAGATAAACGGGGAAACATTTCATAGCCGGTGTGTGAGGTTAATTTTCTGGCTCTTCCGCCATTCAAGCCAGTTGTATATATGTCTCCTGCGTAAGAAAAGACCAATTGTTTTCCATCGGTATGGGGAAAACGTAACAATCTTGCTTCTTCTGCCTGTGTTTCGAACCAGACGATAAAACAAAAAAAGATTAGGAAAATACTTCTCATGCCATATAATTTTAAGTGTATGAAATACAAAGTTAATATTTCTCTGATTTTTACACTTATGGTTTAGAAGAAATACAAGGCTTTCACTTTTTTCTCAGAATGGGCAACTTATTCTGGTTTGAGACAGTATAAAAACTGTAGAGATATAATTCGTTACAAAGAGAAAAAAGCTTGGTGAGAAACTTCGTAAATCGAACTATACTCTACAGAAAACGGAGAACCGTTTTTTAGGGGGCGGCATTTAGATTGGGAGTGAGTGCCTGTCCTCCCTTTTTTAAGTGTGCTGAATAGATTAACGGATGCAAATTTATTAAAAATAATACGAATCTAAGTTTAAAGTTTTGGACAAAATAGGGGACAAATGTAAAAATATAAAGATATAAATCCACTGATTAATAGTTGTTTAAATTCTTTATGCCAGGGGGACGTTTGGTGATAAGGATTTTTTCTTCTGCTCAAAATATGAAAAAATGTTTTCAGAGCTGAATTAAATATTCTTCCGGGTCAATATCTTGTTCTATTTTGTCTGAGATTCTGTTTAACAATCTGGTTTTTCTTTTTCGGATAGCTTCTAAAGTAGTTTGAAAGATGGTGGCCATATGGCTCAGTTTCCATTTGTGGTGAATCATGGTAGCCATCAGGATTTCGTCGGTGTTAAAATTGGGGAAACGTTCCTGGAATTTCTGAGCAAAAGCACCGTCAAGGTTGGTTAGCCGGTTCATTAAATTTCCGGAATAGTCTGCATTTTGTTTGATTAAAGTTTGATAAAGCTGGTTATATACTTTTGTTGAGATGTTTCCGGTCAATTTTTCCTGATTTAGTATTTTAATCAATTGATGGAAAGCGATGTGGTTTTGCCGGATAAATTCCTGGGTAACGGAGAATCCCCAAGTGGTGTGCTTTACTCTTTCTGCCAGTTTATTGTTTTCAAGCTGCAGTTTGCGGTGGTGATGATAAACAATCAGGGTAAGTAGGCAAAGGATAAAAGAGATAATTAAAAAAAGACATATGTTTTTTAACTGGTCGTTTTCATTTTTCAGGATCTGGTTTTGGTGCAAGAAAATGGTATCTGTTTGTTGGGGCAGGATTAGAGTTTCTTCCGGGATTCCGTTTATTTGTCTTTCCAGTATGTCTGAGTGGCATGTATTGTTGTTAAAGAGATGGTATGATACTATTGCAGGGATGAAAGCAATCACAAAAAATAGTTTTCCCATGTTTACGACCAATTTTGTTGCAAACATATACCAACTTTAACAAAATATCAATGATTTTGTACGCTACTTTGTTAAATACTTTTATTTTTTCCAAATCAATTTACTGCCTGAAGTCAGTTGGGATTTTGTGATGGCGGGTGTACCGTAGAGGATGAGTCGGACGTTTCCGGCCAATTCATAGGAGAGTTGGCTGGCGACTTTGATTTCTGCTTTTGCGGCAGTAGCCAGTGCTATTTCTGCCCGGATGGTTTCCAGGTCTTTGGCTTTTAAGGAGGCAGAGGTTTTGAGCGTTGTTTTGAGATTCTGGGTTTTGCCTTTTAGTTCTATGATTGCCGAGGTTCTTCCGTCCACTTCTATGTTTTCGGTTTCAAGATGAAGTTTTATCTGCGAGTTTTCACTGGCTTTGATTTGGATAGACGGGATTTTCCAGATTTGGGGGGAACCGTCAATTTGAGAATGCTGGTAAGCGGTCAGGCTGCGAAGGGTGGGCATGCTGATGAGAACGTTCAGGTCGGCATATTTGGTAATATTTATCGAATCCGAAATATAAATTTTTAAAATACCATTCCGGACAACGGTTTTGATGTAAGGAAAAAGATTATTGTCGGCCTCTACGGTAAGGGGTTGGAGTTCTCCCTGGACGATAGCGACGGAAATATTGCGGGAGACGATTATGCTGTGGAAATAATCTGTTTCCCTTTGTTGGGTGAGCACATATCCCGAACCTTTTACATTTCTGGAAGTTTGGCCGGAGACGGAGTGCAGAAACAGGATGAGGATGGATAAAAGAATAAGTTTTGCCATATCATGCTCTTTTGGTCTTTATCAAGATTTTGTACGGCAAATCGGGAAAGAAGTTTGTCATGTCAGAAAGCCGCCTTCATCAGGCGGCCTTCTGGTACGCAAATGAATGGTAGATGTTGTGGTTGTTATCCGGCGTTTATATAGGTTTCTACCAGTTTCTGGATTTTTTCTGTATCATTTCCCAACTCTTGTCTTAGTGTCCTGTCCTGATAAGCGGAAAGTTTCTGGATTAGTCCGTCAATCAAGCGGGGGCTGAATACCTGGGCAGCTTCATAGATTTTGCGTTGTTGAGCCAGAAAATCGGCAGATTCTGCACAGGAAGCCGGCAGATGGCTGAGCCGGTTGGCTATCTCTTTGTGGGCGTCATCGAAGATGTTCACATTGACATAGCGTTCTTCCGCATAAGGAATGGCCTCCGGCATTTCAAAACCATGGCGTGCTGCTACTGCCAGACCTGCCAGTAAAAGGTAAATATCAGCAGAGCCGTCCGGACAACGGAATTCTATGGTTTGTTTGGTGCCCGGATCGGTATTGCCTGGCTTTTCCAGCGGATTGGCGTCTACAATCATTCCGGTTGCTCCTTGTGTCCAGCCCAAAGGTACACGAACCAGTACGGAACGGTTCCGGTCACCCCAGCAGATATTGGTCGGGGCTTCCTGGTGAGGAACCAGGCGGAAATAAGAGGTTGGATTAGTGTTGCCGAATGCGGTAAGAGAAGGTGCGGCTTGTAATATTCCGGCGATGGCTTTTTTGGCGACATCTGTTAATTTACCTTCGGAAATATACATGTTTTTTCCGTCTTTGACTAAACGGGTATGTATGTGCAAACCGCTACCGGCTTTGCCGGTTGTGATTTTGGGTGCGAAAGTTAAGTCAACGCCGTATTGATAGGCGAGTGTACGTAAAATCCATTTTGCAATCATTAATTGATCCGCCGCTTCTTCGATGTCCACCGGAAGAAATTCAATTTCATTCTGTTCATATTGTAAGTGGCCGATTGTGAAATTTCCCACTTCCGAGTGTCCGTATTTGATTTGTCCGCCGGCTTGGGCAATGGCACGCATGGCCTCCGTCCGGAAGTTGCCCCATTTACAGAAAGGGACAGATTCATGGTAGCCTTTTTGGTCCGGTGTTTCGAAAAGTTCTTCTTTTTCGCTGATGACGTAGTATTCAAGTTCACCCATGGCCTGAAATTCCATGCCGGTTGTTTTCTTGAATTCTTCATGAGCTTTGCGGAGCGTGTATTCCGGAGCGCTTTCCAATGGCTTCCCGTCTTTGGTATAATAGCTGCAAAGAATATCTATTGCCGGAATGTCGCTGAAAGGGTTTAAGAAAGCAGTTCGATACCGTGGGATAACGTAGAGGTCGCTTGAACCGGCTTCAATATAAGGAAACAGGCTTGAGCCGTCCACTCTTTCCCCGTAAGTGAGGATATTGTCCAAGTGTTCCGGACTGCCGATAATGAAATTCAGCGTTTTTAATCTGCCGTCGCTGCCTGCATACCGGAAATTGACCATTTCAATTTCATTGGCCTCCACATAGCGGATAATATCCGCTTTGGTAAATTCTCTTTGTGGTTTCTGGAGAAATTTTACTAATGGATTGGGATGTAGTGAATAGTTTTCTTTCATATTCCGATTTTTGAGTTTAGTTGTAACAATTTTTAATCAAATCAAAACAAATCTATAAAAATTATTTTAAATGAGAATGTTTTTGTAATAATTTGTAATAAAATTATTGGATATATGAGTTATTTATAACTTTTAATTCATTTTTGGAAATCGGAGAAATATATCTATTTTTGTATTAAATGTATATATTTTCAGAGTATTGGTAAGTGTTCGGAAGAGTGTTTCGTTTTAGCAACAAACAAAAAAAATTATTTTTTTTGTTTGTTTTGCTGTGGCAAATGGATTCATTGATGGTTCAGGGACAGATTCATCCTGAAACGGCTTTTTATTGGGAGAATCCCTATTATCTGAGTCCTGCCTATGTGAATCTGGATTATAAGGGTTATTTTTCTTTGGCTGCCCGGAAGCAGTGGGCCGGATTAGACGGTTCGCCTGCTACTTTTTTTGCTACCGGTGCATTGTTTTGGGAAGATTATCGTACGCAGGCGGGAATGAAAATCCTAAAAGATAAGATAGGCTATATCCATACGCTTGATTTCTCACTTTCTTATACTTATAGTTTACGTTTGGCCTGGAACAATTTTTTAAATCTGGGTATTGCCGCTTCCTGGCAAACGCAAAATATAGACCGGAGCAAGGTGGTTGTGGATAATTTCGATGATCCTGTTTTTTTCAATGAGAAATTGAAAGGACTGAAAGACTGGAATGCACATTTGGGAATAGAGTATGTATATGACCGGAGTCTGATTGTGGGTATTGCTTCTCAAAATATGATGTCGTTTTTGAGGGATAAGCCTCATATTTGGGCGGGTGTGAATTATGCTTATGCCCGTTATCGGACTCGCTCGCTGGCCAGAGGATTTGATGCCGGACGTTATCGGACCCGCTCTTTTAGCCGGAGTTATGATATGGAATATGGAGTGTGCCTGAAACAATATGAAGATGATTTTCAGGTGGATGGCATGATTTCCCTGTATGTCAACCGGGAGAATCAGGAAGAAAAGTTCCAGTTTTCACTTTTTGGACGTTCGGTGGGGGAGATCGGAGTGTTGGCTGGTTTTAAATTGGTTTCGAATCTCAAGTTCCTTTGTACGTATGATTATAATTTTAAGGCTGTTTCGGATAATACATACGGGTCTTTTGAGATTATGATGACTTATCCCGTTCAGCGTTCCCGCTCTTGTCGGGGGGTATGGGATAGGTGAAAAATAGTGGTAAATGAGGATGATGAGATTCTATGCAGTGATATTCTGGGGAATAATGGTATGGACGGGAATGGAAGTAAGAGCCCAGGGATATACGGTGTCCCCGGATGTACCGGATTTTACCGAGCTTCGTGCAGGTTGTGTGGTCGCAACCTATGGAAATACCAGAGATCCGTTTCTTTATGAAGGGATAGTGGAGGACCGCCATAAGATAATTACTGCTCAAGGGAAGGATTTTTATACAGGCGGAGAATTACAATTGTTGCCTCCCGGAGAATCCAGGGTGATAAAACTTGGAAATGAACAGGTGGGGTCTGAGGCGGAAAGCATTACATATCATTTTATAGTTGATCCGGAAAAGGCTGTTTTGTTGCTGAAATTTGCCGTAGTCTTTGTTGACCCCAGCCATAGTCTAAATAACCAGCCCCGGTTTGTGGTTCGCATTATGGATAAGGACGGTAATCTGATAGATGTCTGTGCGGAGTATGATGTGTCTGCCCGGGACGGTATTGATGGATTCAGGACTTACGATAAGATTGGGCTGCCTATTCGTTGGCGCGACTGGACGAGTGTGGGTTTGGATATGTCTGCTTATGCGGGGCAGGAGGTGCAGGTCCAGTTTGTAACTTATGACTGTGCTTTGAGCGGGCATTTCGGATATGCTTATTTTACAGCCTCCTGTATTTCCCATAAATTGTCTCTGGATGCTTGTGATGGAACACAATTTACCATTGCTGCGCCTACCGGTTTTTCTTCTTATATGTGGCAAGACGGACAGACTGCTTCTGCCGTAACTTATACTCAGGAGGACGGAGAGAAGGAAATAGCTTGTGAAATTACTTCCGCTACAGGATGTCGGTTTACATTGAGTGCACATGTCACGGCCGACCCTGTATTGCCTGATGAAAAGTTTTTTTTCGATACAATTTGTCAGGGGGAATCCTACAAAAAAAATAATTATAATCTTCCTGCGCAGTGGAAGATAGGTACTTTTAATTATCTCAACACTTATTTTAGTACGGCAACATGTGGGGAAGTGGGAGAGCTGATGCTTCATCTTACTGTCTTACAGCGCTATTATCCTGTGGAAGCAGAGCTGTGTCCCGGAGAGAGTTTTGTGGATTATGGGTTCTCGTATGTGAATCCGGCTCCCGGAGAATATAGAGATACGCTGACTTATACTTCGTCTTCCGGAATTTGTGATAGCGTCGTTACCCTCTACCTGTTGGTATATCCTGAGGTGAAATTGACTTCTGACATAGCAGGAGAGAAATATCCTTGTGCAGGGACCACACAGACTTATAAAATATCGGAATCCTGGACTATGGGACAATATGTTTGGGAGTTCCCTCCGGGTTTTGATATTTTAAGCGGACAGGGAACCACTCAGGTAACTGTTCAGGTCATGGATTTTGCTGAAACCGGTCCCGTCCGGTTGCTGTATGGGAAAGGTGCCTGTGCTACGAGTCCTGACCCCTACATTGTAAATCCGCATGGAGCTTATTGGCAGACTGTGATAGATACTTTATGTACCGGAACGGAGTATCATGAGAACGGTTTTGATGTTCCTATCCAGGATTGTCCGGGGTTCCTTACTTTCGCAAAACGGGGCCGGACTGTGTATGGATGCGATAGTGTGGTGACTTTGCATTTATATGTGTATGAGACGCCTGAAGTTACCCTCAAGACTTCGGATAGTGTGATATGTCAGGGAGGGGAAGTGGAATTACAGGCTTGGGGAAGCCGTACAAAGTACATACCTCCGGAACCTCCGGCTGTCAGTATAGGGGATATTTTCTGTGAGGATGGGACCATTGTTAAATTAAAGGAGTATGCTGCCGGGAATAAAAAGGCCCAGGGCATTGTTTTTTATGTGGATTCTTCCGGAGAGCATGGTTGGGTGGTGCATATTAAACATCAAAGTAAATCCTGCAAGTGGGGAATCAATACTTATAACATTCCTGATTTGCCTGATTATTATTATTACTCCAATTCCCGTTTGGATACTGCCGGTTATTTTAATACTTCCCAAATCAGACAAGCCGGTAATGAAGTTGTATATCCGGCAGCTTATTCCGTTGATTTTGCCGACGGCTGGTATTTGCCGGCCATCGGACAACTTTTGAGAATGTATGGGTATCTGGATGAAATAAATAAGGTTTTGGAGGAAGTCGGAGGAGAGATTTTTGAGTTTGTTGATACACAATGGTTTTATTGGTCCAGTAGTGAAGGGGGTACAGGACAAGCCTGGGGGCTGGAAGTGAGAGGGCGTCAGATGTTAGGAGATAAAGCAGCATTAAGTGGCGTGAGGGTGAGGGCTGTGCGTTCATTTTAGAAATCATGAAGATGAGATTTTTTATCTTGATATGGTGTCTGTGTTCTTTGGTGTGTCAGGGACAGCAAAAGAAAATCGGCGATGTAATCCGAAATCCTGACGGTTCCCGGGGAGTTGTTTTCTGGGTGGCTCCTGATGGTTCTATGGGATGGATGGTTGCCTTGTACGATTTGCCGGCAAAAAAAGCCTGGGGAGATGATAAAGTGAATGTGCCGGTTTTACCTGACGTGGGGTCCAGTGGCTATCGTGCTGTGATGCGCGCGCTGTCAGATACTGCGGGATATGGAAATACCGCAAAACTAAGGGAGTTTCAGGGGCCAGGTACTCAATATGCCGCACAATGCGTTGATCTTGAACAGGGATGGTATTTGCCGGCAGTCGGACAGGTAAGAAAGTTATACACCGTTATGAATGACATTAATCCGGTGTTGATAGGTATTGGGGGCAGTGCTTTGAAATCTTCTGGTTCTGGCTTTGGGGATTATGTTTATTCTTCCAGTTCGGAAGCAAACACATCTGACCTTTGGGCCTGTTCTTTTGCCGACGGACAGGTGGGAATCTTGGGGAAGAATGAGTTGTTATTAACCAGGCAGATCCGGACATTTTTTGTCCGGGACGTAGAGTATGATACTACCTTGAATTATCGTTGGAATACGGGCGCTTCTATTCCTTTTATTCTGGATAATCCGAGACAGACCGTACAATATCAGGTAAGTGTTTCTTCTTCTGTTGGGTGTACGAATACTGCTACCCGTGAAGTATTTGTTTCCTCCCCTGACCCGGTTGTGATTTATGATACGATTTGTGCGGGAGAGGTATACCGGAATAATGGTTTTGAAGCTTCTGTGGCGGGAACTTATGAACAGGTATTGGAGAATGCGGATGGCTGCGATTTGTATTTGACCCTGAAATTAACGGTTCTGGAACCCGTGGAAACGGTTATATATGATACGATTTGTGAAGGAGACCTTTATACGAAAAATAATTTTACAGAATGGGAGGCCGGAGAATATCGGCAGTTATGGCATGGCGTTTTGGGTTGTGATTCACTGGTTCGTTTGCATTTAACAGTTCTCCCGGCTTTTGAGACCGTGTTGTATGATACCGTTTGTGAAGGAGAGGATTATGACAGGAATGGTTTTTATCTTACCGGTTTGCAGGTGGGTGGACATTATTTTGAATGGAAAGGGACCTCCCGTTATGACTGTGATTCTGTGGTATATTTGCACTTGACTGTCGCTCCGGTTGGGGACACTCTGCTTTTTGATACGGTATGCGCCGGACAATACTATAAAAAACATGGATTTGAGTATGAGACGGTTATGGACGGACAAATATGCGAACCTTTACACTTGCGAAGTGACAGAGGCTGTGATTCGCTGGTACGTTTACAGTTGGAGGTATATCCTGCTTATTTCTTTTCTGATGTTCAGGCCATTTGTGAAGGTGAACAATTGGAGTTTCGTGGCAGGCTTTTGCAGGAGGCCGGTATTTATGTTGATTCATTAAAGACCGTATTGGGATGCGATAGCATTTATGAATTGCAATTGTCTGTAAATCCTTTGTTCCGGGATACCTTAAAAGCAGTTATTTGCGAAGGTCAACGTTATCAGAATGCTGGATTCAATGAGAGCGAAGCAGGTTTTTATGAGAAACATTATAAAACTGTAAACGGCTGTGATAGTATAGTTTGTTTAAATCTTAAGGTAAACTCTTTTTTCACTGGGGGAATATGGTCGGTTTTGGAGGATTGTGCAACACATTCCTACCGGTTTGAACCGGAGTGGAAAGGGATTCAAACCGATAAAGAAGGATATCGTTTTTTGTGGGATTTCGGTGACGGACAAACAGGTGAGGGGGAATACCAGCTTCATCAATATGCCGATTCCGGTATCTATCCGGTACGTTTGCAGGTTGTAATTCCCGGAAATTGTTCCGGAGAAGTTCAAATGGCTCAACAAGTGGCTTATCATTCTTCTGATATTGAGATATATGCTCGTCCTGAAAATGTAGATTCCCATCATCCTCAAATTCATTTGTGGACTGATTCTATTCCGGGGATGTCCTATGAATGGGAATTCGGAGATGGACACCGGGCTACGGGGGCAACCGTATTCCATATTTATACTTTTGATGAAGATGTTACTTATGAAGTGAAGTTAAAGCGGACGAATACCGAGAATTGTTCTGTAGAAGCGGTATTGCCTGTCCATGCTTTTGAATTGATTTCTCCTCCCAATACTTTTTCTCCTAACGGGGATGGAGTAAATGATTTTTTTATGAAAGGCTACCGGATAAGGATTATGAATCGGAACGGAGTGGAAATATTTAGAGGGGAAGATGGCTGGGACGGAACCCGGGAAGGACAGTTTGTGCCTCAGGATACCTACTTTTACGAATTATATTATCGGACATACCAGGGGGAGAGTGTGAAAAGAGGTTATGTCACTGTTGTAAAATAAGGAATGGTTTCGGAAAGATTGATTTAAGGGGGAATAAAAAAACAATCCGAAAAGTTTCAGGTTTCCTGCTTATGCAAGGAGTGCCGGACTTTTCGGATTGTTTTTCTTTTCAAACGGGCGGTTTTTATTCTGCCAAGACGGTAATTTCTGCTCCTGATGCAAAATCCTGACCGTTCTGTTCACTCAAAGCAGTGAAGCGGATATAACGGGCTTTCACCGCTTTGTTGAATTCTACTCGTTTTTCTTTCAGGTTGTTTTCAAAAGTTCCTTTGTGTATGGGGGTACCCCAGTTTTTTCCGTCCATGCTCACCTGAATACTATAGTCTTTGATGTTTCCGTTAGCGCCATTTTGACGGGGCAGATAGGTGAAGCCTTTGATATGTTTTACTTCTCCGGCGTCTAAATCTATCCAATGGGGGTGCTTGGCAACAGTAACTGAGTACATGGTGTGCCAAATGGTGTTGGGGTCGCCGTCTGTCAGATGGGAAGCATCGCCCTCGCCGGATTCCTGGCTGCTGGCATAAATGACTACGGTTTGGATGCTTTCGATTTTATCGAAAGTCATTTCCACTTTGAGGTCCGGGGTTTCTTTAAACCAGGCTGTAATTTTGCCTCCGTTGCGGAGGGAAATCGGTTGGGTGTATAATTGGGCTTTCCCCTTGCCTAAGGTGTAATAGATTGCTGCATTTGCTTTGGAAGAAGAAATCTCAACTACACCGGCCCGGTTACGGGAAACAGACAGTGGAATATCACCGGAAGGGGCGACATTGGCAACTTCAGTTAAATTTTTGCGGGCAGGCCGGATGATAAAACCGGTATTTCTCTGCTTAGCAAATACACGGTCGGGTTCAAGCGGACCACCCTGTCCGCAGCTGTTACCGCCCAAGCCAGTTACGGCAGCATCCAAATGTAAATAGGTATCTCCTGCTTCCGGTAGTTGGTAAGGGTGTGACGCTTTTATCAGATCCAGGGCCGAATAAGGAAGAGCCGATACGGATAAACGTTCTGTGGCAATAAATACGGCTCCTTCGCCGGCGGGATTAGTCAATGCACACCAGCGTACATCTTCATGATTGGCCATGTCCTGCGGTTTCGGGAAATTGACAAACTCATCCGTTACGGTGCTTTGATGGTATTCAATGAACTGTCCGGTTTTCCGGTCCGGATAATTGCCAACAGGTCCCCGGCCGTAATAGGTGAAATGTGTAAATTCTTTCGGAATGCTCATTACGTAACCCAGACGGGGCAATACCAGATTGGGCTGATTGGAAGTAATGCCGGATTGTAATTCTATGGAACCGTCCGGATAGACTGTCCAGATCTGATTCGTGATAAATTTGAAGTCATCTGGTCCGAAGGCTTTGTCTTCTAATTCCTCGATTTTGTTTTTGCCTGTACTGGTGCCGCCATGAATTTTAGCTGCATGGGGCGCTTGGGATTCAACGGTAAATGCTAATACGATGGTCCCGTCGGCTTTGGAAATGACTTTACTGTTGGTTGCTTTGTGCTGCAGGTTGTGCAGACCGCGTTCAAACCACTGTGAGTAAAACCAGTTGTCGTTGTTGGTGAAAGCCCTGAAAGCGTCCAGTTTCGGGCCGTTACCCGGCGTGATGACAATATTCCCGTTGTAAGTGAGGGTGTGGATGGTTCCGTTATCCAGATTGAATTTTACTTCAAAATTTTCTCCTTTAATGGTCTGAATATTGTCTTTTAAAGCGGATTGAAGTTTTTCGCTACTATGGGCAATACTCCGGATATGTGGACGATGGGTGGCTTCTTTCACCCGGTATTGTTCTTCAGCCGTAACAAAGCCCTTATTTCCCCATGGCATCTTTTCTTTTAATGTGAATTGGAGTTTGACGAAATATTCGGAACTCTCTTTCAATTGGTTAAAATCATAGGGGACAGTTACTTGTTTTTTGGTACGGGCCGGAACTGGACCTGTCACCAGATTTCCGGATTCAATCTCTTCCCCGTTTTCATATAAATACCATTTTACATCATAGTCGGAAAGGTCTTTAAAATAGTATTTATTGAAGATTTCAAAGGTGCCTTTCAGACTGTCGATGGCATTGATACCGATGTGCTGGTATACTTTTTTTACCTCATAATATTGGGGTTTGGCTTCCAAATCACCGAATACAATTCCGTTCATAACAAACTGACCGTCATTCGGAGTATCACCGAAATCTCCTCCGTAAGCCAGATAGCGTTCTCCTGTTTCGGGGTCATAATTGTACATGGATTGATCTACCCAGTCCCAAATAGCACCTCCGCAGAAGAAATTAGTCGATTCAATGGCTTCCCAGTAATCAATGAGGTTGCCGACTGCATTTCCCATAGAATGGGCATATTCCGAAATATGGAAAGGGTATTTAATGTTGTAATTGCCTTTTACAGCTCCACGTATCCAGCCGATAGACGGATATTGGTTGGAACCCATATCTACAATGTCATTATTGCGTTCGTATTGTACCGGACGGGATAAATCTGATTTTTTCAGCTCATTGTATGCTGCTACAAAGTTTTTACCTGGTCCGGCCTCATTTCCTAAAGACCAGATTACAATGGAAGGATGATTGATGTGACACCGTACCATTTCCATGACACGGGCTATGTGGGCGTTTTTCCATTCCACCGGATGAGAAAGAGAGGCTGTGCCGTAATAATATTCATGGGATTCAATATTGGCTTCATCTTCTAAGTAGATACCATATTTATTGCACAGATAGTACCAGTAAGGATCATCCGGATAGTGGGAATTACGCACGTGATTGATATTAGCCCGTTTCATTAACATGATTTCATCTTCCATGATTTTCCGGGTAATGGCGTGTCCTACAGCAGGATTGGATTCGTGACGATTGACACCTTTTAATTTTACCGTTTTACCATTTACGTAATAATAGCGTCCCGCCAAGCCGAATTCATCCTCAGAAGCCGGTGTGTCTTTGATTTCTACTTTCCGGAAACCGACAATGGTTGAAACGGTTTCTACTGTCCGGCCTCTGGCATCTTTTAGTTGTGCCACCAATGTATAGCGATGGGGCGTTTCGGAAGTCCATTGGGCAGGTGCTTTTACATGTAGTACAGCTTTGTCCGCCTCTTCAGTCTCACGGGTAGCAATCGGTTTTACGGTTGCTGTTGCAGTCGCATTCGCTACCGGTACGTTTTCATCCGAATATAATTTGTTGGCATAAAGGCTGTATATTATTTTATATCCTTTAGCGGTTTTTTTCCCGAAATTCCGGACGTCGGCACTAATGTTTAAAGAACCGTCGGTGTAGTTGGCATCCAGGTCGGGAATGGCTGTCAGGTCACGGATCTGGACCTTGGGAGTCGAGTAGAGTGCCACTGTCCGGAAAATTCCGGGCAACCGGAACATATCCTGAGCTTCCAGAAAGGAACCGTCAGAGCTGCGGTATACTTCGACTGCTACTGTATTTTTGCCTTTTTGCAGGTAGGGAGTAATGTCAAAGTTTGCCAGATTTCTCGAATTTTTGGAGAATCCCACATATTTGCCGTTGATCCACAGGTAGAAGAAAGAGTCTACCCCTTCAAAACTGATAAAGATTTCGCGCCCTTCCCAGTTGGACGGAATGTCAAATTCACGACGGTAAGAACCTACTTCATTCCGGTGTTTATAGGTGGTCCACTGGGTTGGAGGAGTCCGCATGACTCCACCCCGCCAGTCGTCTACTTTTACACGATGCATGAAGATGACAGGCTGATTCACATAGATGGGTACTCCATACTTCAGGCTACCGTCTTTTTGAATGCCGTAGATGTTCCAGTTGGAAGGTACAGGTATACATTCCCAGGTAGAAACATTATATTCCGGTTTATAGAAATCTTTAGGACGGGATTCCGGGTCGGGAGCCCAATTGAATTTCCAGTCTCCATTTAAGGATTGCCAGTATTTACTGTTTTCAGGCAGTACTTTCCGGGCGCTTTCAACATCCTGGAAGGAAAAGAAATAAGCTCGCGGTTGTTCTTTATTCAGAGCTAAATTTTCGGGCGATTCCCATTCCTTACCGGAAGGAGCATGTACAGAGGCATAGCTATAGCCTTCGAGTGGAGGG
The DNA here is from genome assembly GCF_009935865.1 of Odoribacter sp. Z80. GTDB lineage: Bacteria > Bacteroidota > Bacteroidia > Bacteroidales > Marinifilaceae > Odoribacter. The sequence goes on from NZ_QWEL01000005.1 coordinate 41,892, forward strand.
TGGTCTGCAAAACTTTGTAAAGCTAAATGACACAGAATCAATCCTAATGTGATTTTACGCATGATTTTCTTTTTTATGATGATAAATATTCTTTTTATTTCCGGCACACGTTAGAAATACAATATTCGCTAAAATCTCCCGTTTTGCCAAATCATTTCTTAAAAATGACAGCAAAAAACAAACGCTAAATAAATGATTTGTCATTTATTTAGCGTTTTGTCTTGGTGATCCCGTGGGGACTCGAACCCCAATCAAAGGAACCGGAATCCTTCATTCTATCCATTGAACTACGGAACCAAATGCAGTGCAAAGATAATAAAAAAAGAAAAAGGGGACAAAAGTCCCCTTTATTTTTTAAATTACTTTGCTTTTTTAACGCTACCGTAATTTACTCTCAAAGAGTTTGCTTTACGTAACTCCTGTTTGATATCGGTAACAATACCCATTGTTACATTTCTGTCTACCTTCAGGTTGTTTGTAATGCTGTTTCTATCCTCTTCTTTTCTGGCTTCACGTTCAGCAGCAATGAAAGCTCCTAATTCCTGCAAAGTGGCAAAGCGATCATTTAACTGAATACGGGGTTCTGTTCCGTAAGCTCCTTGATAGGCATCTGTCGGTTTTCCGATGTAGATGTTGCTGACCAAAGATTTCTTTTCCAGTTTTACCGTTTGCGTAGCCTGAGGCATTGCATTGCTTACCATAAGTGAAACTTCCCGCATGGTCGTTGCTACCATGAAGAAGAACAGCAACATAAACACAATATCGGGTAGAGAAGCCGTAGAAATAGCAGGTGTCTCTTTTTTACCGTCTTTTTTAAATTTTGCCATTATTTCTTTCCTCCAATGTTTGTAGGTTCAGCTTCAGAAATCTGCATGGGGATAACTAATTTCACTGCATCTTGTTGTTCCAGAGTCAGTTGATCGAAGTTCTTTCCCCATTTTTCGTTGGATTTCATGTTTCTCAGTTCATTATAGGCGGCTGTCAATTGGTCTTGAACAGCGATATACATCTCGTAAGATGTGCCTTTGTCACTTTTTAATGAAACAATCCCTTTTGATACCTCTACCGGACCGAAAAGTTCAATCGTTTTGATTTCTTTCTGAGGCAATTCTTCACTGTTATTTGGATTCAGAATGAATTCAATGGTTCTGTCCTTCAGAGTAGAAACATCTGCTATATCTCCGTTAATGGATATCTGGTTATCCCGGTTTACTAATATCTGCAGGATATTCCGCTTTGCATATTTGGGTGCTTCGGTATTATCCGGCTGATAAGGCGGAAGCCGCCGGTACAAACCGGAATCAACGTTCATGGTTGTTGTTGCAAGAAAGAATGCAAGCAACAGGAACGCAATATCGGCGGTAGAACTCGCATTAATTTCCGGTGTTTTCTTTGGCATATTTCTCTTTTTTTACTATTCCTCCTGGAATAGGATTATTACATAACTCGTCTGTAAATTTCCGATCCCACGATGGCAAGGATTGCCCCACCAAATAGGATATACATGGTATATAAGATCGTATCTGAAAAGATCAGCATGGAAGGTACGTTATCAGTACCCGTATAACCGATCAGTTTCATCGGAGTGCCGTCTGCCAACGCGTATGCAACCAGAACAACCACTAAGATTACCAGCAAGCCGACAAAGCTTTTCAAGGCTTCTTTCGGACGAGTAAATAAGCGGATAATCGGGAAAATAGCAGCTGCTAAAGTTGCGATGCCCAGCAGTATGTAAGCCCAGTTAAGGAATAATGCGGTATAGACCGGTGTCGGATATACTTGATTGGGGATGTTGCCGCCAAACATGAATAATCCCAACAATACGACCGTGATTACCAACATTACAACGGTTACAATATTGAGAATCTTCTTGCTATTCATTTTTTATTTGTTTTTTTGTTCGTATTTAATCAGGATATCCAACATGCTTACAGATGCATCTTCCATGTTATTTACGATACCTTCAATTTTTGCAGTACAGTAGTTATAGAAAATCTGAAGAATCATAGCAACGATCAAACCACCTACGGTTGTAATCAAAGCTACTTTAATACCTCCTGCTACCAATGCCGGACTCATATCTCCTGCTGCCTGGATGTTATCGAATGCACCGATCATACCGATTACAGTACCCATAAACCCTAACATCGGAGCCAAAGCGATGAACAAACCGATCCAGGTCAACCCTTTTTCCATCAAACCCATTTGTACGGAACCGTAAGATACAACTGATTTTTCAACCATGTCCATACCTTGGTCATATCGTTCCAAACCTTGATAGAAAATGCTGGCTATCGGTCCGCGGGTATTACGGCAATATTCTTTTGCTGCTTCCAGGCCGCTGTTGTTCAATGCATCTTCAAAGCCTGCGATGAATTTTTTTGTATTGGTGTCTGAAAGGTTCAGATAGATAACCCTTTCAATAGCAATAGCCAAACCGAAAATCAAACACAATACAACGGCTGCCATAAATCCGGCACCACCCTCGATGAATTTTTGTTTGATGGCTGCATGTAACGAAGTACTCTCGATGTCCTCTTCTTCCATGGAAGCAGTAAGTTGTTCGGTTTGCTCCGTTTGTTCTGCAGGTGCTGCAGCTTCTTCTTCCTGAGCCATTAGTTTTGATGCTCCAATAGTAAGCATTCCAAAAACTGCTATTAGTGCAAATAATTTTCTCATGATCGCTTTAACTGATTTTTAGTTTATAAATAATTAAAATTTAACTCTCAACTCTGAATCGTTCTGTTTGCAAACCTTTGCTATAAGCAGAACACTCCAAAAGACGCGGCAAGTTACAAAAAAAATGTTAAAAGCCAATACGATTTACAGTTATTTCTCCTTTTATGGATGAATTTAAGTATTTTTTTATTTCGTTAGGGTCTGAATAATTTCCCAATAAGTGCATCATTTTACAAAGTGCTGCTTCGATAGTAATATCGAAGCCGCTTGATACTCCGTAATTTAATAATTCCCTGCTGGTTTCGTACCTGCCCATTTCTACCGTACCTCCCTGACATTGGGTGACATTATAAATGAGAATACCTTGGTCTGTGGCATGCTTGATTTTTGATAAAAAGGTCCGGTCTGTCGGGGCGTTTCCTGAACCGTAAGTTTCCAGGATGAGTCCTTTGAGGCCCGGAGTACCAATGACCGAATCAATTAATTCCGGACGAATGCCTGGAAAGAGTTGCAGGATGGCAATGTGCGTATCCATCTGGGTATATGCGGTAACCGGTCCTGCTTTCGGGGAGTAGTCAATAGCACCGTAATTATAGTGGATGTGAATCCCGATTTCTGCTAAGGGCGGATAATTGAATGCTTGAAAAGCATCAAAACTTTCGGCGTTGATTTTGGTGGTGCGATTGCCACGGAATAATTTTGCTCCAAATAGAATGCATACTTCCGGAACAATGGCTTTGCCTTCTAAAGTTGCTGCGGCAATTTCCAGGGCGGCAATCAAGTTCTCCCGTCCGTCTGTACGAATGGTTCCGATGGGTAATTGGGAACCGGTGAATACCACAGGTTTGGTCAGGTTGCTCAGCATGAAACTGAGGGCTGAAGCTGAATAAGCCATCGTGTCGGTTCCGTGAAGAATCACAAAACCGTCATATTGGTCATATCGTTCAAGAATGATGCGGCACAAATCTGCCCAGATGGAGGGTTGTAAATCCGAGGAGTCAATGATTTCCGGCAAAGTGTAACTGTCTATATTGAAACCGAATTCTTTGATTTCCGGTACTGCTTTTGCAATTTGCTCAAAGTTGAAAGGACATAAAGCTCCGGTTGCCGGATCGTTCACCATACCAATGGTTCCGCCTGTATATATGATGAGTACAGATTTCGTTGACATCTGTTTTTATTTATAAGGTTTGAATATACTCGTGTGTTGTATTTAAGATTTACTCAGTATGCAAATTAAATAAATTCATTGCATTTTGAAATGTGATTTCCTCTATTTTTTTTGTTTCTGTTTGGGTGATTTCTGCGATTTTCCGGGCTATGTATGGAATGTAGCTGCTTTCATTGCGCTTCCCCCGAAAAGGTTCCGGCGCCAGATAGGGAGAATCCGTTTCCAGGACAATGGAATCCGGGCCTATTTCCCGGAGGGTATCTGCCATTTGGCTTTTTTTGAAAGTGACGACTCCTCCTATGCCCAGTAAATATCCCATATCAATGGCTTTGCGTGCTTGTTCTGCATTTCCCGGAAAACAGTGGAGGATGCCTCGGCTGTAGGGATGTTTCTTTAAAATATCAAGAACCAGGTCCAGGGAATCGCGGGAATGGATGATTACCGGGCAATTCAAATCTTGTGCTATACCTAACTGGTGTTCAAAAACTTTGATTTGTTCGTGGTACCAGGTTTTATCCCAATACAGGTCGATGCCGCATTCTCCTATCCCGTAGTAACGGTGAGTGCCTACCTGTTTTTCTACCAGGGCAAGTTCCTGTTTGAAATTTTCATTGACGGATGTCGGATGCAAACCGGCAAGCGGGAGCATCATTTCGGGATACTCGGCTTCCAGGTTCAACATCCTTTCGCGGGATGCGCTGTCAATATCCGGCAGGATAATGTATTTCAGATTGGCGGCTTTTGCTCGCTCTACAACTTCCTTTCGGTCTTCCCGAAATTCTTCTTCATAAATATGGGAGTGTGTATCAATAAACATGAATGGAAATTTGGTTGTGTTCAACTACGCGAAAATAATAAATAATGGGAATAAAAAAACAGGCGTGTGGATTACACGCCTGTTTTGATTTTATTGCAGTGTTTGAGTTATACGTGTCCTTGGGCACACATAGCTTCTGCAACCTTGATGAAGCCGCCGATGTTGGCTCCTTTTACGTAGTCAATCTTGTCGCCATCCTTACCGAATTTAACGCAGGTATCATGGATGTCTTTCATGATTTGGGACAGTTTTTGGTCAACTTCTTCTGCAGTCCAGCTGTAACGCATGGAGTTCTGGCTCATTTCCAGACCCGATACGGCAACACCGCCGGCATTGGCAGCCTTACCCGGAGCGAAAGTGATGTGAGAGTTCAGGTAGCGAACAGCTTCTGCTGTACATCCCATATTGGATGTTTCTACTACCATCTGGCAACCGTTGGCAACCAATTGTTTTGCATCGTCTTCGTTCAATTCGTTCTGGATAGCACACGGGAATGCGATGTCGCATTTTACTTCCCACGGTTTTTTCTTAGCGAAGAATTTGGCACCGAATTTCTTGGCATACGGTTCAACTACATCATTGTTGCTGGCACGCAATTCCAACATGTAGTTCACACCTTCCTGGGTGATGCCTTTTTCGTCATAGATATATCCGTCCGGACCTGAAATAGTTACCAATTTAGCTCCCAGCTGAACGAGTTTCTGTGCAGCACCCCAGGCAACATTACCGAATCCGGAGATGGCAACGGTTTTACCTTTGATGTCCTGACCTTTTTCTTTCAGCATGTGTTGTGCAAAATAGACCGTTCCGTAACCGGTAGCTTCCGGACGTACGCGTGAACCACCGAATTCTCTGTTCTTTCCGGTCAGTACTCCTACGAACTCATTGCGGATTCTTTTGTATTGTCCGAACAGATAACCGATTTCACGACCGCCGACACCGATGTCACCGGCAGGTACGTCTGTGTCCGGACCGATGTGTTTGCACAGTTCAGTCATGAAACTCTGGCAGAACCGCATAACTTCGTTGTCAGATTTTCCTTTCGGATTGAAATCAGAACCTCCTTTACCTCCACCCATAGGTAAGGTTGTCAGGGAGTTTTTAAAAGTTTGTTCAAATCCTAAGAATTTTAAACCGCCTAAAGTAACGGACGGATGGAAGCGCAGACCTCCTTTGTACGGTCCGATAGCACTGTTGAACTGTACCCGGTAACCCCTGTTGATTTGAACTTCTCCTTTATCATCAATCCAAGGAACCCTGAACATGATAACTCTTTCCGGCTCTACCATTTTTTCCAATATTTTATTGGCTTTATATTTCGGATTAGCCTGATAGGTATCCCATACAGTTTCAATAACTTCTTCTACAGCCTGGTGGAATTCTGCTTCACCAACTGTTTTTGCCTTTAAGGCATCCATGAATTCTTTAATTTCTGGTCTCATTGATATCGTTTTTTAGTATGAGTTTCTTCAAACGTTTTCGAATCCCAAAATTATTTAATTATTTATTATCCCAAAATTTTTTAGCCTTATTTTTTCATTAAATAAGTTTGTGTTTTGCTTTCAGATTGTTAGTGAAAAAACTGGCTTGCTAAAAATCTGTTATCAATTTGCCAGGGCGTATTTTTTTCCCGGCAGGGCTAAAATTTTTCCTTCCAGTTCCAGTTGTAATAAAAGAGCAGAGAGTTCTCCCGGGGGAATGGACATGCATTGATGCAGTTCGTCAATGTGGGTGTCTCCGTGTTCTTTTAATACGGCCAGCAGAATGGTTTCTTTTTCTGAGGTATCAAAGAATTCTAAATGAATTTGTTGGGGATGTTCCCGGGAGATAGGGAAATTCAGGATGCGGGCAATGTCGGTGGCATTATCTATTAGAGCGGCAGTGTTTTCTTTTATCAAAAGATTGCAGCCGGAAGAATAGGGATCTTCTGGGCGGCCCGGCAAGGCCATGACTTCCCGGTTATAGGACAGGGCGAGACGGGCGGTCGACATGGCCCCTCCTTTTTGGGCTGATTCCGCAATCAGGGTGGCATGGCAAAGACCGGCAATAATCCGGTTACGGCGCAGGAAATTCACCGGGTGTATGGGAGCTGTACAGGGAAATTCACTGAGTAAAGCCCCTCCGGAGTTCAGGATGTTTTCAGCGAGATTTTTGTGGGAAGCCGGATAAATCATATGTAATCCGTGTCCCAGTACCGCAAAAGTGGGTAGTCCGTGTTTCAGGCTTGCTCTGTGGGCTGATGCGTCAATGCCATAAGCTAACCCACTGACGATAACCGGCCGGAAGTTCAGGGCACATAATTCAGCTATGAGATTTTCTACGCGTGTCTGGCAACGGGAAGAAGCGTGGCGTGTTCCTACGATAGCCAGATATTTATTGGAGTCCGGGGAGGTGAACTTTCCTTTGTAATAAAATACCAAGGGAGCATCTTCACATTGTTTCAGTAATTCAGGATAATGATGGTGTTCTATGGAGCAAATCCGGATGTCGTGCTTTTCTATTTCTGCCATTTCTTTTTTTGCTTTGGTCAAAGCAGTTTTGCGGTCGAATAGGTTGGCAGAAATATGGAGTGTTTTATATAAAGAAGATAAAGCTTTGTCGCTTTCTTCAAAAAAGCCTTCAATGCCTCCGCATTTTTCCACCAACGGGAGGCACAAGTTGCTGTTCAGCCGGGGGATGAAGCTTGTTGCGATGAATGCCTGTGCAGAACTCTCGGTTTTCATAAAATCAGTGTTGAAGGTGGATATAAACAAATTTACAATATTTAATCCGGACAGGCAATTTTTATTTTGGTATTTATATACATCTTTACAATTAACCCATGATTATTTTTTTCCTTTCTTCGGTGAAAACCATTCCGGGCTTGCTTCCGGCAGTATAACGTTTGAACGTTTGATGCAAGGGGAATGGATTGGAGCTGAAGGACCGGATAACATGACAAAAGAATGCCGGCATGCAGGGTGAGCATATATAAAATACTTTTATTATAATTTGGTTAAAGGGGATTTTCCGAAGAATTGGAGTTTTAGCGATTACTTCGTATTTTTGTAAAAATTTCCGATTATGAATCATATTGTTTTTACCCGGGAAAGTGCTGTTGCCATAAGGAATGAGCTGAAAGAAGTGCAATGTTCCGATGTGTTTGTTTTAGTGGATAATAATAGCCGTAATTATTGTCTGAACAGTCTGAATTTAGGAGCCGTTCCTGTGGAACATATTATAACCATAGCCGAAGGGGAACATAACAAATCATTGGAAAGTGTTTCTTATATTTGGCAAGTGCTATCGGAGCAGGGGGCCAGACGTAATTCCGTTTTGGTAAATGTTGGAGGAGGAGTAATTACAGATATCGGAGGTTTTGCTGCTTCTTGTTTTAAAAGAGGAATCCGGTGTGTAAATGTCCCGACTACTTTGTTGGCTCAGGTAGATGCTTCGGTGGGGGGAAAAACCGGCATTAATTTTAATGGGTTGAAAAATGAAATCGGCACTTTTTCCATACCGGAATGTGTCATTATAGATAATTCGTTTTTGTCTTCCTTGCCTCAAAGACAGATATTGTCCGGTTTTGCGGAAATGTTGAAACATGCCTTGTTGGCTGACGAAGAACACCTGGCGGAAGTAATGCAAGCCGATTTGAAAAAAACAGAAGAGAGCAGTTTTTTGGATTTGATCCGGAAATCGGTTGCTGTAAAAGCTGCGGTTGTTGAAAGTGACCCCCGGGAAAAGGGATTGAGAAAAGCTTTAAATTTCGGACATACAATCGGGCATGCCATTGAGAGCATGGCTATCCGGAAAGGTCTGCAGATTTATCATGGGGATGCTGTTGCTTACGGTATGATTGCGGAGCTTTTCCTTTCTGTGCGCAAATTGGGATTTTCCGGGAACCATTTTGAGTGTGTGAAGCATTTTATCCGGGAAAATTATCCGGTTTATCATTCCGTAGGAGCGGGAGAAGAACTATATGAACTGATGTTGCATGATAAGAAGAACGAAAGGAATGGTGTTAATTTTACTTTATTGCGCCATTTCGGAGAGATAGAAATTGACCAATATTGCACGAAAGAGGAAATCTTTGAAGCATTGGAACAATTAACCTGAGGCTGGAATGAACATCTCCCTGAATCTGAGAAAAGAGAACATATATGGGCGGGTAAATTTGCCGGCTTCAAAGAGTATTTCTAACCGGGTGTTGATTATCAATGCGTTGGCTGATAGTAGTTTGCCGGTGGGAAATTTGTCTGATTGCGATGATACGAAGAGTATGCTCCGTGTGTTGCAGTCGGAAGAAAACAGTTTCGATATAGGGCATGCAGGTACTGCTATGCGTTTTCTGACGGCCTATCTGTCGAAAATTATGGGTCGGTGGGAATTGACAGGCTCGGAGAGGATGAAGCAACGGCCTATCGGTGTATTGGTAGAGGCTTTAAATCAATTGGGGGCCCGCATAGAATATGCGGAGCAGCCTGGTTTCCCTCCGTTGCGGATTTATGGTTCCCGTCTTGTGGGAGGGGCCCTGGAGATACCCGCTTCTGTAAGCAGCCAATATATTTCGGCCTTGATGATGATTGCTCCCTATATGGAGAAAGGATTGACGCTTTACCTTACGGGGAAAGTGGTCTCCGGTACGTATATTGATATGACTGCCGGGATTATGCAGGAGTTTGGAGTTGACGTGATACGTCGGGGAGCTGAAATCCGAATCGCTCCGGGAGCGTATACTCCTGTTCCCTACCGGGTGGAGGCCGATTGGAGCGCTGCTTCTTATTTCTATGAATTGCTGGCTATTGCAGACAACGGCAGAATTCGGATGGAAGGATTGAGCCGGCAAAGCAGACAGGGGGATTCCCGCCAGGTGGAGGTGTGGGAAAAGTTGGGGGTAAATACTTCTTTTGAGGAAGGAGGAGTTGTCCTGACTAAAGGGGGAGCGCCGGCTTCTTGTCTGGAATATAATTTTGTGGAAATGCCTGATTTGGTACAGTCTTTTGCCGTTGCTTGTTGTATGATGGATATACCGTTCGCTTTTCGTGGAATAGAAACTTTACGGATTAAAGAAACCGACCGAATCCGGGCCTTGACGGATGAGTTGCGCCGGTTGGGTTTTGTATTGAAAGCGGAAGGAAATAACTGTTTGTTGTGGGAAGGAGCAAAGTGTGAGGCGGATTTGCGGGTGGAGATTCAGACTTATCACGACCACCGTATGGCGATGGCTTTTGCTCCGGCTGCTTTGAAATATCCGGATATGGTCATTGCAGATAAAGAGGTGGTGACAAAATCTTTTCCCGGCTATTGGGAAGAATTACATAAATGTGCCGGCGTGAATTTGAAATGCTGATTCGGTCTGAAATGATTATTGCTATGTTTGAAAGTCTTTTACAATCCTCTTATTTTGCTCTTTTTCTGATTGTCGCTTTGGGGTTTATCCTGGGGAAGATAAATTTTAAAGGAATATCTCTGGATGTTTCTGCGGTAATTTTTATTGCTTTGTTATTCGGGCATTTTGGTGTTATCATTCCGAAAGAATTGGGTAATTTCGGTTTGGTGTTGTTTATTTTTACTATCGGCATCCAATCTGGTCCCGGTTTTTTCGGTTCTTTTAAATCGAAAGGAAAAGTTTTGATTCTCATTACTTTGTTGATTGTTGGCTCCGCTTCCTTAACGGGGGTGTTTCTGAAATATATGCTGAACATACGGACCGATGAGATTGTGGGCTTAATAGCCGGTGCTTTAACCAGTACGCCGGGATTGGCTGCTGCCATAGATGCTACACAGTCGTCTTCCGCTTCTATTTCTTATGGTATTGCCTATCCTTTTGGAGTAATAGGGGTCATTTTATTTGTGAAATTGTTGCCGAAGATGTTGGGGATTGATTTGAAGGTGGAAGAAAAACGCCTGGAGCGTATGCAGAAAGAAAAATACCCTTCCTTGCAAACGGCTACTTTCCGTATAACCAATCTGGGAGTAGTAGGAAAATCGTTGATTCAATTGCAGATCCGGACAATGACGGGAGCGGTCGTGTCCCGTATTCGGCACGGAGAAAATACGGAACTTCCCTCTCCGCAGAGTATTTTGCATAAAGACGATTTGGTGAAAGCTGTGGGAAATGAGTTGGCTTTGGAGCAGCTGGGGCTTTTGTTGGGGGAGAGGATAACGGAAGATTTGCCTTTGGCTCAGTCGTATGAGTTACGTCTTCTTTTGATCACCAATAAGGAGTTAATCGGAAAAAGTTTGGGAAATCTCAATCTGCAGGGAAATTTTCATTCGACGGTAACGCGTGTCAGACGGAGTGGTATTGATCTTTCCCCGACTCCTGATTTGGTTTTGAAGTTCGGGGATAAACTGACAGTAGTCGGGCACAAGGATAGTTTGACGGAATTGTCCAAATTGGTGGGAAATGATGAAAAACGGCTTTCTGATACTGATTTTTTTCCGATCGCCATGGGGATTGTTCTGGGAGTGATTTTTGGGAAAATCAATATTTCTTTTTCCGATAGTTTTCATTTTTCTCCGGGGTTGACCGGGGGAGTGTTGATTGTGGCTTTGATATTGAGTGCTTTAGGAAAAACCGGCCCGATTATCTGGTCGATGTCCGGTTCGGCCAACCAATTGTTGCGCCAGTTGGGATTGTTATTGTTTCTGGCTGAAGTCGGAACTTCTGCCGGGACAAATCTGGTAGCCACTTTTCAGGAGAGTGGCTGGATGCTTTTCGGTGTCGGTTTTGCTATTACGTTGGTACCTATGATTATGGCCGTGCTGATAGGTTATTTTATTTGTAAAATCAGTATTTTTGATTTGATGGGAACCATTACCGGCGGAATGACCAGTACGCCTGGACTGGCTGCTGCTGATTCGATGACCGGCTTAGATATTCCCAGCGTTGCTTATGCTACGGTCTATCCGATAGCTATGGTCTTTTTGATTATTTTTATTCAATTGATAGCGGCGTTCCTGTAAATTAAACCTTTCTTCGGACTTTAAAGAAATCTTTTACTATTTTGCTGCATTCTTCTGCGAGGACTTCGGTTGTCAATTTTGTGCGGGGGTGAAGCACGGAAGGGGTTAAACGGGAATAGCCCCGGTGAGGGTCGGGTGCCCCGATGATTAATTCTCCGAGTTGTGCCCAGGCCAATGCCCCTGCACACATGGTACAGGGCTCCATTGTGACATATAGACTGCATTCGTTCAGGTATTTTCCCCCTAAATAGGCTGATGCCATGGTGGTGGCGAGCATTTCTGCATGGGCCGTGACATCATTTAGTTTTTCAGTTTCGTTGTGGGCGCGGGCAATGATTTTACCCTGGCATACCACTATTGCCCCTACCGGAATTTCTCCTTCTTCGGCTGCTTTGCGGGCTTCTGCCAGTGCTTGCCGCATATATTTTTCGTGGGTTGCGCTATCCAATGAGTCTGATAATTAAATGTGGCTGTAATTTTTTGCAAAACTAAAAACTTTTTGCACAATTTTCTGCGGTCGGTTTCTTTTCCTTCGTTTGTCATGCTGTTTTATGATAACGTTTGAGGACAATTCGGAGTGAATGATGATTGAAATATTTTGGTAACAGGGATTTTATTCTTAATTTTAACATCTCCAAAAAGGATGATTTGGTCGTTTATTAATCATTAATCATATTTTTATGCAGACTATTGATACTTATAATTTTCAAGGCAAAAAAGCGTTAATCCGTGTAGATTTTAATGTGCCTTTGAATGATAAATTTGAAATAACCGATGATACCCGGATGCGGGCTGCTATTCCTACCATTAAAAAAGTATTGGCTGGCGGCGGTGCTGTTATTCTGATGTCGCACTTGGGACGTCCGAAAGGTCCTGATGCAAAGTTTTCTTTGAAACATATTCTGAAACATTTGGAAGAATTGTTGGGACAACCGGTGAAATTTGCTGATGATTGTGTGGGTGAAAGTGCTAAAAAACAGGCTTCCGAATTGAAACCGGGGGAGGTTCTGGTATTGGAAAACCTGCGCTTCTATGCAGAAGAGGAAGGGAAGCCCCGTGGATTGGCCGAGGATGCTTCGGAGGAAGAGAAAAAAGCTGCTAAAGCTGCTGTAAAAGAATCTCAGAAAAAGTTTGTTGCCGACCTGGCTTCTTTGGGAGATTGCTGGATCAATGATGCTTTTGGTACTGCTCACCGGGCACATGCTTCCACAGCTTTGATTGCTAAATATTTTCCGAATGATAAAATGTTCGGCTATGTGATGGAAGGTGAACTTAAGGCAGTCGATAGTGTAATGAAAAATCCGAAACGTCCGTTTACTGCTATCATGGGAGGTTCGAAAGTGTCTTCCAAAATTGATATTATCATGAACCTGATGGATAAGGTGGATAACCTCATTCTGGGAGGTGGTATGACTTATACTTTCAAAGCGGCGTTGGGAGGTCATGTGGGTAGCTCTATCTGCGAAACAGACAAATTGGATCTGGCTTTAGACATTATGCGGATTGCCAAAGAAAAAGGGGTGAATCTGGTGCTTTCCAATCAGGCTGTCGTGGCGGATGCTTTCAGTAATGATGCCAACGTACAGATTTGCGATCCGATGGAAATTCCTGATGGTTGGGAAGGATTGGATATCGGCCCGGAAACGCGGGAGCGTTTTGCTCAAGTGATTGAAGAATCAAAAACCATTCTTTGGAATGGCCCGGTCGGCGTATTTGAGATGCCGAAATTTGCGGAGGGAACGAAGGCTGTTGCAGATGCTATTGTAAAAGCAACAGAAAAAGGAGCCTTCTCATTGATTGGCGGAGGTGATTCTGTGGCTGCTATCAATCAGTTTGGCCTGGCCGACAAAGTAAGCTATGTTTCCACTGGTGGCGGTGCTCTTCTGGAGTATATCGAAGGAAAGGACCTGCCTGGTATTTCTGCTATTCGCGGAGAATAAGCCTGTCTTTTGCGGAATTGAAAGCGTCTGTCTCCTGGGAGGCAGACGCTTTGCATTAACGCTGGAGGAGTCTGAACCGGTTTCGTTTTCCGAAAAGAATGAATATATCATTCGGTTGTACAATGAAATCATCGGGTGGCGTTTCCAGTAACTCCATTTGTAAATATCCCTTTTCTTCGTCGTGAATATAGTGTTTGATTGCTATTAACTTCAGGGAAAAATCTTTTTCTAATTGAATGTCGGTAAGTTTACGTCCCGAGAAAAATGCAGGCAATTTCATTTCATAAATGAAATAATCCGGAGTAATTTCATAGGAATAGATTAAAGTAGTGATGTCTGTTTTAGTGGCAAAATAGTCGGCATATTCTTTTTCCAGTTGGATGATTTCCATAATGCCCATGGCTTCCAGTACGGTTTTATGAAGAGCGGAAATGGCCCGGGCAATGATTCTTTTGGCTCCGTTTTGTTTCAGGATGGCTATCGTCAGTATGGATGCCCCGGCATCTTTGCCGAGGGTTACAATATTGAGGTCTGCTTCTTTTAATGGAAGATTGCGGACTGCCTGCTCGTTGTTTAAATCTAAGCAGATTGTGTTTTTAATGCTGTCTTTGTAAGCATTTACTTTATCCATATTTTTATCTACTCCGATAACCTCATAGCCCATTGCCGTCAGGCGTTGTGCCAACGCCATGCCGAAATTTCCGAGACCGATGATGATGCATTTCATAGCTACCTGGTTTCAAGGTTTTTATTCCGGTCATACGAAAATCATTGCGGTAAGTTTTTTTCCGGCTTTATTTCATAGGATGACATTATCTTCGGCATAGGTATAATGTTGTGATTTCTGCTGACGGAAAATTCCTGTCAGTAAAGTAAACAGACCGACCCGGCCGACAAACATGGTCAGAATGATAATGATTTTTCCTGGCAAAGTCAATTGGGGTGTGAAATTCAGGCTGAGTCCGACTGTACTGAGGGCGGAAATCATTTCAAACAGGGCTTGGGTAGGCTGGCTGCCGGGTACTACAATGGTGATGAGGAGGGTGTTGATACTGATCCAAAGAATGGATAAAAAAACTATTGCATGGGCTCGTTTTACATTTTCTTTGGGTAGTTGTCTTTTAAAGATTTCTATGTTCTCTTTTCCCCGGAGTGTACTGAAAATGTTTTTCACGACAATCGTAAAAGTGGTGGTCTTTATGCCTCCTCCGGTGGATAAAGGAGAAGCGCCAATCCACATAAGCAGCATGGTTAGGACGATTGTTGGAGTGGAGAGCAGATTCATGCTCACGTTGTTAAAACCGGCCGTCCGGGGAGTAACGGCTCCCAGAAATGAAACAGCCAGTTTGCCCTTCCAGGGCAACTCTTTGAGCAGGTGGTTGTGCTCAAAAATAAAGAATAAAACAGTACCTCCGATTACTAAAAAGAGGGTAGCTGTTATAACGATGCGGGTGGTTGTATTTACAATGCGTACGTGGGAAGGCATTCTTTGCGAGGAACCTTGTAAACGGTAGATAAGATTTCTTATTTTATGGTTGAACAGTTTGCCATAGTTAAACACTATGGGAAATCCTATTCCGCCCAGGATAATCAAAACGGCAATCCAACATTGGAATCCGTAAAGCGAGCGTGTAACGGGGTTGTTCAGATTCTCCGGGAGGGTAGAAAAACCCGCATTGCAAAAAGCCGATACGGAATGAAATATGGCGAAAAACGTGGGGTTCTCAATTTTTTCCCGAGGAAAGTCGTGAACTTCCCACCATAGTATCCAGGAGCCTACTGCTTCAATAAAAATGGTTGTAAAGAAAGTATACATGAGTGTCTTGAAGATGTTGTTCATGGACTCCTCGCTTAAAATATTTTTCAATGCCATCTGGTCCGTAAAAGAGGTTTGGGTAAAAAAGGACATGGCTATAAAACTGGTAAAAGTCATTACCCCGACTCCTCCGATTTGGATTAATAAAAGAATGATGATCTGTCCGGTCAACGTATAGGTGGTTGCCGTGTCGACTGTTGTTAATCCCGTGATACATACGGCACTGGTGGCAGTGAACAGGGCATCTGTAAAACTGAGAGGGTGGGAGTGGGCTTTGGGCAGCATTAATAAAGCGGCCCCGGTGAATATGATGAAGAGGAAACTGTAGGTAAACATGAGTTCCGGGCGGATATGCCTCTGTAAAGTGCTTACAATGGCTTTGGACAATTGAATGATACTGATGAAAAGCAATAAGATACGCATTAAAATAGGGTCTATGCGTTGTAACCATTCTTCTGAAGGGAAATGGAGAGGGGACTGGGTGATGATGACAAATAATAATAGAAATAAGACAATCATTTCTATCCAAAACCCTTTTTCGTGCCAGATGTCTTTCAGGTTTAAAAGGATATTAACCAGGCTGCCTGAGAGAAATATGTACATCATCAGATTGTAGCCGTATGTGATGTGGGTTTTACTGGTGTCCGGGACGGCATAGCCGTATTCATAAGCCAGTAATCCCAGTGTCGTCAGGGATGCCAATACAAACAACAAAACGACCACCTTACGCAGGAGGTTTCGGGTGATGCGGCCAATCAGATGGAGTTTATATCTGTATTCAGTTGAAAGCATATAGGTGAAACAGCTTATCTGAAAGATGAACGGAAGTGGCCCAAAAAAGTTAATGCCTGTTTTATGAAAAATAAAACAGGCCGATATGGTTTGAATGGAAATCCCGGAGACGGGATGTTATTTCAGGAATACAAAATATACGGCCATAACGAGGCAGGCGCAGGCGGCAAAATGATTCCACTGGAAGGTTACTCCTTTAAAAAAGGTGAGAGAAAAAGCCATAAAAATGATTAAAGTAATCACTTCCTGAATGATTTTTAACTGCATCAGACTGAACGGTCCGCCGTTGCCTTCGAAGCCCAGACGGTTTGCCGGGACCTGGGCGCAATATTCGAAGAAAGCAATACACCATGAAAACAGGATGATACCGATAAGGGGCCAGTGGGTACTGACTTTGGCTTCTTGCAATTTTAAGTGGCCGTACCAAGCGAAAGTCATAAAAATGTTGGAGCAAATCAGCAAAAGTATGGTATAAAATCCTTTCATAGAATTAAAAGTTGGTCTGAGAGTGAATAATAGCGCGGCAAAATTATATTTTTTCTGATTTTGTTATTCTGATTTTCCGTTTGTTTTTCATTTTTACTTTTCTATCTTTGTTCAAAGGTGACTAAAAGTGTTTTGAATGATGTCTAATACGATACATAGCATTGAAATCCGGAATTTGTGGCGGAAGTATGATTTTTTCTGGGAAAATCTCAAACCGGATGTGAATATCCTGATAGGTATTAACGGGAGTGGGAAAACTACTTTGTTTAATATCATTGATGCCGTTTTTATGGCTGATTTGAAGCGGTTGAAAGGGTATGGTGTAGAAGTGGAAATCCATATGGACGATGGTATTGTGGATTATCATCCGAAAATGAATATAGCTGATTTAAAAAGGAATTTGCAACAAGTGAAATACCAGAAAATCAGCACCTTTGATGTTCCCTTCCGGGACCGTTCAAAAGCGGGGAAAGAATACAGTCAGTTATACAATGAGTTACATACCATTGTGTACGATATTGGTGGTCCTAATCCTTCGTTTTCGGATTACCGGCTGAAAGCCACTAATTTCCCGGAGAAGGCGGAGAATATTAATTTACGTATCAGGACTTTGTTTGAGACCGTAGACCGGCTTTTTGCCAAAACCGGAAAAAATATACGGATAGACCCCCATACCAATCATCTGATTTTTATAGATGAGGGCGAGGAGATTCCTTTGTATAAGCTTTCTTCCGGTGAAAAACAATTGTTGCTTATCCTGATGAAGGTATTTTTGATGGAAGAACAACCCTACATCCTTTTGATGGATGAGCCGGAGATTTCTTTGCATATTGAGTGGCAATATAAGTTATTCGAAGAAATTCGTCGTTTGAATCCCAATTGCCAGATTATTACCTCCACCCATTCTCCCAGTCTGTTTGGTGATGGTTGGGGTGACAAATTGGTGTTTGTGGAAGATTTGGTAAAGGGTAGGAGTTAAAGCGGTTCAGGTGTTAGAGTGGTATTGTATTTAGTGGTTTTCTATGTTTGTGTGCGGAGACAGAGAAAATAATGGACGCGGGGCACATTTTGCAAATGCTGCCAAAAGATTTGCTTTGGATGCGAAAATGTTTCGTTGCAGGGCTGCTGTACATGTTGAGAATAAAGATGATATAGCCTTCTGGAGTGCTGTGCTCAAACATTTTCGTCCGGGAGATAAGTTTCATTTTATCGCCGGTTCCCGGAATGAATATGGAAATGAAACCTATGGGGTCACTCAGTGTTTGAAGTATTTCCCTTATCTCAGTCCGGATTTTTTTATTTGTATTGACAGTGACTACCGGTATTTGTTAAGAGAAAGACATATAGATGTAAAGCATTTTGTGATTCAGACTTATACTTATTCTTTTGAAAATCATCATTGTTTTGCTGATGGGTTGGATGATGTCTGTTGCCGGGTGACCCGTTTGAAAAATACGGTTTTTGATTTCAATCGTTTTTTGACGGAATTTTCGAATATCCTTTATGAGCTTTTTATCTGGCATTTGTATTTTCAGAATGCAGATCCCATTCGTTTCAGTCAGTTCGAGTTTGACCATTATCTTAATCTGACAACTTCCCGTTCTTATCCCCTGGTGTATGATAATGGTGGCCGTGCTTTGGACGAACTGAGGGTTCGTGTGGAACGGAAATTGAAATTCTTCGGGAGAAAATACCCTCATGCTAACCTGGAGGTTGTGAGGCAGAAATACCTGCAATTGGGACTGACTTCCGATAATGTTTATCTTTTTGTACGGGGGCATAACCTTTACAATTTGATTTTGTTGATTTGTAAAGAGGTATGTAAAGCTGTGTTGAGGCGGGAAAAAAGAAACCGGGTGGCTACCCGTGAGATGTTGAATGAATTGTACCGCTATCGTTATAGCCTGGAAGAGCAGTTGAAACAGAATATAAAATACGGGGCTTATCTTCCGATTCGAAAAATAGAGGAAGATATAAGGCAGCTTTTAGGAGAGAATTAATTTACTGTAAAATTTGTGCCTTTCTACTTTAGCACTTTGAGTTAAAGTTTTGTTTTTCTACTTTTGGACGGGAATAGCATGGGTACAGCTATGTTGCAACTTATCGGTTATGAGCGAATTTGATATCAGGGATAACACTTTAAAAGAAACGGAAAAAGAGTTTGAGCGGGCATTGAGGCCTTTGAATTTCGGAGATTTTCAGGGACAGAAGAAAATTGTAGAAAACCTGGAGATTTTTGTGCGGGCGGCCAAAATGCGCGGGGAGTCTTTAGACCATGTGATTTTACACGGTCCGCCGGGACTGGGAAAAACGACCTTGTCGGCTATCATAGCAAATGAATTGGGCGTAGGTATAAAAATCACCTCCGGACCGGTTCTGGATAAACCGGGTGATTTGGCGGGTTTATTGACCAATCTGGAAGAGAATGACGTTTTGTTTATTGATGAGATCCATCGTTTAAGTCCTGTGGTGGAGGAATATCTCTATTCGGCAATGGAAGATTACCGGATAGATATTATGATTGATAAGGGGCCTGCCGCTCGTTCGGTGCAGATACAAATCAATCCTTTTACTTTGATCGGAGCGACAACCCGAAGCGGCCTTTTGACTGCTCCTTTACGGGCCCGGTTCGGGATTAACTGCCATTTGGAATATTATGATATGGATATTCTGGCCGGCATTATTCATCGTTCGGCCTGCATATTGAACATTGGAATTACCAGCCAGGCGGCCAAAGAAATTGCTTCCCGCAGCCGCGGAACGCCTCGTATTGCCAATGCATTGTTGCGACGGGTACGGGATTTTGCCATGGTGAAAGGGAATGGAAACATAGACCATGAAATTACCCGTTATGCATTGGAGGCATTGAATATTGACAAATATGGCCTGGATGAAATGGATAATAAGATTCTCCTGACCATTATCGAGAAATTTAAGGGAGGTCCGGTCGGACTGACAACTATAGCTACTGCGGTGGGGGAAGATGCCGGAACTTTAGAAGAAGTTTATGAACCTTTCCTGATTAAAGAGGGATTTATTAAACGTACTCCCAGAGGCCGTGAGGTGACCGACCTCGCTTATAAACACCTTGGAAAGAACCGGCGGGAAACAAACGGGGAACAGATGACGCTTTTTTAGAAGGGACCTTTTCTCAGAACTGCAAAAGAATCTCAGTTTTTAACGTTTGTTTTAGAAGTGGCATTTTTTCGTTTCTTCTAAAAGTCGGCATTCTCTGTGCAATTGTTAAAATGAAGTACTGTTATGAAGTAACTCCATAGGTTAAAGTGTGTTAAGTATGTGAAGTGTTAAAATGTAAGTGTTAAATTTGTGGGTATGAGAAGGAAGCAGATCATTATTTTAGGTGTGGTGTTAGGAACGTCTTTGCTGGGATTGATATTCACACAGGCCAGGTATTTTCAGACGGCATTCAAGTTAAAAAAGGCCCAATTTGATTATCAGGTGAATAAATCTATTGATCAGGTGATTGATTATGTGGAAGAGTATGAGCGGCGGTTAACCGAAAAAGAAAAGCCCATAGAAAAAGGCCAGCATGTAGAAAAGGGAAAATTGATTCATGAGGTTCCGTTGTGTTGGGGAATGTGTTCCGGCAAGTCAGTAATGAACGATATGAATATCGTTATTGATTATTCCCTTTGGCCCATGGAATACGATGCAGACCTGGAAACCGTTTCCGAATTGTTCGGTCAGAACGGAAACCGTAATTTACAGAATTCTATACAGAAATCACGGCAAGAGCTGAAAAAGAGCCTGGGAAAGGAATATGATCTGGTTGTAAAAAGAATACCGGCAGACTTTCGTAAAACCCTGGAGGAGCGATTGCAGGAAATTGATTTGAAAAAGGTGATTGGAGAGAGGCTGGAAAATAATGGAGTAAACGGTTATTTTGAGTTTGCAGTGAAAGAAAAGGGGAAATTTGTTCTGATGTCTCAGAATTTTTTTAACCGTCATTCGGACTATGTTTATAGCCGGCAGATATTTTCGGATTTCCCTCAGGAGAATGCGGTGCTCTTCCTGATTTTTCCTGATAAAGCCCATGATATTTTATCTTCTGTGTTTTTGCTATTGCCCAGTTTGATTATTACTGTATTATTGGTATTGTGTTTTGTCTTTTGTATTGTAGTGATTATCAGACAAAAAAAACTTTCTGCAATTAAGAATGACTTTATCAACAATATGACACATGAGTTTAAAACACCGATAGCTACCATTTCATTGGCTGCACAGATGTTGAAAGACGGTGCTGTCAATAATTCGTCTTCTACGATAGATCATATTGCGGGAATCATCCGGGATGAAAGCAAGCGTCTGACTTACCAGGTGGAAAAAGTATTGCAAACGGCTTTGTTCACGGAAACCCGGATGAAGTTAAAGCGGAAGAATGTAAATCTGAATGAAATTGTGGAAAATCTGATTACCAAATTCCGGCTTCGGGTGGAAGATAAAGGAGGACAGTTATTCGGTTATCTGGAAGCCCAACAGGATGAAATTTATGCTGATGAAGTCCACATTATGAATGTTATTTCCAATTTATTGGATAATGCTATAAAATATTGTATTAAAGTTCCTGAAATCAGTGTATACACCCGGAACAAGGGGATGGAGATTATTATAAGTGTGATAGATAATGGTATAGGAATTGCAGCAAAAGAACAAAAGTTGATTTTTGAACGTTTTTACCGGATTTCTACAGGTAATTTACATGATGTGAAAGGGTTCGGTTTAGGGCTGTCGTATGTCAAAACGATTGTGGAAGCTCACGGGGGACGGATAGAGGTGGAAAGCGCTGAAGGAAAAGGCAGCCGGTTTGATATTATTTTACCCTTGACTGTGAAAAAACAAAAAGTAAGGAGAACTTTATTTTTTTAAAAGCGTATATTTTTCAGAATTTATTTAAAACTAAATAGTTATGGATGAAAAAATAAAAATTTTATTGGCAGAAGATGATACAAATTTAGGAATGCTCCTGAAAGAGTATCTGAGAGCTAAAGGGTTTGAGACAGTTTTGTGTGAAGATGGAGAAATAGCCTATGAAGCATTTTTGAATCAGCCATTTGATATATGTATATTGGATGTTATGATGCCTAAAAAAGACGGTTTTACTTTAGCTAAAGAGATCCGTCAAATCAATAGTGAAATGCCTATTATTTTCCTGACCGCTAAGAATATGAAGGAAGATGTACTGGAAGGTTTTAAATTGGGTGCTGACGATTATATGAGCAAACCTTTTAGTATGGAAGAACTGTTGTTGCGAATCGAAGCTGTACTCCGCCGGTCTACGGGTCTCAAACCTGAAGATGAACAGGAAATCTTCAAGATTGGTAAATTGACTTTTAATTCAAAAAAACAAACTTTGTTTGATGGCGAAGAGGAACAAAAACTGACAACGAAGGAGTCTGAGCTGTTAAAACTGTTGTGTTTGAATGTAAATAAAGTGCTGGAGAGAAACTATGCATTGAAAAACATTTGGGCTGATGATAACTATTTTAATGCCAGAAGTATGGATGTTTACATTACCAAACTGCGTAAACATTTAAGGAAAGACCCGGCCGTTGAAATTATCAATGTACACGGAAAAGGCTACAAACTGATTCTTTAGTTTGAAAATGAAACCGGTATTCGGGAGGATTTACCTTTTGTGAAACTGTAACGGGGAATAAGAATCCCCGTTTTTCATTGTTTTCTTTTCGGATAAAACTTTAACTTTGTCCTGTAAAATTAAACTGACTGTATTACAGTGCTAATAAATAGATTGATATGAAGATAGCTATTGCTTGTGACCATGCCGGTTACGAATATAAGGAAAAATTGGTAGAATATCTCCGTAAAGAAGGACATGAAGTAAAAGATTTTGGAACGGATTCTCCGGAAAGCATGGATTATCCGGATACGGTTCATCCTATGGCCGCTGCTGTTGAATCGGGAGAATATGAATGCGGAATTGCTTTATGCGGAAGCGGTAATGGCGTTTGCATGACGGTGAATAAACACCGGGGAATCCGGGGGGCGTTGTGCTGGACGGTGGAATTGGCGTGGTTGGCCCGTTTGCATAATAATGCCAATGTATGTTGTATACCCGCCCGTTTTATTCCTTACGAAGAAGCCCGGGAGATTGTAGAACGTTTTTTGAATACCGAATTTGAAGGAGGGAGACATCAAAGACGTATTGAGAAAATACCTGTAAAATAAGTGTGTCGTTTATTTTCAGGCTGTCTGTAAAGTCTTTGGATTGGTAATTGGTGTTCATTACAATGCAAAGGTTTTACGGACATTTTGTTTTGAGAATCGGGCTCTATGAGAAAAATTGGTTTTTGGTTGGTTTTCCTGTTGTTGTGCGGGGGATGTAACAAAGCTCCCCGGACTGTTGTTTCTTTTCATGTGGATGGGGCTTGGAGAGAAGCAAAAGTTACGTTGACAACCCCCGATTCTGTTTATTGCCTGACCTTGGATTCAACCCGTTCTGCCATGCTGGTTTTACCTTCGGAAGTTAAAGGCGGTTACGGTAGTCTGAATTACGGCAGACTTTGTGTGCCTGTATATATTGAGGCCGGCAAAGATTTTGATTTGGCTTTGCAATTTGAGGGGAGGTATGCTGTTCCGTATTTTACCGGGGAGGGAGCCCGAAAAAATGAATACCTTAATCAGGATTGGGTTAGAAAGTTCAAACCCGATTTCAGAGTGGATGAAGCATCTTTCCTGCAGATTCTGCAAGAACAGGAACAACGGCAAAGCCGCTTCCTGGATAGTATGCTTTTTGAAGAATCGTTCCGGACATTGGAATCCCGAAGGCTGCATTATGCGGTGTATGCTTTTTTACCATTATATCCTTCTTATCATACTTATTATGTTCAGGATAACGGTTATAAACCTTCTTCTGCTTTTTATGAGAAGGTAAAAACTGAAATCCGGGAAGAGAGTGAATTGATGTCTTTGCCGGAGTATCAGGCTGCCTGGATTGGAAAAATCACTGCGCTGGCTGGGCAGGATAAGCCAGGATATGAGGTTGGGCAATGCCTGGAGACTCAATTGAAGTGTATAGAAGAAACAGTTACTGAGCCTTTGCTGAAAGAATTCCTCACCGACCATTTTATGACCGGATATGTCAAAAATTACGGTATGGCCGGATTCAAAGACATCGAAACCGTTTATCGGAACAAGGTAAATCATCCTGAGAAAAGGAAGGCGTTTAGTGAACTTTGCGGGGAATGGTCTAAGTTGGAAACCGGTTGCATTTCTCCTGAATTTCGATATGCGGATTTGAATGGAAAAATGGTTGCCCTTTCGGATTTTGCGGGTAAGTATGTATTTATTCAAATCTGGGCCAGTTGGTGTGAACCGTGCCGGGAAGAATTGCCTCACTGGAAGGAGTTGGCCTGGCAGTTTGAGGGTACTGACATTTGTTTTGTGAGTATTTCCTGCGATTGGGATAAGGCAGCCTGGAGAAGAACGGTGAAGGAAGAACAATTGCCGGGTATCCAGTTGTATGCAGACAGGGATTCCGGGTTTCTGAAAGCTTATATGGTAAGGAATATTCCTCGTTTTATTTTGATAGACCGGGAGGGCAGGATCATTGATTCCGGAATGTCCCGTCCTTCTGCTTCCCGTACGTTGAAGATTCTCTATACTTTGGCCGGAATAGAAGATTTGCCGTGATTTACCGTGAGGAAGAAGGGATAGGGGTATGCGTGATTTCTCTGAAAATGGATTCCAGGTTTTGTTCTTCGGTTTTTAATTCAATGATAGGACAGTTGTGGTGTACGGCCTGCTGAAAAAGTTCAATCCGGGGGTCAGTGTCCGCTTTGGCATGGAGCAACCAGTTGTCCGGGGTGAGTTGGGTTGTTTTTTCAAATAAAGGATGTGCGGCAAGCCATTGGGTGTTCGTGTCGGGAGCAAACCGAACCTGGATATAAATCCCCCGGCCGCTCAGGGACCGTATTTCGTCTAAGGATTTATCTGCTACAATTTGTCCCTGGTTGATAATCATTACCCGTTCACAGATGGCTTCTACTTCCTGCATGATATGAGTGGAAAGCAATATTGTTTTGTTTTTTCCCGTTTCGGAGATAAGGTTACGGATTTCTTCTAATTGGTTGGGATCCAGTCCGGTCATTGGTTCATCCAGAATCAGTACCTGGGGGTTGTGGACCAAAGCCTGGGCAAGTCCAACCCGTTGCCGGTAGCCTTTGGACAGTTGGCCGATTTTTTTGTGTATCTCCGGAGCGAGGCCTGTTAATCCGATGATTTGTTCTACCTGTTGATGAGGGTTGTGAATGTGATATAAACGGGCTATGTGCAACAGATATTCCCGGATATACAAATCAGGGTATAGAGGATTGTGTTCGGGTAAATAACCGACCAATTTTTTCGCTTCAAGGGGATGACGGTGAATATCTATGCCGCAAATGTTGACTTCTCCTTCAAAGTCGGTCAGGCAACCCGTAATGATTTTCATGGTAGTGGATTTTCCGGCGCCGTTGGGACCGAGAAAACCGCAGATTTCTCCTTCTTTCAAATCGAAACTGATTTGATTGAGGGCTTTTTGTTTGCCATATTGTTTACTGACATTGGAGAGGGTGATAGCCATAGCGACGAATAATTATTTGAACCAACTGTTGACGTCTTCGTACTTCAGGATGTGGATGATGGTTTTTCCATCGGCTGTGAAATGATAATGTTTACAGTTGAAAAGTTTCTCAATCATTTCTTTCATTTCTTCGTATTCCAAAGGAGTGTTGTAATTGATAGCTGCGGCCTTGGCAAAGGCAAGCACCACTCTTTCATGCATTTTTTCCCGTATATTGCCTTCCGTATTTTTATAATGTTCTAGCAGTTCGATTAAAATTTCTTTTGCGTGAGAGTAAGATAAATCCGGAGGGGTTGCCTGGATAGCATAACAATTCTTGCCGGAAACATTTAGTTCGAAACCCAGGTATTCCAAATCTTTCAACAACTCTCCGATTAATAAAAAATCATTGACAGAAAGTTCCAGTATATCCGGGAACATATTTTTTTGTCCGGCTGTTTTCCGGGCAGACAACTGGTCCAGGTATTTGTCAAAGAGAATGCGTTCGTGGGCTCTTTTCTGGTCGACTAACAGCAGACCGCTTTGTACGGCAGCTACTATATAGCGGCCTTTGATTTGAAAATAGCAACTGGCTGCTGCTAAAATCGGATGAGCCGGAGCAGACATTCCGGGAATCAGGGTTTGCTGGGCTTCTTCTTTTTCCTGTATGCCGTCAAATAAAATATCCCAGTTGGCAGGTACTTTCCGGGTTGCCGGAAAAGTAGCTTTGGGCTTTTCGAAGTCCGAATCTGCCGGTGTGATTTTATCGGTTGTATAATGGAAAGGATTATATCCCGGATTATAATGAATCTGGGGTACATAAGGGGTTTCCGAAGAAACGGGCGGTGTGTAATCTGGCTTCCCCTCCGTATCAAAGTCAAGGGGAGGGGTGATGTTGAATTTGCCTAAAGCTTCTTTTATGCTGGCAGTCAGAATCTGGAAAAAATCCGTTTCATTCTGAAATTTGATTTCTGTTTTGGTCGGGTGGATGTTTACATCGATTAAAGCAGGGTCTACTGTAAAATAAATAAAATAGGAAGGAATACAGTCGTTGGGAAGTAGGCCCGAATAGGCTTCCATAACAGCTTTGTGAAAAAACGGATGCTTCATAAAACGGTTGTTCACAAAAAAGAATTGTTCGCCGTAGGTCTTCCGGGCTTGTTCCGGACTGCCGATGTAGCCCTTGATGTCTGCCAGGCCTGTTGAACATTCTATGTTCAGTAACCTGGCATTGATGGTTTTGCCGAAAATATTGACGATTCTTTGGCGAAGTCCTGATACTGGCAGGTCATAGAGTGGGGTGCCGTTATTACTCAAGGAGAAAGCTGTCTCAGGATGAGTTAAAGCCACTCGTTGAAATTCTGTCGTGATATTCCGCAGTTCTGTGGTATCTGATTTTAAAAATTTTCTTCTGGCCGGTATATTATAAAAAAGATTTTTTACTGAAATGTTAGTCCCTTTGGAGGTATTTACTGACTCCTGGCTTTTCAGTTCCGAGGCTGCGATGAAAATGCAACTGCCCAGTTCGTCTTCTTCCTGTTTTGTTTTCAATTCTACTTCTGCAACAGAGGCGATGGATGGCAGAGCTTCTCCCCGGAAGCCCAGGGTCTGTATGCTGAATAAGTCCTGGGCGGAAGATATTTTGGAGGTAGCATGTCTTTCAAAGGCCATCCGGGCGTCCATGGGCGACATGCCTTTCCCGTCGTCTATGACTTGAATGACTGTTTTTCCTACATTTTTAAGAATAACCTGTATATGCCGGGCACCGGCGTCGATTGCGTTCTCCATGAGTTCTTTTACGACAGAGGCCGGACGTTGTACCACTTCTCCTGCTGCAATCTGGTTGGCAACCGAATCCGGCAATAAATGAACGATATCCATAAAGAGATTGAGTCTTGTTAAAGGCCGAAAAAGCGTAATATACCTTCCGGATTTTTGATGAAAATGTAGAATGCTGCAATGAAAAGTAAAATCAGGATCATGAAAAAACGAACGGTTTGTGCTGAGCCGTTATTGCTGCGGATGGATTTTCGTTTCTCATACTCTTGCCTGAACTGGCCCCGGACGTTCGGGATATATTGTTCATCGCCGTCTTTTATACCCAGTTCGGCTTTTATTCTTTTTTCCCGTTCTATGCGGGCCTCTTTTGCCGGATCCCAATAACGGGGCTGAAGATTGAATCTTCTGTATTCCGGTTTTTTAAATAGACTGAACATATTTTCTGTTTTAAGAGTTGGATGAAGTGGGGGATGCCGCTTTGTTTCTGGTATGATTGCCAAAGTGCCGGCTTACCCATTTGGGGACAATAAAAACTCCCGCAAACAAATACGGATAGTAAGTAATTAACCGCCATAAGATAGCCATGGCAATGGCTACGCTTGCACCCGGCAGGAACTCTCCCAGATATTCTTTAAATACGAACTCTGCAAAACCGCTGCCACCGGGGGTGGGGCTGACCAGCATCATAATCCACATCACCAATTGTCTTGCAAAGATAAGAAATTGTGTGGCCCAATTGTAATGTCCCGCCCAAAATGCCATTAATAGCGCATTCACAACCCAGTAGCGTGCTGTCCAGGAAAAAAAAGTTGCTCCGAAGGTTTTTAACCAAAAGGAAAAAGACATATGACGTAACTCGTAAGAATTCCGGATGATGTCGGAACCGGCTTCGTTAGCATTGTGGCGCCATTGGCGCAGCAACTTGAATTTGAAGCATTTCATCAGGAGGTATTTTAATCCTCGCGGATTTTTAAATAAACCGTAACTGAGGATGGCCAGATAAATGAATTTGATAGAATATCCGCCTACGGCAAACCAAATCAGGCTTTTGCTGATCCCTTCGTTTACTCCTGCCATGTTCCATAAGTCACTTTGGCTGACACAAAGCAGAATGAGCGGAAACATAAGGATAAAATAGAGTTCGTCAAGGAAAGAGGTGGCCATAACAATGGCAGAACTTCGTCCGACTTTAATGCCTTCTTTGTTGACAAAAAGAATGGCCAGACTTGTTCCGCCAATGGCAGAAGGAGTAACTGCCGAAGTAAATTCCCACAAAAAAATAATCCGGATGGATTTTATCCAGCTCAATCGGTTGCCGGAAAGTACCCGGATCCGTATGACGTACCCCAAATCACGGATAAACATGCAGAAAACAGCAACCAAAAGCCACAGTACCGAGTTCCAGGTGAAAGTAATTTGCTGGAAGGCGGTTATATCGAACTCTTTGTATAGCATATAAGACACCACAGCCAGTCCGATGAGGACCGGATATATAATCTTATAGGGACTGATTTTTTGGGTTAATTGCTGTTCTGAATCCTGCATTACAATAAAAAAATAGGGTTTATTCAACAATCCATAAAATTAATAGAAAGTTTCTTTATCCCCTGCATGTTCTGCC
Source organism: Odoribacter sp. Z80 (assembly GCF_009935865.1). Taxonomy (GTDB): domain Bacteria; phylum Bacteroidota; class Bacteroidia; order Bacteroidales; family Marinifilaceae; genus Odoribacter. The sequence continues at coordinate 70,525 of NZ_QWEL01000005.1, forward strand.
GTAAAGTTTTCTTCTCTTTACAAACTTTAATATCGTCCGGATATTCAGAATAAATACACAATTTCAGAAACTGATATTTCAGTTTCTGATCAGGAAAGGAAGTGATGTTTTTTGATTGGTGGAGAGTATCGGGGTCGAACCGACGACCTCTTGCATGCCATGCAAGCGCTCTAGCCAACTGAGCTAACCCCCCCATGTTCCTTGCAAAAATACAATAAGATGAGTAAATTTCCAAGATTAAACGTGATTTTATGGAGTTTTTTTCATTTTAAATGAGCCCTGAATGGGGTAATGGTCGGAGAGTTGTATGGTGTCCCGCTGATAATAAAGGGTTTCAATATCCGGAGTGTGCAGGATGTAATCGATGCGGAAAGAGGGAAATTCTCCGATGTAGGTATTTCCGATTCCACGACCTTTCCGGATGAAACTGTCAACTAATCCTTTTTTGATTTCCCGGTAAGTAAAGGATAAGGGGGTGTCGTTGAAATCTCCGCAAAGAATAACCGGATAGGGGGATTGCCGGAGGTGATATTTTAGCAGTTGGGCTTGGTGGGCCCGGTTTTTGTTTGCAGTAGTCAACCTGGTGGTGAGGTTCTTTACTTCGTTTTGTAAATCTTCACTTTTGACTCCTTGACTGATTTGTTGCATGAACTGGCGTTCTTTCTTCCCTAATTTGTAGGATTCCAGATGTACGCTGTATAAGCGGATTGTATCGCTTCCCAAAACCAGGTCGCAGTATATGCAGGAACCTGACGGGGAGGGAAATGACACATGACCGCAGTTTAGCAACGGTATGCGGGAAAAGATGGCCATATCTTTCCGGATATGGTGGTAAGGATAAGATTTTAATTGGGAAGTGAGAAACTTTCCGTCTTCATTTTGGGTGTGGGTGGCAAATTCCTGTAGGCAGATAACGTCTCCTTTGAATTGGTTCAGATAGCGGAGCAGTTTTTCTTTTGTGTTTTTTTCATGACTCCATCCGTATAGGTCGAAATAACGCGTGTTGTAAGATAAAAGGGAAAAATCGCTCTGAAGTTGAGATTCTGTGAGACGGGCGGTACCGTAGTAAGTCATAAACGCAGGGATTCCCAGCAAAAGGGTGACGAGCATGACCCAGCTCATTTTTTTCCAGCGGATAATCCAGTAAAAAAGCAGGAGTATGCTTGTTATCAGTAAATAAGGATAAGCCAACCCCAACAGAGAGGCCCAAACAAAGGTATTGGGGTTGATGTAGGAAGAGGTGTAGGCTCCTAACAGACCCGCGATAGCCGACAGGCTCACGAGAAAAACGATTTTATCCAATATCTTCAGCATATTGTCTTTTATTTTCTGCCTGATTTGAATAGAACTTCTTTTTCTTCCCGGGTAAGACTTTCATATCCGGCCCGGGAAATTTTGTCCAGGATATCATTGATGCGGGTATCCTGCCTTTTCTTGTAAGCATTGTATTCCCGGTCATTCATTTCGGAAACTTTCTTTTTATATTTCACCCGTATGGTTTTGCGGCGGGGGAACAGCCGTTTTAACCGCTCTCCGGAATAAAAGATGCCCGAAGTTATGTCTTTGTTGTGTTTTATGCAAATGATAAACAGACATCCAAACAAAGCTCCTCCCAAGTGTGCAATGTGGCCTCCTGCATTGCCGGACTGGATGCTGAGCAAGTCAATTAAAGCTGTGAAAAGAGCCAGATAGATCAGTTTGACGTGACCTTTAGGGAAAATACTGACCTGATGATGGGGTAAATAGGTGCAAACTGCAAATACAATAGCCATAACCGAAGCAGAAGAGCCTATGGCCCACGAGGATAAACGCGTAATCCGGTCGAAGTAGGGGAAGATATTGTAAGAGAGTACATAGAGAAAGGCTCCTGCTATTCCGCCCAAGAGATATACTCCGGTGAGTTGCCGTTCGGTGAAATGATTCAGAAAAATGCTTCCGAACCAATACAGCCATAACATGTTGAATAATAAATGGAGAAATTCAAACTGGGTGAACATATAAGTTAGTACGGTCCAAGGGCGGTAAAGGAGATATTCAGGGTCGGCAGGTATACCTATCCATTCTAATATTGTGGGGTAAAAAATATCTCCCTGTCCGGCTAATGACAGGATAACATATCCTGCTTTGAGGAGCAGGAAAAGACCGGCATTGATATAAATCAGACGGATAAGAGAAGAACCGTGCCGGAATGAAGACATTATTCCGGCACGGATGCTCCTGGAGAAATGTCCATTATCGTATCGTTGGTAATACATTGGCTTAATAAAATTTCTTTCTGTTTCTGTTCCAGTATTTTATCAAAAAGAAGCCGAATAACATACCTCCTAAATGAGCAAAATGAGCGACGTTGTCGCCGGCATTGTTCTGGAATCCCAGATATAATTCCAGAAAACCATATCCTAATACGAAATATTTGGCTTTGATAGGGATGGGAATGAACATCAGGTAAAGTTCGGTATTGGGGAATAGCATCCCGAAGGCCAGAAGTATTCCGAAGATAGCACCAGAAGCCCCGATCATCGGTACATTGACCTTGAGGTCTATGATGGTCTGGAATATTTGTTTTCCGATAGTTCCGTATTCGGGAGATTGAGGATTGTTAATCCAATTGTCAATGGTCTCCCAGATCCATCCTGCCGGATGGGATAGCTGGTGCTTGACGACTTCAGCCAGTATATTGGGATTGGGAGATAACTGAAATTGTTCGTATTGTTTTATCAGGTGCTGAATTTCAAACCAGCCGATGGCACTGTTCAGGGCTCCTGCTCCGATGCCGCAGACGAAATAGAATATCAGGAAACGCTTGGAACCCCAGATAGATTCCAATATGCAGCCGAACATAAAGAGTGCGAACATATTGAAAAAAAGGTGGCTGATACTGCCGTGCATAAACATGTGGGTGACATATTGCCAGGGGCCCCAATAATGGGATTGAGGCAAATGCAGTCCCAGGAGATGAGATACATTTATTTTATAATGTTGCTCTATGAATGTAGCCAGAAAGTACATGGCTACATTCAATATGATTAATGTTTTAACAGCAGGAGTAATGCCGGAAAATGGACGATAATTTTGCATTATTGGTCATTTTGAGGTTGTGTGTTCTGGTCCGGTTTAGGCCTTGGTCTGGAAAATGGCCTTTGGTCCTTTCGTTGTTCAGAACGGGAATTGTTTCGTGGATGATGCTGGTTTTGGGGACGGTTATGGTCTCCACCTTTGTTCTCATTACGATTGTTATTCCCTTCGTTTCTTTCTGTTTTTTCGTTGCGGCCTCCATTATTGTTTCCATTTTCCCGGTTATTGTTATTCCGGTGTCTGGAATGCCGTTTTTTTTGTTTTTTTTCATCAAAACGACTGAGGCTTTCTTCGCCTACACCGTCGGTGTATTTAATATCTGCTGTCACCTCTCCGGAGTCTTCCACTGCTTTTGGAGGAATAATGCCTTTCCGGTTGAGGGCAATAATTTCTTTTACCCGGTCTACCGGAATCTGGATGAATATGCCTTTGCCTTCTTTATCCGGAGTAAAAGACATGATCCGTCCGAAAATATCGGTTTTTTGATGATATAAAAGTCCGTCTCCGGTATTGAGGGCGATGTTGGTTGGAGGAAAATCTTTCTGTGCATCAATGTATGCATCTACTTCGTAGTTGAGGCAACATTTTAATTTCCCGCATTGCCCGGCCAGTTTCTGGGGATTCAAAGAAATGTCCTGGTAACGGGCTGCAGAGGTAGATACCGAAACGAAATTAGTGATGAAGGTAGAACAGCACAGCTTTCGTCCACAAGGGCCAATGCCTCCTATCCGTCCTGCTTCCTGGCGGGTTCCGATTTGCTTCATTTCAATGCGGATCCGGAAAGTTTCTGCCAGTACCTTAATCAAAGTACGGAAATCCACCCGGTCATCGGCAATATAGTAGAAGATGGCTTTGGTTTTGTCTCCCTGATATTCGACATCCCCGATTTTCATATTCAGTTTTAAATCCGCAGCAATCTTGCGTGAACGGATCATGGTGTCATGTTCTAAGGCTATGGCTTGTTGCCATTTCTCTATGTCGTGCGGCTTGGCTTTCCGGTAAACCTTTTTCAGGGGATTACGCTCCAAATCAATGCGTTTTGCCCGGATTTGCTCTTTTACCAACTCGCCGGACAGGGAGATTACCCCTATATCATGTCCCAGGGCAGCTTCTACTGCCACAATATCTCCTTCTTTCAAAGGAAGATGGGAAGGATTGCTGTAAAACCCTTTCCGGGTATTCTTAAAACGAACCTCGACGATTTCCGGTGCACAGTCCGTGGAGGGAAGGTCGTTCAGCCAATCATATACGCTCAGTTTTCCAGCTAACAGACGATGGTCGATCACCGGAACCTCCGGTTGGGGATGTTTGGTATGAAGCTGTTGCACTTCTTCTTTCTCTTCTTCCTTGGAAACAGAAAATTCTCCTGCTTCTATGTTTTCTATAGAAGCAGTGGTTTCTTCTGTCGTGGTTTCTTCTTCTGCAAAGGCGTTTCCTTCTTTCGGAATAAAAGCATCCTGGGATGAAGCCGTCTTTTCCTGGCCCTTGGATTCCTCCGGAATCAGTTGGTCGTCAAATTCTATATCGGTATTTATGTGATCCATTATTTTAGGTTTTTTCTTTTTAATTTATTCTCCGGGATGCTGTCACTGAGGCCTGATGTTTTGCATGACCTTAATACACAGGTTTGTAAAAATAATTTTAGCATTCCCGTTTCGGGTAATGTCGTTATGTGCTTGTTCAAATTCATTGGTTAAAGGTAGCACATTTCCTTCATTTACATAAGGGGAAAAGCGGATGGAAAAGTTGTTTTCTCTTTCCGTCATATAATTTAGTTGCGGTAACCCGAAATTCCGGACAAAATTTTCCCGGATCATCCGGATTGCGTGTTGGAGGAAGTTTTTCTGTCTTTCTCTGCCTAATCCGCATATTTCGTTTACCCATTCATTGACAGGAAGCATTTTGCGTTCCCAGCAAAGTCGCATCAGACTGACAAATTTTTCCTGATTGTAAATTTGCTCTTCGCTTTCATTCAATAGGCGCAGGGCCCGGTGCCAGTTGCCTGATGCGATGTGGGCATATTCCTGGGCTTTGGCGTCGGTGAGCCCTTTTTCCCGGATGAGTTGTTCTGCAATTTCCTTTTCTTGCAGAGGGGGGATGTTGATTCTTTGGGTACGGGATTGAATGGTATTGATGATTTGTTCCGGATGTTCCGAGACCATCAGAAACAAAGTTTTATCGAATGGTTCTTCAACAATCTTCAGTAATTTATTGGAACATTCAGGATTCATTTTTTCCGGCAACCAGATGACCATGATTTTGTAATCCGACTCAAAGGATTTAAGATTCAGTTTTCGCAGGATGTTTACACTTTCTTCAGTGTAAATGGCTGCTTGCGCATTATCTTCTATCCCCATTTCCGAGTACCAGTCTTCCAGATTAAAATAGCTACCCTGAGTTAAAAGTTGACGCCATTCGGTAAGGTATTCGTCACTGACGGGACTTTTTGTTTTTCTTACAACCGGAAAAACAAAATGCAAATCAGGATGGATGTATTTTTTCATTTTCCGGCAAGACGGGCATTCTCCACAGGCATCTTCTTTTTTATGGCCTGTACAGAATACATATTGTGCAAAAGCTAAAGCTAATGCCATAGAACCGTAACCCGTATTGCCGGCAAAGAGTTGGGCATGACTGATTCTCCCGTTTTGCAGGGAGGTGATCAGCCTTTGCTTTATCTCTTCGTGTCCGATTACATCCTTAAACACCTTTTTTTATTTTTAACCGTTAATCAGTAGATTATGGATTTAGTTTGATTCCCAGTTCTTTAAATTGTTCGGCGGAAATCTCAGACGGAGAGTCAATCATGACATCACGGCCGGAATTATTTTTCGGGAAAGCAATGGTGTCTCGGATGCTGTCCAAGCCTGCAAACATTGATACCAGACGGTCAAAACCGAAAGCGATCCCGCCGTGGGGAGGAGCTCCGTATTTAAATGCGTTCAGCAGGAAGCCGAATTGCTTTTCTGCTTGTTCAGGGGTGAAGCCCAGGCACTTGAACATACGCTGTTGCAGTTGGTTGTCGTGAATACGGATAGAGCCTCCTCCTACTTCAACGCCATTGATTACCATATCGTATGCATTGGCACGTACAGCTCCCGGATTACTTTCCATCATATCAATATCTTCCGGTTTTGGAGAAGTGAACGGATGGTGCATGGCATAAAAACGCTGAGTTTCTTCATCCCATTCCAGTAATGGAAAATCTACCACCCAGAGGGGTTTAAACACGTCTTTGTCCCTTAATCCCAGACGGTTTCCCATTTCCAGACGGAGTTCACACAATTGGGACAGAGTTTTATTTTTAGGGCCGCAAAGAATCAGGAGCAAGTCTCCCGGTTTGGCCTGACAGGTTTCAGCCCAGTTCTTCAAATCTTCCTCGTTGTAAAATTTGTCTACAGACGATTTCAGAGTGCCGTCTTCATTGTATTTTACGTATACCAAGCCTTTGGCACCGATTTGGGGGCGTTTTACAAACTCTGTCAGTTCGTCCAGTTGTTTGCGGGTGTAGCTTGCACATCCTGGGGCACAAATAGCTCCTACATATTCCGCAGAATTGAAAACTGTGAAATCCTTAGTCTGGGCCGGAACGGTCAGATTGACAAATTTCATGTCAAAACGAAGGTCCGGTTTGTCACAACCATAATACTCCATTGCATCGTGCCAGGTCATACGTTGCAATTCCGGAATATCAATGCCCTTTATTTCTTTAAACAGATGGCGGACCATACCTTCAAAAATCCGGAGCACATCTTGTTGTTCCACGAATGACATTTCGCAGTCAATCTGTGTAAACTCGGGTTGGCGGTCTGCCCGTAAGTCTTCATCCCGGAAACATTTCACTATCTGGTAGTAGCGGTCAAATCCTGCTACCATCAGAAGTTGTTTGAAAGTTTGGGGGCTTTGCGGCAATGCGTAAAATTGTCCTTGATTCATTCGGGAGGGAACAACAAAATCCCGGGCTCCTTCGGGTGTGCTTTTAATGAGAACGGGAGTTTCTACCTCCATGAAATGTTGCGTGTCCAGATAGTTGCGTACAAGATGAGCCATACGATGCCTTAGTTCCAGGTTTTTCCGAACCATTTGACGGCGCAAATCCAGATAGCGGTATTTCATTCGGATTTCATCTCCTCCGTCTGTATTGTCTTCGATTGTGAAAGGAGGAATTTCCGAATGGCTGAGGACATTGATTTCGTTTAAAAGAATTTCTATGTCTCCGGTTGGGATTTTGTGGTTTTTGTTGGCGCGTTCCACGACTTTCCCTTTCACCTGAATAACAAATTCGCGGCCTAATCCGTTGATTTGTCTTTTCAGTTCTTCTGAGGCGGTTTCTTCGACAACTAATTGCGTGATTCCGTATCTGTCCCGGAGGTCAATAAAAGTCATTGCTCCCAGGTTTCTGATTTTTTGCACCCATCCACTCAGGCAAACATCGGCATTGACATTTTCCAGCCGCAATTCTCCACATGTGTGTGTTCTGTACATTCTAATCCGGTTTATAAAGTTTTTTATAAAATTCTGTATTCAGTATCGGGTTAAAACAAAATCGTTTTTACCAATTGGCGAAAATACTAAGAATTTATCAAATAATCTTTCTGCTTATCTATTTATTTTCCTTAATTCCCTTTATCTTTGACGTCTAAAAACAGAACCGGTGAGTTATATTGATATTATCATATTATTATTTTTGCTTTATGGAGCTTATCGGGGATTTTCCCGGGGACTCATTGTTGAAGTGGCTACTCTGGCGGGGCTGGTCCTGGGAGTATATATGGCTGTCCGTTATTCTTCTTATACAGAAAATTTTCTGAGGGATTTCCTGAATTTCTCTTCCCGGTATATCTCTTATGTGGCTTTGGCTGTCACCTTTATTTTAGTGGTTATCCTTGTCTATATTGTTGGTAAGTTGCTTACCAAATTGGTAGATATTATATCATTAGGATTGGTGAATAAATTGTTAGGTACGGCATTAGGTGTTGCAAAATATTTTCTGATAGTGTGTGTATTGCTGTTAGTGACAGATGCGTTAAATGAAAAATTTCAATTTATCAGCGAAGAAACCAGGCAGAAAAGTTTGTTATTCTATCCTTTTCTTAATTTTGCACAGGAAATGTATAATGCTATCCGGTTTTGACAGGAGATTTTCAGGGGAGAAAAAGCAAAAATGAAAGTAAAATAAAAAGTATTGTAATCAATGAATTTTGTTGACGAATTGAAATGGAGAGGCATGATTCACGATGTTATGCCAGGGACTGAGGAGTTATTGGCAAAGGGCCAGACAACTGCTTATGTAGGTATTGACCCGACGGCCGATTCTTTGCATGTGGGTCATTTGGTGTCGGTGATGATGATGAAGCATTTTCAGATGGCCGGCCATAAACCTATTTTTATTATTGGCGGAGCGACCGGAATGATCGGAGATCCCAGTGGAAAATCCCAGGAGAGAAATTTATTAAACGAAGAGACTATTCAAAAGAATATGGCCGGTATCAAGGCTCAGTTGTCCCGTTTCATAGATTTCAATTCAACGGCTTCGAATGCTGCCATTATGCTGAATAATTACGATTGGATGAAAGAGTTTTCATTTCTGGATTTTATTCGGGAAATCGGGAAACATATTACTGTAAATTATATGATGGCCAAGGATTCTGTGAAACGACGTTTGAGTGGAGAGTGTTCTGACGGGATGTCTTTTACGGAGTTTACTTATCAGTTGGTGCAGGGATATGATTTTCTGTATCTCCGGAAGCATTACAATTGTATGTTGCAGATGGGCGGTTCGGATCAATGGGGAAATATTACTACCGGAAGCGAGCTGATACGCCGTAAGGAGGGGTTGGATGCCTATGGTCTGACGTGGCCGTTGATGACCAAAAGCGATGGGAAAAAATTCGGCAAAACGGAATCCGGGAATATCTGGCTGGATCCCGAACGTACTTCTCCTTATAGATTTTATCAGTTCTGGTTGAATACGACGGATGAGGATGCGGTTCGCTATATAAAAATTTTTACCATATTGCCGCCGGCAGAGATAGATGCTTTGATTTTGGAGCATCAGGAAGCTCCTCATTTGCGTAAATTGCAGAAAACTTTAGCAAAGGAGATTACTTGCCTGATACATGGTGAGGAAGCTTATCAGGCTGCTTTGGAAGCTTCTCAGATTTTATTTGGCAATGCGACTTCGGATACTTTGCGTCGGATTGACGAGAAGACTTTCCTGTCTGTTTTTGAAGGTGTCCCTCAGTTTGAGATTGCTGCTGCTGATTTGAAGGCTGGTATTTCGGTTGTGGATTTCCTGGCGGATAAAACAGCGATCATGTCTTCCAAAGGAGAGGCTCGGAGGGCCCTGAAATCAAATGCAATCAGCTTGAATAAGGAAAAAGTAAGCGGGGAAGAGTTTATAGTCAACAAGGCACATTTGATTGACGGGAAATATATCCTTGCCCAAAGCGGAAAAAAGAATTATTTCCTCATTATTGTAAAATAAAAAACGGGTGTTATAAATAAGGCTGCTTGTTAAAGCAGCCTTATTTTATTCTTCGGTTTCATTCTCCCCATAGTCCTGATAAAGAAAATCATTGTAAGGAAAACGGGCAGAATGAATTTCTTTAACAAGGTTGTACAACTTTTCTTTCAATTCTTCTATATTTTTTTTCTCGGCGGCAGAGATGTATACAGTTTCATTTCCCTGTTTTGACATCCACATTTGTTTGAGATCTTCCAGGCTGTAATTCTCTCGTTTGACGGGAGTTAAATCATCATCTTCTTTTTTGATGTATTGGAATGCATCTATCTTGTTGAAGACAAGAATAGTCGGTTTGGGTTCTTTAAGCAGTTCGGATAAAGTTTCATTGACTACTTTCATCTGATCTTCGAATTGAGGATGGGAGATGTCGATTACATGGAGAATGACATCTGCTTCTCTTACTTCATCTAAGGTAGATTTAAAAGATTCAATCAGGTGATGGGGTAACTTCCGGATAAAGCCGACAGTGTCGGCTAAAAGAAAAGGTACGTTCCGGATAGCTATTTTCCTGACGGTGGTGTCCAAAGTAGCAAAAAGTTTGTTTTCTGCAAAGACATCGGATTTGCTCAGTAGGTTCATCAAAGTGGATTTCCCCACATTTGTGTAACCTACCAGGGCAACCCGCACTAATTTCCCCCGGTTTTTGCGTTGAATGACTTTTTGCTTGTCTATTTTACTTAACTCTTCCTTTAACCGGGTGATTTTATCGCGGATAATTCTTCGGTCGGTCTCGATCTCTGTCTCTCCCGGACCTCTTAGTCCGATACCTCCTTTTTGCCGTTCTAAGTGGGTCCACATGCCGGCCAGCCGGGGTAAAAGATATTGGTATTGGGCTAACTCCACCTGGGTTTTGGCATGAGCAGTACGGGCTCTGCTGGCAAAAATATCCAGTATGAGATTGGTTCGGTCTAATATTTTAATTCCGGGAAACATCGCTTCGATGTTTCTTAACTGGGTGGGACTAAGCTCATCGTCGAAAATGAGCATATCCACTTCATTGTCCTGGGTGTAAGCTTTAATTTCTTCTAATTTCCCTTTTCCTATAAAAGTAGCATGGACGGGCTTGTCCAAATTCTGTGTGAAAATCCTGACAGTTTGAGCTCCTGCCGTTTCCGCCAGAAAAGACAATTCTTCCAAATATTCACTCATCCGGTCATAGCCTACTCCTTTCGATTGTAGGGCTACTCCCACTAATATTGCTTTCTCTGCTTCTTTGCCGGTTGAATACATATATATTAAATTAAAGTAAAAAAAGGGCTGACATATTGAATGGCAGCCCTTACTATTTTGGTAAATTCCTTTTAGTTGGATAACCGGAAATTGATAGGTACGTTGTAAGAAACTCTTACAGGTTTTCCTCTTTGTTTTCCAGGTTTCCATTTGGGCATGGATTGTACCACCCGCACGGCTTCCTTATCCAATGAGGCATCCACTCCCCTCAATACTTTTACGTTAGTAATGGAACCGTCTTTTTCAATGACAAACTGAACAAAAACTTTTCCCTGAATTCCGTTTTCCTGAGCAATGACCGGATATTTTACATTTTTGTTAATCCATCTTACAGGATCTCCACCCGGAAATGAAGGCATATCTTCTACAACAACGAAAAGACTTTCTTCTCCCGTTTCTTCTCCGTCATATTCTCCGAAGTCACTGGGATTTTCGACAGGTTTATTTTCCGATTCATCTTCTGCATCCAGAATCTCGAGGTCTTCATCAATATTGGTATCATCTTCTACAATATCAATAAGGTCTGTCAATTTCGGCGCTGGAGGAGGGGGTGGAGGAGGTTTCAACATATGTTGGGTAATAGGAATAATTTCCTCCTCTATCTGTTCTTCAGCGACAGTCTGGAATTGGCTTACTTCTTCACTGGAAGTTTTCCATTCAAAAGCAAATAACAGAACCGCTAAAGCCAGAGCAAGTCCGATCTCAAAGAAAAGGCCTTTCTTCCCTTCCAGATCCGCTTTCGGTGACTTCTTTATTTCCATGATATGAATTTAATGTATTTAATATTCTCTTCTATTTCGGGGTAAAAATAAAGAAAATCAGATTAAGTACCAATATTTCAAACGTTTTTTTTGAATGAAAAGTTAAATTTTGCTATCCGGTGTTTCGGGTCTCTTAAAATATTTAACAAATTCTCCGTATATTTGTTTCTTCACTCAGAGATTATGCTGAAAATATATTATACGCGGATTTCGGATACGGCCGATTGGAATGATGATGATTTTTTCAGATACATCAGTCCCCGGAATCGTGAGTTGATTGCTGCCTGTCAAAATGCCTCCGTTAAACGGGAGAAAATGGTTGGCGAAGGTATGTTAAGGTTGTTGCTGCAAAGATGGGGAGGCCGGCCGGCCGAGAGCTGGTCTGTCGTTCGGGGAGAACATGGAAAGCCTTATCTGGTTGATGCTCCGGAACCGCTTTTTTTTAATTTGTCTCATTCTGGGGATTATGTTGTGTGTGCCCTTTCAGACCGGGAAGTTGGTGTGGATATTCAAAAAATCGGTGGCATGAAACTTGAAATAGCCAGGCGTTTTTTTCATCCGTCGGAGACGGAAGCATTGGAAACGGTCAAAGGAACAGAGCAAATAGATTTATTTTATCGTTACTGGGCTGTAAAAGAAAGTTTCCTGAAATACAAGGGAAAAGGATTGTCGGGTTCTTTGGCTGGTTTTTGTATGGAGACAGTGGATGGGGAAACGATGATCAGACAGGAAGGAAAGAAAATACCCGTATACCTGAAAGAATGCCGGATAGCTTCCGGGTATTGTTGTTTTATATGTGCAGAAACAGCCGACTTGCCTGAAATTCTGCCTTTTTCTTTTTAAAATTTTCGGGATTTCTTTATCGGACAACAGTCACTAAAGAAATCCCGGAAAGGAGGTTATAAACCTTTATTTTGGTATAAATATTCCGCTATCTGGATGGCATTCAGAGCTGCTCCTTTTTTGATTTGGTCTCCTACGATCCAGAAAGTTAAGCCATTTTCGTCTGCCAGGTCTTTGCGGATGCGACCGACATATACCGGGTCTTTACCGGATAAGAAAAGGGGCATGGGGTAGTCTTTTTCAGCCGGATTGTCCTGTAATACCACTCCTTCTGCTTTAGAAAATGCCTCCCGGACCTCCTCTATGGATAAGGGACGTTCGGTTTCGAGCCATACGCTTTCAGAATGAGCCCTTAAAGCGGGAACTCTGACACAGGTGGAACTTACCCGGATGTCGGAATGCATGATTTTCCGGGTTTCGTTGTACATCTTCATTTCTTCTTTAGTGTAGCCGTTCTCTGTGAATACGTCTATCTGAGGAATCAAATTGAAAGCTAATTGATAAGCAAATTTTTCTACAGTAGGTTTTTCACCGGCAAGGACCTGTTGGTATTGGTGATATAATTCATCCATAGCGGCAGCTCCGGCACCGCTGGCTGCCTGATAGGTCGACACACGGGCTCTTTTGATGTGGCTCAATTGTTCAATGGCTTTCAAGGCCACTACCAGGAGAATGGTGGTACAATTGGGATTGGCAATGATTCCCCGGGGACGTTTCAGGGCATCTTGGGGATTTACCTCAGGTACAACCAAAGGAACTTCATCATCCATCCGAAAAGCACTGGAATTGTCGATCATTACAGTCCCGTATTTGGTGATGGTTTCGGCAAATTCTTTCGATGTTCCTGCTCCGGCAGACGTGAAAGCAATGTCTACGTCTTTAAAGTCGTCATTGTGTTGAAGAAGTTTTACAGTGATTTCTTTTCCCCGGAAAGTATATTTTCGGCCGGCACTACGACTGGAACCGAATAGTAATAGTTCATCAATAGGAAAATTTCTTTCTTCCAATACCTGTAAGAGTTCCTGGCCTACAGCTCCGCTTGCTCCGACAATAGCTACTTTCATTTTTCAATTGTATTTAACGATTTAATTGAATGCAAAATTAAAAAAAATCTTAGACCGGAAAATGTCACTTTATAAAGTTTGAGCAGGCTTACAAGGAAATAATTATGGGAAAAAATTGTAAATCAGATTTTTAAAATTATATACATTGTTTAAATTTTAACAATTAATGTCGGGGATGTTTTTTTTGCAATGGATTCAAGGGTATACTGATGCAAGGGGAATGTATATAATTGCCTTGCCTATTATTTTCAAATGTTTAGCATAAATTTTCCATCCTGACTTCTCTCATTTCGTATAATCTGACAATTGGATAATATTGATACTTGTTTAAATAACTTTAAATGATTGATTATGAAACAATTGTTGTTTTCTTTGATTTTTGTTTCTGTACTGATTACAGTTGAAGGTTTTGGACAGGTCGGTGAAAGAGTTGTTCCTGTAGAGGTTGTGAATACTAAAAAACAGGTGGTGAGTTTACCGATGCTGGGCGAGAAGAATCTCTTGATTTTTTATGCCGATCCTTCCCATCCTCGTCAGAATAAAAGTTTCCGGACCTATTTGAAAAAACATCCCATCAATAGTCCGGGTATAGATTCTTATGGCGTTGTCAATATGGCTGCCGCACCTATGCTTTCTGATGATTTGATACGGAAAATGGCCCTAAAAGAAATCCGGGGGACCAATGCCCAAGTTTATTTCGACCCGAAGGGTGTGTTGGCAGAGACGTGGCACTTGCCTGGAGCTAATCGTAATTTTGCCATTATTTTTGTCAACCGGGACCAAGTGATTGAGTTTTATAAGGCCGGCCAACTGACACAACAGGAACAAAACCAGGTGTTGGACCTCATTCAAAAGTATAAGGAGTAGGTATCTTTCAAGAATGAATTTACAAAAAAAATGTGGAAAATATGGGAAAGACCTTCCCTCATTTTCCACATTCTATGTTTGAAGATTCACCCGCTTATTCTTCGCTGGCAGCTATTCTTTTGCTTTGGCGTTTTCGTTCAGTTTCGTCCAGGATAATTTTGCGAAGTCTCATGGAATGGGGGGTTACTTCCACATATTCGTCCTCTTGGATGTATTCCAATGCTTCTTCTAAACTGAATTTTACCGGTGGGGCAATGTTCACCTTATCATCTGAGCCACTGGCCCGCATGTTGGTCAGTTTTTTGGATTTACAGACATTAATGACAATGTCATCGGGACGCGTACTTTCTCCGATTACCTGGCCGGCATAGACGGTTTCACCCGGTTCGATAAAGAATTTTCCTCTATCCTGAAGTTTATTGATAGCATAAGCAAACGTATCTCCCGTTTCCATGGCTATCAGGGAACCGTTGATACGCATTTCTATTTCTCCTTTATATGGTTCGAAACCTTTCAGACGGTGAGCGATGATGGCTTCTCCCGCAGAGGCTGTCAGAAGATTACTGCGTAAACCGATAATACCGCGGGAGGGTATATCAAAATCAAGGTGTACCCGTTCTCCCCGGGTTTCCATGTTATTCAGCACTCCTTTTCGTTTGGTTACCATTTCTATGGCTTTTCCTGAAAATTCTTCGGGAATGTCAATGGTCAGTTCTTCTATCGGTTCACATTTTTGTCCGTTGATTTCTTTGATGATTACTTTAGGTTGTCCCACCTGAAGTTCATAGCCTTCGCGTCTCATGGTTTCGATGAGTACGCTCAGATGGAGTACACCCCGGCCGAATACAATAAAGGAATCCGCACTTAAACCTGGTTCAACACGCAAAGCCAGATTTTTCTCCAGTTCTTTATCAAGACGCTCTTTGATGTGACGGGAAGTCACGTATTTACCGTCTTTGCCGAAGAATGGGGAATTATTGATGGTGAACAGCATACTCATGGTCGGTTCGTCAATGGCTATGGGAGTTAGAGCCTCCGGATTTTCGTAGTCGGCAACGGTATCACCGATTTCAAATCCTTCGATGCCTACAAGGGCACAAATTTCTCCGGCTTCTACTTCGTCGACTTTTTGTTTTTCCAGACCTTCAAATAACATCAGTTCTTTGATTTTGCTTTTTATCCGTGTTATCCCGTCGCGCTTGCACAACGTGACATTCATGCCTGCTTTTAATTTGCCCCGTGTAAGTTTCCCGATAGCAATACGTCCGATGTAGGAAGAATATTCCAGGGAGGTAACCATCATTTGGGGAGTGCCTTCGGCAACTTCCGGCTCCGGTATATTTTCAATAATGGCATCCAATAATGGGGTAATGTCTTCCGTGCGGTTGCGCCAGTCGGTGGACATCCAGTTTTGTTTTGCACTGCCATAAAGAGTGACAAAGTCCAATTGTTCTTCGCTGGCTCCCAGGGCAAACATTAAATCGAATACCTCTTCCTGGACTTCGTCCGGACGGCAGTTGGGTTTGTCTACTTTATTAACAACAACAATGGCTTTTTTGCCTAAGTTCAGCGCTTTTTGTAACACAAATCGGGTTTGTGGCATTGTTCCTTCAAAAGCATCTACCAGTAAGATAACGCCGTCAGCCATATTCAGGACCCGTTCTACTTCTCCTCCGAAATCGGAGTGTCCCGGGGTATCAATGATATTTATTTTGTAATCTTTATAGTGAACGGATACATTCTTCGCCAAGATAGTAATTCCGCGCTCACGTTCCTGGTCGTTGTTATCCAATATTAAATCTCCACTGGTTTTTTCATTCTCCCTGAATAGTTTGCCCTGCAATATCATTTTGTCCACGAGGGTTGTTTTGCCGTGGTCAACATGAGCAATAATGGCAATGTTTCTTAATTTCCGCATTTGTGTATTTATAAAAATAAGTGCTAATCCGTCTGTTCCCCGGATGTTCCATTCAGATTATACCTTGGCATGCAGGTTTTCAGACGACTTTTTAGGGGGACAAAATTACAATAAAATATGGAGAATGAATCGGTATGGCCTAAAAAAGGGAAAAATTTCTGAGAAAAAGAAGGGATTACGGCGTATCGTTTGTTGCCGGATTGTTTTTTTAAGATTAAGTGTAGGGCGCGGTCGTATTTATATTAAAGGAAACAGTTCCGATGGTCTGTCAGTTCACATCCATTCCCCTTGAGTCAGTATAACTTTTCAATGTTGTGTAGCGGAAGGACGAATCATGGATTCATATATATAAAAAAGTTGTTTTAAATGTGACCGTTTTTTATGGAATTGGATATTTATATATATTTGCATATATTAAAATAAATATGGTTCCGGAAAACAATTTTGTTGTGTAATTTAAAATACAAAGAAAGATGAGAAAGTTTTATTTATTTATGGCGGCAGTTTTCTGTGCTGCAACTACTTTTACTGGTTGTTCTGATGATGATGGTGGGAATGATGGTTCCGGCGGAAATGGACAGGGGGCTGGTAACGGTGGTTCCGGTGTTGTTGTTCTGGCTAAGAAAGTTGCTAAGGTTTCAGTACTGAACGATGAAGGTGAGGTCTCTGAAACTTATCTGTTTAATTACGACCAGGAAGGAAGAGTTTCAAAGATAATCAATCAGTATGGTCCTGGAGGAGGTTACCAGGAAGAAAAAACTTTTTCTTATGGTGATAATAAAATTACCATTACTGAGGATGATGAAGAGTCTGTCATTACTCTGAAAGATGGTAAAGCCGTTAGCTATACTGAAAAAGATGGTAATTATGAAGATACTTATAGTTTCACTTATTCCGGTAATTATTTATATCAGGTGGAGAATGTGGAGAAACACCTGTCGAACGGAAATTGGTCAGTGGATTATGAAAGTAAAACGACCTATAATGTGAAAAACGGTAATTTGTCTTCTGTTAAGAATGTTTGGAAAGAAGAAGAGGAAGAGGCGGAAACAGCAACAGGTTTTTTCCAATATGGAAATGTGGCTAATAATGCAAATATTGACCTGGGATTTATTTGTTATGATATGGATGCCTCGGAATTGCATGTTTTGTGTGTATTGGGAGCCCGTTATCAGAATCTGCCGGCTTCTATGTCCTCTCGTGATGGTGGATGGACTTATGATGTGAATTATTCTTATGTGGTTGACAAAGATAATTATGTGACTAAGATTACAATGGTTTCAGTGGAAGCTGGAGAAGGGAAAAGTTATCGTGAAACAGCAGTATATGAGATTGTCTATGCTGAGAATTAATCCGGGGATTCCGGGTTTTATATTCCTGTTTTAAGTGGAATTAAAAGAGGCGGCTGTCATTCCGGACAGCCGCCTCTTATTGTATTGTTTCTTCCTTTTCGTATTTGTGGTATACTGTTTTGTGAAAAATTAATGTTAAAAAGACGATTTTTTTTGTTATATCACAAAATTTACCTATATATTTTTCTACTTTTATGCCGATCAATATTTATTCATTAAAAGTGGAAGATTATGAAAAGAATAACTTTAACGCTGAGAGCGTTGGCGGTGGTGCTGTTGTTTTCAACAATAGCTTTGTATTCGTGTAAAGATGATGATGCCCCGAAAGTGTTTGGAGTGGTGACAGCCAAGATGATTGCTGGTGACGGACGTTCATATAATTGTGTTGTAGAAGGAGACCGGTTGATTAATTCGGCAGACAGTATGAAGATGGGTACGGATTTGTCTGCGATTTCGTTGGAAATCGAGGCATCGATGGGTACGGAGATGTATTATAATAATGCTCCGTTGACGAAAGAGACGGTATTGGATTTGACATCTCCGGTGACTATTCAGGCACGGAATGGGGGTGACATAAAATCTTATCGGGTAGAAGCTGTGATACAGACTATGTTGGGTGCAAAGGTAACCAGCGATATGACAGCTACGGGACTGCCGAAGTTCCATTCGTATGATATGGCTTATTTTAAAGGTAAGTTTTATTGTATAGGTGCTGACATTGCGGACAAAGCTCCGGAATCCAAGACTTTTTATCAATTGTATTCTTCAGAAGACGGTGAGAACTGGATGAAAGTAAGTACGAACCCGAAGGTAATCGGAGGATATGGTACTAAATTGGTAGTGTTGAATGGTAAGTTGTTGGCTTTGGGTGGCTACCGTTGGGGAACGGATGAAAACGGGGATGTTCACTCTCAGGAGAGTTGGGCCGGAGTAGAACCGATTTCTACGGCTTGGGCGGCTTTGTCTTCTACGGACGGAACGAACTGGACGAATCTGGTGACTGGAGAAGAAGAGGCAGGAACGCTTCCGAGTGGAAGAATGTTTGCGAATGTTTGCGTGCATGGCGGGAAGGTTTATATGAACGGAGGGAATATGTTTGGTTATGGTATGTTCCAATCCATGGGTGAAGGGAATTTGTGGACGTCAGCAGATGGAAAGACCTGGGAAAAGGTATTGCCGGAGGGTGAGGCACGTCCTTTCCGGTATGCAGGAGCGTTGTTTTCTTTCGACGGGAAATTATGGACGTTGGGAGGAGTACAGAGTTTTATCAGTGCTTCCCAGGTGAAAAAGGATATCTTATCGTCAGCTGACGGCGGAGTGACTTGGGTAACGGAAGTGGAGGATGTGACTGCAGATGCTGCCAATGCGTTTAATCCGCGTTGGGGTGTTAAAGTTGCAGAGCATGACGGTGTGTTGTATATGATTGGTGGTTGCGGATTTGACGGTGAAGAAGCACAAACCCTGGCTACGGACATCCTGCGTTCTACGGATGGAAAGACGTGGACCGTTTTGGAAGCTGATGAACAATTACCCAATTTCGAGGGACGTGTGAATCCGATTGTGGTGAATGGAGACGGCAGTTTGCTTTGGATTTTCGGAGGTACGAAAGCATTTACCGGAAATTATGCAGAGCCTACAGAGTTGTTTTACGATGTTTGGCAGAAAGTAGTAAAGTGACCCCTTGTGATTATAGCAAGATAAACCTTAGGCGATAGGATTCATGAAGGGATTAATAATTAGTTGTATATTGGTGGTGCTATCTGTTGTGTTGCAGGCACAGGAAAGGGTGCAGGTAACAGGTGTGGTCACCAATGAAGATAAAGAGCCTATACCGGGCGTTTCTGTAGTCATTAAAGGCACTGTGACAGGAACGGCTACGGATGTTGACGGAAAGTTTACATTGTTGGTAAAGGAAAGTGATGTGTTGATGTTTACCATGATAGGGTGTGAAGCCCAAAGTATACCAGTGGGGAAACAACGCATTATTAATGTAATGATGAAAGAGGGTAAGGTAGATCTTGCAGAGATAGTAGTGACCGGTTATGGACGCCAGGAACGGCGGGACATAACCGGTTCCGTATCTTCCGTAAAATTACCGGAACGTAAGTCTTTCATGTCTGTGGACCAGATGCTGGCGGGACAAGCACCGGGGGTGTTCGTTTCGGCTTCGTCGGGTGCTTTGGGGGCAGCGAATTTATTAACAATTCGTGGTGCCAGTTCTATTTTAGGGGATAACAATCCCTTGTATGTGATTGACGGGGTACCTATTTACGGTACGGATCGTGATGCTAACGGAGTGAGTACTTCCGGTGGTGCCATTGCGGCAACAAGCATGGGTGGCATGCAGATAGGGGGTGGTTCGCTCATGTATAACCACGAAGTGACGAATACGTTTGAGAAGAATCCTTTGACAGCTTTGAATCCGGATGATATCGAATCTATTGAAATTTTGAAGGATGCATTTGCTACAGCGATTTACGGATCACGCGGTTCTGCCGGAGTAATTCTGATTACTACCAAAAAAGGAACGCGCGACCGTACAAAGGTGGACGTGACTTATTCCTTGTCGTTTGATAAGCCTATTGGTAAGTTGGATTTGTTAAACGGAGAAGAGTATAATCGGATTTATTCCAGGTTGTATCCGAATACGCCGTTTACTTCACCTTATAATACAGACTGGCTCGACGCGGTGACGCGCACGGCAGTCGGTCATAGTGTTTCCGCTTCGCTTTCGGGAGGAACGGAAAAGACGAATTATTTCGTGAGCGCTTCGATGAATGATAATGAATCGTATATTATCGCTAATCGTCTGAAGCGTTATTCTGCGCGTTTAAATTTGGATACCCGATTGGGTAAATATGCTAATCTGGGTGCAAATGTTTCTATTGCTCAGGTAAATAACGGAGCGTTGAGCGCTTCCAATATATATTCTTTGGCGGTGCGTAAAGCACCGAACCTGCCTGTCTATGATGAAGAAACAGGGGGATATTTTTATGGACAGGGTACTAATCCTCTGGGATATGCTGCAGCCTATAATCCGGTGGCCACAGCTCGTGAGAACAATGAAAAGGCTATCGACAGCCGGGTAATCGGCAATGTCTATCTGGAGGTAAAACCGACAGACTGGTTGACGTTGAAGACGGAAGTGGGGACGGATATGAGTGAGTCTCGCAGCAGTATCAAGAAAGCGGCAGTGCCACTGCCGGGGGTGATTCAGAATCAGGCACAGGAGTCGGTGAAACAAAACCGGCGTTTTGTGGTGAACAATACGATTAATTTCCACTGGTTTAATGATTCTCATTTTGTACAGGGAGTGTTAGGCCAGAGTTATGAGACCTCCACGGAATACGGTAACTCCATTGTGGGTAACGGTTTTTTCAGTCCTGATTTAGTGGGGGTAGGTGCTGCCCCGGAACGGCGCGTGGTAAGTGGGGGACAGCAGAAATGGGCCTTGTTTTCGGCTTTTGCCCGCGTGAATTATCAATTTAAGCGGCGTTATATGGCGGGAATAACTTATCGTGTGGACGGTTCTTCCCGTTTCAATAAAGATAACCGTTATTTGGGAACACCTTCGGTGTCTTTGGGATGGCAGTTGTCCGAAGAGAATTTCATCAAAGAAGGGGCACCGTGGATTTCCAATTTGAAATTGCGGGGCTCTGTGGGCTGGTCAAGCAAAGACAGCAACAGTGGTTATTACGGTGCACAGGCGGTGTATACAGTCAATTCGGTAAATTATGGCGGAAACAGTTATCTGATGATGTCGCAACCGGGTAATACGAACCTCAAGTGGGAAAAAACAGTGACGTATGATGCCGGATTGGATATGGCGGTACTGGATAAACGGATTGAATTTGTATTGGACTACTATTATAAGCGTACGACGGATATGCTGTTCAGTTCGGATTTGCCGGGATATACCGGTTATTCCAAGCAGGACCAGAATATTGCGGATATGCAGAATCAGGGAATAGAGTTGCGTGTGACTTCGATGAATTTTGACCGTCCCGTTTTTAAATGGATGACGACGTTGAATATGTCACGGAATACGAATAAAATATTGAAGCTGAATTTTTCCGGTAATCAGTTGGATTATGCCAATACGACTTTTAAGTATTATGCTGTCGGAGAACCTATTGCTCAGTTTTACCTGCATGAGTGGGGAGGTGTGAATCCGCTGAACGGAAATCCGCAGTGGGTATTGGCAGACGGAACGCTGACGGAAGTGCCGCCGGCTTCCAAATACAGTACTTCACGGGATAATATGAAGGTGTGCGGTTCGGGGTTACCGACATTCTACGGAGGATTGACGAACAATTTTATATGGAAAGGATTTGAGTTGAATTTTATGTTTACGTTTGCTTTGGGCAGCAAGATGATGAATGCTACGCGTGCTACTTTGTTGACGTATACGACTTCGGATGCTTATAATCTGAGCCGGGAGATGTTGAATGCCTGGGAGATGAGCGGCCAGGTGACGGATATTCCTAAGTTGAAGAATGCATCGGTTATCGGGAATTATGATTATACGACGTCTGTGACAACCACTCGTTTCTTGGAGAAGAATTCCTATTTGCGCTTGAAGTCCCTGGAGTTGGCTTATTCGTTGCCTGCGGATTTGCTGAAACGGACAAAGGTGTTCAATATGATTCGTGTGTTTGTGGCCGGTACCAATTTGTGGACAGTGTCGCCTTATTCTGGTATTGACCCGGAAGTGAGTGCTTTTGGTTCGTCGGTGATGGCTGCCGGATATGATAATATGACTATGCCGCAAAGCCGCAGTTTTCAATTGGGTATAAGATTGGGATTTTAAATGGAGGTGACTATGCAGAAGAAATTATATCAGATAGCCGTATGGGGCTTAGGGATATTTTCCGGAGGGTGTAATCTGGATTTGGCGCCGGAGAATGTAATGGTGAACGAAAATGTATATAAGAACGAAACCACGGCGGAAGCTGCTTTGTTCGGGGCTTATGTCCGCCTGAATTCTTTTTTTGCCGGTGCACCTAATGACCAGAATAATTATGCCAATTCGGGATATGTTTGTTTAATGGGAGATGTGGGAACGGGCAATTTGAAAGCCCAGTCTACGGCGAACAGTTTTTTAGATGTGGAGACGGCGGAGTATACGCAGGATGACCATGAAGGCTTTATCCGTTCGATGTGGACCGGCGGGTATAATGCCATTGATTATGCCAATAACGTCATTGCGGGAGTAACAAAGTACGGGAAATATAATCCGGATAAGATGGCACAGCATATTGCAGAGGCCAAGTTTCTGCGGGGTTACGAAAATCTCTTGCTTTTACAGTTGTTCGGAGACCAGGCGTTGATGGGGAATATGGACGGTTTGGGATTGGTTATCCGCACGACGCCTTATGATGGTTATAATCCGGATAATATAGAGTCGCGGACGACTGTGGGGGAGACTTACGAGTGGATTATCCGCGATTTGACGGAAGCAATTCAGGATTTGCCGGATGGGATTGTTGCAGTGACGGAACGTTACCGGGCAACGAAAAGCGTAGCGAGGGCCTTGTTGTCGAGGGTATATTTGTACAGGGGTACATACAATAATGTGACGGCTGACTTGCAGATGGCTGCGAATCTGGCAGATATGGTATTGAAAAATCCGAATTATGTATTCGATGACAGCCCTGAGGCTTATTTGAATGGTCTGTTTCCCTTGAATGTGGCAGATGCTGCGGGTGCTTATCCGAATCCGGTATTGAATAATAGTGAGGTTTTGTTTTATCAACCGAGTGGAAATAGTGTGGAAAATTACCCTCATGGGTTGACAGCGTATTTCAATAAGCGGTCTTTTCATATCGACGATACGAGTTTCTATGAGGAGAATGATTTACGGGGAGCAGGTTCATTGATTGGTGCAGGTGCTTCTTCGGAATACCTTACATTGAAGACGTCATTGAAATATAGCAGTTCCGGCGGATATAACGATGTGATGTATCTGCGTTTGTCGGAAGTGAAACTGACCTATGCTGAGGCTATTACACGGATCTCCAACAATGTGGACGCAGAAGCGGTTCAACACCTGAATGATATTCGCCTTCGGCCGTTTACTGCAGAAAATAAGCCGGAGGCTTATACGGTTGCTTCTTTTGGTAATGCGGAAGAGTTGCTTGAGGCGATTTTGTTGGAACGCAGGCGGGAGTTGGCTTATGAGGGACATTATCGTTGGGATTTGATACGTACGGGAAAAAAGCTTCGGAATGAGTTGCCGGACAATAAGAAGAATTTTCCGGTGCCTCAGTATGAGATTACGATTTCCGGAGGGGCTATCCGGCAGAATACCGGCTTTTAACGAAGTATGGGTTTAATAATATTAAATAATGACAATGATGAGAAAATTATTAGTTTTTGTATTGTATGCCTGTTTGGTGTTGGGGGCATGTGAAACTCCTACCGGAAAGACTATCACTATCAAAGGGAAAGTACAGTTTCCCGACAATCATTTCAAAATGCAGATTGTTGAACGGAATGGTTTCAATAAAATACTTATTGATTCTTGTGAAGTAAAGGAAGATGGTACATATGAGTTGAAGATGAATGTTGAGCGGCCCGGTGTTTATACTTTGGATTGCCAAAGGTGGCAGAGTGTGCAGTTTTGGGCAGAGGATGAAGATTTGGAGATTGATTTCCGGGGAATGGATACAGCACGTATTAAAATAAAAAATCCCCCGTATGTTTATATCCACGGAGGTCCGAATAATGAGTTGATGAACCTGATGAACTGGAATAACTACCGAGGTTATCAATTGATGATTGGTATATCCCAGGGTGTGTATCGTACGCCGGATTTGGATATGGCCTCAAAGCAGGAGTTATCCGGTAGTTTTTATAAAATGTTAGGAGAAGAGTCGTTGGCCCGTACGAAATATCTGGCTGAGCGTTATGCCGACCGCAACAGTGTATTGGCTCTTTTGCCGGGATTGCGGGGGGCAGAAAACGAGGCTTTTGTGGAAAGTGTTTTGGCAAAACTGGAAGCCCGGAATCCGAACTATGCACCTTTGTTGAAATACAAGCAGGATATGGCTGAGGCGAAGGCACAGAGAGAGCGTTTGGCAGAAGGGAAACCGGCTCCTGAATTTTCTTTCCCTACCCCGGAGGGCGATAAGCAATTGGGACCTCAGGATTTCAAAGGAAAGATTTTAGTACTGGATTTTTGGGCTTCCTGGTGTGGTCCTTGCCGGGCTGAGATACCTCATTTGAAAGAGGCTTATAAAAAGTATCATGATAAAGATGTGGAATTTTTCAGCGTTTCCATTGATAAAGACGATGCTGCATGGCGAAAGGCGATGAAAGATGAAAACATGCCTTGGTATCAGGCGCAGGCTCCCAAAGCCGGAAAAGATGTGATGAAACAGTATCAGTTTTCCGGAATTCCTTATATCTTAGTGCTTGACAAAGAAGGTCGGATTGTCGGCAAGAATTTGCGCGGTAAGGCTTTAACGGATAAATTGGAGGAGATGGTGAGCGGTAAGAAAAAAGAAAGTGTTGCCATGCCTGCAATGGGGATGTAAAGTAATTTTTAAATAAAAAAGAGATATGAAAAGAATGATTATAGGGGCTTTGTTGATGCTCGGTATGATGGTCAGTGTGGATGCTCA
Source organism: Odoribacter sp. Z80 (assembly GCF_009935865.1). GTDB lineage: Bacteria > Bacteroidota > Bacteroidia > Bacteroidales > Marinifilaceae > Odoribacter. Next base: position 95,786 of record NZ_QWEL01000005.1, read on the forward strand.
GAACAGGAGTATCAGTTTTGAGCAAACTAAAGAATGGAAAAAAGTTCTGAAAAAAGCGAAAAAAGAAAAAAAACTGATATTCGTTGATTGCTATACCTCTTGGTGTGGTCCCTGTAAAATGCTGGCAAATAAGGTGTTTACGCAGGATGCGGTAGCCGATTTTTTTAATGCGACTTTTGTGAATGCGAAATATGACATGGAAAAAGATGCGGATGGGGTATTGTTGAAAGAGAAATTCGGGGTGAAAGCTTTCCCCACTTTGGTTTTTGTAGATCCTTCAACTCAGGCAGTTGTTCACAAGATGGTCGGTGCAGGTACTGCAGATTGGCTGATTGCCGGAGGTAAGGCTGCCAATGACCCGCAAAACAATCTGAGTGCTATGATCAAACGGTATGCAGATGGCGAAAGGGGAGCGGAGTTTTTAGGTAATTATCTGGCAGTGCTTTCTGCTGCTTACATGACTGACGAACAGGGAAAAGTTGCTACTGAATATTTGGGAACGCTTTCTGATGAACAGTTAGCAACAAAAGATAATTGGGAATTGATAAAAAAATACCTCAATGACCCGCTTTCCGCTCCTTTGAAGCAGGTAATGGCAAATCGGGAGAAGTTTTATGCACTGGCCGGCAAAGAGGTAGTAGATTATAAGCTGGATAATTGCATTAAGGGGGCAGCTATGGCTTTGGCTGCATGGAGTCCGGAACGGGAAGAAGCTTTTGATGAACAACGGAATGCGGATATGATTGATTATCTGCTTTCCATTGATTATGCGGCAGCTCCAGAGGCATTGGCCAATCTGTATACGGCGGCTTATATCCGGAAGGGAGATTTCCGCGGCATGCTGGACAAGATGAAGGAAGTTTTCGCTTACAATCTTTTCCGCAACGGAACCGGCAAATATTATTTCCAGCGTAACATTGAAGCGTTGACCCTTTGTGATGACAAGGCATTGGTGGAAGAAGGAATTCAATGGATAGACCAGGTATGTGCCGGTACTCCTGATTATTTTGCTAAAGCTGAACTGATGAATTCCAAGGCTCGATTGCAGACTAAGATCGGGGATACGTTGGGTGCTGATAAATCGAAAATGGAAGAAGAAAAGTATTCAAAAGAGGGAGAGAGAAGAAGTGGCGGACGTGCAATTCGTGCCATGAGGATGAATTGATGAGGTTTCCATTTTTTGCAAATTTGAAAAGGCTTTACCACGGAGTTGGTAAAGCCTTTTTTGGGGAAGGAAAGGAAAAAAGAACGGGATTCAGAAATGAATCCCGTTCTTTTTATTTAGAAACTGTCTTTTATTGAACAGTATTGGCACTTCCCAAGACGTCGGTCAGTTTGTGTTTATAAAGTTCTTTCAGAGATTCGCGGGCCGGTCCCAGGTATTTACGGGGATCAAATTCTGCCGGTTTGGTTGCGAAGATTTCGCGAACGGCTGCCGTCATGGCCAGACGACCGTCTGAATCGATGTTGATTTTACAAACGGCAGATTTGGCAGCTTCACGTAATTGTTCTTCCGGAATGCCGATTGCATCTTTCAATGCTCCGCCGTATTTGTTGATAATGGCTACTTTGTCCTGTGGTACGGAAGAAGAACCGTGCAGGACAATTGGGAACCCCGGAATACGTTTCTCAACTTCTTTCAGAATATCAAAACGCAAGGGGGGAGGAACCAGAATGCCGTCTGCATTGCGGGTGCACTGCTCCGGCTTGAATTTATTGGCACCATGGGAGGTACCGATAGAGATTGCTAATGAATCCACTCCGGTTTTCTTTACAAAATCTTCTACCTGTTCCGGTTCAGTATAAGTGTGATGTTCTGCCGAAACTTCGTCTTCCACTCCGGCTAAAACTCCCAGCTCTCCTTCTACCGTCACATCGTATTGATGAGCATATTCCACTACTTTTTTAGTCAGGGCCACATTTTCTTCGTAAGGAAGATGAGACCCGTCAATCATGACTGAAGAGAAGCCCATGTCGATACAGCTTTTACATAGTTCGAAGCTGTCGCCGTGGTCCAGATGAAGAGTGATGGGTATGTTTAAGCCCAGTTCTTTTGCGTATTCTACAGCTCCCTGAGCCATATAGCGAAGAAGGGTCTGATTAGCATATTTGCGGGCACCACTGGATACCTGGAGGATTACCGGTGATTTACATTCAACAGCAGCCTGGATGATGGCTTGCATCTGCTCCATGTTGTTGAAGTTGAAAGCGGCGATAGCATATTTGCCGGCCATTGCCTTTTTAAACATTTCTCTGGTGTTAACCAGTCCTAAATCTTTGTAGTTAACCATATCGTATGTATTTGATTTTTTTTATCTGTTCAAAAGTAACTATTTCTCTATAAAAAATGGTATGATTGAAAATAAAATTCCCGTTTGCGGGTTCGGGCTTTTATTTTCTTTGACCTAAAATTCGGAGCAGCCTGATGAAAAGGTTGATGAAATCAAGGTACAGGGACAAAGCTCCGCAGATGGCTAATTTCTGGGTATGTTCGTTTTCTTCCAAAGTGGCCAGGGCTTTGATTTTTTGAGTGTCGTAAGCGATTAAGCCGATGAATATCAACACCCCGACATAAGACACAATCCAGTACATGGTTTCGCTTTTTAGGAACATGTTTACTACGGATGCGATAATAAGTCCGATTAAAGCCATCAGACACAGATTGCCTAATTTAGTCAGGTCGGTTTTGGTGATAAAACCGTAAAGGCTCATCACGGCAAAAGTTCCGGCTGTAATAAAGAATGTGGAAGCGATGGAGGCTGCAGTAAAGGCCAGAAAGAAAACGGAAAAGGTAATTCCGGTCAGAACAGAGTAAAGCATAAACAAACCCGAGAGGGTGGGAAAGCTGAAAGAGGTTACCTTTGCTGAGATGGCCCATACTAACCCGAATTGTGCGATGATGATACCCCAAAATAGGATGCGATTGGAAAATACGGCTTCCAGTAAACTGGGACTCCCGGCTACAAGGGACGCAGTGGCTCCGGTCAGCAAAAGGGCTGTACACATCCAGATATAAACACTCCGAACAAGGGTTTTGGTTGTCGTTTTTACTGTTGTCTGATATTGTCCTTTAGATAATTGTGTTTCGTAACTCATGATTTTTAAGTATAAGTTGGTTTTCGTTTAAATTTCTCTTTTGTGGGCGGTTGTTCTGTTTACCACAGAATGGGGGTCAGACCGTTTTCGCTTAAGTATTGGTTTGTCCGGCTGAATTGATGATTACCGAACCATCCTCCCCGGTTTGCCGAAAGGGGAGAGGGATGTACAGATTTCAAAACCAGGTGTTTGTCGGTGCGAATGAATGCTCCTTTCTTTTGGGCATAAGACCCCCATAACAGGAAGACCAAGTGTTCTTTCTTTTCGGCAAGAAGCCGGATAACGGCATCGGTGAAAGTTTCCCATCCCCTGTTTTGGTGGGAACCGGCTTGATGTGCCCTTACCGTTAAGGTGGCATTTAAAAGTAATACTCCCTGGTCAGACCAGCGTTCCAGATTTCCTGATTCGGGAATGGGAGTACCTAAGTCGTCATGTATCTCCTTGAAGATATTCTGTAAAGAAGGAGGTTGCTCTATTCCTTCCGGAACGGAAAAACAAAGCCCGTGAGCCTGCCCGGGACCGTGATAAGGGTCCTGGCCCAGAATCACCACTTTGGTGTTGTCTACCGGACAATGGTTGAATGCATTGAAAATCAGTTTCCCCGGAGGAAAAATCCGATTATGGGCATATTCATCTTTCACAAACCGGATCAACTCTGAAAAATAAGGTTTTTCGAATTCATCTTTCAGTAATTCTTTCCAGGATTCTTCGATTTTTACATCCATACTTTATTGATTAGCACATGAATAACTATTTCATTTTTATTTCGAACAGTTTGGGCCACCGTTTGCCGGTCACATAAAATGTCTTTTTTTGAGGATTCCAGGCAATGCCGTTCAGTACGTCGTCATGGTCTGTGAGCTTGCTTTTTTCAGCGGGGGTTAACAAACTGTCCAGATGAATGTCTTCTTTAACGGCTCCCGTCTCCGGGTCGATGGCGACAATGCGGTCGGTCTGCCAGACATTGGCCCACACCAGACCTTCCACATATTCCAGTTCATTGAGTTGTTCTACGGGACCTGTATGGTCGAAAACTTCTACTTCTTTCAGTATGTGAAAGCCGGAAGGGGCGATGTGATAAAGTTTATGGCTTCCGTCGCTCATAATCAGCTTGTCGCCTGCTGTAGTGATTCCCCAACCTTCCGAATTATATTGGAAAGTAGATTCCAGACTGAAAGTTTTTAAATTATAAATGAAACCTTTGCGTGACCGCCATGTGATTTGATAGATTTTATCTCCGTAGATGGTAATCCCTTCTCCGAAAAGCTGGCTGTCTATGTTCAGCACCGATATGATTTTTCCGTTGCTCATATCTGTTTTCCGAAGGGAAGATTCGCCGTATTGTCCGGTACCTTCATACATATAGCCGTCCTGATATTGCAATCCCTGGGTATAGGCTTCCGGATCGTGGGGATAAACGTGTACGATTTCATATTGGCGGGAAACAGGAGCCTGGTCCGGCTTTACCTGAATCTGAGTGGAGGCTATTCCCTGTTTGCCGTCCGGATGCCACGCAATTACTTTAATCGTAGTGGTTCCCACCTTATCTGCCGGTATTTTATAAGTATATTCACAGACTTCCTTGCCTGTATGGGCAACCGGTTTGCCATTGACGTAAATGACGGCTGAGTCGATGGAATAATGGTCTTTACTGCTGAAACGGACAGGCACTTTTTCGTGATAAGTGTAGAGTTTATTTTTTTCCGGAGAAATGATTTTTATACTGTTCACCTGCTTTGTCTTTTCCGGAGGAGTTCGGTGAAGGGTAACGACAGATTTTTCCTGTTGTTTGCTTTTCCCGTCTCCACATGAAAAAAGGAAGATAATGCAGATCAGATAGTATAAGTAAGACGCCATGAACTAAAATTAATACAAGGAAAAATTAGTTTTCTAAACTCCATTCGTAACCGTCTTTGGTGTCTTTGATGATTACTCCGGCTGCCTTCAGTTCGTCCCGGATTTTGTCGGAGGTGGCCCAGTCCTTTTTTTGTTTGGCTTCTGTCCGGATAGACATGACCATATCCAGTATTTTTCCCATGACTTCGCGGTCTTGGCTGGCTGATTCGCTTTCTGCCTTTAAGCCCAGAATATCAAAGACAAAATCGTGGTACAGTTTTTTTAATTTAGTCAGGTTGTCTGGATTGATTTTTTCATTTCCTGCTATCAGCGAATTGATGAGCCGCACCCCGTCGAATAAATGGGAAATCAGGATAGGGGTATTCAGGTCATCGTTCATGGCTTCATGGCATTTGGCGGATAAGTCGTCTATGGCTACCGTGTTTTCGGCCGAGGGTTTGATTTTATCGAGGGCATTTACTGCCGCCATCATTCTTTCATACCCTTTTTGTGCAGCTTTCAGGGCTTCGTTGGAGAAGTCCAGCGGACTCCTGTAATGTGCCTGAAGGATAAAAAAGCGTATGGTCATCGGAGAATAAGCCTGTTCGAGTACATCATTGTCGCCTGAGAAAAGTTGGTACAGCGTGATGAAATTACCCAGAGATTTGCCCATTTTCTGACCATTGATGGTGACCATATTGTTGTGCATCCAGTATTTAACCGCTTCGTGGCCATAAGCGGCAGTGCTTTGTGCGATTTCGCATTCATGGTGGGGAAACTGCAAGTCCAGTCCTCCTCCGTGGATGTCAAACCGGTCGCCCAGATATTTTTGGCTCATACAGGAACATTCCAGGTGCCATCCGGGGAAACCATCACCCCAGGGAGAGGGCCAGCGCATGATGTGTTCCGGAGTGGCTTTTTTCCATAAGGCGAAATCGGCGGGATTCCGTTTTTCGCTCTGTCCGTCCAACTGGCGCGTATTGGCAATTAATTCATCCACCCGACGTCCGGAGAGTTTGCCGTAGTTGTATTTTTTACTGTAAGCATCCACATCGAAATAGATACTGCCGTCGCTTTCGTAGGCATATCCGTTATCCAGAATCTTTTTTACCAATTCCTCCTGCTCGATGATATGTCCTGAGGCGTGGGGTTCTATGCTGGGAGGCAACGTATTGAGTTGTTCCATGTTTTTGTGGTACCGGTTGGTATAGAACTGCACAATTTCCATCGGTTCCAGACGGTCGAGCTTGGCTTTTTTTTCTATTTTATCCTCTCCGTCGTCGCTGTCATTCGTCAGGTGTCCGACATCGGTGATGTTTCTTACATAACGCACCTTGTAACCTAAATGCTGTAAATAACGAAAAACAAGGTCGAAAGTAATGGCCGGACGGGCATGGCCCAGATGGGCATCTCCATAGACGGTGGGACCACAGACGTACAATCCCACAAAGGGGGGATTTATCGGTTCGAATACTTCTTTTTTGCGTGTCAGGGTGTTATATATGATTAAGTGCTCTTTCATGGTTTTAACAAATAAATATTCGGACTGTAAAGGTAAAGAAAAATAATGAATAAAATAACATGATTGTTGGGGAGCGAAAGGGACCGAATTTAATTATCGTACATTTAGTTTAGAGTTATACACTAAACGAAATCCCTCGCTCATTAATAGATTGCTTCCATTGTACCGGGAATCATCGTAGTATCTGGAATGCCTTGTACGAACAGAGGGACTATAGGGCGTAATAGAGTTTCCTCCACGAATTAGATATTCTTTCATTTCTTGAGGCAGATTTGAAAAATAACCCTGAGGATTTGTTTTCCCTGTTGTACCGCTTCCGTTCAAGGGTTTCCAGATGCGCATAGTTGGGTCATATTCATCTTTACACCACTCTGCAGCATTACCGACCATATCGTAAATTCCTAAAAAGTTAGGCTGGAGACTTGCTACACGATGCAGCCCCCAAACGAGATCAGGCGTTCCGTCTTCTTTGCTATTTTCATCGATCCATGCTGTATTAAAAGGGTCGCTGTCGCCAGCATAAATATCTGTTGGAGCTTGAGGATTAAGGATACTACCTCTTGCCGCGTATTCCCATTGAGCTTCTGTGGGCAAGTCGCCTCCGGCCCATTGGCAGTATGCAAGTGCTCCGCCCCAGCAGATAGCAGTGATAGGAAAATCCGCTACACTTTCGTAGCGGTTTCCGGTTTTATAATGAATTTCTTTTATTTTCGGAATCCATCTTCCGGTCGGATGAGAATATTCTATCATATCATGCTTGAGGAGCTTAACATCTCCGGGCCTATGATACCAATTTGCCATTGCAAACCAATGAACACCATTTGTTTGCAGTCGATTGTCAAGCATGGTGTCAGGGATAGGAGTCATAGCATTCAGAAAATCACAGAATTGCTGGCATGTGACTTCTGTTTTCCCAATCCAGAAATCGTCAATGTCCCATCCATAGAACTTTTCTCCTAATATATCAAGATTTCCTCCCGGTACGAATATCATTTCTCCGGGGGGCATTTTTAAAGTAAGAGGATAGGTTTTGACCGTACCGTTTTTATTATTCTGAAATATCAGAATTGTGGTTTCGCATTGCAATGTTGTTGGAGGAGTTAATATAATTTGTCCTTCGGTTGTTCCGGTTATTTTTATGGAGGCTGTCCAGCCTCCGTTACCTGTTGCATAAACTGTTGCGCCAGTACTGTCAGTGTTTGTAAAAACGAAAGGAATTTCCATGTTTTTACCGGGAAGTCCAATAAAGGAAGTACCTTCCGGAAAATATAAACTACTTTCGCTGATTCGGGGTAGCCGGAATAAAGTGGTTCCATCAGCTAATTTGAACTCTACATATTGTTCATGAAGCTTTATGCCGTCTTTGGCAAAAAGAGTCTCTCCTTGTTCTCCCTGGGGACCATTTGCTTTTATTCCCAAGGATTCCCATTGTTTGCCTTCATCAAGAGAAACTTCCCATATTAGGGTTTGTTTATTTATTCGGAGTTGGGGTGTGGTTCCATCTTTCCCGGATTCTCCTTGCTGTCCGTTTGCTTGTACCGGTTCTCCCTCCATGTTTTTTAACAAATATCCGTCAACAGTCCAGTAAAAATTTCCGTTCGATGAGTCTCGCAGGGAAATTGTTGGAATTTTGTTTTCTCCTTTTTTTCCGTGACGTATGACTATAAAAGTGGTATCGGAAAATTCAATACGATACCCTTCTCCGATGTCTGTAACATTCGTAATGCTTTTGCCTTCAACAGAAACATTGACCAATTTTTGTAAGACATCTAAGTTTTGATTTACCTTTTCTTGCCAGGCTTCGAACCTGGCAAGTCGGTCGGCCATATTATTCACGTATTCCCATAACTCTTCAAATTGGGCATCGTCATTGCGGCAACTTATTCCGAGAAGCAAACAAATAACTATCCATATAAAATTTATGGGTCTCATAATGATTATCTATAGGGTTCACTATCCAATTTTTGGGAGTACATATTAATCTGATTTTTTCTTCAAATTCTGGATCTATATAAAATTTTCCAGGATTTATTTCTTCGGCATAAGGGAGAGAATTTGCAATATCCCCGGGTTTGTTTAAATCTATGTTTGAGTAATTTATGCAAATAAATATTAAATTCTTGAATTTCGGTTATGTTTTATTAAATATTTTTTGATTTTGTAAAATCAAGCAAGGTAAATAAATTGATTGGCGGAAGGGGGAAGATAGAAAGGCGGATTGTAAAGTGGGGCAGATTTTATATCTTTGCAGGAATGATGGGCAGGAAAATAAATACGGTGATTGATTTGCTGGAGCGGAGTTGTGAGCAATTCCCCGGGAATGTTTATTTGTGGGAAAAGAAGGAGGGAAAATATCAGCCTGCGACTTACTTAGAGGTTCGGGAGCAGGTGGGATATGTTGCTTCGGGGTTAATGGGGAGAGGGTTGCTAGCGGGAGAGCGTGTGGCTTTGTTGAGCGAGGGGTGTAATGATTGGATATATGCGGAATTGGGAATTTTATATGCCGGAGGTATTCATGTTCCGTTGAGTATAAAACTCAGCCCGGGGGAATTGGTTTTCCGGTTAAACCATTCCGGAGCGCGTTTCCTGATTGTTTCCGACCATTATGCAGAGACTATCCGGGGGATAGAGCAGGAAATTTCCGGAATAGAACAAATATTTGTATTGCGGCAAACGAACCCGGAAGAAGGAAAATATACTTCTTTTGAGCGGTTGAAAGATGAAGGGAATCTCCGGCAGGAAGAATATCCTTCGGAAGTGGAGCAGAGGGCGATGGCGGTGGGGCCGGAGGATGTGGCTACTTTATCTTATACTTCAGGGACCACGGCGGAGCCGAAAGGAGTGATGCTCACTCATGGAAACTATGTGTGTAATGTATTGCAGTCCGATTCTTTGATCCGTATACCGGAATATTACAGAATTTTGCTGTTTTTGCCGTGGGATCACAGTTTCGCCCACACTGTCGGTATTTACTCATTTATGTATAACGGAGCTTCTTTGGCTTCGGTGGATTTTGGCAGGTCGCCGGTGGAATATCTCCGGAATATCCCGGTGAACATGAAGGAGATTAAGCCCCATGTGCTGTTGAGTGTGCCGGCTATTGCCAAGAATTTCCGGAAGAATATAGAAAGTGAGATTTCCCGGAAGGGGAAATTGACCCGGTGGCTGTACAGATGGGGGTTGAAATTGAAATATGTTTATCAGGGACCAGGACCTGACAAGCGGCTTGGTTTGAAAGTTTTTTTGTGGCCTTTACAGAAATTGTGGGATAGGGTGGTGTTTGCTAAGATTCGCAGGGTGTTCGGTGGAAATTTGCAGTTTTTTATCGGAGGCGGGGCTTTGTTGGATACGGAATTACAGCGTTATTATTATGCATTGGGGATTCCGATGTATCAGGGATACGGGCTGTCGGAGGCGTCTCCCGTGATTAGTTCCAATCATGCTGCCCGATGTCGTTTCGGTTCTTCCGGACAGGTGGTACAGCCGTTGGAGCTCAGGATTTGTGATGAGGAGGGAAGAGAAGTACCACAGGGTGAAAAAGGGGAAATTGTAGTCCGGGGCGGGAATGTGATGAAAGGATATTGGAAGAATGAGGTTGCAACGGCGGAGGTGATTCGGGAGGGTTGGCTTTATACGGGTGACCGGGGATATTTGGGTGACCGGGGGATGCTTTATGTGACCGGACGTTTTAAATCCTTATTGATAGCCGGTGACGGCGAAAAGTTCAGTCCGGAGGGCATAGAAGAGGCTATTGTGGAATTGTCTCCGTATGTGGATTATTGTCTCCTGTACAACAATCAGTCTCCCTATACTTCGGCTTTGCTGGTGCCTCGGAAGACAGCGCTTCTGGAATATACAGCCCGGAAGGGAGAGAAGGCGGGTACTGTGGAAGCTTATAAACTGATGCTGGATAAACTGTATGAAGAGTTGATGAAATTCCGGAAAGGCGGAGAATATGAAGGGATGTTTCCTGAACGGTGGTTGCCGGCGGTAGTTGCCGTTTTGCCTGCCGGATTGTCGGAAGCCAATGGGACCGTCAATTCGACGGGAAAGGTGGTGCGTCGGAAGGTATACGAGCTTTTCCGCGAAGAACTGGAGTTTATGTACACCCCTGAGGGTAAAAATATCCGGAATGTCCGGAATACGAAAAATATCCGAATGTATTTTGAAAATGAAAGTATATGCGCAGGAAAACAGGAACAGTAAAGGTAGGGAATCTGGTATTGTCTTCAGAATCTCCCGTTAGGGTGCAATCCATGCTGAATACTTCCACCATGGATGTGGAAGCGTGTGTGGAGCAGGCCATCCGGATTATTGAAGCCGGCGGTGAGTTAGTGCGGATTACAGCCCCGGGAGTGAAAGAGGCGGAAAAGTTGAAAGAAATCCATGCTGCTTTACGGGCCCGGGGGTATGAGACTCCTTTGTCGGCGGATATTCACTTTGTGGCTGAGGCGGCTTTGGTGGCTGCCCGTTATGTGGAGAAGGTCCGGATTAATCCCGGGAATTTTGTGGATAAAAGGGCTACTTTTAAGACGCTGGCTTATACAGACGAGGAATATGCGGCTGAGTTGGACAGATTGCGGATGGAATTTACCCGTTTTTTGGATATTTGCCGGCAATATGGGACAACTGTGCGCATAGGTACCAATCACGGTTCTCTTTCAGACCGGGTGATGAGCCGGTATGGAGATACTCCTGCCGGTATGATGGAAGCGACGATGGAGTATTTGCGGGTGTGCCAGGCAGTGGATTTTAGGCAGGTGGTGATTTCTTTGAAATCCAGTGATTGCGGAGTGATGGTGGATGCGGTCCGGCTGCTGGTCCGGGAAATGGAAAAGGAGGGAATGAATTTTCCTTTGCACCTGGGAGTTACGGAAGCCGGAGAAGGAGAAGATGGGCGCATTCGCTCGGCAATTGGTATAGGAACGTTGTTGAATGAAGGGATCGGAGATACGATACGGGTGTCCTTAACGGAAGAGCCGGAAGCTGAAATCCCGGTGGCCCGGATGCTGGTACAGTTATGCGACCGTCCCGTTTATGAAGAGGCCGGGTTTCCGTTGAAAGGAGAGTGTAATCATCCGGTGGTGGTGGCTGATTTGTCCGGATTGAAAGTGTGGGATGAAGAGATAAGCAGGCAATTGGGATTTGAAAAAGGAGAAACAGATGCTGTTCGGGGGTCGCGTTTAAAAGGAGGAGTAAAGGTTCCTGAGATGATATATACGGAAACTCTTGGACCCGAATTGACTAAGTTGCCGTCGGAGACGATGGTGGTGGTCCCTCCGGAGTTGCTGGATATGGCTCATGTATACAATCGCCGGGCAGTGCCTCTGTTGTCTGTGAAAGAATATTTGGAAGGGTGGGGAGCAGATACCTCTGCACTGGTGGAGATAAATGTTTTGGAAGAATTGGATGAGGTTTTTCTGGAGCGTTTGCGAAAGGATGAGCGGGTAATATTGGTGGTGGCGGGTGAACCCGATTATGGTTATTTTCGGAAAGTTTTCCGTGAATTATGGGAGGGAAATGTACAGAACCGGGTGGTTTTGCGGATATGTTTGCCGGGGAATGATAATCGGAAGAATACTTTGTTGGCGGCTTCCCGGTTAGGGGGCTTTTTCCTGGACCGGTTGGCGTGGGGATTATGGATTTGTACGTCGGATGTGAAATTTTCTGTTCAGCTTTCGCAAAACATTTTGCAGTCAGCCGGAGTGCGTCGTTATAAAGCTGAGTTTATCAGTTGTCCCGGATGCGGGCGCACTCTCTTCGATTTGCAGGGGGCAGTGGCTAAGGTAAAAGCTGCTTTCGGGCATCTGAGTACGCTGAAGATTGCCGTTATGGGGTGTGTTGTCAATGGCCCCGGTGAAATGGGAGATGCAGACTACGGGTATGTGGGTGCCGGGAACGGTAAGGTTAACCTTTATAAAGGACGGGAGATGGTGCGTACGGCTGTTCCGGAAGAGGAGGCTATTGAAGCTTTGAAAGCAATCATTAATTCATAGGCGGTGATTTGAAGGGGAATGATTCAATAACTTTAAATGATGAAGTATGACTGAAAAGACTCCTCTGGCTTTGGGTACGGAGGATATTCGAAAATTGTTGATGCGCTATGCTATACCGGCTATTATAGCCATGACAGCGGCTTCGTTGTACAACATGATGGATAGCATTTTTATCGGGCATGGTGTGGGGCCCCTGGCTATTGCCGGATTGGCAATTACCTTCCCTTTTATTAATCTGGCTGCGGCTTTTGGTTCTCTTGTGGGAGTGGGTGCTTCTACCCTGGTATCTGTGAAAATGGGACAGAAAGACCTCAAAAGTGCGGAGGCGGTATTGGGAAATGTGCTCTTACTGAATATAACCATCGGGTTGCTGTTCATGGCGGTATGTCTGATTTTTCTGGAACCTATTCTTTATTTTTTTGGAGCCAGTGAAGATACGTTGCCCTATGCCCGCGATTATATGAAAGTGATTCTTTACGGAAATCTGATTACTCATATATATATGGGACTGAATGAGGTGATGCGTGCTTCCGGTTATCCGCAAAGGGCGATGGCGGCTACTTTATTTGCCGTGGCCATAAACGGGGTATTGAATGCCTTGTTTATTTTCGTGTTCGATATGGGAATCCGGGGTGCTGCATTGGGAACCATCTGTGCTCAGTTCCTGGCTTTGCTTGGTGTATTGGTACATTTTATCAGCCGGAAGAGCTATATTCGTTTCCAGCGTGGTATATTTCATGTGAAATGGCATATTGTATGGAGTATGTTGGCTATTGGCCTTTCTCCCTTTTTGATGAATATATGCAGCTGTCTGGTGGTGATGTTGGTGAATAACGGATTAAAAACACATGGCGGGGACATGTATATTGGCGCTTATGGCATTATTAACCGGGTGGTTTTTCTTTTTATTATGATTGTAATGGGATTTAATCAGGGCATGCAGCCGATTGCGGGGTATAATTTCGGTGCGCGGCAATCCGGACGGGTCATTCAGATTCTTAAATACACCATTTTATGCGGTACTACGGTAACTACACTGGGATTTCTGATTTGTCAGATTTTCCCGCGTACGATTATTCGTTTTTTTACTACGGACGAGGGATTGATCGGCTTGGCGGAACATGGCATGAGATTGATTTTGCTGATGCTGCCGGTAATCGGATTTCAGATGGTGTCTACCAGTTTTTTTCAGTCTATCGGGATGGCCGGGAAGGCTATTTTTCTTTCTTTGACCCGGCAATTGATTTTTTTAGTACCCTGCCTGTTTATCCTGCCACACTATTGGGGACCCGACGGAGTGTGGGGAAGTTTTCCGGTGGCTGATGCTTTATCTACAATCACTACCGGTCTGATGTTAGGCTGGCAAATGAAGAAGTTCAAGAGGGGAGCAATCGGGGAAGAGTTGTTATGAAAGAGGAAAATATGGTCATGTGATTTATTTATAGTTCAATATCAATATTATGGGAAAAAGTATTATTGTAACCATCGGTCGTCAATTCGGAAGTGGAGGCCGTACCATAGGTAAAAAGTTGGCTGAGCAATTGGGTATAGCTTATTATGATAAGGAACTGATTAGTCTGGCTTCTAAAGAAAGCGGTATTTGCGGGGAGTTTTTTGAGAAAGCAGATGAGAAGACTTCCGGGAGTTTATTGAAGGCATTGGCTATGGGATTTACGATAAATAATGCCATTTTCCAAAGCAGTGATTATCTCTCCAACGAATCTTTATTCGGGATTCAGTCCGATGTGATTCGGAAGGTTGCTGCTGAGGGCCCCTGTGTGTTGGTCGGCCGTTGTGCGGATTATATCCTGAGGGAGAATCCGGATTGTATTTCGGTCTTTATCAGCGCTTCCCGGCAAGACCGGATCCATCGTGCGATGGAATATAACCACATTGGTGAAAAAGAGGCTGAGGAATATATCCGTAAAGCGGATAAATCCAGGGCTTCGTATTATAATTATTATACGGATAAAGTATGGGGTGCTGCAGAATCTTACGACCTCTGCATCAATACTTCTCTTTACGGAATAGAGAAAACCATTGATTTTATCAGGGCTTTTGTTGAAGCTCGTCTCTGAGCGGGGAGGAAAGAAGTTTTGTGTGTAATTTTCCCGGATGAATACATTTTCATCCGGGAAAGTTTTTTAAAAAGTAAATTGAAATCCTAAAGCTAAAACTTCTTTGAATTGTAAACGGGGTCCTTTGCTGCCGTCTTTTTGCAGAATTTTCGTGTCGTCATCATAGAGCATGTTGGTGGTCAGTGTAGTAGAGAACCATTGATTGATTGCCATGATCAATTGCACGTCCCAGGTGATATCTATATTCTGGGGATTTTTCAGATAGTTTGAGTAAAAAGCCAGCCTGGAAAATATGCTCATATTTTTCAGGAATTCATAACGGGCTTCCATTCGGAGATTTGCCCCGAATTCGGAAAAAAGATGTTTGCCAGGTGTAACGCCGAATTGTCCCTCGTCCGAAAGGATGTTACTGTTGACAAAAGTACCGCGCCAGGTGGCTGGTGTAAAAGTGGCCGTAAACCAGGTCCTGGGAGTCCAGGTAAGACCAGCTCCGATAAGCAAATATCCCGGAGACATAAAACGGGAAATGTAAGTACGCGGGTCGGTATTATAATCATAACCTTTTGCAAATTGAGTCTGGAAGGTGAGAAGACCGCTCAGGTACAAATTTTTCCGCAACTCGTATCCGTATATGGAAGACAGATAGAGTTTATCGTTTGTTTTTTTCGTACCCTCGGATTTGGTTTTATTCAGTCCGTAGTCCATTTCCAGCGTGTTGTTGAGGAGATGCCGGCCTTTTTTATAATTGGCGAAATAGTTGAATTGCATATTAAAACCGACGGCGTTTTCTCCTCCGGCAGCCCAATTGCTGAGGCTTACCTGATTGAGGTTGATTCCGATGTTTCCTCCCCGTCGCCAGGTTGTATCCAGTCCGGGTTGAGCTTTGGCCGGTAATATTATTCCGGTCACTATGACCAGTAATAATGTGTAAAATTCTTTACGTATCATTTGTTTTTTTTGTGTGGTTTACGGAAAAGCGGCCAGGAATGTTCTTTCTGTATCCGGTTTGTGTGAGGCTATACCTCCGGGTTATTGATATTGTAACCTTTTCCGGTGTTATCCGGTAAAACCTATACAAATATTAAAACAGATTGCTTATGTCATTTTTATGGTTTATTATTGTAGGAATTGTTGCCGGCTGGGCAGCCGGTACGGTTATGAAGGGAGGAGGATTTGGCTTGATTGTCAATTTCCTTATCGGAATTGTAGGTAGTCTTCTGGGCGGTTGGCTTTTTAGTCTGATCGGGTTACATTCTACAGGCGGGATTATTGCAAATCTGATTGTGGCTTTTATCGGAGCTATTGTCTTGCTTTGGATTATTTCTTTGTTTCAGAAAAGACCCAGAGCGAAGTAAATGTGTTATTCGTTTGACTGTTTAATAATTTGAGACGGATTCGTTTTCTGCTCAATCAAACAGTTAAACGAATAAATAATAGTTTGGTGTGTCGGTAAATTAACAGGTTATTCATGTTTTCCTCATATATTTGCCTGTGAACATCGCAATCCAGCCCAGAGCAAGATAGATTGCGGCATATATAATGAACCCGGTTTCCTTTATATCAAAGAATATCCGGGTCCCGGACAGGAACATCGCTGCTGAAATCAGCGGAATACTCCACATTTGCCTGATATTCCTTCCGCAATTGGCTCCCAATATTATTGAATATACCGGATTGAGGACAAGGAACAATATCATACACAATACCATGCCGCTGCACTCCGAAGTAAGACGGGCCACCGCGAAAGGCAGGACGAACATTATGACCACCGTGGCACATAGCCAATAAATGTATTTCTTATTCTGGTGATCCATACGGCTATTGATTGGCGAAAAGCAAGCAAAAACCCTGTTTGTTGAACTGATAGTACATTTCGATACGTTCCGGTGTGTCGTTTTCAAGCAATAAAAGCAGTTCTTTTGCAAATTCAAGTGTTGCGGAGCCGTTGGCGGTTGTTATTTTGTTGTCGGCGACCGCCTGGGTATGGACATAGCCGTCCGGATTAGTGTAGTTTCCGCCACCCCATAGTTTCAGTTGTTCCAGGCCGTTACCGGTATGTTTAACAGAATTGAGGAATCCGTGCTTTGCCATAAACGAAGCTCCATTGCAGATTGCTCCGACAATTTTCCCTTTTTCAATGGCTTGCCGGACAATCGGCACGACCTGTTCTGCAACAGGCGTACTCCATCCGAAGCCTCCAATCAGCACCAATGCTGCATAATCATCGGGCATCGTTTCAAAGGAATAATCGGGCAGGGTACGGAAGCCGCCTATGGATTTAACCGGCTCCAATGTGGGAGCCACAACCTTGTTGATATACTTCGGATTTTCTTTCAGCGCAAATTCATCAGAGGCAATAGCCTGTGAAAGATACACCGCTTCATGCGCGGCATAGTCCGGCAAAAGGATATATAAAATTTCGTTGCTCATAGTTTATTTTCTTTATTTGTTTCTACGCTTATGTGCGTTATGATAATCTATTGGGGGAGATTTTCATGCACAAACTTTCCGTTTATCCAGACAGTTGCTTCGGTTCCGGTAAGACTAAAACGTTAATGTTTGTTGTTGTGGATGATACCCCAATGTTACAAATATAAGTCAAATTTCCGCGTCCTACAAGTGTTCTGTGGGATGGCTGTGTTGCTTTTCTTTTTTCTGTTTTTAATGCCGTACTGCCTTGTATTGTAGCTGTTTAAGTTTAAATACAAAAAATCCTGCCGGAACAACCCGGCAGGATTCTGGATATAAAGCTGCTAACTTTCTGATTACTTGGCTAATGCCTGAGCTACGGAAACAGCTACGGCTACGGTTGCGCCTACCATCGGGTTGTTACCCATACCGAGGAAGCCCATCATTTCCACGTGGGCAGGTACGGAGGATGAACCGGCAAACTGGGCGTCGCTGTGCATACGTCCGAGGGTGTCGGTCATACCGTATGATGCGGGACCGGCAGCCATGTTGTCCGGGTGAAGGGTACGTCCCGTACCACCGCCGGAAGCTACAGAGAAATAGGGTTTACCGGCAAGTACGCGTTCTTTTTTATAGGTACCTGCTACGGGATGCTGAAAACGGGTCGGATTGGTAGAGTTTCCGGTAATAGATACATCTACATCTTCTTTCCACATGATAGCAACACCTTCACGTACGTCGTCAGCTCCGTAACAATTTACTTTTGCGCGGGGACCGTCAGAGTAAGCTTTGGTTTTTACTACTTTCAGTTCGCTGGTATAATAATCAAATTCAGTTTGTACATAAGTAAATCCGTTGATGCGCGAGATTATCATGGCAGCATCTTTTCCCAGGCCATTCAGGATTACCCGTAAAGGATTTTTACGCACTTTGTTAGCCATTTCGGCGATTTTGATAGCCCCTTCCGCAGCGGCGAAGGATTCGTGTCCTGCCAGGAAAGCAAAGCATTGGGTTTCTTCACGAAGCAGACGGGCGGCTAAGTTACCGTGGCCCAGGCCTACCTTGCGGTCATCGGCAACAGAACCCGGGATGCAGAAAGCCTGTAAACCTTCGCCGATTGCTTCGGCTGCGTCAGCAGCGTTCGTACAACCTTTTTTAATGGCGATTGCTGCACCTACAACGTAGGCCCATTTTGCATTTTCAAAACAAATATTTTGGGTTTGTTCACATTCTAAATAAGGATCGATTCCTTTTGCGTCGCAAATCGTTTCAGCTTCTTCGATAGATGCGATGCCGTAGGAGTTTAATACTTTGTTGATCTGATTGATCCGACGATCCTGACTCTCAAATTTTACTTCTCTTTTTGCCATAGTATGTTCCTCCTATTTTATTCGTGACGTGGGTCAATATATTTAGCTGCATTGGCGAAACGTCCGTAGTTCGCAGTGGCTTTTTTCAACGCTTCATTAGCATCGGTACCTTTTTTGATCAGGTCCATCATTACACCTAAACGAACAAATTCATATCCGCAAACTTCATCGTCTTCGTCAAGGGCCAGACGGGTAACATAACCTTCTGCCAGTTCCAGGTAGCGTACTCCTTTGGCTTTGGTAGAGAACATGGTTCCAACTTGGCTGCGAAGGCCTTTACCCAGGTCTTCCAGTCCGGCACCGATGACCAACCCTCCTTCAGAGAAAGCACTCTGGGTACGTCCGTATACGATTTGCAGGAATAGTTCACGCATTGCGGTGTTAATAGCATCGCAAACCAGGTCCGTATTCAAAGCCTCCAATAAGGTTTTGCCCGGTAGAATTTCTGCTGCCATTGCTGCTGAGTGAGTCATACCGGAACATCCGATAGTTTCCACCAAAGCTTCTTCAATGATTCCTTCTTTAATGTTCAGAGTCAGTTTGCAGGCGCCCTGTTGTGGTGCACACCAACCGATACCGTGAGTTAAACCTGAAATGTCTTTGATTTCTTTCGCTTTTACCCATTTGCCTTCTTCAGGAATTGGGGCGGGTCCGTGGTTCGGACCTTTTTTGACAACGCACATGTGTTGTACTTCCTGTGAATAAATCATTTTTATTGTTTTTATGAATTAATATATAATTGCCACTTGCTGAACGCACAAACCGAACAAAGATACTTTTTTCGGCGAAATAAAAAAATAGTTAAAGAAGCTTTTCTATTCTGCAAAAAAAATGAGGTTGAATTTCAAATTCAACCTCATTAGCCGAAGGGTTTGGTGATTTTATTTAATCAAACCTTTTTCAAATTTCTCTTTTACTTTAGCCAACATGTCAATGGTCATGCTTTGCAGATCGTATTTGGGTTTCCAGCCCCATTCTTCCCGTGCGCAGGTATCATCCATGCTGTTTGGCCAGCTATCGGCGATAGCCTGTTTTACCGGGTCAATTTGGTAGTCCATCTTGAAATCCGGGATGTGTTTGCGGATTTCAGCAGCAATTTGCTCAGGCTCAAAACTCATTGCAGCAATGTTAAAGCTATTGCGGTGTTTTAGTTTCGTGGGGTCTGCCTCCATTAACTGTACCACTGCATTCAGGGCGTCCGGCATATACATCATATCCATGTACGTACCTTCTTTTACATTACAAGTGAAAGAACCTTTGCGGATGGCATCGTAATAAATTTCTACTGCGTAATCGGTCGTACCGCCGCCGGGCAGGGTAACGTAAGAAATCAGTCCCGGGAAACGTACGCTACGGGTATCTACACCGAAACGATGGAAATAGTAGTCGCTTAATAGCTCTCCGGTTACTTTGCAAACACCGTACATTGTGGTGTTGGAACGTTGTAAGGTGTCCTGCGGAGTTTTATCTTTAGGGGTGTCTTTACCGAATGCACCGATAGAGCTCGGAGTGAAGACAGCACAATTGTTATCTTTTGCGATGTATAAAGAATTGGTCAGGGCACCGATATTAATGTCCCATGCCAGTTTCGGGTTTTTCTCGCCGGTAGCTGATAAAAGAGCAACCAAGTTAAAAATGGTGTCAATACCATATTTTTTTACAATAGAAGAATATTGTTCGCCATCCAGTGCATTGACTTCTTCAAATGGACCGGCTTCTGCTAAAGCTTTACACTTTTCTGCGCTGATGTCAGCTGCTACCACATTGTTTTCACCGTAGATAGATCTCAAATGAGGAACCAGTTCAGAGCCGATCTGTCCTCCTGCGCCGAGAATTAATATTTTTTTCATTGCAAAGTTTAATTTAAATAATTGCTTTTTTCTGACGGTACACCATCACCGCCAAAATTGGTGCAAATGTAATATTAAAAAATAGATGAAGATAGAATCTAAAGTATTTTTTCAGTCTTAAATGAAAAAATTTAAGGAATCATCATGTTCTGCTTCATAGTAGTAGTCTATTTGCAAATCCGGCATTTTGTAGGCTTGTACTGCCAGTTGGTCGCAACGTTCGTTTTCGGGATGGTTGGCGTGACCTTTGATCCAAATCAGTTTTACCTGATGCTGGCGGAAAACCGCTAAAAAACGTTTCCATAAGTCAGGATTTTTTTTATCCTTAAATCCTTTTTTTTCCCATCCGAAGACCCATCCTTTTTCTATGGCATCTACGACATAACGGGAGTCGGAGTAGACGGTCACCTGGCGATTGGGTTGTTTCAAGGCTTCCAGACCAATAATGACGGCTAATAATTCCATTCTGTTGTTGGTGGTTTTCCGGAAACCTGCCATGAGTTCTTTCCGGTGAATACCTGCCTTTAATATCACTCCAAAGCCTCCCGGTCCGGGATTACCGCTGGCTGCACCATCGGTATATATCAGAATTTCATTGGCCATAGTTGAAAGATGATTGAATCGGTTTGCAAAAGTAATATTTTCTGCTGTAGATTCGGAGAATGCTTTGATTTCTCTTTATTTTCTAAAGAAAAAACCTCTGAACGAAAACTTCAGAGGTCTCTGCATTAAATAGAGGTCGGTAGCGGAATCGAACCGCTCTGCACGGTTTTGCAGACCGTTGCCTAACCTATCGGCCAACCGACCCTTTTGTAATTGCGATGCAAAGATAGAGGGATTTTCTTTTAGTTCCAAATAATCTGCTAAATTATTTCTCTAAAGTGACACTTGTGCACCGGATTTGTCCTCCCAAAGGAGGGTTCATTTTTGAAATTTTTATTTTAGCATATTGGAGTTGAGGGAAAGTTTCATATAAAGCATTCAGAATGCGTTGGCCTACATTTTCCAATAAATGGGAGCGTTTCATCATTTCACGGGCGATGATTTCATAAGCCGTTTGGTAGCTGAGGGCGTCCGTGATTTGGTCGGAAGATGCCGGTTTGCTGCATTCGTAATGTAAACAAGCATATACTAAAAATTTATTCCCTACTGTTTGTTCTGCTTCGAAACAACCGTGATAGGCAAAAAACTCCATTCCTTCGATTTCGAGAATACCAGTCATTGTTCAGTGATTGATTTTTATTTTTTCAGATTATAAAAAATAAAAGGGTCGTTACCGACCCTTAAACTTACTAACCTAAACCATACAAACTTATGAAAAACAATCTTTTTTAAAGACGGCACAAATGTAGAGTGAATTTTGATATGTTGACCAAATGGTTTTCTAATAAATGTTAATCCGTCTATTAATTATTTGTTAAACGATTGTGCGTTTTTTCAAGGTATAGCCAACGGTTTCTCAATCCTGGAACTTCCGGTGCAGATTATCATTGCATGTCAAAGTTGTGATGTCTTGTAACGTGATAAATATCTGAAATCTTATATTTTTTTCGAAATAATTTGGCGGAATAAAAAAAATAGCTACTTTTGTACCCGCAATCGATAAGAGAGCACGGGTTCTTAGCTCAGTTGGTTCAGAGCATCTGGTTTACACCCAGAGGGTCGGGGGTTCGAATCCCTCAGGACCCACGAATTCAAGAAGTAAACTCCTGAAAATAAATGTTTTCAGGAGTTTTTTTATTTCCTTCAACTTATTGGAATATTGTAAATTAAAGCAGTAAAACGGGTCGGATCGGTGGACTTTGTTTGGCTCGTTTTCAATGTAAGATATTCATTCGGGAGAAATTTATTAAAACAAGTTAAATTAAAAAGAAAAACGAGTGTTTTCTGAGTTGATTCCAAAAGTTTGCTACGCAGTTTTTGTAAATTTGCATTTACTTGTAAAGTATTCCGAAAGTGATGGGAAAGGTGCTATCAGATAACTGTCGTTTGGTAAAAGCCTTGAAAGCCGGTGATGAAACGGCTTTCAAGGCACTTTATCTGGCTTATAGCATCCCTTTGAGGAGATATGCGAGTACCATCTTACGGGATGAGGAGGCTGCGTACGAGGTGGTGCAGGATATGTTTGTTGCCGTATGGATGAACCGGAAGAAGTTGGATGAGAGTAAGTCGATCCGGAATTATTTGCTGAGGGCGGTTCATAATAATGCTTTGCGTTTGTTAAAATACAATATAGCCAGAAAAGTCCGGGAAGAGAAAATGATGGCAGTATTTTCAGATATTTGTGAGGAAGATGAAGAGGTAACGGATAGGATCAAGGCATTGCCCGGAGTGCTTGCCCAGTTGCCGGAAAAAAGTCGTAAGGTGTTGATGATGAGTTTTTGGGAGGGGAAAAAGAATGCGGATATTGCGAAAGAATTATCCATATCGGTACGGACAGTCGAGACCATATTGTACAAAGTGATAAAGAGACTGCGGGGAGAAATGAAAAAAAGACAGGAATCGGGTACGTAGTTTTCCGGGTTGGTGTATTTATTATAATGAATAAAGTTTATTCCCTATGAATACGCGTGAGCCTGAATGGCCTGAATATGAAATCGGCGAAGATGAAGAGCCTTTATTGAATGAAATTTGGGATAAATTGTCTGAAACTTCTACTCATGAAGCTGTTGACGTGGCGGATTATGAGGATGTGAAAGGGCGTGTCCTCCGGAAGATGAAAAGACGCCGGATATTGTATTTCTCTGTGGGAAGTGGTGTTGCAGCAGCTATGGCTGGAATTTTCCTTCTTTTTTCCGGGGAGAATACAAAACTACAGCCGGAAATTTATGGCCGGTCGCATGCGGAGAAGAAGGGTGTCCGGAATGAAGTGGTGTTAACTTCGGATAATGGAATGCAGACTTGTCTGGATAGTATGGTGAAAATAGAAAATCATACGGGAAAGGAGGTCGCTTTGTTTATGGCTTCAGGGAAAAAGATTTCTGTTGAAAAGGGAAGGAGGCTGAGGGTAGAAGTCCCTGCGGGTCGTCAGTTTCAGTTGACTTTGGCGGATGGTAGTGAGGTGTGGTTGAATGCAGGTTCTTCATTGGAATATCCTGCTTCTTTTGAAGGTGCGGAGGAAAGGCGGGTTCAGTTGGAGGGTGAAGCCTTTTTTGAAGTGAGGCGGGACACCGTTCACCCTTTTTATGTAGAATTCGGAAAAAGAGA
The DNA here is from genome assembly GCF_009935865.1 of Odoribacter sp. Z80. Lineage (GTDB taxonomy): Bacteria > Bacteroidota > Bacteroidia > Bacteroidales > Marinifilaceae > Odoribacter. The sequence continues at coordinate 119,150 of NZ_QWEL01000005.1, forward strand.
AAGCATCCGGGTATTGGGGACAAGTTTTAATGTAAATGCTTATGCGGATTCGCCTGTTCATACAACAACTTTAGTCAGCGGGAAAATCAAGTATATGGCGCAGGAAATCCAACGGGAGGTGGTTTTGTGCCCGGACCAGCAGGTATGCCTGGATTGTGAGGCTGGAGGAGTAAACGTCTCGGAGGTAAATGCTGCTCTTTATTCTGTCTGGAAAGAGGGATGGATTTGGTTTGAGAATGAGAGGTTGGAAAATCTGGTTCAGAGGCTGGCCCGAAGGTATGGAATAGAAATGTATGTAGCTGACAGATGTAAAGATTATACTTTTTCCGGTAAAATTCGTTATGAGCGGGGAATGGATTATATTATAAAGTTGGTTACGGAAACAACGGATATTGTTTGTGAAGTGGAGAATGGGGTGGTCCGTCTAAAATAAATGGACGTTTTTTTTGGATGGAGGGTTGGTGGGAGTGCAGAACTAAATCTGAGGGGTGGAAAATAAAACAGTTTATGTAGGATTTGAGTACGGACGGAGTTGTCCGTTTTAGGAGAATATAAAGTGAAGAGCGTTATTTTTCAGGGGAATACGAGTGTTGTGTTTTGTAGTTTGTGTTATAAGGACCCCCCTGGAATCCGAGAGCAGGAACATAGAAAATAGTGGAAAAAGACCGTTTGGTGAAAACGAATAATAACAGAGAAAAATAACCGAAAAAAAACGTCCCTTTTTGGGAGTTAAATATGAATGGAGACAATATGAGAGAAACAGGATTTATAAAAAAATGGCATTTCCCCCGAAAAAGAGGAGGTCAGGCGAAAACTTGTTTGCTGATGTTATTTCTGGTGTTGTGCCATACGCTTAGGGCATCTTATGCTCAGGCTGTGCTGACCATAAGATTGGAAAACCTTACCGTGACAGAGGCTTTGAAAGAGGTGAGTGCAACGACAGGATTTGAATTTTTTTATAATGCAAATCAATTGGCCAAGTGTGGGAAGCGGGTAAATGCCGATTTTAAAGAAGCGAAGCTTCAGGATGTGCTGGCCGGTATTTTGCTTGAAACCGATTTTACTTTCCGCATAGAGGAGCATACCATTATTATTTTGCCTCGTCCGGAATCCCGGTCGCAGGTCGGAGAAGTGAAAATGGTGACCCTGAAAGGGGTGGTGCTGGACGAAGAAAAGATGCCTATGACAGGTGTGACGGTTTATCTGGAAACGGAAACATTGCTTGGCACTACTACCAATGAGAAAGGGGAATATGCCCTTTCGGTACCGGTGGGAGAGTATAATGTTGTCTTTTCTTTTGTCGGTTATGAGAAATTAGTGAAAAGATTTACCGGAAAAAATGCGGATGATTTTTTCAGGGTATTTATGACACCGGCCCTGGTTCAGATGGAGGATGTTGTTGTTACCGGTATTTATCAGCGTAAGAAAGAGAGTTTCACAGGTTCGTCCACCACTTTTAAATCGGAGGAATTGAAGGCTGTGGGAACACAGAATGTTTTGCAGAGTTTAAAAACGTTGGACCCTTCTTTCAGGATTATGGAAAGCAATCAGTTCGGTTCTGACCCTAACCGGTTGCCGGATATTGAAATCCGGGGAAAAAGCAGTGTGATGGGATTGAAAGAAGAGTATGGGACGGATCCCAATCAGCCTTTATTTATTTTGGATGGGTTTGAGACAACGTTGCAAACGATTATGGACCTGAATATGAACCGGGTGGCTTCGGTGACTTTGCTGAAAGATGCGGCTTCAACAGCTATTTACGGTTCGAAAGCTGCCAACGGTGTGGTTGTTATTGAAACAAAGGCTCCGGAAAGGGGCAAATTGCAGCTTTCCTATAAAGGAGATTTTAGTGTGACTGTTGCTGATTTGACGGATTATAATTTGATGAATTCCAGGGAAAAACTGGAATTTGAAACGCTGGCCGGGGTTTATAAAGACAGGAATTCGGATATTTTTAATCAATATCGTCTGGATAGTTTGCGTAATGCTCGTTTGAAAGGGATAGAAAAGGGAATAAATACGTATTGGTTGAGTGAGCCTTTGCAAACCGGTTTCACCCACAAGCATAATATTTATGCCGAGGGGGGGGAGGAAAATGTGCGTTATGGCATCGGATTGAGTTATGGCCGCGTTCAGGGAGTTATGAAGGGGTCGGACCGGCAGACGATTGACGGAAATATTGATCTAATTTACCGGACAGGAAAATTTCAGTTCAGCAATAAACTTACTTTGAATTATGTGGAGACGAATGATCCGTCGGTTCCTTTTTATGAATATGCCAATGCGAATCCTTATTATAAGAAATATAATGAAGAAGGTGGAGTAAGTAAATATCTGTATTATTTTCCGGGAGATGGTTACAATATGTCGGAAATGGTATCTAATCCCTTGTGGAATGCTCACCTGAATAATTACGACAAGGGTGACCAGTTTGGGTTTACCAATAATTTTATTGTGGAATGGTTTGCTACTCAGGATTTGCGTGTACGCGGAAAATTCGGAATTACCAAATCAAATGCTACTACGAGTAGCCGGCTTTCCCCGCAACATACGGATTTTGATGATATGGAGGTGACGGAGCGGGGACTTTTTTCCCATTCGTTGAAGAAAAATATGAATTATGAGGGGGATGTGGCTGTTACTTTCGGGCGTTTATTTGCTGAGAAACACATGGTGAATGCGGTGGGTGGCTTTAACTTCAGTACGACTAAAGGTGTCACCAACGGATATAAAGCGAATGGATTTACGGAAGACCAGTTCGGAGCTCCTTCTTTTGCCAATGGATATCCGGAAGGAGGTAAGTCGGTTTATGCCGAGAGTCAGAAACGGGCAGCCAGTTTTTACCTGAACGGGGGATATTCTTATGACAATCGTTTTTTACTGGATTTTAATTACCGGAGTGACGGGGCCTCCATGTTCGGGACGAATAACCGTTTCCGGAATACCTGGTCTGTAGGGATTGGCTGGAATATTCATAATGAGCAGTTTATGCGGCAGTCGGAATGGTTTCAGATGCTGAAACTCCGGGCTTCTGCCGGTAATCCCGGAAATCAGAATTTTTCAGCTTATCAGGCTTTTTCTACTTATGCATTTAATAACTGGATGACGAATATTTTCGGCTCCGGATTGATATTGGATAAGTTGGGGAATCAGGATCTGGCCTGGCAGGAAACGATAAATTATAATGTGGGAACGGATATTACGATGTGGGGCAACCGGTTGAATATTACTTTCGATTATTACAAAAAGATTACCGATCCGTTGCTTGCTTTTATTACTACTCCAGGGTCTATGGGTGTGAAGACAGTGGCTATGAATGCCGGACAACAGGAAACAAACGGGTTGGAAGTGACTGTTAAAATTTCTCCGGTGTATCGTCCTGCTGAGCGGATTAATTGGAATATCAGCCTGAATGGTACCCATGCCAAGGCAAAGTATGCTAAAATCGGGAATGCTTTCAGTTCGCTGAATGATGAGGGCAAAGCCTCTCTGGCGGGTACTACGCGTTACTATGACGGGGGTAGTCCTACGGCCATCTGGGCGGTACGGTCGGCAGGAATTGACCCTGCCACCGGGAAAGAGTTGTTTATTAAAAGGGATGGTTCTTATTCGTTTACTTATGATACGGGTGATGAAGTGGTGGTCGGAGATACGGAACCCAAACTGGAAGGTGTTTTGGGTACAACATTTTATTATAAAGGTTTGTCTGTGGGATGTTATTTCCGTTATTCCCTCGGCGGACAATTATTCAATGAGGCTCTTTTCCAGAAGGTAGAAAATATTTCGACGGAGGATATCTATAATAATCAGGATAAACGGGCTTTGTACAATCGTTGGTCTCCGGAAAACCGGGAAGCTCAGTTTAAAGGAATTTCTATGACACAGACGACGGATAAGTCATCACGGTTTGTGATGGACGAAAATGTGATTAGCGGAGAGTCGTTCAATGTGGGTTATGAGTTTACCCAGCCTTTTGTCCGGAAAATGGGGCTGTCGGCTTTGAATGTACAGGCAAATATGAATGATATTTTCCGTTGTTCGTCGGTGAAAAGCGAACGGGGAATTGATTATCCTTTTGCCCGTACAGTGTCGTTTTCTTTATCGGCAACTTTTTAATGTAATGCTTATATGAACATGAAGATGAAAATACTGAGTTGGATTTGCTGTTGTTCGCTGTTGTTTGGCGGGTGCAACCATTGGTTGGACGTGGAACCTTACGACCAGATTTCAGAAAATGAATTGACAAAGTCGCAGGAAGGATTTCAGAAACTGCTCAACGGCATTTATATTGAATTGAATAAAGAGGAGTTGTATGGCAGCACCTTGACGGTGGAGATGATAGAGATTATGGGGGGGGCGTACGAGATCGGGAGTGATGCTAAGGTGTGGAAGAATTATTCTGATCTTAAAGACTATACGTATGGCACGGATTATTGGAGGGACAGATTGGATAAGACGTGGGATAAGGCCTATGCCTTGATTCTGAACTGCAATAAGTTGCTGGCGAATATGGAGAAGAAGAAAAATCTTTTTACCGGAATAAATTATGATATCATCCGGGGTGAGGCTCTGGCTTTACGGGCGATGTTGCATTTTGATATGTTCCGTTTGTTTGGTCCTGTTTATTCCCGGGATAAAGAGATGGTTTGTATTCCGTATTATACAGCCGAGACTTTGAATCCGGAGGAGTTATTGCCTGCTTCGGAGGTTGTGGCAAAGGTTTTGGCTGATTTGAAGGAAGCCCGGCTGTTATTGAAAGAAGATCCGGTAATCACCGGGGGTACGATGATGGACGAGGCTTCGGACGGAGGGACGAATTTCCTGCGTTACCGGGCTTTGCGGTTGAACTATTATGCTGTCACCGGTCTGCTGGCCAGGGTGGCTTTGTATGCAGGTGAAAGAGAAAGAGCCTATAGTTATTCGACAGAGGTTATTAAGGCTGCTAATGATGGGATCTTCCCTTTTGTAGACAGAAAATTGGTTATCGGTTCGCCGGATGATCCCGACCGCATTTTTTCGTCAGAAATATTGTTTGCTCTTTCGCATACCAGCCGGGGACAATTGTTTCTGAATTATTTTGATCCCAGTCGTACCACTTTTGTGTTTAAGATGGAGAAAGACTTGATTGATAAACGGATATTCGGAGGAACGGAGTATGGGGGAAATCAGGATGATTACCGTCATATCAATTGGGTAGTGAGTAATTCCGCCAGTTTTTTTTACAAATATGCAAATATGCAGGAGTCCGGAAAGATTCAGAATACTATGATTCCGATGTTACGCCTGGGCGAGATGTACCTGATCGCGGCGGAAAGTCAGTCTGCCGACCTGAATGCCGGCATCGGTTGGGTCAATACTCTGCGGAAGAACCGGGGAGTCCGGAATTTGTCCGTGTTGACGCCGGAACTTTTGCAGTATGAGTATATCCGGGAATTGTACGGGGAAGGGCAATTGTTTTTTATGTATAAGCGGATGTATGCACCGGTCATTTGGTCGGATGATGAGAAGAAGAACGTGCAGCCCGGTAATGCTGTTTTTGTCCTGCCGTTACCGGATACGGAGAAGGATAACCGATAAGAAACCTGGTAATTTTAAGATGATGAAACTGAATAAATGGATATGTTTTGGAATGGGGCTGTTAGGAGTGGGATTCATGGGATGTGAAGAGCAGCAACCCGGCAGATTTAATGAAATCAACGGGATTTATTTTAATAACCGGTTGAGGAATAATACGCTGGTGGATAGTACCAGTCTGACTTTTGTGTATGAGCGTGCCGATACGCTGGATGTACCGGTGGTGATTCAATTGTTGGGACGTCCTTCTGAAACGGCCCGTCCGTTGGGAATCCGGGTGAGTTCGGAGGATGCAGTGGAAGGCGTGGATTATGTTTTGAAGACGGTTGCGGAAATGCCGGCAAATACGACCTCGGTGAATTATATTGTTATGCTGAAGAAAACGCCGGTATTGAAGCAGGAGAGTCGTTCCATCATATTGGAATTATATGCCAACGATTATTTTGATTTGCCTTTGCCTTATCTGGTGCAGGCCGGAGCTGATACGACTTCAATATTGCAGTACCGGATTATATTCTCCGATCGCTTTACTGTGGCTCCGGAAGGGTGGAGGGAGGATTATGGCGGGGCTTTTTCCCAGCAGAAATTTGAATTGATATGCCGGTATTTTGATATGGACCCGGGACTTTTTGTGAAGCGGAACGATATTCCGTTTTCCCAATGGGTGTATATGAATTATGAGATAACCTTGTATGTGAAGGAGCAGGTGAAGAAGAAAGAGGCAGGCGAGTCTTATGATGAAGAGGCTTTTGATAAAGAGACCGGAGAGCCGCTAAAGTTTACTACCGATTAAACGAATCAGGTTATGAAAGATTGGAAATGGATAGGTATATGTCTTCTTTGCGGAGTGTTGTTTTCCTGCTCGGAAGATTTAGGTAATTACGATTATCATGAGTTGACAGAACCCGAAATTACGGGAGTGGAGGCCAGAATGTCTGTATTGACTTTTGAACGGTTGCAATTGACACCGGATTTAGGAAGTCATGATTTTTCGGCAGAACGTTACGGATTTGAATGGAAAGCAGTTGCAACGGACGGAAGTGATGAGGTAACGGTATTGGGGACTGCCCGGGAGCTGGATTATGAAGTCAGGTTGCCGGAAGGGATGTATAAGTTGTATTTTACGGTGACTGAAAAGTCGAGTGGGGTATATTGGCAGCAGAATTATGATTTGCAAGTCAGTCAGGCAACTTCTGAAGGTTGGATGGTGTTGTGTTCGGATGGGGGCCGGGCCCGTCTGGATATGGTCTCGGTTGTCACAGGCCGGACGTATTTCGATGTGCTGAAAGACAACGGGATGCCTGTTCTGAACGGACCACGGCGCATTCAACATTTGTCTGCAGAACTTGCTCCGTCGGGTTCTCCTTTCTATTTGCTGACGGATGACGGGGCTACGCGTTTGGGAAAAAATGGTTTTGAATGGAAGGAAGAATACCGGGTGTTTTATGAGATGGGGAATGGTGCGGAACCTTTTCCGTATGAAATTGTTTATATGCCCAATGGTTTTAAGGTTATGGTGAGCGGGACGGATTTGTATTTTGCCGCTTTGGACATCGGTTTGTATGGTTTCCCGGTCAATAAAGATTTTAGGGTGGCTCCGAAAGTAGGATGCAATGTTTCGACCAAAGGGATCATGTATGGGGTGGCTCTGTTGTATGATATGGATCATAAACAGTTGGTAGGATATTGTCCGGGGTTGGGTAGTGATTTTTTCGGGAATCTGGAGTCTTTGTACGAATTGAATGAGTTCGGGGAGATTGCGGATGACTTTGCCAAAGCCGGGCGGATAAAGACCGGGGTAATAGGAGAGGCTTTTGACCGTTTTCCTGAGGGATTGGATTATGTGTATATGGAGAGTACGAAGTATGACCCGGGAAACGGAAAGATGGGAATTACTTACACGGTATTGGCGGATGGCGACCGGCGGTATGTGTATGGCATTCAATTGGGGGATATGCTCACTTATATGGATTGTTCCGCCGTATTGGGAAAGGCCTATTACGGGGATATCTCAGGTTGTACCGGAATTACCGGTGTGACTGATTTGTTTGCTTTCAGTTCCCTGAAGAATTATATGTACTATGCCGTAGGAGGAACGGTCTACCGGGTGGATTTATCCGGACAGCCCCTGAGAGCAGAAAAACAGTTTACGCTTCCCGGGGAGACAATTACTTGTCTCAAGTTTAATCTTTATCGCGGAAATAAATATGCAGAACGGATATACGATTTGGTGGTGGGAAGTGTAAAGGGAAACGAGGGACTTCTGCGGGTATATGACGGTTCGGACCTGGACGGTGATTTCAAAGGTAAAACACCTGAACTTTATCAAGGTTTCGCCCCGATCGTAGATGTCGAATTCCGGGAATTGACGAATTAATCCGGCAGTTTTAAGAAACTGAATCTATATAATTTTTTTATTAATCTCTAAATTTTGAATCTTATGAAAAAAATCTGGTTAATGTGGCTGATGGTATGTGCTGTATGTACATTTTCAGCTTGTTCTGATGATGATGATCCGATTCCGCAAAATCCGGTCACGGAAGTAAAAATGCCGGCTACTGCTGAAATCGGGACAGAAATCAATGTTTCCGGTAAGGGTTTTACAAATGGTGCGCAATTGTATTTAAAAGATACGGAAGGTGAGGAAACAAAAGTAGACGGAGTTGAATTTTCAGCTTCCGGAGCTATTTTTAAAGTACCGATGAGTTTGCAGGCTGGTGAATATACTTTGGTATTGTTGCAGAGTGGTAGATGGGAATTGGGAAAAATCACTCTGACGCCCGCTTCTCTGCCGGTAGTTGGTTTGGATGTGCCTGCCGAAGGGTTAATTGGTAAAAAATTAACTATTGCCGGTTCCGGTTTTAATGCTACGGCAAAAGTGTTTCTTGAAGATGCGGCCGGCACGCGGACCGAATTATCTGAACCGGATGTTACAAACGGTTTTGTGGCTAAAATTCCTGCAACAGTGTCTGCCGGTACTTACAAACTGGTATTGGCTCTGAATGGTGGGGAATGGACATTGGAGGATGAATTCAGCGTTGTTGTCGCTCCGGTGATTAAAAGAATAGCAGGGATAAGATATATCAGTTCTGTGGAGGTTACAGATTGGTCTCCTTTGGAAACGTTGCCCGAGGAGTATTTTGACATGTTTGGAGTTTCTTCGGCTGCAGAATTACGTGAGATGTTGGAGCCTCTTTTTGCTTCGATGTCGGGAGAGACCGGATTGGAATTGGTGTATGAAAATGGCCTTTTGAAAGAATCCAGGAGGGACGGGGAAGTGGCTTTTACTTTTTCCGGTACCGAGTATGAGATTTCAGGTGAAAATCAAGCTTATGATGGCTATAACACTTTGCGGTTTACTTTAAATCTGGAAGATGGGAAGGTAGGAAGCAGTTCCATGCAATACAAACCGGATGATGAAGCAAAGTCTTTTGATTGGCAATACGATGACAATAACCATTATCAGGGAACAATTGGTGGGGCAGGCAGATATTATACGCAATATGGTTTTGTAGACGGCAATTTGGTGTCTGATGAGAAAAATGGAATTGATTTATTTGAATACGGACAGCCTGAATGGAAAAATAATTCTTATGGCGTAGATGTGGCCATGTGTTTGTATCTTTTGGGTGATCCGGAAGCCGAGGAAGCTGAATTGTATGCTGCACTTTTGAGATTGAACGGAACTCCTTCCGTGAATCTGCCTTCTTCTGCTCTTTTGACAGGAAGTCCGATGCCTTTGGTTTATGAGTATGATGAAGATGGATATGTTGTATCTACGGAAATGTCAGGTGAAAGTATGGATGAAATGCTTGGCCTGTTACCTACGAAACTTTCAGATAGGTACGAGTTTGTTTACGAAGTGGTGGATTACGAATAAGCAAGGGAGAAATTACGATGTGTAGAATATGAGGGTGTCAAAAAACACCCTCATTTTAACAATAGAAGAATGAAATATTTGTTGTATTCCGTTTGGTTTTTGTTATGGACGGCCGGCTGTGTTTCGCATGACGGGTATGTTCTGACGGGGAATGTTCCGGAGGGATGGGAAGGAAGAAGGGTGGAATTGCTTGTTTCGGATGTGAATACTCCTTATGTTGCTGATAGTGCAGTTATTTCCGGAGGGAAATTTCAGTTGAAGGGAAAGTTTGCGATATCCCGTTATTGTAAAGTGATGATTTATTTAGACCCTTCGCGTCAAAATCCTTCATTGGTTTACCAGTGTCCGGTATATTTGGACAGTGTGGATGTGCGGATAGACTGTGGTTATTCCGGGGACCTGCCGGAATTTCAAGTGACCGGTTCTTCGGTTGCCCAACAGGAATATGAGGCGTACCGGAATGCCTGCCGGAATCTGGAGCGACAGTTGGAGTTGGGACTTTTGGGAAGTCAATACCGGGAGGCCCAGTATGTGAAGGAGGACGAAACACGTGCTATGGAGCTGGCCCGGGAAATGACGGAGCGTAAGAGACAATTGCGTTCTTTCCGGATGCAGTATATTAAAGACCATCCCGATTCGCCTGTGAGTTTTTATGTGGCCCGGGAATTGTGTGAAAGACAATCTGCTCTGGGCTTGGAGGAAATGGAACAGCTTTGGTCCGTTTTTCCTGCCGGGTTGCAAAGTTCTGAACCCGGAAAGGATTTCAGGGATTTGTTCAGGCAGAAAAAAGTGTTTTTGGGACAACCTTTTTTGGATATGGAGTTGGCTACTCCGGAAGGGGAAATAAAAAAAATTTCGGATTATGTAATTCCCGGACATTATACTTTACTGGAATTTTGGGCATCCTGGTGTACTCCTTGCCGGGAAGAGATTCCATACATGAAGGAAGCCTATGCGAAATACCATTCCAGAGGGTTTGACATTGTGAGCGTTTCTATTGACGTGGATCCGGAAGCCTGGAAGAAAGCGCTGGCACAGGAGCAGATGCCCTGGATTCAGTTGCAGGATTGGAATGCGCGTAAATATCCGGAAAAATCTGTTTTCAGGGCTTATGAGGGGAGTGGTGTGCCTTATTCCATTATGTTGGACGATGAGGGGAAGGTAATTGATTTTAATGCCCGGGGAGGATGGTTGAATATACTTTTATGTGAAAAGTTCGATTAATCATAATAATAAGAACATGAGAAATTTACTGTTTGTTATTTTGCTTTGCACGGTGGTGTCTTGCCAGAAGAAAAATTCCCGTGAGGCTGTTGTTTGTGTGAAAGTCGGGCATATGACTTATCCTAAAATCGGATTGTTTTTGAATGGAGCATCCGTACAATCGGAGTTAGATGCTCGGGGATGTGCCGAAATCAGGGTGGAAATACCCGGTTATGCTTATGCTCATTTACAATATGGTCAGGATTCCAAACTCCTTTTTCTGGAAGAAGGAGAGGAGGTGAAGGTCTCTTTTGACGGAGGAAAGTTTCGGGAAGGTATTCTGTTTGAGGGAAAGAATGCTTCGGCAGTGGACTTTTTGAATGCGGAGGCGGTAAGGTATCCGTCCGGAATTGACTATTCGGAAGAAGGCTTGAAGGCATTGGCTGTTCCGGTGGCAGAATATAAGAAGACGTTGGGGGTCAAAAGAAATGAAGCGCTGGAGATGTTGGATGCACATGATTTAGAGGCTGTCAATCCCTTGTTTGACCGGTTGGAACGGGAACGGATTAAATATCTGTATGCCCATGCATGGTTTATGTATCCAATGGGATATGCGTCGGTTTCCGGGGATACAGCTTTTCAACCGGGAGAAGATTATTATCAGGTGTTGCAGGAATATATGGTGGAAAATGAGAAATTGGTTTCTGTTCCGGAGTACAGGTCTTTTATTCGGGAAGCGGCTATTTTGTTTGCCAGACGGGAAGGACAAAAAGTGAACGGTTATTATGAAAGATTGCTTTGTAATGTAAAATACATAGGAGAACATTTTATTAATGAGAAAGTAAAACAGCCGTTGATTTTAATCTATGCAACAGAATATATAGACTCTTTCGGAAATGCGAATACGGAAGAGCTGAGCGGATTATGCAACCGGTATCTCACTGATCCGGAATGGAAAGCCCGGTATTTGGCTTGTTGTGCTAAAGAGTAACATTACTTGGATGTTTTTTCAGGAATAATTGTGATTTCCGGAAACCAACTGGTGTGAATTTCGTTTTAACTGGAAAACACCAAAAGGACAGACATGGAAAAAAAGAAAAATAATGTTTGGGTGACGATAGGGGTTATCGTCGTATGTGTATTGCTTCTTTACTGGCTTTTTGCCCGGACACTGATTGTTGAAAATGAGGAGCTGGAAACGACTAATGTTCCGGCTGTTATCGGACAAAGTCCGGAAGAATAAGTCAGTCGCATCCGCAATCACCGATACGTAAGATGTCATAACTTAGGGTGAGGCATGCTGATACAGGGAACAGTTTGTCCCCAAACAGTTTGTAATCCCGGACGACTTCCCTGACCCCGGCATTGATGCGGCACATTACATTCAAGTGTTTGGCAAGGCGGTGTTCGTACCCTATGACTATTCCAGCGTTCCAATCTTCCATGTTGTCATTTCCCGCATCGGATTCTTCGTTGAACGAGGTGGTGAATTGGGCATCAAAGGTATAGCTTCCGTAAATTCCGAACAGGAGGCTTGCCTTATTGCAGTTTAACATATATTTCAGGTAGACGGGTATGCCCACTTGTTTTAAATCAAAAGTGGCTTTTTGTTTTTCCTGAAGGTTTCCCCATGGTGTATTTACCTGTTTATGAACTTTGTATTTTAGTTGCTCGTAGTTTATTTCACTTCCCAGAAACCATTTCCGAGTAAAAGGAAAAGTCATTTTGAGTCCGGCGGTGGGTGTGAGGGATAAAACGGGATGATGAAACGTAGTTAGTATTCCACTGCCTCCTCCTGCTTGTAAAGCAAATGCTGCATCATAATCTTTTCTTCTGACCAGTTGACCGTAGCTTTCTATGGTTATGATTCCGAATATAAGAAAGAAGATAGCACGTTTCATGTTGTTTATATCAGTTTGTGATTCTTTTTTCTTTAGTTTTGATCGTAACCGGCAGCCTGAGCAATTTTACGCGGAATATCAATATTATCCAGTTTCCCTTGGAATAGTTCTGAACCGGTTCCGATAGCATATACGGGAACAACGCCTGCCGAGTGTCCCCCACTGGTCCAGCCGACCAATGCAATGCTGTTCAGAATCTTAACGGCTTTTCCTGCTAAAGGTTCATTAGAGGAGTAGAGGTTTTTCTCCAGCTCTACTTTTTCTCCCCGGAAGGAAGAGCGGTATACTTCTTTCAGTTCTTTTTCCTGTTTTTCATTTAATGGAACAGTTTTCCAGAAACCCATTTGTTCGGCCAGAAGGGCTTGTATTTCTTCCCAGCTTACTTTGTTGTTTTTTTCTTTACGCAGGGCCTTAATCATTTCTGTCAGTTGCTCTTCGGATGTTTTCTGGTGTTGCAGGACATTTAAATTCAATTTATAAGGGCCTTTCCCTAAAACAATACCTCCGGTTTCATGGTCTGCCGTAATGACAATCAGAGTTTCGTCCGGATGTTGGTGATAAAAATCCAGTGCTTTTTGTATGGCTTTTGCAAAGTCTTCCACTTCATTGAAGACGGTGGCTGCATCATTATTGTGGCAGGCCCAGTCAATTTTTCCTCCCTCTGTCATGAGAAAGAAACCGTTTTTATTGTCTTTTGTCAGAAAACGGATGGCATTCTCGGTGATTTGGGCTAATGTTAAGTCGTTATCCTGCCGGTCGATGGCGTAAGGTAAACATTTGGGAGATGCTTGTTCTTCCTGGAGAAATACGACCTTTTGGGCAGAGCCGGCTTTTTCGTTAAATTCTTTTGTTCCTCTGACAACAAGGTAACCGGAATCCTGCAGGATTTGAAAAATAGGGGCAGCCGTAGAATCTTTTTTATTTACGGGACGCAGAAATCCGGAACCTGCGTATAGGTCAAACCCGGTTTTGGGAAGGTCCGTAGCAATTTCGTAGTACATGTTCCGGTCGGGTTGGTGGGCATAAAAGGCGGCCGGAGTTGCGTGGTCAATGCTTGCCGTGGTGGTGATTCCCACTTTCTGGCCTGCTTCTTTTGCTTTTACTGCTATGCTGTATAAAGGAGCTGCCCGGAGGCTGTCCATGCCGATGGTGTTGTTTTTGGTCTTTGTGCCGGAAGCCAAAGCCGTACCTGAAGCGGCGGAGCATGTTACCGAATTGTATTTTGAATAGGTTGTGGCAAAATTAGTTACCGGAAATTGAGTGAAGTTTAAGGGTTTTATCCCGATATACCCTTCTTTTTCCGCCAAATACATTTCAGTGCCGTTTACCTGATTAACTCCCATGCCGTCTCCGATAAAATAGAATACGTATTTTGCTTTTTTCTCTTGCGAAGCTTGCTGACATTGTGGGAATAATACAATTACAGCAGTCAGGAAGGTGAGTAAATAGAAAGTCTTTTTCATGAATCTTTTCAGTTGTTTGTGCAAATGTAGTCTTAAATTATTACATATTTACAACAGGACCTGATGAAATTGACGGTTTTAGCAGTAAATTTTATAGTGTTCATAGATAAAAGGAAGAGATTTTATCTTTTGTTCGATAAAAACAAGACACAAACGGAGTTTTTGTTTTTATAATCATTAATTTTAGAGCGTCGGAGGAATTGCAATTTAAAAAATCGGGAAATTTCAGGACAGTTGAAAATCAAAATTAAATTAAACCTGTATGGGTAAGAAAAAAAAGAAAATGGAGCCGGGGATGGGCAAGACGGAGGTGCGGAAGCGGCTCAGTACGATAATAGCCAATCATCCGGGCGAAAGCTTTAATTATAAGCAGTTGGCTATGCGTTTGCAGATAAAGTCCATGGAAACGAAGAGACAAATATCGGAAGTCCTCCGTGAAATGGCGGGGGATGGGGAACTGGAAGAAGTTTCTATGGGAAGATACCGGATGAAGCGTTCGGGGGCTTATCTTACGGGTGAAGTGGAATTGACCGCTAAAGGAGCTGCTTATATTTTGTCCGGCGAGAGTGAAGAGGATATTTTTGTGGCTTTCCCCAATTTAAAGCATGCTTTGAACGGAGACAAGGTGAAGGTGCTGGTGTATGCCCGGAGTCGTAATCGCCGGTTGGAAGGAGAGGTTGTGGAAATTCTTGAACGGCGGAAGGGTACTTTTGTCGGCATTGTCCAGAAATCGGCTAATTATGCTTTTTTGATTCCGACAGGAAAGCAGTTGCCCTATGATGTGTTTATTCCTATGGAGCATTTAAACGGTGCGGAGAATGGAGATAAAGTGGTGGTGAAAATAAAAGATTGGCCGGAAAGCCAGAAGAATCCCGTGGGAGAGGTGATAGAGGTGTTGGGAAAACCGGGAGATAATGATACGGAAATGAACGCTATCATGGCGGAATATGAATTGCCGGTGAAATTTTCTCCTGCAGTGTTGAAGGCAGCAGAAAAAATTCCTTTGGAGATTCCGGATGCGGAAATCGGAAGACGGAGGGATTTCCGGAATGTGGTTACTTTCACCATTGACCCGAAAGATGCGAAGGATTTTGATGATGCACTTTCTGTCAGGAAATTAAAGGAGGGGATTTATGAAGTAGGTGTCCATATTGCGGATGTCAGCTATTATGTCAGAGAAAATTCCGTTCTGGATAAGGAAGCATACGGGCGGGCCACATCGGTGTATTTGGTGGACCGTACGATTCCGATGCTTCCGGAGCGTTTGAGCAACGGAGTCTGCTCTTTACGTCCCGATGAGGATAAACTGTGCTTCTCGGCTGTCTTTAAGATGGATGCCGATGCGCAGGTGTTGGACCAATGGTTCGGGCGTACGGTAATCCGTTCGAACCGTCGTTTTACTTATGAAGAGGCCCAGGAACTGATTGAAGGCGGAGAAGGCGATTATAAAGAGGAGATTGTGTTACTGAATGGACTGGCCGAAAGATTACGGGCGGAGCGGTTTAAGGCCGGAGCAATTGATTTTGACCGGGTGGAAGTGAAATTCGACTTAGATGAAAAGGGACGTCCCGTCGGAGTTTATTTTAAACGTTCGAAAGAAGCCAATAAACTGATTGAAGAGTTTATGCTGTTGGCAAATAAAAAAGTGGCAGAGCAGATCGGTAAACCGAAAGCAGGGAAAAAACCCAAGACTTTTGTTTATCGTGTTCATGAGCAACCGATGCCGGAGAAGTTGGAAAGTTTCAACCGTTTTGTCTCCCGTTTCGGATATGCTGTGAAAACGGGAAGCCGTAAAGCTTTAACCACTTCAATGAATCATCTGATGCAGGAGGTGAAAGACAAGCCTGAACAAAATATGATTGAAACCCTGGCTGTCAGGACTATGGCTAAGGCTGCTTATTCCACCGATAATATCGGGCATTACGGTCTTGCTTTTGATTTTTATACTCATTTTACCTCTCCTATCCGTCGTTATCCGGATGTGATGGTCCATCGTTTATTGCAACGTTATCTGGAAGAGGGGCGTTCGGTTAATAAGGAGAAATTCGAGGAATATTGTAAACATTCTTCGGATATGGAACAGGTGGCTGCTAATGCAGAACGTTCTTCCATCAAGTATAAGCAGGTGGAGTATATGTCGGATAAGTTAGGGGAGGATTTTACGGGTACGATTTCAGGCGTTACGCAGTGGGGGTTTTATGTGGAGCTGGATGATTCCAAATGCGAGGGATTGGTGTCTATGACAGAATTGGATGATGATTATTATGAGTTTGATGAAACCAACTACCGGATTGTCGGCCGGCATTATCATAAGGAGTATCAGTTGGGCGATTCGGTGCGGATTCGGGTGGCAAAAGCTAATCTGGTAGCCCGCCAGTTGGATTTTGAATTGGTGAAAGAATCCTTGCCGTCGAAGTCTGTAATACATGAAAAGGAGGGAACAGGTCAGGCGGTTCAAAAGGAGGGCTTCAAATCCAAATCCCGGAGAAGGAAAGAAAAGGCGAAACCGGAACGGAAAAAAGGAAAGAATAAAAATAGATAAGCGATGATTTCATTTACCATTTGTTTGTTGGTACTTGTTGCCGGTTATTTTGTGTACGGACGTTTTGTCGAACGGGTTTTCGGTCCGGATAATAACCGGCTTACTCCGGCTTTGACCAGGGCAGATGGTGTGGATTATATTCCTTTGCCTGCCTGGAAGATTTTTATGATTCAGTTTCTGAATATTGCCGGTTTAGGGCCGATATTCGGGGCAATTATGGGGGCTAAATTTGGTACGGCTTCTTATCTGTGGATTGTGTTGGGCAGCATTTTTGCCGGTGCGACCCATGATTTTCTGGCGGGGATGTTGTCTGTCCGGCATGGGGGAGAAAGCCTGCCGGAAATTATTGGCCGTTATCTGGGAACTACGACAAAGCAGATCATGCGTGGCTTTACAGTGGTCCTGATGGTGTTGGTGGGAGCTGTTTTTGTAGCCGGACCTGCCGGTTTATTGGCTAAGCTGACACCCGATTATATGGATGTTGCTTTTTGGATTATTGTTGTATTCATTTATTATATTCTGGCTACTTTACTGCCGGTGGATAAAATTATCGGTAAGATTTACCCGGTTTTTGCCATTGCTTTGCTGTTTATGGCAGTCGGTATTCTGGTGATGTTGTATGTTCATCATCCGGCTTTACCGGAACTGTGGGAAGGTTTGGAGAACACACATCCGAATGTTTCGGTATTGCCGGTTTTTCCCATTATGTTTGTGAGTATAGCGTGCGGTGCTATTTCCGGATTTCATGCAACCCAGTCGCCTATGATGGCCCGTTGTATGAAAAGTGAGAGATATGGCCGGCCGGTATTTTATGGTGCGATGATTACGGAAGGCATTGTGGCTTTAATCTGGGCTGCGGCTGCGACTTATTTTTATCATGGAAATGGTATGGGGGAGAGTAATGCAGCGGTGATTGTGGACTCTATCACTAAAAGCTGGTTAGGCACTGTCGGTGGGGTGCTGGCTATTCTGGGGGTTGTGGCGGCGCCGATTACTTCCGGGGATACGGCTTTCCGTTCCGCCCGGTTGATTGTGGCCGATTTTATGGATCTCGAACAACGAAGTATTCGCAGACGTTTGTATATTTGCCTTCCTATGTTTGTCGCTGCAATAGGAATTTTGCTGTATAGCCTGCGGGATGTGGAGGGGTTTGATATGATTTGGCGTTATTTTGCCTGGTCAAATCAGACATTGTCGGTGTTTACCTTGTGGGCCGTTACGGTGTATCTGGCCAGAGCGGCGAAGAATTATTGGATTACCTTTATTCCGGCTTTGTTTATGACCTGTGTATGCTCTACATATTTGTGTATTGCTCCGGAGGGTTTCTGTCTGGACCGGATGATATCTTACGGCGTCGGGATAGGATGTGCGGGTGTTGCTGTTGTTTGGTTTGTGGTTTGGAAGACCGGAAGAATGAAAAGTTTTTGAAATTCCTTTATTGTATTTTTGTATGATGAATAAAAAGAAACAGATTATTTTTTCTTCTCTTTTGGGGATTGTGTTGTTAGTGGTGATTTTTATACCTAAGAATAAGGAGGCGGAGCCTCTGGATGAGGTGGAAGTGACAGACTCGGTAGAAGTAAAGGAAATTGTTTATAAATATGGTATTCCGGTGGATGATTATGATGTGGATTACGGTTTCGTAAAGCGCAATCAGAGTCTTTCCACTATTCTGGAAAAGCATGGGTTATCCGTCCGGGAAGTATATCTGCTGGGCGAGAAGGCGAAAGGGGTTTTTGATGTCCGCCGGATTAAAAGCGGACAGGCATATGCGGTTTTTTCCACCCGGGATAGTTTGCCGAAGACAGCTTTTTTTGTTTATGAAGAAGATCCCCGTTCGTATGTCGTTTTTGATTTACAGGGAGATTACAAGGTGACAAGGGGACAAAATCCCGTAGAATGGCGGCGGAAAGAGGTAAAAGGGATTGTGGAATCTTCTTTGTGGTTGGCTATGCAGAAGTATGAAACCGATCCGCATCTGGCAGTGGTGTTGGCGAATATCTTCGGTTGGTCTATTGATTTCTTCGGCTTGCAGAAACAAGATGAATTTCGGGTTGTTTATGAGCAGGAATATGTAGACGGAAAGAGTCTGCTCAATTTCAATGTTTTGGGAGCTTCGTTCCGGCATGCTGACAGTACTTATTATGCAATTCCTTTTGTACAGGATGGTGAAATGCTTTATTACAGTGAAAAAGGGAATAGTCTGGAAGGTGCATTCCTGAAAGCTCCTCTGGATTTTTTCCGGATTTCTTCGCGTTTCTCCAATAGTCGTTTCCACCCGGTTCTGAAGAAATACCGGGCTCATCACGGGGTGGATTATGCAGCACCTACGGGTACACCGGTTTATGCTATCGGAAGCGGTAAGGTGATTGCGAAAGGGTATCAGGCGAAGGGAGGAGGAAATTACCTGAAGGTAAAACACAATAGTGTTTATACTACTGTTTATATGCATTTGTCCCGTTTTGCGAAAGGGATAAAGGTAGGCTCTGCCGTAAAGCAGAAGGAAGTTATCGGTTATGTTGGCGCGACGGGTTTAGCAACGGGACCGCACCTGGATTTCCGGGTGTATGAAAACGGCAGACCCATTAATCCGCTGACTATTAAATCCCAGCCGAAAAAACCGGTGAGCAAGGATAATATGCCTCAGTTTATGGTAGTCCGGGATTCGGTAGTCCGGATGTTGGACCAGATTTCTGATCCTCTTCCCCAGGATAGTATCTCTCCATCCTTCTTTTAAAGGGCGGGGAATTTTGTCCCTGGCCGGATGAATACAGATTCAATAGAGTTTATTCCGTTTGATTAGATAGGGCAGAAGTACATCCCGGAAGCCGGCGTTTATGTCTGCTTCCACAAAGTCTATGTGGAATTGACCGCAACGCAGTTTGAGGTTTTGATAAAATTCGGCTATTTTTTGTTTATAGGTTTCCCGGATTTCATTGGGGGAAAATTTAATCTCCCGTCCGCTTTCCATGTCAATAAATAAATGGGGACGGTTGGAAAATTCAAAGTCTTCTTCCATCCGTTTGTCTTTGACGTGAAAGAGGATAATCTCGTGTTTGTTGTAACGAAGATGTTGCAAGGCCGAGAACAGTTCTTCCGTATTGTTATTTGCAAACATGTCGGAGAACAGGATAACCAGTGATCTTTTCTGAATGGTGTCGGCGAGTTGATGAAGCACTTCGGCAGTGGAAGTCGTTTTATTTAAAGGAACTGCATTTTCTTTCAGAAGGTGCTGCAAGTGGGTATACATCATCTGAAGATGTGTGCTGCTGAGCTTTGCATCGGTGAGAGTTTCTATTTTGTCAGAAAAGAGGCAAAGTCCGGAAGCATCCCTTTGTTTGCGGAGCATATGAATCAAGGCCGCAGCACAATAGACGGAAAAGCTCAGTTTGGAGTTCTTAGGGGAATGATAGGGAAACAGCATGGACGAAGACGTATCCAGAACCAGATAAGACCGCAGGTTGGTTTCTTCTTCATATTGCTTGACAAAAAGCTTCTCGGTTCGTCCGTAAAGTTTCCAGTCGACGTGTTTGGTGGATTCTCCGTTGTTGTATACCCGATGTTCAGCAAATTCTACGGAAAATCCGTGGTAAGGACTTCTGTGAAGTCCTGTGATAAAACCGGCCACAATTTGAGAAGCAATAAACTCCAGGTTGTCGAACTGTTCATATCTGATGACGTCTTCCAGAGATTCCATATGGCTGATTTTCAATGAGAGGAAACTGAATAAAATTCAAATGTTCAAACACTCAAATCCATAGAGATTCGAATGTTTGAACATCCGGATTTTGAAACAAATTATAAAAGTTTGTTGATTTTTTCAACCAAAGAAGCTTTGGGAACTGCTCCTACTTGTTTGTCTACGACTGCTCCTCCCTTGAAGAACAGGATGGTCGGGATGTTACGGATGCCGAATTTGGCTGCTGTTCCCTGATTGTTGTCTACGTCAACTTTAGCTACTGTAATTTTACCTTCGAATTCATTGGAAAGTTCTTCTACAATCGGAAGCATCATTTTGCAAGGTCCGCACCATTCTGCCCAAAAGTCTACCAATACGGGTTGTTCTGATTTAAGGACTACTTCCTCAAAATTAGAATCATTTACTGCTATAGCCATAATGTTATTGTTTAAAAGTTAGATATTCATATTTTCTCCGCTAAGTTACAACAAATTTACAGATATAAAGGATTCCGTTTAATAATAGAACGTTAAAATTTGGTTTTAGCTGATCTTCATTTTAATAGCTTCGTTATTTTCAAAATATTCATACAATTCTCTGGATTTCCTTATTTTACAGGTTCTGGAAAACATCTTGACATGGTTCCCCTGTCGGTCAAACAACATGAAATTCAGAGGAATATCGTTGTTTTTGGCCGAGGGTTCCTCAAAGTCTTCCGGGTTGGCATTTTTTTGTGTTTTTTGCTGCACTGCTTTTTGTTGAGTTGCTTTATAGGTTTCGCTGTTGATGTCGGTGGTGAAAAGGTCGTGGATTTCCGTTACCGTTTCTATTGTCAGTTTTTCAATATCCACCAGCAGGGTAATGGAGCGGATGGCATTCTCTGCTATGGTTTCCAAAAGGCCTACGCTCTGGATATTAAAGGTGAGCTCGTTGCCTTCTTTTCCCCATTTCGGTCCTATCTTCCCTTTGACATAAATAGAGGTTTCGTCAATGAAATATTGATGGAAATCGGCGTAGTCTTTTCCGAAAAAAGCCAGTTCGTATGTTCCGCTGAAATCTTCTATGGTGAGGATGCCAAAGTCTTTGCCGGTTTTGGTCTTTCCTTCCCGTCTGGATGTGATGATTCCGGCAATGGTGACCTCCCTTCCTTTGAAATTATCCAAACCGCCGTTTATTTCTTCCAGAGGAGTGCAGAGTAATTGCATTTCCAGCTTGAAAGGGTCCAGGGGATGGGAAGTCAGGTAAATGCCAATGAGTTCTTTTTCTTTTTTCGACTTTTCATAGTCATGCCAGGGTTCACAATCCGGTATGTTGGGTTTGGCTATCTCAAAACCTTCAAGCTCCCCGAACAGGGTGGCTTGCATACTGAGGGCGTCTTGCTGGTTTTTCTGTCCGTAGTTCACTAAGGTGTCCAGAATTGTTGTGTTGGCGTCTACCAGTTTGAAATATTGGGCCCGATGAAACCCGAAACTGTCTAATCCTCCTGCTGTAACCAGGTTTTCCAGAGTTTTTTTGTTTACAGCTTTATAGTCGATGCGTTCGAAGAAGTCGTAAACATCTCGGTAGGGGCCGTTTTTTTCCCGTTCTTCAATAATTCTTTCCACTGCTGCTTCTCCTACTCCTTTGATGGCGGCCATGCCGAAACGAATCTGCCCGTGGGAGTTTACTGTGAAGTCATTATAGGATTCATTGACATCGGGTGCCAGTACATTTAATCCCATGCGTTTGCACTCGTCCATGAATACGGTTACCTTGGTAATATCCGACAGGTTATTACTTAAGTTGGCGGCCATGAACTCGGCCGGATAGTGGGCTTTCAGAAAACCTGTCTGATAGGCAATGTAGGCATAGCACACCGAATGGGATTTGTTGAAAGCATAAGAAGCGAATGCTTCCCAGTCTCCCCAGATTTTGTTCACGAGGTCTTCGATATTCTTTCCTTTTTCCTGGGCGCCTTTGACGAATTCCGGATTGTTTTTGCAGCCTTCTACGAATTTGCCTTTCAGTTCCGCCAGCAACTCGAATTTTTTCTTCCCCATGGCTTTTCGCAAAGTGTCGGACTCTCCTCGGGTGAATAATCCCAGGGCCCGCGATTGGAGCATCACCTGTTCCTGATATACTGTAATTCCGTAAGTATCTTTCAAGAAGGACTCCATCATGGGATGGTCGTATTCGATAGGCTCTTCTCCGTGTTTACGCCGGATAAATTGGGGTATATATTCCATAGGTCCCGGACGGTAAAGGGCATTCATGGCTACCAGGTCTTCAAAGCGGTTGGGTTGCAAAGCGCGAAGGTGTTTTTTCATTCCCGGCGACTCAAATTGAAATAATCCGGTGGTATCTCCTCGTGAAAACAGTTCGAAGGTTTCCTTATCATCGAGGGGAATGGCATTTTCGTCCAATACCAGATGTTTGGATTTTTTGATATTCTCCAAACAGGTTTTGATAATGGAAAGGGTGCGAAGGCCCAAAAAGTCCATTTTTATCAGTCCGATGGGCTCAACAAAGTGACCGTCATACTGGGTAGTCATCAGGCTTTCTCCTTCGGTCGGCATAATCGGGATATGGTCGGTTAGGGGGTCGCGGCTGATGAGGATTCCGCACGCATGTACTCCGGTCTGGCGGATGGAGCCTTCTAAGGTTTCGGCAAACTGGATGGTTTTGGAGATGAGAGGATTGAGGGATTGTTTCTCTTTCTCCAGTTCGGGATTTTCTTTGTAAGCTTTTTTGAGGGTCATTTTGGGAGCCTCCGGCACCATTTTGGCAAGGCGATTGGCTTCCGCAAGTTCGAGTTTCAGTACCCGTGCGACATCTTTGATGGCCATTTTGGCGGCCATACTGCCGAAAGTTACGATATGTGAAACTTTATCCTGTCCGTATTTCTGGGTAACCCATTCCAAAACTCTTTGGCGTCCATCGTCGTCGAAATCGACATCGATATCAGGCAGGGAAATACGGTCCGGATTAAGGAAACGCTCGAACAGCAGGTCGTATTTTACAGGGTCGATGTTCGTGATTCCGAGGCAGTAGGCTACGGCGCTGCCGGCGGCAGAGCCCCGGCCGGGTCCTACGATAACCCCCATGTCACGGGCAGCCTGGATAAAATCCTGTACGATGAGGAAGTAACCTGGAAAACCCATTGTCTTCATAATGTGAAGCTCAAATACGATTCGTTCCATGATTTCGGGACCTGGATTTTCACCGTAACGCTTTACCACTCCTTTCAGGGTTAGTTCCTTGAGGTAGTCGGCTTCCAGTTTGATTCGGTAGAGCCGGTCGTAGCCTCCCAGTTTTTTTATCTTTTTATGGGCTTCTTCTTCGGAGAGGACGACATTCCCTTTTTCGTCCCGGGTAAATTCATTGAAAAGATCTTCCTGTGTGAATTTCCGGCGATATTCCTCTTCGGTTCCCAATTCCGGAGGAATCGGGAATACTGGCATCAGAGGATCGGAATCGAGTTCATATTCTTCTATTTTATCAGTTATTTCCTGTGTATTTTCGATGGCTTCGGGCAAATCTGCGAAAAGGTCTGTCATTTCGCGGATTGTTTTAAACCATTCCTGCCGGGTGTAGCGCATGCGGTTCGGATCATCGATATCCTTGCGGGTATTCAGGCAGATTAGCAAATCGTGGGCTTCCGCATCTTCTTCATTCAGGAAATGCACATCATTGGTGGCAATGAGTTTGATATTCAGTTTACGCGCAATCTTGATTTTCTCTTGTATGCACAATTGTTGATTGTCATAGATTTCGGCCCTTTGTCTGGGGTCGTCTGTCGGGTGGCGCATGACTTCCAGATAATAGTCTTCGCCCAGCAGGTCTTTATACCATTGGGCAGCTGCTTCGGCTCCTTCTATATTGCCGGCCATAATTTTCTGGTCGATTTCTCCTCCCAGACAGGCGGAAGAAATGATCAGGCCTTCGTGATGCTTTTCGAGAAGTTCCTTATCGATTCGGGGACGATAATAATAGCCGTCCACAAAAGCTGCAGAACATAGTTTTACCAGATTGCGGTAACCGGTGAGGTTTTTGGCTAATATAATAAGGTGCTCTCCTGAGCGGTCAATGGGTTTTTCCTTATTGAACCGGGATACCCGGGCGACGTAAGCTTCGCATCCGAGAATCGGCTTTATCCCTTTTTGCCGGCAAGTGTCGTAAAATAGTTTTATTCCGAACATATTGCCGTGGTCTGTCAGGGCCAGTGCGGTTTGCCCATCAGCTTTCGCTTTCTCAATCAATCCCGGGATGCTGGCAGCACCGTCAAGAATGGAATATTGTGAGTGGACGTGGAAATGAGTAAACTTCATTCAATCTAAAATTTGTGAACGGTTTTTTCGATGACTTCCGGAAAATACTGATATTCCAGTTCATGTACGCGGGCAGCCAGAGTGTCGGGAGTATCACCGGGGAGTACCGGGCATTTGGCCTGGAAAATAGGAGCTCCTTCGTCGTAATGGTCATTTACATAATGGATGGTAATTCCGCTTTCTTTTTCTCCGGCGGCGATTACGGCTTCATGAACATGATGGCCGAACATGCCTTTCCCGCCATAGGCCGGCAGGAGAGCTGGGTGAATGTTGATGATGCGTTGGGTGTAAGCAGAGGTAATACAGGGAGGCATCAGCCATAAAAAGCCGGCAAGAACAATGAAATCCGTTTTTTCTTCCTGCAACTGGTGCAATATTTTTTCCGGGTTATGAAGTTCCGGACGATTAAAAACAAGTGTAGGGACATTGTATTTTTTTGCTCTTTCCAAAACATAAGCATCCGGGACGTTGCAATAGACTCTTTTTATGCAGATTTCTGGTTTCTGTGCAAAATATCGGATGATATTTTCGGCGTTAGAACCTGAGCCTGAGGCAAATATTGCTAAATTTTTCATAATGTAATCGGTTATATATCAAGACGATAAAGGTAATTAAAGTTTAATTATTGGCAAAAAATTTTTCAGTGAAAAAAATAAAGTCTAAATTTGCCCTCTGAATGTAGATAAATATGCGCATTTTTGCGTGTAGAGTGAAATTAAAAAGAACGTCTAATTAAAATTTTAAGCTATGTCTGACATTACTGAAAGAGTACAACGGATTATTGAGGAAAAATTGGGTGTTGATGCATCAGAAGTTAAACCGGAAGCTACCTTCACCAATGATCTGGGTGCAGACTCTTTGGATACTGTTGAGCTGATTATGGAACTGGAGAAAGAATTTAACATTACCATTCCCGATGATCAGGCAGAAAAAATTGTTACTGTAGGTGATGCTATCTCATACGTAGAAGCTAACGTAAAGTAATTTAATATCATTTTTATGGATTTGAAACGAGTAGTAATTACAGGTCTTGGTACGATCAATCCTTTAGGTCATAATGTGCCTGAGTTTTGGGACAACTTAATCAAGGGCGTCAGCGGCGCCGGTCCTATTACTCGTTTCGATGCATCGAAATTCCGTACCCAGTTTGCCTGTGAGGTGAAAAACTACGAACCGACTGAATACTTTGATAAGAAAGAAGTTCGTAAAATGGATCTTTATACTCAGTTCGGCATCATTGCTGCACGGGAGGCAATAAAAGATTCAGGTTTGGATCTGGAGCAGACGGATAAGAGACGGATCGGTGTGATTTGGGGAGCCGGAATCGGTGGTTTACAGACCTTTTTTGAAGAGTGTGATACCTTTTCGAAAGGAGATGGGACGCCGAGGTTCAACCCTTTCTTTATACCGAAGATGATAGCGAATATGGGAGGAGCGATGATCGCCATAGAAAACGGATTGAAAGGTCCGAACTATACGACGGTCTCTGCTTGTGCTTCTTCCGCTCATGCTATTGTCGATGCATTGAATTTAATTCGCCTGGGAAAAGCTGATGCTATTGTTGCAGGAGGGTCTGAAGCTGCCGTTACCGTTCCCGGTGTTGGCGGTTTCAATTCAATGAAAGCCCTTTCTACCCGCAATGATGACCCGAAAACAGCTTCCCGTCCTTTCGACGCAGACCGGGACGGCTTTGTTATCGGCGAGGGAGGTGCTTGTTTGATTCTTGAAGAGTATGAACATGCCGTAAAAAGAGGCGCTCGTATTTATGCTGAAATTGCCGGAGGAGCCGGCAACTGTGATGCCTATCACATGACAGCTCCGAATTCGGAAGGCGCTTATGAGGTGATGTTACTGGCTCTTGAAGATGCAGGTATGAAACCGGAAGATATTGATTATATCAATGTTCATGGAACTTCTACCGGATTAGGAGACCTTTCCGAACCTACAGCAATCCTTAAAGCGTTTGGCGAACATGCTTACAAGCTGAATATCAGTTCTACAAAATCCATGACAGGTCACTTATTGGGAGCTGCCGGTGCTGTAGAAGCGATTGCTTGTACTTTGGCTGTAAAGAATGATATTGTCCCTCCGACAATCAACCTTCATAATCTGGATCCGGAACTTGATCCTAAATTGAATTTTACATTCGGTAAACCCCAGAAACGAAGTGTGAATGTAGCCATTAGCAATACTTTTGGCTTTGGCGGGCACAATGCATGTGTAGTAATTAAAAAATAATCACGTACTAAATTTTGGACTGTGATTAGACAAATCATTCAATCCATAAGACTTTACCTGAATCGGAAGGGAGAGTTTTATGGATTGTCTATTTCTCAACTTGGCTTTGTTCCGGGTAATAAGAGTCTTTATCGTTTGGCTCTTTTGCATAAGTCGGCTTCTCAAGTAGCAGCCAACGGTGTGGTGCTGAATTACGAACGTCTGGAGTTTTTGGGAGATGCCGTGCTGGGAGCTATTGTTGCCGAGTTGCTTTATAAATTCTTTCCTAATAAAGATGAAGGTTTCCTGACCCGTGTACGTTCGAAAGTCGTGAGCCGGGAATCCTTGAACGAGTTGGCTATCTATATTGGCCTCGATAAGGCTGTGGTGGCAAAGTCGGATATTTCCCGGAATAAACATGTTTATGGAGATGTGTTTGAGGCGTTTATCGGTGCCATGTTTCTCGACCAGGGATTTGTCCGTACCAAACGTTTTATAGAAAAGTTTATCTTTCCCAATTTTTTTAATATAAAAGACCTGGTTTCCGTAGATACCAACTACAAAAGCCGGTTGATTGAATGGGGACAAAAGAATAAATTGGATATCCAGTTTCAGACAGAAGCTTGTTTCCGGGGCCGCCGGAATAAATTCTCTTGCCTGGTTTGTATCAATGGGGAAGAAAAAGGACGGGGTGTAGGTTCCTCAAAAAAAGAGGCTGAACAGAATTCGGCCCGTATTGTCATTGACAGCCTGAAACAGGAGGCTGACGGAGGGGTGGAAATTTAAAAAACTGAATCCTGATAAGAACATCAGAATCCAGTTTTTGTCGACTAACGGTTGTCCGTTATATTATTCCCTTACTCTTTCTACGTAAGAACCATCTGAAGTAGAGACACGGATTTTTTCACCGGTTTCCACAAATAGGGGAACCATTACTTTTGCTCCGGTTTCCACTTCTGCCGGTTTCAGGGCGGTAGACGAGGCAGTATCACCTTTCAGACCCGGTTCGGTATAAGTGACTTCCAATACTACGCTGGGCATCAGTTCCACGTAAAGCGGAGTTTCCGTATCGGCGTGTACCACCATTTCTACGGCGTCACCTTCTTTCAGGAATTGCGGTGCATTGATCAGATCGCCCGAAATGTTTATTTGCTCGAAAGTCTCAGTATGCATCATCACGAAATCTTCTCCTTCCTTGTAAAGGAATTGATAGGGACGTCTTTCAATACGGGCTGTATCGATTTTGATACCTGAGGTGAACGTATTTTCCAGGATACGGCCGGTTTTTACATTTCTCAGCTTTGTTCTGACAAAAGCCGGACCTTTGCCAGGTTTTACATGTTGAAACTGTACGATTGTATATAGATCATCTTTGAATACGATACACAATCCATTACGGAAATCTGCTGTTGTTGCCATTTATTCGTAATTTATATTTGATATGTATTATTTGAGGGGACAAATATATGAAAAACAGATGAAAGTGACAAGATAGAAGGTTCCGGATAAAAAAATACCCTCCAGAGTCCTGGAGGGTATTTTTTATCCGAAATAAAATTATTACTGTACCGGAGTTTCTGCTTTGTAAGAATAATCTCCAAATCCTAACATCGGGAAGAAGATGAACGGAAGCAGGATTAAACCGATGGTGAATCCGATGCCCTGGCCGAATCTTTTTGCAATCTCATTGTACAGCATGATAGCAAAAATAATGTTGACGAGGGGAATAAAGAACATAATCACCCACCATCCCGGTTTTTGTGCTATCTGGGTCATAAGATAAACATTGTAGATAGGAATTAAACATCCCCATCCCGGTTGACCAGCCTTTTCAAAAGTCTTCCATAGCCCTGCGAGTACTACTAATACAATCGCCAGATAAATAATAGTTCCAATCATAATTTTTAGATTTTAAAATTAATTTAGCACATATATGAATTGAAAGCGCAAAATTATATTATTTTAAGTTATTAATGTAAAAATATTCACTTTTTTTAGGGTATTCCGTATTTTATTTTGTCAATGTAGTGTAGTCCTGCAAGATTACCCGAATGAAATCAGAATTTTTCATTTCGGTTTGAATACCTGTCAATTCTTTTATTTTTTTTGCTAAAGACTCGCTTAGTTTTTGATTTTCATTTTTTTGTATTTCTTTATATACTTCTTTGATAACGGAGAAATCTTTGTCAGAGAGTAGGGCTGCCTGGGGAAAGGTGATTTCATGGTTTTCAGGGATTTCATCCGTAGTGAGCCTGAAATATGAACTTTGTTTGTTGTTCTGGATTACGGTTGTCCCTGCGGCCAAATCGCCTAACCGTTGCATTTTTTTGCTCAGGATAATGCAAATGATGGCTAAAATACCACCGGTGGCCGTAATGTCTACCAGGCGAAATACCCAGCGCAGAAGGCAATCCCAAAAAGATAATTTTTGTCCGTCTGTCCGTACTACTCTCAGGTTCAGGGTGAGTTTGCCGATGCTTCGGCCATTCAGGAAATATTCGAAGAATAAATGATAACAACTTAATATGATAAGAAGAATGCCCACGTAAATGTATTTCGAACTTGGGGATAATATCGTGTTGAACATAGAGCAGAGAATAAAAATTCCTGTCAAAAGACACAAATCTATAACAGTAGCTATTATGCGAGGAAGCAAGCCGGCAGGTTTATAGGTGATATTGACGTTTTGGGCTGTTTCTATGGAAATTGTCATCGGAAATAATTTTTGGTCTTTTATTTGCAAACTTATGTTTTTTTATATCAAAAAGTATATCTTTATAGAGCAAAAATTTTTATGAAATGAAAGAAGCGCGTTTCGTGGCCCGGAACAAGGATAAGTGGAGGAGAATGGAAAAACGTCAATCGCTGGATGCGGAAATAGTGGCGGAAAATTTTATGGAGTTATCGGATGATTTGGCTTATGCAAGGACTTTTTATCCCGGTTCGGAAACAGAACTTTATTTGAATCAACTGATCGGAGAATATCAGGTTGATATAAATGCGCGGCCGGCGCAAAAGAGACCGTGGTTTGTTTTTTGGAGGGTAGACTATCCTTTGTTGCTGGCAAAGGAATACAGGACTTTGATTTTCGCTTTTGTTTTTTTTACTTTATCTGCTTTTATT
This sequence comes from Odoribacter sp. Z80, assembly GCF_009935865.1. GTDB lineage: Bacteria > Bacteroidota > Bacteroidia > Bacteroidales > Marinifilaceae > Odoribacter. The sequence goes on from NZ_QWEL01000005.1 coordinate 149,039, forward strand.
GGTGCTTTTTCTGCTGCCCATGACGATTCTTTCGTGCGCTTGATCCTGGGGGATTCTTATGTAAACATGACCTTGGAAAACATAGAAGAGGGTAAACCGATGGGTGTCTATGGGAGTCTGGGGGAATGGGAGATGTTTTTGTTTATTACTTTTAATAATATCAAGGTTGCTTTTATTGCTTTCGCGTTTGGGATATTCTTTTCTGCCGGGACTTTGTGGGTTCTTTTTTCCAATGGAATTATGCTGGGTGCTTTCCAGTATTTCTTTTATGAACGCGGCCTTTTGTTGCATTCTGCTTTATCGGTATGGGCTCATGGAACTTTCGAAATCATTTCGATTATTATAGCCGGGGCGGCGGGGTTGGTAATGGGAAACAGTTTTTTGTTTCCGGGGACTTATCCACGGTTGTATTCTTTTCGCCGGGGTGCTTTGAGGGGTATAAAAATAGTGGCCGGATTGATTCCGTTTTTTATTCTTGCCGGTATGATTGAGAGTTTTATTACCCGCTATGCCGATGAATACCCGTGGGTTGGCGGAGGTTGTATTTTGTTGTCTTTGGTAGGAGTTGTTGCTTATTTTGCAATATATCCTTGGAAAATAGAGTTTAATTTAGGAAAAAGTAGGAATACGAATGGAAAAAATTGATTTGCATCAAGTCCGTGGGTTCAGTGATTCTATCACAGTAACTTTTAATTTTGTTAAACAGGAATTTAAGCCTTTATTGAAATCATTGGCAGTTATTGTACTGCCGTTGATATTTGTAGATTTATTTCTGAAGAGTTTTATGATGCGGGGGATGCTATCGTTGATGGTTTCTGGTCCTTTGAACCAGCCTTTTGCAGAAAAAGTAGGGCTGTTTGTGATTACCTATCTTATGGCTCTGTTTGTGATCTATTGGGTTGCTTTGTTTGTTATGTCTTACGTCCAGGTGTATACAGACCGTTTCAGTATGTTGGAGCAGAAGCAAATTACTCCTGGAGAGGTGTGGCGGGTGATGTCGGGGAATGTAGGTAAAGTGTTAGGTGTCAGTTTGCTGTATTTCTTTATTGTGATGATGGGATGTGTCTTTTTTTTTATTCCCGGCATCTATTTTGCCGTTGCTTTCGTCTTTGCTCCCTTGTTTGTCGTGTTCAGGGGGAAATCCGTTTCAGCCAGTTTGGGTGCTTCCATGAATTTGGTCCGGGGAAGATGGTGGAGCTTGCTTGGGTATTTATTGGTTTTGCAGATGATATTGGGTGCTCTTTCCTATGTCTTTAACATACCTTATATGGTTGTTTTTTTCAAAAGTGCTTTTTCACGGGCTACTCCCGGTGTTTATGAAATGACATTCAGTCTGATGTTACAGGGTTTCGGACAATATGTTTTACAGGTGGTTGCTTTGGTTGGCATTGCTGTTCGTTTTTTCGGTTTTCTGGAGCAGGATGAGCATACGGGTTTGTTGAATAAAATAGAGCAAATGGGGGAGGATATCCACCAGACAGAATAAAGTGAAAGGAGTTTTCAGATATATAGGGTGGATTTTGATTGGTTTGCTTTTTCTGAGCGGAAAAGCGAACGGACAGACGCTGCCTGAGTCTGAACAGGAAGAATATCGGCTGAGAATCCCGGATGGGGATTTTCTGGAAAAATTCAGACAGGATGAGGTATTCAATTACCGCCGGGTGGTTGAAAAACGACCTGTCTGGATAGAAGATTTATTGAATTGGCTTGATAAACATATATTCCGGAGCCATTATCGCGGTAAATGGGATAATCTGGATATGCTCCTGAAAATATCGGCTGTTGTGCTGGTTATCTTTTTGGTTTATAAATTGATTCATAGTAGAGCCTTGTTTATTCGTATGCGTAAGGATAAACCGTTGGAAGGAGTAGAAGTGCTTGTGGGGGAAAATTTAAACCGGGATTCTTATGCCCAATTGGTTCGGAATGCTGAACAGAAGAAGGATTTTGTTCTGGCCGTTCGGATTCATTACTGGTATATTCTTTATCTGTTGGACTGTCAGGCTTTGATTCATTGGGAATTGCATAAGACCAACCGTTCCTATTGTTATGAATTGAAAGATGAATTATTAAAAGAGGATTTTGGACAGCTTACCTGGATTTTTGATTGTGTGTGTTATGGGGAATTTGAGGTAAATCCGGATTTATATGCGGAGTTGGCCGGAAAATTTAACCGTTTCAGGGAAAAATTGGGGAAATGAAATTAAAAGATTGGTTTTTAATCGGTTTGTTAGTGGGCTTGTCGCTCTTGTATACCTGGTATGAGTCCAATCGGCCTCAGTCAGTGAACTGGAGTGAAACCTATTCTCCGCAAGATAAGATACCGTATGGGACTTACGTGACATACCGGAGTTTGCCGGAGTTGTTTCCCCAATCCCGCGTCCGGATTTCCCGGATGTCTTTACCTGAGTTGAATGAACAATACGGAGAGGAGGTTCCGGGGGTGTATATTCGGATTGGTACGGGTTTCCGTTTGGATGCGTTGGAGATGGATTGTTTGTTGGATTGGGTGGGGAAGGGAACTGAGGCCTTTTTGGCTGCTGAATGGATGCGTGATACGCTTCTGGATTGTTTTTCTTTAAATATTGAAGGAAGCCGGGAGGATTCGACAAGCCGTTTTTTATTTGGTGGGTTTGAGGGAAAAATATATTCTTTCTCCCATACAAGGGGAAATCATTTTGTTTTGCCGGACGATTTTAAAGGAACAGTTTTAGGTGACAGAGGGGACGGGAAACCGGATTTTATTAAAATTCCTTACGGTCAGGGGCATTTATTTCTGAATTTAAATCCCCAGGCTTTTACTAATTTTAAGGTTCTGGATTCCCTGAATGAAGATTACTTCTATAAAGCTTTGTCATGGTTGCCCGACCGCTCCAAGGTTTTGCTCTGGGACGCTTACCATACGTTGGGACGGGAAGGGGCGCATACTCCTTTACGGGTGATTTTGAGTTATCCGGCCCTGCGCCTGTCTTTGTATCTTGTTTTGTTTATTGCTTTCCTGCATGTTTTGTTCCGCATGAAAAGGCGGCAGAGACCTATACCGGTGGTCCGTGCTCCGGAAAATAAAATGCTCGGATTTATTACCATGATCAGTTTGCTTTATTACAGACAAAAGGACCATTCTCATCTGGCCATGAAACGAATTGATTTTTTTCTGGAGGAAGTTCGGGCAAAATACTATTTACCGACGGATGTACTGGATGCCCGCTTTGTGCAATTGTTGTCGGAACGGACGGGGATTGATAAAGAGAAAGTAGAAGGTGTTATACGGTTGATCCGTGAAATAAAACAGGCACCTCAGGTCAGTGAGGAGATGTTAAAGTCTTTGATGAAAGGAACAGAGATTTTTTTGAAACAGATGAATAATAGTTATTAAGTATAAGTCATATGGAAGGGAATTTTGAAATACGGATAGATTTTACGGTATTGAATGAGAAAATACGGCTTTTGCGGGAGCAAATGACCAAAGTGATTATCGGACAGGAGAAAGTGCTGGATTTACTCCTGACTGCTTTATTGGCGGATGGGCATGTTTTGATTGAAGGAGTTCCCGGTGTTGCCAAAACTTTGATGGCCAGGGTATTGTCCCGTTTAATTGATGCCGGGTTCGGGCGTATTCAGTTTACTCCTGATTTGATGCCGAGCGATATTCTGGGGACTTCGGTGTTTTTGCCGGCTTCCGGGAAATTTGAATTTCGGAAAGGTCCGGTCTTTACTAATATTCTGTTGGTGGACGAGATTAACCGCTCGCCGGCTAAAACCCAGGCCGCTCTTTTTGAGGTGATGGAAGAAAGACAGATTACCAATGATGGGGTGATGTATCCGATGAGTTTTCCGTTTGTTGTTGTGGCGACCCAGAATCCTGTGGAACATGAGGGTACTTATCGCCTGCCGGAGGCTCAGTTGGACCGTTTTATGTTTAAAGTACTGGTGGATTATCCGGGGCGGGAAGAAGAGATTGAAGTATTGAAATTGCACGATAGCGGAAGTGTGGAGGAACAAAGAAAATTGGAAGCTGTGTTGTCGGTAGAGGAGTTGAAATACCTGAGGGATAAAGTGAAAGAAGTGAGAGTGGATGAGAAAATGAAAGCTTTTATTGTGGATATAGTTGCTACGACGCGTCATAATGGCTGGCTTTACTTAGGAGCTTCCCCGCGGGCTTCGATTGCTTTGATGAACAGTGCCAAAGCATATGCCGCTCTGAATGGCCGGGATTTTGTTGTTCCTGAAGATGTATTGTATCTGGCCGTACCGGTTTTGAGACACAGGGTGCAATTGTCGGCCGAAAAGGAATTGGAAGGTATCGTAGTTGATCAGGCTCTCCAACAGTTGATTGCTAAAGTGGAAATACCCAGATAATGCGTGAACTCTATTTACACCGGCGTTTTTTTATGGTTTTATGGGGAGCTGTTTTTGTTTCCCTTTTTGCTTTTGTTTTCCCTTCTCTGCTGTTTGGGGTCGGGTGGCTGCTGGGTATTTTCGGAGTTGTTGTCCTGGTGGATTTTATTCTTTTGTATAGTTTCGGACGTCCTGTTCAGGCCAAAAGGTTGGTTGGGGATAAATTGGCCAATGGAGAAGAAAATGAGGTGGGAATATGGGTTAGAAATCATTATCCGTTCCGGATAGCCGTTACAGTGATTGATGAGTGTCCGGTGGAATTTCAGCAAAGAAATATCTGCATGGATTTTTCTTTGGCTCCGGAAGAAGAAACCCAACAGAAGTATATTTTAAAACCGGTAAAACGGGGAGAGTATTCTTTTGGCCGGGTACGGATTTTTGTCTCGACACGTTTGGCTTTGATTCAGCGGCGTTATTCTTTTGAGGAAAAGAAAACAGTATCTGTTTATCCTTCTTTTCTGTGTATGCGGAAATATGAATTGTTGGCTTTTGCCGGTTTTCAGACCGGAGGGGGCGTTAAAAGAATGCCTTTGCCAGGTGTTTCTACCTCTTTTGAGCAGATTAAACCTTATGTTCAGGGGGATGACCCGCGTGCCATCAATTGGAAAGCAACGGCCAGAAGCAATCGTCTGATGATAAATACTTATACTGCCGAACGTTCTCAGCAAGTGTATTGTCTGATAGATAAAGGCCGGACGATGCAGGCTCCGTTTCGTGGTATGACGATGTTGGACTATGCCATCAATGCTACTTTGGTTTTATCGGATATTGTTTTAAAGAAAGGAGACCGTGCCGGTTTGCTTACTTTTTCCGATAAGCAGGGAACTTTCATTAAGGCCGGGAATCAACGTTTGCAGCTCAATCGGATAAACGAGGCTTTATATAGCCAACAGACTCGTTTCCTGGAGTCGGATTTTGAACAATTGTGTGCAACGGTTTCGCGTTGGATAACTACCCGGAGTTTATTGGTTCTCTTCACTAATTTTGATACGGTCAGTGGGATGAAAAGACATTTGCCTGGACTGAAGAGATTGGCTGCTAATCATTTGTTGCTGGTTGTTTTGTTTGAGAATACGGAGATTAACCAGGCTCTTCATTTAAAGCCGGAAAGTATGCGGGATATTTATTTTAAGATTTTGGTCGGTGATTTTATCCTGGAAAAGAAAAAGATTGCCGGTGAACTCAAAAAGGCAGGCATTTATACTTTATTGACGGAACCGCAGGACTTGACAGCCAATACGCTCAATCGTTATCTGGAACTGAAAGAGAGAGGGTTGATTTAAATGGTTAACAAAGGTTTTGTCGGACTTTTAGTCCCTGAAATCCATCGGTAGATTCCTTTTTTGCTGTTGAGGCCCGGTCGGTTCGGGGTGTCTTTCCGTTTCACGGGTGTCGAAATAATAAATCTCTTTTTGATCCCATAAGGGGTACATTTTTTCCAAACGGTTGCGGAAATCTGCATAGTCTTTTTTATGGTCGGGAGTCCAGGCAGCTTCTGCCAGGGCACAAATCCTTGGGAATATCATGAAATCCAGACGATGAGTGTTTTGAATACGCTCCGTCCATACATTGGCCTGAATGCCCCGGATTAAATTGAGTTGCTGCTCCGGAATGTCCCATCGGGCCAGTCCGGAATCCGGGAATGCATATACATCTTCTGATGGGCAGAACCCATTCCATGTCCGGCCCCATTTGTGACTCTGATGTTGGATGAAATCAAAATAAAGCGGACGGCGGGGACATAAGATTGTTGCGTAACCCTCGGAAAGGGATTTCTTTAATTGATTGATCCGGTCATGGCGCCACCACATGATTACGGTGTTTTCAATAGGAAGATGGGAATCCAGCAGTTCGTCCCAGCCCAGAACAGTTTTCCCTAAATGATGGACAGAGTCTGACATCCGCCGGATAAAATACTGTTCTGCTTCCCGTACTTTTGTCATGCCTTCCCTTTGCATGAGGGTCTGAATGTCGGGATTGGTTTCCCAGGCTTTTATGCCGAAAGCCACTTCGTCTCCTCCTATATGCAGATAGGGGGCGGGAAAGAGGCTGGCAACCTCTCGTAATACTTCTGTTAAAAAACGGTAGGTCTCCTCTTTGCCTACATTGAAAGTAAAATCGGGATGTTCGGCAGTGCCTCCGCCGGACAGATGGGGATATGCCTTATTGGCGGCAGTGGCATGTCCCGGCATGTCAATCTCCGGAATCACCTCGATGTGCAGTGAGGCCGCATAAGTGATAATTTCCCGGATTTCTTCCTGCGTATAGTATTGGCTTTCCTTCCCGTCGGGATTGCTCCAGTTGCCCTGTCCTCCTACGGTAGTAAGTTCGGGGTGTTTTTTTATTTCTATTCTCCAGCCAGGTTCATCAGTGAGATGCCAGTGAAATTTATTGAGTTTAAAAAAAGCCATTTGTTCTAAGAGCTGTTTTACCTTTTCCTTTCCGAAAAAATGGCGGGATTCGTCCAGCATCAGACCTCTCCAGGCGAAACGCGGAGTGTCTTTTATGTTGCAACATCGGATTTGTTCCTTGTTTGTGCAGTATTGCAAAAGGGTTTGAATGCCGTAAAATACTCCTGTCTTACTACCTCCCGTGATGTGTATGTATGTTTTCCCTATTTCTAAAACATATCCTTCATGCGGTAATTCCGGTTCTATAAGTAGGGTTATCCCTGTTCCGGAACGTTTGGTCGTAGTCAAGGTATAGTCCTTCTGATAATGGTTTTGCAAAGCTTTTTGTAAGTATTGGGCTTCGGCAAGCAAAGGTCCGGAATGGCCGATAAGCGGCGTAGCGAAAGTAAAATATCCTTCTTTCGCTTCAAAGTCGGCCGGCTGGGGAATAACTCCGGAAGATTGGGCCGTTGTTTTTTCCCGTCCGAATATGCACAATCCGAGTGCAAGTAAAAGTATGATTTTCATAAAGTGCCTAAAAACCATGATGCTCTGCGTTATTGTTCAGCGTTTCTGCTTCCCCTGCTTTCCTTTCCTGCCCGAACACCCATTCGATGGAGTCGGAGAGGTCGCCGACGGTGGCTTTTAAGTGATTAATACCTTTTTGAAGCAGTACTCCTTCAAAAATATAATGTACATCAGTATAGCCTTTTTTAGGGGCCGGCAATTCCTGGCCGTTCAGATAGAGGTGCGGGATTCCCCGGTTGCTGTATACTGTCACAACGGTTTCTTGTTTTTCCCGTTGTTTGAGTCTTCGTTGAGTGATATAGAGTACGGGGTCTTCACTCCAGTTGGCTTTATACCAAAAGTAACCGTCTTTTTTTATTTTTCGGTCGAACGTAACCAACCCTTTCATGTTCCGGGCCGGAACTCCTCCTCTTTTCCACATGGGAACCGCAAAGTCGAACGTGTTCCAAACATAGGAAGCGATGATATACGGGTGTTTGGAAATCACTCCCCAGTGGTATTCTAAAGTTTTGGTCTGGAAAGTTTCCGGGTAAAATTCTTTGGTCCAGTTCAGGGACTCTCCCAGATATTCTGTTTGATGGGCGAGATTGGCGTCCGCACCGTATTCCGTAAGCATTAGTTTACATTCGGGATAGTTTTGTTCCAGGCCTTCCACCCAGGGAATCATATCCTGAATTTTTTTCTCATACCAGCCGAAATAACGGTTCATGCCCTGAATGTCTGCCTGGAGGTTTACCGGATGTTCCATGCGTCCGTAGCCGTTCACTGAAGCGGTGTAACGGCCGGGGTCTTCTGTTTTGGCCAGATCGTGTAATTCCCGGGTGAGGTTCACCGTATAATTTTCCGGCGAATAGACTTCATTGTGTAGTCCCCAGACATAAATGGAAGGGTGGTTGAAACTCTGGCGGATGAGTTCTCTCAACTGTTCTTTTGCATTTTCTTTTTCTTGGGTCGTGACTGCATTTACAAACGGAATTTCTGCCCAGATAATCAGACCGAGGCTGTCGCATTTCGAGTAGATGTAGTCGGATTGTTGATAGTGGGCAAATCTGACGGTGGTGGCCCCGATGTCCATGATGGTGGCAAGGTCAAAATCGTGTTGTTCGTTGTGTAAGGCAGAACCTAACTCCCACCAATCCTGGTGACGGCAGACTCCGTACATGGGATATTTTTGTCCGTTCAGAAAAAAACCTTTTCCGGCAATGATTTCATATTTCCGGATTCCCAGAGGTTGCACCTGACGGTCGAGTAAACGGCCGTTTTCGCGGAGAGATACCACTACTTTATACAAATAAGGGTCTTTACGTCCTTGCCAAAGGTGCGGACGGGACAGAGAGAGTTGAGTTTGAGATGTTTGCATGCCTTGGGGAAACAGTGTGTGTGTCTGCACATTGCGTCGCTGGAGCTGTCCTTCCCTGTTATATATGGCGGTTTCAATTTCTATCTGTCGATTGATGCTCCGGTGATTCCGCAGCTTTACTTTTATTCCGATGTCGGCTTTTTGTGCGGACACATGGTGTTGGGTGATGTACACTCCCGGAGAAGCATAATCCTCAACTGCAATGTGGGCATCTTCTGTGATGATTAATGAAACGGGACGGTATATGCCGCCATATATCCCAAAAAGACTATGATTTACCGGAATAACATCCGGGCGGGCAGCATTATTGGCCTTGACTAAAATCTCATTCTCCTGTCCGGATTTGAGCATAGGGGTCAGGTCGAAGGTAAAGGCGGAATAACCGCCTTTGTGGTTTCCTGCATAAATGTTGTTCACATAAAGGTCGGTAACTTGTCCGACACCTTCGAACCGGATGTATATTCTTTTATTTTTTAGAGAATCCGGTACGGTAAATGTTTTTCGGTAAAATCCGTCACCGGCATAGAATTTATTGTAGTTGACCTGCATATCTTTGGCGTTCCAGGTGTGGGGAAGCTCGACCGTTTCCCAGCCATTAGTCCAGAAATTCTGACTTTTCACCGGGTCAGTGGGTATGGCTCCCTTTTTGAACGACCAGTTTTTATTGAAGGGGATAATTTCCCGGGCTGTTGCTCCGGTTTGCAGAAGAAAAACAAGGATTAACGAGGTAACGAGAACTTTCATGACAACGGGGATGAAATGGATTAAGTTAACGGGACAATTGATAGATTTCGCAGCCGGCCAGCAGGAACGCTCCGACTCCATAAGCTTCGGTCATTTCTTTGGTTACTTTTTTAGGGGATTCGCCTACTGGTTGTACAAAGCCTAATTTACCATCCGGCCATACTGCTTCTACCATGGCTTTCCATCCTTTTTCCACAACCGGACGGTACTCAGCCTCTGGTAGATAACCTCTGTTGATACCATAAGCCAGGGCATATACAAAGAATCCCGTACCACTGGTTTCCGGAGCCGGATAAGAACCGGGGTCCAGCAGGCTGGCATGCCAGTAACCGTCTGCCTGCTGACAACGGACAATGCGTTTGCAAAGACTGATAAATAATTCTTCGTAAAACTTTCTGTGTTTGTCTTTGGCTGGAAGTTCATCCAGAATCTGGCAAAGACCGCCTAATACCCAGCCATTTCCCCGGGACCAGAACATTTTGGCTCCGTTAGGCTCTTGTTGGTGGAAGTAATTGGCATCGCGGTAGAAAAGACTATCCGCTTTCGAATAAAGAAACTCATAAGTATCCTTATAATTCCGGTTCATGAACCGGATGTATTTCTTGTCACCGGTCATTGCGTAGAGACGGGCATATACCGGAGGAGCCATAAATAAAGCGTCACACCAGCTCCAACGCTCCAGGGTGCTGCCATCCCGGTGATTCAGGTTCATACTTCCTTTGGAAGGATGGCTGATTACCCAATCGGTCCGTGCAATGGTCGGGTTCAGCATGTTTTTGTTCTTTTGTGCAGAATGACGGTAAAGGTCTATGTATAACTGAGATACGCAAATGTCATCGGCGTGATACATCCGCTTTTCGGGTTGCCAGCCGGTTTGATTCCCTATTTTGTATAAAAATTGCAGGTATTTGGGGTTTTTATCCAGGGTGTCGGCCATTCGTCCCCATTCAAACATACCCAAATACATGGCTGCATTAATCCAGTTGTTGCGGGAATAAGGGACTTCTTTGAAATGTTCAATCTGCCAGTCGGCCACGGATTGCATCACTTTTTTTACTTCTGCTTTTTTCCATTCGCTCTTGAAGCCTTCTGCCTCCAGAAAAGACCAACATCCGTTCAGAAGACTCAAACACAGAAATGCCCATATTTTTTTCATACGCACTGGTTAAGATTTTAGATTTACAATATTAGAAATAATAATCCGGAAATTCTCCTTTTAGGTCATAGAGAAATTTTTATATACATCTTTACACTTAAGCTACGATTATTTTCCGCTACGCTGCCTCCGCAATGTTTTGAAAACTTCCGGTCTTTCCTTGCTTCTGCACAAGGTTGAAATGTTGCACTAACGCAAGGAGAATAGATTTTTTTTATATTTGTCTCTGCGGATGATATTATTTATAGGATTGTATTATGAAAAAGTATTTTATTTTAATTCTTGTTGGTTGGATGGTGATTAATCTCAAAGTTTGGGGGCAGGAAGATATTCCTTTGAAATATGGTGCTCAACGCGTCGGAAAACGCACGGACCCGGCTATGCAGCAATGGCGCGATAACCGTTTCGGACAATTCATTCATTTTGGTTTGTATTCGATACTCGGAGGATATTATAACGGAAAATGTTATGACGGTGCTGCGGAATGGATTCAATCTTTTGCCCGTATTCCCGGTTCCGAATATGAAAAATTAGCACAGCAAATGGCTCTGCCGGAATATGATGCCCGGGAATGGGCCCGCATAGCTAAAAATATGGGGGTAAAATATGCCGTTATTACGACCAAGCATCATGAAGGATTTTGTCTGTGGCCGAGCAAATATACTGACTATACGATTGCCAATACTCCTTATGGCCGGGATTTCTTGAAAGAATATGTGGAAGCTTATCAGGCTGAAGGAATAGATGTTTATTTTTATTTTTCCATTATCGACTGGCATCACAAGGATTGGAGAAGTACGGTTAAAAATGAATCGGATAGTCTGGCCTTTGAACGTTTTAAAGAATTTACTTTGGCACAGGTGGAGGAACTGATGACTGATTATCCGGCAGTGAAGGGCTTTTGGTATGACGGGACCTGGGACCCTTCAATGGTGAAAAGCGGTTCTTTTACTTATGATATAGAAAAAAAGATGCGTGAGCTTAACCCGGATATTATCTGCGGTAGTCGTTTGAGGGTAGATGAACGGGGAGCCCGGCATTTTGATTCCAACAAACGTCTGATGGGAGATTATGAACAGGGCTGGGAGAGAAGTTTGCCGGAGAAGCCGTTGGCAAACGATTGGGAGGCAGTGATGACTATTCCGGAGAATCAGTGGGGGTACCATGCCGACTGGAAAGGGCATGTCAAAAATGCGGATGAAATTATTGAAATGATAGCCAGGGCAACTTCATTGGATGGAAATTTTGTACTGAACTTCGGTCCGAAAGGAGATGGTAGTATCCGTAAAGAAGAACAAAAACTGGCGGAAGAAATCGGTAAATGGATGAAAGTGAACGGCGAAGCGATTTACGGCTGCGGTATGGCAAGTTTCAAAGAACAAAAATGGGGTTATTTCACAGCAAATAAAAAAGAAAATACCCTTTACATGATTGTTACCCATCATCCTGCTTCCGGATTGTTGAAAGTGAATGTGCCGCAGGGAACCGTCATAGACCGGTGTATGCCATTGAATGCAACACGGCCTTTAAAACTTCAGAAGAGTACGAAAAATGAATATGTGATTGAGGCCCCGCGGATTGAAAAAGACGGGATTTATGTATTGAAACTGACTTTGAAAAAAGGAGATTCGGTGGGAAATTATGTCGCTCCGAAAATGTAGGAGTTTTACATTTTCTGGTCCAGGTTCTTTCCTTTTTCGATGTGCTCGAAGTTCGGAATGAATTTCTTCATAACTCGTACAATATCCGCTTTTTCTGTTTGCGGATGATGTAAGGTGGTTTCCAGTTGTTCGAAGAAATCGTTTATTTCCGGCATAGGGAGTGCTTTTACTTCTTCTATGACTCCCAATGCCCTGAACCGTTCCATACATATTTTTTCTCCCGGTATATAGAATTCTTCAAAGTTTTTCTCTCCGCTGGTGTCCGACGTGAAATAATAAACAGGATAAACCCGGCTTTCTTCCGGCATATCTTTAGCAAATTTTCGGGCTTCTTCTTCCGAAGTGCAATATTTTGCCGTATACCCTAAACTTTGCAGGAAATTATCCGCTATGGAAGAAAAAGTCATCATTTGTTCCTCTCCCAGTTTAGGGAAGAAAATCTCCCGGTTTTGTCCCAATATACAGGCTAACATACAAATCTGGCCGCTTTCTTCCGGTGATACAAAGTAACGTTTTACATCATTCGGAGAACTCAGAGGTTGGTGTTTCATTAAACGTTCAATAAATCCGGCCAGCAGACTTCCGTTTGAAAAGGCGACATTGGCAAAACGGGCGGTTGTTACCTTAAACCGGGAAGAATAAGCCATGATCATCTCTTCCATGATTTTCTTGCTGGCTCCCATGATGTTTACGGGATTCGCAGCTTTGTCCGTAGATACACAAAAAAAGTGGCGCGGTGGAAATTCAGAAAGTAAATCCAGCAGTTTCCGGGCTTTCAGAACGTTATTTTCAAGTAGTGCCCGGACCGAATATTTATCTTTCTCACTCCTCACGTGTTTGTGAGCGGAGAAATTTGCTACAATGTCAAAACCTTTTTCCGACCGGAAAATGTGTTCAAAAATCGGGTCGGCAAAATTGAGAGGATAGGTGCGGTATTCCTCCGGGACATACATTCCGTAAGTGGAACGTAAATCGCGGGTTAATTCCGTCAGTCCGTTTTCATTAATATCCACCACCATCAATTTGGAAGGCCGGAAGGGTAGTATGGCCCTGATGTATGAAGAACCGATTGTGCCGGCTCCACCGATGACCAGTACACTTTTTCCTTCGATTTCTTCTCTTAAGCGGGCCTTGTTTGCTTCGATATCCCGGGCAAACATACTTTCCCGGCGACCGGTAATCGCGTCGGCTATAAATTGATTGACATTCAGCATGCGGTTTGTCTTAATTTAGATGATACATTTATTTCAGGTAATCCGGTCGCTCTGGCAAACCTTTCAGCCACCGGAAAGGCAAATTGCTCTTGGGGTTCACAATGACCCAGATTGTCAGGAACATTAATTTCAGATCCAGTCGCAACGAGGCATGTTTCTGATACCAGATTTCCAATTCTCCTTTGTAAGGTGCAATCTTTTCCGTGTAAAAAGCAATCGGATTTATATCCGGCTGCGAGAGGAAACGTTCTTCATCCCTGAATACGATGGAACCAATACCGGTAATTCCGGGACGAACTTTGTAAATCATTTGTTGTATATGTTCCGGGAAACGTTTAAAATCTACCTCCATCTGAGGCCGGGGCCCCACCATGCTCATCGTTCCATTCAATACATTGAAAATCTGGGGCAGTTCATTGATTTTCGTTTTGCGCAAAAAACGGCCGAACGGCAACACACGCGGGTCATTGCGGGTAGTCAGGCTTCCTGTTCCCATATTCGGGGAATTTTTCAACATCGTAGCAAATTTGAAAATCGAAAATATCCGGTTCTGATAACCTACCCGTTTTTGCAGATACCACACTTTGTGTTCACCTGTGCACCAAAGAATCAACATGCAGGGCACCAGAAACCACCATACGCATCCCAGAATAAGCAAAGCCAGGAATACGTCAGAGACATATTTTAAGAGTTTGTACATAAAAGAAACTATTTTACAGCTTTATAAGCTTCAATGACGGTATCTACTACAGTACGCAATTGTTCTTTTGACAAATGGTTGTAAATAGGCAAAGAAATCTCATTGGCATACAGTCGGTAAGTGTTGGGATAATCTTCAATATTATATCCCCGGGACTTAAACAAGGTTAACATAGCCATTGGAATGTAGTGAACATTCACACCGACTCCTTTTTCGCTGATATATTGAATCATGGCATCCCGGTGGGCTTCGTCAAATCCTTTTATTCTCAACAGAAACAGATGATAAGAACTTTCTGCATACTGATCATGATAAGGGGGAAGGATAGCCCATTCCTGTGAGGAGAATTCTTTTATATAGAATTCGAAGATTTCTTTCCGTTCCGGTAAAAGTTCCTGCCGGTATTTTCTCATTTGAGCCAACCCGACGCTTGCACATAAATCCGGCATGTTTACTTTTAATCCTTGGTCAATAATATCGTAACGCCAGGCTCCCGGTTGGTTCTTTTCAAAGGCGCTCTTATTTTGTCCGTTCAAAGCCAAAGCCCTTAAAAAAGTCAGTTCCTGCTGGTTGTCAAACGGAAACGGCAAATTCAAGACAATGGCTCCTCCTTCTCCTGTCGTGATATTTTTAACCGAATGCAAAGAAAAAACAGTTACGTCCGCTATTGTGCCGGAAGTCTTTCCTTTATAGCAAGCTCCCAAAGAATGGGCGGCGTCTGCCAGAACCAGAATACGTCCCAATTGCTTTTGTTTTTCCGATTCTGCCCGGTACAATGCTTTTACTTCGGGAGCTGCCAGCACTTCACGTATGGTATCATAATCACACGGATAACCGCCAATGTCTACCGGAAGCACTACCTTGGTATGTTCATTGATGGCGGCTTTTATCTTTGCCGGATCGATGGTAAAATCATCTTTCACATCCACCATCACCACTTTAGCCCCCATATTCATGGCGCATAGAGCTGTGGCACTGTAAGTATATGCCGGAATGATGACCTCATCTCCTGGGCCTACTCCCAACCAACGCAACATCAGCATAGCCCCGGAAGTCCAGGAATTCACACATAAGACAGCTTCACCACCCGTGAACTGCCGGATTTCTTCTTCTAAAGCCCTTGCTTTAGGTCCTGTCGTTAACCAACCGGTATGGGTGAGGGTGTCTTGCATCTCCGCAATAACCTCCTCATCAATGACAGGCAAGGAAAAAGGGATTTTCATAAATAAAAGATGGATAAATGAAAATATAAATATTCTTAGAATCAGTATATTAAAGAGAAGTGCGCATTATCTCAAAAACCGATAAATCAAATTAAGCAGTTTTTCTGGCATTAACTTGGCTAAAGCATACAGGCAGGCATATAGATTTGCCTGTATGTCAAAGTTTAAGGCTTTATTCACTTTTTTTCTTAGGGTAAATATGGATTTAGCATGCTTCCAGCCTCTTCTCCGCTGGAAAAAATTCTCGTCCAATCTGAATTTAAAAAGGTAGTCCGGCAAATTGGCAAACCGGCACCCGGCACGAAATCCCTTAGCCCACATCATGGTATCTTCACCAAAATAAGTATCTTCCGGATAAAGCCCGGCTTTTTCAAAATAAGAGCGTCTAAACATAACTGTCGGATGAATCATACAATCCCGTTTCTTGAAAAAATTCAGGCATTCGTCATGATTCACAGGCATTTGTTTTCTGAAATACTCATTCTCGCCGGCATCGATTTCTATTGCCCACGTGCCCAAACAATCAATCTCAGGATGCTGTTCCATATATGTAATCTGCTTTTCAAAGCGCTCAGGCATTGAAATATCATCGGCATCCATGCGGGCGATATACGAATATCCTTTATCTAAAACTACATTCAGTAATTCATTTAAAGAAAAAGCCAGTCCTTTATTTACTTCTCTTCTTAACACATAGACATTCCTTTTTTGAATACCGTTAATGTAAGACTCCACCTCTTTCTGAACCGGTCCGTCAAATTGTATGTATAAATCAAATTCCGGGAAAGTCTGATAGAAAAGACTTTTTACAGCCTCCTTTACATGGATAACCGTGTCATTTTTATATAATGACATAATAACTGCCAACTGCATACTATTTATTCACTAAAAAACGATAAACGGCAAGTGGCCATCTCAATAAATTAAAATGGATACATAACACGCTTATCATGAGTTTTCTATTTAATGCAATCGGAGACCTCATCAAAAATGAATATTTACTCCGAAGTATTTTCGTATGTTCGGCAATAATCCGTTTCCGGTCTAAACAGGTGTCTGCTATTCCGTAATAAGCGATTTTCGCTAAAATGGAAAAACTTGCCCGTTTTCGTATAACCTCTGCTAAATAAACATTTTCCACTATCCCGGAATCAAGAGCAAAAACATATAGCTGTTCATAAGCTTCCAATAAATCTGCATAATTTTGTTTCAAACCTCCTACCGAAACACTTTGCTCGCCTTGAAAATAAAAATAACCTGCCTTATTGCTTTTCACCATCCGGGAAGCACGTTGTAATATTTCATATTGAATGGCTATGTCCTCCCCGATTTTTCCTTCCGGCAGCCGCAACCCTGTGAATAGACTTTTTTTAAACAAATTACAGCATAACGAATAACTTCCAACAGAAGAACAAGCCCCTTGGAAAAGGAAATCATGAATGATCTCATTTCCGTCAAAACATTGATAAGTCACTTCTTTTTGCTTCACGTACATCGGTTTGTCAGCCAAGACACATCGGATTGCAGCGACGTCACTTTTCGTATCTTCCAATAACTCCACAAGATATTTGTACATATCTTCTGCAATCCAGTCATCACTATCGACAAAACCGATATACTCTCCCGAAGCGATTTCCAAACCGCAATTACGTGCCGAAGCAGCTCCCCCGTTTTTTTTATGGATGACCCGTATGCGGCTGTCTTTTGATTGATAGACATCACAGATACGGCCTGAATTGTCGGAAGAGCCGTCATTGATTAAAATAATTTCCAAGTTGGAATAATCCTGGGCAAGAACGGAATCTATACAACGCTCTAAGTATTTTTCCGCATTATAAACCGGTATGATGACACTGATTGTCTCCATCAATTCTCAAAAGAGGATTTCTCTGGCAGAATAACCCCGAAAGCGTCGTTTATTTTTCTCTTGGCCCCCTCAAAATCGGATAATTCCCCGTCGTTCAGACAGATAATTGCTTTATGTTGTTTCCGGATAAACTGACTGATGGCTTCTACATTTGAATCTTCCAACAAAAAATACCGGGAATCCTTCAACACATTAACAGGAAAGAAAGTTCCTGAAACCAACTGCCAATAACGGAACAAATATTGATTCACATTATGAATTTCGCGAAACCGGGAACAACATGTCTTTTCCAAAATGCTTCCTTCCTTTTCCCAAATCTCCTGAAATAGCGATTTCTTGTAAGCGTTCGGGAAATGGGGATTCTGCAGTCCTGTGAATCGGTTCCAGGGAAGAAGGGCCAACGTCCTTAAATTATTCAGTCTGTTATGAAAATTAAACCACTTGTACCAATGCTTTCTGATGACAGTATGCAAACAGAAGTGTTTATTGATAATTTCCAAATCATTCAGAACAATATGTCCTAACTGGTCCGTCTCCACCGGATTCAGCACTGCCATGTCACAAGGTAAGCCTTTCTTAAAAAAACGTTCCGGGACGACCTTGTCAAGAAGAAACAAATCGTCATTAAAAAAAACGAAATCTTCTGCCAAACCTTTAATCCGGTGAAGATTAAGTTCTATTGTATTTACATTAAACGTGGGAAGCCAGGAAGAAGGAATAAAATCCGAATGCCTGACAAAATTCAGCTTCGGACAATTCAAATTCAGCCAATCCGGATAATGCCCGCAAGTAACCAAATGTACCCGTTCCACCCATGGAGCAAATTTCTCAATCCCTCGGAACCAATATTTCAAGTTCTCCCAATCCCTGTAACGGACATCCCGTTTATCACCGTTATTTATGGCTGCATACCGCTTAAATTCAGCCTGCCATTCAGTATCATTGCTATCTACCCACAATTGAACAAAGTCCATAAACTCACGATTGATGAATCAGTAACTTAACATTATTTTTTCGTTGTAACGAGAGAATGAAGCACCAACAATAAACATATAATCCTCCCAATAAATCACCTAAAAAAAACATGGCAAAGAGAAATGAAAAAACATATTCATAATTGTCATCCTGATACTTCTCTTTTACAATCGAAAAAATAAAAAAGACATATATTAAAGTATAAATAGTGCCTTTTATGGCTATACAATCTAAAAAGGAATTATGTACCCGTCCTGATATTTCTGCTTTTCCCGTACCTCCTTTACTTGCAGGCCAATACTTATCCCCAGCACCAAGCAGCAAAGCTTCTCTTCCGGAAATTGAATATAATACCCCTTCCACTGCATAAGTGAATCGTAATCTGTTCGAACCATCATTTAATGAAACACCTCCGCGCCCGGAAACAGGCTCAAATAAACTTATTATCGCAAAACCTATAAGGGAGAGGGTTATATTAGTAATTATAAAAAAAGGAAATAATCTGATTTTTAATAATAATTTTTTAATGAACGTATTCTGTTTTAATCTGCGGATTATATAAAAAACCAGTATTGCTAAAATAAAATTCCGGCTAAAGGTCAAAATACCTAAAATCAAAAACAATATTGAAAATGTTTTTTCACCCATTTTCTGAGCCATCAGGAAAGCAAACAAAACGTAGATAGCAGAATAGTTCGGATCATAAGAATTGTATACCAAACGTCCGTCCTCACGTACCCCATATAACAAACTAAATAATAAAAAAAATGCAAATACTCCTGCAAAAAATAATTTCCTGTTTCTTAAATCAGATACGTTTACTCTCTCAATAAACAAAAAAGGAAGTAGTATTAAAATTTTGAAAAAGTCATTTACATCAAAAAAACTACGGTATAATTGGAGGGCAACAATAGCACCCAATACCATTAGTAAGGTATAAAATACCCTTTTCCTCAAATAAATACCGTTATGAATAAGAAATAGAATTAAAAACAGAAAAGAAATCCCATAAACC
The DNA here is from genome assembly GCF_009935865.1 of Odoribacter sp. Z80. GTDB lineage: Bacteria > Bacteroidota > Bacteroidia > Bacteroidales > Marinifilaceae > Odoribacter. Next base: position 168,270 of record NZ_QWEL01000005.1, read on the forward strand.
AAAAAACGGATATAGGATTGCTCTAAAAATACAATAGTGAATGAATCTTCTCCCGGCGATAAAGATATAAATATTAAAAAAACGGAAAAGAATAAAGCTTTGGTTAAAAGCTTATATGCACTATTCCCCATTAAAGAACCGGATTCTTGCCACATAAAAATCTTTTCAGAATGGCCAGATTAATACCTACCCCCCACTTAAAAAAATCCCCGGACTGAACAAAATACAAAAACTCTTTCAGCGTATATTGACTCAGTGACATATAGAGAACTTCCAAAAGTTCTTTTGATAAATACCGTTTAGCCGCTTTCAGCGTATTTACTGTAATTTTATCCTCTCTGACAGAACGGGTTATAAATTCATCCCGACAAAATTTCTCTATATATTCCCTACGGCACTTTCTTGCCCCCTCAGCTTGCTTGAAATTATTCTTTTGCGTAATCTGTGTGTCCGAAATCCGGTATCTTAACAATACCTCCTGAATATTGTAAAAATCCCCGTAACTGCTTAAATCTACCCAGAGTTTATAATCCTCCGCATGCAAATAATCCTTATCATAACAAATATGATGCTCAGTCAAAACCTGACGTCTGATCATCACAGAAGGATGTGCAAAACAGGGATATTTAAGCAGCCAGGATTTCAACTCCCCTGACTTTTCTTTTGCCGTAAATATATATTTTGAAGCCTTCGAAAGTCCGAATCCCTTTATTTGAGTTCCGCAAACAATAATTTCAGGATGTTCCTCCAAAATTCGTACTTGCTTTTCAAAACGGGCAGGTAAAGAAATGTCATCAGCATCCATTCTTGCAATATACTTGCCTTGTGATAATTCCAAACCACGGTTCAAGGTATATATTAACCCCTGATTACCCGGATTGGCAAAATAACGAATTCGGGAATCATCATACTGTGCTATGACTTTTTCGGTTGCATCTGTCGATCCGTCATTTATGACAATCAATTCAAAATCACGAAAAGACTGATTCAAAATACTGTCAATACTCTCCGCAATGGTATCTTGTGCATTATAGGCAGGAAGAATAACACTTACAAGCATAATCTACTCTACAAAATGAACATTCTTCATTTCTTCCAGCCATGTATGATAAAATCCGCTATTTTTACCATAAGAATTATCCAGAAAGAAACATTCCTTTCCTAACAAAATAGCCAAAATGGCAACATGCAAACGAGTCGTATACACCCTTTTATAAGAACTGACAAATCCAACGCCTACCTTTAACATTTTTTTCCGATAAACCCTGTCGGCATAAAAATCAATCCACTTTCCCCAACAAGAGCCCGATAGCCCCATACGTGCCAAAACATTTTTAACCTTCTCCGATAAACGCATAATCAGGTTAAAAACAAATCTGCGTTCATACGTAGGCCAATCCGAAGTAACCATAACAGGAAAGGGTAAATCACCCGGCGAAATTTCTTTGAATTCCTTATCCTTACGCTTTAAAAACAAAATCTTATTTTGTTCTCTTTTTTTATATTTTGCCAGCTTGTCTATGGAAATACAAAAAGCCATATCCGGTAGCAATAATATCTCATTCTGAAAACGGCTCTGAAGCAAATCGAACGATTGCTGGTCCCTGGCACAAATGGTCAATTGCTTATGCTCTGCCATTCTCCGGGCTTCTTCTTGAAAAACAGCTTCATCCTCATAAAAAACCGTTTGAGGGAAAATAATGATTCTGTTCTTCGCATACTTTTCGATAATCTGCAAACGAAACTTTTGAGAACGTTTCCAGACATCCCCGAAATTTCCGCCTCCCTGCAATAAAATAATGGCGTCCGTCGGAATGACATAATTGGAATCGTAGCTGAAAAGAGAAGCTTTGTACAAACACCTATAGGGTAATTTCTCCAAAAAATGACGTTCTCCTTCCCAAATCAGGATATCCCCGATATTCTCGTAATAAGGTAGTTCCAACAACACATAATCACGGTCTATCAAAGGACGCAATACCTCCTCAATCCGGGATTTCAAAATTTCTATCTTCTCACTTGAATTCATAAAACAACTATTTTTGTCTTATGCGTTTCCGAATGTGCCGGAGAAAACTTACCCCGCCCAAATAATAATACATAAAAGTGGAGAACTGTTTTTCCCAAAATGAATATACCCGATTAGCTTCTACCAGTTTATGACTTATAAATTCATTCATTTCCGGAGTTAACCACTCGTCTCCATTCATACATTTTCTATTCCTTATAACAGAATAAGGAGGGGTATTCAGCTCCGGAATTACACCTAAAGTCATCAATGCGTGGGCATTAAAACAATGGGCTTCACGGCAATGTTTTCCTACAGCAACAAACTTTACGGGCCGGTTCAAATCCTCAAATATATTCTGGGAAATATAGTAATTATAGCAAGGGCGAACATCTCCTGTTCCTAAATTCAGGTAAAAAGACCAATCACCGGCATAACAAAACTCTTTCCTCTTTTCCCCGAAGACAGAAAGTTTAAAATCAAACATCGGGGATTGGAAAGTATTCCATATAGAATGATATTCCTTTCGGGAATAGTTTGTTAAAATGGGGAACCCAGTCTTCGATTCATCCCGCGCTACTGTCACATGACACAAAGCCCCCACTTCTTGCAAACAAACTTCTTTCATCTCATCAATATATGGGATAAGCTCATCAGAAGGTGTAACCTCTAAAGAAAAAGAACAACCGGCATTTTTTACCTTACGGATATTATCAAAAAATTTATCCATCAGTTTTCTTTTTTTCAATTCCAGATAATGAAAAGAAAACTTGAAACACAAATGAGACAACAACTCTTTGGGGAATGTCACGATTTCATCAAATCGTTTTGACACGGTTCCATTCGTTATAACCATGATATAGTGTCCCTCTTCTAAAAGTACCCGGATAATAGCAGGTAATTCCGGAGGAAGCAATGTTTCCCCACCTCCGCACATATTAATATGACAAATCCCGCCCATACGCTCCCGGGATAAAGCCTTGCCGATATGTTCGGCTGTATATTTTAAAACCGGTAATTTTTCAGAAAATTTTCCCGTCTGTGTAATGTAACAATAATGACAACGTAATGTACACGTATTAACGGGAACTGAACAATTAATAAACCGTTTGATTTTCTCCATAACTCCTTTATTCTAAAAAAACGAACTCATAATTGTGCTCTCTCAACCATTTTATACTTTTTTCCAAATTATATTTTACAAACCAATTAGGAGGAAGACACTGTTATGGCACACCCCAATACGATTAACCCGTAACGCTACACCATTTTTTTACCCTCATTTTTCAAACGGCGTTTTAAAAATTTCAACAAATAGTCTCTTTCCTCATGAGTCAATCCCAAAAAGTAAACAAAAAAAGAAACAGCTACTAAACTGACACCTGTTACTATTATCCATTTTCCCCAGCTTTCATTCAAATAGCAATGAAAAAAATAAGGAATAATGCAGCTAATAAATGCAATTCCCGCCGATTTGAAAAAAACGTTGAAGGAGAAACGAAAAAGCGAAAAACGATAAAAGTGGCGTAAAATCAACAAGCGTTGAAAAAGAGTTATCACAGAAACACATATTGAGATAACCCAAACGACTGCTGGTGCATATCCCCAGGAAAGAAACAGATAAGCCAATGGCAAATTCAACAAAATGCTACTTCCCACAATAAACTGATACCATTTATTTTTTCCCGTAGCCTGAATGGCTGTTCCCATTGTATAGGCAAAAGACTCCAACATGGAATTTACCATCACAAGGCGGGTAAATACAACCGCATATTCCGGCACGTTTTTAAGCCACCATTTCAGAATAATTTCTGTCTCTATCAGCAAGGGAACGGCGAAAAACAAAAATAAGTAAAAAGAAAAACGAGCCCCCCGGAATAAAAGTATAACAGTATAAGATAAATCTCCGGCGGCATATGATTTTACAATTTGAGGATTCAAGGCCGTCGAAAAATTTTGTACAAAACTATTGACTGCCGTGTTCACTTGATTGGCAATTCCATAAGCTGCATTCAGTAAGGGCCCGAAAAAAATATTCAGAATAATGTTTAGGCCTTGTGATTTTGTCAGCCAGGCAAGCGTTCCGAAAAGATTCCATCCGGCAAATCCCGTTAAAGTCTTATACAATTTTCTATCCCGTACAAAATGATAACGACAAGTCTTAATTTTCCATTTACAATAAATTCGGTAAGAAAACGCGATCAACGCATTTACTCCAAATACCAGCACAGCATATAATTTCAGTTTATCAAAGGTAACCCATATCAGAATAAAAGCCACCAATAACTTTAATGCCGATTCTATAATGCTGATATAAGCATAAACGTACATCCGTTCGTATGCAATAATGGTTGCATTATAAGGAACCTGGAGTACATTCACCATAAACGAAAAGATAGCGAACTGGTAAATCCAACGGGCGGCCTCCATCCGCTCTGCCGGAATATTCATCTGCGTATTCAGGAACCATACCCCCAATGTCTGCGCCAATAAAAAAACAAGCACTGCAACTCCGGCATGCAGTATCAAAGAGATGCTGAACACTTTTTGTAATTGTTCTGTATCTTTCCGCCCGATTTCAAAAGCTAAGAAGCGTTGTGTAGCCTGAGACATCGCCCCGTTCAAAAATGAAAACATCACTACAATACCTCCCACGACGTTGTAAATTCCGTAATCTTCCACTCCCAATACGTTCAACACGACCCGTGACGTATACAACGTTACCACCATAATCAACAGCATACGAACATAAAGCATGGCTGTGTTTTGGGCTATACGCCGGGTGTTTTCAGAATACATTTTGGGCGCTTGTGAAATAACGGATAAATTTTATTGGAAAATATGGTCTAATTAAATCAGGATTTAATTGGAC
>NZ_QWEL01000006.1 GCF_009935865.1 Odoribacter sp. Z80
TCTGGGGACGGTTTGGACCGTTTTCCAAGGGTCACCTTCATCCGTTTTTAAGGGGTCGGTTTTTCCGTTTTTTCCACTTGGAAGATGGTAGAAGAACTGAAGGAAAAGGGAATGGAGGAAGAGAAAGTGGTGGAAGCGGAAACCATATTGCGGGAAATGATGAATGAATGAAAATAAGTCTTGAAGTTTTATGGGAGATTTTAGGAGGCCCCTTCGGGGGCAGAAGTGGTGTGTCCTCTGATTTTATTTAAATATGTGGTTTCTGAAATATTAATTGGAGCTTCTTTTGCAAATTCGAGAGAAATCAGTATCTTTGCGGCGTTTAAACGATATTATTCAATTTAAAGAATTAGAAATCATGTATTTATCAGCAGAAAAAAAACAAGACCTTTTTTCTCAGTACGGAAAGTCTAATAAAGACACTGGTTCTGCGGAATCTCAGATTGCTTTATTTTCCTACCGTATCAGTCATTTGACAGAGCATCTGAAGAAAAATCACAAAGACTTCGGAACTCAGAAAGCTCTGATTAAATTAGTTGGAAAACGCCGCTCATTGCTGGACTATCTGAAAGACCGCGACATTGAAAGATATCGTGCGATTATCAAAGCATTGAATATACGTAAATAAAAAATACGTTTTCCGCAAGCCCGGCTTCGACCGGGCTTGTTTTTATCCTCCCTCCTCCCTCCCTTGAAAAGAATTCCGTAAAAATTTTAACCGTTAAGTTGTTATGAACGTTATTGAAAAGACTATTACTCTGGCTGACGGAAGAGTAATTACACTGGAAACCGGAAAATTGGCTAAGCAGGCCGATGGAGCCGTTATGGTGAAAATGGGCAACACGATGTTGCTTGCCACGGTAGTTTCTGCTCAGGATGCAGGTCCTGATGTGGATTTTATGCCTTTGTCCGTGGATTATAAAGAGAAATTTGCATCTGTCGGTCGTTTCCCCGGAGGTTTTACACGGAGAGAAGGAAAATCTTCTGATTATGAGATTTTGGTGTCTCGGTTGGTGGATCGTGCTTTACGTCCTTTGTTTCCGGACGATTATCATGCAGAGACTTTTGTCCAGGTGACTCTGTATTCTGCTGACGAGGAATCAATGCCGGATGCTTTGGCTGGTTTGGCTGCATCAGCTGCTATTGCTGTTAGTGATGTTCCTTTCCATGGTCCGATTTCTGAAGTGCGTGTGGCTCGTATCAACGGGGAGTTTGTCATTAATCCTACCGCTTCTGCATTGAAAAATGCTGATTTGGATATTATGGTGGGAGCTACCTATGAAAATATCATGATGGTGGAAGGAGAAATGAACGAGGTATCTGAAAAAGAGATGCTGGATGCCATCAAATTCGCCCATGCTGCAATTAAGGAACAATGTCTTGTACAGAAGGAATTGGCTGCTGCTGTCGGTAAGGAAAAGCGCACTTATTGCCATGAGGTGAATGATGAAGAATTACGTAAAGATATTTGGGACAAGTGCTATCAGAAGGCTTACGATGTAGCTCGTCAATGTAATGCCAACAAGCATTTGCGCGGGGAGTTGCTGGATGGTGTACGGGCTGAATATTTGGCTTCGTTGTCGGAAGAAGAGCAGGAGACTAAGAAAAATTTAGTAGCCCGTTATTATCATGATGTAGAGAAGGAGGCCATGCGTCGGATGATTTTGGATGAAGGAGTCCGTTTGGATGGGCGTACTACGGAACAGATTCGTCCGATCTGGTGTGAAGTAGGGTATCTTCCTGGTCCTCACGGTTCTTCTATCTTTACCCGGGGTGAAACTCAGTCTTTGTCTACTGTGACTTTGGGTACCAAATTGGATGAGAAGCTCATTGATGAGGCTACTATTCAAGGAAAGGAAAGATTTTTATTGCACTATAATTTCCCTCCGTTTTCAACGGGTGAGGCAAAAGCTTCGCGTGGGGTAGGCCGTCGTGAGATCGGTCATGGAAACCTGGCTTTCCGGGCTCTGAAACCGATGATACCGCAAGATTTTCCTTATACTATACGTGTCGTATCCGATATTCTGGAATCTAACGGTTCGTCTTCTATGGCGACGGTATGTGCCGGAACTTTGGCGTTGATGGATGCCGGTGTGCCTATGAAAAAACCGGTAACCGGCATAGCTATGGGATTGATTACTGATAAAGGATGTGCTAAATATGCCGTTCTGTCTGATATTCTGGGAGATGAAGACCACCTCGGTGATATGGACTTCAAGGTGACCGGAACCCGTGACGGTATTACGGCTACTCAGATGGACATCAAGGTGGATGGTTTGTCTTATGAGATTATGGAACAGGCATTGGAACAGGCAAAACGGGGACGGATGCATATTATGGATATCATTACTGAAACGATGCCGGCTCCTCGTGAAGACCTGAAGCCGCATGCTCCGCGTATTGTGACCGTTACCATTGATAAAGATCAGATTGGTGCGTTGATTGGTCCTGGTGGAAAAATCATTCAGGATATTCAGGAAAAGTCTGGTGCTACGATCAATATTGAAGAGGTAGGTAATAAGGGTATTGTGGATGTGGCTGCAACCAATAAGGAGTCCATTGATTTGGCTTTGGCGCGGATTCGTGCTATTGTGGCGAAACCGGAAGTCGGAGAAGTGTATGACGGGGTGGTGAAATCCATTATGCCTTTCGGAGCCTTTGTTGAGATATTGCCGGGAAAAGACGGTTTGCTGCATGTTTCTGAGATTGATTACAAACGGATTGAGAAAGTGGAGGACGTGTTGAAGGAAGGGGACCGTATTCAGGTGAAGTTATTGGAGGTGGACCCTAAAACCGGAAAACTTCGTTTGTCGCATAAGGCTTTGTTGCCGAAACCGGAAGGATGGACTGAACGTCCGGAACGTTCGCGCGGAGAGCGTCCGGAGCGGGGAGAAAGACGGGAACGTCCGATGCGTCACGACCGTGGTGAAAGACGGGAACATGGTGAATCCCGGCCTGAGAAACCGGAAGATGACAATCAGGAAAGTGCAGATTGATTTTCGGAATGAATACAAGAGAACTGCCATGCTGGGATCTACCAGTATGGCAGTTTTATTTTTTTGTAATAATGCTGTTTCAATTGTTATTCTGACTTTGTTTATAATTTTATATATTTGCAATTCATAAAATAGTTTCATTTATGGATAACAGATTACTTGTTGGAATCACTCATGGGGATGTGAATGGTATAGGCTATGAGTTGATTATAAAAATGATGGCGGAAAATAAGATGTGTGAGGTTTGTACGCCTGTGCTTTTCGGTTCTTCGAAAGTAGCCGCTTATCATCGGAAAGTCCTGAATATCGAAAATTTTAATTTAAATAGCATACAAAAGGCCCAGGAGGCTAATGCCAAACGCTGTAATATTGTTAATTGTGTAGACGATGCGATCAAGGTAGACCTGGGTCAGGAGACAGCAGAGTCGGACGAGGCTGCTATGACGGCTTTAAAAGTGGCTTTGGATGCCTTGGACCGGGAAGATATACAGGTGTTGGTAGGGGCTCCGCAGGGATGCCGTTCTTTTCAGCCGGCGGAGAGTTGTCCGGCTTTTTTAGCAGCCCGTTATGATGCACGTAATGTGATGCCCTTGCTGGTGGGTGAAAAGATGAAGATGGGATTTGTTACCCATCATTTGCCTTTCCGGGAGGTGAGTGAGCAGATTTCTGTAAATAATATATTTTACAAGTTGAAATTATTGAATAGCTGTCTGCAAAGGGATTTTACAATCCGTAAGCCCCGAATTGCTGTTTTGGGATTGAATCCGCATGTTGGTGAGGGGTGTATGTATGGTGAAGAGGAAAGAAATATCATTATGCCGGCAATAGAGAAAGCCCGTGATAATGGCATTATGGCATTGGGTCCGTATGCTCCCGATAGTCTGTTTTGCGGGATTGAGTTTGAAAAATTTGATGTGATTCTGGCGATGTATCATGACCAGGGGATGATTCCGTTTAAGACGATAGAGGGAAATACAGGAGCCGTATTGTTGGCTGGTTTACCTGTTGTTTATACTTCTACGGTACATGGAACTGCTTATGATATTGTAGGGCAGGGAATCGGAGATGAATCTGCTATGCGAAATGCTGTTTATCTGGCGATGGATGTTTATCAGAATCGTACCATGAATGAGGAATTGACCCGAAATCAGTTGAAACATTACGATATTGCTTCCAATAGCAATGAAAGTGATTTGAATGTAGAACAAATAGCGGGTGTTAAGAACGATACGGAAGAATAAATATCTTTAGGAAATAAGTTATTGTAAAAAAGTTACCTGATACCCAGGTAACTTTTTTTTACGTTAAAAAAAACTTTGCTTGCTTTTTCCGACAGGCAGGATTTTTTATTCCTTATTTCCTGCTTTTTAGTTTATTCAATAAGTTAGGAATATAGGTAGCGATATGCCGCTTTTTTTTGGCTTCGTATACATCGGCTATTTTGATTAGGATAGCAGTTTCTTCCACTCCTCCGAAGCCAGGGTTAACAGCTGTCCCGAACATTTTCATAGAGGGGGAGAGACTCATGTATGCGTTTACCAAAGGGGGGATATTTTCACCCAATTCTCTGACATAGCGGGATAGGATTTTATAGTCTTCGTTGTAGTCCGTTCCGGTAAAGATTTGCTGCATTTGTTTTTCGTCAATATGAATTTCCAGGGGATGGATTGGTGAGACCAGATTTTCCACGTCATTGAAATATTTTTTCATAAAGAACAAAATCATATTCCGGGCTTGGATATTGAAACTGGTGTACATGGTAACTTTCCCGAAAAAATATTCTATTTCGGGGTGGTCTACCGTCAGGGCACCCAGTCCGTCCCATAGGTTATCCAGTGCAAACACGGATTTTCTGCCCATCTTTGTTGATTGGTAGAGCGGGTGAACGAAAGACCGTCCCAGCTCAATCATACGGGGGAGGTAATTTTCTTTAAAAGGTTCGGAAAAGCGGAATAGTTCCGATGTTGCCAGATTGGGTTCTCCTTCGGCATTCCGGTCTAAGTGATTGCACAGGATATAGCGATAACCTCCTATAATCTCCTTCTCCTGGGGATCCCATACGATCAGTTGTTCGTAGGGAGAGGTTTCATGAATGTCGAATTCATCAATGTCGGTGTCTTTTCCTGTACCTCCGCCTGCACTTCTGAAAGTCAGTTCCCGGATTCGTCCCACTTCTTTCATCAGGTTGGGAGAATTTTTAAAATTGAAGGTATAAATCTCATTTCCGGCTTTGTTTGTTTTCCGTACGAATCTTTCTTCTGTTAGCTCGGCAATAAGTTTTTCTTTTTCAACAGGATATATGACAGGTTGCATAGAAGTTGGTTTATCCTTACGTATTTTATAGATTTTTTAAGGTGCAAATATAATGATTTGAATTTAAAAGGTTACCGGGGAAAATGTAAAAATTATAAGGAGGATTTGATTTTGTGTTCCCCATACTTTTTGTTAATTTTAGGCATTAAAATAAGAGCATTATGCAGCTTTTGAAGAAGATAAAAGTAATCATTCTCTGTTGTGCAGGTTTGACGGCCTGTCATAAGGACCATCCGGTAAGTTATGACCGTACGGTGTTGGTATATATGGCGGCGGATAATTCGTTGAGTTCCGACGGTTATGCCAATATAGAACTGATGCTTGAGGGTATGAAAAAGGTATCGGGAAGGTTGGTGATTTATTTTGATTCTGATGATGATGTTCCCCGGTTGATGACAGTGGAGAAAAACAGTTCGGGTGTTCCCCGTTTAGATACCATTGCTGTTTATGCGGAGGAAAATTCCGCTTCCGTCAAAGTATTGAGTCGGGTTGTAGAGCAGGTAAAGAGGCTTTACCCGGCAGATTCTTACGGTTTGATATTGTGGTCGCACGGCATGGCCTGGCTTCCCGAAGGGTATAACTTTCCCCGTAATTACCATTCTTATGAGCGGAGGGGAGAGATGCCCCGGACGAAATATTTCGGAGAGGACCTTCATCCGTCTGAGGGGATTGGGAAGGAATATATGGATATTTGGGAGTTAGGGCAAGGATTACCCGGCGGTTTCCATTTCATTCTGTTCGACGCCTGTTTTATGGCTTCAGTGGAATCTTTGTATGAATTGAGAAATAAAACGGAATATGTGATTGCAGCTCCGGCTGAAGTGATAGCTGACGGTTTCCCTTATGATAAAATGATACCTTACCTTTGGGGAGGAGAAGAGGATTTAAAACAGGTATGCCGGGAGTTTTATGATTATTATAATTATCATGCTCATGGAGGGTACTGGCGTTCTGCGATGGTTTCTTTGGTGAGAATGCCTGAATTGGAGGCTTTGGCGGTGAAGGCGAGGGATATTTTAAAGGGACGGACTGATTTTGCCGATGCCTGGAGTTATCCTTTGAGCAGTTCTTTTTTGCCTGATGTTTTTTTTGATTTGGGAGATTATATGCGCCATATGGCTTCTGCGGAAGAATATGCCGCTTTTCAGGCCGTGTTGGACCGGACGGTGGTCTATAAGGCCACTACCGGGAAGTTTTTCGGTGTTTCCGTATCTCCTGAACATTTTAGTGGATTGTCGACTTATATTCCTTATTCGAAGTGGGCACAGATGAATACTTATTATTATTCGTTGGGTTGGCCCGGATATGTATATAGTGAGTAGTGATGAACCGGCGAATTCTGAGTTTAGCTGTTCCGGCTATTGTTTCCAATATTACCGTGCCTTTGCTGGGGTTGATAGATGTGACTATTGTCGGACATCTGGGGGCTACGGCTTATATCGGGGCGATAGCTGTCGGCGGGTTGTTATTTAATATCCTGTATTGGAATTTCGGCTTTCTCCGCATGGGGACCAGTGGTTTGACTTCCCAGGCATACGGGCGTAAGGATGCGGAAGCGGAAGTGCGGGTTCTTGTTCAGGCTCTTGGAGTGGGACTGTTGGCTGCGGTGGCTGTTTTGTGTCTTCAATATCCGGTGGAGCGGCTTGCTTTTTATTTGCTGGATGCGGGAGCTGAAGTGGAGCGGTTTGCGGTGGACTATTTCAGGGTTTGTATCTGGGGAGCTCCGGCAGTGCTGATGATGTACGGTTTTAAGGGGTGGTTTATTGGCATGCAGAACTCCCGTTTCCCAATGTATATTGCCATCGGAGTAAATTTAATCAATATTGTTTGCAGTCTTTTTTTTGTTTTTGGATTGGGGATGAAGGTGGAAGGAGTGGCATTGGGGACAGTGGTGGCTGAATGGTCCGGGCTTGCGATGGCGATAGTGCTTTGGTGGAGGCGATATGGATATTTGTGGAGTCGGATAGATTTTCGGGAGAGCTTACATTTGGCTGCAATGCGGCGTTTTTTTTCGGTCAACCGGGATATTTTTTTGCGAACTCTGTGTCTGATTGCCGTGACTGCCTTTTTTACTTCGTCGGGTGCCCGTCAGGGTGATGTTATTTTGGCCGTGAATACCCTTTTGATGCAGTTGTTTACGCTTTTCTCCTATATTATGGATGGATTTGCTTATGCGGCGGAAGCATTGGCCGGACGATATATCGGTGCCTGTAATTTAAAGCAATTGCGGCATGCTGTGCGTAATTTGTTTGGTTGGGGAGGTGCATTGGCCCTGCTGTTTACTTTGTTGTATGGGATAGGAGGAAGACATTTCCTGGGGATTTTGACCGATGACCGTGAAGTGGTTCTCGGTGCCGGTCAATATTTTTATTGGGTGTTGGCAGTGCCTTTAGCCGGTTTCGGTGCTTTTTTATGGGATGGAATTCTGATCGGAGCTACGGCAACACGCCAGATGTTATGGGCTATACTGGTTGCCTCAGGGGCTTTCTTCGGAATTTATTATGTCTGTTCCGGAAGTACGAACAATCATATTTTATGGTTGGCTTTTTTAGTTTATCTTTTTTTGAGGGGAGTTATGATGACTTTCTGGGGAAAACGGATTTTCAGGGAGGAGTATCTGGTTGTGATGTGCCGGAAAAATGGGTATGGTAAAATGATGTAGAATACGGATTTTATCAGGTGTGTTTGCCGGTTATGATGCCGCTTCTTTCGAGAAGGGCCCGGATAGTTGGTTCCTGCCCCCGGAAGCGTTTGTATAACACCATAGGATGCTCGGATCCGCCTTTTTCCAATATGTTTTTACGGAAAGATGTGGCGGTGTGGGAATCAAAAATACCTTCCTGTCTGAATAGGGAGAAGGCATCAGCATCCAAAACTTCGGCCCATTTATAGCTGTAGTAGCCTGCTGCATAGCCTCCTCCGAAAATATGTCCGAAGGCTGTGGAAAAACAATTTCCTTCTATGGCAGGGAACAATTCGGTGGAAGCCATGGCTTGGTTTTCAAAGTCGGCAACGGAACCGCTAAAGGGGGAGGTCAGGGTATGCCATGCCATGTCTACCAGTCCGAAACTTAACTGGCGTACACTTTGATATCCGCTTTGAAAGTTGGCAGCATTCCGGATTTTAGTGATGTACTCCTGAGGAATCTTTTCTCCGGTTTGATAATGAACGGCCCAAGTGTCCAGCCATTCTTTTTCAAGTGCCCAGTTTTCCATTATTTGAGAAGGAAGTTCGACAAAATCACGATATACATTCGTTCCGGCAGTGGAGTTGTAGGTACATTGGGATAACATGCCGTGTAAGGCGTGTCCGAATTCATGGAGGAAGGTTGTCACTTCGTCAAAAGTGAGGAGGGAGGGCTTACTGTTAGTTGGTTTACTAAAATTCATGACGATTGAAACATGGGGTCGAATGTCCTTGCCTTGATGTTTGCTTTGGCCCCGGAATTCAGTCATCCATGCTCCGCCGCTTTTGCTTTCTCTGGGGAAGAAATCAGTGTATAGGATAGCCAGGAATTGTTGATTGGAATCGTATACCTCAAAGGTTTTGATGTCTTCATGATATTTGGGTAAATGATTCATTTCCCGGAAAGTGAGGCCATAGAGTTTATGGGCCAAATCAAATACGCCTTTCTGTACATTCTCCAATTGGAAATAAGGTTTTAGAAGTTCATCGTCGAGGGCATATTTTTCTTGTTTTAGTTTGTTGGAATAGTAACTCCAGTCCCACCGTTGAAGTTCTTCGCAGAATCCTTGATTACGGGCAAATTCTTCCACTTCTTTTTTTTCTGCCTGCGCAAAAGGAAGTGAAGCCGATAACAATTCTCCCAGGAAAGCGAATACGTTTTCCGTATTTTCTGCCATCCGGTCAGTTAAGACATACTCGGCATATGTATTATAGCCTAACAACTGTGCTTTCTCAAGACGCAGGGAGACCATTTTTTTGATAATCTCCTTGTTGTCGTAGGCATTGTTTTGATTTGCCCTGGAGGTATAGGCACGAAACATCTTCTCCCGGAGTTTCCGGTTGTCAGCATATTTCAGAAAAGGAAGGTAGCTCGGCGCATGTAAGGTAAACAGCCAGCCTGGCAGTTTTTTTTCTTCTGCTGCCATGGCAGCAGCTTCTATTGTGTCTTCGGGAAGACCGGACAAGTCTTTTTCTTCGGTCAGATGAAGGGTAAATCCGTTTGTTTCGGCCAAGGTATTTTCTTCAAACTGGAGGCTTAAGCGCGACAGTTCCTGGCTGATTTCCCGGAATCGCTGCCGGTCTTTTCCCTGGAGGTTGGCGCCTCCTTTGATAAAGGCTTTCCAGGTATCTTCCAGAAGGGTCTGTTGTTCTGCTGTCAGCGATGAATGGGGGGTATCATGAACCTGTTTCACCCTTTGGAAGAGTTGGGGATTCATGTAAATGCTATTGCTGTATTCAGTTAACCGGGGCGAGATTTGCTGTGCAATTTTTTGCATTTCTTCATTTGTACAGGCTGAGTTGAGGTTGAAAAAAACAGAAGAAATGATATTCAATTGTTCGCCGGCCTGGTCTAATGTGGCTATTGTGTTTTCGAAACTGGCTTGTTCCGTATTTTCTGTAATTCTCCGGATATCCTTGCGGGCTTCAGTAATGGCTTGTTCGAAAGCCGGCAGATAATCTTTCAGCTGAATGCGGTCAAATGGAGGAACCTCGTGGGGGGTGTCAAAAGGTTCCGACAAAGGATTTTTACGGTTTTTATCTTCGTATGCTGAAAACAGGAGTATATAAAAGGTGGGGTTCATATTTTCGTTATTGATTGGATACTTTGGCAAAGTTAATTATTTTCATTTACAATTCTGTCCGGAGGTTTATTGGAGAAAGTTAAATGAACTTTAAAAAAGTATTCTTAGAGAGTAATTATTATATTTGTTCTGGCTTAATTGTATCAGCATGTTGCAGGAAAGAGAAATTTTAATTGCTTTAAAGGCTGGGAAAGAGGAAGGTATGGATGCCTTGTTTGAAAGGTGGTACAGGCCTATGGTTGTGTTTGCTGATTCTTATTTGCATGATTTGCAGGAAGCTGAGGATTTGGTTCAGGAGCAAATGATAAAGTTATGGTCAGCAAAAGTTTTTGACGGGGTTGTTGCCGGGGCTTTAGGAACTTTCTTGTTTACTGTTATCCGGAATGCCTGTATTAATTGGAGAAAGAAAAAAAGGTTGCCTGTGACTGCTTTGGAGGAATTGTGTTCCGTACAGCTTGCGTGGGAAGAGGCTGTACGGATGGATGAAGCCGGAATACAGCTTCTTCGGGAAGCTTTGCAACAGTTGCCGGAAAGAACCCGTTTGGTGGTGGAGTGTGTGGTATTACAGGAGAAGCAATATAAAAAAGCTGCTGAAGAGTTGGGTGTTTCAGTGAATACAATTAAAACTTTATTGAGACAGGGGATAAAGGAGCTGCGCGAGAGATTGAAAGGAAAACGGGAATGTATCTTCTTTTTGATGTTGGATTTGTGACATTTTAAGCAAGTTTTGTTAAAATTTTTGGATATTCCGGTCGGTTTTTAAGATTTTTAAAAAAAGTCCCCGACGAATGGAAACGTTTTAAATTGCATATTTATACTTTTTTATCGTATAAAGTTGCAATATGTTACTGTTATGCTCAAAATCTGTTAAAATGTGAGTTAAAATTCATTTTCACTTCACCCTTTTGTCCTGTTTAGGCGTTTTATAGATGTATAAATTGATGATTAAATGATGATGCATCGGATAACAGGTATAATTTTTTTTCTTGTTGCTTTTTGTGGTTATGGTTGGGGGATGGAAAAGGCTACTTCAGAGTTGGATAATTTAGTGCGTACCTTTAAGGAAAATCCTGCCAATCCTCAGATTACGATTCAGTTGCTGAGGGAGTTAAAGCGGGAAGGGAAGCCGGCAAAGGAAGTTTTGGACCGGTATTTTCAGACTCAGACAGAGGCGGACTATTATAAGGAGTACAATTGGGTTATTGTCCGGGATTTTGTAAATGATATTCGCACTCCTCAATTGCAGTATGTGTTTAGGAACCGGACGAAATTTATGCAGCATTTTTCTATGGATGATGTCTTTCAGAAATTGGATTATGCTTTGGTGTCTTATTTGGGGACCTTTTATCAGAAAGACCAGACGAATTTTCATTTGGAGTTGAAAAAAATCCGGGAGTGCGGGTACGAACATTATGATGTTGTTTACGATTATTTTTATATCAGAGAGATAAAGGCTGCCCGAAATGCGGAGGATTATTTTTATAAGGCCCGGAAATTATTCCGTTATTTTCCGGAGGATCGGCAAATGATTAAAGAAATTACAAACGGAGCCCTGGAACTTATCCATGATGTGTCCAGGTTGAAAGTTATCCAATTGTGGGCAGGGAAAACGGTGGAATCGAAGTCTGATTTTGAAGCCATCTGTAATTATGTGACCATTTCTCAGCGATGCGGTTTTAGCCAGGTCGCCCGGAAATATGCCATGATTGCCCGAAATTTAGCTGAGAAAGGGGATGAACAGATGAAAATACAGGCTTCCCGTTTGCTTCAGACAGTGAATTGATTCGGGTATTTAAATACCTTGATTTTTTGTTTGTTCGGCCGTTACCGGGGAATCTGTTGCCGGTTCATCTCCTTCGAAAATCAGTTTGAGTGTGTATAAATTTTTGCCTGTGTATTGGGTTAATTTTTCCTTCGGGGCTGTGGTTATCCGGAAGTTTTGGTCTGAAATTCCTTGACGAAGTAAATATTCCGTTAAAGTTTGATTGCGTTTCTGGCTGAGTAATCCGGTTAACTGTTCCAGTTGTTCCGCATCGGCTAAAGAGAGAATCTGGTCTTCCAGAGAGGCATTTTTCAATTCCTCATTTACCTGCTCCCGGACATAGGTGAGGAAGCTGAGGTCTTTTGTATCCATTTCAAATATTTTGGTATAATCTATGGGTTGTAGAGTTTCTTTTGTTTTTTCCGGATGTTGCCGGAGATAGAAATTCCTCTTAACATAGAATTGGGATAGGGTGGCCTTGCTTTGCCGGAGGTTTACGTATTGCTCCATTACCAGAGTCATTTCGGGTTTTGCTTTAAGCATTTCTGCCAGTAGGTTGATTTTTGTCAATTGTTCCGGCGTAAAGTCGTTTTGGGTGGCTTCGAACGGAAGGTTTTCTAATTTATCAGAAGAAAGACCGAGCGAGCCGGCCAGGAATTGAATGGGAGATACTGCCACTTTCACCAGAAGGTTGGTGAGGGTTTTAAATATGATTTTTTTATAAGAAAATTCCGGAGAGTTGATGTTGCCTTTCACAGGCAGATTTGTTTTAATCTGTTCGTCTTTATCTTTAATCAGGTATAGTGCTGTTTTTAAAGGGATATTGTATTCCGGTTCGGGCTTTTTTTGTTTGTTGTCTACTTCACATTTGGCTATGTTGAGGTTATTGCGTCCGTCCAGAATGTTATTTTGGATGGCATTGACACTGTTGAATGACAGTATGCCTTTTTTTAACGGATATCCGAAATATTGTAAACTATAAGGTGTAAAAGTTTTTAAGTCAAGGTTTTTGATGTTGAGCACTAAATTGGTGTTACTGATATCATCTGTTTTTCCTTCATAAACGAAAGATATTTTTCCTCCGTTTTTGAGGCTACTGGTTATTTTGACTTTGTTTTGCTGGTCTAACGAAAAACCGTCGGCTTTTAGGTTGATGTTTTCTAAATTGAATGTAAAAGGTGAGTGGAGGGTTTTATCCTCAAAAACAAAGAGAGAACGATTTATCCGGAAGGTGTCAATTTTAAAATGGGGTTGTTTTGTTGTTTCAGAGGAAGCCGTTTGAGGAATATTCTGTTCCTCGCAGTAGGAAGAGTCTGTTGTTTCAGTGTTCAATAAATCGGTTATTGTATTTCCTTCGGGGCGCATTTCGAAACTGCTCCGGAGGCCGTCGATTGCAATTCGGTTGAAGTGGAAAACGGCTTTTTCCGGATTTATGCTTGTCATTTCTATGGAAAGGCTATCGGTAGCCAATACAGGTTTGTTGCTGAGGTCTGTCAGGGATAGTTGCCGCAGATTTACGGATCCCCGTATGTTCAGATCTGTTACGTGCCGGGTGTTTCCTTCAATGTTCAGGTGGGTGGTTAACAGTCCGTTTATGTCGTTAATTTTCAGGAAATCGGTCAGGTAGGGTTTCACCGGAGCTATGGAAAAATTGCTTAGGTCAATATCGAGCAGATAGGTGTTTGCTTCCAGATTGTACTGGATTTGAGTTTGCAGGTGGCCTCCATCATTAAAATTCAAACCTATTCCCACATCCGTATTTTTGCCGTTGAAATATACACCGGGGATTTGCAGGCTGAAATTATCCATTCCCCAGATGGAATTCCGGATGAGGTCCTGGTATTGGATTTGTCCTTCCTGTATGCTGATGTCATACAGGGCTATGGTCATTCCTTCGGCAGATGATACTGAACTGGTAGTGTCTATGATTATTCCTTCAACAGGAGCCGTTGGGCCGGTGGTGTTTGTGGATGCTTCGGGAGAAAGCAGGGAATCTGTCGGTTGGGACATGCTGTTGTCAGTCCCCAGAGCCATCAGGTCATCGAAGTTGAAGACAGAACCTTGTTGCCATATTTTCAGGCGAGGGTTGACCAGATGAATGCGATTGATCCGGATTTCGTTGGCTAACAGCCGGTGTATACTCATGTCTACGGATAAGGTGTCAAATGAGACAAAAGTACCCTGTTCGTCCTTTTCCCAGATTTCGAAGCCTGTGATGCGGGCATAACCCGTGAAAATATTCAGATACAGGCCTTGTATCTGAATTTGGCGGCCAATGAATTCTTTGCTGTGTTTTACGATATAGTTTTTGGCTATCGGAGGGGTTACAAAAGTAAGGATAATCAACAGAACTAATATTGCACTTAAGGTGATAGTAAGCGGTTTAAGAATTTTCATGTCTGGAAAATTATAGTTAAAACGGCGTTTTTGCAAAAGTAATGCTTTATTTATAAAATGACAGCCTTGGGGAGTTTTGATTTCTATCGATTGCAGCAATTTTGCTCTGAAGGATAGGTGTGTAAACAGGTATATAAATACCAAAAAATATTTTATCTTTGTGCGCGTTATGGAAAAGGACCAAAAAACGATTGTAGTAGCTGTAGATGGCTATTCTTCTACGGGGAAAAGTACCATAGCCAAGATGATTGCTTCCCGTTTGAGAATCACTTATATAGATACGGGAGCGATGTATCGGGCAGTGACTCTGGCCGCCTTACGCAGTGGGGTGATTGACGGGGGCAAAGTGGATTTGGAAGCTTTGCGGGAGTGTCTGAAGAATATTCATATCGGTTTCCGGTATAATACTGCTACACAGGTTTATGAGACTTATTTGAACGGAGAGTATGTGGAAGGGGAAATCCGGAGTATGGAGGTATCTAATCAGGTAAGTATGGTTGCTGCAGTGGATTTTGTGCGGGAATTTTTGGTTGCTCAGCAACGGGAACTGGGGAAGCGGGAAAATGTGATTATGGATGGAAGGGATATCGGTAGTGTTGTTTTTCCGGATGCTGAGGTGAAGTTTTTTATGACGGCTTCGCCTGAAGTGCGGGCGGAACGCCGGTATAAAGAACTGAGAGAAAAAGGGGAGAATGTAAGTTATGAGGAAGTTGAGGCTAACGTACGTACACGGGATTATATAGATACCCATCGGGAAGTGAGCCCGTTGAAGCAGACGGAGGATGCCATTGTTGTGGATAACAGTTGTATGAGTATAGAGGAAGAATTGAGTTTTATGATAAGTAAAATTCAAGAGGTTGGAATGTAACAGGTATTTTAGAGATGATTGTTGAGATTGATGAGCATTCGGGTTTTTGCTTTGGTGTAGTCAATGCCATCCGGAAAGCTGAGGAGGAGTTAGAGAAGGGAGTTCTTTATTGTGTCGGGGATATTGTGCATAATGATTTGGAGGTGGAGCGTTTGCAGCGGAAAGGGCTTCGTACCATCGGACATGCTGAATTTACCGGTTTACGTGATTGCAGGGTGTTGTTCCGGGCTCATGGAGAGCCTCCGCTTTCTTATGAGTTGGCTATACGTAATGGAGTGGAAATCATTGATGCTTCCTGTCCGGTGGTGTTGAATTTGCAGAAGAAGATCCGGGCAGCTTATGAAAAGACGAAAGAGAAAGGGGCTCAGATTGTCATTTATGGGAAGCAGGGACACGCTGAGGTTGTGGGTTTGGTAGGTCAAACAAACGGAACGGCTGTCGTTGTGGAGAAAGAAGAAGATTTGCAGCAGATAGATTTTTCCCGTCCCGTTATCCTTTTTTCCCAGACTACAAAGAGCCTGGCGGGGTTTAAAAAGGTTGCCGCTCTTTTGCAAGAGAAAGGCAGGGCGGGGGTGACAGTATATGATACGATATGCCGGAAGGTGGCAAACCGTATACCTCAATTGAGGAAATTTGCTGCTTTGCATGATGTCATTTTGTTTGTCAGCGGAGAAAAGAGTTCGAATGGAAAGCAGTTGTTTTCTGTGTGTAAGGAAGTGAATCCGCGTACTTATTTTGTTCAGGGGGTGGCAGATGTAAAGCCGGAAATGTGGGAACATTCGGCAAGTATAGGGATAAGCGGTGCTACTTCCACACCCCGTTGGATTATGGAAGAGATGAAGAGTATGATAGAACAACAATAAATTAATTACATGAATTATGGGAAAAATTAAAAGAATCGGAGTCCTGACTTCGGGAGGGGATGCTCCGGGAATGAACGCAGCCATCCGGGCTGTGGTCCGCGCGGCCATTTTTAATGGGTGCGAAGCTTATGGTATCTATGGAGGATATCAGGGATTGATTGAGGGGGATATAAAAAAAATGAAATCCAGTGATGTAAGCAATATTATTCAACGGGGTGGTACTATTTTAAAATCGGCACGAAGTACGGAATTCCGTACGCCGGAAGGACGGACGAAGGCTGCCCAGAAGTTGGCTGAATATAAGATCGACGCTTTGGTTGTGATCGGAGGTGATGGTTCTTTTACGGGGGCCAAATTGCTGATTCAGGAACATGATATTCCGGTGGTCGGACTGCCGGGAACCATTGATAATGATTTGTATGGTACGGATTCGACTATTGGGTATGATACGGCAGTGAATACGGCAGTGGAAGCTGTGGATAAAATTAAAGATACGGCCAGTGCGCATAACCGTCTTTTCTTTGTGGAAGTGATGGGACGGGATGCTGGTTTTATTGCATTGCGTACGGCTATTGCTGCTGGTGCCGAGGCTGTGTTGGTTCCGGAGGTAGAGACGGACCTTACAACTTTGGAGCATTTTATCGAGAAGGATTACAATCCCAAAAATTCCAGTGGCATAGTCATTGTGGCTGAGGGGGAAAAATCCGGAGGAGCTTATAGTATTGCTGAAAAAGTAGCACAGAAACATCCGGAATATGACATTCGCGTGTCTGTTTTGGGACATATGCAGAGAGGAGGGTCGCCTTCTCAGTTTGACAGGGTACTGGCCAGTCAGCTGGGTGCGGCTGCCGTAGATGCTTTGTTGGATGACCAGAAGAGTATTATGGTTGGTATAATGAATCGAGAGATTGTTCATGTTCCGTTTAATAAAACCATTAAACATACCAAGAATCTGAATTCCGAATTATTGGCTTTGGTACGGGTACTTTCGGTATGAGCTTTGGAAAAGGATTTGGGAAAGGCAGTTGTTTTTCAACTGTCTTTTTTTGTTTTATATACGGTGGAGAGTATAATAATTTGTATTTTTGAGTGATTAAAGCCGATGTAATAGGAATGAAATATGCAGATGTTATAGTGCCTCTTGCTGTGGAGGGAATGTATACTTACGGGATCAGAGAAGAATGGGAGGAGCGTGTTCGTCCGGGTATGTTAGTATTGGTTTCTTTTGCCGGTCATAAGAAGTATACGGCTCTGGTTGGGCGTGTACATGACTGTAAACCGGAGGGCTATGAGGTGAAATGGCTGGAAGAAATCGTGGAGGAGCGGATTTGTTTGGGTGATGAACATCTGAAGTTTTTATTTTGGGTGAGTGAATATTACATGGCTACTTTGGGTGAGGTGATGAAAGCGGTTTTCCCGGTGGCTTTCCGTTTGGAGAGTTTTACTGCGCTTATCCGGACTTGCAGGGAGGGGGATGATGTTGTGCTGACGGAACAGGAGAAGATGTTGTTGGGTTTTTTACGGCCCGGGGAGAGTGTTGCGCTGAGGGAGGCGGAAAAGTATCTGAAGTTAAGACACGGTTTGGTAGTGGTCCGTTCTTTACTGGATAAAGGGTATATTCAGGTGAAGGAGACGGTTGGAGAAACGTATCGGGAAAAGACGGAGCGTTATGTTGTCTGGGGCCGGAAGTATTCCGACGAGCAATTGAACAGGATTCTGGATGGTTTGAAAAAAGCTCCGGTGCAGTATAGGATGGTATGCCGGTGGATAGAATGGGGGAAGGATGAGATGTTGCGGGGGGATTTTCTGCAACAGACCGGGCAAAATGCGGTGGCCTTGAAAACTTTGTGTGATAAAGGAATTTTACGGGTCGTAGAGCGTTCTGTGAGTCGTTTGGAGGAAGGGAGAGCTTGTGATCACGGATGGCATCCGTTAACTGCGGAACAATCCGGAGCGTTGCATGATATTAAGAATGGTTTTGCCGGAAAAGATTGCGTTTTGTTGCAAGGAGTTACTTCTTCCGGTAAGACGGAAGTATATATTCATTTGATAAAAGAATACATAGAGCGGGGAGAGCAGGTATTGTATATGTTGCCGGAAATTGCTTTGACGGTTCAGATTGTGAAGCGGTTGCAGAGTGTGTTTGGGGAAAAGGTGGGGATTTACCATTCCGGCATGTCGGATGCAGCCCGGGCTGAATTATGGAAAAAGCAGTGCGGACCTTATCCTTATCCTTTGATTCTGGGGGTACGCTCTTCTGTATTTCTGCCTTTTTCCGGGCTCGGTTTGATTATTGTGGATGAAGAGCATGATCCTTCCTATAAACAAAAAGAACCTTCACCCCGTTATCAGGGCAGGGATGCCGCCATTATGCTGGGAAAAATTCATGGGGCCCGTGTTTTGTTAGGGTCGGCAACGCCTTCGTTTGAATCCTGGCAAAATGCAGTGAGCGGAAAATACGGATTAGTAAGACTTAACGGCCGGTATGGGGGAATACAAATGCCTGAGGTTGTGTTGGCAGATGTCGGGGAATATCGCCGGAAAAAATTGATGAAGGGGAGTTTTTCCCCTTTGTTGGTTCATGAGATGGAAAAGGTATTGTCTGCCGGGAAACAGGTGATTTTGTTTCAGAATCGCCGGGGGTATTCCACTTATGTGCAATGCGGGCAATGCGGTACCATACCGAAATGTAAGTATTGTGATGTGAGTCTGACTTATTATAAGCAGCGGAATGTGTTGGTGTGCCGTTATTGCGGAGCTATGTTACCAATGGAGGACGTGTGTTTGGAATGTGGCAGTGGCCACTATAAGGAGATGACTCCGGGAACGGAAAAAATAGAGGAAGAGGTCGGGCGTTTGTTTCCGGATAAGAGGGTTGCGCGGATGGATTTGGATGTGATGAGCAGTAGGTCCAGGTATAAAGCGGTTATAGACGATTTTGCTGCAGGAAAAACACATATTTTAATCGGCACCCAGATGGTTACGAAAGGGCTGGATTTTGAGAATGTAAAATTAGTAGGGGTGATGGATGCTGACAGCATGGTGAATTTTCCGGATTTCAGAGCCGAAGAACGGGCTTATTGCATGCTGACTCAGGTGAGCGGGCGAAGTGGCCGGAAGGGGGAGAGGGGGAAAGTGGTTATTCAGGCTGCAGATTTGAAAAATCGGGTTTACCGGATGTTGACGGAAGGAGATTATGAAACCTTTTTTTCCCAGCTTGTTGCTGAGCGGGGCTTTTTCCTGTATCCTCCCTGTGCCCGGTTGATTCAGATGGAATTCCGGGCCAGGGATGCGGTTGTTTTGCGGCATGCTGCAAATCGTGTGGCTATGCGATTAAGGGAGAAGCTGGGGAAAAGGGTTTGCGGACCGGCAGTGCCGGAAGTAGGCCGTATCGGCGGATTGTATCGGCTGGTGGTGATGCTGAAAATAGAGACCGGGATGTCTTATTCCGGAGTGAAGTCTTTTATACGCAAAGAATTGGTTGAATTGCGGCGGGAGAAGGATTTCCATACGGTGAGGATTTTTTGTGACGTTGATCCGTATTGACCCGTCTATTGTATAGTAAATTTTTTATCTTTGTTTCTTCTTTTGCGGAAACAATAAAAAAGATAATATGAGCAGGGATACATTGATATTGTTGGCTTTTTGTGTATTTGCCTTGTTAGCGGGCATGCGGATAAAACAACGTTTCCGGGCGTGGAGAAACAGAAATGTACCCCATCCCATTTATAAAAATCAGCGTCCTAAGATGGCGCGTGCGGAGGAACCTCCTGAAGTCAGGGCCCGTCGTCTGAGGCGGGAACAACGGGAGCGTTTTTTCACTATCGCCCAGTTATTTGTTTTGGGCGGGTTGATGGTCTATATGCTCCCGGCTTTAGTGCAGGATTTTGCAGTTTCCGGCCGGGTGAGTGCTTCTCATCTTTTTTTACGTTGTTTGATATTTGTATTCACTATTTATATTTTTCTTCTGGGTTATTTTAAGGTGGTTAAACGGAGAGATAAGGAAAATATGGATTAGCAGCAGACAGGAGGGCTTACGTTCTCCTGATTTTTTTGCAAAACCTTAAACGAAGGCTTAACGTTTTTTAAGTTCTAAAATTTAACATTTGGAAGGGGATTTTCTAATTTTGGTGTATCTAAAATCAAGTATTTTGCTATCATTAAAATCTGCTAAAAAAGAGAATCTTTTCAAACAGATTTAGGGAAGTTTCGTAAGAGATTTTATTAAGATATAACAACTTTAAAATTATAAAGTATGGATACTGTTGATATCAAAGCATTGAATGAACGCATACAGCAGGAGAGTTCGTTTGTCGATATGATAAACATTGAAATGAACAAGGTGATTGTGGGACAGAAGCATTTGGTAGAAGGACTTTTGATTGGTATGCTTTCCAATGGACATATTTTGCTGGAAGGAGTTCCTGGTTTGGCAAAAACTTTGGCTATTAATACATTAGCTACAACTATTGATGCTAAGTTCAGTCGTATACAGTTTACGCCTGACCTTTTGCCGGCCGATGTGCTTGGTACCATGATTTATTCTCAAAAGCGGGAAGAGTTTGTCGTAAAACACGGGCCTATATTTGCTAATTTCATTCTGGCTGATGAAATCAACCGTGCTCCGGCCAAGGTGCAGTCGGCTCTGTTGGAAGCCATGCAGGAACGTCAGGTTACTATCGGGGATACGACCTACCGGTTGCAGGAACCTTTTTTGGTGATGGCCACCCAGAACCCCATTGAGCAGGAAGGTACTTATCCGTTACCGGAAGCACAGGTCGACCGTTTTATGCTGAAGGTGGTGATTGATTATCCTAAGAAGGAAGAGGAAAAACTGATTGTCCGCCAAAATATGGAAAAATCCTTTCCCCAGGCGAATACCATTTTAAAACCTGCCGATATTGTGAGGGCCAGGGAGGTCGTAAAGGATGTCTATATGGATGAGAAAATCGAAAAATATATCATTGATATTGTTTTTGCCACGCGTTTTCCCCAGGATGCCGGGTTGGAGAAGTTTGTGAATATGATTTCCTACGGAGGTTCCCCTCGTGCCAGCATCAGCCTGGCGAAAGCAGCCAAGGCGTATGCTTTTATTAAACGTAGAGGATATGTTATTCCGGAGGATGTCCGTGCTGTATGTCATGATGTGCTCCGCCACCGTATCGGCCTGACTTATGAAGCTGAAGCGAATAACATTACCAGTGAGGATATTATTAATGAAATCCTGAACCAGGTTGAAGTGCCCTGATAAGCGGTAGGTCGTGTCCTGTATACTTTTAATCTTTATTTATGGAGACTTCTGAATTATTACAAAGAGTCCGGAAGATTGAAATCAAAACCCGGGGATTGTCCAGCAATATCTTTGCCGGAGAGTATCACTCTGCTTTCAAGGGCAGGGGTATGACTTTCAGTGAGGTCAGGGAGTATCAATACGGAGATGATATCCGGAATATCGACTGGAATGTGACGGCTCGTCATAATCATCCTTATGTAAAGGTTTTTGAGGAGGAACGTGAATTGACAGTGATGCTGATGATAGACGTCAGTGCTTCCCGTAATTTTGGTACCGTTTCAAAGCTGAAGAAGAACCAGATTACGGAGATTGCTGCTGTGATTGCTTTTTCAGCGATTCAGAATAACGATAAAATCGGAGTAATTTTCTTTTCCGATAAGATAGAAAAGTTTATTCCGCCGAAGAAGGGCCGGACTCATATATTGCATATTATCAGGGAGTTGATAGATTTTGTACCGGATGACAAACAGACCAATATCGAACAGGCTTTGGAGTATGTGACCAGTTCAATAAAGAAGCGTTGCACTTGTTTTGTGATTTCGGATTTTATAGATGAGCATGATTTTTCGCATGCTTTGTCTATTGCGAACCGGAAACATGATGTAGTTGCTTTGCGGATATACGACCCCCGTGAGAATGTGCTTCCTCCGGTGGGGATGATGTATTTGCGGGATGCTGAGACCGGCGAGCGGATGTGGGTAGATACCTCCGACCGGAAATTGCGGGATGCCTATGAAAAATATGCTTTTGTACGGGAGAAGGAACTGGAGTCTACTTTCAAGCGTTCGGGAGTGGATGTGGCTCACATCCGTTCGGATGAAGATTATGTCAGGGCTTTGATTGCTTTATTTAAGAAAAGAGCTTAGGAAAACGTAAGTTATGATGGGTTTAAAACAAATATGGGTTTGTCTGTTGCTGTTGGCAGGAATTGGAGCGGGGAGGGCGCAAAATGTGGAATATGGGGTTGCGTTGGACACCAATTACATGCTTATCGGAGATCAGCAACATTTGACCTTTCAGGTACGCAGTGACGGACAAGTGAAGGTGGAGTTTCCTTTGTTGAGAGATACGGTGGTGCAAGGGGTGGAAATTCTTTCGGGTCCTCTGCGGGATTCTGTCAGAGAAAAAAACGGAAAATGGCTGATAGAGGAAAAGTATTTGATTACGGCATTCGATACAGGGGTGTATGTTGTGCCTTCAATGCCGGTAAAGATTATAAATCAGGATTATAACAATGTCTTGCGGACAGAACCGGTTTCTTTTGTGGTGAATACCTATCAGGTAGACCCTCAGAAAGGGAATTATGACATTGTATATCCTTATGATGCTCCCTGGACTTTCCGGGAGATTCTGCCTTATTTGCTCTGGAGTTTGTTGGGGGTAGGCCTTCTGCTGGTGGGAATATGGTTCTGGCGGAGGCGTAAAAAGAATAAGCCTTTGTTTGTGGTGAAAAAAGAAGAGATACCCCCGTATGTAAAGGCTATCCGTTCTTTGGACGAAATCAAGGAAGAGAAGTTATGGCAGGCAGGCCGGGAAAAAGAGTATTATACCCGTTTGACAGATACGGTCCGGTTATATTTGGATGAGGAGTTCGGGATTGCTGCCATGGAACAGACTTCGGGAGAGATTATGACGGCTTTGAAAGAGAAACCGGAAGTTGAAACGAAGGAGCGGGAAAGGATGGAGGAATTGCTTTCTACGGCTGATTTTGTGAAATTTGCCAAATACACCCCTTTGCAGGATGAGAATGCCCGCCATTTGGAGATGGCTTATGGTTTTGTGAATAGTACTCACCAGAGGAAGCAGGCTGAAAAACTTGAGCAACAGAAAGCAGAGGAAGAGGAAAACAGACGCCATGAGGAGGAAAAGAAGGGTACATTGGATTCCGGAACCGCTATAGGGGAAAGTAATAATTAGTGTCATGCAGGGTAAAATTTAAAGAATATGTTTGGATTCGAATTTGCAAACCCGGAATATTTTTGGTTGTTGGTACTTCTGGTGCCGATGATATTGTGGTATGTTTTGCGGGAAAAAAAATCCTATGCCGATTTGCAGTTTTCTTCTTTGCGGGCATTTAAAGGAATGAGGCATACCGGAAAAATCTGGATGCGGCATTTGTTGTTTGTGTTGCAGGTGTTGGCCATTTTTTTTCTGGTGGTGGCTTTGGCCCGTCCTCAGTCGAGTAATAACTGGCAGACTTATACCAGTGAAGGAATAGATATTGTACTGGCTTTGGATATTTCCGGCAGTATGCTGGCCCGTGATTTTACCCCGGACCGTCTGGAAGCGGCTAAGGAGGTGGCTACTAAATTTATTCTGGAACGTCCTCAGGATAAGATAGGACTGGTGATTTTTGCCGGGGAGAGTTTTACCCAGTGTCCTTTGACCACAGACCAGGCTGTATTGGTGAATTTAATGAGGGAGGTACAAAGCGGGATGATAGAGGATGGTACGGCTATTGGTTTGGGTTTGGCGAATGCGGTAAATCGTCTGAAAGACAGTCCGGCGAAATCGAAGGTTGTGATTTTATTGACCGACGGAGTAAACAACCGGGGGGCTATTGCTCCCCTGACCGCAGCGGAGTTGGCGAAAGCATATGGCATTCGGGTGTATACGATTGGAGTGGGGACTTACGGGGAAGCTCCTTATCCGGTACAAACGCCGTTTGGTGTGGAGTTGCGTAATGTTCCGGTGGAAATTGATGAGGAGGTATTGCAGCAGATTGCTCATTTAACGGATGGAAAATATTTTCGGGCAACGGATAACAATAAATTGAAACAAATTTATCAGGAGATAGACCAGTTGGAAAAGAGTAAAATAGAAGTGAAGCATTTCAGCAAAAAGGAGGAACAGTATTTTATTTTTGGATTGGTCGGTCTGTTTTTGTTGATTACACAGGCCTTGTTGCGTTATACTTTACTGAGAAAAATTCCGTAGTAACTCATTACGACATCATAAAATAATTTGGTTATGTTTAGATTTGCCCATCCTGGATTATTATACCTTTTGATTGTTATTTTACTACTGGTTGTTTTTTATGTAGTAATGGTCGGGAAGAAAAGGAAAGCGATTGCGGAGTTTGGAAATCCGGAACTGTTGAAACCTTTGATGCCTTTGCTTTCTTTTAAGCGGGGTACATGGAAGTTTGTAATGCTGATGCTGGCTTTGGCTTTTGTGATATTGGGGGTTGCAGGTCCGCAGTTCGGCTCTAAGTTGCAGCAAGTGAAAAAGAAGGGAGTGGAGCTGATGATTGTTTTGGATGTATCCAATTCGATGATGGCTCAGGATATCAAGCCCAGTCGTTTGGAAAAGGCTAAAATGGCTATTTCCCGTATGGTGGAAAAGTTGTCTGATGATAAAGTGGGGTTGGTGGTATTTGCCGGAGATGCCTATGTTCAGTTGCCTATTACTACGGATTATTCTTCTGCCAAGCTTTTTTTATCGGGTATCAATACGGACATTGTGCCTGTGCAGGGAACGGCAATCGGTTCGGCGATAGACCTTGCTGCCCGTTCTTTTACGCCGGAGGCAGAGACTTCGAAAGCTATCATTGTCATTACAGACGGTGAAAATCATCAGGATGATGCTATCATTGCCGCCAAGCGAGCCCATGAAAAAGGGATTGTGGTTCATACCATCGGAATGGGGCTGGAACAGGGCGCTCCTATCCCTCAAAAGGGTGCTTCCGGCCAATTTATGAAGGACGGACAGGGAAATGTGGTGATCTCCAAACTGGATGAGAATACCTTGCAGGAAGTGGCTAAGGCTGGAGAGGGAGTGTATGTTCGGGCCAGCAATACGGATGTGGGGTTGAACCAATTGCTGGATGAAGTGAATCAGATGGAAAAGACCTTACTGGAAGAGAGGGTATATAGTGATTATGCAGAAAAATATCAATATTTTCTGTTGGTGGGTTTGTTCTTCATTTTGGTTGAATTTATGATTTTGGGAAGGAAGAACAAGTATTTTATGAAGATCAATATTTTCAGAAGATAAGACGTATTAATAATATCGGTGAATGATGAAAGCGATAATCAGTTTTGTGGCGGGAGTGATGTTGTGGGGGATGGCTATGTCCGGCATGGCTCAAACGGAAAGGAAATTCATTCGGGAAGGGAATGATTTTTTTGAAAAGCAGGATTTTGAGAAAGCGGAAGTGGAATACCGCAAGGCTTCGGATAAAAGAGCCGAGTCGTTTGAAGCTGCCTTTAACATGGCGGATGCCTTGTATAAGCAAAAAAAATATGAGGAGGCTTTGTCACAATTTACTGCCTTGGCTAAGAAAGAGACTGATAAAGAACGATTGGGTGAGATTTACCATAATATCGGGAATACTTTATTGGCTATGCAAAAGACGGATGAGAGTATAGAAGCGTATAAAGAATCGTTGAGGAATCGTCCTGCTTCAGAACCGACTAAATATAATCTGGAATTTGCCCGGCAGAAACAACAGCAGGAGCAAAATAAAGACCAGCAGAATCAGGACAAAAACCAAGACCAGGACCAAAACCAGGATAAAGAGGAACAGGATCAGGACAAAGAGAATCAGAACCAGGATCAGAACCAGGATCAGGGAAAGGACCAGGATAAGAAGGACCAGCAGGAGCAAAATAAAGATCAGCAAAATCAGGATAAAAAAGACCAGCAAGGTCAGCAGCAGGAACAGCCTTCGAAAATTTCCAAAGAGGATGCTGAGCGGTTGTTAGAAGCTTTGCAGAATGATGAGAAGAAAGTGCAGGAGAAGGTGCAGAAACAAAAAGTGCAGGAGCAGAAAGCAAAGAAAATGAAAATTGAAAAAGATTGGTAATTTTGCAGGATTTTAAACGTATACAGATGAAACAACTCGGATTAGTCATATTATTGTTTGTTTGTTCGTTGGCTTTTTCCCAGAATGTGGAATTTAAGGCATCGGCGCCTTCTGTGGTGGCTGTGGGAGAAGAGTTCAGACTGTCTTATACTTTGAATAAGGAAGGTTCTAATCTGCAATTGCCGTCTCTGGAAGGATTTGATTTGTTGATGGGGCCCTCGACCAGCCAGTCTTTTATGTCTTCTACCGTAAACGGACGAACGACCCAAAGTGTGTCTTATACTTATACTTTTGTATTGGAGGGAGTAAAGGAGGGGACTTATGAAATACGTCCGGCTACGGTAATGGTGGACGGTCGGTCGTATCAATCGAATGGAGTAAAGATTGAAGTTGTCAAGGGAAGCGGAAACGGCGGTACGGGAAACCGCAGGGAGCATCAGGCCGTACAGCCTGATGCTTCTGCTTCTTTGAATGAGAATAATTTGTTTGTAAAGGTAGAGGTTTCCCGGCGTAATCTGTATATAGGGGAAAGTCTGGTAGCAACCATAAAGGTGTACTCGAAAGTGGACCTGACTAATTTCGGACGCAGTAAATTTCCTTCTTTTGACGGTTTCCTGGCAGAAGAGGTGCCGACACCCCAACGGATTGAATTGGTGCGGGAGAATTATAACGGGCAGATTTATAATGTAGGGGTCATCCGGAAAATGTTATTGTATCCTCAACATACGGGTGAGATTACCATAGAGCCTTTTGAATTGGAATGTATTGTCCGTCAGCGTCTGACGGGGGGCGGACGCAGTTTCTTTGATGATTTCTTCGGAAATTACCGGGAAGTCCGGGCCATGCGTCGCAGTAAGCCGGTAGTCGTTCAGGTGAAGGAATTGCCTTTGGCCGGTAAACCGGTTGGTTTTAGCGGTACTGTGGGGAATATCAGCATGTCTACCTCTATTTCTGCCGATACTGTAGATGCCAATGATGCGGTCACTTATAAGGTTGTTTTCCGGGGAACCGGAAACTTAAAATTATTGCAGGCTCCTGCTATTAATTTTCCTCTTGATTTTGAAACTTATGACCCCAAAGAATCGCGGGATATCCGGGTGACGGAAAATGGCATGAGCGGGACAGTTTCTTTTGAATATCTTGTTATTCCCCGTTATTCCGGAGAATATAAGATTCCGGCTGTACAATACTCTTATTTTGACTCTCAAAGCGGTAGTTATAAGATACTTTCCGGGAAAGAATATAAGGTTTTTGTGCGAAAGGGGACTGAGAAAGGGCTTGCTGGCGGAAATAACGGTAGTACTGTCCATTCTTTTAAAAAGGAGGATATCCGTCAGGTGGGGGAAGATATTCGTTACATCAAAACAGGTGAGCTGCACCTGAGGCCGACAGGGGTACGTTTTTTGGGGACGCCTGCTTATTGGCTGTCTTTGTTTATTCCGTTGTTCCTGTTTATTGCGGGGGCTATATTGAACCGGAGAAGAATCAAAGCGAATAGCGATATGGCCCGGGTAAAAAATAAGGCGGCAACCAAAATGGCCCGGAAGCGGTTGAAAGCGGCTGCATTGGCTATGAAGTCTCACAATGCGGAGCGGTTTTATGAAGAAGTATTGAAAGCTTTATGGGGGTATATGAGCTATAAATTGAATATAGACCGGGCCGAACTGAATCGTGATAACATCAGTGATATTTTGCAGAAGAAGGGGGTTCAAGAGAGTGCTTTGAAAGAGTTTATCGGGGTATTGGATACCTGTGAGTATGCCCGGTATGCTCCGGGGAGTAATTCTGACCAGGAGATGGATAAAGTCTATACTTCCAGTATTGACGTGATTACTAAATTGGATAAAAGCATAAAAGGCTAAATTGTCAAAAGAGATGAAAAAGATATTATGCATAGGATTTATACTGTGGTTGGGCCTGGGGAGGATTACGGCATCCTCTCAGGTTCCGGAACAGGCCGGACAATATTATGCTGAGGGAAAATACAGTGAAGCCGCTGGCCTGTATGAAAGCTTATTGGCTGAGGGGCAGGAATCTGCCGGATTGTATTATAATCTGGGAAACTGTTATTATAAAATGGGCGAGAATACGAAAGCCATACTGAATTATGAGAGGGCCTTGCTGTTGAAGCCGGGCGATGAAATGGCCCGTTACAATTTAAAGATGGCTCAACAGGCTATTGTGGATAAAATTGAGGTTTTACCGGAATTGTTTTTGGTCAGATGGTATAGGGCTTTGGAAAATCATTTTTCTGCTGACCAGTGGGGATATATTTCTGTGGCTTTATTTATTTTGTTTCTCGGTATGGCTGCTTTGTTTTTTTACTCCCGTTCCATAGGGGTGAAAAAAGTGGGATTTTCGATTGGTATTCTGTCTTTTTTACTGACACTGGGAACAGTGTATTTTGCCATGAGGCAGAATGAGCGGGTTACAGAGAGAGAATATGCGATTATTACTACTCCCAGTGTTACCGTCAAAGGAGCTCCTGATAAGAGCGGTACCAGTTTGTTCCTGATTCATGAAGGTTTAAAGGTAAAAGTCGTCGGAGAGTTAGGTGACTGGTATAATATTCGCTTGGCAGATGGCAATGAAGGCTGGATAGCTAAAGCCGATCTGGAGAAAATCTGATGATTGCAGAGAAAATCGAAAAGTGGGCAGAGATTTGGGAATACAGGAAAACCTTACTAACTTTATGCCCGCAATGGTCATGGGCTATGGTCCGTAACCTCCGGTTTAGAATTTGATTTATGGAAAATTTTATCGTTTCAGCCCGAAAATACAGACCTGCGAGTTTTGATACGGTGGTGGGGCAGTTGGCTATTACCTCTACTTTGAGGAATGCCATTGTGAATCACCAATTGGCGCAGGCTTATTTGTTTACCGGTCCGCGGGGAGTGGGCAAAACGACATGTGCCCGTATTTTTGCAAAGACCATTAACTGCATGAATCTGCAGCCCAATGCAGAGCCTTGCAACGAATGCGAATCCTGTAAGGCGTTCAATGCCGGGCGTTCGTTGAATATTCACGAATTGGATGCTGCGTCAAACAACAGCGTGGACGATATCCGGGGTTTGGTGGAGCAGGTAAGGATATTGCCCCAGGTGGGGAAATACAGCGTCTATATCATTGATGAGGTGCACATGCTGAGTACGTCGGCTTTTAATGCTTTTTTGAAAACATTGGAGGAACCGCCAGCACATGCTGTGTTTATTCTGGCCACTACCGAAAAACATAAGATATTACCTACCATCCTGTCCCGTTGTCAAATTTATGATTTTAACCGGATGAAGGTCGGCGATACTGTGGAGCATTTGAAATACATTTCTGCTAAAGAAGGCGTTACAGCTGAAGAAGCGGCTCTGGATGTGATTGCCCAAAAGGCGGACGGGGCGATGCGGGATGCTCTTTCGATTTATGACCAGGTGGTCAGTTTTTGCGGAAAAAACCTGACTTATGACCAGGTCATCAAGAATCTGAATGTACTGGATTTCGATTATTATTTCCGGCTGACGGATTTGTTTTATAACGGGAAAGTCGCAGAGGCTTTGTTGCTTTTTGATGAAATTCTCGGAAAAGGTTTTGACGGAGGTAATCTGTTGGCCGGATTGGGGAAACATTTCCGGGATGTACTGGTTGCCAGGGAACCGTCTACAGTTCAGCTGCTGGAAGTGAGTGCCGGCGTAAAGGCGCGGTATGCCAAGCAGGCAGAGGAGTGTTCTATTGATTTCCTCTATGAGGCTTTAAAAGTGGTGGAGCAATGTGAAATGCAATATAAAGTACGGATGGAAAAGAGGTTATGTGTTGAGATTGCTTTTATCCGTCTTTGTCAGATCAATGAATTAAAAAAAAAAATCTGAGGGCTTCGGAGTTTTCCGGCCTGTTGAAAATTCCGGGGTTTAACGGAAAATATGAATCAGCCACCCGGGAAATAAAAAATCAGGTTACTTCTTCTTCGTCTGTTCATCGGGCGGCAGAATCTGTCAAAGGACGCCCTGATGCTTCTTTCAAGATCAAGGATTCGTTCCGTGAAGTCAGCCAGAATCAACCTGTTGCAAAGGTTCGGATAGTGGCGGAGGAAAAAAAAGGGCCAATTTCTGCCAAGGAAGTGATTCAGGAAAAAGGAGTATTGGATGCCATCGAAAATTTTATTGCCGTACATCATCCGGAAGTAAGTATTACGAGTGCTTTGCGAAGTCATCGTCCGGTGATTGAACAGGAGCAGATTACTATTTTTGCAGATAATCAGCTTCAGTTGGAAAAGTTAGAAGCCTTAAAGTCTCATATGCAGAATGCTTTTATGAAAGACCTGAATAATGGTTTTCTTTCCGTAGTCTTTAAATTGTTTGATGTACAGACCACCAATGAAGAAAAGAAGCTTTTTACTGCCAGTGAGAAATTTGACCATTTTCTGGATCTCAATCCGGTGGTCGGTGATTTGAAAAAAATTTTCGGACTGGAGCTGGAATAACTTTAGGATTTTATTTTGATTTTAGATTTACGATTGGCGGTTTTTGCTTTGACAGGGGAGACCTGTTTGTGCGTGAATCCGGCCCGTAAATCTAAAATCGTTATTTATGAGTGGTTTGTTATTCCCTGTTTACATCTCTGGAGTTTGCCTGTGCCGTAGGCATGATTACGATGTCATTCAGGCAAACGTGTGCCGGTCTGGTAATGGCGAAGAGGATGGTGTCGGCAATATCTTCGTTGGTCAGGGGTGTCATGCCTTTATACACATTTTTAGCTGCTTCTTCATCTCCTTTGTAGCGTACGATGGAGAATTCGGTTTCCACCATTCCGGGAGCAATGTTGGTTACTTTGATGTGATGTTTCAGCATATCGACGCGCATGGCTTTAGACAATGCATCGACAGCGTGCTTGGTGGCGCAGTAGACATTTCCTCCGGGATATACTTCTTTTCCGGCGATAGAGGCCAGGTTGACAATATGTCCGTTTTGCCGGGCTACCATCAGGGGAGCGACTTCCCGGGTGATATAAAGCAGTCCTTTGATATTGGTGTCTATCATCCGTTCCCAGTCTTCTAAAAGTCCCTCCTGGATGGGATTAGTGCCGACAGCTAAACCGGCATTATTTACCAATACTGCAATGTTTTGCCATTTATCTTCCAATTGCCCGATAGCTGTTTTGACGGCTTCTGGATCTCTGACATCGAATGCCAGAGGTAGCACTTCGGCTCCCATCCTGCGAATGTCATCCGCCAGTTGAAGCAGGCGTTCTTTCCGCCGTCCGCTGATAATTATATCGAATCCTGCTGCGGCAGCTTTTAAGGCAGTGGCTTTTCCTATTCCGGATGTTGCTCCGGTGATGAATGCTATCTTTTTCATAAAAAAGAGTTTAAAGATTATTCAAAAGTGGTATTTATATGCAGTGTGAACATGTATATAAATATCTTCAAAATTATACTTTTTCACTTTAAAAGCAGCAGAGATTTGGGGAAAACAATGAAATTAACTACTTTCGTCCCCATTCCATATGAGGAAGAGTGAAAGCAGAATTATGATAAGAAAGCTTTTCTGTATCGGCTTGTTGGTGTTTTATTTTTGGTGTTGTGATGCACAGAAAATAATGAGAAATACCAGTATTCTGAATTATCAGCGGGGAGACAGGACCTGGATGCATTTCGGTTTTTCTTTGGGAATCAATTACATGGATTATAGGGCTGTTTTGTCCGGAGTCAATGATTGGAGGGCTGAAACCGGGAAGTTAGATGTTGGTTTTCTGGTAGGAATCATTTCTGAGCTTCGGATTTGTGATGATCTGGGATTGCGTTTTTTACCTGCACTGGAATTTTCATCCCGTTCATTGGTTTATACTCATATTCCTGAAACCGAGAATAATAAACAGTATGCTTACAATGAATCGGTTTATGCATCTTTGCCTTTGATGTTGAAGTATAAGGCGAAACGCATCAATAATTTCAGGCCTTTCATTGCGGCAGGGGCCAGTTATAAGTATGATTTCCAGAAACATGACCGGATAAATCCGGATAAGTCTGTTTATTTCCGGACCAATCAGGGGGATGTATTTCTGGAAACAGCCGGCGGTTGTGATTTCTATCTTCCTTACTTTAAATTGGGTATCGAACTACGTTTTTCAATAGGGTTGACGGATGTTTTGGTGCATCGTCCTGACCCTTCCATTCCCGGTTTTGAGAATTATACCTATGCTTTGAAAAGATTGAGGGCGCGTGTGTTTACGGTTTGTTTTAATTTTGAATAAATTCTCGTATCAT
Source organism: Odoribacter sp. Z80 (assembly GCF_009935865.1). Lineage (GTDB taxonomy): Bacteria > Bacteroidota > Bacteroidia > Bacteroidales > Marinifilaceae > Odoribacter. Next base: position 32,319 of record NZ_QWEL01000006.1, read on the forward strand.
GTATAAGGAAATACAACTCAGGGTAAAACCAGAGGTGGCAGGGGTTGCGGAGGTTTTGAAAAAGTTTGTTGCCCGGAGTGAGGGGATTCTGCCTGAACGGATTAAACATATTGAAGTGGTTCGGCGTTCTGTAGATGCCCGTCAGAAAGAGGTTTTATTTAATTTAACTGTGGGCATCCATATTGATTGCGTGGAAAAACGGGAAAAGGTGTTCCTGCCGGCTTACCGGGATGTGAGTGGTGCGGAGCCGGTCATTGTCGTAGGGGCTGGTCCGGGAGGTTTGTTTGCAGCTTTACGGTTGATAGAAAAAGGTTTTTGTCCGATTATATTGGAACGTGGTAAGGCTGTTGATTTGCGAAAAAAGGATCTGAATAGCTTGTATAAGACCGGAGTGGTGAACGAAGATTCAAATTTTGGTTTCGGGGAAGGAGGGGCCGGTACTTTTTCTGACGGGAAATTGTATACCCGGTCTAAAAAAAGAGGAGATGTCAGGCGGGCTTTGGAAATTCTGGTATTTCACGGCGCTCATGAACATATTCTGGTGGATGCCCATCCTCATGTGGGCACTGATAAACTGCCGGGAGTAATTGTGAATATGCGCAAAACGATAGAAAAATACGGAGGGGAAGTGCATTTTAATACCCGGATGACGGATTTGTTGTTGAGTGGGAATCAGGTGTGTGGGGTGGTAGCTGGAGGAAAGGAGTTTTTAGCCCGTCATGTGATTCTGGCTACCGGACACTCTGCCCGGGATGTATACCGGATGTTGTGGCAAAAATCCGTGTTGCTGGAGCCCAAGGATTTTGCGGTGGGATTGCGTTTGGAACATCCTCAGCAGGATATAGATTGTATGCAGTATCATACAGCTTCGGGACGGGGTCCCTGGCTTCCTGCTGCAGAATATAATTTTGTAACGAATGTGGAGGGCAGGGGTGTTTATTCATTTTGTATGTGTCCGGGAGGAGTGGTTGTTCCTGCTGCCACAGCCCCAGGACAGCAGGTTGTAAACGGAATGTCTTCTTCTGGCCGGAATACGCCGTGGGCTAATTCTGCCATCGTAACGGCAGTGGGAAAAGGAGAACTGGAACGTCTGCAGTTTGGAGGCCTTTTCGGGGGTGTGGATTTTCAGGAATACCTGGAGCACAAAGCCTGGGAGGAGGGTGGTGGAGGGCTGATTGCTCCGGCTCAGGTATTGCCTGATTTTTTAACGGGAAGAGAAAGCCGTCTGTTGCCTTCCGCTTCTTATAAGCCGGGAATAAGGAGTTCCAGGATGGATGTATGGTTTCCGGAGTTGTTGTATAAACGTCTTGTTGCAGGTTTGTCGCATTTTGGCCGGCGGGCGGGAGGATTTGTTTCGGACAGAGCTTTGTTGCTGGGAGTGGAAACCCGTACTTCCTCTCCGTTACGGATTCCCCGGACGGAAGGGAGGATGCATCCTGAGATAAAGGGTTTATACCCTTGCGGGGAAGGTGCTGGCTATGCCGGAGGAATTATTTCTGCTGCTTTGGACGGGGAAAAATGTGCAGAAAGTATAGATTAATGTATAAAGATCTTGTTTTTTTTAAATTTTTTTCTTTAAAGTGTTGACAGCGTCAATAAAATCGCTACATTTGCCTCTAATAAAAGGTTTAAAACTCTAACCCTAAAAATTAATAGTATGAATAAAGCTCAATTAATCGACGCTATTGCTGAAAAAGCAGGTTTAACAAAAGCAGATTCTAAAAAAGCCCTGGAAGCTTTCGTTGCTACAGTTGGTGAAGCATTGAAAGGTGGGGATAAAGTTGCTTTAATCGGATTCGGATCTTTCTCTGTATCTGAAAGAAGTGCAAGAAGCGGAAGAAATCCTCAAACTGGTAAAACCATTACCATTCCGGCTAAGAAAGTTGTTAAATTTAAAGCAGGAGCTGAATTGGCAGATCAATTCTGATCAAGATTTTTTTACGGAAGAAGGGGTGTTTATTCAAACACCCCTTCTTTTTCTATGTCTTATTCCAATGAAAGAGCAACAAATAGAAAACTGGAAAGTCCTTTCTTCTGAATACATTTCCCATGAACCCTGGTTTACGGTGCGCAGAGAGAAAGTACAATTGCCTAATGGAAGTATAATACCTTCTTATTATGTATTGGAGTATCCTGCCTGGGTTAATGTTATTGCAGTCACTAAGGAGGGGAAAATGGTTATGGAGCGGCAGTACCGGCATGGATTGGGGATGGTTGGTTATGAACTTTGCGCCGGGGTGGTTGATCCTTCCGATGCTAATCCGATGGAGGCTGCAAAACGGGAGTTGTTGGAAGAAACCGGATATGGAAACGGAGAGTGGCAGCAGTGGATGGTATTGAATGTCAATCCCGGGACACATACTAACCTGACTTATTGTTTTTTGGCTATAGGGGTGGAAAAGGTCGGAGAGAGGAATCTGGAACCGACGGAAGATATTGCAGTAGAGTTGTTGAATCCAGAGAAGGTAAAGGATTTATTGTTGCGGGATCAGATTCTTCAGGCTTTGCATGCAGCACCTTTGTGGAAATATTTTGCTATGGACAAATAAAAGAAAGATGTCATGAAAACTGTCAGAGAGCAGGTTGAATATTTGAGAAATTTTGTAGTGGATGAGAAGAATGCGTTGTTGACCCGGATGATTGAGGAAAGAACGGATTATGTGACAGTGGTGTTGGAAGATTTGTACCAGTCCCATAATCAGAGTGCCGTTATGCGTTCTGCTGATTGTTATGGAGTTCAGGATGTACACTTAATAGAGAACCGGAATTCTTATGATATCAGTTCGACAGTTTCACAGGGTGCCCGGGCATGGCTTTCTTTGCACAGGCATAAAGAGCTGGAGGATAATACTCTGTCGACTATTGATGAATTGAGGAGGGCTGGTTACAGAATTATCGCTACAACTCCGCATACAAATGATGTATTGTTGGACGAACTGGATCTGGAAAAGGGTAAGATGGCTTTTTTCTTCGGTACCGAGCTGACAGGATTGTCTTCAACGGTGATAGACCAGGCTGATGAATTTGTAAAGGTGCCCATGTATGGTTTTACTGAGAGTTTGAATGTCAGTGTGTGCGCCGCATTGATTATGTACAGTGTTACCCAAAGATTGCGGCAAAGCAGTCTGGATTGGCATTTGTCCGGCAAGCGGAAGGATGAGGTATTTTTACAATGGTATAAGCATACGGTGAAGGCCTCTGCGGAAATTTTAGAGCGTTTTAATGGGGTAGAGAAATGAGAGTAGGAATCTTTTTGTTTTTGTGGATTTGGGTGTTGCCGGGTTGGGCCCAGGCAGATAGTATTGCGGTCTCTTTTGAGAGAATGAAAGAGGCGGAGACGGATAGTATACGTTTGAAATGGGCAGATAAAATTCCCTCCTATTTGAAGACACTGGAGTTTGGCCAATATCCTGCATTGCGCCAGGTGAAGTTCTTGGGTTACAGAAAGTGTGTAAACAGCGAAGCTGAATTGTTTTCCTGGACTGTGCCATTGCAGGATGGAATGGCTTATTATAATTGGTTTTCATTGAAAGGCGGACATCAGCAAGGCTATTTGCTGAAATATGTACCCGATGAGGAAAGTGAAACGGAGGGTTGGCTTTTTTATGACCTGGTGGCTTTTGAGTCCGGGGAGCAGATTTATTATGCTTTGTTGGGATGGAGAAAAACTCCGGCTACCAATCAGAAAATTGTCAGAATAGCTCGCTTCAACCGCAATGGAACAGTTCGGTTCGACCGACCGTTATTGCAAAGAGGAACGAGTCGGAGCGGTACCCTGGCTTTTGAGTATGCCGGTGATGGCAGTATGATGCTGAAACAGGACAAGAAGGGAAAACGTATAATTTTTGATCATTTGGCTCCTAAGAATCCGAAATACAAGGGGTATTTTATGTTTTACGGTCCTGACGGCTCTTATGATGCATTCGTATTGAAAGGAGGAAAATGGCTGTACCAGGAGAATGTAAAACCGTAAAACCGGGTTGAATCGGAAGAAAAAACGAAAACAATGAAAGATTTTATTTGGCAAACCGAACAATTTGCAGATATAAAAATATTACGTTATCAGGTTCCGGCATTTGAGTCGTTAACGTTAAAGGAAAAGATTTTTATCTATTATCTGAGCCGGGCTGCTTTGGCTGGGAGGGATATTCTCTGGGATCAGAACAACCAGTACAATCTGCGGGTACGCCGGCTTTTGGAAAAGATTATCCGGGAATATGCCGGAGATCGTGAAACCGATGGTTTTCGCCAGTTTATGCTTTATGCCAGGCAGGTGTTTTTTGCCAATGGCGTGCATCATCATTATTCTATGGATAAGTTTGTTCCGGGCTTTTCGCAGGAATATTGCCGGCAGTTAGCGGAAGCTGTCGGAGAAACAGAGGCTTTTGAAGAGGTGGAAAAGATTATTTTTGAGCCTTCTTATATGGCTAAACGGGTTGTTTTGGATAAAGGCCGGGATTTGATAGCCTCTTCGGCAAATCATTATTATGTCGGTGTGACCCAGAAGGAAGTAGAAGAATTTTACCGGACAGATGGAGAGTTGCAGGATTGCCCGGTGTCGAGGGGATTGAATTCGACTTTAGTAAAAGAAGACGGAAAAATAGTTGAACAGGTTTGGAAAGTCGGAGGAAAGTACGGAAAATATCTGGAACAGATCGTTTTTTGGTTGGAGCAGGCTTTGTCTTATGCCTGTAATGAACAGCAACAGAAGGCGATGCATTTGTTAATAGATTATTATAAAACCGGTGACTTAAAACTTTTTGACGACTATTCCATTGAGTGGCTGAAAGAAGATGAGGCTTCGGTTGATTTTATCAATGGTTTTATTGAAGTTTACGGAGACCCGTTGGCTTATAAAGCCAGTTGGGAATCGGTTGTTGAAATCGTTGACCGTGAAGCTTGCGAGCGTACCGGTAAACTGGCGGAGAATGCACTTTGGTTTGAGCAGCATGCCCCGGTTGACGAACGTTTTAAAAAGACAGAGGTAAAAGGGATTATGGCCCGGGTGATGCAGGTTGCTATGTTGGGGGGGGATTGCCATCCTTCTACGCCGATAGGTATTAATTTACCGAATGCGGAGTGGATTCGGGAGCGGTATGGAAGTAAATCGGTGACTTTGGATAATATCACTTATGCCTATGATATGGCTGCCCGTTTTTCTGGCGTGTTGGATGAGTTTGCCGCTACGGAAGAGGAGAAGGAATGGACTCGCCAATTCGGGGCGTTGGGGAGCAGTGTGCATACGGATTTGCACGAATGTCTGGGACACGGTTCGGGGAAAATGCTTCTGGGAATCACAACGGAGGCTTTGCGTAATTACTATTCCACTATTGAAGAAGCCCGGGCTGATTTGTTTGCTTTGTATTATATGATGGACCCGAAATTGATAGAGTTGGGAATTATTCCGTCTCAGGAAGTAGCCAAAGCCGAATATTGCAGTTATATCCGCAATGGTCTGATGGTGCAGTTGACGCGGATTAAGCCAGGGGCCCAACTGGAAGAATCTCATATGCGTAACCGTCAGACTATTGCAGCATGGGTATATGACCGGGGACGGAGCAATGGGGTGATTGAACGGGTGAGAAAAGAGGGGAAGACTTTTTTTGTGATCCGGGATTTTACGGCTTTACGACTTTTGTTCGGGCAATTGCTTGCCGAAGTACAACGTATTAAATCGGAGGGGGATTATGAGGCGGCCCGTCAGTTGATTGAAACTTACGGAGTAAAAGTGGATCCAGAATTGCATGCCGAAATATTAGAGCGGTACGAGCGGTTGGGTGTGGCGCCTTATGCCGGTTTCATCAATCCGGAATATGCTCCGGTGGAAGAGAACGGAGAGATTGTTGATGTGAGAATTTCTTATCCGGAAGATTTCCTGACTCAGATGCTGGACTACGGTAAGTAGGGATGAAAACGGCAGCATTCTTTTTGAGAATGCTGCCGTTTTTTTGCCATAAAGAGAAATTAATGATTTTGTCGGGCATTTATGATGGCCATAAAATCATCGGCTTTCAAAGAGGCACCTCCGATTAAACCGCCGTCAACATTTGGTTGGGAGAATAATTCGTCTGCATTTTTTGCGTTACAACTTCCTCCGTATAAGATAGAAGTATTGTCAGCTACGGCCTGACCATATTTTTCTGCTACGGTTTTCCGGATAAAATTATGCATTTCTTCTGCCTGAGTGGAGGTCGCAGTTTTTCCGGTGCCGATAGCCCAAACCGGTTCATAGGCAATCACGATGTGGGCGAATTGTTCTGCCGGGAGGCTGAATAAGCCGTTTACCAGCTGGGATTTCACCACTTCAAAATGTTTGTTGGCTTCTCTTTCTGCCAGGACTTCTCCGACGCAGAAGATAACCTCCAGTTGATTTTCCAGGGCGCGTTCTACTTTCTTTACTAAAATAGCATCGTTTTCTCCATAGTAACTTCTTCTTTCCGAGTGGCCCAGAATTACATATTTGCTTCCGGTGGAGGCGACCATTGCTGCTGAGACCTCACCTGTGTAAGCTCCGGACGCTTCTGTTGCGCAGTTCTGTGCAGATACAGCAATGAAGTTGGGGTCAACTATTTTATTGATTTCTGCCAGATGTATAAAAGGGGTTCCGATAACAACCGTTACGTTTTTGATGTCGGCTTCCTTCACTTTGTTGTTTACTTCTTTTGCCAATTCAATTCCTTCTTGCAGGGTTTTATTCATCTTCCAGTTTCCTGCAACGATTTTTTTTCTCATAATGGTTTTGTTTAGACTATGTTATGTTGAATTATTTGACTGTTTTTTTGTATTTTCTGCTGAGATAGAAAGTTAAGCAGGTTAAATAAAGCAAAATTAAAGTATAGACCAGATATTTATCCTTTATTTGCTGTTGTCGGATCAGACAATAGGCTGCCGGATCGGTATGTTCGAGTTCTTCTACTTCCGGCAAATCCCGGTGGCCCCATTTGTCGAGTATGGTACCTTCCTTCAGCAGAATCAAGCCGGGGTTGGAACGTACTATGGTTTTCAGTTGAATTTCATCCGTAGAACAGAAGTCGTAATTGACGTCATGGTCTTTGGCGTATTGCTGAATTTCTTCCCCTACGGAAGCGGACAAGCCATAGAACCGGTAGCCTTTGTCTTTGGCGTATGCTGCCAGACGGTTTAGTTTTTCCTGATTCTCCGGATCGGTTTTCTGGATGTTATAGGCAATTGCTAAAAAAGTGTAGCCCGGGTCGGTTAAGACTTCCTGTGTAATGTCTCCCATTGCCGGATGTTCTATGACAAAATCGTGAATCGGGGCTTTGTAGCCTTCTTTCACTAATTTTTCAGAAGAACTGTCATATTCCCAGTTCAGGGTATCTTGCCAAGGATAGTTTTGCTCGGTAAATTCTTTAATTTCACCGGTATTCTTATTTTTGTATTTTAGGGTAATTTCGTACTGGTCATGGGGAGCTCCTTCCGGAATAGTCATACCTTCCGTGATGTTTTTACCGATAGCGTAAGGACGAAAATCCAAGAGCGGAAGATGACGGTAGGAATAGCATTCAATACCCAACATGAAAAGGGCCGTGATTGCCAGGAGCAGACTTTCTTCCAGTACATTGAAAATGGACTTGAATTTGGTTCGGTTATAAAAAACAACCAGCGTGAGTGCCAATAATATAATGTTTTTCCAGAAGGTTTCCCAGTTTGTCAGGACGAGGGCATCGCCGAAGCACCCGCAGTCGGTTACCGGATTTTTGATGGCCAGTATCAAAGTCAGTGGGGTAAAGACTCCCATAAAGAGTAAAGCTCCCCAACTGGCCCATTTGGTTTTTATATTCAGGAGCAGGCCGATACCGATCATAAATTCGGCCAAGGAAAGCAAAAAAGAAAAGAAGAGGGCGGAGAAATTCATCCAGGGCATGCCGAAGGCATTGAAATAGTCGATGAATTTGTAATTTGACCCTAATGGATCAACACCTTTGACAAAGCCTGAATAGATAAAAGTCAATCCAATTAAGATTCTGCAAATATTCCTCAATAATTTCATAGTACGTTCAGGTTTAGGGTTACTGTTTGTTTTCTTCTAAGGTCAGGCGGATAAGCGCAAAAACGGCATAGTTGACCATGTCGTAATAGTTGGCATCTATCCCTTCGGAAATCAGGGTGTTGCCTTCGTTATCCTCGATTTGTTTGGTGCGGTAAATTTTCATGAGAATCAGATCGGTATAGGAACTGGTGCGCATGCTGCGCCAGGCTTCTCCGTAATCGTGGTTTTTATTGAGCATTAATTCCTTGGCTTTTTGGAAGTAAGTTTCATAAAGCCGGGAAATCTTTTCCTGCTCTTCTTTGATATCTTCACCCGGTCCCAGTTCCAGTTGAATCAGTCCCATCAGGGAATAATTGATGATGCCGATGAATTCGGGGACTATTCCTTCGTTGACCTTACAAATCCCTTTTTCTTCAATACTTCGGATTCGATTGGCCTTGATAAAAATCTGGTCGGTCAGGGAAGTGGGGCGTAATATCCTCCAGGCCATTCCGTAATCATGCATTTTTTTCAAAAAAATATCCCTGCAAGTCTCGATCACAATATCATATTCTTTTGTGGTGTCAGGCGTAATTTTTTCCATTTAATTGATTATTAATCTGACTTGTTGTTTGGTTTATTTTTAACAAGTTCGGGAATATAATTAAAAGTCGTTCCTTTTACACTATGAAATGTAAAAAACTAATTGTTATTTTGAACGTGTAAATTTAGCAAATAGAAATGAAAGGTAAAAGGCAAAAGACAAAAAGTAATGGAGAAGGAAATAAAATTGGGAGATACGGTTATTAATTTGTCCGTTCCTTTAGTAATGGGAATTTTGAATGTAACGCCGGATTCTTTTTACGACGGTGGGAAGTATATGAGTGAGGTGAAGGCGATTGAGCGGATTCATCGGCTGATGGAAGAGGGAGCTGATATCATAGACGTGGGAGCCTGTTCGACTCGTCCGGGGGCTGCTTTTGTTGATGAAAAGGAGGAGCTGGCCCGTTTGAGCTGGGGTGTGGAGTTGGTCCGTAAGTATTATCCTCATGCTGTGGTTTCTGTAGATACTTTCAGGGCCCGGGTAGCAGAAGAAATTGCTTCTTGTCTGGGGCCGGTCATTGTGAATGATATTTCCGGGGGAACTATGGATGAGGGGATGTTTGATTTTATGGCAAAGTCGGGATTGCCCTATATTTTGATGCATATCCAGGGGACCCCTCAGACGATGCAGCAAAATCCGGTGTATACGGATGTAGTAGCGGATATACAGGATTTTTTTGTAGAACGGATCGGGCGTTTAAATGCATTGGGATTCGATAATCTGATTCTTGACCCGGGGTTTGGATTCGGCAAAACGCTGGACCATAATTATGAGTTAATGAACCGGATGGAGGTTTTGCAGGAATTGGGTTATCCCTTGTTGGTGGGTATTTCCCGTAAGTCTATGATATGCCGGTTGCTGGAGTGCACTCCGTCCGAGGCTTTAAACGGTACGACGGTGTTGAATACTTACGCTTTGCTGAAAGGAGCTAAAATCTTGCGGGTACATGATGTGAAGGAGGCAAAAGAAGCCGTGCGTATCGTCCGGAAATTGAATGGACAGGAATAATGGCGGCTGTATACATTTTTACAGTATACCCGGTTAATCATATCCCTTTTTCATCTTATCCAGGAAAGGATGGATGATTTGCCATAGTACCATGCCTACGGTCACTGAGATATTGAAAGAATGTTTGGTTCCGAACTGGGGAATTTCGATACAACCGTCTGAAGCGTTAATGATTTCCTGTTGAACGCCTTTTACCTCATTTCCGAAAACCAAGGCATATTTTTCGTCCGGTGTGATCCGGAAATTTTCTAAAGAAGTCGTATTTTCTGCTTGTTCAATGGCGTAGATTTTATATCCCTGTGCTTTGAGTTTTTCCACAGTGGCCAAGGCATCCTGTGCGTATTCCCAGGCGACTGCGTCTTCTGCTCCGAGGGCCGTTTTGTGTACCTCCCGGTTTTCAGGTGTGGAGGTGATTCCGCAAAGATAGATTTTTTCCACCCGGAAAGCGTCCGAGGTTCGGAATACTGAGCCTACATTGTTCTGACTCCGGATGTTGTCCAATATGATGACTACCGGTAATTTCGGGGCTTGTTTATATTCTTCGGGACTGAGGCGGTTTAATTCCTGGTTTTGTAGCTTACGATACATGATTATGCAATTTCTCCTATTAATGTGGCAGAGGTACAATCTTTAACTTTTACCCGGACGAAATCACCTATCTGAATTCCGGGAGCGGGAAATACGATGACTTTGTTCTGGCTGCTGCGCCCGAACATTTCGTGGGGATTTTTTTTGGACACACCTTCTACCAGTACTTCAAAGGTTTTGCCGATGTCCCGGCGGTTGCTTTGCAGAGACCATCCCGTTTGCAAATCGATGAGTTGCTGTAAACGCCGGCTTTTTGTAGTTTCGTCGACATTGTCCGGCAAACTCCTGGAAGCTTTTGTGCCGGGCCGTTCGGAGTATTTGAACATGTAGGCCAGGTCAAATCCTACTTCTTCCATCAGTTCGAGAGTTTCCCGGAAGTCTTCTTCTGTTTCGTTGTGGAAGCCTACAAAAACATCGGTGGAAATACCGCAGTCGGGAATAATCCTGCGGATGGCCGAAATACGGTCCAGGTACCATTCCCGGGTATATTTCCGGTTCATGTCTTTTAGTACGCTATTGCTGCCGGATTGTACGGGTAGATGGATTGCTTTGCAGATATTGGACCAGCGGGCTATGGTTTCCAAGGTTTCGTCACTCATGTCTTTCGGGTGTGAAGTGGCAAATCTGATCCGCATTTGCGGTACGGTTTGTGCCACCATTTCCAACAGAGCAGGGAATTTAATTTCCGTTTGGTCATCTTTGTAGCAATAGGAATTGACATTTTGTCCGAGCAGGGTGACTTCTTTGTACCCTCTGCGTTGCAAATCCATGACTTCGCTGACGATGCTGTGGGGGCTGCGGCTTCTTTCGCGGCCCCGGGTATAAGGAACTATGCAGTAGGTGCAGAAATTGTTACACCCTCTCATGATGGAAACGAAACCGGAGATGCTGGTCTCATCTATCCGGGACGGACAGATGTCTTTGTAGGTTTCGGTCGTGGATAATTCTATGTTGATGGCTTTTTCTCCCCGGTCAGCTTTTTCTATCAGTAGGGGAAGGTCCATATAAGCATCAGGACCGACAATCAGGTTTACGTTTTTTTCTTCTTCAAATAATTTTTCTCCAAGCCGTTCGGCCATACATCCCATGATGCCGACCAATAACCGGGGATTGCGTTTGCGGATTTCAGAGAAGCCCTGTACTCTCCCTCTCACTCTCTGCTCGGCATTTTCCCTGACAGAGCAGGTATTTACCAGAATGATGTCAGCTTCTTCTTTCTCTTTTGTGTGTATATAGCCTTTGTCTGTCAGAATAGCTGCTACTACTTCACTGTCGGCTACGTTCATCTGACATCCGTAGGTTTCAATGTAAAATTTTTTTGTCATGCTTCTTTATTATTCCCGGTTTCAGTGTTTACAGTCGGGGCCGGGAATTTGTTGCAAAAGTAATATTTTCGCTTTAATCTCTTATTACTTTTGGCCGGAGCTTTTCATTCATTTTTGAATCTGTTGGTTAAAATCGTACTCCCAGGGTGATTTTACCTTCGTGATTGGCGTATTTGTTTTTGACCGGTTCTGCTATCACATCATATAAAGGGTCTTCCGGGTCTTTATAATTGTAGAAATAAGTCGTATTTTCGGCAAATTTGTAAATGTAGGCGGCATCGCAATAAAATTGCCCGAAGTTGAGTCCGAATCCACCGGACACTGCTTGTATTTTACCGGTGGATGTATGGCGGTAAGGAGACGCCCAATATGCATAACCGGCTCTGAGGCTTAATACGCTGTTGGTGCGGTATTCCGCACCGAACCTCAGATTGTGCGTATTTTTCAATTCGGAATGTAACAAGTTGTTCGCACCGTTGCCGTCCGGTTCATAAAAGTCGTATCCTTCTTCTCCGTTGCTGTATTTGGCCGAGTGGTAATTATTGAATTCGTAGTCGAGGCTGATAATGGCTTTTTGCATTAAAACGGTTGCCAGGCTGAACATGGCTTTCCAGGGCGTTTGCATATCATAATTGTAGCGGTAAGGTCCGGCAAAGCTTTCATAGGTATCATAGCCTTCCTCATCCGCCTCGAAGAAAATATTGCGCATATTTTCTTCGTAGTCGTCTGTCAAAGAAAAGTAAGTGGGAGTATGAATGGCCGCCCCGATACGTATTTCCGGCAAAGGTCGGTAAATCAGGCCTACTTTGAAATTGGTGCCTACGCCTTCTGTTTTTAAATATTGGTTGAAATTGTATTGGTCTATACCGTAGAAGTTTGTCTGGTCTCCTTTTCCCGTATATACGGAACGGTATTTGTAGCGGATGGTTTGGATGCCGATACCTAATCCCAGATATAGTTTGTCTTTATAATTGGTGCCGAAAGTAAAATCATATTCCCCCTGATATCCTTCTTCTTTGATCAGCATATGTTGACTTACTTCTTCCGCCGGCCATAAAGTCGGTTCATATTGGTTCAGTTCCTGGTTCCATTCTAAAAGTCCGACATTGTATGCCATGAGCGAGCGGTCTGGAATTTCTTCGTTGTAGGAGAGGGCCAGGTTTGCTTCATTGGCCCATACCAAGGGATAGTTGGTTGGAGAGTGGTAGACAAATTGATTGGTTTTTTGATTGAAATTATTCAGGTTTGTGTAGTTGATGCCGAAGTTGAATCCTTTCCAATCAAACGCTTGATTGTAGAAAGCGGCAACACCTCCCAGCGAAGCCAGTTGCAAAGAGGCTTTCCGGACGGAGCGACTGTCCGAAGAGGTATTCGCAATGTTCAGATAAGGAGTGATGCTTACTTCTGATTTACGGAATACTCCTATTCCTGCCGGGTTGGCGTGAAATGCGGACATGTCGCCGCCCAATGCGCCAAAGGCACCTCCCATGGCCGATGTCCTGGCTGAACCTGTATTGGTTGTTATGGCGTATCTCACCATATCATTTACGGTCTGAGAGAATGAATTTACTCCCATTATGAGCAATATTGAAAGAATATTCAACTTTTTCATGCATCAATCGTTTTTAGTTTCCTTATCGTCTGGGGCCTCCGCCGTTGCGTACCGTGGTCGGGCGTACTGTTCCGCTGCTGCGGGCGGCAGAACCGTTGTTAAAGTTGCTGCGGCTACCGGTAGAATATCGTGTTGAACTGTTGTTATTGTAAGTCGGGCGGTAGGTATTTTGTGGCCGGCTGTATGTTTTTACGTTACTGTTACCCGGCCGGCTGTAATTCTGGCTGTTGGGTCTGGATAAAGTGCCGGGGCGGGCAGCCGGCCGTGTTGTTGGCCGTGTGATGGTGCTGCCTGGTCGTGTGATGGTGCTGCCTGGTCGTGTGATGGTGCTGCCTGGCCGGGTTGTTGTTCCCGGCCGGGTATATGATCCTGTTGTTCCGGGTTTTGGCGTTGTTGGTCGGACCGTAGTTCCTGGTCTGGAGGTATTGGGCCGTACAGGTGTTGTAGGCCGGGTGTTGTTTCCGGGACGTAAGGTGGGTTGTGCCGAAATACCGCCGGGCCTTACCGGGTTATTCCCGGATTGTACTCCACTGGGACGCGGACGCATAGTGCCGGGGTGTTGAAAGCCGTTTCCGGGACGTACATTGCTTCCTGTGTTCGGCCGTGTTGTAGAAGGCCGTGTACCGCTTACTCCCGGACGGAAAGAAGAACCGGGACGTGTTCCTGAAATGTGGTTGCCAACCCCTGGTCGGACAGGAGAGTTGGGGCGTTGCGGTTTGTTGGGGCGATGTCCTCCGCCCCAGTGTCCTCCGTTCCAATGTGGATAATACCAGTATGGGTAATGCCAATAGGGACGGTGCCAATACGGAGGATACCAACTTCCGTACCAGTTGTTATACCAGGGGGAGTACCAGCCGAAATGAAAGTTCCATCCGGGATTGTACCATCCGATGTTGAGTCCCAGATGCCAGCCGCTATTGAAAGCCCACCTGTCGTAGCTCGGATTGTTCCATATCACTGTCCAGATGTATTTGGGATAGGTTCCGAACAGCAGGGAAGAATAAAGGTCTATATTTGTATAGCTGGGAAACCACCAATAACGGCCATTTGCGGTGTATACATTCCAATCCGGATCAAAGGAAAGATTCAAAGCAATATTTTCTCCGTTGGCAATGTACCCGAAGCCCTCAGGGTATTGGTTGATAATGTGTTGAATTTCATTTAAATCTCCTTGGTTACCCTTGTAGCCTCCCACCCAATAACCGGTACTTTCATAAGCGGAATCATCCTGGCTGTCGCTGATTGTCTGGAATTGTTGGTTTACATAGGCTGACGTATTCACATTCTCCCGCACATTGGTTTGGTTTTTGGAACTGGAAAAATTTGCCGGGGGAATGCTGCTTCCTTTATAGGCGGAATGTTCTTCCGTCGGGATGTTCCGGTTTGTGGGAGGATTTTCTGAAAAATTTTGTCCGGTTATATTCTCTACTTCTTGAACAACCAGGGCTTTTTTACCCGGGACGAAATAAATATCGTCTTCTATGGTCGTACTGAGGGATTTACCGGTGGAGCAGGATGAGGCCATAAGGGCTGATGCTGCTATGTATAATAAAGATTTCATGAGTTTATATATATTTTTTATTTAACCTATCAAAAACTATACCATCCGATGATGGAATGTTTTTTACAAGGTGTTAATATTTTCACAAATTTACCCTTCCTTCCGATGGTTTTTGTCGCTTTTCCGGATAAGGGGAAGAGATATGCTTCTCTGGAATAAAAATAGTGAAATTCGGTCACATCTACTATTTTTTTTCTTTAAATTTGCTCCCGTTTTATCAAAAAATAAGAAGATGGGTAAGTTTTTAACATCAAGAAGCGAAGATTATTCACAATGGTATAATGAGTTAGTGGTAAAAGCCGGATTGGCGGAACAGTCAGCCGTTCGGGGGTGTATGGTGATAAAACCATATGGTTATGCAATCTGGGAAAAAATCCAGCGTCAATTGGATGATATGTTTAAGGAAACGGGTCATGTCAATGCTTATTTTCCTTTATTGATTCCCAAATCTTTTTTTTCCAAAGAAGCTGATCATGTAGAAGGTTTTGCTAAAGAGTGTGCCGTTGTGACTCATTATCGTTTGAAAAATGACCCGAATGGCGGAGGGGTGGTTGTGGACCCTGCGGCCAGGTTGGAGGAAGAATACATTATCCGTCCTACTTCTGAAACGATTATTTGGAATACTTATAAAAATTGGATACAGTCTTACCGGGATTTGCCTGTTTTGTGCAATCAATGGGCGAATGTGATGCGCTGGGAAATGCGTACCCGTATGTTTTTACGTACGGCGGAATTTTTATGGCAGGAGGGCCATACGGCTCATGCAACGAGGGAAGAGGCCTTGGCCGAAGCGAATAAGATGGTGCGGGTATATGCAGATTTTGCCAATAAATGGATGGCAGTGCCTGTTATAATGGGTAGCAAAAGTGAGAGTGAGCGGTTTGCGGGTGCATTGGAGACTTTTACTATTGAAGCATTGATGCAGGACGGCAAGGCTTTGCAGGCGGGAACTTCCCATTTCCTGGGACAGAATTTCGCGAAGGCGTTTGATGTTCAGTTTACCAATCAGGAAGGAAAGCTGGATTATGTATGGGCAACTTCCTGGGGGGTGTCTACCCGTTTGATGGGAGCACTGATTATGGCTCATTCGGACGATAATGGTCTGGTGTTGCCTCCGAAGCTGGCTCCTTTGCAGGTTGTCATTGTACCTATTTACAAGGGTGTTGAGGGATTACAGAAAATCAGCGCGAAAGTAGAGGGGGTAATAGAAAAACTGAAGGCTAAGGGAATTTCTGTAAAATATGATGACCGGGATACCCAGAAACCGGGATGGAAATTTGCCGATTATGAACTGAGGGGAGTACCTGTGCGTTTGGCAATAGGTGAGCGGGATTTGGCGAATGGTACGATTGAGGTGGCCCGGCGGGACACTTTGACCAAGGAAACTCTGCCTTTGGAGGGAATAGAGGAATATGTAGAGAAATTGCTGGAGGAGATCCAGGAAAATATTTATCAAAAAGCTCTTTGTTTCAGAGATAGTAAGATTACGAAAGTGGATTCCTATGAGGAGTTTAAAGAGTTGTTGGAAACTAAAGGAGGATTTTTCCTGTGTCATTGGGACGGCACGGCTGAAACGGAAGAACGGATCAAGGCTGAAACGAAGGCTACCATTCGTTGTATTCCTTTTGACAGTCCGGATGAGGAAGGGAAAGATATGGTGAGCGGTAAACCTTCCCATAGGCGGGTGCTGATAGCGAAGGCCTATTAATGAATGATGTTTGGTATGAATGTCACGGAGCGTTTTTTAAGTTACGTCAAGTTTGGCACCCAATCTGACCCGCATGCGGGGGTGACTCCCAGCACGCGGGGGCAACTGGAATTTGCAGAAGTTTTGTGCCATGAGATGAAAGCGATGGGGTTGCAGGAGGTGAGTGTGGATAAATATGGCTATGTGATGGGATTTCTTCCTTCGAATGTGGACAGAGAGACTCCGGCGGTGGGTTTTATTGCCCATTTGGATACGAGTCCTGAGATGGAGGGAGAATTTGTAAATCCTCAGATTGTCACGAATTATAGTGGGAATGATATTGTTCTGAACAAGGAGAAGGGAATTGCCATTACGACGGATGACTTTCCGGAATTGGGAAATTATATCGGGCAGACTTTGATTACGACGGATGGCAATAGTTTGTTGGGGGCGGATGATAAAGCCGGGATTGCTGAGATACTGACAGCGATGGAATACCTGATTGAAAATCCGGAAATAAAACATGGAAAAATCTGTGTTTGCTTTACGCCGGATGAAGAGATAGGCAAGGGGGCCGATCATTTTGATGTGAAAAAGTTTGGGGCTAAGTTTGCTTATACGCTGGATGGTGGAGAAATCGGGGAACTGGAATTTGAAAATTTTAATGCTGCTTATGCTAAGGTCGTTTTTAAAGGACGGAATTTTCATCCCGGTTATGCAAAGAATAAAATGGTCAATTCCATTGCTGTGGCGAACGAATTTCTTTTGAGTCTGCCTCGTAAGGAAGTGCCGGAAAATACTTCCGGGTATGAAGGTTTTTTTCATGTTTATTCTATTAAAGGAGATGTGGAGACAACCGAGGTGGAAATTCTGATTCGGGATTTTGACCGGGACAGGCTGGAGTGGAGAAAGAACACCATAGAAAACGGAGTGAGGGAATTTTCCCGCCGTTTCGGTCTGATCATTGACCTGGAAATGAAAGACCAGTATAGCAATATGCGGGAGAAGATAGAGCCCGTGTATTATATTGTTGACATTGCCAAGCAGGCAATGCAAGAGGTGGGTGTGAAGCCTCAGATTGTTCCGGTGCGCGGGGGTACAGACGGGGCAAGGCTTTCATTTATGGGATTACCTACTCCTAATTTGTTTACCGGCGGACATAATTTTCATGGACGGTATGAATATATTCCCGTGCTTTCTATGGAAAAGGCGGTGCAGATGATTGTCCGTATTGTGGAATTGTGTACTAAAATCTGAATTTTTTTGTCATATTTCTAACTTTTATCCGGAGAGACCGTATATAAGGAAAAATGGTCCGGATAATCGGATGTTTTTTCATATTATGGATATAAAATAAAGTTGGTTATGAAAAAGTACATTTGCACGGTATGTGATTACGTTTATGATCCTGCTCTGGGGGATCCTGACAGTGGTATAGAGCCGGGAACTGCTTTTGAGGATTTGCCGGATGATTGGGTTTGCCCACTTTGCGGAGTCGGGAAAGATGAATTTGAACCGGTGCAGGAATAAGGTAAATAAAAAAAATTTACTTTTTTGTTGCGTATTTAAAAATAAAATCATTACTTTGCAAATAGAATAAAAATTCTGGGGTCGGCAATACCCTTTTATTTAGCTCCATGACAGTGGACTGATATGTAAGGATTCCTGTAAGGAATCCTTTTTTTGTGTAAAAATAAGTAGAAAAACTTACGGAAATAAGGGAAAAGAAGTATTGTTATTTAACAGAATATGAATAGCTTTGCATATTTGTTGGGGGATTAGTTTGACTTGAAATTGAAAGAACATGTATAATATACGTATTGTTTGTGTGTTTTTTTTCTGTATGGGTGTATGGACGGGGGGAGCAAAGAGGTGTTATGCCCAGGAAAAAAATCAGGTTTTGGCAGAACGGCAGAGATATAGGCAGGAATTGCGTCATGAGTTGAAGGGGGAGATTCAGTTGTCCGGAGCTTTTGCATTGTATCCGATGGCTGTGAAATGGGCTGAGGAGTTTCGGAAAATACATCCTAAAGTGCGTATTGATATTTCGGCCGGAGGTGCCGGAAAGGGGATTACGGATGCATTGGCTAAAGTTGTGGATTTGGGGATGGTGTCCAGGGATATTTATCCTCAGGAGATAGCTAAAGGGGCTTTTCCTATAGCGGTGGTAAAAGATGCGGTAGTTCCGACTATCAATTCTGAGAATCCCTTGATTCAGCAGATTTTGGCCATCGGTTTAAAACGGGAGGTTGCGCAGGATTTATGGCTTCATACGACAGCAAAGACCTGGGGAGATGTATTGGGAACGGAGAGTACGATACCGGTGCATGTATATACCCGTTCTGACGCTTGCGGAGCTGCCGAGACTTTTGCTGCCTGGTTGGAGGCTCAGCAGGAAGATTTGGAAGGGACTGCCGTTTTCGGAGATCCCGGAGTCACTTCTGTCGTCCAGCGGGATAAGATAGGAATCGGTTTTAATAATATTGCCTATGCTTATGACATAAATACCAAGAAACCTTATCGTCATATAACGGTTTGTCCTCTGGACCTGAATGGAAACGGACGGATAGACCCGGAAGAGGATTTTTATGAAACAAGTACGCAGTTGAATGCAGCGATTGCCGAGGGAAAATATCCCAGTCCTCCGGCCCGGAATTTGTTTTTGGTAGCAAACGGTATTCCAGAAAAACCGGAAGTGCTGGCTTTCCTTGAATTTATTCTGACAGACGGACAACAATATGCTTCGGAGGTAGGGTATATCAGTCTTTCAACTGAGCTTTTAGAAGAGGAATTACTGAAATTGCAGTCAAAATGAATTCAGAACAAGCAGGTCAAATCATCCGGTTTACTTCGAAGTTCCGGCTTATGAAGGATAAGATGGCAGGTTCTGTCATGCTTACTTTTACCATGGTATCGGTTTTGTTGGTGGTACTGATAGGTATCGGCTTATTGATAAAATCGATGCCTATTTTGCATGAGAAGTCGTTGTGGGAGTTGCTTTGTACGTCGAAATGGAAACCCATGCGGGGTGATTTCGGCTTTTTGCCCTTTGTGATGGGGACGCTTTGGGTGACAGCGATTGCTGTACTTTGGACTTTGCCTGTGGCTTTGTTTACAGCTATTTTCTTAACTGAGAATTCGAAGGCTTGGGTGAAGAAAGTGGTTTTTCCTGCTTTGGATATATTGGCCGGCCTTCCTTCGGTGGTTTATGGCGTTTGGGGGATTTTAGTGATAGTTCCCTGGATTTCCGATACTTTGGCACCTCATTTTGTAGAATATTCTACGGGGTACTCAACTTTGGCTGCGGGGATTGTGTTGGGAATTATGGTATTGCCTTTGCTGATCAGTTTGTTTGTGGAGTTATTTTCGTCAGTGCCCCGGGAATACCGGGAAGCTTCGCTTTCTTTGGGGGCTACCCGCTGGCAAACGACGAAGTATGTGTTGTTGAAAAAGACTTTTCCGGGAATAATTGCTTCCGTGACGTTGGCAATATCAAGGGCTATGGGGGAGACCATTGCAGTGTTGATGGTGTGTGGAAATATTGTGCAGTTGCCCTCATCGCTGTTTGACGGCTGTTATCCGTTGCCGGCTTTGATTGCCAATAACTATGGAGAAATGTTGTCTTTGCCGTTGTATGAATCGGCCCTGATGCTGGCGGCTTTGATTCTTTTCTGTGTTGTGTTTGTGTTTAATATTATGTCCCGTTTGATTCTGAGAAAACTGGAACAGAAATTGGTTTGATTTTAGGAGATTGCTACTATGAAGATAAAGTTTATAGAGGAAAAAGCCATGAAGGCAGTGATGTGGATAACCACTTTACTGGTATTTCTGTTTGTCGGGAGTATTTTGTATACTATAGTCAGGAATGGCTGGAATGCAATGAGTTGGGATATGATTTCTTCTTTGCCCGGTGGCGGGTTTTATATTGGGAAAGAGGGTGGTTTGCTTAATGCTATAGTGGGTTCTTTGTATATCGTGGGGGCTTCTACCGTATTGGGGCTTGTTGTCAGCATTCCGGTTGTTTTTTATCTGAATGTTTATTTGAAGAAAAATTCAAAGCGGGGGGCTTTTGCCCGTTTGGCTTATGATGTCTTGTTCGGAATACCTTCCATTGTGTATGGGGCTTTTGCTTTTACCATAATGATTTATTTGGGATTAAAGACTTCTCTGGGTGGTGGTATTATCGTGATTACTTTGTTAATCATTCCTATTTTCATCCGTTCTATGGATGAAATAGCCCGTGAATTGCCGCAGGATATATTGAATGCTTCTTATTCTTTGGGAGCTACGCGCTATGAAACGATCAAAGTGGTGGTACGGCAGATTGCCCCCGGTATTGCAACTGCTACTTTGTTGTCTGTCGGGCGGGCTATCGGAGATGCGGCTGCGGTGTTGTTTACGGCCGGATATACAGATAATATTCCGGTTTCTTTGGGGCAACCGGCGGCGACTTTGCCTTTGGCGGTATTTTTTCAATTGAGCAGCCCTATTCCGGCAGTTCAGGAACGGGCTTATGCGGCAGCCCTGATTTTAACTTTTATTGTTTTGATTTTGAGTATACTGGGACGGATTATTACGAATCGTTTTTCCAGAAATAAGATATAAATCCGGTTTAACCTGCCAAGTGTTGTAACTTTGTAACTGAAAGATATGAATATTCCTTTTTTGGGTAAGAAGATTAAATGGTATATGCAGGATTTGAACGAAACTGAGTTGAAGAAAGGTTTCTTTCGTCCTTATCAGAAATTTTGTACTAATGAATCGAGGCGTTCGAATATGATTGTGGAAAATCTGAATGTGACTATCCAGCATAATCATATTTTGAAAGATGTTTCGACTGAGATTCCTGACCGAAAGATTACTTGTATTATCGGGCCTTCCGGTTGTGGTAAGTCTACTTTATTGAAAAGCCTGAATCGTTTATTGGACAATAATGAGGATGTGAAAATTAGCGGGAAAGTATTGGTTGACGGAGAGGAATTGTATGCTCCGGGGGTGGAGATTACTCATATCCGGCGTAAAATGGGGTTACTGTCCCAGCGTCCTTGTCCGCTGCCTATGTCTATTTATGACAATATTGCGTATGGGTGCCGCATTCATGGTTTACGGAACCGGAAGAAGCTGAATATGGTGGTCCGGCATTATTTACAGGCTGTCGGGTTGTGGGAGGAGGTGAAAGACCGTTTGCATTCTCCGGCAGGACGGATGTCTATCGGGCAACAACAACGTTTGTGCCTGGCCCGGGGATTAGCGGTTGAACCTCAATTTATTCTGGCTGATGAGGCGACTTCTGCATTAGACCCTATTTCCAGCAAGACCATTGAAGATCTCTTTTTGAAGCTGAAGGAAGAGTATGCGATTGTTTTGGTAACGCATACTTTACGGCAGGCTCTGAGAATTGCTGATTATGTGATTTTCATGTATATGGGAGAGATTGTGGAGGCCGGTCCTGCGGAGCAGATATTTAAGAATCCCCAGAAGGAACTCACCCAAAAATATCTGTCCGGCGTTTTTAGTTAAACAAGGGTTGTGAACCCGGTAATCTAATCTTTTAAGATGCAAAAAATAGCCGATTATTTGAATGAGCGCTTTGCCGGACGGGAGCCACAGGAGGTGCTGGCTTATTGTCTGAATGAGTATAAAGGAGATATTGCTTTGGCTTCCAGCCTGGGGGTAGAGGATCAGGTGTTGACGGATATGATTTGCCGGATTGACAAGGGAACCCGTATCTTTACCTTAGATACAGGCCGTTTGTTTCCGGAGACTTATAGTTTGATTGAGCGTACAAACCTGACTTATGGAATCAAGATACAGTTGTTTTTTCCGGATTATCATGATTTGGAGCAGATGGTAAATGCGAATGGGGTGAATTTGTTTTATGAAAGTATAGAGAAAAGGAGGCTGTGTTGCCATGTGAGGAAGCTTGAGCCGTTGAAGCGGGCATTTTGTGGGTTAAAGGTGTGGATATGCGGTTTGCGTCATGCTCAGTCCGTTACCCGTACGGATAATCATTTGGTGGAGTGGGATGCCGGAAACGGTTTGTTGAAACTGAATCCTTTGATTACCTGGAGTGAAGAGCAGGTTTGGGAATATATCCGGACCCACGGAGTTCCTTATAATAAATTGCATGACCAAGGATTTCCCAGTATTGGGTGCCAACCTTGTACCCGGGCTATAAAATCCGGTGAAGATATTCGTGCCGGGCGTTGGTGGTGGGAAGATGCGGACCACAAGGAGTGCGGACTGCATAAGTAGGGATGTATTTTGCAGGAACTGGACGAAGGACCGATGGCATTAAAAATCAATAAAACGAATGCAGTGCGTTTGCTGGATAAGGCGAAAATCAGCTATGAACTGGTGCCTTATCAAGTGGACGAAGAGAATCTGGCGGCAACCCATGTGGCGGAACAATTGGGGGAGGATATTGCACAGGTATTTAAGACCTTGGTACTGCGGGGAGACAGGAGCGGGTTATTCGTATGTGTTGTTCCGGGAGACGCAGAGGTTGATTTAAAAAAGGCTGCCAGGGCTTCCGGTAATAAAAGTGCGGAATTGCTCCACATGAAGGAATTGCTGCCGGCAACAGGATATATCCGAGGTGGGTGTTCGCCCATCGGAATGAAAAAAACTTTACCTACTTTTATCCATACTTCTTGTATGGATTTCGATTATATATATATCAGTGCAGGAGTGCGGGGATTACAGGTGCGGATGGCTCCGGGAGATTTGGTGGATTTTGTGGGAGCAGTGGTGACGGTACTCATTCAGGAGTAGTTATAAGCTGGTTGTCAAGCCGTGTTTTTACGGTCTAAAATTGTGGTTTAGCGATGGATATCGGAAAGGTTTTGATTCGTTGGTATACGGAGAATAAGCGGCAGTTGCCTTGGCGGGAGACGACAGATCCGTACCGGATTTGGATTTCAGAGATTATTTTACAGCAGACACGGGTAGTCCAGGGACTGCAATATTTCAATCGTTTCATGGAGCGTTTTCCGGATGTGCGGGCATTGGCAGAGGCGGAAGAGGATGAGGTCATGAAATATTGGCAGGGGTTGGGCTATTACAGCCGTGCCCGTAATTTGCATGCTGCTGCAAAAGCTATTATGTCCCGCTTTGGCGGAGAATTTCCCCGGAAGTATGAAGACGTACTTTCTTTGAAGGGTATCGGAGAGTATACGGCTGCTGCCATTTGTTCATTTGCCTGGAAACAGCCTTATGCCGTGGTGGATGGGAATGTGTACCGGGTATTGGGACGGGTGTTTGGCATAGATACTCCCATAGATAGTTGTGAAGGAAAGAAAGAGTTCGCGGAATTGGCGCAGGTGTTACTGGATAAGGTTTGTCCGGAACTTTATAATCAGGCTATTATGGATTTTGGCGCAGTACAGTGTACGCCGAAAGCACCTCAATGTCTGTATTGTCCTTTGCGGGAGCGTTGTGCGGCGTTTTCTTCCGGCAGGATAAATGAATTGCCTGTGAAAGCCGGGAAAACTGCTGTGAAAGTCCGTTATTTCAATTATCTTCATATTCATTGCCAGGGAGTGACTTTACTGGCTCGTCGGAATGAGAAAGATATCTGGCAGAATCTTTATGAATATCCTTTGATAGAAACGGTAGAAGCTATGGATTTTGCTGATTTACAAAGAACGGCGGCGTATACCACTTTAATGGAGGGGGTGGAGGAAATCCAGGTGTTGCGTATGGTTGAAATGCCGAAGCATGTACTTTCCCATCGCATTATCTATGCGCGTTTTTATGAATTGGAAGTCAGTTGTTTTTCAGTAGGGATGCAGGATTATTTACAAGTGGGTCATCAGGAAGTGGAGAAATATGCCGTATCCCGTCTGATTGAATTATACAGAGAGAGGTTATGACGTATAAGTAACGGGAAATTTTGTAACTTTGATTCCAAGTAATTTTTAATATGAGTGATGCAATAAAACATGAATGTGGTATAGCCATGGTGCGGTTGTTGAAGCCTTTGGAGTACTACCACCAGAAATACGGAGATGCTTTGTGGGGATTGAATAAGCTTTATCTTTTGATGGAGAAACAGCACAACCGGGGACAGGAAGGGGCCGGTATGGCAACAGTCAAGTTGAATGCCTGTCCGGGTGAAGAGTATATTTTCCGGGAAAGAGCTGAAGGAACGGGTGCTATCCAGGAAATATTTTCTACTATCGGCCGGGCTATAACAGACTACCGTAAGGTTGAGCCGGAAGCGGTGCCGGAAAGTTTGCCTTTTGCGGGGGAGATGTATATGGGGCATTTGCGTTACAGTACTACGGGACGTTCCGGAATTTCTTATTTACATCCTTTTTTGCGCCGGAATAACTGGAGAAGCCGGAATTTATCTTTGGCGGGAAATTTTAACCTGACCAATGTGGATGAGATTATGTCTTATATTGTGGAGCGCGGTCAGCATCCGAGGCATAATGCGGATACATTTATCATATTGGAGCAATTGGGCTATCTGTTGGATGATGAGGTGGAACGGTTGTATCGCCGATTCAAGGAAGAAGGGCTTAATGGGCAGGACATCAATGAGGCTATAGAAAATAATATTGATATAGAACATATTCTTCGGGAGGCCTCGGCTTTATGGGATGGCGGATATGTGATTACGGGTCTGACGGGAAGCGGTGATATGTTTGCTTTTCGTGATCCGCAGGGAATTCGGCCTGCTTTTTATTATGTCAGTGAAGAAGTTATTGTAGTTGCTTCTGAACGTCCTGTGATTCAGACTGTTTTTGATTTGAAAGTGGAGGATGTGTGTGAACTTTTGCCGGGGCAGAGCATTGTTGTAAAAAGAAACGGAAGCTGGAAACTCAGTCAGATTCATCCGGCTTTAAACGTGATGCCTTGTTCTTTTGAGCGGATTTACTTTTCCAGGGGAAGTGATTGTGATATTTATAAAGAACGGAAAGAGTTGGGGCGTTTGCTGACAGAGGATATTTTAAAACAGGTAGGCTACGATTTGGACCATACTGTTTTTTCTTTTATTCCCAATACGGCGGAGATTGCTTATTATGGGATGATGCAGGGGTTGGAAGCATGGCTGGACCGGCAGAAGTGTGAAATGATTTGTGAACAGAAAGATTTGCTCACTTGCGGACAGATTCGTGAAATATTGGCCAAGCAGGTGCGGACAGAAAAATTAGCTATAAAAGATATTAAGCTGCGTACGTTTATTGCTGAAGGAAACAGCCGGAATGATTTGGCTGCGCATGTGTATGATACAACGTACGGTACAGTGCGGGAAGGTCAGGATTCTATTGTGGTTATTGACGATAGTATTGTGCGGGGGACGACTTTACGTCAGAGCATTATCAAGATTCTTTGTCGTCACCGTCCCAGGCGTATTGTGATTGTTTCCTCTTCTCCTCAGATACGTTATCCGGATTGTTATGGGATTGATATGTCGAGAATGGGAGAATTTATTGCTTTCCATGCTGCGGTGGCTTTGCTGAAAGAGAGGGGAATGGAGAAAATGATCAAGGAGGTGTACGATAAGAGCAAAGCACAGGTGGGCATGCCGAAAGAAAAGGTGGTGAATTATGTGAAAGAGATTTATGCTCCTTTTACCGATGAGGAGATCTCCCTCAAAATTGCGCAAATGATTACTCCGGAAGATTGTCCTTCGGAGATTCGGGTCATCTATCAATCCATAGAAAATTTGCACAAAGCATGTCCGAAGCATCGGGGTGACTGGTATTTCTCAGGTAATTATCCGACTCCCGGAGGAAACCGGTTGGTGAACAAAGCTTATGTGGATTGGTATGAGTTGACAGGAAGTCATTAAAATGAAGTAGTCGTGTTACAAACAATAAAGACGTGGATGCTTCCGCTGGCTATGTTGTCGGGGGCATTTTTCTATGAGTTTTTTCAGCAGTTATCTTTTCTGACGCCGGGATTGATATTCAGCATGCTGTTCATCACCTATTGTAAATTGTCTTTTCGGGACTTGAAGTTCAGCGGATTGCATATATGGTTGCTGATGGTTCAGCTTATAGGGTGTCTGGTTGTATATGGCGGATTGGTATGGTTTGACCCGGTGGTGGCCGAGGGAGGTCTGATTTGTGTTTTAGCGCCTACGGCAACGGCTGCTGCTGTGGTTACGGGAATGCTAGGGGGTAGTGTTGCTTGTCTGGCTGCTTATACATTGATGAGCAGTTTGGTGGTAGCGGTTGTGTCTCCTTTGATTTTTACTTTATTGGGAGAACATCCCGATATGTCTTTCTGGACTTCAATACTTTATATTTGCCGTCAGGTTATGCCTGTTTTGGTATTGCCTTTTGCTTTGGCCTTATTGTTGGAGAGAGTTTTTCCGGCGGTCCATCGTCGGCTGAAGAAATTACAGATACTTTCTTTTTACCTTTGGGCATTGGGGTTGACTATTGTCACCGGTAAAACGGTATATTTTATTGTACATCAAGAGAATGCCAATGTTGTTGAAGAGTGGTGGATGGCTGCTTTGGCTTTGGTCATTTGTATATTCCAGTTTGGATTGGGCCGTCGTATCGGTCGCCGTTATGGCGATGCGGTGTCGGGAGGTCAGGGATTGGGTCAGAAAAATACGATTCTGGCAATCTGGATGGCTCAGGTTTACCTTAATCCTCTCTCTTCCATAGCTCCTGCTTCTTATGTTTTGTGGCAGAACATCATTAACAGTTATCAGCTCTGGAAGACCAGGAATTGACCGGAAAGTATGGTTCGGTTGTTGCGCAGAAGCGATCCGAACTGATGCCGGAGTTATTCCATTGTCCGGATGGGAGGTACGGTTTCTTCACAGGCCACTTTTGTTACGAGAATGTTTTTAGGTCCGGGCAGAAGGGGACTGTTTTCCAGTACATGTCTTACCCTGAGGAATTGGTCCGGAGTGAAAAGTTCCAGGTAGGAATAGTCGTAGTCCATGTAATTCCGCGAGATAAAGGTGCCTGATTCGCAACTGTTTCTTTGGCATTTTTGAAGAAAACTGATTTCCTGATTTTCTTGCAGCCAGGAGAGGTATTCTTCCCGGTTGTAACTGGGGGTGTCGTCGCAATAATCCGTTTCTTCACAGTCTTTTTCGGAAAATACGTGGTGTAGTCCGAGGTAGTGGCCCAATTCGTGGACTAAAGTTTTATAGGCCGTTTCTTCGTATAGGTAGGTGCTGTTCAAAGAGATTGAGTGTGGATAAGCAGGGAGACGAGTGTAATATATGTTGCTGGCTTGCAGCCCAGCCAGGCTATTTTCGCGGGGGGTATAAGGCAGGTGTGAAATTCCCAGCGTATTGTTTTCGGTAAACTGGTAGATGAAAACGTTGATGTATTGGTTGGGGTTCCAGATTAAAGCTGCATTTGTTTTGTTTTCATTTTGCATGAAAGTTTGGCAACTTTGATAGGCTGCAGTGCTTTTGAGAATACGGTTGATTCCCGGAACGTCTAAAGGATTTCCGTCGGGATCTTCTGTTGCGGCAACGAGTTCCAGATTCATGCCTACACTGCCGGGATGTTCCCGGTAGGCTTCATTACATTCGGTGATGAGTTTTTCAATCACGTTTGTTTTGATGTTCTGGAGGGTGTCGGTTGCTTCTGTATAGAAAATATGAAAAATGACGGGCAACCGGTAGTGGTATTCACCGGACAGGGTATCCTGTTCTATCAGTACTTGTGTTTGAACCCGCTCGCTTTGGAGGGTCAGAGTGGTGGAACGTTTTTCTTGCGTATCGTTTGGCGTTACGGTTACTGCAATGTAGTCTGTATTATAACCATCGGTCTTGCTGGTTTGGCACCAGTCTGTTGTGCCGGAGACCTGCCATCCGGCGTTGCTGTTAACGGTTAACTGCCATACTCCTCCGTTTCCGGAAAAATGCAATTTTTTTTCCGAAGTTTTCAATACCTGAGGACTGGGATGGTCTTTTATACAGGAGAGAAGAAGAAGTCCGACGGATAACAGGAAGAGAATCTTTTTCATGTAAATTCAAGTGCATGTTGATAAAGATTACAAATGTATAAAAACTCGGGAATATAATTAAGCGCATTATAATTTATGAATTATGATTTATATTTTTTCACTTTTTCGGGGGATATACCTACATGTGGGGATTGCGGGTGTCGGATTTTATTATTTACTTCGTCACATTAAATTTATTTAGAATGAATAAACATTTAAGATATGCTGAAACGGATAAGATGAGTGAGCTTATCTGTGAAAATTACAAACTTTTATTGGTGATGAGTCGTTTCGGACTTTCTTTGGGATTCGGCGACCAGACGGTAAAGCAGGTGTGTGAACAGCAGGGAGTGCATACGGGGACTTTTTTAGCGGTGGTAAATTTTATGGAGGATGAGTGTTGTGTTCCTGAGAGTTACCGGGAAGATATTTCGGTAGAGGCTTTTGTGGATTATTTGCGGCGGGGACATTCTTATTTTTTGGATTTTAATTTGCCTGTTATCCGGCGTAAATTGATAGATGCTATTGATTGTTCCCGGGATGATGTTGCTTTTTTGATTCTGAAGTTTTTTGATGCTTATGTCAATGAGGTGCGGGCTCACATGGAATATGAGAATGAGGTGGTTTTTAAGTATGTGTATGCTTTATTGGAGGGACGCGAAGCCGGTGATTATAGTATCGGGGTATTTGCAGCCCGTCATAATCAGATTGAAACCAAACTGACGGAATTAAAAAATATTATTGTGAAGTATTATCCGGCGAAGACCAATAATAATCTATTGAACAGTGTTTTATTTGATATATATTCCTGTGAGAAGGATTTGTGTACACATTGCCGGGTGGAGGATTATATGTTTGTGCCTTTGATTACGGAATTGGAAAAGAAACTACAAAAGCATGCGGGAGAATGAAATAATAAAGGTGGCGATAGCTGAGACTTCGGTTATTATCCGAACAGGAACAGCCTTGGTACTGAAAAAGATTCAGGGTTTAAAATTGATGCCAATTGAAATTGTTTCTCCGGATAATCTGATAGAATGTCTGCGTTTTCATAAGCCGGATGTTTTGGTGATGAATCCTGCTTTTCCTGGTCATTTTGATGTGCGTGGATTAAAGCGAGACATGCAGATTCCGGACATGAAATGTGTCGCTTTGGTTTGTTCGGTGACGGACCAGAATATTTTGCAGGATTACGATGAGTCGGTTTCCCTTTATGATGCTCCTGACGTTTTGTCGGATAAACTAAATCGTTTGCTGAATACCGAAGAGGATACGGGAGGGGAATCGGTTGGTCTGGAAATACTTAGCGGGAGGGAAAAAGAGATTGTCGCTTGTGTGGCGAGAGGGATGACCAATAAGGAGATTGCTGAAGCTTTGTTTTTGTCCGCCCATACGGTAATAACGCACCGCCGGAATATTGCCCGTAAATTGCAAATTCATAGCCCGGCGGGTTTGACTATCTATGCTATTGTCAATAAATTGGTTGAGTTGCAAGATATAAAAGGATATCTGTGACGGAAGTGACAGAGGAATCTAAGGATCATAGATTTAGTTGTCTGCGGCACATGTCCTGCACTTCGGGAAAAAATGTTTCGAATAAAGACTGTAATTTGTGAAAGTGTTTGTCCAAAAATACGATTGCTTCCGGGGGATTTATTGTGATTTTTCTGTATTGGGTCATGATATCCAGGGATTGTTTTATCCCTTGTCGGGAGGCGTAGCGGCCAAGCCGGTTGGTCAGGATGAAATGCCAGATGAAATGTTGGAAGCGGGGAGGAAGGTAACGGTAGTTTACGATCAGGGCTATATAAAATCTGCGGGCATAGGGAGTAAGTTTTTGTCCGGTGTATTGGGGAAAACCGAGGGCCAGAAAGTGATCGAAAAAGATGTCGGTTACCGCGGCTGAGTAACGGCCGAATAATGGTTTCCCCAGGCTGACCGCTTCTTTGACTGCCGGATGGGTATCTGCAAAAGAATCTATAAGACGGTGCAGCAATATGCCTTTCCGGAAAAAATCGGGATATGAGTTGTAGGCTTTGCCTTTTACCGCATCCCCTACAAAGTTGCCGATCTGAATCTGCCGGTTTTTTCCGGAAAGATAGATGTGTGCCAGATAGTTCATGCTTCTATTTGACCCATACATTCAATATTTCTCCGATATACATTTTATGCAGGTCTTTGTTTCCCCATTGTTTTTTTGATGTGGGGTCGTGAATGGCTTCGGGCGTAAAGGGCTGACTGACCAGTTTGCGGCATTCAATGATCATCCATGCTTCGGAAAAGGCTTTGCTTCCTGAAGGTGTGGTGATCGGAGTCAGTCCGGTGGCTTTGATTTTATCTTCATTTTTTCCGCTATGGGTGCCACAATATTGTAAAGCATCACGGTAAGTTTCGGTATAGAAACTCAGCGTATAGGTATCGTCATTTTCCATGAATTGATAGGTGTGGCGGGTGGGATTGATAAAACAGAAAGTGACCGGTTTGTTGTACAGATGGCCTAAGCCGCCCCAACTGGCTGTCATGGTGTTATATTGGTTATCTTTTCCTGCGGTCACGAGCATCCAATTTTCCGATAGCATTTTGTAAATGTTTCCCGGTATTTTATCCGGAGATATTTGTTTGTATCCTGGCAGGGAGGTGTTTCCCGTAGCCGGAATACCGGCGGTCAGGTTAGCCGGATTCTTTCCCATTGCGGTAGGATAACTCCCCAGGGCTTTTTCCAGGCTGGTAAAAAGTTGTTCGACCAGGTCGATGGTGTGTATTCTGAATTTTCCGGTGGATTTGTATAATCTTCCTTTTTTAGTGTTGATGGCTTGTTTATCTGTAATCAGGTCTTCGGCCGGGATGACTTGTTCTCTGTCTCCCATCATATAGGTATAACGGATGCCGGTGATTTTGGCTTCACATTTGTCGCGGTTGCATGTCAGATACATTTGATAATGAATGGTAGCCCGGTCCAGCGATAGGGTTTTATCTGAGAATACAAGGTATTGTTGTCCGAGGCAAACAATTTGCCCGCTGGGTTCGTCGGACATTAAAATCCGGCTTTGAAAATTTTCCTGTGGGGTGAATTGTTCCTGTGCCCATTTTAAGGCCAGTTGAAAGAGGTGTTGTTGAGATTCTCCCGGTAAAGAGAAGGTCCGGGTGAAAACTACCTTTCCGTCTGTAACGGGAACGGCTCCGGCCAGGTATTTCGGGTTTTCCTGCGCAAATAAAAGGTAAGGGAATAAAAGAAGGACAAGAAATAATTGTTTCATAGTAGATATATATTTGTATGAGTAGAACAAAGATAATGGCAGGAATCGAATTTTCTATGGAATAAAACTAAAAAATAGAAAGAAATTGTATTTTTATATCCATGAAACCGGAACAAATGCGATATATTTATTTCTATGATAGTCTGCTGGGAAGATATGCCTTGGAGGAGACCGGGGAAGCATTAACGCGGTTATGGGTAGGCGACCGTGTTTCCCTGGTTCCGGCGGGAGCTGAAATTAAAGAAACTCCTTTGATTCGGGAAGCACATAACCAGTTGGAAGCTTATTTTTCGGGGAAGTTGTGTTTTTTTTCTTTGCCTTTATTTCCCCGGGGAACGGAATTTCAGGTTCGTGTATGGAATGAATTACAAAAAATTCCTTACGGAGAAACCATTACTTATGGCGAACTGGCTTGTAGGATAGGCAATAGCAAAGCTTCCCGGGCTGTGGGAATGGCTAATGGCCGTAATCCTTTGCCGGTTTTTATTCCCTGCCACCGGGTTGTGGGAGCCCACGGAAAATTGGTGGGGTATACCGGTGGCCTGGATATTAAAATTAAACTTTTGCAGCTTGAAAAGGTTTACTTGGATTTATAAAAATAATTCAGTAAAAAATATCCCATGCTGCCGGCAAATAAAGAGCCGCTAATGATTCCTAATTTTGCCTGGTTGAGCAAGGTAAGGCCGTTTTCTGATAAACCGGCATAAGAAAGATTAGCGATAAATAAGGAAACGGTAAATCCGATACCCCCCAACAGGGATACGCCAAGCAGGTTTTTGGAATTCATGTGTTCGGGCATGCTTAGCCATTTGGTCTTCACGGCTATCCAGGTAAACGAGAATATACCAATGAATTTTCCCAATACCAGTGCTATGAATACCGTAAAGGTAACTCCTCCCAGATCGGCCAGAGTGAGGTGTTCAAAAGATATACTTGCATTGGCAAAAGCGAATAAAGGCATCACAATATAGTTGACCAGAGGATGAAGGTTATCGTCCATGGATTGCAGGGGACTGATGACTTTATCGGAGAGGGATTCTACGTGTCTTAGAATAGATACTTCTGAGTTGCTGAGGATGTAATTTTTGTGGTTGACATCCTTTGTTTCAGGTAATTTTTGCAGTGAATTGCGTATGGCTTCTACATATCTGTAAATATTTAATTTTGGGCGGGCGGGGACGGTAAAGGCGACTATCACACCAGCGATGGTGGGATGTATTCCGGAATTCAGGAAAAGGTACCAGACTACAATTCCCAGAGTGATATAGTACAGTTTGCTGTTGATTCCCAACCGTCCTCCCAGCCATAAAATCAGCACTACGAGCAAAGCCCATAACAGATATTCAAGAATCAGGTGACTGCTATAAAAGGTTGCAATCACGATAATGCCGCCGATGTCATCTACTACGGCAAAGGTGGTGAGGAATATTTTCAGGCTTAGGGGAATTTTTTTCCCTAACAGCGAGAGTACTCCGAGGGAAAAAGCGATATCGGTGGCCATTGGAATGGCGGCACCCCGGGCTGCCGGTCCTGCCGGACAAATCGAAAAAAAGATGAGTATCGGAATAATCATACCGCCGCAGGCCGCTACTACGGGTAGCAGGGCCTTACGGAGAGAGGAAAGTTCTCCGACCAAAACTTCCCTTTTGATTTCAAGTCCTACGGAAAAGAAGAAAATGGCCATCAGGGCATCATTGATGATGGCCATCAGGGTCATATTGTTGCCGTGAACACTGAAAAGGTTGATGCTTCCGAATTGAAGAACAACTTCCTGAGCAAAAAAACTGTTATATGCTTCGCTCCACGGAGTATTTGCTATAATCATAGCGGCCAGGGCTACGAACAACAGGATGGCACCTCCATTGATTTTGGTTTTCATGAAATGCCGGATAGGCGATTTAAAAATTTTTCCAGACAACATATTTATAAAGCTAAAATTTTAAGTCAGATGATAAATGGTTTGATTTTCTTTTCCGGTGGGAAATGTGGATTGTAGTTTTTATTTTTTAGTTTATCATACAGTTTTGAAAAAGGGCTGTTTTCAAGGAGCACAAAATTAGAAAATTGTCTGAGATAAAAAAAATAAGTCGCTGTATTTTACAGCGACTTAAGTTACTAACCCTAAACAGAAACAAACTATGAAATTGATTCTAAGACAAAGATAAATGAATATCGTATGTTATTCTAATTAAATATTGTTAATTAGAATCAATTAATAAGTATTAGTTATTCTTCCATATATAAAGATTCTTCTGTAATTTTTGTCGGAATTACCTGGTTGGACCATCCAGGCTGGCAGGTTTGTCTGATTCGGATGTAGTTGTCGGTAAATCCATAAATGAAGTCGCCGGGTTTATGGTCTTCAAAAAGCACCGGACGTTGCTGTCCTATGAATTGCTGGCAAAAATTCCGGTGTTTCTCCGAAGAAATCTGCAGGAGTTCTTCTACCCGGAGATGTTTTTCCTGCGGAGGGACTGTCAGGGGGATTTCGAGGGCTTTGGTTCCTTGTCGTTCGGAATATGGGAAAACATGGAGCCGGGAAATGGGCAGGCTTTGAATGAAATCCCGGGCGTCTTCGAAATAGGCTCTGGTTTCTCCGCGCATACCGGCAATGGTATCTACTCCGATGAAAGCATGCGGAATGGCGGATTTGATTTTCTGTATTTTTGAGGCAAACAATTCCCGGTTATAGCGTCTGTGCATTAATTTCAACACTTCGTTATTTCCGGATTGCAGCGGAAGGTGGAAGTGGGGCATGAAATGCCGGGAGGTGGCTACGAATTCGATGATTTCGTCAGTCAGGAGATTGGGTTCTATGGATGAAATCCGGAATCTTTCTATGTCTTCCCTTTGGTCGAGTTGCCGGAGAAGGGCAAGAAAATCCCAGGGGGTTCCCCGGCCGAAGTCCCCAGTGTTCACTCCGGTCAGGATGATTTCGCGAATGCCTTTTGCTGCTACTTCTCCTACGGCTTGCAAGATTTGCGGTATGGTTGCACTGCGGCTGCGTCCGCGGGCAAAAGGAATGGTACAATACGTACAAAAGTAATCGCATCCGTCCTGAATTTTCAGGAAGCAGCGCGTCCTGTCCCCGAAAGAATAGGCCAGGTCAAAATCGGAGAGTTTGAAAATATCACAGGAATGGGGTTCGTGTTTCTGGTTTTCTTGCAGGTGTTTGAGGTAGTGTGGTACGTTGAATTTGTCGTTAGCGCCCAATACCAGGTTAACCCCGTCTATGGCCAGGAGTTCTTTTGCCCGTAATTGTGCATAACATCCTACCACAACAATGTATGCTTCCGGATGGTGATGGATGATTTTGCGAATCAGTTGCCGGCCTTTCTTTTCTGCCATGTCGGTGACACTGCAGGTGTTGATGACAAAAATGTCGGCATCTTCTTTTTCGCCCACCGTTTGTGTCCCTTCCGTTTCCAGGCTGTGTTTGATGGTTGAAGTTTCTGAGAAATTCAATTTACATCCCAAAGTGATATAAGCCACTTTCTTCCCTGCAATATCCATGTGATAACGTTTATGATTAATCGGATGCAAAAATAGTGATTTGGCCTGTAATTTACTATCTTTGCCGCATACAGTTTTGTCGGAAATAAAAAGGTTATTTATGCGTTATTATATTATTGCCGGAGAGGCTTCCGGAGATTTGCATGCTTCTAATCTGATCCGGGGATTGCGGCAAGAGGATCCAGAAGCGGCAATCCGGGGATGGGGGGGAGAATTGATGGAGCGGGCTGGCTGTGAGATTGTGCGGTATTACAAGGATACGGCTATCATGGGCTTTGTTACTGTGGTGAGAAACCTGGGAAAAATCAGGGAAAACATCCGTTTGTGTTGTGAAGACATCCGGGAATGGCAGCCAGATGTGGTGATTTTAGTGGATTATGCGGGTTTTAATTTGCGTATTGCCCGTTTTGCGAAAACAATCGGATTAAAGGTGTTTTATTATATTTCTCCTAAATTATGGGCCTGGAACACCGGAAGGGTAAAAAAGATTAAAAGGTATGTTGACCGGATGTACACTATTTTCCCCTTTGAAACGGAGTTTTATAAACGATACGGTTATCCGGTGCAGTATGGCGGGAATCCTTTGGTGGATGCCATTGCCGAACGTCCTTGCCGGGAAGAGACTTTCGAAGAATTTATCCGCGCCAATGATCTTCCTGATAAGCCGATTGTTGCTTTATTGGCGGGCAGCCGGACTCAAGAACTGAAATATGTGCTTCCCACGATGTTATCCATGGTCAGTCATTTCCCCGATTATCAATTTATTATAGCTGGAGCGCCTTCCATGCAGCAAAAGGATTACATGCCGTATGTGAAAGAGATTCCGGTGCGGATTGTGTACGGAGAGACTTACCGTTTGGTGAAACAGGCTAAAGCCGCTTTGGTTACGTCCGGAACGGCTACATTGGAAACTGCTCTGTTGAGAACGCCTCAGGTGGTTTGTTACAACGGTGAGGGAGGGTGGTTGTCTTATTATTTGTTCAAGTGGTTTGTGAAGGTAAAATATATTTCTCTGGTAAACCTGATTTTCGGCGGGGAACTGGTCCGTGAACTGATGATGCATCACCTTACGGAACAGAATGTGCTTCGGGAGTTGTCCCGCATTTTACATCAGGAACAAGACCGGGAAAGAATCGTTCAGGGGTACGATCAGGTTATTGAGCGGTTGGGTGCTCCCGGAGCGTCGGGACGTTTTGCCCGGATGATGGTCCGGGATTTGAGAGATATTCTTTAATATACCAATCCTACATTGTCAATCCAGAATTTTGCATCCGGGGTACCGATGTATGCTCCGCCGTGTCCGGAAGAAAAGCGTAGGATAATGTGGGTAGGTTGAGTATCAGGGTCTGCCCATCCGATTTCCTGGATGGGAACCATTTTACCCTTGCTGTTCAGGCAATGGGGTATATTTTCTTTTTGGGTTAATTTCATGTATGGTTTAAAAAAATCTTTGTCGGTGATGTTTCCGTAATGGACGGGAATACGATGGCCGTTTTGCCATCCGGCGGTTTCTTTATCATATCGTTCATAGGCTGTTCCCACCCGTTTGGCGAAGATGTTTCCTTCCTCATCTTCCCAGCGGTATTGTAGCAAGAGACAGGCTTCTGCGTTGTTCTGTTCCGGAATA
The DNA here is from genome assembly GCF_009935865.1 of Odoribacter sp. Z80. Classification (GTDB taxonomy): domain Bacteria; phylum Bacteroidota; class Bacteroidia; order Bacteroidales; family Marinifilaceae; genus Odoribacter. The sequence goes on from NZ_QWEL01000006.1 coordinate 69,025, forward strand.
TTTACGATTTTACTGAATCCTGTGGCTTTGATTTGTTCTCCTCCCGGAGTGACTTTATAATCAAACTGAAGGGCTTTCGGACGTTTGGTGAAAGGGATGTTGTTGTTGAGTTTGCTTTGGGGATTCTTGGTATCTCGGACCGGTTCTATGATTTCTCCGAGAAAGATGGTGCCGGTTGCTAAAACGGAGATATTGATTAATCCGAGCACCTTCACTTTTTCCATACGGGTTTCGAGGCGGGCGCAATGCCCCTGTTCTCTTTTTTCCGGAAAAACCGTTACACTGGCTTTGTATATCCCGCTGACCTTTGCCATGACGGTTGAAGTGGCCCACGGCGATTCTTCTCTTTGGTAGGGTGTGTTATTTTTCAGGGTATCGCCGGAAGCTATTTCGTAGAGGTATTTAGTGTTTCCTCCTATAATCAGAGATTCATCGACCACTCTTACCATCCAACGGTCCATATCTCCGAAAGCAATGGGTACTATGATTTCTTTCCGGTTTTGTGCGGTCAGAGAGACTGGTAAAAAGCAGGAGAGAATAAAAAAACAGAGAACGTTTTTTATGGAAGAGGAAATTTTTGTCATGTATTATTTTTTGAGGTATATATAGAAGTCTGTTTTTTGCTTAGCAAAAAAAATGCCAACCGGGTCGTTTTAGAATATAAAAAGAATATGTTAGTCGGGAAAATCTCCTTTTTCGTCGGTAAAACAGGGCCGGAGGTCTAATAAAATTGAGGGAATGCGGGGAATGCCTTTATTTTTGTCATATAAAAATGAAACTGTCAGATATGAATTATTCTTGGAAAGGTCTTGTGGCCGGATTGTTGTTGTCTGTCACTATTTCTGTCGGTGCGCAGGAAAAAGTGGCAGTCTGGGATTTTAAATCCTGTTTGTCGTATGCCCGTAGTCAAAATATTCAGATTCGGAAGAGCCGCGTAGCTTCGGAGGAAGGGAGTGAAAATGTCTTGCAAGCTAAAGCTGAGCGTTTGCCATCGCTTTCTTTTTCTACTTCTCACGATTATACCAATCATCCCCGTCCGGAAGGCGGAGCCAGGAACTCTTATTCCGGTTCGTATGCATTGAGGTCGTCTGTTTCTCTTTATAACGGAGGAAAGTTGAAAAAGAACATCCAGCAGACGGAATTGCAGTCTCAGGTTCGGGAATTAGCTGTCGAAGAGGCGGAAAATGAGATTGAAGTGGCTGTTATGCAAGCTTTTGTACAAATATTGTATATCCATGAAACGGTACAGATCAATGCTAATACGGTGGAAGTATCCAAAGCGCAGTGGGAGAGAGGAAAAGAATTGCTGGCGGCCGGTTCTTTATCACAGGCTGATTTGGCCCAGTTGGAGGCCCAGTATACTTCGGACCAGTATCAATTGGTGGTTGCCCGTACTTCTTTGAGTACGGCCCAATTGGAATTAAAGCAGTTGCTGGAGTTGGGGATAAACGACCGGATGGAGTTGTCTATGCCGGAGATAACGGAAGAACGCGTTTTAACTGTGTTGCCTGTAAAAGAGAGTATTTACCTGACCTCTTTGGGGGTTATGCCGGAAGTAAAATATAATCGTTTAAATGTTGAGATTGCCGGAATAGAAAAATCCAGGGCATGGTCGGGTTATTTACCCAGCCTGAATCTTTCGGCAGGGGTGGGTACTGCTCATTCATCCGGTATGGGAAGAGGTTTTGGCACGCAGGTCAGAAACAATTGGAATGAGAGTGTTGGGTTGACCTTGAGTGTTCCGATTTACAGCAATCGTACCAATCGTACGGCAGTGAATCTGGCCAGATTAAATATCGAAAATGCAGAACTGGATTATGAAAATGTGCGGAAAGGCTTGTTGAAATCCATAGAGACCGTGTATCAGGATGCCATTTCTGCACAGGAGCGGTTTCGTTCCGCGCAGGAGAATTTAAAGGCCACCGGTTTATCTTTTGAACTGACACAACAACAGTTTTCGTTAGGAATGAAAAATACCGTAGAGATGTTGACCGAAAAGAATCATTTTTTGTCGGCTCAGCAAGAATTGGTCCAGGCCAAATACATGGCCATCCTGAATATTCAGTTACTGAACTTTTATCAGGGAAAAGAAATGGATTTGTAAAGACGGATAACCCTAAAAAAATATATAATGGAAAATGGAAAATTCATACGCATAGGTGTGACTTTACTATGCACGGGAGCGGTAATCTGGTGTTTGAACGGTTGTTCTTCCGGGGAAAAAATGAAATGGCAGACTGTAAAAGTAGCTCGTCATTCTATGTCTAATATGGTGTCGGCTACAGGTACGGTGGAACCGGTGACCAAGGTGGAAGTCGGCACTCAGGTGTCCGGAATCATAGACCGGATTTATGTGGATTACAATAGTGTTGTGAAAAAAGGGCAGTTAATCGCAGAAATGGATAAAGTGACTTTGCAGGCTGATTTGTCTTCCCAGGAAGCACAATTGGCAAATGCTAAAGCGGAGTATGATTATCAGCAAAAGAATTATGCCAGAAGTAAGGTTTTGTATGAAAAGAAGTTGATTAGCGATGTGGATTATGAGGCGGCAGTTTATAATTATGAGAAGGCGAAAAGCAGTTATGAAAAGTCTTGTGCCGATATTATAAAAGTGCGGAGGAATCTGGGGTACGCCGTTATTACCAGTCCCATAGACGGAGTTGTGGTTAGCCGTGAGGTGGAAGAAGGGCAGACGGTGGCTGCGGGATTTGAAACTCCGACATTGTTTACCATTGCCAAGGATTTGACGGAGATGCAGGTGATTGCTGATGTGGATGAGGCAGATATAGGGCAAGTGGAGGAGGGACAACGGGTCAGTTTTTCCGTAGATGCCTATCCGAATGATGTTTTTGAAGGCAAGGTGACTCAGGTCCGTTTGGAAGCTATGGTGGAGTCGAATGTGGTTACCTATGAAGTGGTCATCAGTGCTCCCAATCCGGATTTAAAATTAAAACCGGGGTTGACGGCTACGGTTTCTATCTATACTCTGGAAAAGGACAATGTGCTGGCCATACCACCGAAGGCTTTGCGTTTTATACCTGACGAAACTATGATGGAAGCCATGGGAGTTGAGGTTAGAGCCATACCGGTTGAAAATCCGGCCTTGCAAAAAACGGTTTGGCTGAAAAACGGAGAGGTGCTGGAGCAAAAAGAAATAAAAACCGGAACTGCCACAAGTACTTTGATGGAAGTGTGCTGCGGGTTGTCTGAAGGACAGGAGATTGTGGTGGGGATGGATTCCGGTTTGAAGAAGGGACGGGGACCGCAGCAAGCTGAAACTGGAGCCAGTCCCTTTATGCCTAAACCTCCGGGAAGCGGAAAGAAAAATAAGTAATTATCAAAATCGGGGATTCTGTTATTTAGGATAATTGGAATGAATGCAATAATTGAATTAAAAGAGATCAAGCGGGATTTCAGGATAGGGAATGAAACCGTCCATGCTTTACGGGGAGTTTCCTTTGCTATTGAGGCGGGAGAATTTGTGACGATAATGGGAACAAGCGGATCGGGAAAATCTACCTTGCTGAATATTTTGGGATGTCTCGATACTCCTACTTCCGGAGAGTATTGGTTAGATGGTTATTCCGTCCGGCAGATGGGAAAAAACGAACGTGCGGAGTTGCGAAATCATAAAATAGGTTTTGTTTTTCAATCCTATAATTTGTTACCGAAGACGACATCCATAGAGAATGTGGAATTGCCTTTGATGTATAATTCTTCTGTTTCGGCGAAAGAACGGGAACGGAAAGCGGTGGAGGCGTTGAAGGCAGTGGGGTTGCAGGACCGTTTGTATCATAAGTCCAATCAGATGTCGGGAGGGCAGCAACAGCGGGTAGCTATTGCGCGGGCATTGGTAAATGATCCGGTGCTGATTCTGGCTGATGAAGCAACCGGAAATCTGGATACCCGCACGTCTTTTGAGATTCTGACTTTGTTTCAGGAGCTGCATGCCAGGGGCCGTACCATAGTTTTTGTAACTCATAATCCGGAGCTGGCAGCTTACAGCAGCCGTACGATTGTACTGAAAGACGGAAGGGTGGTTCAGGATACCTGCAATGCAGATATTGCTTCGGCTAAAGAGACATTGGCGACTTTACCCGAAACCGAAGATTAGATTTTCTACTTTGTCATACGATATACAACAGATATGAATTTTACGAATTTATTCAGAATCGCTTTACGGGCTTTAGGGAACAATAAGATGCGGGGATTCCTTACGATGTTGGGAATTATCATCGGTGTAGCTTCCGTCATTACGATGCTGGCCATTGGTCAGGGCTCAAAGCGAAGCATCCGTGCCCAGATATCGGAAATGGGTTCCAATATGATTATGATTCATCCGGGGGCCGATATGCGGGGAGGAGTAAGGCAGGACCCGGCAGCTATGCAAAGCCTGAAGCTGGACGATTACGAATCTATACTCCGCGAGACCCGTTATGTTTCTGCCTGTTCTCCTTCTGTAAGCAGCAACGGGCAGGCTATTTACGGTGCCAATAATTATCCGACGAGTATGTATGGCATTCATCCCGATTATCTGGAAATCCGCAAATATACTCTGACTGAGGGAGAGATGTTCAGCGAGCAGGATATTGTCAGTTCGTCTAAAGTATGTGTGGTGGGAAAAACTGTTGTTGACAATTTGTTTACGAATGGGGAGAATCCGCTGGGTAAAATTATCCGGTTTGGTAAAATTCCTTTCCGCATCATTGGGGTATTGACTTCTAAAGGATATAATACAATGGGAATGGACCAGGACGATCTCATCTTAGCACCTTATACAACCGTTCAAAAACGTGTTCTGGCCATTACCCATTTACAGAGTATATTTTGTTCGGCTTTGAGTGAGGCTCAGACAGAATTGGCGGAAGAAGAGATTTCGAGCCTCCTGCGGCGAAATCATAAATTAAAGGAAACGGATGACGATGATTTTAATATCCGGTCACAGCAGGAGTTGAGTACGATGATGAATTCTACATCGGATATGATGACGGTATTGTTGGCTTGTATTGCCGGAATTTCTTTATTGGTCGGAGGAATTGGCATCATGAATATCATGTATGTGTCGGTGACTGAGCGGACCCGGGAGATTGGACTGCGGATGTCTATTGGAGCGAAGGGTAGGGATATTTTGGCTCAATTTCTGATCGAAGCTATACTGATCAGTGTTACAGGAGGATTAATCGGGGTGATTTTAGGGATAGGGGCTTCCTGGTTGGTCAGGGTGGTTGCAGGATGGCCGGTTTACGTGGAATGGTATTCTGTCGTACTTTCTTTTGTGGTCTGCACGGTAACCGGTATTTTTTTCGGATGGTATCCGGCCCGGAAAGCTTCTAACCTGGACCCGATCGAGGCTATTCGTTATGAGTAATTTTTCATATCTTTGTCCGGAGATGAGAAAAAATAAGGCTTTACCCTATATTATCCAACTGATCGGATGGGGAATCGTTTTTGGTTTCCCTCTTTTTCTGACCTGGAAAGGACCGGAGGTTATGACGTGGACCCGCTATTTAGGTTATGTTTTTGTGCCGGTGGCATTTATGATTGTTTTTTATGCCAATTACTCTCTATTGATAGACCGCATTCTTTTCCGGAAGAATTTGTTGCAGTTTTTGCTGTCCAATGTGATTTTGTTTATTGTTTTGAATCTGGGACTGGAGTGGTGGCGTAGTTATTATTTTTTGCATTATGTTTCCCGGGAACTCCCTCATGCAGGGCCTCCGAAGATCATGTTTATGTTCCGTGACCTGCTGATGATGGGGTTGACGGCGGCCTTAAGTGTAGCCATCCGGATGACGGAAAACTGGTACGTGATTGAGGGGGAAAAGCGCGAATTGGAAAAGGTGCGTACGGAAGCTGAGTTGCAAAATCTGAAAAGCCAGTTGAATCCTCATTTTTTGTTTAACACCCTGAATAATATTTATTCTCTGATTGCAGTATCTCCGGACCGGGCTCAATATGCCGTGCATGCGCTGAGCCGTATGTTACGGCATGTCTTGTATGAAGATAAAGAGCAATTTGTCGTTTTGGAGCAGGAATTGTTGTTTATAAAAAGTTACATCGAATTGATGAGCCTGAGATTGTCGGAAAAAACCGATTTACAAGTCAGCATACCCGAAGACGGCCATGGGAAGATTATTGCTCCCTTGCTTTTTATTAGCTTGATTGAGAATGCCTTCAAGCATGGAATCAGTCCTTCGGAGCCTTCTTTCATTTATATTTGCCTGAAATTGGAAGACCGGAAAATTTATTGCCGGATAGAAAACAGTAATTTTCCCAAAAAAGATAATGACCGGAGCGGTTCGGGGATAGGTTTGGCTAACCTCCATAAGCGTCTGGACTTGTTGTATCCGGGACAGTACAGCTTGGAGACCGGAGTGAAGGGTGATAAATTTGTAGCCTGTCTGCAGATTGATTTGCAGTGAATGCCTATGGGAAACTGGGGTATAGTAAAGTATCGGAAATGGAATTGAATTGTCTCATTGTGGATGATGAGCCGTTGGCTCTGGATTTGCTGGAAGCTTATGTCCAAAGGACTCCTTTTTTAAGGCTTTGTGCCCGATGCGGAAGTGCTCTGGAGGTTTTGCAATTGCTGGATGAGCATTCGATAGACCTGATTTTTCTGGATATCCAGATGCCGGAACTGACCGGGTTGGAATTGTCACGTATTGTCGGGGAAAAGGCAAAGATTATTTTTACTACGGCCTTTGAACAATATGCTCTGGAAGGATTCCGGGTGAATGCTTTGGATTATTTACTGAAACCAATCAGTTATCCGGAATTTCTGAAAGCGGCCCATAAGGCTCTGGAGTGGTTTGAAATGAGCCGGGAAAAATTTGCTTTGACCGAACGGACAAAACCGGAGGAGGAGTGTATTTATGTTAAATCGGATTATAAATTGTTGAAGATAGAATTATCCCGTATTTGTTATATTGAGGGATTGAAAGATTATGTGAAGATTTTTGTAGAAGACAGTACTCATCCTGTTGTTTCTCTAATCAGTATGAAAGCTTTGGAGGAAATGTTACCTGCGGCTTCTTTTATCCGGATTCACCGTTCTTATATTGTCAATTTAAACCGGGTGAGTGTGGTGGAGCGTAACCGTATTGTTTTCGGTAAGACTTATTTGCCTGTTTCGGATTCTTATAAAGAGAAGTTTTTGGAATTCATTCACCGCAAGATGATAAAGTAATTTTATCTTTGTCGTGAATTTAGAAGGTATATATGTCTCATTTGCCAACATTGATTACAGACCTGGCCATTATCTTAGGTGCTGCAGGTTTGATGACCCTTATTTTTAAACGGCTGAAGCAACCTTTGGTGTTGGGGTATATTGTTGCGGGTATTCTTGCAGGTTCTCATGTAACGATAACTCCGACGGTGATGGATGCCGGAAATGTGCAGACCTGGGCGGATATCGGAGTTGTTTTTCTTCTGTTTGCCTTGGGGCTGGAGTTTAGCTTTAAGAAACTGATGAGGGTAGGGGGACCGGCTGTCATTGCTGCTATGACTGTTATTCTGGGGATGATTGTGCTGGGATATTTGGTGGGCGTGGTGTTGGGTTGGAAACAGATGGACAGTATTTTTTTGGGAGGGATGCTGGCCATGTCTTCTACTTCCATTATATATAAAGCATTTGACGACCTTGGTTTGCGGACCCAGCGGTTTACCGGCTTGGTGTTCGGCATTCTGGTGATAGAGGATTTGGTGGCTATCGTGTTGATGGTGATGTTGTCAACTATGGTGGTAAGTAAGAATTTTGAGGGGATGGAAATGGTGTATAGTATCGGGAAGCTTTTGTTTTTTTTATTATTATGGTTTTTGACCGGGATTTATATCATACCTACTTTTTTTCGTCGCACCCGTTTATTGATGGGTGATGAAACGTTGCTGATCGTTTCTTTGGGGTTGTGTTTGTCTATGGTGGTATTTGCTACCTATGTCGGTTTTTCTTCTGCCTTAGGAGCTTTTGTTATGGGGTCTATTCTGGCCGAAACAATTGAGGCTGAAACAATTGAGCGTTTGGTTAAGCCCGTAAAAGATCTGTTTGCTGCCATATTTTTCGTTTCGGTCGGAATGATGGTGGATCCGGGGATGATTATGGAGTATTTCTGGCCTGTCATCCTGATTACGTTGGCTGTTTTGGTGGGGCAGGCCACTTTTGGCACGCTGGGGGTGGTATTGGCCGGTCAGCCTTTGAAAACCGCTCTTCAGTCCGGTTTTTGTCTGACTCAGATCGGGGAGTTTGCTTTTATTATTGCGGGTTTAGGAATGACGATGCACGTAACGAGTCATTTTTTGTATCCCATTGTTGTGGCAGTGGCGGTGATTACTACTTTTCTGACTCCTTATATGATTCGGGCGGCTGGTCCTGTTTATCCTTATGTGGAGAAGAATCTGCCCCGTAAATGGAGGCGTTTTATTGAGCATTATACTTCAGGTACCCGGGTGGTGAATCATGAAAGCAATTGGAAGAAACTTCTGACTTCCTTGATTCATATTGTTGTGATTTATTCAGTGATTGTTATAGCCATACTGATTATATCCTTTAATTTTTTAGTTCCGTTGGTTCGGATGCATATTCCCGGGTTTTGGGGGTCTTTGCTTTGTGCAGGGCTGATTCTGCTTCTGATATCTCCTTTTCTGAGAGCCATTGTCGCTAAAAAAAATCATTCCGTGGAGTTCCGTCTTTTATGGGAGGACGGTTATTTTAGCCGGGCTTATCTGGTTTCATTGGTCATTTTCCGTTTTGTTCTGGCCATTGTGTATGTGATGGTGGTTATCATGTCCCTTTTCCAGGCTTCCGTCGGTTTGTTGCTGGGCATTGCCTGTGTGTTGATGGCTGTTATTTTTTATTCCCGTTATCTGAAAAAGCAATCCATTCAGATAGAGCGTCATTTTTTGCACAATTTCCGGGTGAGGGAAGTGTATGCCCGTCATTCCGGAGGTAAGGTGCCTCCCCGGTTTGCAGGGCATTTATTATCCAGGGATTTGCATCTGGCGGATTTTGTTATTCCGTCGGATTCTTTGTGGGTGGGGTATACTTTATCGGAATTGGCTTTGGGAAACCGGTTTGATGTGATGGTCGTAGCTATTTTCAGGGGACAGAATTGCATCAATATCCCCGGAGGGATGGAAAGACTTTTCCCTCAGGACCGTATACAAGTGATTGGTAGCGATGAGCAATTGGAACGCTTTGGGGAGAAATTACAGACGATGACTTTACCTCCTGCGGATTCTGACCTCACCCAGAGTGAAGTTTGTTTGAAACAATTTGTCGTGGACGAAGAATCTTCGTTGAAGGGAAAGAGTATACGGGAGTCGGGCATACGGGAAAAGTACAGATGTGTGGTTGTGGGGATGGAGCGGGGAACTGCCTCTCTGAGGAATCCTGATGCAGATACGGTTTTTGAGGCAGGCGATTTGGTTTGGGTGGTAGGCGAAGAGCTTAATGTATACGATTTACTGAATTGGAAATGATGGAGACGGATTTTTGTTTCCAATAGAAAAATATGGCAATAATAGTAGCCATCAGGTCGGCGAAAGGAATAGCTAACCAGATTCCGTTGAGTCCCCAGTGGTTGGAAAAAAGTCCCAAAGCAGGAATCAGGAATACAAATTGACGGGAAATGTTCATGATGATGGCTTTAGGAGCCTGGCGGACGGATTGGAAATAGCTGGTCACTATGATTTGAAATCCAATCAGGGGCATAGCCAAAAAAGTAAGCCTTAATCCGTTTTCGCTGATTTTCAGTAGGGTGGGGTCAGTGGTAAAGGCTTTCACCAGCCACGGGGCCAATCCTTCCCCCAGGATAAAGCCGATGCAGGCAATCAGACTGCCGGTGTAGATGGCTGTTCGTAATGTATGGGCTACCAGTTTCTGTTTTCCGGTGGCATAATTGTAACTTAGGATTGGTTGCATGCCCTGGCATATTCCCATGAGTAACATCGAAATTTGTATGGAGTAACTGCTGATGATTCCGTACGCACCAATGGCATAATCGCCTCCGTAATTTTCCAGATAGCGGTTCATGATGATGTTGACCATTCCTGTGGTGATGTTCATGATGAAGGCTGCCATACCAATTCCGATGATATTGAGGAGGATCAGAGGTTCGGGTATCAGGCAGTTGAATTGCAGTCGCAAGGAGGAGCGGGGACTGTGGAAATGCAGGAGCAAAAGTAGGGAACTGATGCACATGGATAGTACGGTGGCTATGGCGGCTCCTTCAATACCCAGCCGGAAGCCGAAGATGAAAATGGGATCGAGAAGGATATTGGCTATGACGCCGGTGAGGATGATTACCATCGATTGTCTGGAAGAACCTGCGGCCCGGATGCTGTTGCAAAAAGTAAAATTCAGGTTGGTGAGCAAACTCCCCGGAATAAGGATGGTGAGGTACTTACGGGCATAGGGGATGGTGTGTTCACTTCCTCCGAAAGCATATAAAATTTCATCTAAGTAATACAATGAAAAAAGGATAAGCAGAAGGGATAAAATGAAATTCAGGAATATGGCATTTCCGAGGATTTTACAGGCTAAACGCGGGTTGCGGAGTGAGATGGCAGCAGAAATGCGGGCAGCACCACCGACCCCTGTGAGCGTTCCTATCGTTCCTAACAGGGAAATGCATGGCAGAGTAAGGGCTAATCCGCAGATGGCCAAAGCTCCCGCACCTTGTCCGATGAATATCCGGTCTACAATATTATAGAGCGATAAGACTATCATATTCAGCATGGCGGGATAGGCATAATTCCTGAAAAGCTTGCGTATATCCCGGACGTCGGTGGTATGGTTGGGAAAAATGTTTTCCACGTTGTTGATTTAGCTGATGAATTGACAAAATTAGTAAAAATTCATGAGAGGCCATATTTCTTTTATAAGAACTGACTTGTGTCCTGTTTTAAGCAGATTAACAAGAAAGAGTTAAAATTTGGAAATAAGGAGGGAAAGACTAATTTTGTAAAAATACCAAGGAGGAGTTATTTATGGAATATACCTGTTCTCATTTGATTTGTTTTTCGCCGACCCGTTCTTCTCATTTGATAGGGGAGAAAATTATGTATGGCATAGGTTCGGAACGTACTGGTAAGACTGATCTGACTTATGAAGGATTGAGGAAACCGTTGCGAATAAGAAATGAAATCGTTGTAATAGCTGTTCCGGTTTACGGCGGACGTGTAGCTGCAACAGCACTCGAACGGATGGAGCTTGTCCGGGGGGAGCAAACTCCGGCAGTTCTGGTCGTAGTGTATGGCAACCGCGATTATGATGATGCATTGTTGGAATTAAAGGATTGGAGTGTGGCCCATGGATTTTGTCCGATAGCTGCCGGTGCTTTTATCGGAGAGCATTCCTACAGCCGGGAGCATTTCCCGATAGCTGCCCATCGTCCGGACGGGCAGGATTTGACCGAGGCAGTGGATTTCGGAAGAAAAATACGTCATTTGGTGGAAACGGGTGCAGAAGGCTGGGGAGAACTTGTCGTTAAGGGGAATTATCCTTATAAAGTAAACGGGCCGAAAACTCCGCAAACGCCTCAAACAGACCAGGCTGTCTGTACTTTATGCGGATTTTGCAGTGAAATATGTCCTGTTCAGGCTATTTCGGTCCAGGAAGAGAGAATTGTGAGCAGTGCCGAAGCTTGTATAAAATGTTGTGCTTGTGTCAAACAATGTCCTGTTCACGCGCGGATTTTTAATACTCCTTATACGGAAATGCTTTTTCAGAAATTCAGTGCCCGTCGTGCTCCGGAGTTATTTTTTCCACAGAGATGAAAAAGATTATTGTTTTGTTAGCGGTTGTAGTGGGTATGTGGGCGTTCGCATCCCCGGAAGTGGAAGATTTCCGGGTGCGGTTAGTTAAAAATATGCTGGATTTTGTGGGTAAGCTCCCCCAGGAAAAAGTGTATTTGCATACGGACCGCGACCATTATCAGGTGGGTGATAAAGTGTGGCTTAGGGCATATCTGGCTAATGCAATTACCCACCAGGAATCGAAATACAGCCGTTATGTGTATGTAGAGTTACTGGACCGTCAGGATAGTATTTATGCCAGGGTAAAATTGTCTTGCCGGGATTCGGTTTTTGCCGGATATGTACCTTTATCAAAAAAATTGCCTCAGGGAGATTATTTTTTACGGGCGTATTCTTATTGGATGCAGAATGCAGGTGACGATTATATCGGCCGAAAAAAAATCAGGGTAATCAATCCGGAAGCTTCCAAAGTACAGACAGACATCCGTTTTAAGGAGAACGGAACTGTTGCTGAAATACGTTTTTTTAATTCCCGGAATGAGTCCTATACTGACGTGGCAGTAGGATATGAACTGAACGGGAAATCTGTAGTTAAACGAACGGATGATGAAGGGTGCATACAAGTAGGAATAGATACGACTGTTTATGAAAAAACAATGACAGTGAATTTCCGGTACAGTGACCCTTTCTTTTTTGAGCGTACGTTATATTTGCCCGACCCTCAGAAGGATTTTTATGTCAGTTTTTTTCCGGAAGGAGGAGGATTGGTGTCCGGTTGCCAACAGACTGTCGCTTTTAAAGCTCTGGGCTCCGACGGTCTTTCCAGGGAGGTATCGGGTGTGGTTTATAACAGCAAGGATGAGCAAGTGGGGTGGGTGCAAAGTATTTCGCACGGGATGGGTTCATTTCAATTACAGGTTGAGCCTGACGAACGGTATTATGTGGTCTGCACTTCTTCGGAACAGGTACAAAAACGGTTTGAGCTGCCGGTTCCGGATCGCTATGCCGTGGCATTAAAATTATTTCCGGGAAGGGGGAAAGTGGGATATGCGATTTTGGCGGCCGATAGTGTCCGGCTTCCGGAAAGATTATATCTTTTAATACATAGCCGGGGCTTGCCGTTGGCTTGTGAAGAGGTCACGGAAGCTTCCCGGGGAGTGATTGAACTGGCGAAATTTCCGGAAGGTATATTGCATTTTGTATTGTTGGACGGAAAATGCCGTATTCTAAGCCAGCGTTTGTATTTTTCTTATTCGGAGAATCGTCCGGAAATAGTTTTAAAAACAGAGCGTCCCAGGTATAAAATCCGGGAAGGTGTACAGTTAAAGATGCAGATATTGGCGGATAGTATGGCTGATTGCAGAGGTTCTTTTTCTGTTGCGGTTACTGATGACAGTAAATGTGACCGGGATTCCTTGCAGGGCAATATCATATCGTCTTTATTGCTGACTTCGGATTTGCGTGGGTATATTGAAGATCCTGCTTTTTATTTCCGGGATAACCGGAGTTTTACCCGCACTTGTATGGATGTGTTGATGCTGACTCAGGGATGGACCCGTTTTGAACTCCGGCAGGTCTATGAGCAGAAGTATGATTCGCTGCAGTATTATATGGAGAGAGGGCAGGCTATTTCCGGTCAGGTAAAGAATTTCTGGGGAAAAGAGGCTGCCAATGCTAAATTGACGTTGCTGGGAACGAACGGATTGGTCCAGTTTGTAAATGCCGATGCGGAGGGGCATTTTATGATAGAGAAAATCAGTTTTCCGGATAGTACCCAGTTTGTGTTGAGTGCTACGACGGAAAAGGGGCGCAAGACCGTGGAAGTTCAGGTTGACCAGGATAAATTTTTACCTCCTGCAGTCCGGCTCCCCTATGGCAAAGGGCTTGAACAGAAAGAGAATCAGTTTTACAGAAAATTTACCCAGGACTATTATTATGATAACGGAATAAGAGTATATGTGTTGGATGAAGCGGAAATAGTCCGCAGTAAGAAAACGAAGGCTTATTCGTTTTATGACCACTTGGCGGACCATACTTTGGATTCGTTGGTGTTGGCGGGAATGTCCCGGATGAGCATTGCTGAACTGCTGAGGCTGTTACCCGGCATTCATGTCATAGGGGATTCTGTTGAGCGATACGGAAAATCCATACCTGTTTTTGTAAATGAGATAGAAGAGGCGGACCGTAGTTTTATGACTTTGCTGAGACCCGATGATTTGGTGAGTGTAAATTTAATTTTACCTCCCCGGTCTGCGACTTTATTTGGACGTAAAGCGGAGAACGGTATTATTTTGTTGAATACCAAGCCGAATTATATCCGGAAAGATTTGCCGCGTCCGGACATTGCCATTTTTTCCATTTTGGGGTATCAGAAACCGGAAGTTTTTTATATGCCTCATTATGAGGTAGATTCTGTGCGTATGGCTTTGGTGGATAGTGTGGACCAACGTATTACCGTATATTGGAATCCTAAAGTAGAAACAAATGCCGAGGGGCAAGCGGTTTGTTTTTTTACTACTGCTGACAGCGACGGGCCTTATACAATTGTTGTTGAAGGTATTCTCCAAAACGGTACTGTGTGCCGTCAGGAAAAAAAGATTTATTCGGGAGTCAGATAAACTTCCACCGTGTTTTCAAACCAGAGAACTTTCTGTTTGCGTTATCGTCATTTCGCCAGGGAATGACCAGGGGGGGCTATTCCCGGAAACGGGAGAGTAAGAGAGAATATGTGATTAATTGCTGAAGATTGTAAAAAAATCAGAAAAAAAACGATTTTTCATTCACCCTTATATATTAAAAAATTGTTTAACTATCGAAAGAAGATTAAACAAATATTTGAATGGATATAGGGAAGATTATAACATTCCTACCGCTTTGGTTAAAGGGTGAAGCTACTTTGGAACAGGAAGAGGCACTGAAAGTATGGCTGGAGGAAAGTGATGAGAACCGGCAATTGTTCCGCGAGTGGTGTAGCCTGTATTTTCGTGTGGGATATCTCCGGCATTGGGATAAAATTGATTGGAGGGAAGGGGTAAAAGTATGCCGGATCAGGAGGAGTCGGATGCGTTTCAGGAAGTTGGGTTATTGGTTTTCCGGTATTGCTGCGATGTGTTTGCTCAGTGTGGGGTTGCTTTCCCGTTTGAGAAGTCCGGAACAGGTGGAGATAGGGATGGAGATTGCGGAGACTGTAAAAATCGGGGAGAGGAAGGCGGTGCTGACACTGGCTGACGGACGGAAAGTGGAGCTGGATTCGAAAAAGGTAGTGATGGACCTCGGTCATGTGACGGCTGAGGGGGATTCCCTGTCTGGATTGGTGTATCATTCTGTGAGAGATTCGTTGAAAGAGGAATCGGAGTATAATACGTTGAGTGTACCGCGGGGAGGTGAGTATATTTTGACTTTATCGGACGGAACACGGGTTTGGTTGAATTCAGAAACGGAAATGACCTATCCGGTAGCTTTTTCTGGTGATAAACGGGAAGTGTCTGTCGTCGGTGAAGCTTTTTTTGTCGTGAAAAAGGAGAGAGAGCGGCCCTTTGTGGTACGGACACAGCAGACCCGGACTACCGTGTTGGGGACAGCTTTCAATGTTATGGCCTATGAAGGAAAGCAGCAGACGGAGATTACTTTGGTACAGGGATGTGTTGCTGTAAGCGCCGGAGGAAAAGATTGCAGGATTGAACCCGGCCAACAGGTTTCCGTCGATAATATTTCTTTGCAGATGGAGAAGCACGATGTCAATGTGGCTTATTTTATTTCCTGGAAAGAAGGATTGTTTGATTTCGATTGCATGAAATTAAGTGAGTTGTGTGAAAAATTGGGGCGTTGGTATGATGTGGATTTCTTTTTTGAGAATCCCGGATTGGGAGATAAACGGTTTACCGGGGCTGTAAAAAAGAATAACAGTTTACAGTTTATGCTGGATTTTGTGGAAAAAACGGCGGGAGTACATTTTGAGGTGAAAGGAAAAACAATCAGGGTCTATGATTAACAGATAAAGAGGACCGGCCGGTGTTGCGACCACCGACCGGTCCGCAAGGTGTATGTTTAATAATAACATAGTTTACAAATTTATGAAGAAAAAACGATTATTGGGATTCGTTTTTGAGAAAAACGGACTTGGGAAATTTTTTTTAGTTATGCGATTAACGGTGTTGCTAATGTGTTGCTTTGTATTGGGCAGTTATGCCAATGGCTTGGCTCAATATAAGCTTAATGTTAAGCTTGGGGAGACCACGTACAAAAATCTTTTTGAGGAGATTCGTAAGCAAACGGGCTGTATTGTGATGTACAGTGATGATATGCTGGATAAAAACGGAAAAGTACAAGGGGACTTTCAGAATGTGGATTTGGAGGAAGTTTTGTCTTTGGTGCTTTTGGGAAAAGGACTGACTTTTGAAAAGGATGCGGAGTTTATTATCCTTTTAAAGGATAAAAATTATGGGTTGCCTCAGCAAAAGACTGTGAAGGTTGAGGGGTATGTGAAAGATAAGCAGGGGAATGTTTTGCCGGGAGTATCTGTTTTTATCAAAGGAACTTCGATGGGTGTGGCTACTAATATGGATGGGTATTATACCATTGAAGTGCCGGTTATGGAGGGCATCGAACTGACTTATTCTTTTATCGGAATGAAATCTAAATCGGTTGCCCTCAACGGACGGAAAAATGTGGATGTGGTGCTGGAGGAAGAGGTCAATGAGATGAACGAAGTTATTGTTACGGGTTATCAAAAGGTAGAACGCCGGAAGTTAACCTCTTCTATCACTACGGTTAAGATGGAAGATTTGAAAACCATTACCCAGCCGAATATTGATAAGTTATTGCAGGGCCAGGTTCCGGGCATGACCATTATGAGCACATCCGGTGCGCCGGGAGCTGTGCCCCAGATACGTATTCGCGGTACTTCTACTATTAGCGGAAATACTCAGCCATTGTGGGTTGTGGACGGTGTTATCCTGGACGACCCTGTGGATGCGACCGTGGATGATATTCTGAATAACCGGAATTTGATTGCTTCCGGTATCGGGGGAATAAATGTAGAGGATATAGAGACTATTAACGTGCTGAAAGATGCGGCGGCTACAGCTATTTACGGAACGAAAGCGGCGAACGGAGTGATTGTGATTACTTCTAAGAAAGGAAGTGCCGGTAAGACCAGGATTAATTATACCAGTCATATTTCTGTGGGTATGCGTCCGCGCATGGAAGATGCTTATACGATGAATTCCAAGGAACGCATTGACGTTAATATGGAAATGATTCGCAACGGATCTTTTACGGCTACTTCGAACGGAACGGGAAAATACGGCACTGCTTCGGATTTTGAACGTTATTTTATTGATGTGCATGATCATAAGCTGACCTGGGATCAGTATGAAGATAAAGTAAAAGAATTGGAAGAGGTGAATACGGATTGGTTTAAGCATTTGTTCCGGAATTCCATAACCCACAAACATAGTTTAAGTATTTCGGGAGGAGATGAAAAGACCACGTTTTATTTCTCAGGCAGTTACATGGACGACCAGGCAACGGCAAAAGGTGTCGGACAGCAAACGTATACCGGGACGGTGAAAGTGTATACCCATATCCGGAAGAACTTGCGTGTGGGGGGGATGATGGATGTCAATGCCCGGGAGAACAAAAGTTTTTTTGCAACAGACTCCAGGGAAAATCCTTACGAATGGGCGATTTATACTACCCGTGCCCATCGTGCCTATGATAAAGATGGAAATTATAATTACATGTATTATAATGGAATGCAGTATAATTTCATGGAAAACCGCAATGAGGGCTGGCGGAATGCCAAAGGTTTCAGTATCCGCGGGACATTGGATGTGGAATGGCGCTTGTTGCCTGATTTGATTTTTACCAGCTTGTTTTCTTTCAGCAAACAGAATACCGTGGATCAGGATGTGGCTACCGATAAGAGTTATTTTGTAAAAAAGAGAAAAGAAGATGTAACGGAATTGCAGGGAACTACTTCCGTACAGTTGTGGTATGACGGTGGTTACCGGAAATCGAAATCCAGCAACAACAGTTCAATTACTTTCCGCAATCAGTTGGCTTACATGCCGGTGATAAATGACGATCATCGTTTTGATGTTATGGTCGGCCAGGAAGTCCGGACTTCTAAATATGAAGAAGAAATGACGGAACTTTACGGGTATGCTCACGACCGGGGACATCAGTTGGTGCCTCAGTGGAGTTTGATTGAAAGTTACGGTTCTCCTTATTGGAATGAGAGTCTGAATAATTCCGCCGCTGTATCTTGGTATGGTGTGGCCGGTTATACTTTCCGGAATCGTTATACTGTTAGTTTCAATGCCCGGGCGGATGGTTCCAATCGTTTCGGAATCAAAACCAATGATTTGTTTCAGCCGTTGTGGTCGGTGGGATTCAATTATCAGATGAAAGAAGAGAATTTTTTAATGGATAAGGAATGGTTGAGTTATCTGACTTTGAGAGGTTCCTACGGTAGTCAGGGTAATGTGGCTTCTCAGGCTTATTCTGATTTGATTGCCACCATCGGTACGTTGGATGGTGTGAATAAGGACAATTACCTGGTTATTTCCGCTCCTAAAAATCCGAATCTGAAATGGGAGAAGAATTATACGACTAACCTGGCTTTGGAATTCGGATTGTGGAAACGCCGTTTGTACGGAGCTGTGGAGTACTATAATAAGAAAGCTGTGGACTTGTTGGGTAACCGTCAGGTTTCCCAGGTTTCCGGTTTCACTTCTGTACAGGTGAACTGGGCTTCTATGCGGAATACGGGCTGGGAGTTGTCTTTGAATTCTATCAATATTGATACGGAAGCTTTCCGATGGAGTACGAATTTTAATATCGGGTATAATAAAAATAAGGTATTGGATGTATATACGAATCCGGGAGTGTCTGATCTGACGAATGCCCAGCGGAGCAACTATGCGACTTCGGCCGTTGTCGGAAAACCGATTAATGGATTGTGGTCCTATCGTTTTGCTGGTCTGAATGAGGAAGGACGCGCTACCTTTTATAATGAGAAAGATGAAAAGGTGCTTTGCGGTATGGACAATGTAGACGGTTTGGTTTATTCGGGCACTACCATGCCTCCGGTTCAAGGCGGATTGACCAATACTTTTAATTACAAGAAATTTACTTTGTCTGTTTTATTGGTGGGTAGTTTCGGGAATGTTATCCGTTTGAGGAACCTGACCCAGGGGGCTATCTGTTCTTATCCTGACCCTTTACAGAATCTGTCTAAAGAATGGGTTTACCGCTGGAGGGAAGAGGGGGATGAATATAAGACCAATATTCCCCGTCTGGAATCCAAATATGATGATGTATTGACGAGAAAGTCTCCGGCTAACGGTAAAATGTATGATAACAGTGATTTGAGGACGGTGAACGGTAATTTTGTCCGTTTGCAGAATCTTTCTTTGAGTTATGATTTATATACTCCGAAAATGCGTTCTCTGGGTATACAGAATATCCGTTTTATGGTGCAAGGGAATAATCTGCATGTATGGCATAACCGGAAACTGAAAGGTCAAGACCCGGAAGCTACCGGTTCGGTGATGAAGTATTCCAATACAAGAACGGCAAATGTGTCTTTTGGTAACACTTATTTACCTCTGGCCCGTTCTTATTCGTTCTCTTTGTCTGTACAATTTTAATGATTTGAAGCTTTATGAAAAGAATATTATATGTTAGTTTACTCTGTTTGGGTACTTTATCGTTTAGCGGCTGTAATCATCTGTTGGATATTAAGCCGGTGAATAGTATGATTCCGGTGTCTGTGGAGGATTATGAGGCGGTGTTGGTTGGCGGATATCCGAAAACGGAGTTTTTTATGAAAACGGAGTTGATGACGGATAATGTGTATGCAAACCTGTATTGTACTTATGATGCTCCCAAAAATCAGGAACCTTGGTATGTATGGGCTTCAACCCATCAACTTCCGGATGAGGAAAACGATGCTTATTGGGGACAGTTGTACAGTTCTGTTTATTATGCCAATACGATATTGGATGAATTTGAGCAGCGTGTTCCTTCGGAATCGGAGAAAGAGCTGTTTGAAACAGTAAAAGGTGAGGCTTATGCTTTGCGGGCATACAGTTATTTCTATTTGGTGAATTTGTATGCTGATGTTTATGGTAAGGATAACCTGGATAAACCGGGGGTGCCTATGCCTTTAACAGCAGAGGATGTGCATAAAAATACGCATGACAATGTTCGTGAACCGATTGGGAAAGTGTGGGAACAAATCGTAAAGGATTTGAATGAAGCGACAAAGTATCTGGCCGGTAAAACCCCTAAGAGCAAGTTTCGTTTTGATAATACTTCTCTGGAGTTGCTGAAGGCAAGAGTATATCTGTTCATGGAAAATTGGGATGCGGCCATTGCAGCGGCTTCGAAGGTAATCGGTATAAAGTCTTTGTTCGATATGAACGGTTTGCAGGCCCGGATTGACGAGGAAGGAAAATCGCGGTTATTCGGTTTGACTTATGGTTTGCTGGATGCGGGCTATGATAAGGAAGTATTGTTTTTTACCGGAGGAATAGGTAACGGTAATATATTTTACTACAGTACACAGGTGTTTAAGCCGGTGGAGGAACTGCTGACGTTATGCGGACAGGACGGGCGGCATGATTACCGGAGGTATATTTATGAGTCTTTCAGTGACCTTTCTACCAATGCGGGCAAAGAAGCTGGTCCGACAACATATCACATGTACGGTTATCAGGGGGGAAAATTCTATTACATCGGCTTGAAACTGAGTGAGGCCTACCTGATCCGGGCTGAGGCATATGTGCGTCGTAATCAGGGAGCTGATGACCTGGAGAATGGTTTGAAGGACCTGAATACTTTGTTGGGAAAACGGATTGCCGATTATACGGATTTTGTTGTATCTGATTTTGACGGGGCCACTTCCATTCTGAACCGGATTTGGACGGAACGCCGTATTGAACTGGCTTTTGAAGGCGGAATGCGCTGGTTTGACCTGCGGCGTCAGGGAAAACCCGAAATCAGTCATGTGTATCAAAACGGAACGGAATATACATTGAAGCGGAATGATTTGAAGTATGTTCTTCAAATTCCGGAATCGGAACAGAAAAACAGTCCGAATATGCCTGTAAATCCCAGATAATAATTCAAAAAAACAGCTAATATGAAATTTATAAATATTTATCTGATATTGTCCGTACTGGCTTTGTTGGTGTGCGGATGTGATAATGAAAACGATCCGGTAGCTTCCGAAAATTTAGGATTTACTACTATTTTCGGTCCGGATGAGAATGCCGATCCGATTGTGAAAGAATTGTACCAGAAATATGGGGTGTGGGTGAGAATGGATTTTACCGATCAGGTGGAGGTGACCAATGGTATTTTGGGGGCTGAAGTGAACTGGTGTACTGTAGTGAAAATTTTAGATGAAGACCGCCAGAATGCTTTGACTTATATAAGCACTTTGATGAGCCATGTCGATCCGGGATTTGCCAAGAAATACTTTCCGTTGGAGTTTTTCTTTGTCAATAAATATGTTGCCGGATGGCCCAAGGAACTGGCTCCTATCGGGCGAAGCCGTTTGTTGATAACCTGGCCTTACCTGTACGGAATAGAGGTGAATGATCCGGCTAATTATTATTATGAGGATGACGGAATGACCTGGCAGGTATGGAGTGAGGTGGCAAGTATGATTACCTCGCGGATGGCTGAGCCGGTGGCTGATTTTGCCAATGCCGGAAAGGCTTATGACGGTGGAGCTGCCCGTGATCAGATGTGGGCTGAATATGAGAAGGACGATGATTGGGAAAAGGTACAGGCTACGAAGCAGGCTATTTGTGATGCCGGCGGACACATCAGTTTTTCGGGCAGTGTTTCTTTTGAGGTAGACTTTGCCCAATGGTTGACGACTGTGCTGACTACTTCCTATGATAATATTAAGGCTTGGTATCTGGATGGCGGAAAGACTTATCAGGATAAATACAATGCCTTGATAAAATTCTTTAATGAAGAGGGATGGGACATTCAGGCTGCCGGTAATCTTTATCAGAAAAAGAATGATGCATATTATGAATCGCAGGATGAATAATATCGGAATTTATATTGGATTGATGCTGATTTTGGGAGCTTGTTCTCCCAAATCAGCGTCTACTGTTCATTTATACGGACAGTTGCAGGATATGGGGCGTCAGGATGTTCTGATGCGTTATGACGGTGCGGCTTCTTTGTTGGGAGACAGCAGGGATATTATTCTGCATACGGACCAGGCCGGACGTTTTGATACTGTTTTATCGTGGGAGAAACCGGTTTATTATTCCATTTGCCGGAATACGCTTTACTTGTCACCGGGGGATGAATTGGAAGTGAAGGTTACCCAGAATAATCTGGAAGCAGAGTTTCGGGGACGGGGGGCGGAAGCTAATATTTACCTGAAAGAACGTTTGTTTCCCAAAGGAGGTTCTTTTCTGGAGGGAGGGGCTAATGTAAAAACGGATTTCCGGCAGACCCGCCGGGTGATAGACAGTCTGGCCGGTTTACGTGAAAGGCAGTTGGAGGAGTTGCAGGGTGTTTCGGCAGAATTTAAGGCTTTGGAAAAAGCACGTATTTACGCTGATGTGATTAACAGTTATTTGTATTACGCCTCTTATGCCCCGGAGTATGAGGGTAAAAGCAGGGATGAGATAGATATTGCAGAACAGGCTAACATCGGGGAGGCATTGGCTGAGGTGAAGGAGAAGGTTGGGTATTTGAGTGATGACCGTTACCTGGATGTTGCTGTGGTAAGGAATATTCTGTTTTATCGTGAAGAGCCGGGGTATTGTCGTTATTTTGAAGATTATACATTGAGTCCGTTGGGTCGGGAGTTGTTTGTGGGTTATGAAAAAGTGGCTGCCTTACGACATAATTTGACCCTTGAATTAGTAGAAGAAATTCAGGCTTATACGGCAACTATGCAAGAAAGGGAGTTAGCCCGGGAGATAGACAATAAATTGGAACAGGCAGCCCGTTTATTGCCCGGTCGTCCGGCTCCGGATTTTGTGATGGTGGATATTGCCGGAAACCAGAAGAAACTTAGTGACTTTAAAGGGAAGGTGCTTTATCTTGATTTGTGGGCTACCTGGTGCGGGCCTTGTATTCAGGAGTCTCCGGCTTTTACCGCATTGAGCAAGAAATATCCGGAAATCTTGTTTCTGCAGATTTCCCGGGATGAACATCCGGGGAGCTGGAAAAATTATCTGGCTCGTAAGCCCGCCGTTCTGCCTCAGTATAATTCCGTGGATCTGAATCTGGTGGAGGGATGGCAGTTGTATTATATCCCCCGTTTTATTTTGATTGACCAGGAGCAGAAGATTATAAACGCTTATGCCCCCCGTCCTTCTTCGGAGGAAATTATTCCTTTACTGGATAGTCTGACCGGTAAGTAATTGACTGAAAGCCTGTCCTTGCGTGGGGCAGGCTTTTTATTTGTTTGTGTTATTGAAGGCTCCTAATCCGAAGAGGGCAAAGTCGTATCGGATGGGATCGTCCGGGTCGAATGTGCGGAGACGGCCGGTTAGCTCTTTGACGGCACGTGCATCATTTTGTTTGCGGGTGAGTAGTCCCAGCTGGCGGCTGATGTTCCCGGTGTGCAAATCCAATGGAATGAGTAAAGCCGATGCCGGTATGCCTTTCCACAATCCGAAGTCTATTCCGCTTTGGTCTTTCCGGACCATCCATCTCAGAAACATGTTTATTCTTTTACAGGCCGAACCTTTTTCAACGCAGGCGATATGACGCAGCACTCGCGGTTCTGCCGGGAGGATGGTGAAAGCGGTGTACCAGCACCGGAGTACTTCAAACATGTCTTGGTGTTCTTGCCAGGCTGTGGTGAAAACCTTTTCCAAGCCCCCTTGTCTGCGGTAGATTTCTGCTAAGGATTGTATGAAATAGCAGCAATCGTAACCGTTGAATGTACGGTGTTTGAATTGGTGGAAGCGGTGAAAATCGGAGTCTGAAGCGTGCAGGATAAAGTCATAGGGGGTGTATTCCATCAGTTGCATCAGTTCCCTGCATTTTTTTATGATTGTAGGGCGCTGTCCCCAAGCCAGGGAAGCTGCCAGGAAACCGGATATTTCAATGTCTTCCTTGTCTTCAAACATTTTTGGGATTTGTATGGGGTCTGTTCCGATAAAAAAATCCGAACGGCAGTACTCGGTATATTTTTCGTCTAACAGTTGTTTGAGTTCTTCGGATGTCATGGCGTAGGATGTGTGATTGGTAAAGTTTTTTTCGCCCTTAGCATTTCCCGTTTACCCGGTGGACCGGGGAGGCGTTTGAGTGTAAACCCGACTGTTCGCAAGGCTTGTTTTACTATGCCTTTGACGCAATAAGTCACTAACAGGCTTTCCGGAAGCATGGCCCGGTAAAATCGGGTAAAAACTTCGGTCGTCCATAAATGAGGTTGTACGTCCGGGTTGAAAGCATCGAAATAGACAAGATGGAACTGTTCGGGGAAGTGAATCTCCCGGAAATCCTGCCGGTGTTTGCAAAAGCGGAAATCGGAGGTGATTTGCTGTTCTTTTTCCCAAGGACAATCGTGCAATTGGTAAAATAACCCGCTATGGGGAAAACCGATATTTTCCGGATAGTTGAGCCGGCTGATTTCTTCTGTGGTTAAGGGATATTTTTCAATGGTGTGGTAGCATACGGGGCATTGCAGTTCGCCGGCCCGGATGAGAGTGAGATAGGCATTTAATCCGGTGCCGAACCCGGCTTCCAGAATGTGCAGGGGAGAGGAGGAAGTTACCCTTTCCGGAAAGGTTTCCAGAAAATATTCCATTCCCGCATGCAAAAAGATATGCCGGGATTCCTGAATGGCTCCGTGAACGGAATGATAATGTTCGTCCAATTGAGGAACATACAGGGTGGAACTGCCGTCTTCCGTCGGAATTATTTCATGCATATCAGCAGATTTCCTTTCTGAGCAGGTTTACAAATTCTATGATGTCGTTTTCGGTGGTATCGAATGAGCATACCCAGCGAACTTCCGATGCGTTCTCATCCCATACATAAAAGAAGCACTCTTTTTGCAAGGCTTTGATTTTTTCACGGGGGATGATGGCAAATATTTCGTTGCCTTCTACTTCCTGGGTGATACGTATACCGGGAATTTTGGCTGCTTCGTTAGCCAGCATCCGGGCCATGCGATTGGCATGGGCAGCTGATTTAAGCCATAGTCCGTCTTTCAGAATGGCTAAGAATTGAGCCGCTATAAAACGGGTTTTGGAATGCAGTTGCATGTATTGTTTCCGCAGGTATTTTACTTCTTTGGCTACCGAGGTATTAAAGAAGATAACGGCTTCTCCGAACATCATTCCGTTTTTGGTACCCCCGAAACTCAGTACGTCAATTCCTGCATTCCGGGTGATGTCCTGCGGATTGCAACCCAAATGGGCTATGGCATTGGAGAGGCGGGCTCCGTCCATGTGGACATATAAACCGTGAGCATGGGCGTAATCGCAGATTTCTTTCAGCTCTTCACAAGTATACACAGTACCCAATTCTGTACATTGGGTTAAAGATATGATTTTGGGTTGTACATGGTGCTGATTACCGAAATCGTGCAGGTGATTGGTGATTAAACCGGTAGTTAATTTTCCGTTGAATGTGGGGACTGTTAATAATTTACAACCGTTTTGTTTTTCAATGGCCCCGCATTCGTCGACATTGATATGAGCTGTTTCCGCACAAATAATGGCTTCATAGGAATGGGTAAAGGCAGAGAGACTCAGTATGTTGGCTCCTGTTCCGTTATAAACAAAGAATACTTCGATATCTCCTCCAAAAATTTCCCTGAATCGGGATTCTGCCTTTTCAGAATAAATATCTTCTCCATAGGAGTGTTGATGTCCGTAGGCGGCTTCTTCCAAAGCCTTGAATACTTCCGGCAGTACCCCGGAGAAATTATCGCTGCCAAAACCTCGTATCATAATTGAAAGATTAAGCTATAAATGACAGCCAAAGATATGAATTAAAAGTGAAAATCAAGCCGTATCATTTTTTCACCTGATTATTTTCACTTTTCGTACTACTTCTCCCCGGTTAGTCATCCCTTCGATGACAATGCGGTAAGGCCCTCCGGTATCGGATGTGTAGAAATATAATTCTTTTTCCCGGTCTCCGGGTATAAGTCGGACAGCCGGATTCCAATAGAGTGTAGAGCGTTCATCCCGTTCGGGATTGTCCCGTTTCTCTGCAATTTCATACCTGGGATGATAAAATTCAACGGGCGTGTGATAGCCCAGAGGGGTACATTGTATAAAA
Organism: Odoribacter sp. Z80; assembly: GCF_009935865.1. Taxonomy (GTDB): domain Bacteria; phylum Bacteroidota; class Bacteroidia; order Bacteroidales; family Marinifilaceae; genus Odoribacter. The sequence continues at coordinate 95,068 of NZ_QWEL01000006.1, forward strand.
TCCAGCCGGCAGCTACCGGGGTAAAAACTGCAACCTGGCTTGAGATAAATGTAAATGTCTAACGTAGTGGCCTGCAACCTGTCTTTTACGTATCCTATCCGTTCGATATTTTCTATCGGAATGGTATTTAATAAATTGGGGATATCTTCTCCGGCAAATACTTTTGTGATGTCCAAATCATTTACAAAAACAGAGGCTGGTATTTTTTTGTAAACGTGTGTAGAGGATGCGGTGTCTTGCTGCTGAATCTTTTTTTATCCATGCTCCGGGAATTTTCCTGATCCATTCCTCTAATGAATGGATGTTTTCTTCCCGGATATCCCGGGCTTCGAGAATTTGTTCGGCAATGTGCTCAAAGTTTCCCAAATATGTCGAGTCATTTCGTCGGACCACTTCTGCTTCTCTGAGCATATATATTTTCCGGCCTTCATTGTAATAAACTCCTGTAGTTGGTACTTTTGAGAATTCCTGTTCGGTCGGGAAAGATTTTTTTTCTTGTGAGGTATCTGTCAGTATTATTTTTTCTGGAAACAGGGGATTTTGAGGTGGCCTCAGGGAATCATTGTCTATGAATAGTTCCACCCATTTCGAGTTTTTTGCGGTCAATGCCTGGAATATGAATGTTGTTTTTTCGGGGAATTGTACATTCAGCAGGAATCTGCTGTTACTGTCTACTTCTACCTGTTTCAGCAGGTTTAATTGTGGTGCGATGGCAAATAATTTGGGATTTTTTGCCTTTTTTCCCCAGTAATTCCGGATTACTCCCGAAATAGCCTGGGATAGTTCGAGAAAAAAAGGCATGGGTTTTCCTATACCCTGAGTTGCTTTTTCTACATCAAATCTTTGCCATCCCTGGGTTGCCAGCATGATGTCCATCATTCTTTTTCTGTATGGGAATGGAATTGTCCTGTCGAAATACCAGCCTGGTGTTTCCACCTGCCCTTTCAGATCGGAGGATAACAGGAAATAGTTTACAATGTTTTTATCCCACCTTTTTTCGGGAGCCAGAAGGGAATCGGTTACTGCCACCGAGCAACTTAGTGTATCTTTTCCTATGAATGAGACGGATAGGAGTACACAATCTCTTTTGTGGTGTTTCTGTTTGCCGGTTTGTATGGTGAGGTTTTGTTTTTCTTCAGGAAAAATGAAAGACATTCTTGAGCTATAGATTTTTCCGTCTTCATCAATAAGTACTCCCTGCACGATACCTGGTGGCAATTCTTTAACAGGCAAGATGCCGTTCCAGAAAGGCCCGGCCCGGTTGATTGCAATTAATTTTCCACGACAATGAACGAGTACATATAGTTTTTTTTCAGCGTGAAATTCCGGAGTAGCCGGACAGGAATACCTGATGACAGAATCCGAAACTTCGGCATGAAGGATGATGCCTGTTGTTTTTACTTGCGGTAGTTCCACTTTTTTTCGGTTCCGTCCGGCATTTTTACCATAGCGTAATATTCTTCTCCTTCCTTAACTTCGAATGTAAACCTTCCCATTCCCCGGTGTGATGAGGCGAAGGGGGTGACCATACCCGTAGTTTTGCCATAAATGCATCCATATATGTCTATTCCGAATCCGTCTGTTCCTACTGCTTTCAGATTGATTTGCGAGCGGATACCGGCCAGGAGGTACCCTCCTTCCGGGAAGAACTGCACGTCGGCATCTACGGTATCAGTTAACTGTGGAACACGGGAAAAAGTCTGATACTCCACAGGTTTTTTATTTAAAAACTGTATTTTCAAGGTAGTGATACTATCTTTTTTTCTTAGGGTAAATTTGCCCCAGCCGTTTGAATTGGTTCTGACAATGTCTTTCTGGATTTCTTTTTGGCCTTTATACATTCTGCAATCGAGAAATGTGCCCGGAAAATATGTGTTTTGTTTAGTTATAAATCTGAAATACAGTATTTTATCTCTGCTTTCTGTCTCCTCCCATTGTGTTTGTCTTTGCAGGTCGGGCCATTGCGTGTTTTCTATTTCGATATTCTTATGGAAGTAGAATTGTTCGTCGAAATTTTGCATCCAGTATGTGAAAGCCCTTAGTTTATAGGTACCGGAAGGCAGATATTTGTCAAGAGGCAGAGTTCCGTGGAATACCCCTTCTTTTTCCATTACTTTGAGCTGTCCGACGAGTTCTTCTTTCGGATTGTATAGTTCAACGTAGATAAAACGGCTGTACAGGGTCGGGAGATGTGAAGCGGCTTCTGTGCGGAAGGCACGGAAGCGGATGTGTTCTCCCGATATGTAATGAGATTTGTCTGTATGCAGATAGACCTTTTCCTGAAACTCCTGCTGGCAGCTGGCATTGAACCTTGAGCCGATGTTGTAAGTTTCAGGAGGACGTTGTGCGTTTACCGTCAAACAGTATAGTAATGGAAAAAGCAGCCGGTATTTTTTTATCATCAGGATGTAGGTTTAGGTAAACATTTACTGTTCCTCTCTTTGTCCAATTTTAACAAATATATTTCAACTTTACAAAATTTTGTCGATTAAATATGGTAACATTTAATCCGTTTAAAATTTTATACTCCTGTCAGAATTTGTAAATTTGCACCTTTATTTGTAAGGATTATTCAAAGATTATGGAATGGCTGTCTGAATTATTTTTTGGGTCCGGAATCGGACATTCAATCTTGTTGGTTGCCGTAGTGATTTTCATCGGTATTTTTCTGGGAAAAATTAAAATTGCCGGTATTTCCCTGGGCATAACATGGATTCTTTTTGTGGGGATTCTTTTTAGTCATTTTAATATGAGGATGGACGCTACTGCCTTGCATTTTCTGAAGGAGTTCGGGTTGATTCTGTTTGTGTATTCAGTGGGGTTGCAGGTGGGACCGGGATTCTTTTCTTCTTTTAAAAAGGGAGGGGTTACCTTGAATGTGTTGGCTGTGCTGATTGTTTTGTTGGGTGTGGTTGTTACGTGCGTCCTTTATAAGGTAACGGGTTTACCCGTTACTACCATGGTAGGTATTTTATCCGGAGCTGTTACCAATACGCCGGGACTGGGTGCGGCCCAGCAGGCTTATTACGACGTTACGGGAAATGAGGGCTCTGCTATTGCCATGGGATATGCTGTTGCTTATCCGTTGGGAGTTGTGGGGATTATACTGGCTATCATTTTAATCCGTTATATTTTCCGTATCAATTGTGCGAAAGAAAATGAATTGATGCAGAATCAGACGGAAGAAAAAGTGGCTAGTGCTACTCACGTGTCGTTAGTGGTGAAGAATCCGGCTTTGTTTGGAAAAGAAGTGGAGGAAATAGCCCACCTGATTGATAAAAAATTTGTCATATCGCGGGTTTTGCATCAGAACGAGGAGATGGAGATTGCCCATTCCCGTACGCATTTGGAGGAAGGAGACCGCTTGTTTGTGATAGCTGCCCAGCAAGACCTGAATCCGATTATTGCTTTTATCGGGGAAAAAATAGACATGCACCGGGCCGATTGGGTGCAGATGGATGCAAATTTGGTGCCCCGGCGTATTGTAATTACCCGGCCTGAAATCAATGGTAAAGCCTTGGGAGAATTGCATTTAAGGGGAGGATTCGGAGTGAATGTTACCCGGGTAAACCGTTCTGGGGTAGATTTGGTGGCCAGTCCGGGGTTGGAATTGCAGTTCGGAGACCGGGTGACGGTGGTCGGAACGGAAAAGAGTGTAGGGAATGTTGAAAAAGTATTGGGAAATACCTTGCGTCGTTTGCGGGAACCTAATCTGACACCGATATTTCTGGGGATAGCTTTGGGGATTTTGCTGGGGAGTATTCCTTTTGCTTTTCCGGGAATTCCGCAACCTGTGAAATTAGGATTGGCGGGAGGGCCGTTGATTGTGGCCATTCTGATCAGCCGTTTCGGCCCTCACTATAAATTGGTGACTTATACGACCATGAGTGCTAACCTGATGTTGAGGGAAGTCGGCATTGCGCTTTTTTTGGCTTGCGTTGGGCTGGATGCCGGTAGCGGGTTTGTGGAGACGGTGGTTAATGGTGGTTACGCCTGGATTGGGTATGGGTTTATTATTACTTTTTTGCCCTTGATTATTGTAGGATGTATTGCCCGGGGAATTTATAAACTGAATTATTTTACTTTGATGGGTCTGATTGCCGGGAGTACGACTGATCCTCCTGCCTTGGCCTATTCTAACGGGGTTGCGGGGAATGACCTGCCTTCAGTGGGGTATGCGACCGTGTACCCGTTAACCATGTTTCTGAGGGTTTTGACGGCACAATTGTTGGTGTTGTTTTTAATATAATAAAGTCCGGTCTATGGGGTTCGGTATTGCAGATTTGAGTATTATTCCGATGAGGAGTGAACAATCCGAAAGAAGTGAGATGGTTTCTCAGATTCTTTTCGGTGAGTTGTATGAGGTTCTGGAAATAACGGAAAAATGGATGTTTGTCCGTTTGGTACATGACGGTTATGAGGGTTGGATTGACCGGAAAATGCATTTGCCTGTCTCGGAGGAATATGCTGTAAAGTATCAGGAAGAAGAGCCTGTGCTGGCTGCTGAAATCTTTAATATTGTTACGAAAGACGGTGATTATGGGAATAAATTGCTGGTGTCCGGAAGTGCTTTCCCTTTTTTTGATGCGTCTACCAAGAAAATGCGACTGGGGGAGGATACGTATACGTTAGTCAGTAAAATGAAAGACGTGAGTATCGATAGCCTGAGGGATTTGCTCATCGGATATGCCCTGATGTATTACAATACCCCTTATTTATGGGGGGGGCGTTCTCCTTACGGGATTGATTGCTCGGGACTTGCCCAAATGGTTTATCGGATGGTTGGAGTGGCTTTGCCTCGGGATGCCTCGCAGCAGGTGGGGATAGGACAGGACCTTTCCTTTGTGGAAGAGGCTATGCCGGGCGACCTTGCCTTTTTTGGAGATGATGCCGGTGCGGTGACTCATGTCGGAATTATTTGGGAGCAGAATCGCATTATCCATGCTTCCGGTAAAGTCAGGGTGGATAAAATTGATCATCAGGGTATTTTTAATGAAGATTTAAAGCGTTATACCCATAATCTTAAGGTTATCAAACGTATTTTGGTTGAGGAGTAAGAAGTTTTTCTCGTGATTCGGGGCCGCAGCAAAACAGCAGGTCTAATATGCTGAGGTTCGAGGTGAAGGGAAAACGGTCGCTGAAAGTCTGGCGATAAGGTGAGAAGACGAATTCTATTTCCGTGTGTCGCCGGGCTGCTTTGGGATGGATGGCGTTGCGGAAATCGGTGTAAAGGGGATTGCCTTCCCGGATATAGTCTTCTGTCAGGCGTACAGTGCTATCCAGTTTCAGAAAGCCAAGTAGTTTTTCCAGAATGGCCTGGTTTAAATCCAGTAGCCAGGTTTCTTTTTTTTCAAAAAACGGAATCAGGTCGTCAATATAGTATTCAAAGTAAGGGGAATTTTTATAGGCGGAGATAATGCCCCGTAAGTGCATTTTTTGCCAGGGAGTAACGTATACGATCTTCAGGTCTTTCAGCAGGGTTTTACTGTTTGCTTTGTGTACGGGAACCGTCAAAGGGATAACCCCGTTTGCCGTCATGATTTCGCAGCGATTGCGATAACTTTGCTTCCCGAAATTTTCAAATTGCTCAATGAAGATCGTTTTGGCGTGTGCTATGGCAGAAAAATAGGCAATAGGGGCATAATATGCCGTATTCAGGAGCAGGTTTTCTATTTGCATGGCTTTTGTTTCTTTTGGGCAGGAATTCATCCTATGGTGCAAAAATAGGAAAAAAGAAGGTATTTATATGCATCCTTTACACTCAACGCGTGATTATTTTTCTGTTGTGTCCGGGATGGTTTTCGGCAGTATAACATTGAAAGATTGCATCGGCACAAGAGGAATGCATTTGAACAGACGAACCAGTGGCAGCTTTCATCAAAAAAGAATTTGATGTCTGAGATTTTTAAAATTGAGCTGGTTTTATCATGAATGTGTAGCAATAATTTAACAGTTTTGCTACTTCCGGATAACAATTATTTAATATGCAAATATTTTTAGTTAAAAGTTTGTAAATTGTTAATATTCTGTCTACCTTTCGAATGCTGAGTAACACTGTAACGGTTTTATATTCCGTTTCAGAAGAGGATTAGGTTTCGAAGAGAAAGCTTTGTTTTTTCCCTGAATTCCTGCAACTTTCTCTTTTGCAGATACGTAAAACGTTCGGTGAATCCTGAGAAGAGATAACGAGGAATTTAAAAGAGGTTCTTGGATTACTTAAGAAATGTGAGTGGTGTATACATTTGCCCGGCTAGGAAAGAAATCAGGATAAAGCGTCTGTTTAATGCTTAAAGAGATTGTAAGATGAAATTTAATATAACCGTCAATGATTCCTGGTTGGAGCCTTTCTTACCTGTTATACGCCGGCGGCATGAAAAAAGTCTGTTGAAGGAACTGGAGTTTACTGGGCGTCAGCAAAGGTTGTCGGATGTTTTTAATAATCATTTGTATTTTGGTTTACACCGGACGGAAGACGGGAATTGGGTATTCCGCGAATGGGCTCCCAATGCGGTGGCTATTTATCTGATTGGGGAGTCTAATGAGTGGCAAAAGAGGGAAAATTTCAGGTTATCTCCGATTGGGCAAGGGGTGTGGGAAGTGAAAATACCTGGAGACGAAATGTGGCACGGGATGAATTATAAATTATGGATAGAGTGGGAAGGTGGTTGTGGCGAGCGTATTCCTGCTTATGCCGATCGGGTTGTGCAGGATGATATTTCCAAAATCTTTACGACCCAGGTATGGGCACCGGAACAGCCTTATTGCTGGAAGCATAAGTCTTTGAAGCGTTGTTCCCATCCTCTGATTTATGAAGCTCATGTCGGTATGAGTATGGAAAATCGCCGGGTTTCTACTTTTAATGAATTTCGGGCTTACGTTTTGCCAAGGATTGCCGGGTTGGGATATAATATGATTCAGTTGATGGGTATTCAGGAACATCCGTATTACGGGTCTTTCGGCTATCAGGTGTCAAATTTTTATGCTGTGAGTTCACGTTTCGGTACACCGGATGATTTAAAGTGTCTGGTGGATGAAGCGCATGCGTATGGAATCGGGGTGATTATGGACCTTGTACATTCTCATGCTGTGCGAAATGAGCTGGAAGGACTTAGTTGTCTGGCCGGTGATTATAACCAGTATTTTTATAAAGGTGAAAAGGGAGAACATCAATTGTGGAATTCCCGTTGTTTTGATTATGGCAAGGATGAAGTGCTTGGTTTCTTGTTGTCTAATTGTAAGTATTGGGCTGACGAATTTCATTTTGACGGCTTCCGCTTTGACGGGATTACCAGTATGTTGTACTGGGATCACGGTTTGGGCCGTGATTTTACGGAGTATAAATTTTATTATGACGGAGACCAGGATGAAGATGCCATTACTTATCTGACGTTGGCCAATAAAGTGATTCATGAGGTGAATCCTGCTGCAATAACCATTGCGGAAGATATGAGCGGGATGCCCGGATTGGCTATGTCTGCGGAAGAAGGGGGCATCGGATTTGATTTTCGGATGAGTATGGGGGTACCGGATTATTGGATTAAGTTGATTAAGGAGAAAAAGGACGAGGAGTGGCATGTCGGGGATATGTTTTATGAACTGACCAATAAACGGGTGGAGGAACATACCATCAGCTATGCAGAGAGTCATGACCAGGCTATGGTGGGGGATAAGACTATCTTTTTCCGCTTGGTGGACAAGGAAATTTATACGGGGATGAGTGTCTTTGACCGTAATGTGGTAATAGACAGGGGGATCGCTTTGCATAAAATGATCCGTTTGCTGACTATTGCTACGGCAGGAGATGGATACCTTAATTTTATGGGAAATGAATTCGGGCATCCTGAGTGGATAGATTTTCCCCGCGAGGGTAACCACTGGAGTTATGAGCATGCCCGCCGTCAATGGAGCCTGGCAGATGATAGTAATCTGCGGTTCCGTTTTTTAAATGCTTTTGATGCAGCTATGCTCGGAATCGTGAAGCGGGTGAACTTTTTCGAATCTCTGCCGGAACCGCTTGTAAGGGATAATGAACGGCAGATTCTGGTATTTCGTCGGGGGGAATATACGTTTGTTTTTAATTTCAGTCCTGTACATTCTTATTCGGATTATATGTTTGATGCTGCTCCGGGTAAATATGTGGCGGTACTGGACACCGATAATGTCAGGTTTAACGGTTTCGGCCGGATTGATGAGCAACAGGAGCATTTTACGCTTTACCGGGAAGGACGTCATTTGCTGAGCCTTTATATTCCGGCACGGACTGCTTTTGTGTTGAGGTTGCAGGAAGAAAGAAAGTAATATTAAGATATAAAATAAAGATTTTATTATGGCTTATTTGAAATTTAATAAGGATGAACTGGTGAATCTGGAGTATTCACTGAAGCGGGAAGTACTGGCAACTAATCGGGCGGGAGGGTATATGTCTTCGACGATTATATGTTGTAATACCCGCAAGTATCATGGTTTGCTGATTGTTCCGGTGGATGAATTCGGAGGGGAAAATCATGTGCTTTTGTCGGCGCTGGACGAGACGGTGATACAGCATGGGCAGGCTTTTAATCTGGGCATCCATAAATATCCCGGGAATTACGAGCCCCGGGGGCATAAATATATTGTCGATTTTGAATATGAGCCGGTTTATACGTTGACTTATCGGGTTGGAGGAGTCATTCTCAAAAAGGAAATCGTACTGGTTCACAATGAAGACCAGGTGTTGATTCGCTATACATTGGTGGATGCGCATTCAGAGACGACCTTGCGTTTGAAGCCTTTCCTCGCTTACCGGAATATACATGCTTTGTCAAAGGCTAATATGATGGCCAATACGAAATATCAGGAAGTGGAAAATGGTATTCGTTCCAAGCTGTATAACGGTTTCCCTGCCCTGAATATGCAGGTGAGTAAAAAGAATGAGTTTATAGCTACTCCGGATTGGTATTATAATGTTGAATATACAGAGGAGCGGAACCGGGGATATGATTTCCGTGAAGATTTGTTTGTACCAGGATATTTCGAATTTCCCATCAAGAAGGGGGAAAGTATTATTTTTTCAGCTTCCGTAGAGCCTGTAACCACTGCCCGCCTGAAGACAAAATTTCAGAGATTGGTGGAAGCCCGGGCTCCCCGGAATAGTTTTGAGAATTGTTTGAAATATTCCGCTTCTCAGTTTATTGTCCGGAAGGGAAAAGACACGGAGGTTGTGGCAGGTTATCCTTGGTTTGGCCGTTGGGGGCGGGATACTTTTATTGCTTTGCCTGGGGTGACTCTGGCTGCCAATAAGGATACGAAAACCTGTAAGGAGGTTTTAGATACCATGGTCCGGGAGTTGCAGAACGGTTTATTCCCGAATATAGGCAAAGACCAGAATGCTTCCTATAATTCGGTGGATGCTCCAATGTGGTTTTTTAAAGCTGTGCAGGAGTATGCCTGTGCCGTGCATGACGATGCTGCCGTATGGAAAAGTTACGGGGCTAAAATGAAAGCTGTGTTGAAGGCTTACCGGGAAGGAGTCAATCAGTATGTGAAGATGGTGGATAATTATTTAATCTGGGCTGATGAACCTGGAAAGGCCCTGACATGGATGGATGCTATTGTGGGAGGTGTTCCTGTGACTCCCCGGGGAGGCTATCAGGTGGAGATCAATGCTTTGTGGTACAATGCTATCTGTTATACACTGGAATTGGCCCGTAAAGCCGGAGATACCAGGTTTGTCAAAGAATGGGAGAAGATGCCTGAATTGGTGAAAGAGAGTTTTGTAAAAATATTCTGGAATCATGAAAAAGGCTATTTGGCTGATTTTGTCAATGGTGGCGGTCAGAATGTGTATGTGCGTCCCAATCAGGTCATTGCCTGCTCGTTGGAATACAGCCCGATTTCCGATGATATGAAACGGGGTGTGCTGGATGTGGTGAAGAGTGAATTACTGACTCCGAAGGGATTACGGACTCTCGCTCCTAAAAATATTCATTATGAGGGAACTTATGAGGGAGACCAGGCTACCCGTGACCATGCCTATCATCAGGGAACTGTATGGCCTTGGCTGATAGGTCCGTATATTGAAGCCAATTTCCGTTTGTACGGGAAAAAGTTTGTCAAGACGGCGAAAGAGTTGCTGGGTGGATTTGAAGAGGATATGACCGTATATGGCGTTTGTTCTATCGGTGAGATTTATGACGGTAATCCTCCTTATGCGCCGAATGGTTGTATTTCACAGGCCTGGAGTGTGGGTGAGATTCTGAGGTGTATGGCTTTGATTAAAAAATATGAAGCAGGCAGGAAATGATGAGGCATTGCTTGGCCGGTTTGTAGAAAGAATAGAAATATATATATTATGAAAACGAGAGTATTAATGTTTGGTTGGGAATTCCCGCCTCATATCGCCGGAGGTTTGGGAACGGCTTGTTTGGGATTGACAAGAGGTCTCGCCAAACAGGGAGTGGAGGTATTGTTTGTGATGCCCAAAGCCAGTGGTGATGAAGACCAGAGTTCTGCTAAGATTATCAATGCCAGTGATGTGGAGTCCTTGTATGAGTACCGTGATGTGGAAGAATATTGGAAGAATATTAATTTTATGCAGGTGGGGTCGAATCTGATGCCTTATATGGACCCTGAGCGTTTTGCCTGGGAGGTTAATAAGAGTATCCGGGAAGGAGGAGATGAGAGGCGTATTGGTTTTAAAAATAAATACGAATTTTCGGGGAAGTACGGGGCTAATCTGATGGAAGAGGTTGCCCGGTATGCATTGGTTGCGGCTACGATAGCCACACAGCAGCAGTTTGATGTGATCCATGCACATGATTGGCTGACTTATGCGGCAGGTATTGCTGCCAAACGGGTGTCCGGAAAACCTCTGGTCATCCATGTACATGCAACGGAGTTTGACCGGAGCGGGGAAAATGTCAACCAAACCGTTTATAATTTAGAACGTCAGGGAATGCTGGAAGCGGACCGGGTGATAACCGTGAGTAATCTGACGCGGGACATTGTGATTAACCGGTATCATATCAATCCGGATAAGGTATTTACAGTGCATAATGCAGTGGATTTCCAGTCGTATCAGGATATGGAAGTTAATCGGGGCGTGAAGGAGAAGGTGGTTACTTTCCTGGGGCGTATCACTTATCAAAAGGGCCCGGAATATTTTATCGAAGCTGCCAGCAAGGTGTTGAAACGCTTTCCGAATGTACGGTTTGTGATGGCGGGTAGCGGCGACCTGATGAATCGGTCTATCCGGCGGGTAGCTAAATTGAAGATTGCGACGAAATTCCATTTTACGGGTTTTTTGCGGGGACAGGATGTGCAGAAGATGTTTGCTTACAGTGATGTTTATGTGATGCCTTCGGTGTCTGAACCTTTCGGTATATCTCCGCTGGAGGCTATGCGTTCGGGGGTTCCGACGATTATTTCCAAGCAATCGGGTGTGGCTGAAGTGTTGAAACATGCCATCAAAGTGGATTTCTGGGATGTTGATGCATTGGCAGATGCCATATATGCGCTTTTGGCTTATCCTGCTTTATCGGAGTTTGCCGCTAAATACGGATTGAATGAAGTGAATACTTTGAAATGGGAGAATGCGGCGTTTAAACTGAAGCAGATTTACGAAGATGTGAAAAGGGGATAAGAATAATCATAAATAAAAATAATATAATATCATGGATAAAAGAACTTTATGCTTGTATTTTCAAGTACATCAACCGATACGTTTAAGGAAATATCATTTCTTCGATATTGGCAAAAACAGCGATTATTATGACGATTTTGCCAATCGCAGCCTGACCCGTAAAATTGCTGAACGCTGTTATCTTCCGGCCAACCGGATGATATTGGATTTAATCCGGAGATACGGGAAAAATTTTAAGGTCAGTTTTTCCATTACCGGTCTGGCTGTTGAGCAATTCCGGATGTATGCCCCGGAAGTGATTGATAGTTTCAAAGAGCTGGCTGCTACTGGCTGTGTGGAATTTCTGGCAGAGACTTATTCCCACTCGTTAGCCTGTCTGGTAGATGAGAAGGAATTTAAGTATCAGGTGAAACGCCATACCGACCTGATGAAAGAATTGTTTGGGGTAAAACCGGTGACTTTCCGGAATACGGAGCTGGTTTATTCGGATGAGATCGGGGAGGCTGTAGCTGGTATGGGGTATACGACTATGCTGACTGAAGGGGCCCGGCATATCCTGGGTTGGAAGAGTCCGGATTATGTATACACGAATTCGATAAATCCGAAGTTGAAATTGTTGTTGAAAAATTTCCGGTTGAGTGATGATATTGCCTTCCGTTTTTCGGATAAGAGTTGGGACCAATGGCCTTTGACGGCAGATAAATATGCAATGTGGCTTGAGTCAGCGGATGGGGAGATTGTGAATTTGTTTATGGATTATGAAACTTTCGGGGAACATCAGGGGGCAGATACCGGAATTTTTGATTTTTTTGCCGCTTTGCCGGAACAGATTCTGAAGAATACGAATTTTGAGTTCCTGACTCCTCATGAAGCTGCCGGAAAGCATCAGCCGGTAGCTCCCCTGCATGTGCCGTACCCGATTTCCTGGGCGGATGAAGAACGTGACCTGACGGCGTGGTTGGGAAATGAATTGCAAAACGAAGCTTTTGAAGAACTGTACGAAATCCGGCCGAAAGTTTATGCTTTGAAAAATGAGGATTTGCTCCGTGATTTCGACCGGTTGCAGGCAAGTGACCATTTTTATTACATGTGTACCAAGTTGTTTTCCGACGGGGCTATTCATCAATATTTCACTCCTTATGACACTCCTTATGAAGCATTTATTAATTATATGAATGTGTTGAGTGATTTTATTGTGCGTGTGGATGTGGAATACGCCAAAGCCCAGCAGAAAGCAGAAAAGAACAAAGCGGAAACAGGAGAGAACAAAGCGGTAGAGAAGGCAAAAGAACCGAAGGCAAAAACTGCTGTGAAGAAGTCAACAGCTAAATCCGGAGGCAAGAAATGACAGGGAAAAATCAACATATTTCTGGTATGTAATATATGGATTCGGGAGTATTCGGCGAAGGTCGGATGCTCCTGAATTTTTTTAGCTTTGCCTCTCTGAATTCAGGCTAAAAATATTATCTTCGCAACTCTAATAACATGCTAATATAAAATATGGATAGTAATAAATTAAAGAATCCGGCTTACTTGTTTGAAGTAAGTTGGGAAGTTTGTAATAAAGTAGGGGGAATTCATACGGTGATTTCCACTAAGGCCCTTAATATGGTGAAAGAATATAGCAACAGCCATATTCTGATCGGACCGGATGTATGGAGATATACCGAACAAAATCCGGAATTTATTGATGACCAGCGTTTGTTCCGTTCCTGGCGTCAAAGAGCCGTTCAGGAAGGATTGCGTATAAAGGTGGGAAGATGGAATGTGGCCGGAGAACCCATTGTGATTCTGGTAGATTTCAGTACCTTTATTACACAGAAAGATGAGATTTTTGCTTCTTTTTGGGAAAAATATAAGTTGGATTCCATTAGCGGTCAATGGGATTACATTGAACCGGCTTTGTTTGGTTATGCTGCGGGAAAGGTCATTGAGAGTTTTGTACGTTTCAATTCTTCTCTGCGTCAGCGTATTGTTGCTCAGTTCCATGAGTGGATGACGGGAGCCGGATTGCTTTATCTGAAGGATGCCCTGCCGCAGGTGGGGTGTGTGTTTACGACGCATGCTACTGTGTTGGGCCGTTGTGTGGCAGGGAATAATTTGCCGCTTTATGGGGAGATGAAAAATTACGTACCCGAAGAACTGGCCCGTCGTTTTAATGTTGTTTCTAAACAATCTTTAGAGAAAGCAGCCGCCCATAATGCCGATTGTTTTACTACGGTCAGTGATATTACAGCTGCCGAATGTGCCCATTTCTTGGAGAAAAAAGTAGATATTGTTACTCCGAACGGGTTTGAGAATGTGTTTACGCCGAAAGAGGAGGAATGGGAAAATAAAAGGCAAGCCGGACGGGAAAAGTTTTTGCAGGTAGCGCAGGCTTTGTTAGGGCGTCCTGTAGCTGAGGATGCCCTGATTCTCGGAATCAGCGGCCGCTATGAGTTTAAGAATAAGGGCATTGATGTGTTTATTGAGGCAATGGGACGTCTGAATCAGGAGAATCATCTGAAAAAGGAGGTACTTGCCTTTATTTTGGTACCGGCAGGCCATTCCGGTCCGAACCGGGAGTTGCTGCATAATATGGAGCAACCGTACCAGGCTATTGCCGGTGGAAGTCTTTATCTGTCCCATTATCTGATGGATGAAGCGAATGACCCGGTTATGAATCGGATTAAAGCTTTGAAATTAAGAAACTCGGATGATGATAAAGTGAAGATTTTCTTTGTTCCCAGTTATCTGAACGGCAATGACGGGGTATTCAATATGCCTTATTACGATTTGTTGGTGGGAATGGATCTAACTGTCTTCCCTTCTTATTATGAACCTTGGGGATATACTCCTTTGGAAAGCCTTGCTTTTAAAGTTCCGACCCTGACCACTACTCTTGCCGGTTTCGGTTTGTGGGTGAAGGAGCATTACAATATGAACCATCCGGGTATTGAAATTATTCGCCGGGAAGATGGAGATGCTGACGGGGTGGCTACCGCTATTGCAAAATGGGTTAGGAATTATGTGGCTGTGGATGGGGCTGAAGTGGAACAAGACCGGATGAATGCTAAAGATGTATCCCGGATTGCCTTGTGGGATAATCTGGTTACTTATTATAAACAGGCTTATAATATAGCTCTGGAACGGGTGAATAATCGTTTGAAGGAGTTGCCGATGAGCGATTTGAATCAGAATGTTTCATTTATTGAGAAGCAGTTGACTGTCAATAATCCCAGTTGGGTCAGTGTCATGATTCATCGTTCTATTCCGGAAAAATTGATGGCCTTGGAAGAAATATCTAAGAATCTCTGGTGGTGTTGGCATGAAGAAGCCCGCGAACTTTTCCGGATGATTGATGTGGATAAGTGGAGGGAATGTGGTCACAATCCGATTGTATTGCTGGATTCTATTTCCCTGAATCGTTACAAGCAATTGGAAAATGATGCTGCTTTTGTAAAAAAACTGGATGAAGTTTACAGGCATTTTCAGGAGTATATGAGCGGAAAAGAGAAAATGTCGGGTGACGGAGTGGCTTATTTCAGTATGGAATATGGTCTGCATACTTCTCTGAAAATTTATTCCGGCGGTTTGGGAATTTTGGCTGGCGACTATTTGAAGGAAGCCAGTGATAAGGGGACCAAGATTACTGCTGTCGGTTTGCTTTACCGCTATGGTTATTTTACTCAGAAGTTGTCTGCTACGGGAGAGCAGGAGGCAGAATATGAGGCTCAGGATTTTATGAAAATTGCGGTTTCTCCGGTCAGGGATGAGCAGGGGAACTGGCAGTTGATCAGTCTGGTATTTCCGGGAAGAAATGTATATGCCCGTATCTGGCGGGTGGATGTAGGACGCATTGAATTGTATCTGTTGGATACGGATTTTGAAGATAACTTGCCGGAAGACCGTACGATTACTCATCATTTGTATGGCGGAGACTGGGAAAATCGCCTGAAACAGGAATTGTTGCTGGGTTGTGGCGGTATTCAGGCTTTGCGGAAATTGGGAATAGACGCTTCCATTTACCATTGCAATGAGGGGCATGCTGCTTTTACTGGTTTGGAACGGTTGAAGGAGTATATCACTGAGCAGCATTTGTCATTTGCTGAGGCTTTGGAAGTGGTGCGTTCGTCTTCTTTGTTTACCACTCATACTCCGGTACCTGCCGGACATGATGCTTTTTCGGAGAATATGCTGCGTACCTATATTTCGCATTATGCCGACCGGTTGAAGATCAGCTGGGAGCAACTGCTGGGATTGGGTAAGATTAATGTTGCAGACCCGAATGAGAAGTTTTCCATGAGTTTCTTGGCTGCCAATATGGCTCAGGAAGTGAATGGGGTGAGTTGGCTGCACGGGGAGGTGAGCAAAGATATCTTCAAAGGGATGTGGCCCGGATATATGCCGGAAGAGTTGCACGTCAGCTATGTGACGAACGGTGTACATTATCCGACCTGGGCTGCTCCGGAATGGAAAAAGATAGAGGAAGACCTGTTCGGTAAAGATTTTAAAGAACATCATTATGATAAGAAGTGTTTTGAGAAAATCTTTGATGTGCCTGATGCTCAGATAGCTGAAGTGAGGGCTGAACTAAGAAAACGGTTGATTAAGCATATCAAACATTTATTAAACGATGGGGTGGCTGCTTCTTATTTCACTCCTCATCAGGTTTTACAGATTCAGGAGAACTTGCGGGATGATATTCTGACTATCGGTTTCGCCCGTCGTTTTGCTACTTATAAACGTGCCCACCTGTTGTTCCGGAATCTGAAACGTCTGGATGAGATTGTGAATAATCCGGACCACCCGGTTCAGTTTATCTTTGCCGGAAAGGCCCATCCTGCGGATAAAGCCGGTCAGGACCTGATTAAACGTATTGTGGAAGTTTCCAAATATCCGCAGTTCCTGGGTAAAGTGATTTTCTTGCCGAACTACGATATGGACCTGGCTAAGAAACTGGTGCAGGGAGTGGATATCTGGTTGAATACACCAACCCGTCCCCAGGAGGCTTCTGGTACAAGTGGGGAAAAGGCTGCCATGAACGGCGTTATGCATTTCAGTGTGCTTGATGGTTGGTGGGTAGAGGGCTACCGTCCGGATGCCGGTTGGATGTTGCCGATGAAGCGCACCTTTGAAAATCAGGCGATGCAGGACGAACTGGATTCGGAAATGGTATACAATATCATCGATGATGAGATTGCCCCGTGTTTTTACGATAAGGATTCTACGGGATTATCGCCGAGGTGGATTAAGACCATCAAGAATACGATTGCTTATGTAGCTTCTAATTTTACTACCAATCGGATGCTGGAAGATTATGAAAAGCAATATTATATTCCGATGTCCGGACGTTATCATAAGATGATTGCCGATAATTATGCAATGGCTACGGAAATTACCGAATGGAAGAATAAGGTGAGCCGCGAGTGGGATAACATTGAGTTGGTAGGGTTAAATTTACCGAATCGCTCTAAACAGATTATTGCTTTGGGTAAATCTTATTATGGTGAAGTGAAATTGGAACTTGGTGAATTGGATATGCATGAAGTGGGCGTTGAGTTGGTAGCTGCCGAACAAAAAGACGGTAAACTGGTTATTCGGGAAAAGCATGATTTTACGCCTGTGTCACAGGAGGGTAGTGTTGCCATGTATCGGATTGATGTGACGGCGGATGCTCCCGGTTTGCTGATGTTGTCTATCCGTATTTATCCGAAGAGCAGATTACTGCCTCATCGTCAGGATTTTGCTTTGGTGAAGTGGTTGTAAAAAGTGGGAATAATCCAGATAAATAGAAGAAACCGGCCGAAAATTTTACTTTTCGGCCGGTTCTTTTTTCTGTTTTTATTTACCTGGCGCGATAGTGGTTGTCGTGCAGGATGGTCAGTACTTTTTCTTTAACTTCACCTTGTATGATGATTTCTCCGTCTTTGACGGAGCCGCCTACGCCGCATTTGTTTTTGAGGAGTTTAGCCAGTTCTTTGAGGTCTTCTTCTGAACCTATAAATCCCTGGACCAAAGTGACAGTTTTTCCTTTGCGCTGTTTGCTGTCTACGATTACTTTCAGGTTTTGTTTTTCGGGAGCTAAGGTTTCCGCTTCGTTTTGTGACTCATATTCATAATGGAAGTCCGGGTTGGTGGAGTAAACTATGTTAATCCGGTTTTTCTTATCGTTTTTCATGTTTTTGTGTTATGTTCCGGAATGCAAAGATATATCATTCCTTTTTTAATCGGTAGAAAATTAATGAAAACACAAATCTGGCTGTTTTTGTTTAATTTTTTGTTAAAGGTTTGTTTATGATGGAATTGGGAGTAATTTTGTATTATTGAAAAGAAGTAAAAGTTTTAACTGACTATGAATAAGATTCTGAAAAAAACGTATTTTTCGGAGAAAGTCGTGCAATTGGTGGTGGAAGCTCCGTTGATTGCGCGTTCCCGAAAACCCGGTAACTTTGTGATTGTGCGTGTCGGAGAGAAAGGGGAGCGTATGCCGTTAACCATTTCTGATGCGAATGTAGAAAAAGGCACTATTACGCTGGTCGTTCAAAAAATGGGTGTTTCTTCGACCAAGTTGTGTGAGTTGAAAGAAGGAGATTTTATTACGGATTTGGTGGGGCCGTTGGGTAAGCCCACTCATATTGAAAAGGTGGGTACTGTGTTGGCTTGTGGTGGCGGAGTAGGTGTTGCGCCGTTGTTGCCCATTATCCGGGCATTTAAAGCTGCCGGAAATAAGGTCGTCAGTATATTGGCAGCCCGGACAAAAGAGTTGATTATACTGGAAGAGGAAGTTCGTAAAGTTTCGGATGAGGTGATTATTATGACTGACGACGGAAGTTATGGACGGAAAGGGGTTATTACTGCCGGTATGGAAGAAGTGATAGGCCGGGAAAAAATAGATTTGTGTGTGACGATAGGTCCGGCTATCATGATGAAATTCTGTTCTTTGCTGACGAAAAAGCAAGGTATACCGACTATTGCCAGTCTGAATGCCATCATGGTGGATGGTACGGGAATGTGCGGAGCTTGCCGGGTAACTGTCGGAGGAAAGACTAAATTTACTTGTGTGGACGGTCCGGAGTTTGATGCTCACCAGATTGATTTTGATGAGATGTTGTCCCGTTTGGGAGGGTTTAAGCATGCAGAGACGGAAAAGATGGAAGAGTTCATCCACCGGGGAGAGTGTGTGTTGAGTGACCGTGATTCCGACTGGCGGAAAGCTTTGCGGGAAACAGTGAAGGCCAAAGACCGGACGTTAATCGAGCGGGTGAAAATGCCGGAGCGGCCGGCTGCCGAAAGGATTACCAGCCAGCGTTTGGAGGTGAATACGGGATTGACAAAGGAGATGGCCATGCGTGAAGCCATGCGCTGCCAGGATTGTGTGAATCCTACTTGTATGGAAGGTTGTCCGGTGGGGATAGATATACCGGGATTTATAAAGAATATTGAGCGGGGAGAAATATTGGAAGCGGCAGCAGTTTTGAAGAAAACCAGTGCTTTGCCGGCTGTTTGCGGACGTGTATGTCCCCAGGAGAAACAATGTGAATCGAAATGTTTCTATTTGCAGAAAATGAAGAAAGCTCCTGTTGCCATCGGTTATTTGGAGCGTTTTGCTGCCGATTTTGAGCGGGAGTCCGGACAAATTGCTGTTCCGGAGGTTGCCCGTCCGAATGGGATTAAGATTGCTGTAATCGGTTCTGGTCCGTCAGGGTTATCGTTTGCCGGAGATATGGTTAAACGGGGGTATGATGTGACGGTGTTTGAGGCTTTGCATGAAATCGGCGGAGTATTGAAATACGGTATTCCGGAATTTCGTCTTCCCAATCACATTGTGGATGTAGAGATAGATAATCTGAGGAAGATGGGCGTGAAATTTGTGACTAATTTTATTGTGGGGATGACCGAGAGTATTGATGAGCTGAAAAAAGAAGGTTTTCAAGGCTTTTATGTGGCTTCGGGTGCCGGTCTGCCTAATTTTATGAATATTCCGGGAGAGAATGCCAATGGAGTACTTTCTTCCAATGAATACCTTACCCGGGTGAATTTAATGGGGGCCGACAATGAGTTTTCCGATACGCCTGTATATCGGGGTAAACGTGTGGTAGTTGTTGGGGGAGGAAATACAGCGATGGATTCAGTCCGTACTGCCAGGCGTCTGGGAGCGGAACGGGCTATGATAGTATATCGCCGTAGCGAAGAAGAAATGCCGGCCCGGCTGGAAGAAGTGAAGCACGCCAAAGAAGAGGGCTGTGAATTTATTACGCTGACGAATCCGGTAGAGTATATTACTGATGAAAAGGGATATGTAAAGCAAGTTCGGGTGCAGAAGATGGAGTTGGGGGAACCGGATGCCAGTGGTCGCCGGCGCCCTGTGCCAGTGGAAGGAAGTGAGTATGAGATAGATGCGGATGTAGTGGTTGTGGCTGTCGGAGTATCTCCTAATCCCATTGTTCCGCGTTCCGTTGAAGGTTTGGAGTTATCCCGGAAAGGAACCATTGTGGTGGATGATGTGACTATGCAATCCAATTTATCTGAATTATTTGCCGGAGGGGATATTGTGAGAGGAGGAGCGACTGTGATCCTTGCCATGGGAGATGGCCGCAGGGCTGCAGCGCATATGGACGCCCGGTTCAGAAATAGTTAAGGAATTTCTTCCTAAACCGTATTTTTTAGTACGGTTTAGGAAGAAAATAAATACCAAGCCGAAGAATGAGTATCGAACAGTGTGGGAAAGAAACAAAAAAATAGGAGGTTCGTATAAATTAATGAAGCTTGGGACCACATCACCTTTATACTCCCCTCCCTAAAATTTTCTACAAAAACTGTAGAAAATTTTCTAACAATGTGCTAATCTTTGTGATATTACAGATTTAAAGTAATGATTTCTGCTTTATCACGTTCCTTTGACAGGGCATAGATCGTTTGCTGTTCCTCGTCATAACTGATGGACGAACAATTTAACGGTAGATGATAGGTACGTACATGTGAGCCGTTCCAATCAAAAATCAGTATGATCTTTCCCTGATCCACGTTATTTTTGTGTTGTCGGTAAGTTTTACCGGAATATAACGTAAAAATATAATCTTTTGATACTGTCATGTCGCAAAACCCAAAGAGATTGTTTGAAGAATAAGAAACAGGATGCCACATTCCTTTTCCGCGTCCCCGTTTATGGAGATTTATTTTCGGGCGGCTCAGATTTACCTCATTTACCCGGGTCAATTGGTTTCCTTTGATGGTGCAAATGTCCAGACAACCGTTTTCTACATTTGCACAGGCGAAACGTGTTCCGTCGGGATGGGCGGCCAGATAATTGCTGGCATAACGAATACTCTTTAAAGTGTCGCTCAGACTAAGGTCCAGACAGTCGGGATAGCTGACACTATAGTTATCGGTATTCAGGGCGGGGTTCGTGCAGCAATAACGACCTTCGGTATAAATACCGGTAGAGATCAGTTGATTGTTGACACGAATTGCACCTAATGTAGTTTTGCCTCCGCCGGACACGGTAGTAAAGATCGGCAATACCCTTGGGAACAAGCCTTCGTTCAAATTAAATTCAACGAGGTTCCCCGTACCAAAATCAAAGGCGGAGGCAATATCTTTATGTAATGTTAAACCTAAATAGTAAAGTCCTTCTCCCTCTCCGTCACCAGCCGGTACAAGGCGCTGAATCTCTTTGCTATTGTGGTTGTAAATAGCAAACCGGTATTTGCTGGTAGGTGTGAGGATGATAAACAATGAATCTTTTTTCCGGATTTTAGTCGGATTGATGATACCTAATTCTTCTAAATTGATGCTTTCGCTCTGGGCATATTGCAAAGAATTGGCTTTGGTACGAACCAACGGTGTAAGTTCGTCCGCTTGCTCTGTCTCTGCCTGACAACCCGCAAGGACCAAAAGGATAATATAGGGTATAAGTTTTTTCATTCTTTTATTGCTAATCCTGGAAATGTTCCGACTTCTCCATCACTGTTTACACCTGAGCAAAGTGCACCTTTTTCAGTACATGTTGCTTCTGGTTTGGAAACTTCCGGTTGTTCTCCTTCTGCAAGAGCTTCAATGTTGTTAAAAGTTAATTTTATTTTTTCATTATTGTTTTGAAAAAACAGATTTATAAATAGAGTAATTAGTATTATACTAACACCTATTCCTATAGCTATTTTTTTCTTCATATCTTCTAATTAACTTTCAACGCTACAAACTTAGAAAAGATTCTTAATTTTGTAACGGTGTTGTACATTCTAAAATATACCCATTTTGAAAATAATTAGAAAATAATGGAAAAGAATATAAGAGTAATCGGGCAGATTTCTGTAATTCTGCTATTTGTTGTATTTCTCTGGCAAGGATCTTGGTTGTATAAAGTGCGGAAAATGAGAGTTGAAGAAATACATGAGAATGCAAGTTATATGTTGGTGGGTATATTAGATGATTATTTGAGTGATGAGAAAATAGCTTTGTTAACTGAATGCCAGTTAAAAATATCATTAAGGCCACAAAAGGATATTATTGTATGGAGTTATAATGATAAATTAATGCACGTTTCATCTTCTTCGGTAGAGAGTTATCAGAAGATGGAATATTTAGTGACTTATGATTGTTTATTTGAGAAACAGTTATTAAATATAAGTAAAATAGATTCTTTATATAAAAAAGTATTGGAAGAGAAAGATATATTTTTTCCATATACATTAACTGTACTTGATAGATTCTCAGACCAATCTGTAGTTTCTTCAGGGATTTTATCTGCAAAATATCAGGATATTGAGACGAAGCCGATAGATTTAGGTTATGATTACAAGCATCAGATTGTAGCTGTTTTTGAGATTCCCTGGATATTTCGTTCTTTGAAATGGCATTGGATTAGTGAGGCTGTATTTTTGGTTGCTTTTGTATGTTGTTTGATATGGCAATGGCGGTGGATGAAGATGACGTGGCAGAATGCTATTGTACAAACGATGGGGATGGCTCATTTGGAACATGAATTGAAGAAGCCATTGGGAGTGATTGTTTCTGCTATTTCCCGAATTGTCGGTAAAGGAAACCAGGAATTGACGGTGAATGAGCGAAATTCTTTGAGGATGGCAAATGCCCGTTTGGAAAAGATGGCTGATGTGATGGATACGATGTTGGTGGCTTTAAAGACCTCCAGTCTGACGCTGAGACGTGAACGTCTGGATTTACAGGCCGAATTGGATATGGTGGTGGATATGTTTAAGAATATCAAGTCGCGGGTTCAGATTCAGGTTCATGTAGCAGAACAACTGGCTTATCCTCTGTTGGATAAGGTATATTTTCATTGTGTTGTGGTCAATTTAATTGATAATGGAATAAAATATGGTGGCGATAATCCTGAAATAATAGTGAATTGTAGTCAGGAAAATAGTAATTTTGTTTTGTCGGTTACGGACCAGGGGGTGGGTATTCCCCGCAAAGAACTGAAGCGTATTTTCAGACAATTCTACCGGGTTAAGGATGAGCGGGTGAGTTGTAAGACTGGTTTCGGGCTGGGATTGACTTTTGTGAAGAAAGTGGTGGATGCTTATCATGGAGAGATAAAGGTGGAAAGTGAATTGGGCCGGGGAAGTACATTTACTGTTATATTACCGTTAAATAAAGAAAACGATGAAAGTATTGTTTGCTGAAGATGATGACCTGACGGTGTGTGAAGTGAAAGAAGTGTTGGAGGAGGCCGGTTTTGAGGTGATTGTAGCTAAAGACGGAGGCGAGACGTTGAAGAAATACGAAGAAACTCAGCCGGATGTGATTATCCTGGATGTGGATATGCCTGTTTATAATGGTTTTGATGTATTGCAGCGAATCCGGGTAATAGATCAGAGAACTCCTGTAATTATTTACAGTTCACTAAAAGATGAGGCCCATATCATAGAAGGTTTTGATAACGGTGCGAGTGTCTATCTGCTGAAAGACTATACGCCGGCAGCTGTTGTTACTCAAGTGAAAAGATGCCTGAACAAAGTTTCTGACGGAGTGATTGAATTGAGTGAACACGTTTGTTATGATATTGCCCGTGATTTGTTGATCATTGGAGAGCAGACCGAAAAATTGAGCAAACTGGAAAGTAAGATTTTTCTGATTCTGTGTAAGAACAGAAATAAGTTGACCTCCCGTAAGCTTCTGTTGACGGTTGGATGGTATGGTGATGACAGTAGTTACCATTTGCAGTTGAATAAAATCATCAATAAACTGCGGAATCTGTTAAAATCTACCGACGAAGTATCCATTACTACTGATAAAGGTAACGGTTATTGGCTGATTACAGGTTAAAGTGAAGCTCCATGGACTCCCATTCTTTTCAGATATAATTTCCATAATTTTTCGTTTGTGGCGGGATTACCGATGAGTACGACCCGGTTGGCAGAGTCCAGCAGAAAAGTTTGAAATCCTCTTTCTATGGGTAAGCGGTTGAGCTGCATGAGTTTTCCTTCCCGGTCGTAAAAAATGGGGATTTTACATTTGTTGATTTGTTGTAGGGTTTCCAGTTCTTCGTAAAATTCGACTGTGGCAATGAATAAAAAGGCTGCATCCAGACGAAGGCTGTCCGCTTCCCTTTTTCTGAGTTGCCACTCATAGAATTTTGTCTGACAGGCTGTACAGCCTGTGGTGTCTATGTAATTCAGTATTTTGTATTTCTTTTTAAATAATTCCGGACAGACTGTATCTCTACCGAATATTTTGGCTTCGAGGTTATCCGGGAAAAGGATTTCTTTGTGTTGCCAGTTTTTTACGAGGCGTGCAATTTCACGTTTCCGTCTGTTGCAACTGGTGAGAATGGCGGTAACCGACAGAAGTAAAAGGAGGATAGAGAGGGCTTTTTTCATCATTTATCGGATAAATAGATAACGGCGCTGTCAAAACGTTTTTTGCAATTGAATGAAAGTCCGTAGGTCATTAACTGTTGTCCTGAAAGAGATTTTCCGTTTTCTTGACAGGTTGCTTGTGCGGGGGTATCGATGTTTACTTCTTCTATGTGGTAAATTTTTTCCGGGTCAAGTCCTTCGGGTCGGATTGTGCAGCCTGTTGTATCGTTTTTTAATTGGTAGACGAATACGACCGCTTTGTTTTTTGGGGTTGGGGTGACGAACATTAAAGCGGCGCGGGTGTTTTCATAAGGGGAGAGTAGGCGGTAGAGCTCGCCGCCCTGCACTATGTTCCGCAGTTTTTCCTTGTATGTTTTTACTGCGCGGCAGGTGATTTTTTTCTCTTCTTCGCTCATTTTACCGGGGTCGGCATCCATACCGAGACATCCGCTCATGGCTACGTCGAAAGCAAATTTAAACGGTTGGCGGCCCATATGGGTGACATGTGCCCCTATTGCTTTAGCCGGGAAAATATGGGAATATCCCCACTGGATGAACACCCTGTCGGAAGGCATTGTGTTATCGCTGGCCCAGAATTCGTGGAAATATTTCAAAGCTCCGTAATCGGAGCGGGCACCTCCTGCCGAACACAGCATCATTTGCACCCGGGGATGCCGTTCGGCTGCCTGGGAGAATATCTTGTATAATCCGTGGGTGTAGTCTATCCACAAATGTTGTTGTTGTTTGCCTAAGTAATGGGAATAGGGATTGTGGAAAGCACTGTTGCAATCCCATTTTACGAAAGAAATGCCCGGATTGTCATTGAGGATTTTATCAAAAGCTTCAATGCAGAAATGGCGAACTGCAGGATTGGTGAGGTCGAGTACATATTGTCCGCGCTGGAGATAAGGAGTCCGGTTGGGTTCATACAGCAACCATTCGGGATGTTCTTTTACCAGGCGGGCATTGGGATTGGCCATTTCCATCTCCACCCATAAGCCAAAATCTATTCCTGTTTTACCGGCTTCCCGGATCAGGGGCGTCATTCCTTGGGGATGCATAACCGGGGTGGGTTCCCATTCTCCCAGAATGCGGGCTTGATTGGGGAGTCCAAACCAACCGTCGTCGAGGAGAAACAGTTCAAATCCGAAATCACGGGCAGGCTGGAGGAAGGGAATAATCCGTTTATCAGCTGTATTCATGCCTGTGGCTTCCCAATTGTTATAAATGGTACGCAAAGGTTGATGACCGTCGCGCAGGTTGTGGTTGATAGCCCACCGGTGAAGCCGGCGGCTGGCTTCGCCTTTTCCGGTGTTGCTGTAGGTGTAAACCAAACGGGGGGTGATAAAACGTTTGCCGGGTTCGAGAGTATAGTCTGAGGCCCAGGGATTTATTCCGGCCAAGGCGATTAAATTTCCCTGGCTGTTCACTTCAAATTGTAGTTTATAATTCCCTGACCAGGCTAATGAACCCATAATTACTTCTCCTTTGTTTTCAGAGGATTTTTCCTGCAATGACAGGATGAAATGTTGCTGGTGACCGTGCGAATTGGTGATGCCTGCTTTGCTTTCCAGGATCCTGGAACCTTTCATTAAAGGAACTTCATCCAAATGACATTCTCCCGCCCAGTTGCCGGTAAATTGGGTGAGCCAGTAAGTCTCGGATTGGAGTGACAGGGCTGCGGAAGCAAAGTTTTTCAGTAATACAGGGGCGGATTCATTGTGGTAGATTTCGGCCCATTGTTCCAGGACATCTGTGTTTTCATACGCCTGGAAACAGACATCTACCCGGAAGTCGTAATTGGGGTCTTTGAGGGTGATACGGGTGAGGGTAATTCCTGTATCGGGTTGTGTTATTTTTGTATTTTCGTATTTAAGGACGGTATTCATGTGACCGTCTGTGTGGATAACGTGCAACGCCGGTTCTGTGCGGTAAGTATAATCCCGGCAACTGAAAAATGTAGGATAAAGCGGTGTCGTCGGTACTCCGGCGGAAAAGATTTTTTCCAGTCCTCCACGCTCGCCGAAGTATTGTTGAAATACATTTTTATTTTTGTCTACCCGCACGACTAATTGGAGGTTCCGGGTGGGAATTTCTATGAGTTCACAATCGGGTACAGCCAAAGGCTTACCACTGTTCATTTCGATTTGCGCTTCTGCCCAGTCGGCATGGTCGTAATTGATTCCGTCCGGGGTGGGGAGGACTTCCAGCATCATTTTTTGTATACCCTTCAACCGGACATCAATCTTTTTTGGGGCGTCCTTCCATTTCATTATGCCAGAGTTAAAAAGTTCTTTGCCATCGCCGGTCACTCTGAAAATAACAGAGCCTTGGCCTCCGGCAGCATCGTCCACTCCGACAAGGGCTTTGAACCGTTTTCCCTGTCCGTTGAGTTGTACCCATATCCGGCTTTCAGCATGTGTACCGACCCCCCGGTATGTTTTTCCTTCTAAGGTAAGGGGACCTCCGGAGCTGGCAACATCGGCCCGGGCCTGTCCGTAGCCGGAAGTCATTAACTGTAAATTCAGATTACTCAAGTCATAAGTGTGCTGGCCTTTTACCAGGGAGCAAACACACAAGAAGAATAAAAGATAGCATAACGGTTTCATAGAAAAAAGGAACAGACGCACCGGGGAGTGGATGATTATTCGTTTGCTTTTATTTTATTAGCCATGGCTACAGCTATGTTTTTGCATTGTTCTATGTCGGAAGGTTTCATTGCACCTAAGGTTTCGTTAGGTTCTGCTACGACTTCCCATTTTATTTTTTCGGCGAAGGTTTTGAAACGGGGAATGGCACCACCGCCCCAGGTTTTATTACCGAAATAAGCTAACAGATGATTTTTGATGCCCATGCATTCCAGTTCGCACAACAGGTTTTCCATGGTAGGGAAAATCCCTCCGTTATAGGCACAGCTTCCCAAGATGACTCCTTTGTACCGGAAAATATCATTGATGATGTAAGAGGGATGGGTTTTGGATGTGTCGTGAATCCGTATTTTTTTGATTCCCTCACGAACCAGGAAACGTCCGATGGTATCTGCCATTTGTTCTGTGTGGCCGTACATGCTACTGAAAGCGATGACTGCTCCGGCTTCTGTTTCGTATTTGCTCCACTTGTCGTATTTGGCGATAATATTGTTGATGTGGTTTCGCCAAATAGGACCATGGGTGGCGCAAATGGTGTTGATGGGCAGTGCATTTAATTTTTTCAATGCGGTTTGTGTGGGTACGCCGTATTTGCCTACAATATTGGAATAGTAACGGCTGATTTCTTCTTCCAGGTAATCCAGGTCGACTTCGTCGTCAAAAATTCCTCCGTCGAGGGTTCCGAATGCTCCGAATGCGTCTCCGCTGAAAAGAATATTTTCATCGGGGATATAGGTTACCATGGTTTCTGGCCAGTGGAGCATGGGGACCATGTAGAAATTGAGGGTCCGTTGGCCGATATTCAGGCTATCTCCTTCTTTTACTTCCAGCAGGTTGTGTTCTACGCCGTAGTAATTTTGGAGCATAGGGAAAGTTTTGCTGTTACCGACCAGGGTCATTTCCGGATGGTGGCAAAGTAAGGTTTTGATGGCTCCGGAATGATCGGGTTCCATGTGGTTGATGATTAAATAATCCACCCGGCGTCCTTGAAGTACGCCCTCCAGACTATCTAAATAATCATCCATGTGGCTTCTTTCGACGGTGTCTACCACGACTACTTTTTCGTCCAGGATAACATATGAATTATAAGCGACACCTTTGGGAAGAGGCCAGTAGTTTTCAAAGATATGGGTTCTGCGGTCGTTGATTCCGATCCAGTAAATGTTGGGTGTGATTTCAATTGAACTATTCATGGTTTTTTATTTTAACTTGGTCATACAAATTTATAAAAAAAGTTAGAGAGCTCAATGAAAAGTAACCGGAAGATAAATATCCGGGGATAATAAAGCCGGAAGGATATCCTTCCGGCCTGTTGGATTTTCCCTTTTATCAGCAGGGAAGACTTATTTAATTCCCAGTTTCTTTTTCAGATCTTTCGGAAGTGCATCCTTGTGGATCATAATGGAAGTGGTTTTGTAAGCAACGAAGGGATAGGAAGCATACAGATAACCGTTGTATTTCCCGTAATCTCCCCATGAGTTTTTAACGATAAAATATTTATTTCCGATTTGGTCTACAGCTTTTCCGATAACATGCATGCCATGGTCGTCGGTGGTTTTTTTGTTATCGAATTCTTCCTGACGTAATTCCTGGGTAATTTCTTTTTCTTTTCCCGGTTTTTTCAGAAGTTCGGCGTTTTGCTGTGCTTTTGGCATTTTTACCCATTTGGCAATTTCGGCATCGCTCATTTCTTTGATATTGACTTCCGGAACGATAGCCATGCCGTCACGGGTGAAACCGATTTCTGAAACATCGGAACCCCATGCGAAGGTATACCCCTTGTCAATGGCCTGGTCAAGGACTTCCATCAGTACGTCTAAAGGCAGGTTGTAGGATACTTCACCAATCCAGTTGTCTTCCACTTCCAATGCAAACGTGGTGTAGAAAGGATGATGGGTAAAAGAAGTCAGGCTGATGTAATCGTCCATATTCAGACCGCAGGCATCGGTAGCAAAAGT
This sequence comes from Odoribacter sp. Z80, assembly GCF_009935865.1. Classification (GTDB taxonomy): domain Bacteria; phylum Bacteroidota; class Bacteroidia; order Bacteroidales; family Marinifilaceae; genus Odoribacter. Next base: position 124,094 of record NZ_QWEL01000006.1, read on the forward strand.
CTGGGGTGTATATTCTTTTCCTTTCCAGGTGAATTTTTCCGGTTTTTCTCCCAGATAAGCATCCAGAACGGCATCGTAACCTTTTTGCCAGGCAGTACTCAGTTTTTTGTTTGAGTTTTGAATGACTCCGTTGATGTATCCTCTCAGGACATCGTCCAATTCACCGTGTACGTGTACGTCTTCTCCGTAGTTCAAGCCTTTGTACAGTTCCAGGGGAACAATACCGTAATTTTTAATGGCCCACGTAACATCGGCAGATGCCCCTCCTTGTCCGAAATTTACGTGTCCGTTCATGCGGACATATTTATCGGCTTTTCCGTGGTAGGTGTTCCATACGACATACATTGGTGAAAGGCTGACTGAATCTTTGCCCAGGCGCATCATTTCCGATTCCAGAAAAGAAATAGTAGACCAGGACCAGCAGGTACCGGCACGGTCTTGTGATTTCACAGAGGTAGTCGGGAGCCGTTTTACATCCGTGAATTTGTAACCTTCATCTTCTTGTTTGTCCTGAGCTGTCGCTATTGTAGCAAAAGCCAGTAATAACCCTAAGGTTAAAGAGGTGAACTTTTTCATGTTTTACTTATTTGAATATTAAAAATAGATAACGTTTGCACACTGTTCAAAGGTAAACAATTGAGTTTTGAAAATAGTGTATTGAACTTATTTTCCTTAAAATTTAAGAAAAAATAACATTTATCCGGGATAGTTACTGATTTTTTCCCAGAGTTTTACTTTACCTGAAAAATGGAATTTCAGTTGACATATTCCTATAAATGTTAAGCCTGCCAGAAGGATAATTACAGTGTCCCAATGGGAAGCAGTAGGGTTCAGGATTTTAAATAGTGCGTGCGTTTGGAGTGCGGATGTATCTGAAGTGACGCTAATGGCTGCCAGGATATTGTTGGACAGGTGCATGCCAAGTGCCAGTTCCATGCCGTTGTCTTTTACTGTGATATAACTCAGCAGGAGTCCCATCAGGATATATTGGGGCATCACCACCCAGAAGCCCATTTGATTTTCAGGATTGGCAAAGTGCATGAGTCCAAAAGATATTCCTGTAAGCAGTACGGCAATTCCCCTGTATTTGAACAAGTAGGCCATCCATTGCATCAGATAACCTCGGAAGAGGAATTCTTCAAAAGAGACCTGGAGAGGGAACAAGGCCAATGAAATCAGGACGAGTATAAAAAAATCTTTTGCTTCGAAGCGGAAGACCAGTTCGGAGGAGGGGATGGAAAGCAATTGCAAAGCGGTGGCAATTAAGGTGAGTATTCCCCATATTCCGGCTCCGAAAAATATTCTTTTCCAGTCTATGCAGGTGCGTCCGGTTATGATATCAAGTCCTTTTTTTTCGTGAATGTAACGTACACACCAAAAGAGGGCAATTAAGCCGAATACGAATGTAAGCAAGCTTAGGGCCAGACCGGAATTGGTTTGCATGGCTGCATTGAGGGCTGTCTGTAAACTTTGTTCGTTAAGCCACTCTGCCGGTGACAGAGAAGAGTGGTGGAAGGTGTAGAGGAGCAAAGGCAGTGTACCTATCAATTGCCAGGTCAAAAAGATAATCAGCAGGGAGAATACATAATAATACCACTGATTTCTTCCGGTATAGACTTTTTCTAAAAACATGGATGACCGTTTTTTGAACTTATCTGTTCAGGGTTTGTTCTAAGGTGTATTCGTCCTGGATGAGAACTTGTCGTGGTTTGCTGCCTTCCATCGGGCCGACAATACCTGCAGCTTCCAATTGGTCCATAATCCGTCCGGCACGGTTGTAACCGATGGAAAAACGGCGTTGGATGGAAGAGGTGGAGCCTTGCTGGCTGTTCACAATCAACCGGGCAGCTTCTTCAAACAAAGGGTCTTTGGTGCCCAGGTCAAACTCCGATATGCCGGATGCCTCATTTTCCGGAATATATTCCGGGAGGGCAAAAGCACTGGGATAGGATTGTTGGGCGGCAATGAAGTGAGTGATGGCGTCTACCTCGGGAGTATCGACGAAAGCACACTGCACGCGGGTCATTTCACTGCCTACGGAAATGAGCATATCCCCCCTTCCGATCAATTGGTTGGCTCCGGGAGAGTCGAGGATGGTGCGGGAGTCAATCATGGAGGCTACTTTAAAAGCTATACGTGCCGGGAAGTTGGCTTTGATTACTCCGGTAATGATATTGGTAGAGGGGCGCTGGGTAGCAATAATCATATGGATTCCTACGGCCCGGGCCAATTGGGCGATACGGGCAATGGGGGTTTCCACTTCTTTGCCTGCTGTCATAATCAGGTCTGCGAATTCGTCCACTACGACAACTATGTAGGGCAGATATTTATGTCCGTTGTTCGGATTCAATTGGCGTTTGACGAATTTTTCGTTATATTCTTTGATGTTTCTGACTTGTGCTATTTTCAACAGGTCGTAGCGGTTGTCCATTTCTATACACAGGGAGTTGAGAGTATTGACTACTTTACTGGTTTCTGTGATAATGGCTTCTTCCTCTTCGGGGAGTTTAGCCAGGAAATGTTTTTCGATGACCGAATAGATGCTGAGTTCTACTTTTTTCGGATCGACCATCACAAATTTTAATTGTGAGGGGTGTTTTTTATAGAGCAATGAAGTGATAATAGCATTCAGGCCGACTGATTTTCCTTGTCCGGTGGCTCCGGCTACAAGCAAGTGAGGCATTTTCGCTAAATCGAAAGTGTATGTCTCATTGGAGATGGTACGTCCCAGAGCTATAGGGAGGGCATATTTGGATTCCTGGAATTTTTTTGAGGCGATGATCCCCCGCATGGAAACGACTTCCGGATTTTGGTTGGGGACTTCAATACCGATAGTTCCCGCACCAGGAATAGGAGCAATGATGCGGATTCCTAAAGCAGACAGACTTAACGCGATGTCGTCTTCCAGATTTTTGATTTTGGAAATCTTGACCCCGGGGGCAGGGACTATTTCGTAGAGTGTCACTGTCGGTCCGATGGTAGCTTTGATTTTGACAATTTCGATTTTATAGTTCTTCAGTGTTTCTACGATGCGGTTTTTATTGTCCTCTAATTCTTCCTGGGTCACTTTGGGATTTCCCGACGAGTGTTCTTCCAGCAGGTCGAGCGAAGGGTATTGGTAGTTAGACAGGTCGAGGGTCGGGTCGTAGTCTTCCTGTGGGAACATGTTTTGGGTTACCGTTTCCTCCTGGCTTTTGTTGCTGACTGTTAAAGTGATGTCTTCGTCTTCGGTTTCTTCTTGTTCTGTTGCGGGAACCTCAGGGGTAAGACCATCCGTTTTACTGATGAATTCAAATTCAGTGATGGAAGCCGGAATGTTGCGGAAACCTTCTTCAAGGGCTGTCGCTTCTGCTTCTCCGATTGCCGGAGAAAGTAAGAATTCCGGTTGTCCGGAAAGGTCCGGTTGTCCGGTGGGTGCATCTTCATTTTCCGGTTCTGTGAAAGCAGAAACGGTTATATCTTCTTCTGCCGGAAAGAGGTCTGTATCGCCTGCCGGCATGTCATCACTTTCTTCTTCCGGTTGTAATGACGGAGTATCCGGAATCTGACCCGTAGTTGTGCGGGCTGCTTGTTCCCGGGCTCTTTGAGCCAATAAAGCGGCAAGTGCTTTTTCTTTCCGTTGGCGCACCATATTCTTGAAGTAGTCTACACACCGGTAGAATGTTTTTTCAAAGCCAAAGAAAAGGATAATGATAAATGCCAGGATCAGGAAAAGGATAGTACCGATCCGTCCAATCAGGGAGTTCAGCCACAGGCTGACAAAATAACCATGCCCTCCGCCCGGAAATAAATATCCACTGTTCGTATGGAAAATGCGGGAAATGGATTCGCTGATAAGACCGAGCAAGAGGGAACTCCACAAGATAATCATTATGCCGATAAACAATTTCCGTCCGAAGTGGCGTATTCTGGCACCTGCCATTTTCAGACTGCACAGCAGTAAGAGGTAACAAAAAAGGAAAGAAGGTATACCAAACCAACGATTTATCAGTAAGTCGGAAATCCATGCTCCGATTTTACCGGCAGGATTATGGGCTGCAATTTGAGGGTTGGTGATGATTTTTCCTAAGGGGGCATCCACCAGGCTTTGGTCTATGCCTCCTGAAAAAAAGAAACCCGTCATGGCAAAAAGGAGATACAGGGAAAACAGAGCTAAAGCTATACCCAGGATAATTTGGGTGCGCTGTTCTTTCAAGAAATCGGCCACTGGAAAAAGGGAAATCTTTTCCTTAGGGGTTGTATTGGATTTTCGTTTTATATTTCTGTTCATTTCCTCATTTTTTCAACTTACGAAAGTAGTGTTTTTCGATTAAATTTTTTGGGAAAAAACGGGAAAAATGAAAAGGAATGGTCATCGGAAACTTTGTTTTACTGATACAGGTAACGTTTGATGCTGCGTTTTGGTGTTTTTTCAAATTCTTCGTTGTAAAGTCTGAAAGAGCTGACCTGGCTGTATGCCGGAAGTTGGTTGTTTAGTTCCTTTAAATTTTCGGTCATGGCTTCTGTCAGTTTTTCATCCGTCAGATTTTCGGCATTTACCGTATCGAAGTCCGGATAAACCAATGCAATCAGTTTGCTTTCTTTTTCAATGACAAGGGACTCACTTACATAAGGCATGTTGTTGAGTTTGTCTTCGATTTCTTCCGGATAGATATTCTGTCCGTTTGCACTGAGTATCATGTTTTTACATCTGCCTCGGATAAAGAGATAACCTTCTGCGTCGATAATTCCCATATCTCCTGTGTGGAGCCAGCCGTCGGCATCGAGGGCGGCGTTGGTGGCTTCCGGATTTTTGTAATATCCCAGCATGACACAGTCTCCTTTGGCCATAATTTCTCCGACTGTATTTTGCTGGTCGGGTGAGTCGATGCGTAGTTGTACCCGGGGAACGGCTTTTCCACAGGATCCCTGACGAAAGGTTTCCCAGCCGTCATAACTGAGCAATGGCCCGCATTCAGTCATTCCGTAACCGACAGTGTAGGGAAAACGGATGGATTTGAGAAAATGCTCCACTTCCTTATTTAAGGCAGCTCCGCCGATGATCAGTTCCTTGAATTTTCCGCCGAAGGCGTCAATGACCTTTTCCCGGATAGTATCTTTGATTTTATTGTTGATTAAGGGGATGTTCATTAATATTTTCATATGGGTTTTTTCGATGGTGGGAAAAACCTTCTTTTTAATGATTTTCTCAATCACAAGAGGAACCGTAATGATCAGGTCGGGTTTGACTTCGGCAAATGCGTCTGCTATGATTTTGGGAGAGGGGGTGCGTGACAGGAAGTGGACGTGCATACCGCTTGCAAATTCGTAGATAAATTCGAATGCCAGGCCATACATGTGGGCCATGGGCAGCATGCTGACAATTTGTTCACCCGGGGTAAGGCCGAAAACGCTCAGGGCGAATTTCAGGTTGGTCCATAAACTCCTGTAGGGTAACATAACTCCCTTGGAGGAACTGGTTGTTCCGGACGTATAGTTAATTAAAGCCAGTTCTTCCGGCTTATCGTATTCGTAATGGACATCTTCCGGCCGGAAGCGTTCCGGAAATTTTTTTCCGAACAGTTCGTTTAATTTGGCACGGGCTTCGGTTAATTGTTTTTTTCTGGAAAAGCGCAGGGAGTAGTCTTCTATCCGGATGACCCCATCCAGTTCGCTCATAGCTGTTTCATCCAGGTTTTCCCATACCACATCTCCGGCGAAGAGCAGCCTGGCTTCAGAATGGTTGACGATGTGATGGATGTTGTCGGGTTTAAATTCGTTGAGGATCGGTACGGCTACGGCCCCATATGAAAGGGTGGCCAGAAAAGCTATGCCCCAGTTGCTGGTATTGCGGCTGCAAAGGGCTATTTTGTCTCCGCGCCGGATGCCGCAATGTTCGAACAGCAAATGTAATTTTTCAATTTTCCGGGCTACGTCTTTATAGGAACTGGTGGCTCCTTTAAAGTCGGTTAAAGCCGGACGTTCCCAATTCTTTTTGATGCTATCCTCAATGTATTTTAAGAAACTTTCTTCCATGATAATCGGTTTAAGATGAACAAATATAGGGGTTTCCGTTATAAGTAGGAAAAAAATCCAATGAAATTGTTCTTCGGAAACCGGTTCCGGGAAATCTTAAATAAAGAGAAGTAACGGAGTGTGTAATGTAGTCACAGGGGTTATGTGTCTTTGTATACATCTTGATACAGATAACGTTTAATGCTTTTTTTGGGTGTTTTCTCAAATTCGGTTTCCTGTATTTTCAGACGGGCAATCTGACTGTATGCGGGAAGCATGGTGTTGGCTAATTTTCGGTTTTCATCCATGATTTTTTTCAGATTTTCCGGCAAAATTTTGTCTTTTTTTATTTGTTCGTAATCCGGGTATACCAAAGCGAGGAGCTTGCCATCATGTTCCACTACCAGGGATTCGGACACGTAGGGGAGTGCATTCAGCCGGTCTTCAATTTCTTCCGGATAAATGTTCTGTCCGCTGGGACCCAGGATCATGTTTTTGCTGCGTCCTTTGATGAACAGGTAGCCGTCTTTGTCTATGATACCCAGATCACCTGTATGTAACCATCCTTTTGAATCTATGGCTTTCCGGGTGGCTTCCGGATTTTTGTAATAGCCGGTCATGACATTGGTTCCTTTTACCAGAATTTCTCCGACGATATTTTCTGCATCGGAGGAGTTGATCCGGATTTCCATACGGTCAACGACTTTTCCGCAGGAGCCGGCTTTAAAGGTTCGCCAATCATCATAGGAAATAGCCGGTCCGCATTCTGTCATGCCGTAGCCAACTGTATAAGGAAAACGGACAGCACTGAGAAATTTTTCCACTTCAAAATTGAGGGCAGCTCCCCCTATGGCTATGAGTTTAAATCGTCCGCCGAAAGCATTTATGATTTTGTGGCGGATGGAGTTTTTGAGCCGGCGGCTGATGTACGGAATTTTCAGGAATAATTTGATATGGAATTTTTCCAGTTGCGGTAATACCCGATGTTTGATGATTTTTTCAATGATAAGCGGTACGGCAACTATCAGGTTGGGTTTTACTTCGGCAAATACTTCATTGATGACTTTGGGAGAAGGCATTTTGGAGATGAAATAGACATGTGTACCGCTGGCAAAGGGATAGATCAGCTCGAAAGCCAGACCGTACATATGGGCCATGGTAAGTATGGATACCAGGCGTTCGCCCGGATTGTATCCCATTTCATCCAGGGCATATTTGAGGTTCGACCACATGCTGCGGTAAGAAAGCATGACCCCCTTGGAGCTGCTGGTGGTTCCCGAAGTGTAATTGATCAATGCCAATTCTTCGGGTTTATCTGTTTCGTAATATACGTCGTCGGGGGAAAAGCGGGGGTATTTTTGGGTAAATAGCTCTTCCAGCCGTTCTTTTGTTTTGGCCATCCGGTCATCGATATGATGGAGAATGGTGTAATCTTCCATTTTGATAACAGTTTCGAGCCGGGGCATATCCTTTTTATTGAGTTCTTCCCAGATAGGAGCTCCTGCAAATAGCATCCGGGCTTCGGAGTGGTTGATGATATGATGGATGTTTTCCGGTTTGAATTCATGGAGGATGGGAACGGCAACAGCTCCATAAGATAGGGTAGCCAGGAAAGCTATTCCCCAATTGGCCATATTCCGGCTGCACAAGGCGATTTTGTCTCCCCGGCGTATGCCTCCTTTTTCAAAAAGGATATGAAGCTTTTCGATAGCACGGGCTACGTCTTTATAGGTGTGTGTGGTGCCTTTATAGTCGGACAGGGCCTGGTGGTTCCAGTGAACTTTTATGCTGTGTTCGATGTAGTATAAAAAACTTGTTTCCATCATGTCGGGATTGCCTTTATCATTGTTTGCCAGTGGTTATACCGGAAATTTTGCGTAAATGTTTGAGAAATTCCCATCTTCTTCGGTAACTATATCCGTGCTTATATAGAATAACACAGGCTGTCCGGCGTTTGAGAGATTTACTGTAAAATGTATAACAGTAACCAAAATCATTTGTAATTTTATAGCGTTAAATCTAATCCCTTTGCTTATGAGCACATCCGGAGAGAATATCGGGCCTATGAAGATGATTTTTAACTACAACGACATCTTTTATAGTTTTATATACGATGATTTGGGAGATTGCATACATCGCAGCCGGGAATATGCTCTCAATTATGTTTATTCGGGAGAAATGATTCTTGACAATGGAGAAGAAACCATTCATGTGCTTCCCGGCGAGTGTGTGTTTATTCCCCGGGACCATCGTATAACCTTACAGAAAAAGACTTATCAAGGGGAACGCTATTGTGGTATATTTATGATGTTTACACGTGAGTTTCTGAAAGAGATGTATGCCAGGATGGGGGGGAAGAAATTTCCTGCAAATGCATCGAAATTGCCTTTAGGAGTACTTAAATTGCCTCAAACGGTGGAACTTGCCAGTCTTTTTGCTTCTATGACACCGTATTTTGATCCCGAAGTAAAACCGCGTGAAGAGTTTATGCGCCTTAAACTTCAGGAAGGGTTCATGGCTTTGTTGGCCATCGACGACCGTTTTGCCCCGGCCATGTTTGATTTCAATGAGCCTTGGAAAATCGATATCCTTGATTTTATGGAACGTAATTACATGTGCGAGTTGAGTATTGAGGAGATTGCCCATTATACCGGTCGTAGCCTTGCTACTTTTAAACGTGATTTCAAGAAGGCTTTACCCGGAACGACACCGGAGAAATGGCTCATTACCAAGCGACTTGACGCGGCTTACGAAATGATCAGGCGCGGAGGGATGAAAATGGTGGATGTGTATACTTCGGTGGGATTCCGTAATCCTTCGCATTTTTCCACTGCTTTTAAACGTCGTTTCGGTGTAAGACCGAGTGAAGTGGCGTAATAAAGAAGTGTAAAGATGTAGTCAAATCCCACAAAAAAAACTGACCTTTTCAGCAAAAATCTTTGAGCTTTACAGTGAAATGGCCGTAGGATTCACTTCTTATATTTGCTGTGTAAAAATTTTACGATATGAGAAGTTTATTATCAACTACGGCAGCCCTGTTATTGGGCGCTACAATTGCAAATTCGCAGGAAATGAACAATTTGAACACCAATTATTCGTTGGCCCCGCAGCAGGAGCTGGCGTTGGCACAACAGTGGGATAAGACATTCCCGCAAAGTGAGAAAGTTGACCATCGGAAAGTAACCTTTGTCAACCGTTACGGAATAACTCTTGTGGCTGATATGTATACTCCCAAAGAGGTGGAAGGGAAATTGAAGGCCATCGCTATCAGCGGTCCGTTTGGTGCAGTCAAAGAACAAGTGAGCGGGCTTTATGCGCAGCATTTGGCTGAACGCGGCTTTCTGACTATCGCGTTTGACCCTTCCTTTACCGGTGAGAGTGGGGGGATGCCGCGTCGCGTGGCTTCTCCTGATATCAATACAGAGGATTTTTCGGCTGCTGTGGATTTTCTTTCAGTTCAACCCAATGTGGATGCCGGATGCATCGGTATTCTGGGAATATGCGGTTGGGGAGGGTTGGCTATAAATGCTGCTGCCAATGACCCGCGTATCAAGGCTACTGTGGCCTCCACCATGTACGACATGAGTCGTGCCGCCTCTAACGGATATTTCGATGCCAATGATCATCCGGATGTCCGTTATAGGATGCTCGAAGGGATGGCAGAACAGCGTACTGCTGATTATAAGGCCGGAAAATACTCCCGTGCCGGAGGTGTTGCCGACCCTTTGCCTGATGACGCTCCCCAGTTTGTGAAGGAATACCATGCTTATTACAAAACTCCGCGTGGTTATCACGAGCGTTCCGGCAATTCGACTGATGGATGGAATGTTACGTCTAATCTGCCGTTTATCAATTTTCCTTTATTGAGTCGTGCCGGTGAGATTCGGAATGCTGTATTGATTATTCACGGTGATAAGGCCCATTCGCTGTATTTTGGCAAGACTGCTTTTAGTCTCCTGCGCGGTGATAACAAAGACATGATTATTGTTGCCGATGCCAACCATACGGATCTTTATGATAACCTGGAGAAAATCCCTTTTCATCAGATAGCTGATTTCTTTAACGTCCGGATGAAATGAGGGATGCCCTATCTAAATCTTATGAAACATATTATTGTCATTTCATCAAGCCTCCGGGCTCACAGCAACTCGGAGGCACTTGCCGGTGAGTTTGTCCGTGGTGCCCGGGAGGCCGGCCATCAAGTGGAATTGGTATCTTTAAAGGATAAAGATATCCGGTTCTGCCGGGGATGTCTCGCTTGTCAGAAAAGTCAGCGTTGTGTGATCCATGATGATGCTGTTGCAATTGTAGAGAAGATGAGGGAAGCTGATGTAATCGCATTTGCAACTCCCATTTACTACTATGAACTGGCAGGGCAGTTGAAAACCCTGCTTGACCGTGCCAATCCGCTCTATTCCGGCAATTACAGATTTCGTGACATCTATTTGCTGTTCGCTGCTGCTGAAAATGAACCTGAGACTCCCCAGGGGGCTATGCATGGTCTTGAAGGTTGGATTGCCTGTTTTGAGAAAGCGCGGTTTGCCGGAAGTATTTTTGCCGGAGGAGTGAACGCTCCCAATGAAATTCTCGGACATGAAGGATTGCGTATCGCTTATGAAACCGGCAAGTCTGTCCGGTAGCCCGGCTACTGTTTACGGAAATACTCCCGTTTACCTGGTTTCCGGGGGTGCGTGAATGGTTGTCACTATATTTGGATTCTTTATCGAAAATACAAATCCCTGTTGTTAATCTACAGGGATTTTTGTTTATTTGTTCAGACACCCAATTTTATTATAAACTTTTTCCAGGATAATACATAATGTCGGAAGAAAGCCATAAACGTTTATCTTTACCCGTGCATACGGCAAAATGTTTATTATCCATGACAGACA
>NZ_QWEL01000007.1 GCF_009935865.1 Odoribacter sp. Z80
CGGAAGCGAAAGCGGATGCAAAAATAATACTTCATATATATTATCTCCAAATTTTTTCAGAACTTTTTTCTAACTTTCTTTCAATGCAAAAACGTTAAAAGCTTATCCTGAGGTATTTCCAACACACATCAACAATATATGAACAGAACGAAATGCTATGGATAAACCCGCCACTCACACCAACATCACCAGGAGACTGCTTTATATTCCATTAGGAAAGCAACCACACACATCCAAAAGCGGATGCAAAAGTAAACAACTTATAGGTATATACAAATATTTGGGAAGATTTTTTTAGAAAAATATATACTATATCATCTATAAACATTTATTATCAATAGATTGCAAATCGGCAGCAACCCAATACAGGCTCTGGGGCATCGTATCGGGATATGTGGTTGTGTGTATTATGTGAACCGCTTTTTATGTGTGACCAGGAAATACTATGGATCATTTAGTAGTTATTTCCTCGGATAATTAGGTCCATACAACATAGTCTTCTCCCTCACTACTAACTTCCCGTCTTTTACAAAGTCTTCACCGCGTTCGCTTAAATGGCGAATCATTTCATTGCGCATTTCCTCCAATTGCTTTTTATATTTTTTATCATTGACGGCATTATGCAATTCCTGGGGATCTTTGGTTAAATCAAATAACTCTTCAGCGCCGGTGTGGATACGCCATACGTATTTTATTTTGCCATCGGTCAATGCGCACCAATAATTGTCATCACTATAACAGGTAGCATGTTCCAGGTCCAAATATTTGCGCCAGTTCGTTTCCGTACCTTTGGCCAGTGGTAACAAAGAACATCCGTCCATATCAGCAGGGATGGTCACATCAGCCGCATCCAGGAAAGTAGGAAGAATATCACGCAATCCTACAGGAGCATCTATTTTTCCCGGTGCTATATGATCAGCGGCAGGCCATTTCACGATATACGGCACATGAGTGGAACCTTCATACGGATAGGTTTTTCTCCAATGGTAATGATCGCCCATCATATCACCATGGTCGGAAACGAAAACAATCAATGCGTCATCATACATGCCCTTTTTTTTCAGTGTCTGGATGACTCTGCCTATCTGTTCATCAATGAAAGTGATGTTGGCATAATAATGTCGTTTGGAGTTACGTGCATATTCATTACCAAAATTACCGTATGGTGCATTTTTCGCCACTTTTTCAGAATCCAGTTTCTTAGCATATTTGTCACACCATTCACCGATAGCCGGATCTGGAATTTGGGCATCTTTATATATATCCAAATATTTTTGTGGCGGATCATACGGACTATGTGGACGGGCGAACGAAACTTTCAAGAACAAGGGCTTGCCAGCCGGATCGTAGTTGCTAATAAGTTCACAGGCCATTTCCCCTGTCCAATAGGTAGGATGAAGGTTTTCGGGCAATTTATAAATACTTGCCGCACGGTCGTTCCATCCGATACCGGTGACGTCAGGATCCTTTCCGGGGGCTTTTGTTTGAAACCATTGGCGGTAATCACTGGTAAAATTTTCGTCCTCCACGCGTCCGCTCTCATCCAGCAAAGTGCCTTCAAAGCCATGTTTCGCCCGTTGGGGACGCCAATGCATTTTTCCGATTCCAAAAGTATAATAACCGGCATCTTTCAGCATCTGCGGCATTTCGTATTTATATTTGGGAATATGATATGAGGATGTTTTTGCGTGTATGCAAAAGATGAGTATAATCCGGCCGTGACAGCCAATGTACATTTCAGGTTGCTTAGAATATTCATGTTTATAAGTTTTTCACAACATTATTGGTAAAGGTAGAAATTTTGAGTCATAAATGGTCATTAAGTTGAGATACATTAAACTGATGTCTTGTTTCGTACGTCACTGAAACAATAAAAAACGGGAGACCTGCAAACACAGGCCTCCCGCTGCCGGTATAATAAAACCAAAGCTACTTCTTCGGCCGGAAGGTCAAATCCACCACGTCTGCACCTTTAAACAGCGATTTGGCGAATTTTTGAATGTCCTTCGGAGTCAGTTTGTCGAGGATTTCCTCGAAGTTCTTCGGGTCGGCCGGATTGATACCCGTCAGATAATAATCATAGAGGGCATCCATCCAATAACTGTTGTGCGGCTTCGACTGCTCACGGCCTTTGCGCATAGCAGCAACCACTTTATTAAATTCTTCGGTTGTCGAAGCTTCCTGCATTATCTTTTCCGTCTCGGCATAAATCAGACTCTTCAGGTAGTCGGCCCGCTCCGGGTCGCAATCAAATGCCATCACCATAGTATAGCAGGTGTAGGGCTCCCGACTGGAACTGGCATCTATGTTCACCCCATACGTACCGCCTTCTTTCTCCCGGATATTCTCTGTGTAACGGAGATTCAGGATGCCTTTAAGGATAGCATTGCAGAGGTTGTTGCGGACACTGTATTTCATCTCTGTCAGGAAACTCGTGATAACCGTTGCTTTCGGCGTTTCAAAATCCAGTTCGATAACCTTCACCGTTTTGCCTTTCGGACAACGTACGCCATGATCGCGCCAAGTCTCTTTGCGATAGTCCGATTTCAGCGAACCGATGTATTTTTCCACCAACGGTTTCACAGTTTCGGCATTGATGTTGCCGACAATGAAGAAGACAAAGTCGCTGGCATCCTTGATACGTTCCCGGTAGATCCGCTCCATCTGGACAAAGTCCAGACGGTCTATGTAGGCTTCATTGTAAAGCAACGTACGCGGGTGATAGTTGCTCATGATAAGGCTCATCGAATCCTGCATAATCATCTGCGGGCTGTTTCCCATATTATGGAGGGCAGCCCGGCTGCGGTTTCGGATGGACTCGAACATCTCCCGGTCGAAACGGGGCTTTTCAAATCTCAGATAAAGCAGTTGCAGCATGGTTTCGAAATCTCCGGGAGAAGAAAAACCGCTCACAGTTTCCGCTAAGTTACCGATACCGACTTCACATGAGGCCATTTTACCGGTCAAGAGCTTCGCAAGAGCGATGGCATCGAAATCACCGACTCCCATAGCGGAAGCAAAATTGGAGACATTGGTAGCCGAAGGCAGCAGCTCCGTATCGTAAAGCGAGGTTCCGCCCTTGCTGTAGGCATACAACGCTACGTCTTCCTTTTCGTAATCCGCTTTACGGAACACCACTTTCGCACCATTGCCGAGCGTCCACTCCACGGCTTCGAAGTCAGGCAGCGCTTTTTCCGCTACGACCTCCGAACCCGGCAGGTCTTCGCTGATGAGGGAACCTTCAGCCACCTCGTCCTGATAAGGGGCGATGTCCGCCCTGGAAACCTTATCCATAATGGCCAACGCTTCCTCCCGCGTCAGGTGCGCAACGCCTTCCGACGGACCGTTGATGACAATCGTCCGGTTGCGTCCGGTGTTGCCTTCGGCAAATTTGGCGTTTACCTCCTCCACCGTAATGGTCGGAATGAGGCGGGTCACATAACGGTAATAATATTCAAAGTCCACCATCGGTTCCTGTTCCAGAAAATGGGCCTGCATGCTTTGGATAAAACTTTCATGGGGCACGCGGTCTTTCTCTTTGTAGGAAGCTTCCAGTCCTACCAGCATATTGGTTTTTACCCGTTCCAGTTCGGTGGAGGTGAAACCATAACGCCGCACCCGTTCGTTTTCCGTCAGGATGGCTTCCAGCGCCTCCGCTTCACCGTTGGGTTTGGCGCTCACGGAAATCCCGTACGAATCATAACCACGCACCAGGCCGCTGAAACCGATGTTACCGCCAAGGAAAGGAGGGTTCGCCTGCTGCATCAGTTCGCCGATGCGGGCATCTATCATACTGTTACAGAAAGAAACCAGCAGGTTATCTTTCAAATACCGGTGGGTATTTTTCTCCTCCGCTTTCGCGCCCGGCAGGATGGTGGTGATGCTGACGGAAGACTGCTGTACCTCTTTGTCAGTGGCTAAGCAATAGTACATTTCCTCGTGCTCCGGAATTTCGAAGAAAGGACGCGGTTTAGGGTTCTTGACAGCCGGGATGGAAGAGAAAATTTCCTTGATGCGGCGTTCCATCCAGGCCACGTCGAAGTCTCCCACCACGGCAATGGCCTCTAAGTCCGTGCGGTACCATTCGTGATAAAAATCGCGGATGGTCTGGTGCTTGAAATTCTTGATCACGTCCAGGCTCCCGATGACATCGCGCACGGCATATTTCGAGTCCTTGAACAACACCGGCATCGTCTGTGCCAGCAGGCGGAACTGCGGCGTACGACGGGTGCGCCACTCTTCGGATATCACGCCCCGTTCGGCGTCGATTTCGTCGCCGTCGAGTGTCAGGTAGTACGACCAGTCGTGCAGAATCAGCAGGCAGGTGTCCAGCAGCTTCACGTCCGTGGCAGGTACGGCGCTGATGTTATACACCGTTTCGTTCTGGGCGGTGTAGGCATTGATGTTGCCCCCGAAAGTAACCCCGTATTTTTCCAACGTGGTAATGATTCCCTTGCCCGGAAAATTTTTGGTGCCGTTAAAGGACATGTGTTCCAGAAAATGCGCCAGACCGTCCTGGTCGTCGTTTTCGAGCAGTGCGCCGGCATTGCGGATGATATAAAAATCGGCGCGGTTCTTCGGTTCTTCGTTGTGGCGAAGATAGTAAGTTATACCGTTGGGCAGCTTACCCACCACCATGTTCGGGTCCGCAGGCAGCGGAGCCGAGAGGTCCTGCGCATGACTCCCCGAAAAGAGAAAAACGCAGGTCAGAAATAAAAATATCCGTAAGTTCATCATCTTTATAGTATTGAATTATTGTATCGCATCCAATTGTATTTCCAATTCGCCGCTGCCGTGTCCGGAGAAGACAATCTTTCCTTCCGGATTGACAAGCAAGAAAGTAGGCACCCCCCGAAGGTCGTACAATTGCGGGAGGGCTTTATTCAGCGCCGGCGTACTGAGCAATTGCGTCCATGGCAGCTTTTCCTCCCCGACAGCCCGCTGCCAGTCCTCTTTTTTCTGGTCGATGGAGATACTCACGAATCGCACGTCTTTCCCGTAACGTTCGTACATCTCGCGCAGATGGGGAAAGCTGGCGCGGCACGGACCGCACCACGATGCCCAGAAATCGATAATCGTATATCCTTCCGAGCTCAATTGGGCAAGGAGCGACACGTTTTTTCCATTCATATCGGTCAGTTCGCCGTCTTGCAACGGAGCACCTTGAACAAAGCGGACGGCTTCATGCAGGTATTGGCGGAAATCCTTCAATCCGGCACAGGTGTCCTGATACGAGGCAAACAGCTGCTCCATTTCGTCGAGGTAAGCCCGGTTATAGGTAAAAGGGGATTTCTTCACAGTCTCCGCCACATAAAGATTTGCCGCCAGGTTGGAATTGTTCCGGATAAATGCCTTGCCGATTTCGTGGAGTTGTTCCATCATTGCATTGATTTGCCGGTTTTCATCCAACGTGAGATTCTCTTTTCCCCGGAGTTCATATAAGTCGTAACGCAACGGGATGGTCTGCTGCTGGTAGCGGTAATAGGCATCCTGGGCAGGCGACCCTTCCAGTCTGTAATTCTTTTCTTTCCGGATGTCATAACGCCAGAACGCCTGCGGCAGACTGTCGAAGTGAGGAGTGGTAAAGGTCAGTTCACCATTCTCCACAAACAAATCGATGTTGCAGGTACGGCTGGATTCCGGATCTCCCCCGATACTCTTGATATAGTCATAATTGTCCAGATTCAGCCGGCAATGGGTAGGGACATCCAATTTCCCGCGCAATTCGAATTTTTCATCGATAATATAACCGGTAAATTTCTGCATTCCCCGCCCATTCAATGTCTTTAACATGACTTGGGTGCTGTCCATGGCACCGGGCACAATGCCGCGCAGGACAAAGTGGTCGGCCGGTTGCCGCGAACAGGCAACCGCACCGAGCAATAATAAAAAGTAGATTTGTTTCATGGCCTATTATTTATTTTCTTGTTCGACAACCCGCCGTATCCCGTCCAATGTCCGCTTCACACCGGACAATTGTTCGTCGTCGGGCAACACCGGCAATATCTTGTCACCCAACGCAACAAGACGACGGCACCATTCAACGGGCAATTCCCGCCGGAAACAACTCAATGCCCCGAAGTAATTCTCCAAATCCTTTGAAGTGAGTTTCGTACCTTGCCGCTCCATTTTATCCACGGTAAGTCCCGCCAAGCGGTTCCCGCATGCATCGTAATTGTCCGGAACCTCAAAATCATGTCCCCAGGAAATACCTTGAAAAGCGTCCGCATAAAAACGAACGGCCTGTGAATTCACCTCCGGCATTTTTCCGGCAATCCAGTCGGTCAAAGCCTGCACCTCCTGTTCCACCACCCAACCGGCCAATACCCGCATCTCATCCAATTGCGGCAAATGCAAACCTTTTACCTGGGCGCATAAATCCCCAAAAGAGATGCTGTCACGGATTTCAAGCCCTTTTATCCATTTTTCCAGTATTTTACCGTAACGCACGGACAAAAAGCGGTCAACCTCTTCCCGTCCCGTATTGGCACGGATTTCATCAAGGTGGGAAAGCATAAACGCACACATCGGGGAGTTGAACGTGCAATAATTATCCGTGTACAACCGCCAGAATTCTTTCTGCACCCGCTCTTTGTCCGAAAGGCGTCCCCACAATTCCCGGTAAATTTCAGCAGCTTTATCGCTATCGACAGCATCCGCCAGCGCCGCCTGATAAGCCATCAATCTGACATTGCCCATGCCTCCCCGGGCATATTCCTGTTCCAATCCCCAAAGATTGGTGAGGTCATTCAATCCCTCTTCCACACAAGGGATGAGAAAATCCAAATCACCGCCTCCGGCCCGTTTGTGCAGGACTGTCCCATCGGGACGGATAAGGATAAACGTCGGATAGGCGCCAACCCTGAACCGTTTGGCAAGTCCTATATTTTCATCTTTGGTCATGTCATATTTCACGCAAACGAAACGGGGATTAAAATAGTCCCCCGCCTCTTTTTTAGGGAATACCTCTTTCATCATCTTATAACACGGACCACACCAGGGCGTGTAACAATCCATAAAGACCCATTTGTTTTCGGTTTTCGCCTGTTTCAAGGCTTCTTCTAAGGAAATATCCCGGAAAACGACACCCTCCTGGGCCACCGATATTCCTCGGAATAACAGGCCAACGACGAATAACAGCAATATTCTTTTCATTCCACAAGAATTAAAATCAAAAGCCTATTAATTTTTCCACGGCCATCCGCAACGCATCGGCACTATGCCCGCTGAATACGACTTTTCCGTCGGGACTGATAAGCAGCAAGCGGGGAATACCGGAAATGTGGTAAGCATAGCTGACAGCGATAAGCTGATCACGGCTGCCCGCCCACAATTGGGGCCACGGCATTTTTTCTTTTTCCACAGCCTTTTCCCAATCGGCCTTTTCCTGGTCAAGCGACACGCTGACTACCGCCAGACGGTTCCGACCATAACGTTTATAAAGCTGTTCCACCTTAGGAATCGCCCAACGGCAGGGGCCGCACCACGACGCCCAGAAATCGACCAGCGTATAACGGCCGGGCTGTACGTATTTCGACAATTTCACCGTATCGCCCGCAGGTTCAGTCAGTTCCACATCCTTGTAATCCGCTTCCTTGCAAAACGTACGTGCCACCTCCGCTACTTTCAAAAGGTAGGGACGACGTACCGTATCGTTGATTTGCCCGATGACACCGACCAATTCTTCCACTTCTTCCGGAGTCCGCACAAAAGTGGTTTTCAGCAATCCTTCCGCAATGTAAAGCGACAACAACGATTCCGGATGCCGACGGACAAATTCCATTTTAGCGGCATCCATGGCTGCTTCCGCACTCTGTTTCTGTGCATACCATTTATCAAACAGGCGATTGTACTCTTGCGGTGTATAGTAACTTTCCCGCAAACTCATCATCGCCAAAGAATCGTCAGCCTTACGGAGTTCCAAGCACACCGGCAACGAGGCTGTCCGATATTCATAAAAATCCCGTTGCAGGGCACCGCCTTCCACCGGTGTCCTCAGTTGGGAAGTCTCCGCTAAAAATGCAGAGGTAAACTGCATGCTGTCAAGATGGACAGCTCTTACCGTCAACCGGGAATTATCGAGAAACAAGTAGGTGTTGGCCAGTTTTATTTTCTCCGGCAAGGATTCGATGTCCTGATTATGGATTTGCAATTCGCAATACAACGGTGTCCGTACCTTCCCCTGCAATTCGAATCTGCCGTTTTTCACCACTCCGGCAGCTATCGTATCATACTTTTCATTTTCCGCATTACGGATGACAACGGTCATGCCATCCTGCAAACCGGGGAAATTTCCCTGTACTGTAAACCCGTCATGACGGGAACCGCAGGCGCTGCACAAGAGCAGCGCCGCGGCATAGAAGAAAACTTTATTCATAAAACCATTTTCAAATTGATATTACTTCCCGGCATCGCGGCAACAACGCACACGCATCAGGATGTCCAAAGTCTGAGTTCCCCGATAGATACTTTCATTATTTCCGAAAATCTTACGATACCAGACGGTCTGAATATCCAACGAGCTATCGGTGTTTTCCGTAGCTGTCCAGAAATAACCGAACTCTCCGACCTGCAACAAATACAAACCCCGACCATCTTTCCAGGCTCCACCGGACAATTGCATGTTGAATCCCAAACCGTCTTCGCCTTGAGTAAGCAAAGTAAGGAAGTAGTTGCCCCTCCAGCCTTTCTGATTTGCATCGGCCTGTGACATGCCCAATGCCCTTTCCAGATTTTTCCAATCCTCATCCGTCGGCAAACGCCAGCTGTCCGGACAAAGCGTATTGGCCTCTTCCCAGGTGTAAAAATTCCCGTGTTTGTTGTAATCCGCTTCCAAATCGTCATTCCCGTTCTTCGAGGTCACTGACTGAGGCCCATAATATCCAGCAAATGCTCCATCAAATAACCTTTCATAATACGGGTCACCATACTTCAGATTGGAAGTCATCCATTCCAAATCACCGATTCGAATCCATTTGTAAATGTTGCCATCACGCACGTCTGTAAATTCGCCTTGGGCAGACGGACGGACATCCGGTAATTTATCATCGTCGCTGCATGAACAGAAAACAGCCCAGCAGCACATAAACATTGCTATTAATCTATTCTTCATAATCATTTGAATTTTATTCCCAAATCCTCCGCTTCTTTCTCCACCAACGGTTTTATAATCTCATATTTCATCATAATTATCTCATATTGCCCGTATTTTGCCCTGAACTCTTCTTCTGTTTCCAACAACACCGCTTTGATATATGCGCTTACATCCTGCATAGCACTGGGCAAATACATTTCATCCGCATCCTCCAGAAACCCCTTTCTGTACAAATCTTCTAATGTTTCTACCCAAGACCATAATTTGGATTCACCATAATCCCACATATTGACCATCAGGAAATCATACGCTTTACTTCCCTCCCAATAATTCGCCTCATTGACACAGAGACGTGAAAAAATGATAGTACAACACAAATCCTGGACATATACTTCCGGTTTGACATCCTCGGCGAAAAGCCCTTCTATCGCCACCGCCATACATCTCGAATTAATCTCGCATACTTTAGATTCCCAAGTCACTTGTTCCGTCATCCAATCTTCCTTCCTCAATTCGATTTTATTGACAGCAAGGATGGAATAAGGCAGTTTGTTTAAAGAGGATTTCAAATTATTCACCAGAAAATCGTACGCCTTTTGTTGTTGGGCCATACCATCCAAATATTCATACCTCAGGATATAATCGCGTTTTACAGATCCCAAATCCCAATCCATGGCAAGCAATTCCGTGTCGTAATACGGATTCCCGAAAGCATCCACTCCCATGTATTCATGGCGTAAAGTATCGTTGAACAATAGGAAACACCCGGTTTTTTCATAAAATTCCCGTCTCAACTCAGATGTTGCGTCCGTTGCTTCCGGAGCGGGAGCAAACGGGTTACGGACTTTAGCGGGCGTCACATTTTCTTTCCCGCAAGAAAAAAGACTTCCGGCCAAGATTATCCAAATAAAAATATGTAGTCTCATACGTCTTTATTTTTTACTGTTATAACCATTCCAAAGAATCATTCCAACCGTCTTCCACCCCTTCGCACCAAAGGAACCAATCATCCGAATAACTTTCGTAAGGGGCCTGGTCGTACAGGTCGTACAAACTTCCTTCACCCTGTAATTCCCAGCACTGCTCCATTCCAAACTTATAGCCCGCTTTATAAATAGGACTATCTTTCGGATCAGGTTCCACCACCCCTCCCGGAGGCGTTACCCCGGGGAAGACAGGGGGAGTATAGGACATTCCGGGACGTTCCGGACGGAAGTTGTTTGCCAGCGTCGGTTGAAAATCCAGCACCTCTCTCGGCAATGCCAGTGTATAGGCCAAATCGTTTTCCTGCAATGTATACCCTTTCGACTCTACCGGTTTAGCAACACCGAGACCGCCCTGCATTTCATATTTTGTATAGGAATGGGTAATGGTTTTTGAATAGGGGTATTTTTCCCGCACGGAATAACGGCGCAGGTCGAACCAGCGATGCCCCTCGAGACAAAGTTCGCGTTGGCGCTCCAAACGGATCAGGTCCGCCAATTGCTGTCCGCTTTCCGTAATTGCTCCGCTCGCCCGAAGCCGTTTGTCCCGCAGTTTTTTCAATAATGTGCGTGCCGTAGCTTCATCACCGGCAAGGGTAGCAGCTTCCGCTCCGTTCAGGTAAGCTTCCGCCGTACGGAAAAGGAAATTGTCCGAAAAATTCCGGGTAGAAGCATTTTCCCATCCACGGACTTTTCTGAAAATCCAGGCTTCCACGTAAGGCACCTCCAACGTAGAACCGACATAACCGAGCGTGTCTTTACAAATGTAATGACGGGTTCTCAAATCGTTTTCCCCCTCTTCCTCAAAAGCTTGAAGCAAATCCTCGGAAATGATATAATTCGGAAGATTTTTCCATACCTTATCTTTCATACCCCGGATGGGATGAATGCTATACGCCATGACATACCCTCCCATGGAAAAAATCGTTTCAGGCGAAGACTCACCCAGCACTTCGTCTCCGTTGAAAGAGGTTAAATCCAAGAGTTCCTGTTTGTTCTTCAATGTTTTATCGGCGTATTCCAGTGCATTTTTCCAATCCTGCATATACAGAAGCACCCGGCTCTTCAACAGATAGACCGCCGTAATGTCTGCCCGATAAGGGAAGTTTTTTACGGATGTCCGTGCCAAAGAGGTTTCAGCCGTTTCCAAATCTTTAAGAATCTGTTCATACACTTCGCTTACCGTAGCACAGGTATAATCCCTGTCTTCCACCATGACGGACAGTTTAAGCGGAATGGCAGGAACAGCAAGGTTTGCGCTACAATAGGGTTTTCCATACAGATTAACCAACTCAAAATAATACAATGCCCTCAAAAAAGCCGCTTCCCCTTTAACGCGCTCGATTTCCAATGCTTCCCTTTCGTTGGCGGGCGTCAATTTGCCGGCCTCACTCAAGAGCGAATTACAGGCGTTGATAGACTGGTAAGCCTGTTCCCAGTCCTGATTTTCAGCTACATATTTATCTTTATCATACGTCAACCCGACCATCGACTGCCAGGTGTGCCAGCCGAACATGCTCGACTGCAAGCCGGCAACATCGTTTTCATTATGAGGAGTAAATTTGGACAACTCATCCGCCATATAATGGATACATTGGAAACGGGGGTTTTCAATGGCATATCCGTTGTAATTTCCCAAATCCGTCACGGCAGAAAATGGCAGATAAGCTTCGCCTAACAATATCTCATCCAAATCCTCCACGCCCTCTATTTTTGCCAAGTCTTGGGAATATTCCTCCAAAAAACTGGAACACCCCCCTAAAAGCAAGGCAAAGCTCAATATATTCAATATTTTTTTCATATATCAGTCGTTTTAAAATGAAACATTCAAACTCAAAGAGTAAGTAGGACGTTCGCTCAGTTGGATGGTAGCGAAACCACTCTGTGTAGGCGTCTGGCCTTTGAGTTCTTTCGCCGAAATCGTAAACAGATTGGCAGCTGAAAGTGTCAGCGACAAACGTGCAAGTCCCGACTTTTTCAAAATATTCTCCTCAAAATCATAAGTCAGGCTTAAATTGGAACATTTCAAGTAATTACCGCTCACTACCCGGTGGTTTCCGTAATCATACATTTCCCAGGGATTATCGGCAACCCGATTCCCCTTCCAATCTGCTTTTCCGGAACTCCAATGGTCATAGTATTTATAATAAGCATGATTAGAAGGCGTAATGATAGCCGGAATATTGCTCCTACGCTCGTCTCCGGGATGTTGCCAACGTTTCATTAAATCCCTGCTCACGTTGTTTTCCGGATAAATTTCCTGTACTGCCAAAGTCGGATCGGCAGAGTTATACATGCTGAACAAACGGATTTTGTTACCGACACTATAGGCAAATACTCCGCTAAAATGGATATTCCTCCAACGGATACTGGTATTCAAGTTTCCGGAAATCGTCGGCTCACGTCTTCCGGAAGCCTCCAATACCCGCGTGTAAAAATCACGTTTGTTCAAAGTGAGTAGCAAATCCCGCTCGTCCTCGCAATCGTCAAACACGGGACCGCCGTCTACCGGACTTAATCCTAAGAATTTATAAGAATAGAAAGTACCGACCGGCTTCCCTTTAATCAACACGGAGCCATCCAGAAAATTGTCCAGTTCGTATTGTTCCCCGTCGGGATTGGTGTTCAACTTATTAAACACTTGGGAAAAAGAAGTGGATAACGACCAACGGAAATCCCGGTTATTAATCGGAGAAACTGTCAATGAGACACTGTACCCCTGATTATCGATATATCCTCCGTTCATAACATAACTATTTTTACGTACACCGTTCATCGTAGCAATCGTTTTGGTCATAAAAGCGTCTTCCGTATGCTTCCAATACACGGAGGCATCTACCTGCAATTTGGACTGGAACAATGAAAAGTCCATTCCTAAGTTATAAGAGGTTGTCTTCTCCCATTTCAAATCGGGATTGGGATAACGCTCTATGGAAGAGGTATATTCATTGTAATGAGTATTCAAGGTTCCCTTTTTAATGACCATCACAGGCGACTGCCCCTCCAGCATATTCCCTTGATATCCGAAAGAAGCCTTGAGGGACAGAAAATCGAGCCAATCGTTTTTCAACCATTCGTGTTCCGTCAGATTCCAATTGGCAGAAGCCGACCATACAGGCAAAAGTTTGTCATTGCTTTGGTCACCGAATTTGTTTGAACCGTCTATTCGGGCATTCACATTAACCGTAAAATAACTGAAATAACTGTATGCCAATGAAATGTATGCCGATAATAAGTTCGATTTAGAATCCTTCAATACAGGTACATTGGAAGCCATCCACCTTTGATAATCGGGATAAAGCGACAAATCGATGTCGTCTACAAAAGACATGCCCCGGTCTTTATAATATCCCCGCATCTTGGTATCAAATGATTTTATACGCGAAGAATTCAATTCGAAACCTAAATTACCTGATATATTATGCTGCATGTCTATACCCAAATACTTGCTGGCATTTAATTGCAACCGTGCCGTATAGGTGCGGTTGTCCGATTCGGAACGACTTAACTCGCCGCCATAAGGTAGCGTACACATTGTACCTGAACCGGTTTCCGCCAGCACACCCCTTTCCGTTTTCCGGAGACTGGCGGCATACCAACTGTTTTCACCCCACCATCCTTCAATACCTGTATGATTCGTGGAATAGGAAACAATGGCATTCGCATTTAACCAGTCTGTAAACCGGAATTGCAAATTGGCATTTGCCGTTATTCCCGAACCTTCCTGTTCGTAAGAACTATTATCCAGTTCATTCAATATGTTGTAATTGAAAAAAGTATTCAACAACCCATCGTTGGCTTTTTTCTTGTAATAGAAATACTCACCGTTTTCATCAAAAGCGGGAATTGCCCGGCTGGTTTTGTAAGCGTACTGCATCGGAGCCAACTCTTGTTGATAATAGGTCCGACCGGTCGTATTTCCGATTAATCCTACCGAAGCAGTCAACCAAGGTGCCAGGTTGGCATCGAATTTTATGTTGGCCGTATAACGCCGGTTGTTATCGCCTCTAATCACGTCATTGTCCCGGGTATATCCGAACGACGCATAATAACGGACGGTTTCCGAACCTCCGGAGATACTTAACGTATGGTTATGAGAAAAGCTGTCCTTGGTCAGCAAATCGAACCAATCCGTGTTGGTGGTTTCAATTTTAGCAATCTCGGCATCGAATTGTTGCTGTGTAATTTCGCCGGAATATAACTTTGCCAACCAATATTCGTAACCGATCATATTCATATTTTGGGGATATTCGTAATGCAAAGCCGTCAGGTCGCGGGAAAACTGAATGCGCTCTTTGGAATTCATAACATCGACGGAGCGGTCGGTATAACGCGGACGCTGGCGCATGGTAACCGTTGTGTTGTAACTGATAATAGGTTTTCCTACATGTCCTTTTTTGGTGGTTACCACAATGACACCGTTAGCCGCTTTCGTTCCGTAAAGCGCTGTCGCCGCCGCATCTTTCAACACGTCGATACGCTCGATGTCCTGCGGGTTGATACCGGAAATAGCGTTTCCGATACGGTTGATGTAGTCCGGGTCATTCAACTCTTCCGGAGAAATATCCACCGGGTCCTGCATGATGATACCGTCGAGTATCCACAACGGTTCGCGGTTACCAATCAACGTCGAGGTTCCGCGGATACGCAGTTTGGGAACCACTCCAACCTCACCGGAATTCAACGTAAACATCATGTCCGGAATACGCCCCTGCAACATCTGGTCGATAGACGATACACCGGGAATCATAACATCTTCCGCCTTTACGGTGGTCACCGCGCTGGTATTCTTGCGCCGGTCGATGGTCTGGTAACCGGTAATCACCACCTCCTCCATCTGGGTGGATTCCTCCTCCATGACAATGTCGATTTCCTTTTGTCCGGTATACTTCACCTCCTGCGCTTTCATACCGATAAAGGAAAACAACAGCCGGATATCCTGCGAACCGGGCAATTCAATGCTGTAATTTCCCTTCTCGTCGGTCACCACCCCCATCATCGTCCCCTTAATCAACACCGTTACACCGGGAAGGGGATGGCCTTTTTTGTCTTTTACGACGCCCTTCACACGGGCGGGATTCTGAATCTGTTGCTGCGGCAGCTCCTTCACCACGATAATATCTTCTTTCAGCACCCAGGTCAGTCCGGTGGAAGCAAACACCTTGTCCAGCACTTCCGCTACGGTTTCGTTTACGGCATCCACAGACACCCGTCCTACACGTTCCCCCTGCTCTTTGCTCATCATAAACTGCAATTTGGTCTGCTCGCGGATTTGCTCCAGCACCTGCCGCAACGACACTTCCTGCAGTTTCATGTTCACCCGTTCCCGTTGCGCCAACGTGTTAGCGGACAAACTGAAAGAGAACAGGCAAACCAGAATAACACACAATTTCATCATTTTTCCGATTTTTTGCCAGCGATAGTGATAAATACCGAGGCATTCTTGTTTCTTTTTCATAAATTTGTAATGAAAGATTAAACATCACAACCAAACGGACACCAACCGTTTCGTTGCAAACCTATCTTAATACAAGGAAGTGCCCCCACACTTCTCTTATTTCATTCCACCATAATCGTACGCTCACTGATGTGAATAACAATACCCGTAGATTCCGTAATGGCTCCGAGTATTTTCCGGATATTCTCATACCGTTTCAAATGGCCCGAAAACTGGATGTCTTTTTTTCCTGCTGACCGGAAAACAACTTTCACGTCATACCAGCGTCCCAACTCTTCTAAAATCTCTTCGAGCGTATCATCGTTAAAACAAAATTCCCCGTTTTTCCAGGCCACATATTTCCGGACATCCACCTCTTGGAGACTGATTTCCCCGCTACGATGGTCGCAAGAAGCCAACTGCCCCGGACACATCCGCCACTCTCTGTCACTCCCCGCCCTGGAGATACCAATTTCACCCGATACCAACACCGTTTCCATAGCCCGCACACCATGGGTATTCACATTAAAAGCAGTGCCATATACCCGGATATTCACCTCGTCCGTTTCCACATAAAACGGCCGCTCTGCATCCTTTGCCACCTCAAACCAGGCCTCCCCTTTCAAAAAGACCCTTCTTTCGGTTACTGCAAAAGCCACCGGATAACGAAGTTCCGAACCCGCATTCAAGTGCACGGCAGTCCCGTCGGCCAGCAGCAAGCGGTATTCCCCGCCATAGGGCACGGATAATGTATTATAAACCTCCGTCTCCGGTTCAGGCACCGCAGGATTAGAATAAACCACTTTCCCCGAATCTATCCGGATGTTCCCGTTCGTCTCGTACAAATCCAACTGTCCCGCCTCTTCCAAAACAACCCGTTTGCCACTGCTCAATTGCAGGAATGCCCGGCAATTGCCCGGTTTCACCACAAATTGCGTCATTTTTCTTCCCTCCTCCAGTTCACCCTGCTCCGCCAACAACCATACAGTACCCAAAGCCATAAGCAAACTGGCAGCCACAGACAAGCGAACAAGGCTTCTCCTCATCCCCCGTTTCCGCATCTTCCCCCGGAACTTCCGGTACCCCCGTTCGGGCTCCCATCCGGCATACCGCCGGAATTCCGCTGCCAGATACTCATCATTTCCCATCTCCTCATACAACCGCCGCATCCTTTTATCCTCCAGCAAACGTCCTACCTCCACCTGCTCATCGGCCGTAAGACTTCCCCCATAAGATTTTCGCAACAAAGCCACCGTCCTTTCAACACTTTTATCCATTATTTTTCCATTTTTATATTTATTGTGCATAACAAAAGAAAAAGGGTGACAAGAAAAACACTTTTTTACAAAAGTGACAGTTAACAAGAGCTACCGTAGACACCCCACCCCGTCAAATCAGAATGACGAGGGCATAATAAGCATGAATATCCATAACTTTCTTATGGATGAGAAGAGCTTGATGATACAACCAAAAACTAATTTTTCAAGATAAGAAAAATGCCAACCAGAAAATATTGGCATCCCCTTTTATTTTTCCGCGCAACTGTTTAAAGCTGCGTTTTTTATGAGTCTTTACCGTATTGACGGATATGCCCAACTTTTCAGCAATTTCATTCACGGACAATCCTTCCACGCTCATCCGGATAACCTTGCGCTGTTCAGGCGGTAATTCCTCTATATAGAGATACATTTGCCGGAGCAATTCCTCGCGGACGGTTTCAATAAACATCTCATCGAATTCCGGACCATTTTCTTCCATCAACCGGCCCAGATGCTTGGACTTGCACTTCTCACGCCGCAGCCACATCATCGCCCGATTATAAGTTGCCCGGTAAAGATAATTGGTCAGTTCTTCCATCTGGACAAATTTCCGCTCGCTATTCCAGACATACAGGAGAATGTCCTGCACCAAATCCTCGGCAATGACGGATTCCTGCACCAAACGCCCGGCATAAGAACACAAAGCCGCATAATAATAGCCGAAAACTTCCTGCCAAAGCTCCTTATCCTTCTCGTTTACCGCTTTTAATATCCGACCTGCATCCATATTTCCGGCACTATGATTCACTTTGACACCTCAACCGGTAATCCTCCAACCGGAATCCCCTCAGAAAATCCTCCGTCCGCATCCTCTTTTTTCCTGACAACTGCAATTCCTTTACACGGATAAGGCCTCCTTTCACATATACATCAAAAACGGTCTTTCCATCAGTACCGATTTCCCCGGCAGAGCGGTTGTGACTCTGCCATATCTTGACTGCCTTAAATATTTTGAGTGTCAGGACTTCACCATCCGTCCCAACAGCCTGTAATTCCGTCCATGCCCCGGGAAAAGGAGACAATCCCCGGATATGATTATAGATAATTTCCAACTCCCCGTCCCAACGGATTTTCATGTCTTCCTTAAATATCTTCGGAGCATTTATCGCCTCACGTCCTTGAAGCAAACGGCTCTGGTCGGTCAATGGGTAATCGCCCGCCTCCATCGCCCGCACAGTCTTCAACAACAAATCAGCCCCCTTCTCCATCAACTCATCGTGCAATTCTCCGGCAGTCATTTCCTCTCCGATTTCCACCTTCTCTTGGAAAATAATGTTTCCGGTATCTATCTCATGCTTCAAAAGAAAAGTCGTCACCCCGGAACAGGTCTCCCCGTTCATCACAGCCCGGTTAATCGGCGCCGCTCCCCGGTAATCCGGCAATAAAGAAGCATGCAGATTCACCGTTCCCAACGGAGGCATGTTCCATACCACCTCCGGCAGCATCTTAAAAGCAACCACCAATTGCAGGTCCGCTTTTAACGCCGCCAACTCCTTCAGAAATTCCTCCTCCCGGAATCGCTCCGGCTGCAAAATCTTCAATCCGGCTTCCCGGGCATATTTCTTCACCGCCGACTCCTGCAACTGCTGTCCCCGGCCTGCCGGCTTATCGGGATTGGTAACCACACCGACAACCTGAAATCCAGCCTCTACAATTTTTTTCAGAGGCAGGACAGCAAAATCCGGGGTACCCATATAAATTATACGCAATTTATGTCCTGGCATCTTTTTTCTTTCTTATAAAGGCTATCAATTTCTTAAAAATTTTCGTATAAGCTTCCGTATTCATCATTTCGGAATCGGTTACCGACTTATAAGTCAATATAATTCCCAAGGGTAACAAAATAAAGGCAGAAATCCACATGCCGGCAGCCGGAGAAATGACAGCCTCCCGGGCCGACCTTTCTCCCATCATCGATATTATATAATAGATGATAAACAAAAACACGGAAACTACAACAGGCATTCCCAATCCTCCTTTCCGGATAATCGCACCCAACGGTGCACCGATAAAGAAGAAAATAAAACAGGCAAACGAAAGGGAAAACTTCCGGTGCCATTCCAACTGATTTTTAATGACTTTCTCCTGCTGACCTACATAGTACTGCAAATCATCCTGCATCCGTTGTTTTACTTCCCGGGCATACTGCAAAGCATAATCCACAGCCTGTTTCTGGTCGTCAGGCTCAAATGTCAGGAACAAACTGTCTGCATTATTGTATAATCCCCGACTTTCTTGCATCAAGACACTGTCTCTTCGGGGATTGGAATTTTTACTCTTCTGATAATTATTAGCCAAAAGCCGTTTGGTATCTCCCGCTTTCTTCTGACTTAAAAACGCCTGGAGAGAGTCTATCGTATAATTCAGTTGCTTCAGGTTCAACATCATAGAATAGGAACGCATAGTCCCCTCTTCTGACCGTTGCAAATCAGTACCGGGCAAATCAATCAAGACGGTTTGCTTATCAAATTTTAATCGTCTGAAAGGGAATGTCTTACGGGCATTTATATTTTTCAGTCCCTCGTCCGTATAGGTATGCCCATGATACAAAACAAGCTCCAGCGTATTCGTTTTCAGATCACTGAGCATCATACCGGAATCTGCTTTGGTTACCTCATAATTTCCCGTACCATCCTTATGATTGTATATCAGCATATTATACATCATACCGGTATTCTTATCTATTTTGTCTATTTTGATACTATACCCCTCTAAATCGTTGGTGAAAATACCTTCTTTAAAAGACATTTCCGGTTTTTGTCTCCGGATATCACCAATCAGGGTATACATTTTCAGATTAGCCACCGGCAGTATATTATTTGAAAATACAAAAGCCATCACCGTCAGAAAGACTATCAGGAAAATCAGTGGTTTCATGATCCGGTAAAGCGAAATCCCGGCAGACTTCAAAGCAATCAATTCATAGTTTTCCCCCAAACTGCCGAAAGTCATAATGGAAGACAACAAAACAGCCAAAGGCAAAGCCATAGGAACTAAAGTAATCGCCACATAAAACAACAATTCCGCAATAACGGCAAAATCCAATCCTTTCCCTACCAAATCATCAATCATACGCCAAAGGAATTGCATAATCAGAACAAACATGCTAATAAAAAAAGTAGCAACGAACGGCCCGATAAAGCTCTTCAGCATGAATACATATAATTTTTTCATCTTTTCCCATCCTGGTAAACAGGTACAAAAATATCATTAATTTTGATTCAGAGAGATAATAGCCAAGCGAAGAATAACAAAAACAAATCAAGCCCCCAGATTCCGGTGAAGAATATCCATTTGTTTATTCCACAATTCCACAGCATCCTCCACATCGTCTTCATCAGCAAAATCGGTAATATACAAAGAAACGTCACCAGTCAAAGGTTCTACCTGTATACGGAATTCAAAATATTCCTCCTCATTCTCCGCATCGTTCCAGCAAAAACGTACCAGACTATTATTTTTCAGTTCCAGAAGAGTGGCAACATGTTTAGCTCCATTCCAAATAAAATCAAATTGGTCGCCTTTTTGAAAAACATCATCCGCAAACCATTCAGAAAGACCAGCAGGCGTACTTAATCGAGAAAATAAAACTTTAACAGAAGATGAAAAAATATACTCTAACTCTATTTTTTTTCTCATAGCATACTAAAATTTAAGACTAATTTACTCAAAAAATAAATATGGACCAAATATTCCTTTTTTAAACAAAGGTATCCTTGGAAAACTCCCGGTTCATAGCCTCTGTAAAACGTACTTTCCACTCTTCTCCTCCGCCTTCATCCATATAAGCCAGGCGGGTAATGATATCCGCTAAAGAAAGGTGATGAAAATCCACTGCCGGAAAATACGAAACATCATTATCATCCCGCACTTCCACCAAAATTTTTTTATCCACCAATTCCTCCAAAACAATCCGCGCTTTACTGGAACTTAACCGCAATTTTTTACAAATCATGGCTAAAGTGGGTCCACCCTTTGAATGAGTATACTGCTCTGCAATAAATCTCAACATTTTGATCGTAATGTTCACATTGTCCACCCACCGGTTATCAGCCCGGAAAACTCCCGAGTATAAAAAATGCCGGTTACGCATAATATAACACAATTCCGTTCCCCACAGGACGATGCTCCAACTTAGTTGCAACCAGACCAACAACAAAGGCAAGGCAGCAAGTCCGCCATAAATGGCATTATAAGAACTCACCCCCACCTGAAAGCGAATATAAAACCATTGCACTACCTGAAAAATCGTTCCGGCTATTATTCCGGCCACCAAAGCATATTTAAATCTGACAGGAGTGGTCGGCATAAACATATACAAAAAAACAAACAAAAACCACACCAATACATAAGGCAGTATGGTTAATATAGCTTTCAACGCTGCACTGGCATAACTCAATATTCCTTCATCCATAGCATAAGCCTGCAGGCTGGACATCATAAAAACGTTCATACTGCTAATCAAAATCACCAATATAGGAGCAATGAATAAAATAGACATATAATCGGTAAACTTTTTCACCAGAGAACGTCCTTTCTTCACTCCCCAAATGCGGTTCATAGCCAATTCTGTACTGGAAAGCATCTTCACTACCGACCAAATAAGCAAGACAATACCTATTCCGGTAATCACACCGCTTTGAGTAGTGTTATCCAGAGCTTTTCCGGCCACCTGCATCACCCATTCCATCACTTCCGGATTAGTGTATGTCTGTTCTTTCAGCCAGTCTTCCAATGCCCTTGCAGCCCCGAATCCGCGGGCAATAGCCAAAATCAGTGCAACTACAGGAATAAAAGACAATGTAGAATAAAAAGTCAATGCAGATGCGGAAATCGCAGAAGCATCTTTAATAAAACGGTCTACCGACACTACGACAAAGGCCACTATTTTTAACAGAAAATCTGATAAAAAAGTAGATATGCGCCAATCTCTTCTTAATACAGAATAGTAAAAATCTATTACCAGGTATTTTTTTAAACTAAATCTACGCCTTCCCATGGTTATTATTTACTTAAACAAGTCAAAGGTAGAAATAAATTCGGAGGTAACTGAAATGGTTATAAAACGAATTGATAAAAAAAAGAGATCGTCCTGATAAGGACGACCTCTCCTATATGACAAATAAGCATAAAATTTACTTGCCGTATTCCATGGCAGCCAGACGTTTATATCCGCTCAGCTTCCACTTTGCATCGTTCTCAGTTTCCTGGAACAGACGTTCTGCATCCTCCGGAGTCGCTTTCATCAGAGAATTAAAACGAACCTCTCCCATCAGGAATTCACGGAATTTAGAATAATCCGGTTCTTTTGAATCCAATTGGAAAGGATTTTTACCCTCCGTTTCAAGCATGGGATTATAACGGTATAATTGCCAGTAACCGCATTCCACTGCTTTTTTCTCTTCCTGTTGTGATTTACCCATGCTGGCTTTCAAACCATGGTTGATACAGGGAGCATAAGCAATAATCAAAGACGGTCCGGGATAAGCTTCTGCTTCCTTAATGGCTTTCATGTATTGAGCTTGATTAGCACCCATAGCTACCTGAGCCACATAAACATATCCATAAGACATGGCCATCATACCTAAGTCTTTTTTGCGAATCCGCTTCCCACTGGCTGCAAATTTAGCCACAGCACCGGCAGGAGTAGATTTCGAAGACTGTCCCCCTGTATTGGAATATACTTCAGTATCTACTACCAAAATATTGACATCCTTACCGGTGGCAATTACATGGTCCAGACCGCCATAACCAATATCATAGGCCCAACCGTCACCACCGAATATCCATTGTGATTTCTTGGTAAAGTAATTCTTTAAACTCAGGATTTCTTTAGCTACAGGAGCAGTTTCCTTTTCCAGGGCCGCAACCAGAGCGGAACTGGTAGCCAAGGTATTGTCCCCGTCTTCATAAGCTTCAATCCATGCCTGGATAGCTGTCCGGGTCTCAGCAGAGAAAGTGTCCAGATTTTCTTCCGCCAAACGTCTTACCCGTTCACGCAAACGGGCAGCGCCGGCAGCCATACCGAATCCAAATTCAGCATTATCCTCAAACAAAGAGTTAGCCCAGGCCGGACCACGTCCGCTCTTATCATTTACACAGTAGGGAGTGGAAGGAGCCGAAGCACCATAAATGGAAGAACAACCTGTTGCATTGGCTATCATCATTCTTTCGCCGAATAATTGGGTCAATACTTTGATATAAGGCGTTTCCCCACAACCGGCACAAGCTCCGGAGAACTCAAACAGAGGCTGGGCAAACTGTGAATTTTTCACATTATTGGGAGCAACCACTTGTTTGTATCCAACTTTTTTATCCATATATTCCCAGCGTTCAATTTCAGCCGACTGGGTCTCCAAAGGTTTCATAACCAAAGCCTTATCCTTAGCAGGACAAACATCAGCACAGTTGCCGCAACCGGTACAGTCAAGCGGAGTCACCTGCATTTTGAATTTATAACCGGCCAGTTCTTTACCAATAGCAGGTTTAGCCTGAGTACCGGCAGGAGCAGCAGCCAATTCTTCGTCAGTCAACAGGAACGGACGGATAGCAGCATGAGGACAAACATATGCACACTGATTACACTGTATACAATTCTCCATCTGCCACTCCGGAACATTCACAGCAATTCCCCGTTTTTCAAACTTAGCAGTTCCATTGGGGAAAGTTCCGTCTTCATATCCATTGAAAGCACTTACAGGCAGATCATCCCCCTTCTGGGCATTCATCACATCCACAACTTTCCGGACAAATTCAGGACGTCCTTCATCATGACGAATCTCATCATCAGGGAGATTCTTCCATTCTGCCGGAACAGCCACCTTAACCAAGTTTCCTTCTTTCCCTCCTGCATCAACTGCCGCATAATTCATATTTACCACAGCCTCACCCTTCTTACCGTATGATTTTTCAATGGCATGTTTCATTTCGCTCACTGCCAATTCATAAGGGATAACGTTGGTAATCTTAAAGAAAGCACTTTGCATGATGGTATTGGTACGGTTGCCCAATCCCAGCTCCTGTCCAAGCTTCGTCGCATTAATGATGTAGAAGTTAATTTCATTCTCAGCCAGATAACGCTTCATCTGATTAGGCAAATGTTTTTTAGTTTCCTCTTCGTCCCAGATAGAATTCAAAAGGAAAGAACCGCCTTTCTGAAGCCCTTTCAACACGTCATACATATGAATGTATGCCGGAACATGACAAGCTACGAAATCAGGAGTAGTTATCAAATAAGTTGAACGAATCGGACAATCCCCGAAACGCAGGTGAGAAGCTGTAAAACCGCCTGATTTCTTAGAATCGTAAGCAAAATAAGCCTGACAATATTTATTGGTGGCACCTCCAATAATCTTGATAGAGTTCTTATTGGCACCAACCGTACCATCCGAACCCAAACCATAAAATTTAGCTTCATAAGTTCCTGCAGGAGTCATTTTCACATCCTCTTCAGCTGGCAGCGAACGGAAAGTCACATCATCCAGGATACCAATGGTAAACTGGTTTTTGGGTTCGCTCCGTTCCATATTTTTATAAACGGCAATAATCTGGGAAGGAGTAACATCCTTTGAACCCATACCATAGCGTCCGCCGACAATCAACGGAGCATTTTCCCTGCCGTAGAAAATATCTTTTACGTCCAGATACAAAGGATCACCGTTAGCTCCCGGTTCTTTTGTGCGATCCAATACAGTAATCCGTTTTACGGTAGAAGGAACCGCTTCCATGAAATACTTGGCAGAGAAGGGGCGATACAGATGAACAGCAATCATACCCACTTTTTTACCATTCGCATTTTCATAGTCAATAACCTCCCGGATAGTCTCCGTTACAGAGCCCATGGCTATAATGATATTCTCAGCATCGGCAGCTCCGTAATAGTCGAAAGGACGATATTTCCGGCCGGTTATGGCACTGATTTTTTCCATATAATCAGCTACCATATCAGGCACTGCATCGTAAAATTTATTTGAAGCCTCACGTCCCTGGAAATAGATATCCGGATTCTGGGCAGTTCCACGGGTAACCGGATTCTCCGAACTGAGAGCACGGTCACGAAAAGCCTGTAAGGCATCCATATCCACCAGGCCTTTCACATCTTCCATCTGTAACTCCTCGATTTTCTGAATCTCATGAGAAGTCCGGAAACCGTCAAAGAAATTCACAAACGGTATACGGGATTTTATGGCGGTCAGATGAGACACTGCAGAAAGGTCCATCACTTCCTGAACAGACCCAGAAGCCAACATAGCGAAACCGGTCTGACGGGCAGCATATACATCGGCATGGTCTCCGAAAATATTCAAAGCATGAGCAGCCAGGGCACGGGCACTAACATGAAATACACAAGGCAATAATTCTCCGGCAATTTTATACATATTCGGGATCATCAACAACAAACCCTGCGATGCGGTGTAAGTCGTAGTCAAAGCTCCCGCCTGCAAAGAACCGTGAACAGCACCGGCAGCACCGGCTTCAGACTGCATTTCAATTACGCGAACTGTCTCGCCAAACATATTTTTCCTTCCCTTAGCAGCCCATTCGTCAACGTTCTCAGCCATCGGTGAAGACGGAGTGATCGGATAAATACAAGACACCTCGCTGAACATATAAGCAATATGGGCAGCAGCTGCATTACCGTCACAAGTAATAAATTTTTTCTCTTTTGCCATCTCTATAAAATTAAATTTATTTCATTCTGAATTGGAAACAGCTTACCAAACAATTTAAGTCCGTTACTTTTCCTCTCCATTTTTTAATTACTATATTTTTCATCAATAAGTAAATCCCGCCAGCCAAAGCGGAATCACGTTTCCTTTGCCCCGTTCAATCATATCCTCCATAACAATAACGGAAGATTCCAATTTGCGGCCTTTCCCCTCCTGGCATACTGACACTTTGTATTTCTCATCCACCAAGAAATCAGCATGATCAGTGTAATGAATCTGTCCTACCGGACACAATTGGCTCAGGAAAAAAGATTTGCGTAAAACAGCAGGATCAACCTCATCCAAACATACGGCATTCAGTAAATTCGGATTATGAATATATAATTTTTTAGGTTTTTTTCCACTATCGTCATCATTATCCGTATCGTATAACAATGTCAATAAGCGGGCATCTTTCATGTAATTCAGGTAATTCAACACAGTAGCCCGGGAAACACCAATCGCCGAGCTCAATTTACTGATATTCACATTAGAATTCGTATCAATAGCAGCTATATAAAGCAATTGTTTCAGCTTAACCAGATACTTTAACTCTATCTGACGCACATAGGGAATATCAAACTCCAACGTAAGGTTTACATTCTTCAACAAATAATCTATATGCGACTTTTGCTCCAAATAAATAGGATAATACCCATACTCCAGGTAATTGCTGAAAAAAGCCAATGGTCTTACCTTACCCAATATATCTTCTACAATTTCTTCATGATGTCCTATGATGTCCTCGAAAGAATAAACCGAAAATTTTTCTCCTGTCTCTAACTCCAAAAATTCCCGGAAGGACAAACCACTCAGATTATACATATCCACCACTTCTTTCAAATAAGGATTGGATTTGATGCGAACAATGGAAGAAGATGTAAAAATAATCTGTAAATCAGGAAAAGCATCATAGCAGGCTTTTAATTCCTTATCCCATTCCGGGTATTTATGAACCTGGTCGAGCAACAACACTTTTCCACCCAGTTTATAAAAATAAGCTGCAAAATGAAACAGTCCGTCATGGGCTATAAATAAATTATTGATATTGACATACAGACAGGTCGGCTCACCGGAATGGTATTCTCTGTAATAATCCAATAAAAAATTCGTTTTCCCCACTCCCCGGCTTCCTTTTACGGCTATCAGACGGCTCTTTCGATTAATCCGATCCATTAATCCCCGCCGGATTGCAGAACTACGTTCTTTCAAAAGCGTGTGGTGTGTACTGACTAAACTGTTCATTTCTGTATTTTTGCAATACAAAAATAGTAGAAAATAATTAAAAGTGCAATCCAGAGATAGCAAATACAGGATTAAAGTGTAATTTAGACTTATTACAAATTAGGAAATCCTTAAAAAAAATGGAGTCTGTTTTCCACAACCCCATCTCTTTTTTCACCTGAAACTGTTGGGTTTCTTCTCCTCTCCCCAACTCCATAGGAGCCACCCAATATCCTTCATGCACCTTCGGAGGAATACAAATCTCCAAACCCCAAATCATCAGCCAGAATAATAACAATATTCGGTTGTTTAACAGGTTCTTCAGCTTGTAACGCCGGTATTGCGATACACCAACCGGCTATCGGCAACAAATCATTCGCCTTCATCTTATACATCTGCCTATTTTACAAACTTAGTTTTCTGATACAAACTGAAAGGCATAAAAAACAAATCGTCCGAAAGACTCTCTTTCGAACGATCCGTTCCGGTAATTTACCATTATTTATCATTCATGGAAATTAAAAACTCCTCATTGGATTTTGTTTTTTCCAGACGGTCCTTCACAAACTGCATGGCTTCAATAGAATTCATATCTGTCAGATAATTCCGTAAAATCCAAATCCGGTTTAAGGTATATTCTTCCATCAGCAAATCTTCCCGCCGGGTGCTGGAAGCTGTAATATCCACAGCAGGATAAATCCGTTTATTGGACAATTTACGGTCAAGTTGCAATTCCATATTACCCGTACCCTTGAACTCTTCAAAAATCACATCATCCATCTTCGATCCGGTCTCAGTCAAAGCCGTCGCCAAAATCGTCAGCGAACCGCCATCCTCGATATTCCGTGCCGCACCGAAAAAACGCTTAGGCTTATGCAAGGCATTGGCGTCCACACCACCGGACAGAACCTTTCCGGAAGCCGGAGATACGGTATTGTAAGCGCGGGCCAGACGCGTGATAGAATCCAACAAAATGACCACATCATGTCCGCACTCCACCATTCGTTTTGCTTTCTCCAATACAATATTAGCAACCTTCACATGACGTTCGGCCGGTTCGTCAAAAGTAGAAGAAATCACCTCCGCTTTTACACTCCTGGCCATATCCGTTACTTCCTCCGGACGTTCATCAATCAAAAGGATAATCAGATATACCTCCGGATGATTAGCCGCAATGGCATTGGCTATTTCCTTTAACAAAACAGTTTTACCGGTTTTCGGCTGCGCAACAATCAAACCACGCTGACCTTTCCCAATCGGAGCAAAAATATCCACTACCCGGGTAGAAAGAGTCGCTCTGCCATTTCCCGTCAAATTAAATTTCTCATTGGGAAAAAGAGGTGTCAAATGATCAAAAGGAATCCGGTCACGCACAGCATCCGGAGACTTGCCATTGATTTTCTCCACTTTAATTAAAGGAAAATACTTCTCCCCTTCTTTGGGCGGACGAACAGTTCCCTCTACCGTATCACCTGTCTGTAAACCGAAAAGTTTAATCTGACTCTGAGAAACATAAATATCATCCGGAGAATTCAGGTAATTATAATCGGAAGAACGCAGGAAACCATATCCGTCCGGCATAATTTCCAGTACCCCCGAATTCAGGATAATTCCTTCAAATTCATAATATTTATCGCGTTTATCAAAACGCATTTTATTGGTATTAAAGTTCCCGTTTCCATTTTCCCGCCTATTTTCCTCATAACGGTTATTCTCTTCCAGAGAAGTCCCCTCATAATGATGTTCCAACACCTCAGCCACCATGGATTGCTCCTGGGATTCCACCACATATTCATAGGGAGCCTTTTCAAACTCTTCATCTCCGCCCTTTAACTCCAAATCTTTTTCCAGAATATCATCGTGTACCACACGTTGTACCCGTTCTTTGCGATTCTCACCCTGTTGCTGTGCTCTCTCCCTCTTTACGAATTCCTTGCGCTTACCTTGCCATTTATCGTCCCGCTGGTTTTGCCCCTGCCGGAAATCCTCCCGGCGCCGCTCATCCTGACGAGGCTGATTATCCGCTTTATGCCCTTCTGCAACCACCTCTGGCATCGGTTTTACCTCCTCTGCACGCGCTTCTTCTTTTTTTCCCTCTTCACGCCGGGCAAATTTCTGCACCCCTCCTTTGGAATCACCAACCTTCTCCACACCCATACGCATGACCCGCACACGCGGTTTTTTCTCCCGCCTTTCACCTTCCCCTGCCGGCATCTCCGTAGCTGTTTCGGGAACAGATTCCGACTGCGCAGCGACCAAAGCCTGCTGGTCCAATATTTTATATATCAGCTCTTGTTTTTTATAAGACTCAACTCGTTTAATATTTAACTTTTTAGCAATTTGCCGCAAATCTGACAGCAATTTGTCATTTAGTTCCAAAATGTCATACATATAGTAATGGTTGGATTGTTTTGTAGAAAATCGCCTGTGTAGAAACAAGCGGAATTGAAATATGTCACAAAATTAAAAATAAAAAGTTTATAACCAAAATTTTTAAGGAAGATTTGTCCCGGGGAAACATACAGACTATACGTTATTCATGTCAGAATTTCATTTTCATGACATTTGCCGGCGGACGCTGATGTTTCAGTTCATTGGCCATAAATTCAAAGTACTTCCGGGTATGTTCAAAAAACATCCGGAATCCTTGACATAAACAGGAAATAGACTCTCCTTCTGCAGTTTCCGCAATACGATTTTTCGGACAATCCCCGCCGCATGCAGCCAGATAAGCGCAGGACCGGCACCGCGCCGATAAGAAATCTTTTTTATACTGCTCAAAAAATAACTGCCGGTCACTTTTAGCTAACTCACCAATATTATGTTCTGCAATATTCCCTAACTTATATTCCGGAAATACAAAATGATCACAACAATAAGCATCTCCGTTGTGCTCTACAGCCAATGAACACCCGCAATAAGGAGCCATCGAACAAAGGGAAGGAGTCTGACCGACATAAGCTGCCAGCGTATTATCAAACCAATTCACATAACAATACCCCACATCTGTCCTGACCCAACGGTCAAATATACGGCATAAAAAATTACCCCAGTCCACAGCACTGACATTCTCTTCCATCAATGCCGTTTCCTTGTCATAACGCCGGTCTACCACAGAAAGAGCCTCTTTTTCATCCAAAGCAATCCGCTCCACAATCGGAGAAAATTGCATAAACCGGCTTCCCAGTTCTTTCAGAAACTCATACACGGCAACCGGTTCCTTGCTGTTGCTGGCATTCACCACCGACATGGTGTTAAACTCCACTCCATGTTTCCGGAACAAACGAGCACCATTTACCGCTCTTTCCCATGACCCGCGACCATCCGTAAACCGCCGGTGGTTATCATGAAATTTCCGGGGACCATCGATAGACAATCCGCACAAAAACTGATGCCGGGCCAGAAACTCTGCCCATTCGTCCGTAATCAAGGTACCGTTAGTCTGTAAAACATTGGTAATCTGTTTGCCTTCACTGTATTTCTGCTGCAAAACGATAATCTTCCGGAAATAGTCCAATCCCGCCAATGTCGGCTCCCCTCCATGCCATATAAATTCAATCCTTTCCTGAGGTTGCGAACAAATATAATCCCGGATAAACTTTTCCAGCATTTCCTCTTTCATTCTGAATGAAGAAAGATTTAACTTCTTCTCCGGATATAAAGCACTCTTCTCTAAATAATAACAATAGTCACAATCCAAATTGCATACCGGTCCCACCACTTTTACCATCGTTGAAAAACTGCGTTGCAACTTCCCCCGTTCCCGCTCAAAAAGAAACGAAGCCGTCTGCCCGGATTTCTCTGCACTCATAATTCTTTACACTGTTATCTTTAACTTGTCAAAAATAACGGTTTTACCGTTTCTTTGCAACCTCTCCTGCAAAGAATGCCCCCATCTCTATATAAGATTATCATCTCACAGTATAATAACCTAAGCTTTTTATCTTTTGTAGCAAAAATATGGATAGAAATGATTAGATTTGTCTTTTCTAAAATCAAAAAAATGGACAAACTACTTATTTTCGGCCTGGGAGGTCAAGAAATTCTTTTTATTGCCTTGATTGTACTACTTCTTTTCGGAGGGAAAAAAATTCCCGAATTAATGAAAGGGCTTGGAAAAGGAGTAAAAAGCTTCAAAGACGGAATGAACGGTACAGAAGAAGACGCAAAAAACGAGGAAAACAAAGAAAAAGAGTAATTGCAAGACCGCATGGGAGATTCAAACGAAAAAGAAATGACGTTCTGGGAACATCTGGATGAACTCAGAAAAGTTTTTTTCCGCATGGCATTGGCTGTTCTCTCCCTGACTTGTATCGCTTTTATTTTCAAAGATTTTCTATTCAGCATTGTTTTAGCGCCCCAACGGCCGGATTTTATCCTTTACCGTTTTTTCAACAACCTGGCTCAAAAATAT
Organism: Odoribacter sp. Z80; assembly: GCF_009935865.1. Taxonomy (GTDB): domain Bacteria; phylum Bacteroidota; class Bacteroidia; order Bacteroidales; family Marinifilaceae; genus Odoribacter. Next base: position 31,180 of record NZ_QWEL01000007.1, read on the forward strand.
GCAATGCCCTCTCTGGAAACAGGCAACTTCCAGGTAGAACTGATTAGCACCCAGCTAACCTCTCAATTCATGACCCACATGAGTGTGGCTTTATATGCGGGTTTGCTATTAGCCTCTCCCTACATCATTTACCTGCTTTTCCAATTTGTCAGCCCTGCCCTGCATAAAGCAGAGCGCAAAATTTGCCTGAAAATCCTCTTCCCGGCTTTCTTTCTCTTCTTTGCGGGTATTACCCTGAACTATTTTATTATTTTCCCGCTGTCTTTCCGTTTTCTGGCAACCTACCAGGTAAGCGAAACGGTTACCAATCTGATTTCTCTGTCTTCCTACATCAGCAGTTTCATCATGTTATCACTGCTGCTGGGAGCTGCCTTTGAAATTCCGGTCATAGCCTGGTTTCTCGCCAAATTGCATCTGGTCAATGCCAATCTGCTTAAAAGATACAGAAAACATTCGTTTGTAGGAATCCTTATCCTTGCAGCTATCATCACTCCCACCTCCGACGTATTCACCCTTTTATTGGTCACCCTTCCCCTATACCTCCTCTACGAATTAAGCATTCAGGTGGTCCGAAGAAACAGTTAACTGTTTTCTGCATCCTTTATAATTTTAAAGGGATGTTTTAACTTTTATCCCGAAAGCGCAATAGGTCAGGTAAAATACACAGGCCATTATGACAAATACTCCTCCGACCATACTATTTTCTGTCGTTACCAATCCGATGACCGGAGTGACAGCCCCACCACCGGCAATTGCCGTAATCATCAGCCCGGAAATTTCATTCGCCTTTTCAGGCCGTGCCTGCATCGCCATAGAATAGATAATGGAAAAAATACAGGAACACAAGAAACCTATTCCGCCAATACAAACCAAATTCAAAACCGCATTGTGTTCTGCCAAAGCCAAAACAACCAGGATGCCTATACATCCTGCAATATTCCACCGGAAATATTTTATTTCAGATATCTTCGTCATAAGAAAAACCCCCAGAAAAGCCCCTACCGTACGACTTAGGAAGTAAACCTGGGGAGCAAATTTAGCCTGGTCGGCAACCCACTGAAAACGGGTAACCATCAACTTTGAACTAATGTAATTGGTAGCTACATCCACTCCAACAACAAAAAAGATACCAAGGAAAAGCAATAATATCGTTCTGTCTTTCAGCAAGGCAAAAGTAGCTCCGAAAGAAGCAACTGCCGTATGATTATCCATTTTCTCGCGGGGTATAGGCGTAACCATCATCCACAATGCGGATAAAAGGGTAATTCCTCCCAATATCGGAAAACAATAATACCACAATTGAGTGTCCCCATGGCCGAAATAATGCACTGCCAACAAAACAATCTCCGGTCCTGCCAGGGAAGACAAAGCCTTTACCACCTGTCCGGCAGTAAGACTGCTCGTAAGCAATTTTTTATCCGTCACCACGTTGGTTAATAAAGGATTCAGAGAAACCTGCAGAATAGCATTTCCGATCCCCAGAAAAGCGTAAGCAATCATACAGGTCACAGCCGTATAAGCAATCAAAGGAAGAACCATTCCAATAACCGTAACCCCCATACTGAGCAACACCGTATTCTTTCTTCCCCACTTGTTCATCCATACTCCCACCGGAATACCCAAAAACAGGAACCAAATAAACACCATAGAAGGAATAAAACCGGTCATGGCGGGAGACCATCCGAAAGCTTTCTGCGCATAGTCGGAAGAAATACCCACAATATCACAAAATCCCATGATAAAAAAACCGAACATCACGGGTAAGATGTACATCCATTTACTCTTTTTTTCCATTTTTATTTTGAATTTAAAGTTCTGTCATTCAAAGATTATTCAAGACCGACAATTTGCCGTTGTCAATCAGATGCACAATCAACTCTCCGAACAAAGTATTCGCCCAGGCAAACCACTTACGGGTATACTTGGACGGGTCGTCTTTATGAAAGGATTCATGCATAAAACCAGTGCCACCATCATTATCTCTCAACATCCGGAGGCACTGACGGATTTCCTCGTCATCCTGAGAAGTGAAAGCCCGCATAATCAGACTCATCGGCCATACCATATCGTAACCGATATGCGGACCGCCTATTCCTTCCCCTGCCTTTCCCCTGAAAAAGAAAGGATTATCCCCGCTCCATACAAAGCGGCGGGTACTCTGATATACCGGATCATCCGCCGGAACGGAATTCAGATAAGGCATAGCCAGTAAACTGGGTACATTAGCATCATCCATTAAGTAGGCACTTCCAAATCCATCCACCTCAAAAGCGTATATTTTCCCATATTTGGGATGCTCTACCGTTGCATATTTGCGGACAGCCTCCTGCACCTCATTTGCCAGACTCCGGCATTCGGACGCCAAAGCCATATTACCGGTCACCTGTTCAGCAATCTCCGCTATTTGCCTCAACGACTGGATGGCAAACAAATTGGATGGCACCAAAAATCCAAAAACAGTAGCATCATCGGACGGACGGAAGCAGGACACAATCATTCCCACCGGATTCACCGGATTATTCCAACCGTCTACATTTAAAGTATCTGAAGCACGGGGGGTATTTCTCTGAAAACGATAAGGTCCCTTACTTTCTTTCCGCTGCTGCTCCCTGAACGTTTGTACCACTAAATTCATCGACTTCTCCCATGCCCCATCAAAAACACTTGTATCGCCGGTGACTTTCCAGTATTTCCAGGCCAGCCGCACCGGATAACACAGGGAATCGATTTCCCATTTCCGTTCATGGATATAAGGCTTCATCTGAGTATAATCCGAAGCCCATTCACTGGAAACCTCCCCATTGGTAAAAGCATTGGCATAGGGGTCCAACTGAATGCACCGGGTTTGGCGGTTAATGACTCCCGCCACCAACAACCGCAACTGCTCATCGTGCTTGCACAAAGGAACGTAAGGCCATACCTGAGCTCCCGAATCTCTCAACCACATCGCATGGATGTCTCCGGTAATCACAAAAGTATCCGGACGCCCCTCTGTCATCTGAAAAGATACTGTAGTATCTAAAGTGTTGGGAAAACAATTTTCAAACATCCATGCTAATTTAGGATCTCTCAATTGTTTTTTGACTTTTGCGATTACTTCTTCAACCGCTTTGGAAGTAAAATGCCGTTCTTCCGGACGGGGACGCAAACACACATATTCCATTCCTCTTTTCACCTTAGGGGCAGCCAACACCGTTTTCAGAGACGACCCACCCAAAGCCAGTCCGGCAATTGCCAAACCGCCTTTTTTCAGAAAATCCCTTCTCGTTACCATTTTTAACTATTGAAATATAATAAACACACTTTAAAAATCATCAGCCTTGCTAAAAAGCCAGGTGTATCACTTTCTTTGTCTCGAAAAATTCTTCCCGGAAAAAATCTGAAACCGCATACAATCTCACCTTCTTTCCATACGGTCTCACTTCTTCCTCAAAATCCCCACCTTTTAAATAAAGTATCCCATTTGCAATTGGCTGATGCAAACCCGGCCGGATTTTATCTTTTACCCAATCCACAAAGGCTGGGAATGCTGTCACTCCCCGGCTGACAATAAAATCCTGTTTTTCTTTCACCTCTTCCACCCGCATCTGTCTGGTCCTTACATTTTTCAGACCCAGAGCATCCCGAACCCCCTCCACCACCTTTATCTTTTTTCCGATGGAATCCACTAAAAAAAAATCAGCTTCCGGAAACAAAATAGCCAGGGGGATTCCCGGAAAACCACCACCGGTTCCCACATCCATAATTTTTGTTCCGGGACAAAACCGGATAACCTGCGCAATAGCCAGGGAATGTAATACGTGGTGTACCCAAAAGGCATCCATATCTTTTCTGGAAATGACATTAATTTTCGCATTCCACTCCCGGTACAAATCTTCCAGACAGGCAAATTGTTCCTTCTGTACCTCTGTCAAATCAGGGAAATAAGAAAAAATCAATTCACTTTTTTCCATAATCACTTTTTTTAAAAAAATCCCGATTGTAAATGGGTAATGCAACCACACAAACAACTCCCACAACAATATACAACAAAGTCATCGAACCATGCGTCAACAAAGCAAAGGCTTTAGATAAGCTGCCTATATCAGGCTGATCGGGTAAATAAATCTTTAAAGCAGCAATCACCATAAAATGCCACGCACCAACCCCTCCCTGCACCGGAGCTACCATTCCGTAACTACTCAAAACAAAAATAGTCAAAGCCACCAGTATTCCCAAATGAGAAGTAAACTGAAAACAAAAAAAACAAACATAAAACATCAGGAAATACATGAACCAAATGAACAAAGAATGAGCCACAAACAACCACTTGTATTCCACCTCTCTCACAGCTAACAGACCGGTTTTCAGCCCACAGACAAAAGAATGTATACGCCCCCGGAATTTGGTTTTCAATCCAGATTTCCACATTAGTACGACAACCGCCCCGATGACAATCAGCACCCCCAGAATCCAGGACGACCGAAACAAGGCAAACAGATTTTCTTTAATTTCCTGATTGGCATTCAAAAAATCCACAATCACCTTAAATTGGGTCACAACAACAACAAAAGTCAGTACCAACAAGATCATCATATCAATCACCCGCTCGGTAACTACCGTCCCCAATAAATATGAAAAAGGCACTTTCTCATATTTACTGACAACCCCACAACGAGTCAATTCTCCCATGCGGGGAATGGCCAAATTGGCAAAATAACCGGTCATGACTCCCATAAAACTATTCCAAAACCGAATTTTATATCCCATAGAAGCCGTCAGCAATTGCCAGCGCATGGCACGGCTTATATGACTGGCCAACCCCAATACACAAGCTATCCCTATCCAGGTATAATCTACATCTTGCCTGAAAACGTCCAATAACACATTCCAGTCCTGGTCACGGTACACCAACCAAAACAGCAACACAGAAACCCCTGAAAACAAAAAAAATTTTATGGTGTTTTTTAACAAAAGACGCATAAGCCTATCACGATATTTGCGCAAATGTACAAAATATTGGTCAGCCCTACATCGTTTTCAGCGAATTTGTCTATTTTTGTATCATGAGTATAGTAAAAGCAAAAAAAAGTTTGGGACAACATTTTTTGCGCGACCAGAACATCGCGCACAAAATTACTGACAGTCTGTTACCCCTCACCCGGGACGTATTGGAAATAGGACCGGGAATGGGAGTATTAACCCGCCATCTTTTTCACAACGCCAATTTCTCAGTACGGGCTATTGACATTGACAAGGAATCCATCGCATACCTTCATCAGGAGTTCCCGGAACACCAGGACCGGATTTTATATGGTGATTTCCTGAAAACCCAACTTGTTGAACTTTATGACCATCCCTTTTCAATCATTGGAAATCTCCCTTACAATATCTCTTCCCAAATTTTTTTCCGGATTATTGAAAACCGGGATTTCATCCCGCAAGTGGTATGTATGATTCAAAAAGAAGTGGCAGAACGGATTTCTGCTAACCACGGCAATAAAACCTATGGTATTTTAAGTGTTTTTCTGCAAACATTTTATAACATCGAATATCTTTTCACGGTAGGTGAAAAAGTATTCGACCCGCCTCCAAAAGTAAAATCAGCAGTCATCCGCCTTACCCGCAATGAAAGACAAACTTTGGGATGTTCCGAAAAACTGTTTTTCAATGTGGTAAAAACCGGTTTCAACCAACGCCGAAAAACTCTGCGTAATGCATTGCGAGGACTTCTCCCGGCGGATTTTGAATCGGAATACCTGAACAAACGTCCGGAGCAGCTAAGCATAGAGGATTTTCTACTTCTTTGCCGGAGCATAGAACAATCCCGCCCCAGTCACACACCGGTAAATTAATATCTTATAGCATCTTGGCCCTATGCAACAATTTGAATTAACTCATGAATTTCTCAGTCAACTGGAAGAGTTGATTGATACCGGAAATAAAACCGAAGTCACCCATCTCGTTGCCGACTTACATCCCGCCGACATTGCAGAAATTCTGGAAGAACTGAACAACGAAAGGGCACAATTTGTCTTTTTGCTCCTGGAAAATGAAAAAGCCAGTGACGTACTGGCCGAAATTGATGAAGAGGAACGGGTACATTTCCTTGAATCTTTTCCGGCAGAAACCATTGCCCGAAGATTTATCGACAATATGGACTCGGACGATGCTGCCGACCTGGTTGCCAGCATGCCCAATGAACAGCAACACGAAATCCTGTCTCACATGGAAGACCTGGAGCAGGCAGGCGATATCGTCGATTTGCTGCATTACGACGAAGATACTGCCGGAGGTCTGATGGCCAAAGAGTTAGTCATGGTCAACGAAAACTGGACAGTCCTTACCTGCCTGCGGGAAGTCAGCCGCCAGGCTGAAAATCTGGATGAAATCTACAACATCTATGTAGTGGACGACGACAACAAGTTAAAAGGAAGGCTGTCTTTAAAGAAGATGATTACTGCTCCGACCTCTGCTAAAATCATAAACCTTTATTATCCGGATATCATCTCAGTAAAAACCGATGAACCGGCAGAATCGGTTGCCCATATCATGCAAAAATACGATTTGGTCGCCGTACCCGTTATCGACCAGGTAGGACGCCTGGCCGGACGTATTACCATCGACGATGTGGTCGATTTTATCAAAGACGAAGCAGACAAAGATTATCAGATGATGTCCGGTATTTCTCAGGACGTCGAATCTTCAGACAGCATCTGGGCACAAACCAAAGCCCGGCTTCCGTGGCTGATCATTGCCTTGTTCGGAGGTATGGTTTCCGCTTGGATGATTTCCCAATATGAAGCGGAAATAGCTCTTTTCCCTGTTACAGCCATGTTTATCCCCGTCATCACCGCTATGGGAGGAAACGTTGGAATACAGTCTTCAGCAATTGTGGTAAAGGGACTTGCCTCCAATTCCCTCAGTCTCAAAAACGGTTTTAGCAATATCATGAAAGATTTGGGGGGAGCCCTCATTAATGCAACCATTTGTTCTTCCATCATTTTTCTGCTGACCTTAGCTTTCGGCATGCCCACCATGGCAATGCCGGTCACCGTAACCATAGCTCTCTTTGTTGTGATTATTTTTGCCTCCATTTTCGGTACCGCTTTCCCGTTACTATTAAACAAAATGAACATCGACCCGGCTTTAGCCACCGGCCCCTTCATCACGTTAACCAACGACATCATCGGTTTAAACATTTATCTGTTTACCGGACGATTTGTACTGGGAAGTCTGGGCATGTAACCGATGTGCATAATTATTTCCCCCTTTTGCATAATTATAAGATGTAATTAAAAGGTTACTAATATTTTAAGTGTTATTTTTGTAACGGTAATCGAAACAAAAACAGAGCTAAATCTTATATATGAATCCAATTGTAGAAGTAAATGTCCAGTCGGAAATCGGAAAACTGAACGGAGTCATCATCCATACTCCCGGTGAAGAAGTAGAAAACATGACTCCCGAAAATGCAGAAAGAGCCCTATATAGTGATATTATCAATCTATCCATTGCACGGGAAGAATACAAGCAGATTTCAGGAGTCCTGTCGAAACTGACCCGAACCTATGAAGTGAAAGATTTACTATGCAATATTCTCCGGGATGAAAACACCAAAGCCGAAGTATTGAACCGGATTGAAAAAATAGAACCGTTCATCGGCGAGGAGTCTCCCAAAGGAAGTCTGAAGGAACAACTAAAGGGCGAAAGTGCAGAAAATCTTTCCCGCCTGCTCATAGAAGGAGTAGAAATGGTCAAAGACAATCTGACAAAATTTCTGAGTAAAGACTGGTATGCATTGCGCCCCATGCATAATTTCTTTTTTACCCGGGATGCTTCAATGAGTATGTACAATGAAGTATTAATCGGACGTATGGCTAACTCCATCCGGGACCGGGAATCAGTCATCATGCAATCTATTTTTGACTTCACTCCCGAATTCAAAACACATACCCTGACCATTCCTCCGATACCGGGATCCAACCAGCGCACCCGCACAATCGAAGGCGGTGATGTTTTAATTGCACGCGAAGACATATTGGTCATCGGCAACGGAGCACGCACCAGCACCCAGGCCATTGATATGCTGATTTCCGAGTTTATGCAACGCAAGAGCGATAAAACCCAACACCTCATTATCCAGCAATTGCCCACGACACCGGAATCCTTTATCCACCTGGATATGGTATTTACTCTCCTGGACCGGGATAAATGTATGGTGTTCGAACCACTAATCCTGAATCCGGGCAATTATCAAACAGTGCACATCAAAATCCAGAATGGCAAACTTCAGAGTATACGTTCAGAAAAGAATCTGCTCAGTGCCCTCAAAAAGCTGGGTATGGATCTGGAACCGGTACTTTGCGGAGGCAGCGACGACTGGAATCAGGAACGCGAACAATGGCATAGCGGAGCCAATTTCTTTGCCGTAGGTCCAGGGCAGGTTTTAGGGTACGCCCGCAACAACTACACCATCGAAGCAATGAACAACGCCGGATTTGAAATCATCCGCGCCAATGATTTCATCACCGGTAAAATAACACCGAACGACCATAGCAAATACGTGATTACTATTGACGGTTCCGAATTGCCCCGGGGCGGTGGCGGTGCCCGTTGTATGACCATGCCTGTCAATCGGAGCAACTTATAAATATGGATAAAATCAGACACTACATAGCGAGTTTCAGGCTACGTACTCTTCCTTTATCCTTATCCGGAATTTTGCTGGGATCTTTATTGGCCCTAAGCAACGGATATTTTCAGACACTGCCTTTTATTCTGGCCGTCACAACAACTCTCTGCCTGCAAATTCTTTCCAACCTGGCCAATGAATGGGGTGACCTGCAAAAAGGTACCGACAACAATGAAAGACTGGGCCCCATACGCAGTATACAATCAGGCGCATTACCCCTGAAAGAGTTTAAACGTACGATTATTGTATTTATCTGTTTATCTGCTATTTCGGGAACAGCCCTTGTATACACAGCATTCTCCGGCTTATTCACCAGGGACAGTCTGCTCATGCTCCTGTTGGGAGCAGCTTCTATCATAGCAGCCATTAAATATACGGTAGGAAAAGGAGCCTACGGTTATCACGGCTTGGGAGATTTGTTTGTATTTCTGTTTTTCGGACTGTTAAGTGTCACCGGTTCCTGGTTTTTAATGACCCGGCAAATCACGGCCGCCTTATTTCTCCCGGCAGCCGCCATAGGATTCCTTTCCATGGGAGTCTTAAACTTAAACAATATGCGGGACATAGAAAACGACACCAAATGCGGAAAACATACTATTCCAGTGCTTATCGGAATTACCAGGGCAAAGATTTATCATTACACACTCGTATGCAGTGCTTTTGTGTGCATGACTATTTATGCTTCACAATATAGCCGGACCTGTTACGGCTTTATCTTTTTGTTTACTTTACCCTTGTTTGTCATCCACCTGGGAAAAGTCTGCCGAAATCAAGGGCAAATGTTGGATTCCCAGTTAAAGACACTCTCCCTGTCTACCCTTGTATTTGCAATTCTTTCAGGCCTCGGTGCACAATTTTAAAACAACCGGGATTATTTTTCACCGACATAAATACTGGCTATTCCACCACTCAGTTTCCGGCGAAATGTATTCCTGAAACCGCATTTTTCCATAATATCCAGAAAAACCTGCCCCTGCGGAAATTTCATGACAGACTCCGGCAAATAAGAATAAGCCCCCCGGTTACCGGAAAGCCAACCTCCAATGACCGGTAATATGCGACGAAAATAAAATTGATACAATTGCTTCATCGGAAAATGTTCCGGCATAGAAAACTCCAGGATAATCACCTTACCTCCGGAACGAAGCACCCTTTGCATTTCTCTCAGCCCTGCCTCCAAATGTTCAAAATTCCGCACCCCGAAAGCCACTGTCACCACATCAAATTCCCCGGTTGCAAATTCCATTTGTTCACTATCCCCGATTCTCAAGTCGACATTCGCTTCCAGCCCCAGTTCTCTTACCTTTTTACGCCCAATTTCTACCATATTGGCAGAAATATCAATACCTGTCACCCGCCCGACTCCCATCCGACAAGCGGCAATTGAAAAATCACCAGTTCCGCATGCTACATCCAGCAAACAGTTTTTTTCCCTCTCCCCGATATATTTCATTGCCTGCCGCCTCCATCTTTTATCTATATTCATGGATAAAAGATGATTCAGCAAATCGTATTTTGGTGCTATATCATTAAAAATACCCCGAACAATTTCTTTTTTTGCCATAATAAGACGGTTACAAAGAAAAGACAAAAAAATAAGAACCAAGGGATTATCCCTCAGTTCTTCCTTTCCGGTTTCCGATTCTCCTTACTCCGGCAATTTTCCTTCCAGAGCATTCTTTACTACTTCCACAGCATCATCAAGTCCTTCAGCAAATTTTTCAAAATCTTCCTTGTACAAGAATATTTTATGCTTCTCATAACTTGAGTTGCCGTCCTTATCAAACTTTTTCTTACTTTCAGTAATCGTTAAATAATAATCATTATTCCGCGTAGCCTTTACATCAAAGAAATAAGTTCTTTTTCCGGCTTTTACTGCTTTTGAATAAACTTCTTCCCGGTCTTCACTCATTTCAAATCCCTCGTTTTTTCCGTATTCTTCCATCATCTTAGTTTTTTATATAAAATGTTTACTGATTCCTTACTTTACCACATCTCTCTTTTTAAAACAGGAACACCACCTGTTTCCTTTTCCGTTTGGAGTTTCAAATGTAGAAAAATCCTAAGAATATAAGCTATAATTTAAGTTTTTTTTTCATTACTCTCTCTCCAGATAAAAAATAATATATCTTATCTTTGCTTTAAACAAAGTTTTATACACAATATCATGCTACTGCCAGTATTTATTTTAGTCGTTATTTTTCTTGGTCTCTGCTTAATCGGTCTAAGCATCAGCATCCTTCTGAAAAAAAACGGAAAATTTCCCAACACCCATATCGGAAAAAGCAAAGCCATGAAAGACAGAGGAATCCATTGTGCCAATACAACAGACCAACTGGAACGCCAGAATTACAAGCCCATAGATCTCGACTGAATTTATTTCAGGATATCACCCACCCCCGGATGTGCAATATATCCAATTTACACTTTTGATCGCCGGGATTCCCTTCCAGCATGATTCCTGCCCTCAATGCACCACGCACCTGGTGCAAGCCGGCAAAACAAATGTTCAGTTCCTGAGCCTGCAACTCATTATACCCGATATCCAGACAATACAACTTTTTGCACATCGAGAAATTGAGTTCCTTTAAATGATTACAGGAACAATACAAATAAGCCAACTGACTTACGGGAGACAACTTCAAAGAGTACAAGGCATTCCGGCTGCAATCCAACCAATGTAAACAATTATTTTTTTCGAGATTCAACTCTTCCAGGTGATTCCCCGAACAATCCAATGTCACCAATTCCGGTAACTGATCCAGCGACAACTCGCGCAACTGGTTCTGACTACATCGTAAATGTTCCAACCAAATACAATTCTCAAAAACAATCTCTTTGAGGTGTATTTTCGACAAATCTAAAGCATGAATAGCAGCACCGACTATTTTTAACGTATAATAACCCGGTTGCTCATAATAATGTTCAAACTGCGTTCCCGATTCTCCATCCCCCCAATCTATAATGAAAGCATCAGCAAAAATACCCAGACATATTTCCGTTTCTTTCTTAATTTCCAACTTCAATCGGACGGCACTTAATAAATCACCGCTTTTTATCTTTACAGAACGACGTCCAAACATTATAGGGAAAGTATTCATAGGCATTAAATTATAGACCTCTCCCCCAAAAAATAAACGTGGGCCGGTCCAATCAGTAACCGGTACCGCCGAGCACCTATGAACATAAATTGAACGGCCAACGTATACCACGTGTGCATTTCAATTTTACTGTTCATATTCAAAATTCGGCGGTTTGGTTACTGTAAAATTAAAATCACGAAATCATATATTTAGAATGCAGCTCTCTGCTTTCCTTCTTCCGCAAAAATAAACATTATTCCCCAAATAAATGTTTATTCGAATTATTATTTACTTGTAAACAATAATTAATCTGTTGGATAAATTAAATTTTTTTCTTGTATCACTTCCAATACCTCTTTCAGATATTTATCTGCCTCATACTTTGCCATAGGCAAATTATGTAACAAATAATTTCCGCAATCCCTGGCCAAAGCTCCAGGCACGTCTCCTTCAAAATCCCGGATAAAACGGAAAGTTTCTTTCATCAATTCAACAATATCTTTCGCTTCCAGATCCCCTTTCATGAGAAAATAGTTTCCCGTGCAACACCCCATAGGCCCCCAGAAAACAATCTGTTCTCCGTAAACAGGATGATTTCTCAGATAAGTAGCAGCCAAATGTTCTATGGTATGCAACTCCCCGTACCCTAAAGCCGGTTCCCGGTTAGGCTCCTTCATCCGGATATCAAAAGTAGTAACTACCTGATCTCCGAGGTAATCTTTCCTCGAAACATAAATTCCACGCAATAAGCGTAAATGATTAATACTAAAACTCGGTATTTTTTTCATATTTTTTCTATCATTTGTTTCAATACTTCAAAAGATTTTTCCGGTGCAATGGTCCAGAAGTTCTGATACTGCAAGGCATGGTTTTTCACAATCCCCGGCGTATCACTGATAATACGGCAACTCAGGAAAGGCACCCCGTAAATGTGACACACCTGTGCAATAGCCCCACTTTCCATATCAACGGCCAATCCCTCCGGGAAATCCCTTTTAATGCCCTCCAGAGCGCTACGCTCGGTAATAAAACGATCGCCACTGCAAATCAGTCCCTCCCATAAAGCCACATCCGTTTTGACATTCCGGACCGCCTGCAACAAATTTTCCGCTCCCGGATAACGGGAAGGCATACCCTGTACCTGCCCTATTTCATTACCCTCCCCACACCACACATCATGATAGGTAACCTCCCGGCCAACTACGATGTCCATCACCCGTAACTTTTCATCTATCCCACCGGCAACTCCCGTATTCAGAATACATTCCGGCCTAAAGCGACCAATCATTTCCACAGCACCGACAGCAGCACAAACCTTCCCGATTCCCGCCTGCATCAATACCACTTCTTTAGAGCCGATTTTCCCTCTGACAAAACGACACGCTCCCGCTTTTTCTTCCTCTTCGGACTCAAACAGAGATTCCACCAACCGAAATTCAGAGCCCATAGCTACTATAATTCCTATCTTGTCCATAAAAATATCTTCAACTAATTAAAAAAAGGATTATGTTTTCTTTCCTCCCCAATAGAGGTCATCGGACCATGTCCCGGGATTACCCTCACCTCATCCGGCAATACAAACAACTTATTCCGGATTCCCTGCAACAGCTGTCGGGTATTGCCCCCCGGCAAATCAGTACGTCCGATACTTCCCGCAAATAACGAATCGCCGGTAAGCAATAAATGGTCTTTCTCACTATAAAAACACAAACCACCGGGAGAATGACCGGGAACAGCCAGTACCTGCAATTCAGAATTTCCAAAAACAATACGGTCACCCTCTTTCAGAAATTTCCCCGCAGCAGGCGGAGGGGTGATTCCTCTTACACCCAGCATAGCGGCATATTCCACCGCATGCTCTATATAAAAATTATCTTCCTCTGCCACCTGGGCCTCCAATCCATACGCTTCTTTCATAAAGTTATTTCCAAAAATATGGTCTATATGCAAATGCGTATTTATTAAAGCAACAGGCTTTAATTTGCTTTGTACAAAAAAATCCCCCAATCTTTTTTCTTCCGCCCGTCCGAAGCAACCGCAGTCAACCACAATAGCCTCCCCGGTATCATCAAACAAAACAACAGTATTCTCCTGCCAGGAATTATTTACAAAAATTTTATACTCCATATCTATCAACAATTAATTGAAGTACAAAAATAATAAAAATCCCTCTTCTATTGCATCAGCGTATAACGCACACTCAACCCAAAATTGGTATTGGTTGTCGGATAAGAAAGTGAAATATAAGGTGTATTCACCACCCGGTCATAAAACAGTCTCAGATTAAGCCTGTTATTAAAGGTATAATCAGCAGAAATTTTTAAGCTCATAACCTTCTGGCCCGCAGTCAACTGGTCCACACTTTCAGTGATGCGCCGGATGATGGTATTATTCCTGCGAACACTGAAATCACACTGAACATTAATATCATTATCCAATTTCTTATCTTTCATAAAAATAGGAATACTACCAAACCGGTATCCCAACCCTACAACCACCTCATTGCTTGAAGTTTCAGCCAGCTGTGCATTCACCAGGCTCAAACTAATGTCCCGTCGCCGATTCATATCGAAATGAGTAGTCAGATTATTTATCCACACCATATCTGCACTGATTAACGGGTTAAACTGCTCATTGATAGAAACCATATTCACATCAAACATCGCCATCCAATTATCCTGAGCATCCCTTACATCTTCCGCATACTTCAGATTAGAAGCATAAGAACCGATATTATATTTACAAGTATAAGTGTGGTTCAAAGAAAAAGACTTGAATACTTTTTTCATAAAAGCAATATCCGTCAAACCGGTATATGCCACCTTCCAATTGGGACGCATTGCCCAGACATTCGGTATCAGACTGGAATGCTTCCCGGCGCCATAGGCTCTGGTAAAAGCACCGATCAACACCTCTTGTGATAACGGTCCATACCCATCATAAAATCCTGTCAACTTTCCTTTAGCATCCCTAAGCGGAATATCTCCTTTATCAAATGCGTGCCCATATCGCTTTTGTGCCAACTCTGCCGCCACTTTTTTCCGGGTTTCCAGAAATTCCTGATAAACCGCAGCAGAAGCTCCCGTACTGTTCCCCACCTGACAAAAAGCAGTCTTCAGCCCGACGATAGACATACTGAAATTACCGGAAACCATCTTATTCATAGAGTTAAATTCCCCATCCTGATAAATCAGGTACTCGCTGCTATTCCGGGAACGACTCCAATTGGAAGTAAAATTAACCCTCAGTTTCTTCACCGGCTCAAACAAAGCACGCACATAAATCGTACGGGAAGCATTCATCAAATACGGATTATTCTGCGAAGAATCCGTAGTAATCCATCCCTTGCGGGCTGCCTCCAAACCAAAACTATCCTTCTGACCACCGAATAAGAATTTGAATCCCGGGGCCGAACCTCCGTTGTAATTTTGTTGTCCCAACCAACGGGCTTCCGGCAAAAATCCGGGTAAAGTCGTACCCTTGTCTTCTGAATAACCAATATTGATACTTTTAAAACCAGTAACTATCCCCACCAAAAAACGGACAATAGAATTTCCTACACCGCTTTGCGGCAATTGGGTTCCGGAAACCAGCAACTTCCCATTTTCCAGATTCTGGTCCGGAATAATCCGGATTTTATTTCGCCCGACAGATTCATACCCCAATTTAATACTTTTCCCATCAGCAGATGTCAGGCGGGCTTTTATATCCCCCGTCTTCAATTTATGCCGTATCACCACATCCCTGCCTTTTCTTAAATTCTTCAACCCAGTTTCAAATTTCACGTTTTTTCCTCTTTGACGGCGCGAAGGGTGATTCATATTCCGAATGAATTTTGATTTATTATACAAAGAGGTCAGGGAAAGGTCGCTGTTTACCTGCAAAGAATTCGCATTCCGTATGACATTTCCCTGATTCGTAGAATCAATCGTTATTGCTGCCGCCTGCCAATCATAACGGGTAGAATAAGCCATCTGAACAGAAGTCCAGTCCAAGAAAGGCAATTTATTGACCGGCAAGGTATATTGCACAGAAAAATCGTGATTATAATTAATCGGACGTCCGCCATCCAGAATATTATGCCAAACAGTATCTTTCCACTGCTGATAACGCTCCGGATCGCGCTGCTTATCCACAATCCCTTCCGGTTCATCAATACGCGCCTGGGCTGTAGCATGAAAGTCCACCACCAGATTACGGGTCAGATTAAACTTAAAAGCATAATCCCGGCTCCACGTAAAATCCTTATCATAAGTAGGAGTAATCAACAATCCCGGATTGTCTAAATTCCGGGATTTAATCTCCCTGTAATTCCGCGTAATATCCGAGGTGATGGAAACCATCGAAGGCATGTAATAAAAATTAAAATCTTTAATCCACCTCAAATACTTTGAATTCAATGATTTAAATTTCTTGAAGGGCTCCACAATAGACGGCATTCCATTGTAAATGTAACTGAGCAATCCCCTGTAGTTTTTCTCCAGATCCCACTCTGTATTTACATTACGGGCAAAAGATTTATTATAAGAATACGTTAGGGCAAGATTGGCCAGAGAAAACAAATGCGGCTTTCCATCCCGGCTTTCAAAACCGATATTAGTAAAGTTAAGACTTTTCCGCATCATATAATCCTCTGCCTGATGCTTGATAGAATCCCGCAAATGCCGGTTTGCAGCATTTTTTAAAGCTACATCCAACGGAATGTCCGTATCCGTGGGATCGTATTCCGGCAAGGTCGACTGGCGGGAATATGCATAATACATCGGTATTCTCAGCTTCCATTTTTCCGGAAAAAATTTACCGAACTCCACACTGGTGGAAAAATCCAGAGAACGAAAGTCTTCTCGCTCAATTTCACTGGCATGTTGCTCTATACTGCCGAATCCAGGGGTCATCCGGCTACCGGCAAAACTCACTGTAGCCACATCTGCCAGTTTAGCCGTTATCCGGGCATTAGCCGCCCATCCCCCCTTATTATCAAAATCAGACAAACGCAATTCATTCACCCATACTTCAACCGAACGCTCCCCTTTCATCCGGTCGCCCCGGGGATTACGAATTCCGATCACCACATTGCGAACATCTCCCAAAGTAGGTTTTCCCTTCACTTTAATCCGATGGCTGGCTCTGGAAGAAGCTGTATTTTCGTCCAACTCACTCACCAGCATTCCGTAAACCTCACTGTAATCTATCTCCCGTCCTGCCGCCCGGATTTCCGTATTCCTTCTTAACTTAAGCTCCTGAAACAACCTCAACGGCACCTCAATACGGTTAGCTTCCGGCCATACGGCTTCCCGTCCTGGCAAATCAGAGCCATAATACCCCGGAGCCGTTAATTTTAAAGGAACCTCATATTCATAATAGTTGTTTACATTATCACTTCCCAAACGAATAAAAGCCGTCAGTTCATCATCTGCAAGCGCCGATTCTTTAAGTGCCTCCGCATGTATATCCATTTTAAGGGTCTTATAGCGCAACAGATTTTTATTAAAATTCTTATAAACAGCCCGGGCATCTCCCTCTTGCAAATCATTAACTTTCAAAGACATTGCCTGCTCATTCAACTCCCTCAACTGGGGATTCGTAGCATCCACAACCCGGTCAACCCCGGGAGGCATGACATAATTGACCGGTGTACGCGAAGCATTTTCTTCCAGACTGACTACCGATACGTCAAAAACCGTCTTTTCGGAAGTAACCAACTGATTGTCCAGAGGCTGGTCATATTTCCGCCAATTATCCCGAACCAGATCCATAGCAGCCATCCTCAATATCACACTGTCCTGGAAGCCCCTCAAAAACATCCGCATAAAACGAATGGATTTAAAATCGGATATTCCTCCATGAGGATTAGGTAAATGGGAAGTTAAAGGTATTTTAATCTGGTACCACTTAATCTCTTCGGTAAAACCATTCGGCAACTCCACCTCTGCCGTAGTGATATTGGTGATAAAATTCTCTCCCACTTTCATCTTTTCCGGCTTTAGCTCCAGATGATAACGGAAAAACGCTTCCGTTTCATTCAGCGTATTGTCTCCGTTAATATCCTCCACATCGGGCAGATTCGTTGCTGCTGTCGGATAAGATTCGGGCGACATATCAGCCGTCGGCGAATTTCCCTCTGTCCCGTTATAATGCTTATACCTTTCCAATATGGGGGTCTCCAATGCATCAAAGTCCGAGCCCCGGAAAAAATGAAAATTATCCCCGGAAGGGTCATTCCAAGCCTCCTGGTATACTTTTGAATCCGCCCCATATTTAGCTTTCAGATCTTCCAGATACTTTGCATAAAACACCCGTTCTTCCTCATCATTCATACCGTCAAGCCCGACATCCTGAAAACGGCGGGCCTGGTCATTATTGTCAAAACCGTTCGTAATAGACTGCACACTGGGCACACGTCCCCAAACCGTAGTATCTATGTTCACCGGTTCCGCACTGGTCGGCAAACCATTTTCAAAAGATTTCCGTCCATCCTTTAAAATATCTTCAGAAATACTTCCCAGGTCAAAATACACGTCACCTCCCTTATGCTGAGGGTCGTACACAAAAGGATCCATCAGCCAGATTTCCAGATACTGGACATTGGCAGCCTCAAAATCACTGGTACTGATGGATCTCATCATTCCTCCCCAACGTTTCTGAGGGTCAGGCAATTTTCCGTTCCGGTCAATCCCCGGATCAAAATTATAAGGACCCCGCTCCGAAGGATAATAAGCCACCGTTAAAGCCGGAATGATATTTACATCCCCCACCGCCAGGTCTTTATTCGGGAAAATTTCCGTCTGCCGGATTTCCCGGACAAAATGATTGGAACGCTGCTCCTTGTCTGCACGGATATGAGAGGGTGTAGCCGAAGACATCCGGTAGAAAATAGGGTCTATCACATACCATGCCAGCTTCGCCCGGTTATATCCGTAATTTAAAGAATCCGAAGTTCCCTCCGGGAAAGTCTCATCCTGAGGAGTAGAAGCCAGCTTCCATTGAGTCACCCCCTTCATATCCAGAGAAATTTTACTCCCTTCAAAATCATCCAAATAAGCATTTCCTCCACTCCCCTTGGCCGTACCCGGCTGAAACTTAGCAAACTCCGTATCAACCGTCAAATGGGATTTTACTTTGGTGTGAATAAAAGGCAATTTATCCACTAAAGTGGTCAGGAATCCGGATTCCGTATGATATGAAGCATTTAATCCCCAGATGGTATTCGATAAAGGCTCCTCCCCCAAGTTGACCTTATGGGTTAAAGGCTTTTCCCCCATATGCATAATCGTAGCCCCGATATTGAACTTATCGTTAAACTTATAATCCAGATGGGTACCCACCAAAGTCTTCGTTTGCATCCCGTATAAAGAACGGTTTTCACTTTTTATTGTAATCGGGGTAGCAGCTTCCAGCAAAGACTGATTAATAATAGTTACGGTACCCATCGTATAATCCACCCGATAATCAATGTTTTCCGTCAATTCAACTCCTCCTGCTATCACCTTCACAGAACCTTGAGGAATATCTCCTCCTCCCAACGAAATTTCGGAAGAAGAAGAAGAAGAAGATTTATAACTCCCCTTCAAATAATACTTGTTTTTCTCAGCATTCTGTTCCGCTTCGCTCTGTGTTTTATCATACAAATCCTGAAAGACATACTGTCTGGCTACGGAGGGATTATTGATTTTCTTCTCCAGCCAAGTCCCGAAAGGTTCCAGCACGGGGAATATAATCCTTCCCTTACCGGAATAAACCGTCACTCCCTCTATATAATCAAACCGTCCGTCCGGAATAGCATCCAGTTGTGAGTTCAAACGGTCCAGATTCATTACGGAAAGCAGAATTTTATTGTTAATATCTCCTGCAGGCAGATAATTCACTTTGGTTCCCGCTTTGTCATTCTGATAAAGAATATCCAGAACAAAATCATCCGAACTCAAGTTATAAGCCCCGATATTATAGACATTCTTCATCATCAAATCCCAGGTAGGCATATTGGGGCTCTGGGTGGTACTCCTCAACATTTTTACAACTAAAGTGGAAGGAGCCGCCAACGCATTGGAAGTCAATTCCCCGACGGTATATATCTCTCCTCTCAGCGTATATTCATAAGCCACAGCAAGTACCTCATCGGTATTCAGAGCCGAATTCAGAGAAATATACCCTAACTTTTCATTCAATATATATTCCGACGGGTCAAGCAAACGGGCATTCTCCAGCTTTTCATAATCCTGTCCCGACTTAAATCCTCCCAATATTCTGGACACTTGATTAATATCCCGTATGCCCTGATACTCTCCCTCTGTCATCTTGGCATAAAGATTATTGGTCTCATTGGAAGGATATACCCCCGTTCCACGAAATTCCGGATTAGAAATGTTCTTCTGGCTCTCTCCCAGGTCTACAAAAGCAACAATATTCCGGGCCCGGTCGAAACGGGAACTTTTATTGGTAACCCACACTTCTATTTTTGTAATGGAAATACCGCTGTTTATGACCGGAAGATTTTGCAATGCAGCTTCATAGGTGTCCCGGAAATAACGAGACAAGAAGAAATGCCGGTTAGCCTCATAATTCTGAGCCGATAATTCAAACTCTTGTTTTTGCGCCCCTTTTTCCAACTGGATGACTTTGGCTTCCCCTTTTTGCTGGGAAAATATACTGGCCATAGACAATTTTCCGAACTGCAAATCAGTCCGAAAGCCCCAAAGATTCTGTCCGCCCGTTATTAAGGTTCCCGCCAACGGCAAAGAAACATTCCCGGCTTCCACTTTCTTGACAATATCATCCTCCTTCCCTTCATAATTCAACTTCAATACATTCTCATAATCAAAGGTCGCCTCGGTATTATAACTCCAATCCAGGTTAATCAGGTCCCCAATATTTCCATTGATATTAAACTGGATTTTTTCATCGAAGTCCAACGTAGTGGTCTTTCGCATATCTATAGGCAAAGTCGGATTGTCGATTTTATTGGTTTTCACTCCCAACATCAATTCAACCGACCCCTGAACATTGATATTCACTTTATTTCTTCCAAAAATCGGACTCAGCAAACGATCCAGAAATTGAATCTCAGAAACCAGATTCTTAAAATCATACTTATTCCCTTCCTGTATCTGTTGCCGGTTATACTCATAGACAGACATCCGGGAACGCTTTTCTATCAATTCCTGCAAAGTCTGGGAATAAGGGCGGTTGTAATGATACCGTCCGCCTATCAGGCTCATTACTACATACCGTTTCGTTTCAGGGTCATATACAACAGTATCTTTTATATTGGAAGGTTGCTTTAAAAATAAAGCAGAAGAAGGTACATCACTCCGGATTTCCCGGTCCCGCCCCTCCCGAATCGGAAATAAAAGGGTATCAGAAGAAATTCCGGTAAGGTCACCGGATAAATATCCTGTTTCCGGAATTTCCCCGAAAACAGTATAACATGACACAATTATAAACGATAATAACCAAAAATACCGCATACACCCCAAAGTCATGGAAAAACAAAGATTGAAAAACCTATCAATTTTTTCAATTTTTATATCTCCCTCATTTATAACTGCTTTAAAGCCTGTTTTATCAACTCTTCCACAGTTGTAATACTACCGTTTGCTATAATTTTATCCAATACCTTTGCTACCTGCCCTTTCACAAATCCCAACATCACCAAAGCAGCCAAAGCTTCTTCCTTAACAGTTGAAGCAACAGCAAAACCCGCTCCTTCCCCGCAACCATCCGCAACGACTTTATCCTTCAACTCAATAATCACCCGCTGAGCAGTCTTCAAACCAATACCTTTCACACTTTTGATGGCTGCAACATTTTCCGTCAGGATAGCCCCTGCAATCTCCTTCACTGTCATGGAACTCAGCATGACACTGGCCGTATTAGCCCCAACACCGGACACCGAAATCAACTGACGGAACAAGGTACGTTCTTCCCTGGAAAAAAAGCCATACAACAACAAAGCATCTTCCCGCACAATCTGATGGGTATACAAACTCACCTCTTTCAGGGAAGAAATCTGAGAATAAGTATTGACTGAAATATTAATATAATAACCGATTCCCCCGCAATCCACCACAGCATAAGTCGGTGCCGTTTCTACCAAAATTCCTTTTATATATTCATACATATCACAACTCCCCTAAAAAAACGTATTTATTGCCGGTTCTATTTTTAAATACTCCTAAAGAAACCCATGAAAAGTTTTCCTCATGAATCTTTGCAAAGATAAGTTTTTATTCATAACCCTTAAAACCTATTCCCAGGTAAATTCAGAATTTAACAGTCTTTCGGGCTCCAGTGTGCCTCCTTTTGGCTGATAAATTAAAAAAATTAAAAAAAATGTTATTCCTCTGAACTTTTTTTTCTACTTTTGAATCGCAAAAGTGGAAGTCTGTGGACTCATTATTTTTGTTATCTGACAAAAGGAACAAAATTAAATTATTAGAGTTATTCAAAACCAAGGTAAAAAAATGGAAGGATACGAAAGAAAAGAAGGAATGGAAAATGATCGGGAAGAGATTTATTCCAAAGCAGTGAGAGCAGGGAAAAGAACCTATTTTTTTGATGTGAAAGCCACTCGTAACAACGATTATTATCTGACTGTCACAGAAAGTAAAAAGAAATTTGACAACGAAGGAAATCAAAATTTCGAAAAGCATAAAATTTTCCTCTATAAAGAAGATTTTGAAAAATTTGCAGAAGGTTTGCAAGAAGTAGTTGCTTACATAAAAGCCGCTTTAAGCGAAGAAGGAGTAACCCCTCAGAAAAACGAATTTGATGTAGATTTCGACCAAATTTAAAAAAATGCCGGTTTTTCAACCGGCATTTTTCATATTCTCATCTATCAATCAAATCCCGAATCACGACCGAAGCCATAAAACAACCAAACAAAGGAGGCATATAAGATATAGTTCCTACATTCGATTTTTTATTGCGGTCCTCTGTCAGAATAATCGCATCCGGAGCAGTAAACTCCGAAGAAAAAACTACTTTCACTCCTTTATACACGCCCAATTTGTGTAAACGCTTGCGCAGCATCCGCGCCAAACTACAATTGTAACTTTTAGAAATATCCGCCACTTCTATCTTCGACGGGTCCATTTTTCCTCCGGACCCCATGGAACTGACTACAGGCAAGTTCAGCCGTAAACTGTGATAAATCAGAAAAATTTTCGGAGCCAAAGTATCAATGGCATCTACTATATAGTCGTATTCTGCATGCTGCAACACCTCTACCATCTGTTCATCCCGGATAAAATCGTTTATAATATGCAACTTTATCTCCGGATTAATATCCCGGAAACGAGCAGCCATCAATTCAGCCTTCGGCTTTCCCAGACTACTGTCCAATGCCGGTAGTTGCCTGTTTTTATTGGTCATCTCCACGACATCCCCGTCAATAATCGTCATTTCCCCAATTCCTGCACGACACAACTGCTCTGCGGCATACGCCCCCACTCCACCCAATCCGGCTACTAACACGTGGGCTCTTTTCAATTTTTCAATTTTCTCCTTTCCCAGTAACAATTCCGTTCGGCTCAACCATTCACACATAAAGTATTTTATTTTATCCGACAATCAATTTCCCCGGCTATTAAATCCGGAATAGTTTTTCAAAATTCAATTGTACATATTGCTGCAATTCCTCAGCTCTTTCATCCCTGCACTCCGCAACCTGCCTGTATACCTCTTCTATGGTATAATCCGAGTTATCCGTTTCCAGCAATAACCGCTCCCTCGGCACCTCAGGCAACAATCTGTAAACAGGCGATTCTCTGTTCATGACGTGCCGGCCTGCCGATATGTAAAATCCATGCCTTAACAATTCCTGCAACAACTCCCGGCGATTATTAAAACCGTGTATAATCCATTTGCCAGGTTCCTTACATTTTTTATATACCATAATCAGCTCCGGAATGGCTTTCACAACATGAATAATCAAAGGCAAATCAAAACGGGCCGCAATAGCCGCTTCCTGCTCAAACAGTTCCATCTGCCTTTCTATGCCGGTCTCTGAATTCCGGTCCAGACCAGCCTCCCCGATGGCAACGATTTTCCTATCTGCCGCAGCAGCTTCTATTTCCTGTATTTTCTTTTCCGCCTCCCCATCAATAAATAAAGGATGTATACCCTTAGAATAGTAAACTTTTCCCTGCTCAGGCACCTGTACCTCTCCCAAACAAGGGTCTACGATATTGATTCCTATTCCCGGTTTATGCGTATGTACATTGATCCAATCCATTGTAACAAAAATACGGCATTCAGACCGGAATAGCAATGAAGCCCTTTTCTTTTTACAACAAATCCCGGCTTTCTTTCAAGAAAAAGCCGGGATTCCTGTATCTGTACCAACTCACTCCATTCTCTGCTTCCTGCACATAATACCCAATATGGTCTTGTCCGTTTGCTCCATCCCGGCCGTTCCAATCAATCCAACATTACGGATTGTCTTTTCAATATCATCCTCAATGATTCCGTCATCATGAGTCTTTATTCCTTTCATCGACAACAAGGCAGCCTGAACAGCAGCAGAGACGCCTGAATATACTTTCAGAGCACACCCTTGCTTTGCCCCGTCACACATCATTCCCGTCAAATTGGAACACATGGTCTTTATGGTATTAACCAGCTGCTCGTAAGACCCTCCCATCAAATAAGTAATGGCAGAAGCCGACCCTGTTCCGGCAATCAGAATCCCGCACAGAGCCGACAAATGACCCATATAATAATGGATATGTGCTGCAATAAGATTACTTAAAGCAAGAGCCCGTATCAACTGTTCCCGGGAACATCCGAACTGCTCGGCTGCCACCACAACAGGCAAATAAACCGTTATCCCCTGATTGCCGCTACCGGAATTCGTCATTACCGGCTTTTCACAACCGTCCATCCGGGCGTCCGAAGCAGCTGTGGCCCGTATCAAGGCATTATTCAGGAAGTCATCTTCCAGCAATCCCTTTTCAATATTTTCCTTTAAAGTTTTTCCAATCTGCAGTCCATACTCACTTTTAAGACCTTCATCCGATATAGCCTTATTCATCTCAGCCCCCTTCAACACAAACTCAATCTTCTGTATCTCAACTTCATGAATGAACTTCCAAATCCGAGCGACACTCAGTTCCGTCCGCCGGTTCTGCTCTGTCACCTCAGGTGTATAATCTTTCCGGTATACTGCCGTACCATTTTTCTCCACCAGCACAATGTTCGTATGCCCATGAACAATGACGGTCTTCACCACGTCCTCCCCCCGGCTGCAAACTGCTTCGGCATACAGTTTGTCCGGAGCATCTTCTTTGAGAAAAATATCTACTGCATGATTTTTCAACAAAGACTTGGCAAGCTCAAGATGATTGGAAACCGATACCTCTTTCAACACCTCCAGTCCATATTGCGTTTTTCCGCATACGGCACCCAAAGCAGCCGCAATAGGTAATCCTGTCATACCGCTGCCGGGAATTCCCACTCCCATTCCATTTTTATATATATTCCCGCTGACATACACTTTTATATGTTCCGGAATACCTCCTAACTCTTCCTGACAACGAGCACAAGCCAACGCACAAGCCACCGGTTCCGTACATCCCAGTGCGGGAACGGTTTCCATGCGCAAAATATCTATAATCTGTTCATCTGTAGCCTGAAGCATAAAATATAGTTTTATTATGATGAAACAAATTTATTCCTTTTTACCATACATTCTTTTTTCCTTCATACTATTAACGCTTTTTTAACGAATGCCAACCGTCTTTATTCTTTTAACGACCATACTTCACTTTTTACATTTTCTGCTCCGCTTTCATTTTTATTTTTTTTATCTTCGCGAAAACAAAAAAGCCATGTACAGACTCCTTATAATATTATTTCTGTTTCCGCTGACACTCTGCGCACAGGAAACAACAGACAGTTTGGTTAGTGTCCCCCAGCTCCGGTATGATATCCTTGAAGAACTTCAAGGAACAAATGCATCGGAAGGAAATATCCTGCTGAATCATACTCCCGCCATTGCAAACTTACTCAAATGGCACATCCACACAAACGAACAACAAAAGACCTTCTCCGGTTTCCGTATTCAGATCCATTCTGTCAATTCTTACGGTTGTAATCTTGAAGAACTGAAAGAAATACGTAACAGATTCGAACAAAATTTCCCGGATATTCCGGCCTATCTAAAATATTTCGATCCGGATTTCAAAATCCGGGTAGGAAATTTCCATTCCCGGCTGGAATGCATCCCGACCCTCCATCGCATCCGCAAACTTTATCCGGCCAGCTATCCGGTAAAAACAGAGATTTCACTCGAAGAACTTAAACGGATTCCCATGCAAGATATTCCTGTTACGGAAGAGCAGAATTAAATACCGAGAAATTCCACACTAAAACCCAATTGTTGCAAAGCCGCTATTGCTTCTTTCTTTTGTAAACCGGAAGCCTCATCCTTTGCATCCAAAGGCCGGTGCAACAGGATTTTATTCAGTTTATCCACCTGTTTCATCATATCCCGTGCCTGCGCCGTCATATACGTTTCCCGAAATCTCTCCCAGATATAGTGTATACCCTGAGCCGAAAGATGCAACATATCCTCGGCGTAAAAACGATAATCTCTCAGCTCATCCATCACAATTTCAAAAGAAGGGAAATAAGACACTTGAGTAAACCGACGGACCAACTCATCAATAGCAAGCAATAAAACTGCCTTACTCACCTGATTGCCGTGTGCACCGTCCTTCCAGTGCCGGACAGGACTGACAGTAAACACCACCTCCAATTCCGGCATCTCTGCAAACAACTCCTGCAATAAATTGACATACAACGAAACAACATCAGAAACTCCGAGACGGTAATGGTCAAAATCCCCCGCAGGGAATTTATGACAATTGGCAACAATCCGACCGCTACTCTTATGCTTATATACCCAGGAAGTACCCCAGGTTATCACCATGACCTTGGTTTTTCTCAGAAAAAGGGAGGAATTTTCCATCCGGCAATTGATTTTCCGTAAACACTCTTTCGCATCCCGATCAGAAAAACATCCGTGGTGATTTAAACTCACCCACTTGCCGGCATTCTGCCACAATTCATCTGCCCTGAATTGTTTTCTGTGTAAAAGAGAATAAATAGTCTCTGCAACAGAAAAAGGATTGTAAACAATCCCACAAGGATTTATATCCACCGGAAAACGGAAATACTTCAACTTTTCACCCATGTTTTCAACAAAACAAGAACCTAACATCATAACAGGAGTTGTATAATCCACCTGAAATGCAGGCCTTTCTAATTTCACGACAGTCTGTAATTCCATTTCCTTTCCAATTTTTCACAAAAATAAAAAACAAAATCATACCCCCTTAACCATTTTCCGTTCCACCCGTCTTTTTTTTGCTATATTTGCATCGTAAATCACGTGCGTCATGAATTTTATTTCTATCCTATTTATTGCCGTCGGGCTTTCTATGGATAGTCTGGCAGTCAGCATCAGCGGTGGGATATGCATGTCCTCTTTCTGCATCCGGAAATCCCTGAAAATCGCATTAATTCTGGGAATTTTTCAAGGTGCCATGACCGGTTTGGGTTGGAGTTTAGGCATCCACTTCAGTTCATACATCACTGAATACGACCATTGGATTGCATTCACCCTGCTCGGATATCTGGGAGGTAAAATGATCTATGAATCCTTAAAAGCAGAGGAGAGCTCCATTATTTCTTTTTCCAATAAAATGCTGGTTATCTTAGGCATTGCCACAAGCATTGACGCCTTAGCCGTAGGGATAAGCTTAGCTTTTCTGAAAACCGACATTTATTTTCCGGCAATCATCATTGCCCTCACCACCTTTTTACTTTCCCTCACAGGCGTTATTTGCGGTTGCCGTTTCGGAAAAATCAAAGGCCTAAACGTCGAACTTATCGGTGGCCTGATTCTTCTTGTCATCGGCACAAAAATTTTGGCCGAACACACTTTATTCAGTTAAAAATTAAGTTTATTTAAGTTTTTTGCCTTTACATTTTCCCATTTCCATCGTAAATCTAAAAGACAATTTTTTAGCTATAAATCAAAATTACTATGGCTTATATAGATTATTATGGTATTTTGGGAGTTAACAAAACAGCTTCTCAAGACGATATCAAAAAAGCCTTTAAAAAACTGGCCAGAAAATACCATCCCGATCTGAACCCCAACGACCCTTCTGCCAAACAAAAATTCCAGGAAATCAATGAAGCCAATGAGGTTTTAGGCGATCCTGAAAAAAGAAAAAAATATGATGCTTACGGCGAAAACTGGAAGCACGCGGATGAGTTTGAAGCACAACAACGCCACCAACAGCAAGGTCGCCAAAGCGGAGGCTATTGGTCTTCCGAGAACGGAGGTTTCAGCGGACATTTTTCCGGTAATGAAGGAGAATTCTCTGATTTTTTTGAATCCCTGTTCGGTTCCCGCCGGGGAAACCACCGAAGCACGACCGGCTTTAAAGGACAGGATTATAATGCAGAACTGCATCTTTCCTTCCGGAGCGCTGCAACAACCCATAAACAAGTGCTCGAAGTGAACGGAAAAAAAATACGCATCACCGTACCGGCCGGCGTGAATGACGGCCAAACCATCAAGCTGAACGGCCAGGGAGGTCCCGGCATCAACGGAGGTCCGGCCGGAGACCTCTACATCACCTTTGTCATTGCAGACGATCCCGAATACAAACGCGACGGGGATAATCTGTATCAAACCGTTCCTGTCGACCTTTATACAGCCATATTAGGAGGAGAAAAAATCATAAACACCCTGAACGGCAAAGTGAAGTTAAAAATCAACCCTGAAACCCAGAACGGTACAAAAGTACGCTTAAAAGGGAAAGGATTCCCCGTATATAAAAAAGAAGGACAATTCGGAGACCTTATCATCACTTACGAAATACAAATCCCCATGAATCTGACCGAAAAACAAAAAGATTTATTTCGGGAACTTCAAAAATCCTAACTTAAAACCGTTGAACCATGGAAACCGATTTCATCATCATTAGTGAATATTGTGAGAAAAGCCATACAGACCCGGTGTTTCTACAATCGCTCGAAGAAAGCGGACTCATTGAGATACACAGGATAAACGGGAAACAATACCTATCAGCCTCACAACTTGGAGAACTCGAAAAATACAGCCATCTTTATTACGATTTATCCATCAACATAGAAGGCATAGACGCCATCCGTCATATACTGCAACGTATAGAAGATCTACAACATGAACTCCGCCAACTCAAACGCCGGACTCTCCGGTTTGAAACCGGAGAGTCTTTTTTTACAGAAGATTAAATATTTTCCCACAACTATTACCTCTATTCTCACAATCTACCCAAAGCCACCGGAATCTGCCCCATCCAACGATTTTATTCATACCATCCCCTATTCCGGAACAATTTTATCCCCTGTTAGTGCTATATATTAAATAAACTCCACTATTTTTTTGCAATGAGGAGAAAATCTTAGAGAAATATTTTACTTTTGTGAAGTATAAAGTGTGCATAGGTGTAAAATAAAACGAAACATTTTTACAAACGATTATAAATTCAACCAACCTAATAGTTTATTTTCATGAAAAAAATCATTTATCTATTTGTAGCTGTCCTGACTATAGCTTTTTGCAGCTGTAATTGTCAGACTCAGGCAAAAAAAACAGACGGTATCATCCGGACTGAAATTCCTCAGCGTGAAGCAGGGCAAACCGATCTTATCGGATTTCGTTGCGATCCTCTTGAAACCGTACGCGTAGGTTTTGTTGGTCTTGGTATGCGCGGTCCCGGTGCTGTTGAGCGTTTTACTCATATTCCGGGAGTAGAAATCAAAGCATTATGCGATCTCTATCCGGAACGGGTTGAAAAAACACAAAAAATCCTGACAAACAAAAACTTACCTGCAGCAGCAGCTTACAGCGGAGAAGAAGGCTGGAAAGAACTCTGCGAACGGGAAGACCTGGATCTGGTATACATCGTAACTCCCTGGTTGCTTCATACCCCTATTGCAGTCTATGCCATGGAACACGGCAAACATGTTGCCATCGAAGTTCCTGCGGCAACCACCCTGGAAGAATGCTGGCAGTTAGTTAATACGGCCGAGAAAACCCGCCGCCATTGTATGATGCTTGAAAACTGTGTATACGACTTTTTCGAACTGACCACTTTAAATATGGCACAACAGAACCTATTCGGAGAAATACTACATGTTGAAGGTTCCTATATCCATAACCTGGAAGATTACTGGTCCTCTTACCAAGGCAACTGGCGATTAGACTTTAACGAAAAATACAAAGGGGACATTTATGCTACCCACGGCCTCGGACCGGCCTGCCAATTGCTGAATATCCACCGTGGAGATAAAATGAACTACCTGGTAGCAATGCAAACTAAAGCAGTAAACGGACCAGCTGTGGTAAAGAAAACGACAGGTAAGGATTCCCCCGACTATCAAAACGGAGACCATTCCCTTACCCTCATCAAAACTGAAAACGGTAAAACCATCCATTTACAACACAATGTGGTGACTCCCCGTCCTTACAGCCGGATGTACCAACTGACCGGAACCGAAGGTTTTGCCAACAAATACCCCTCTTCCAGCTATACTTTCCGTCCGGACAATGTTTCCAATAACGTTCCGGACCATGAAAACCTGAACGCTCATGGTCCTGTTCCGGAAAACGTAAAACAGGCATTGATGGAAAAATACAAACATCCGATCCACAAAGAACTGGAAGAAACAGCAAAAAAAGTCGGAGGCCACGGTGGTATGGACTTTATTATGGATTATCGTATGATTTATTGCCTGCGCAACGGTTTGCCTCTGGACCAAGACGTTTATGATGCAGCAGAATGGTCATGCATGGGCGAATTAACCCGCATTTCTATCGAAAACAACAGTATGCCGGTAGAAGTTCCCGATTTTACCCGGGGAGCCTGGAAAAAATTGAACGGTTATCACCATTATATGAAAGGTGAATAATAAATCATGTATCTATAAGCAACTGGCAACAGAGCCATAAAACAACTTACCCCTGTACCAATGTATGAATCACTTTTCAAAGGTACAGGGGTAAATTGTATATTTTGTATTTATCGGTTTTCTTTATATCTTTGCTTTCACATACCAAGGGGCAGACCTGGATTTGACAGCATGAAGAATAGGTATGTAAGCATGTCGGGAGCAGTGAAACGGCCCGTAAATCCCGGACACAAAATTTTAATTGGCGAAAATAACTACGCTCTTGCTGCCTAATCTTTAGAAGATTACTGGCTTAATCGCTGCTCAAGGAAGCGGCGACGAGACATTCCACCGGTGGTTCCACCTTATTCCGGCCGGCATACGGGGTGCAGTCAATTTAAGGTTAGTCTTAGCCCACCTTTGGCGAAAGGCGAAAATTCAAGAGGATAAGCGATGGCTTGGGTGCTTTTTTCCGGACCATCGTCGAAAACCAACAAAAAGCTAAGCATGTAGAAAGCATATGGATTCCGTGTTTGGACCAGGGTTCGATTCCCTGCTGCTCCACAATCAAAAACTGATTATCAGTATTTTGAAAGAATTACACCCAATTTTACACCCAAATTCATAAAGTTGGGTGTAACTTTTTTTAGGGCTATATACATTCTTACAATATAACCGTTATAAATATATGATTTATTTATAACGGTTATAATTTTCTCATTTCCCCCACATAACCTCTTTTGCTCAGGACATCACTGCATCGTGATGTAAGGGTAAGCTTAGTCAAAAATTAAATCTTAATCTTTAATTTCCGGCCCGGCTTAATATCTTTTACCTGACTTTCAGAAATTCCGTTCCATCTCATAATATCGCGGTTAGACACCCCTGGATATTTCTTGGCAATGGTCCACAGGTTTTCTCCTTTCTTTACAGTATAATATACAAACTCTCCGTCAATGGTTTCCACCTGAGGAGCACTGGCAACATTATTCACCTTTCGGGAATAAGAAGCTTTACTGGCATACTGGGCCGCTTTATTTTCCGGAACATATACCACCAGCTTCTGCCCCGGACGAATAGTCATCCGGCGGTCCAGATTATTCCAATACTTCAAATCCGCCAAACGGACATTGAATTTTAAAGCTATTCCTCCCGGAACATCTCCCGACTTCACAACGTACACCAAACGCACACGGCCTTCCTGACCGATATCCTGGGCATGCACTTTAATCCGGGCTTTCGGGTCAGCCGTCCGGTCCGCATCATTGAAATACTTCGAACGATTACAAGCAAAAATAGAATCCTGGTTATCTATAAAATCATTGACATGATTATACGGCATTTTCAAAGCATAAGATTTGCCGAATCCTGCAGGAATAACATCCACACGATACTGGGGATTCAAATCCCTCAGCTGTTCAACGGAAAGATCCAACTTGGCCGCAATCTGGTCAAAATGAACAGCATCATTCACTACAATGCTGTCACACATCCGGGGTAAACCTGGTTCTATGGGATATATTCCATGTTCCTTGTGATAACCAAAAACATAATTCGCTGCAATAAAAGCCGGCACATATCCACGGGTCTCCTTGGGCAAGTGATAATAAATATCCCAGTAATTTTTCTTCCCTCCCGAGCGGCGAATCGCTTTATTGACATTCCCCGGACCACAATTATAAGCCGCAATCACCAATATCCAGTCCTCGTAAATGCCATACAAATCGTTCAAATAACGGACTGCCGCTTTGGTCGCCAATACAGGGTCCCTTCTTTCATCTACAAAAGAATTGATTTCCAATTTATACATTTTCCCGGTAGAATACATAAACTGCCAAAGGCCGCAAGCTCCGGCACGCGAAAAAGCCCGGGGATTCAGAGCACTTTCAATCACCGGCAAATATTTCAACTCCAAAGGCATACATTCCGCATCCAACGCCTCCTCAAAAATAGGAAAGTAATACTCACTCAATCCCAGCATATTGGCAACCTGAAAACGTTTCTTTACCGTATAAAGCTCAATATAATTCCGCACGATATCATTAAAAGAAAGAGGTATTGCCGATTGCAAAGAGTCCAGCCGGGCCAAATAGACAGAATCACTGCACATCACAACTTTCCGGACACTTTCAGCAATACAGGCAGAATCCACATAATCAATACTATCCTGTTTACTGACAAACCAAGCTGTATAATAATAATCCAGTTTATCTAGAAAAGACCGGGGAATAGAATCTTTCAAAATGTCTTTTTCTTCCACCAGTCCGGCAATTTCAACAAAATCACTACTGATTTTATTACCCCACACCATTTCAACCAGCAATAAAGCCAGTGTCCCAATTACAAAACGCATCATTTTCAAATTACACCTAATTTATTACACATATCAAAAATTCAAAGACAGTGTCAAGCCGACAAACCCGCCCCCCATCGCAGTGTAGGTCGTTGTCGGCTGAATATGAAGACTCAGGTCATCATCTATCTCAAAATTATAAAAATGGGCATATACAGCCGCATCAATGATATTAATAGCGTAAATCGCCGCCATTACAATATAACACAAATCCCGATTTCGCTTAAAAGAAGTCTTCCGGTTATTCAGCGTATTTTTAAACCAATCCTGCCCGGCTTTAGTCTGCAAAAAAGGGTCGGTCTGTACGTCAAATCCTTTCGGTATCTTATCCCAGGCAGGATTTTCAGGATAAGGAGTGTCCGGATTAATTGCTTTCTCCTCCAGGTATCGTACCCATTGGACATAAGCATCCCGATAGTCCTTAAAATGCCTCTGATTCCACGTAATCCCATAAATATCCGCAGCAATCCCCCCGTATAAAATAGGTACCTTCCACCATTGACGGTTATAAATCTGACCGGAACCCGGAAGAATCATTGCCATGATGGTAGCTTTATGCGGAGAATGGGGTTTCCGGAGCACCTTCTTTATCATTTCCATGCTGTCTGCAACGATTTCCACCTGAGCAGAATCCCGTTCCCGGACAGCAGCCTCCCCCCTGTAACAAAATAATATAATTGAAATTATTAAAACAATCTTTCTCATTCAATCTTATCCAACAACTCGATAATCTTTTCCAGTTCAGCATCCGATTTAAAACCGATGATAATCTTTCCTCTCCCTTTCTCGTTTCGTTTCAATTCCACTTTGGTATTAAAACGGCTGGAAAGATGTTTCTGCAATTCTATATAATCTCCGATTTCGTTCTCCTTTCTCGGGCGTTCTTCCGGCACAGCCTCTTCTCCCGGCATCTCTTCCATCTCACGGGGATTTACAATTTCACGCACAATCTCCTCCACCTTACGGACCGAAAAATCGTATTTGAGAATCTGCTCAAAAATCATCAACTGGGTATCAGCATCTTCCACACCCAATATGGCACGCGCATGCCCCATAGATATTTTTTTATCCCGAACAGCCAGTTGAATCTGCGGCGGAAGTTTCAACAAACGAAGATAATTCCCGATGGTTGACCTTTTTTTGCCCACCCGCTCACTCAAAGCATCCTGAGTGAGATTACATTCGTCCATCAACCGCTGATAACTGATAGCCACTTCAATGGCATTCAAATCTTCCCGTTGGATATTTTCTATCAAAGCCAGTTCCAGCAAACTTTCATCCTCCGTTTTCCGGATATAAGCCGGAATAGTCGTCAGTCCTGCCAGCTTAGAAGCCCGGAAGCGCCTTTCTCCGGCTACAATCTCATACTTCCCGTTCTCTATGGTTCGCACGGTAATGGGCTGAACAATCCCGATGGACTTTATGGAAGCTGCCAATTCCTGAAGGGCCTCTTCATCAAACTCCGTACGGGGCTGAAAAGGATTGGGGCGTATATCCGCCAAATTCAACTCCTGCATGGCCGATACAACCACCTCTCTCGTTACAGGCTCATCCACAGCGTCAGCAATAAGAGCTCCCAATCCCCGTCCTAATACATTTTTCTTTGCCATAAATTTTTATTCCTGATTTCTTTTCAACAATTCTTGTGCCAACAACATATAATCCTCCGAACCACGGCTATTGGCGTCATATAAAATAGCAGGCTGTCCGAATCCCGGAGCTTCAGCCAGTTTCGTATTACGATTAATCAAAGTATGAAAAACCATATCCTGAAAATTTTTCCGGACTTCCTCCACCACTTGATTGGATAACCGCAAACGCGCATCATACATCGTCAATACGAATCCCTCAATTTCCAGATTCGTATTTAATCGTTTCTGTATCAATTTAATCGTACTCAACAACTTGCCTAATCCTTCCAAAGCAAAATATTCACACTGGACCGGAATGATAACAGAATCTGCCGCAGTCAGAGAATTTACAGTAATCAATCCCAAAGAAGGAGAACAATCTATCAATATATAATCATATTTCTCCCGCTCTGCATCCAATATCTTTTTCAATATCTTCTCCCGTTCCGGTAAATTCATCATATCCACTTCCGCCCCCACCAAATTGATATTGGAAGGCAAAAGAGACAAACGTTCTATCTCTGTCGGCAGGGTGGCCTTCCCGGCCTCCAGACCGTCTACCAGACATTCATATATAGTCGTATCCCCTAATTTCTGAACATCAAATCCCAAACCAGAGGAAGCATTTCCCTGAGGATCAGCATCTACCAACAAAATTTTTTGATCTAAAACAGCCAAACTGGCAGCTAAATTTACAGAAGTCGTCGTTTTTCCTACACCACCTTTTTGATTAGCAATAGCAATAATCTTAGACATAAATTCCCATTTTATGATATTTGTGGTAAAAATACAACTAAAAAAATTATCTATCGGAATTTTAAACCGCTTTTTAATAACAAAAACGCCTTTTTTACTAACATATGCATTCTCCAGACTGATAATCATACAGATAAAAGAAACCGTTTTCCACCACGAACAAAAAAAGTTTTTCTCACTGTGCAAAAGAAATTATTACTACTTTTATAGCGCCAAAACCAAACATTCCAAATTTACTATTGCATGCTGTTCGTCATTCAGTTTCTGCATCCGGTTTTCCTATACGGATTATTCTTCCTGACTATTCCCGTTTTATTGCATTTCTTTAGTCTGAAGAAATATAAGAAAGTTTACTTCAGCAATTTTAATTTTTTAACCTCTTTGCAGCAACAAAAGAAAAACAGTTCAAAGATAAAGCACTGGTTACTCCTGTTCCTGCGCCTGCTCATCCTTACCTGTATTGTAATAGCGTTCAGCACACCTTACATTGCTCCCGGGCATAAAGCCGGACAAACGGAAAAAAACGGAAATGAAATCATCATCTACGTGGACAATTCCTTTTCCATGACCAATACCGGGACCAACGGCAGCCTGTTCGAAGAAGCAAAAAAGTATCTTTTTGACATTGTCAACACCTATCCTTCAGGTACCCGCTTCAGGCTGCTGACCAACGATCCCCTCTCCGATATGCCTTTCACTAAAGAACAAATGCAGCAAGTATTGGGCAGCATACAAATCAGCCCGCTCAGCAAGCCTTTGTCACAAATCTACAAAGAAGCTGCTGCACTGGCTTCTTCGTCCACCCTGTTTATCGTATCTGATTTTCAAAAGAAAAACTGTGATTTTCCCAATATAAAAACCGACACTACACAAAAATCCGTATTACTTCTGTTACAACCGGAAAATCAAAACAATATTTTCATCCGGGAAGTCAGTTTCAGCCAGGCTTCCCACCAACGGAATCAGCCGGAGAACATCCGCATTTCCCTGGTAAATGCATCCAACCGCGAATACCATCACATTCCCGTCAGTCTGACCATTAACGGAAAAAAGAAAAACATACAGCAAACCCACCTGGCCCCTAACGAAGAAAAAACGATTGACCTCAGCTACCTGAATACAGAAGACGGATTTTATGAAGGGATAGTCGAAATATCGGATTTCCCAGTGGTATTTGACAATAAATTTTATTTCAGCTATCGCCTCAACGGACATGCCCCCGTGTTGTACCTCTGGAAAAGCCAGCCCAATCCCTGTTTCGGCAAATTCTTTTCCGACACCACTCTTTTCCATTTTACCTCCTCACCGGTAGCAAGCCAGGCTAATCGCCATTTTTCGTCTTACAATCTGATTATCCTGGACGGTATTCCGGAATTTTCCCCGGCCCTGGCAAATGCTCTGAAGGAATATGTAGCAAACGGAGGTAACCTTTTTATTTTACCGGCCTCGGACAACCCTGCCGGAATAAACCAATTCCTGGCAAAATTACAGGCCCCCCTGTTGGGAGACGCCGACACCACCACTATGCTGTCAGACATTGAAACCCAATCCGCCCTCTTCAGGGAGGTTTTTGAAAAAGAGGACAAAAAAGCCGTACTCCCGTACATTCATCAGTACTATCCCATATCCTCCAATAAAAAAGCGGAGAAAATCCTGCTTGACAAACGAAAAAATACCCTACTGGCAGCCCAGACAATAGGAAAAGGCAACTTATATCTCTCGGCATTCAGTTTTGCTCCCGATAACAGCGACATGGTCTACCATCCTCTTTTTGTGCCGCTGATGGCCAATATGGCTTGCCGGATGAACCTCTCCCTCAACACGTCTTATTTTTTTAATACGGATAAGCCTATCACAATCAACAGCAAGGAATATACAGAAAATATTCCTATACAGATCAAAAAAGAAGAAAATCACTTCGAATTCCTGCCGGAATTCCGCAAAGATTTCAGCGGAGACCTTCTTTTGACAAATGCTGGCCATATCCGGGAAGCCGGACTATATAAAATCATGCAAAACGAAAAGCTCCTCGATATTTTAGCCTGGAATTATGATCGGAACGAATCGGCATTGGAATTTTGCATTCCGGAAGAATTAGAAAAATACCTTCCGGAAGCACATATCGAAAAAATAAAAACCACCCGGCTAAATCACAACAGCGACTTGGTAAAGGAAATTGTCCTGCAGGACAACAACCGATACCTCACCCGCTGGTTCCTCATTTTTGCCGTGTTCGCTTTATTGCTGGAACAATGGGTATGGAAAAAGAAGCTGAACTAAACCAAGACAACAACTCTCTATGGTAACAACGCAACAAATTATAGATGCCCTGCAAGCGTCAGGGAATCCCGAAAAATCAGCACATCTCTCCCGCTTCTTTAAAACCGCTAAGGGACAATACGGGGAAGGTGACCTTTTTCTGGGTGTCACTGTGCCCGAGCAACGAACCATAGCCCGGCAATTCCGCGACGCAAACTTTCCGGTTATCCGGGAATTAATCGCTTCACCCTGGCATGAAGTGCGCCTGACGGGCCTGCTGATTCTGCTTGAACAATTCACAAAAAATAAACAGGAAGAGTTCCGCCAATCCTGCGTCGACCTTTACCTGGCCTCTCTCCCCTACATCAACAACTGGGATTTGGTGGATTTAACCTGTTACAAACTATTGGGCGTCTGGCTGAACAACAGACAAAGAGACCTGCTCTACCAACTGGCACACTCTTCCAACTTATGGGAACAACGCATATCCATTGTCACCTGCATGCATTTTGTCCGCCAAAGAGATTTCCGGGATTGTCTGGCCATTTCCGGATTATTGCTGGACCATCCCCACGACCTCATACACAAGGCAGTCGGCTGGTTGCTCCGCGAAGTCGGAAAAAAAGACCGTCAAGTACTGACGGATTTTCTGAAACCGAGATATTCCCAAATGCCGCGGACTATGCTACGTTATGCCATTGAACACTTTCCGGAAAACGAACGGAAAAAATATTTGAAAAAAGATAATCAAATTACGAAATAACCCCAAACACCAAATCCATTGTCATATGCTCAGTTATTTACAGGTAGACCATTTAAGCAAACGTTTCGGGGAACAACTCCTTTTTGAAAATATCTCATTCGGTATCGGAAAAGGACAAAAGGTGGCCCTGATTGCCAAAAACGGTATGGGGAAATCCACCCTCCTCCGCATCATTGCCGGAAAAGACACTCCCGAAACCGGAACGGTCATTTTCCGCAATGACATCACTGTCGGAATCTTGGAACAAGAACCTCTTCTCGAAGCGGAAAACACCATTTTTGAAGAAGTTTTCCATACAGAGACACCGGTCCTGCAACTCATCAAGGCCTATGAAAATGCAATAACCCATAACGATACCGTAACACTGGAAAAATTAATCCCGGAAATGGACCTCCATTCTGCATGGGATTATGAAACAGTCATAAAGCAAATACTATCAAAACTCAAGATAGATACCTATGAAAAAAAAATACGGACACTCTCCGGAGGCCAGAAAAAACGGGTCGGATTAGCTAAAATCCTGATCGGCAATCCCGATTTTCTGATTCTGGACGAACCGACCAACCACCTGGACATTGAAATGACGGAATGGCTGGAAGAATATTTAGGAAAATCCAACTCCACCCTATTGATGGTCACCCACGACCGCTATTTTCTGGACCGGGTTTGCAATCAAATTATCGAAATAGACGAATACGGACTTTTCTCTTATGAAGGGAATTATGCTTATTATCTGGAAAAAAGAGCAGAACGCATCGAAAACCGGAATCTGGCCATAGATAAAGCCCGCAATCTGCTGCGGACCGAACAGGAATGGATGCGCCGGATGCCACAAGCCCGCAGCCATAAAGCCCAATACCGGATTGACAACTTTTACAAACTGAAAGAAGCCGCCGCGCAAAATACGGTAGAAAAAAAGCTGGAACTGGATATACAAGGCAAAAGACTGGGTAAAAAAATTCTCGAACTGGAAAATGTCTCCAAAAGCTTTGACGGCCGCTACGTATTGAAAAATTTTTCTTACAAATTTGTCAGGGGAGAAAAAATCGGCATTGTCGGCAAAAACGGAGCAGGAAAATCCACATTCCTCAACATCATTACCCGCAACCTGGAACCGGACTCCGGAACCATCTCTATCGGTGAAACCGTAGTTTACGGATATTACAAACAAGCAGGTATCAGTTTCCGCGAAGACGAACGGGTCATTGATATTGTCAAAAACATTTCAGAACGCATTGACCTTGGAAACGGCAAAGTGATGTCAGCCTCCCAGTTCCTGGAGTATTTCCTGTTTACAGACAAACAGCAATACTCCCTGGTCAGTAAACTCAGCGGAGGAGAACGGCGGCGCCTTTACCTCCTGACCGTACTGATGAGCAATCCCAATTTTCTCATATTGGATGAACCCACCAACGATCTGGATATTATCACCTTAAACGTACTGGAAGACTATCTGAAAAATTTTAAAGGCTGTCTATTGGTGGTATCTCACGACCGTTTTTTTACGGATAAAGTAGTCGACCGGATATTCGCTTTCGAAGGAGAAGGAATTGTCCGGGATTTTCCGGGGAATTACACCATTTACAAAAATAAAAAAGAAGAAGAGAAAGAAGCTAAGGAAAAAACAGATAAAGAAAACAAAAAGAACACGGTTCCTTTCCCGGCTGCCCCAACAGAAGGGAAGACAGCAAAGAAAAAGAAACTCAGCTTCAAAGAACGTCAGGAAATGGAGCAATTGGAAAAAGACATGAATGCTTTGAACCAGGAAAAAACACAAATTGAAAATGCCCTTAATTCCGGAACCCTTTCGCCGGAAGAACTAATGACAAAATCAAACCGAATTGGGGAAATCCTGACCGTTTTAGATGAAAAAGAAATGCGTTGGCTGGAATTGAGCGAAATAGACTCCTAATCTTTAGCATCACACATGATTCAGGAAACGATAAACGATTTTTTAGAACACTACCGGATTTCCCGGGAGTCATCCTTTTTGGTGGCCGTCAGCGGAGGAGCCGATTCCATCTCGCTCCTGCATGCTTTCAAACATCTTGGCCTGAAAATATGGGCACTACACTGCAATTTTTCCCTCCGCAGCAAAGAATCAAACCAGGACGAACAGTTTGTCAAACAATTCTGTGAGCATCACGCCATTCCCCACAGTGAAAAAAAATTCGATACGACCGCCTATGCGCAGGAACACGGCATAAGCATTGAAATGGCTGCACGGGAACTCCGTTACAGTTGGTTCCGGGAAATGAAAACCATAAAAAAAATGGACTATATTGCTGTAGCCCACCACGCCGACGATGTTGCAGAAACCGTGCTCATCAACCTGTGCAGGGGTACCGGAATCAAAGGGCTAACCGGAATCCAACCCATTCAGGGAGATATTATTCGTCCGCTGCTCCGCTGCTCCCGCACGGATATCCTGGCTTACACCCGCCACCATCACCTGGAGTACCGCACCGATTCCAGCAATAACACCCTCGATTATGTCCGCAACAAAATCAGACATACCGTGATTCCGGTATTCAAGGAAATCAATCCCTCTTTCCTGAACACCCTCACTGAGAACTGCAACAACCTGAAAGAAACAGAACAAATTTTTCAATACGGTATTCGTCAGTTGCAGAACCAAATTCTGAGTTCCGAAGGAGACGAACTGTCTGTCGACATCCGGAAAACCTTAGCCGGTCCGGCTCCCTTTACTTTCCTGTATGAAACCTTAAAACCTTTCGGCTTCAACAAAAGCCAAATCCGAAACATACTGAATACCCATTCTTCCGTTTCCGGCAAACAATTTGAATCCGGACAACATATACTGGTGAAAGGACGTTCTGCGTGGCAGCTTTATCCTAAAGCAAGTCTTTCCACTGTCGATATGCGTATAGATGCACCGGGAAAATATACCATCGGCCACCAAACTCTTTCCCTCACTCTTTTCCCTGTACATCCGAAGTTTAAGATTCCTGCAGATTCCCGGATTGCCTGCCTCGATGCGGATAAAATCATTTTTCCCCTGACCCTTCGGAACTGGCAGACCGGCGATTATTTTTACCCGTTGGGAATGAAAAGAAACAAAAAGAAACTAAGCGATTATTTTACGGACCAAAAGTTCGGCACCAAACAAAAACAGGATTGCCTCCTGCTCGTTTCCGAAGGAGAAATTGCCTGGGTTGTTGGCCATCGGCCCGATGAACGTTTTAAAATCACCCCGTTCACCCAAAACATTTTAATGGTAGCCCTGCAAAATAAAGAAGAGGCCTGACGGCCTCTTCCCAACACACTAACAATAAATTTACTACACTTACAAAAGCAATATAGTCTGTATTTCGGAGACAAATATAATCATTTAAAACGTTTGCACAAACTTTTTCCTGTAAAAAATTCCTCTATTTTCTTCCGTTTGGCTATTCTAATATTTTTCCGTACATTTGTAATTAACTTTAATTAAAGTACGTTTTATACAAACGTCCCACGTTTTACGAAAACCTAAATCCGTAACCGGTCACCCACTAAAAAGACTGGTTAGGGGATTTTTAAATTAAGATGATTCATGATGAAAATGAAAAAAGTAATTATCGGCCTCGCTCTCAGTTTGTTTTTGCTGGGGCTTTTATCTTCTTGCGCTATAGACCGCAAATGCCCGGCTTATACAGAAATCACCACTGTCTCCCATCGTGTTTAAATGAAATCGTTTGAGTGTTTTTTTTAACGACTTTTGCTTTCAATTTACGTTAAAGTAATGACTTTATTGTAATTTTGAAGTGAAATAAACAGATTTATAACCTTAAAAATAAAAAAATGGCAAAGATTAAAGTTGGTATCAACGGATTCGGTCGCATCGGCCGGCTGGTATTCCGGGCAGCAATGACTCGCAACGATATTGAAATCGTAGGAATCAATGACCTGATCGATGTAGACTATATGGTATACATGCTGAAATACGACACCATGCACGGTCGTTTTAACGGAACCGCAGAAGCAAAAGATGGTAAATTGGTCGTTAACGGCCAGGCTATCCGCGTAACTGCCGAAAAAGATCCTGCAAACCTGAAATGGAATGAAGTAGGAGCTGAATATGTTGTTGAATCAACAGGTCTTTTCCTGACAAAAGAAAAAGCAGAAGCCCACATCAAAGCCGGAGCAAAACGGGTGGTAATGTCTGCACCTTCCAAAGATGACACTCCGATGTTCGTAATGGGTGTAAACAACAAAGAATACAAAGGTCAAACCATTGTTTCCAACGCATCTTGCACCACAAACTGTCTGGCTCCGCTGACCAAAGTTATCAACGACAAATTCGGGGTTATCGAAGGTTTGATGACGACGGTTCACGCCACCACAGCCACCCAGAAAACCGTAGATGGTCCTTCCATGAAAGACTGGAGAGGCGGACGTGCTGCTGCCGGTAACATTATCCCTTCATCAACAGGTGCCGCTAAAGCTGTAGGTAAAGTTATTCCCGAACTGAACGGCAAACTGACCGGTATGTCTTTCCGCGTTCCGACATTAGATGTATCTGTAGTAGATGTTACCTTCCGTTTGGCTAAGGAAGCATCTTACGACGAAATCAAAGCTGCAATCAAAGAAGCTTCAGAAGGGGATATGAAAGGTATACTGGGATATACCGAAGAAGATGTGGTTTCTTCCGATTTCTTAGGAGATGCCCGCACTTCCATATTCGACGCAAAAGCCGGTATCGCATTGAATAAAAACTTTGTGAAACTTGTTTCCTGGTATGACAATGAATGGGGTTATTCAAATAAAGTTCTGGAATTAATCGTTCACATGAACACGGTAAAATAATCGCCAGATTCTCTAAATACTCAGGGCCACCAATCTGGTGGCCCTGTTTTATTTTTCACTCCTCTTCCGTCTTCCTTTTATAAGACATTACATAATCCTCTTTTGACCGCAACAATTCTTCTCCCTTCTTCGTCAAATCTAACTGTTCTACCGCCTTCAACACCAAATCGGTCTCCGTTAATTTCAAAATCTCAAATACACGAATCATTACCACTCGCTTAGAGTCTCGCTTAACTTCTCTCTTTGAAATCACATATTTTCCATCACAAACTCACTACCGTTTATTTAAAACAAGGATTATTATGGCAGATTAATTCATTTCATATACCTTTGCCGTCGTATTAACCGCAATCTAAATTTAGCACATTCTATTTATGATTTCAGTTGACGGACTTACCGTAGAATTTGGTGACCGAGCTCTATTTAAGGATATCTCCTTCCAAATCAATGAGAAAGACCGGATTGCCCTGATGGGTAAAAACGGAGCAGGCAAATCCACTTTGCTGAAGATTCTGGCCGGAGAACGAAAACCCACCCGGGGGAATGTATCCGCCCCCAAAGATACCGTCATTGCCTATTTGCCCCAGCATTTGATGACAGCAGACGGACGAACGGTATACGAAGAAGCCGCCCAGGCATTCGCCCATCTTTTTGAGATGGAGAAAAAGATTGAATCCTTGAACCAGCAACTCACAGAGCGTACAGACTACGAATCTCCGGAATACTACAAGTTGATTGAAGAA
The DNA here is from genome assembly GCF_009935865.1 of Odoribacter sp. Z80. Taxonomy (GTDB): domain Bacteria; phylum Bacteroidota; class Bacteroidia; order Bacteroidales; family Marinifilaceae; genus Odoribacter. The sequence continues at coordinate 75,199 of NZ_QWEL01000007.1, forward strand.
GTATCCGCTTTAAGCGAGAAATTCTATAGCATCGACCTCACCCATTTCGAAGCCGACGTAGAGAAAACCTTGCTCGGACTGGGATTTAAACGGGAAGATTTACACCGTCCGACCAGCGATTTCAGCGGCGGATGGCGAATGCGGATCGAATTGGCTAAAATGCTGCTTAAAAATCCGGATGTCCTGTTGCTGGATGAACCGACCAACCACCTCGACATTGATTCCATCCAATGGCTGGAAGATTTTTTAATCAACAACGGTAAAGCCGTTGTCGTCATCTCGCACGACAAAACATTCATCGACAACATCACCACCCGGACCATTGAGGTCACCATGGGACGGATTTATGATTACAAGGTCAATTACTCCAAATACCTGGAACTCCGGCAAGAAAGACGCATACAACAACAAAAAGCCTTTGACGAACAACAGAAAATGATTGCCGAAACCAAAGAATTCATTGAACGCTTCAAAGGTACTTATTCCAAAACCCTGCAAGTGCAATCCCGTGTGAAGATGCTGGAGAAACTGGAATTACTGGAAGTCGACGAGGAAGACACCTCTGCACTCCGGCTGAAATTCCCGCCTTCTCCCCGTTCCGGCAATTACCCGGTGATTGTCGATGACCTTTCCAAACATTATGGCCACCATGAAGTGTTCAATCATGCCAATTTCACCATTCAGCGCGGAGAAAAAGTGGCCTTCGTCGGCAGAAACGGCGAAGGAAAATCCACACTGGTCAGGTGTCTGATGGGAGAAATCACAGATTATACCGGCCACCTGACTTTAGGCCATAATGTTCAAATCGGTTATTTCGCCCAAAATGCAGCCTCCTTGATGGACGAAGATTTAACCGTGTTTCAGACCATTGACGAAGTGACTCCGCTGGAATTGAAAAGCAACACCAAAAACCTGCTGGGGGCGTTCATGTTCAGTGGCGACGATATTGACAAGAAAGTAAAAGTACTCTCAGGAGGCGAAAGGACCCGCCTATCCATGATAAAACTTTTGTTGCAACCTGTTAATCTGCTGATTCTCGACGAACCGACCAACCATTTGGATCTGAAAACAAAAGACATCCTGAAAAATGCGCTGGCCGATTTCGACGGTACGGTGATTCTCGTCTCCCACGACCGCGACTTCCTGAATGGACTGGTAAGCAAAGTATATGAATTCGGTAACCAGAAAGTAACCGAACATCTGGAAGACATCAACGGATTTTTACGCAAGAAGAAATTGGAGAATCTACGGGAAATAGAACGCAACAAACGATAAAAAGAAAACCTCCCTATATCTTGCAGAAAAACGTAACCAGGAAAGGAACGGAAAAATCTACGACAAATCCGTGGAATACCGAAACGATAACAAATTCTTTTCCGGCATAACGGGTAATCACCGGAAGAGTGGTATCCATTGTCGTCGCACCGCCAGCACTAATCGGAGCCAGTTTGCCAAACCAGCAAACCAACAGAGGAGCTCCCAATAAAGTTATCATCTCACGGATGATATTGGCAGCTAAAGCCACAGTCCCCAATTCCGCTCCTTTGTACTCCGTAATAAATACAGAAGCCAGGGAATAATACCCGAAACCGGCTCCCACGGCCAAACAATCTGTTAAACTACGTCCGGACAACACCACACTCACCAAAGCACTTCCGGCCAAGGTTCCCAGAATAGTAGCCAGAGGCACAAAAAAAATTCTCCAGTTCTGTTCTTTCAATGCCTGCAAAACCTTAAAATCATTGCCAATGCTCATACCCACCAAAAACATCAACACATAAAGTACATACATACTGAAATCATATCTTGTCACTGTGCCAAGTAAGATATGCCCATAAGCCAATAACAAGCCCATGAGAAAAAAACACATGATTATCAGACTGCTTTTCATCGCAAGTTATTTGTCATTTACCCCTATTCTTATAGAAAAAATAATAAACCACACCCGACAACACCACACTCCCCAAAACTGCCCCCGCACTAAGTAGCAGAGCCTGCCAACCAATGATATCCAAATGATTCAAAAGCTCTTCATGACTTCCGACAGCCATTCCCAATGCGAACAATAAAGTCCAGATTGCCACCGTAATAAAACCCGGCAACCATTTTAATTTCCGTTTCCTCAACAAGAAACCGCAGAGCACACCCCCCAACAAAATTCCGACAACTGTAAGCATATCTCAATTTTTATGAACAACACGGCAAACTTCCTGTCCGCGAAAACAAAATTAGTTATTTTAACCTGAATCGGAAAATCATTAAATTTGCCCGTCATTTACAATCTATACCATGCCTCATTTATTAAAAAGTCTGTTTCCCTCACTGTTACTCATTGCAGCCTATTTCATTGCAGATGAATTTTTAGGTCCGGAAAACGGAATCTATGTTGCACTGGGATTAGGCACCATAGAACTCCTCCACACCCGTATCCGGGAAAAAAGGTACGACCCAATGATTGGGTGGACCACTCTATTCTTTTGTTTGCCCGGATTGCTTATACTCCTACCGGAAAACAGCCTTTTTGCCAGGCTACAACCCGCCGTTATAGAAACCGGCTTGTGTCTGCTGACGGGCATATTCGCTTTTTCAAAAGCCGATTTGACAGCCACCCTGCCTGCCTCCTGCCGGAAAGAACTACACCCTTTCCCCCAACAGGTAAAAGAAATGCGCAGATTGCTCCGCTACTTGTTTTTCCTGTTGTCTTCACACACCCTTTTAGTCTATTCGGCTATCCTGTTTTTCCCTCAGCCAACAACCAAGTTCATCACCAGTACATTGCTCTACCTTTTATTGGGCTTCTTTTTTGCCGCACTCTACATCCGCAACCATATCCTATCCTCCAGGATGAAAAAAGAAGAATGGCTTCCCTTAGTTAATGAAAAAGGAGAAGTCATTGGTAAAGCTCCCCGGAGTATATGCCATTCCGGCCGTAAATTACTTCATCCGGTGGTCCATCTGCACATCATTGACAAACAACACCGGCTCTTTTTACAAAAAAGAAGCATGAAAAAAGACCTCCTTCCCGGCATGTGGGACACCGCCGTAGGCGGACACATCGGATGGAACGAAAAGGTGGAAGACGCCCTGAAACGGGAAACCTGCGAGGAACTGGGGATTACAGACTTCGAAGCCCGGTTCCTGGGACATTACATCTGGGAAAGTCCGCGGGAACGTGAACTTGTATTTTCTTTTCTCTGCACCCGCTACAACCAGATCCGCATTGCCAACGACGAAGTAGACGAAGGCCGGTTCTGGACCGAATCCGCACTGGAACAAGGCATCCGTGAAGAAACACTCACACCCAACCTGATTCACGAATACCAATCGCTGATTAAACCCGTCCTGCATCCGTCAAAAGAATCATCTCTCCCCTTCCCATAATTGAAAAGACAAACAAAAATCGTCCAACCGTTTCGGCCTCAGGCACTAAACAATTGAACGACAGGAAAAGATCAGGCAAGTAACTCTTTTACCTTGGCAGAAATAGCCTTACCGTCAGCAAGCCCTGCCAATTTTTTCGTAGCCACTCCCATCACCTTTCCCATTTCCTGAGGAGAAGAAGCACCTACTGAAGCAATGATTTCCTTTAAAGCGGTTGTCAATTCCGCCTCGCTCAATTGCTTGGGTAAAAATTCTTCCAAAACGGCCACTTGTCCCATTTCCTGAGCATAAAGATCCTCGCGCCCCTGTCCTTGATAAATACCGGCAGATTCACGTCCCTGTTTTGCGAGTTTTTGAATCAACTTGATACACTCGCTATCTTCAATGTGATCGCCGGCACCCGGACGCGTTTTCGCTTCCAGAATGACTTTTTTGATATTACGCATCGTTTCCAGCCGTATTTTATCTTGGGCCTTCATGGCATTTTTAATGCCCTCATTCACTTGTTCTTCAATAGTCATAATTGTAATAATTATAAATCAGAGAAATATTTTTACTATACCTTCACAAAATTAATATTAAAATACCGAACACCGCTTATCTCAAAGACGTTATTTAACAAATAATATAAATTAACACCCGTTTTATCTTTTAGTACAATTTTTGAAGTAAATTTGACACACTTTTAAAACAATCATGAAAATACTATTACTTTTCTTTCTTTTTTTCCTGACCTCACCGGTTTTTTCAGAGCAAGATTCGGTCCCCGCCAACATTTCCGGAGACACCCTCAGCCTGAACGAACATCTGAGCGACAGACAGCTAAAACAATTCCAACGCCAAAGGAAGAGAGATTCCATCCGGGCTCATAAAAAAGTCTGGATATCCATATTAGGAGGCCCCTCCTACAATCCGGAAGCCTCTTTAGGAGTGGGAGGAGCCATGCTGATGACCTTCCGGATGAACCAACACGACACCCTCAGCCAACGCTCTTTCATTCCGGTAGGATTCAACATCTCCATCAATGGAACTTTTATAGCCGCCGGAGCCGGTACCCTATTTTTCAATGAAAACAAATTCCGTATTTACATCAAATACGGTTACAGAACCGAACCAGCCAACTACTACGGAATAGGTTACGACCAAATCAAACAAGCCGAGAAGCTGAAAGAACTTTTCGGCAAGGATTCGATTACTTTTCACAAAACCAACCTGCAATTTTTTCCCCGCTTCGTGTGGGAAATCCGCCCCCATCTCTATGCCGGGGCCCTGCTCGACATCAATTATTCCTATTCCAAAGACATGCCGTCCTGGATGGAACACAGCCCGGAAATCCTTGCATACGGCAAAAGATACCACAACATAGGCATTGGAGGTCTTTTCCAATATGATACCCGGGATGACGTCGCCACCCCTTTTCAGGGAATCTTCCTGAGTGCCATGGGAACCCTTTACGGGAAATACCTTGGCGGAAATTTCAACTACGAAATGGTTGAACTCGAATACCGCCATTTCAAACCGGTTTTTCACCGGAGAAGCGTATTGGCCTGGACCGCTAAAACCCAAATAGGCCTGGACCATGTCCCTTACACCGAATTGCCCAATTTTGGAAATCCCTTTGACCTGCGTGGCTATCCCTGGGGCAAATACCGGGACAAATCCATGGCTTACGGAATCGTGGAATACCGCCACATGTTCATGTCACAGGAAGCCTATGAACGAGGGGCCTTCTGGTCGAAATTCGGAGCCGTAGCCTGGGTCGGAACAGGCACACTGGGCAAAACGCCAGCCGACTGGAATCAATGGAAGCTAAACTATGGCGTAGGCCTCCGCATTCAACTGCAACCCCGTAAAAACTTTCGCCTCGACATCGGTAAAGAACCGGGACAAAAATGGGGAATATATATGAACATGACCGAAGCCTTCTAAATATGAAAGTAGGAAAAAGTTCCATCAGCAAGAAAACCATCTGGTTAATCGCCTATCCTATCATATTCGGTAATCTGGCACAAACCCTGATTACCCTGACAGACACTGCCTTTCTGGGAAGAGTCAGCGGCATTGCCCTGGCAGCTTCCATGATGGCTGGAATCTACTACTATGTCTATTCCACCTTAGCCTGGGGCTTTTCAATGGGTATTCAAATTATCGTAGCCAGAAGACTGGGAGAAAACCGGCTGGAACGTATCGGCGTCATCTTTGAACACGGGTTGGTTTTCGTGACCATCCTGTCTTCCGCCCTCTTCCTGATACAACATTTTTTCAACCAGCAAATCCTGGCAAACGTCATCCGATCCGGAAATATCTATCGCTCAGCCCTGGAATACATGGACTACAGACACTACGGCATCATTTTCGTTTGCTTTAATTTCCTGTTCCGGGCACTCTACATCGGCCTGGGCCATACCAAGGTCATCAGCTACTCCACCCTCATTATGGCTGTCGTAAATATCTTTCTGGACTACGCTTTGATCTTCGGTCACTTCGGATTTCCACAAATGGGAGTAGGAGGTGCAGCCTTTGCTTCCGTATGTGCAGAAGTATCAGCCTTTCTCTTCTTTATCATTTATACCCTGTGCGTATTGCCCCTAAAAAGCTACACCCTGTTCTATTTCCACAAATTAGAAGGCTGGCTGATGAAATCCCTTCTCCGGCTGGCCCTTCCCACCATGTTTCAAAAACTGCTTTCTTTCGGAACCTGGTTTATATTTTTTGCCCTTGTAGAACATATGGGAGAAACTCCCATCGCAGTCTCCGGAATTATCAGAAGTGTATACATGCTCGTGATGATTCCCGTTTTCGCTTTCGGAGCCACAGCCAATACCCTCACCAGCCGGCTCATCGGGGAAGGCAAGCAAAAAGAAGTACTTCCCACCGTATTCAAAACCATCCGGCAAGGCCTCATTGCCATACTTCCGGTACTGCTATGCTGTCTGTTGATGCCTCACACTGTACTCTCCATCTACACTCCGGACCTCCCACTGGCAACAGCGTCGATCCCTTCCCTGCTTGTAATTTGCTGTGCTTCACTCGCCATGAGTTTCGGCATTCCTCTGTTTGAAGCCGTTTCCGGGACAGGTAACACCAGTTACGCTCTGATTCTTGAATCCATCGTTCTGGTTGCCTATACTTTCTCCGTCTGGTTCTTTGCTTCCTTCCTGGGTTCACAGGTTGAATGGGTATGGACCAGCGAATTTACTTACGGCGCCCTCATCGGACTAATCTCTTTAGCCTATCTGAAAATAGCCAACTGGCAAAAAAAGAGAATCTGACCGGTTCAGCGGACAGCCCGGCGAATCCGGTCTAACCCGTCCTCCAAAATGCTTCGGGGACATCCGATATTCATCCGGCGGAACCCCCGTCCTTCCGGTCCGAAATCCAAACCGTCATTCAATCCGATTTTCCCCCGACGGAGCAAACGTTCACCCATCTCTTCATGGCTAAAACCCGTATTCCTGAAATCCAGCCACAACAAAAACGAAGCCCCCGGTTTTACAAAACTCACTTCGGGCAACTCCTGCCGGAAGTAGTCCTGGGCCATTTCTACATTTCCTTCCAGATAACAAAGTAACTCATTGAGCCACTCCTCACCATACCGGTAGGCCGCTTTTAAAGTCACATGACCGAAAATATTGCCTAATTCCAGATGCAAAGCCAGCAATTCCCGGTTATATCTCTGCAATATTTCCGGATTGGGAGCCAGAATGACAGAGTTCATCATCCCCGCAATATTGAACGTTTTACTGGGAGCCATCGCCGTCAAGGTCATACCGGCAATCTCTTCAGAAACCGAAGCCATCATTGTATGACGATTTCCGGACAACGTCAGGTCAGCATGGATTTCATCGGAAAGAATCATCACCCCATAACGGCAACACAACTCTCCCATCCGTCGCAATTCTTCCCGGCTCCACACCCGCCCAAGCGGATTATGGGGATTACAGAGAATAAATAACTTCACCCCCCCCTTCAATGCCTGTTCAAAATTTTTCCAATCCACTTCATATTTTCCTTCCTTCAGTTGCAAAGAACTGCAAACCAGCCGGCGGCCGTTATCAGTCACCACAGAATGAAAAGGAGGATACACTGGAGTAAGAATCAGAACCTTATCACCCGGAGCCGTAAAAATCCTCACTGAAAGCGACAAAGCCGTCACAATCCCCGGACTGGAAGACAGCCACTCCTCCCGGACCTCCCACCGATAGCGCCGTTTTACCCATTCCCGGAAAACCTGTTTACTCTCACCGGTACGAAAAGTATAACCGAATACACCATGTTCGCAACATTTTCGGGCTGCTTCCACCACTGCCGGAGGAGCCTGGAAATCCATGTCCGCTACCCACATAGGCAGCAAATCCACACATCCGAAGGCCTCCTGCAAATTATCATATTTCACACAATCCGTCCTCCGACGGTCAATCATAAGGTCAAAATCAAACATACCTGCCAAATAAAGAATTTAAAAATCATTTTTTTCATGTATCTTTGTAAGGTACAAATATAAAGCTAATAATGAAAAATATACACTCTCTCATTTATATCTGCCTGACCGTTTCTGTCTTAAATCTCTTCTTCTTCCTTTTCCATTCCTTCCCAAAAGAAAAAAACACTCTCATCTCCGGCACCGGGACATCCTTTACAGCTATCGAACCCCGGACATCAGACGTATTCGTTCCCCAAAAAATGGATTTTGCCGGAGAAAATGTGCCCCTGCATCAACCAAGCGTAAAGGAAGCCCTCCAGAAAGAATTGATTGTCAACACCTATCTACATTCCCACACGTTACAAATCCTGAAAAAAGCTCCCCGCGTATTCTCTGTCCTGGAACCCCTCTTAAAAAAATACAACATTCCTGACGATTTCAAATACCTTGCCGTTATCGAAAGCCGTCTGGAACCCCTGATTGTTTCGCCGGCAGGAGCCGTCGGTATCTGGCAATTCATGAAAGACACAGGCAAAGACCTCGGACTTGAAATCAACAACGAAGTCGACGAACGCTATCATCTGGAAAAAGCAACAAAAGCAGCAGCAGATTACCTGCAAAAAGCCTACAACAAATTCAATTCATGGACCCTCGCAGCCGCTTCCTACAATGCCGGCACCTCGATGCTTACCAAACAGATGCAATTACAAAAAGAAAGCGATTATTACAACCTGCTGCTGGGAGAAGAAACCGAACGTTATGTATTCCGCATTCTGGCCCTGAAACAGATTATGACCCATCCGGAACTTTATCATTTCGAAATAAACGAAACTTACCCGATAGAAAAGACAGAAGCCATTGAAGTCAAAAAAACGGTCAAAGACTGGGCCGATTTTGCCAGGGAACACGGCATTACGTACAAAACCCTGAAACGTTTTAATCCCTGGTTGCGCAAAAACACCCTCCACAATCCCCACCACAAAACCTACGAAATAAAAATTCCGGTAAAAAAATAAAACCGGTCCGGTTCTTTTGGCCTGCTATTTGTTTATAACCGATTTGTGAGTATATTCGTTAACTCCAAAACAAACAAATATGAAAACCATAACCATCACATGCGACAACACCGGACAGGATTATAACATTGAACTGGGAACCACTTTGCAGGAAGTCAGGAAAATCGTCTTTCCGGAAAACCACGATAACATCCTGGGAGCTCTGGTAAACAACCAACTGCAAGACCTGCAGTTCATAGTCATGGCTCCCTTAGTCGTAAATTTTATAGACGTCACAACCCTCGATGGTTACAGCATTTATTCGCGTACCCTGATTTTTGTACTCTACAAAGCCATATCAGAGCTATTTCCTAAAAAGATACTTCGGGCAGAATACTTTATTTCCAACGGGATCTTCTGCCGGATAGGCAATAAAGACTTGCTGCTGACTCCGGAAGTGATAGAACGGATAAAGATGAAAATGCAGGAAATCATCAACCGGAACATTCCCATTATCCGGGAAGAAATCCCCACCCATAAGGCCGTACAACTTTTTCGCAGGAAGGGACTTAAAGATAAAGCGGAATTGATGGAAACCCGGGGAAAACTGTTCACCTCTCTCTACTATCTGGACGGCCTGCCGGACTACTTTTACGGCACACTGGCACCTTCTACCCGCTGTCTCAAGACTTTTGGCCTCGAACCTTACAAAAAAGGAATGCTCCTGCGACTGCCCAACCGGGCTTGTCCTTCCGAACTTCTGCCGGTACTGCCTCAGGATAATCTGTATCAGGTTTTCAGCGAACATAAACGCTGGGGAAAGATTCTGGAAATAACGGACATCGGACACCTCAACACCATTATTGAGAAAAAATACTCCGGACCCATGATTAAAATCAGCGAAGCCCTCCACGAAAAGAAAATATCCCAAATCGCCGATAAAATCAAAAACCTCCGGAGAAAAGTAAAGGTCATCCTCATTGCCGGCCCTTCCTCCTCCGGAAAAACCACCTTCGGGAAACGCCTGGCCATCCAACTGATGGTAAATGGGATTAAACCGGTCAACCTGTCACTTGACAACTATTTCGTCAACCGCGAACAAACCCCACGGGACGAAAAAGGAGAATATGACTATGAATGCATAGATGCCCTTGATATCAACACCTTCACAGACAACATCCAACGCCTCATGCAGGGTGAAGAAATCGAAATCCCTAAATTCTCCTTCGATACAGGCCAAAGATACTACGACGGAGAAAAACGCAAGCTTACTAAAAATAATGTCATTATCGTAGAAGGCATTCACGGACTGAATCCCAGATTAACCCAACTGCTTCCTCCGGAGTCTTTATTTAAAATCTTTGTTTCAGCCCTTACTTCCATTTCCATAGATAACCACAATCTCATCAACCCGGCAGACAACCGCCTCATCAGGCGCTTAGTCAGAGATTATAGATACCGCAACTATTCAGCCCTCGACACCATCAAACGCTGGGAAAGTGTCCTGACCGGAGAACAAAAACACATCGTACCTTATCAGGAAGAAGCAGATGCAATCTTCAACTCTGCCCTGATTTATGAATTGGGAGCCCTGAAAATCCAGGCAGAACCACTGCTGAGAGAAGTAACCCAACAATATCCTGAACATTCCAAAGCACTCCGGCTTTTAAAATTCTTTTCCTATATCCGGGCAGTGCCCACACGGGAAATACCTCCAACTTCCATTATCCGCGAATTTTTAGGCGGTAGCAGTTTCAAATATTAATCTTCTCTACGGCAATTCTTTGCATGAATATGAATCAGACAAAGAATTGCCGTCCGAACTTACTTTCTCTCCCAAACACACACTCTCTGCCGAGGTTTGCCCATTTTTAAGGAAACATTTTATACAATATTATAGATTAATTTAAAGTTTTTTATCTATATATTTTGTTTATATTTCCAAACATCTATATTTGTATTCTATTAATTTTTATGTTTTTAGGCATATATTATGACAAAGCAAATATTCCGCTCAGATTTACATACCCCATCAAAATCATATTCAAGGAACATCCCGTTGGAAGCCCGGATTGTTCATATTCTCTTCCTGACAGGATTGTTCCAGGCGGTATCTTTTCCAGCAGTTGCACCAGCCTCTCTTCCTGCATTATCTTCCCGAAGGTACAGAAACTTATCTCGCTTCGGGCCTATCGGGACTTTGTCTGCCCCGGACCAAAATAAAGATTGCCGACATCTTACTATTGCTCTTACATTCTGGTCCCTTGTTTCCGGGCTTCCAGGACAGCCCCGATACCCGAAGGGAGGCCCCTTTCCGGCAACTTCGCATGACAGACTCCGTGCTATTGCCTCTCTTATTTTCCTGCCTGTTCGTCAAAGACAGGTAAAGTAACAGAAAAATGAGGATTAGGAACATGTTGGGACTGAATAATCTTTTTCATCTTTTCTATCTTATCCGGATGTTGTTCTGCAACATCGTGATCTTCATGAATATCCGTAGCTAAATGATACAGAAAAGGGGTTCCTTTTTTCACCACCATCTTCCAGTCTCCCATACGGACAGCAATCTGGTCCGTTTCATTAAACTCCCAGTACAAAAATTCATGTTCCTCCTGCCCCTCTTTCCCCAACAAAGTCGGAGCAAAGGAAATTCCGTCAAAATAGTCCACCTTCTTTTTCTTATTGGCATACTTCTTCACATAATTTTTCACTCCTATCAATTCACAAAACGTCGGCATCAAATCATAAAACGCCAACTGATGCCCGTTCACTGTGCCCGCAGGCACTTTCCCGGGCCAACGGACAATAAAAGGAATACGGATTCCTCCTTCATAACACTGACGCTTTAATCCTCTAAGCTGGCCATCCCGTCCGAAAAAGACCGGGTCAGCACCTCCTTCTTCGTGAGGACCGTTATCACTGGTAAAAATCACAATGGTATTCTTCTCCAACCCCTTTTCCTTCAGTTTCTCCATCACCTCCCCCACGTAAGCATCCAATCGGGAAATCATAGCCGCAAACTGTGCATGGGTATGCACGGAAGGATTGTAACGGGAACCGGCAGAACCACCCCAAGTCTTGTCATGAAAGAACTTCTGCTGATAGCGTAATAAAATGGAATCTTCAGGCTGGACCAATTCAGCATGAGGTAAAGTGTAAGTAAAAATACCGAAAAACGGTTGTCTGCCATCCTGACGATCCAGCCATTTCATTGCTTCCTGATGAATCATATCAGCCGAATATTGTGAACGCTTAAAATATTCTTTGCCAAACATCGGGTATCGGATATTTTCCTCCATCACAACCCGCACAACACCCGTATCTCCCAATTGCTTGCTGTAGCGATTCAAGAAGTTAGGATAATGAAGATGAGCCTGAAACTGGCAAATATATCCGTAAAACTCATCTATACCGCGTTTATCAGGAGTAGAAACAGAACCTTCATAACCGCCCGCCCATTTTCCGAACATCCCGGTCGTATAGCCGTTATCTTTCATAATCTCAGGAATAATGACATGATCCGGGTCATAGGGATGCTGTCCGACAACGGAAAAATCTTCATTATTCCCGTACCTCACCATCGGCACCCCATTCCAGTATTCCTTATTGCCGCGTACCTCGCTATGCCCTGAATGCTGTCCGGTCATAAAGGCTGCCCGGGAAGGTGCGCTAACCGGACTACCGGCATAAGCCTGCGTAAAACGCATTCCCTCTTCCGCCATTCGGTCGATATGGGGTGTACTGATATAAGGCTGACCATAACACCCTAAATCTCCATATCCCATATCATCGCACATGATATAAATAATATTCGGTCGGTCCACTTTCTGGGCATATATTCCCGACAAAGGCAAAACCAACCCTCCACCTAAAAGAAAAAGTTTTTTACTAATCATACTGATTCGTTTATATTGACTATATCTATTTTATCCCCAGTCCAAGCACAAACCAAAACCGGTCAGACAAAACTATAAAAAATTAGGTTATATCCATCATTTCATCTGCAAACATCCTCCGCACAGGTTCATCACGGTCTTACATACAGTGAAATGCAACCCCGGGAAAACGATTTCCGTAAAACAGGAAATTCTTTACTCCACTTTATTATGAAACGGATGTATTTATTTCTTGTGTTGACCCACCTACTTGGAATGGCCTGCCAAAAAAAAGAAACCGTTCATCCCGGCCAGCATCCCCGTCCGGTAAAGGTCGTACAAGTAAAAAACCTCGGGACAATCACCCGCCAATACACCGGAGTCGTGGAGGCCAAAGAATTCAGCACACTGGCATTCAAAGTGCCCGGAACCCTGGAAGAACTCCGTTTCAGCACCGGCCAGCAAGTGAGGCAAGGCGAGGTAATCGCCCGCATCAAACCCTTTGATTACAACCAACAATACCGGACCGCAGAAGCCAATTATCAGCTTGCAAAATCCATTTACGAACGGAACAAACGGCTTTTTGCTTCCAACGCCGTGTCCCGGCAAAACCTCGAAATTGCCGAAGCCGATTACGTCAAAGCCGAATCCGCCCTGAATATAGCCCAAAGGACACTCGGTTATACCGTCCTCACTGCCCCTTTCAATGGTTTTGTTGAACAACGGTATGTGGAAAACTACGAAGAAATCACGGCAGGACAAGCCATCCTCCGGCTGGTGAATCCCGACAGCATTGAAGTCCGTTTCACCCTTCCAGAAACCAATATCTCCCTGCTTACCCTTCCTCAAAAAATATTCATTGAATTCGACTCACAAAAAGGGAAACTCTTTGCCTCGGATATAAAAGAATACATCTACTCCTCCGATGGCGGAGGCATACCGGTAACCCTGAACATCACCGACCAGTCGTTCCTTCCCTACCGGCCCTATGTTTTTCCGGGATTTTCCTGTAAAGTAATTTTCGAAATCGACAGTATGGTTTCCGACAAATTTCTGATTCCGGGCAGTGCTCTTTTTCAGGAAAACGACAAATACTATGTATGGATCATCCGTCCGGCAACCTTTTCCGCCCATAAACAGCAAGTAGATGTATCCTTCTACGGCAATCAGGCTTTTGTTTCAAAAGGACTGAGCAAAGACGACCGGATTGTTATTGCAGGAATCTCTGCCCTGCACGAAGGACAAAAAGTCAAACCAATAAACATCTAAATACAAAAATCATGAGCTTTCTAAAAGAATTCAAAACCTTCGCCATGCGGGGAAATGTAGTAGACATGGCAATAGGCATTATCATTGGAGGTGCCTTCGGAAAAATTGTCTCTTCACTGGTCAGCGACATCATTATGCCTCCCGTCGGCCTGCTCATCGGAGGAGTCCGGTTTCAGAATCTTAAAATCATACTCAAACAGGCACAAACAGACCCCGTCAACGGAAACGTGACAGAAGCCGTTAGCATCAATTACGGCAATTTTATCAACACGGCATTGGATTTTCTGATTATAGCCTTTGCCATTTTTCTTTTTGTAAAACTGATAAACAGTATGAAGCGTAAAGAAGAAGCACAACCTATTCCGCCGACAGCACCCGGAAAAGAGGAACAACTGCTGACTGAAATCAGGGATTTACTGAAAGAACAGAAACAACAATAAACGGTCACAAAAAACATCCCGGACACTGTCCGGGATGTTACTTAAAACAAGTTACCGAACCGGTATCCCACAGACAACTGGAATACATGGTTTTTATTATTTCCTCCCCCGAAATCCTTATCAAAAACATTGCTTAAACCGATATTATAACGGGCGGAAAACATAAGTTCATTCCAATTGTAAGAAAGTCCCATCGCAAAATTCACAGCCACCGTATTGGCATCACTGTTCACCCGATAAGTCGTGGTTTTGCCTCCGTCCTTTATCTTGGATTTTGCATTAAGCACAAATCCCAGTTCCGGTCCCAAGTCCACACTCAACTCATCCAATACGTATAACTTAGCCAGTATCGGAATATTCAGATAATTCACCCTCAACCGGGTTTTCACTCCGTTTTCCTTATCGCGTGCCCCCTGCCGGGAATATACCAATTCCGGCTGTACGGCAAAAAAGTCGTTGAATCTCAATTCAGCAAAACCGCCGACATGCACACTAAACTTATTCTTTGCATCCCAATTGGAAATATTGGTCACATTAAATCCAACCTTCGGACCGACCGTAATATCCATTTGTGCCTTTACACTGCCGGCCACCAAAATAGCAACCGCCAATACCAATAATTTTCTCATCTTTTTAGTCTTTTTTTAATTATACTTCATTTTTCAACAAAAACTATGCCTTCACATTACCACTCCATTTAACGCACCCCCGCTTCCAAAAGTTTCCCGGAGAACATCCCGGCATCCCCTTGATTTTAATTTCTCCGGGCACGTAAAAGTATAAAAATTCAGTATAAAACACTATCTTTGCAAATTCAAAATCAAACCAGAAAATATGCATAAAGCCGGATTCGTTAATATTGTAGGAAATCCCAATGTTGGAAAATCAACCCTCATGAATCGTCTGGTGGGTGAAAAAATTTCGATTATCACGTCGAAATCCCAGACCACCCGCCACCGCATAAAAGGCATTGTCAATACAGATGACTATCAAATCGTCTTTTCCGATACGCCGGGAATAGTCAAACCCAGCTATAAAATGCAGGAATACATGCTTGAATTTTCCAAATCGGCACTCACCGATGCCGACATCATCCTTTACGTAACGGACGTTGTGGAAAGCATAGAAAAAAATCTGGATTTTATAGAAAAAGTAAACAAATCCCAAACGCCGGTATTATTGGTTATCAACAAAATAGACCTGACCAACCAGGAAAAGTTGCTGGAATTATTCGATAAATGGAAATCCTTAGTGCCGACAGCTGAAATCTTTCCCTTATCCGCTACGGAAAATTTCAATGTAGACAACCTCTACAAACGAATCATCGGACTCCTCCCGGAAGGCGAACCCTATTTTCCAAAAGATGAACTGACCGACCTGCCCTCCCGCTTTTTTGTCAATGAAATTATACGGGAAAAGATCCTGCAAAATTACGATAAAGAAATCCCCTATTCCGTGGAAGTAAAAGTGGAAGAATTCAAGGAAGACGACAAGCGCATCAATATCATGGCCACCATTTATGTCGAACGTTCTTCCCAAAAAGGAATCCTCATCGGCAGCCAGGGAGAAGCTTTAAAAAAAGTAGGCACTGAAGCCCGGAAAGACATAGAAGCATTTTTCGGGAAAAAGGTATTCCTGAATTTATACGTCAAAGTACTGAAAGACTGGCGGAACAAAGACAATGAATTGAAAAATTTCGGATACGCAAACAAATAATTATGAGCAATATAGTAGCAATAGTCGGAAGACCTAACGTCGGAAAATCAACACTTTTCAACCGCCTCATCGGAACAAGGAAAGCAATCGTCAACGAAGAAAGCGGAGTAACACGCGACCGGAATTACGGCAAATCCCATTGGAACGGAAAAGAATTTTCCGTGATAGACACCGGAGGATATGTCTGCAACAGCGATGATATTTTTGAAGAAGAAATCAATAAACAAGTGCTGTTGGCACTTGATGAAGCCGACGTTATTCTGTTTATGGTTGATGCCGAAATCGGAGTGACCGACCTCGACCAGAACTTTGCCCGCCTGTTGCGCAACATAGAAAAGCCCATTTACTTAGTGGCCAACAAGGTAGACAACCTCGACCGCATGTACGAAGCACAGGAATTCTATCGTCTCGGTATTAAAAGCGATTTATTTTGCATCTCATCGGTCAGCGGTTCCGGAACAGGCGACCTCCTCGACCAGGTAATCTCCCACTTCCGGGAAGAAACGGTGGAGGACACCGACCACCTCCCGCGAATCACTATCGTCGGACGCCCCAACGTGGGAAAATCTTCCACGATTAATGCCCTCGTCGGACAAGAACGGAACATTGTAACCGATATTGCCGGTACTACCCGTGACACCCTGAACACCCGCTACACACAATTCGGTTACGACTTCATCCTGGTAGATACGGCGGGAGTCCGCAAAAAAGCTAAAGTCAGTGAAGACGTCGAGTTCTATTCGGTGATGCGCTCTATCCGGGCCATCGAAGATTCAGATGTCTGTATGCTATTGATTGACGCTACCCGGGGAATGGAAGCTCAGGACCTGAACATTTTCCACCTGATTGAAAGAAACCGGAAAGGAGTAGTCCTTGTTGTCAACAAATGGGACCTGATTGAAAAAGACGGCAAAACAATGATAGAGTATGAAAAAGAACTCCGGAACAAGATAGCCCCTTTCAAAGACGTAGATATCATTTTTGCCTCGGCCCTGACGAAACAACGACTGCTCAAAACGCTCGAAGCAGCCCTCCGCGTATTCAAAAACCGCCAGCAAAAACTGAAAACCTCAGAACTCAACCGCATTATGCTGGAAGCAATAGAAAACTATCCCCCACCCAGTCTGAAAGGGAAGTTCGTCAGGATCAAATACGTCACCCAACTGCCGACACATGCTCCCTCCTTTGCATTTTACTGCAACCTGCCGCAATATGTAAAAGACCCCTACAAACGGTTTCTCGAAAATAAAATCCGGGAAAACTGGAATTTCACCGGAGTTCCGATGCAAATCTTCATGCGAAAGAAATAATTTTTCTTTTCATCTTTTAATATTACCTTTGGGGGTGTTTTTCCAAAGCTATGGCAATGCAAAACAAAATAGAGCATGAAGGTATCATCCGAAGCATATCTTCCGAAACACTGGAAGTTGTGATCAACAGTCACTCTGCCTGCTCCGGATGTCATGCCAAAGGAGTTTGCGGAATGGCTGAAGTGAAACAAAAAATAATCACGATAAGCAAACCGGACGGAAATTTCCAGACAGGAGACAAAGTCATGGTATATGCTTCTACCGGAAATGCGGCATCTGCAGTCATTCTGGCATACGTCGTGCCCTCTGTCCTGATTCTGGCAGCCATTTTTATCCTCCAAAAAACAAGACACAGTGAACTCTATGCCGCTATAACCGGTTTAGGGGTAACAGCCCTTTACTTCCTGCTCCTATATTTCTTCCGGAAAAAAATCGGCAAACGCATAAAATTCAGCGTGACAAAAACAGACTATAATTAAACTTCAAATAATGAGTACAATTGTTATTACAATCATTTCGCTATGTGCTATCGGTATCATATCGGCAGTGATATTATATTTTGTAGCACAAAAATTCAAAGTGGAAGAAGACCCCCGTATAGACATTGTAGAGGGATTGCTTCCGGGCGCAAACTGTGGCGGCTGCGGCTATCCCGGCTGCCGGGGACTGGCCGAGGCTGCCGTAAAAGCAGACAGTCTGGAAGGAATTTTTTGTCCGGTCGGCGGTGCGGAAACGATGTCCAAAGTAGCCGGAGCACTGGGACGGGAAGTAAAAACAGAAGCTCCCAAAATTGCAGTCGTGAAGTGCAACGGCAGCTGTACCAACCGGCCCCGTACAAACTGCTACGACGGAGCCCGTTCCTGTGCCGTAGAACATTCCCTATATATCGGTGAAACAGGTTGTTCCTACGGCTGTTTAGGATGTGGAGACTGTGTGGCCGCTTGCCCCTTTGATGCCATTCACATGTCTCCGGACACCCAATTGCCTGTAGTGGAAGACGACAAATGTGTTGCTTGTGGTGCCTGTGTAAAAGCCTGTCCCCGCAACATCATCGAATTGCGCTACAAGGGACCTAAAAACCGGCGGGTGTTTGTTTCCTGTGTCAACAAAGACAAAGGGGGAATAGCACGCAAAGCCTGCAAAGTAGCTTGTATCGGTTGCGGTAAATGCGCAAAAGAATGTCCGTTCGGAGCCATTACCGTCGAAAACAACCTGGCTTACATAGACTTCACAAAATGTCGCTTATGCCGGAAATGCGTTGCAGTATGTCCGACCGGAGCCATTCATGAAGTCAATTTTCCTCCCCGAAAAACCGAAACCGATGCGGTAAAAGCCAACCCGGCAGCCCAATCGCCTCAACCCACTGCTCCGGCTGAAAACACCGGAACACTGAGCGACCAAACCGCTTTTACGGCCACCCGGGAAAAACCGGAGACATCCCCCGCTTCAGCCACCCAACCGGAAATCACGCAAAGCGATGCTATTCCGGAAGCCATTGGCACTATCCGGGAGAATCCCACCCTGCAAACACGGGAAGCAGTAGAAAAGCCCATGGCCCAAAACGAAATTCCGGCAACCCGGAAAATGCAAGAGGCCAGGAATGAAGAATCAGAAAAACAGAAATAATTCCAGTTCATAAATCTAAAATTTATACGCTGTGTTAAAGACATTCAGAATAGGTGGGGTTCATCCACCAGAGAATAAATTATCGGCAAGCGAAAAAATCCAGACCTTACCGGTTCCCGAACAGGTCACTATCCCGCTCAGCCAGCACATTGGAGCTCCTGCAACCCCTGTAGTTCAAAAGGGTGATACCGTAAAAGCCGGCCAGCTGATTGCCCAGGCAAATGGATTTGTATCGGCAAACATTCACAGCTCCGTCTCCGGAACAGTGGTTGCCATAGACAACATCACCGATGCCGCAGGTCTACCCAAACCGGCCATCACCATCCGGACCGAAGGAGACGAATGGATGCCGGAAATCGACCGCTCCGGAAAAGTGGAACACAACATCACCCTCTCTAAGGAAGAAATCGTAAAAGCAATTGCAGCTGCCGGCATTGTGGGAATGGGCGGCGCCACCTTCCCTACCCAGGTTAAATTGACACCTCCTCCCGGAAACAAAGCAGAATTCTTGATTATCAACGGAGTAGAATGCGAGCCTTACCTGACAGCCGACCACCGGGTGATGCTGGAAAAAGCCGAAGAGATCATCATCGGCGTACAAATCCTGATGAAGGCCATTGATGTAAAACAAGCCATCATCGGTATTGAAAACAACAAACAGGATGCTATTGCTCATCTGCAACAGACTGCCTCCAAAGTACTGGGAATTGAAATCTGTCCCTTGAAAGTAAAATATCCTCAGGGAGGTGAAAAACAACTGATTCAGGCAACAACCGGCCGGGCCGTCCCTTCGGGTGCACTACCGATTGCTGTGGGAGCTGTTGTCCAGAACATCGGCACCGCACTGGCAGTCTACGAAGCAGTCATGAAACACAAACCGCTGATGGAAAGAATAGTCACCGTTACCGGAAAGTCGGTTAAACATCCCGGCAACTACCTGTGCCGTATCGGAACTCCCGTATCGAAACTGATTGAGGCTGCCGGAGGAATTCCCGAAGACACGGGTAAAATCATCGGAGGCGGACCGATGATGGGACGCACGATGGTAAACGTGGATTCCCCTATAATGAAAGGTACCAGCGGCATCCTGCTCCTCAGCAGGAAAGAAGCCCTGCGGGAACCTGTACGCAATTGCATACGCTGCGGAAAATGTGTATCGGCATGTCCCATGGGCCTGGAACCCTATTTATTAGCCAAACTTTCTATGTTCAACCTATTGGAACGGATGGAAGAAGAAAAAATCATGGATTGCATCGAATGCGGATCCTGCAGCTTCACCTGTCCCTCCGCACGCCCCCTGCTGGACTACATCCGCATAGGAAAAAGCCGTACAGGTGCCATGCTCAGAAATAGAAAGAAATAATTGTTTAATACATTGAAATCATGAATTTATTAATATCCCCCTCTCCGCACGTACACAGTGGTGACACCATTGAAAAAAACATGTACGGAGTACTTATTGCCCTGATACCGGCCTTTATATGCTCTGTTTTGTTCTTTGGCATGGGCGCGGTTATTGTCACCCTGACCTCAGTGGCAGCCTGCGTATTCTTTGAATACATCATCCAGAAACTTTTATTAAAACAGCAACCCTCCGTTTTTGACGGTTCAGCGATCCTCACCGGCGTATTGCTGGCCTTCAACGTACCCTCCAATCTCCCGGTGTGGATTATCATCATCGGAGCCTTAGTAGCTATCGGTATCGGCAAAATGAGCTTCGGCGGATTAGGCTGCAACATCTTTAATCCCGCCCTCGTCGGACGGGTATTCCTGTTAATCTCCTTTCCGGTGCAAATGACCACCTGGCCCCTGCCACAAGGCTTTGCCGGTTCATACACCGATGCCCTGACCGGGGCCACACCCCTCGGAATGCTGAAAGAAGCCGTTAAAAGCGGACAATCCCTGACCGAATGGATGGCAGCAGGAACACTACCGGACTACAAAAACATGCTTTTAGGGAATATGGGCGGCAGCCTGGGAGAAGTGGCTGCATTAGCCCTGCTGGCAGGCTTCCTATTTATGCTGTTCCGTAAAATCATCACGTGGCACATACCGGTGACAATCTTCGCCACCATCATCCTGTTCAGCGGCATACTCCACCTCTGCAATCCGGACCATTTTGCTAATCCCCTGTTCCATCTTCTCTCCGGAGGTATGATGTTAGGAGCCATCTTTATGGCTACCGATTACGTCACCTCTCCGATGACCCCGAAAGGAATGATTATTTTCGGTGCAGGCATCGGTATTCTGACAGTGGTCATCCGTATTTTCGGCGCCTATCCCGAAGGAATGTCTTTTGCCATCCTGATTATGAACGCCTTTACTCCCCTAATCAACAGATATTGCAAACCGGCAAGATTTGCCTGAATCCCGAATCTAAAATACATTAAAATGGGAAAGAAATTAGAGTCAAACTTCATGAATATGGTGATAGTGCTGTTCGCTGTCACCTTGATTGCTTCTGCTGCCGTAGGTTATGTCTATACCCTGACCGCAGGCCCCATTGAAGCAGCTAAACAAGCCAAACAGACTAACGCCATCCGCCAAGTTATCCCCGGCGAATTTGACAATGATCCCGGCGCCGATATCTGGAAAATGAAAACACCAGACGGCGGGGAACTGGAATTCTATCCGGCCAAAAAGAATGGCGAAGCCGTGGGCACTGCCGTAAAAACTTATACCAACAACGGATTTGGAGGAACAGTATGGCTCATGGTCGGTTTTAACCCTGACGGCACTATCTCCAACTACTCCGTCCTGGAACACAAGGAAACTCCTGGATTGGGTTCAAAGATGGATTTCTGGTTCACCCGGAACGGAAAAGGAAATGTCATCGGTAAAAAACCAGGAACCCACGGTCTGAAGGTTACCAAAGACGGAGGAGATGTTGACGCAATCACCGCTGCCACCATTTCTTCCAGAGCTTTCTTAGATGCTGTCAACCGCGCAGCTGCCGGATTAGCCGGGACTGCTGATGCAACTTCAGGAGCTACACACCAAAACCAATAACTTCAATATCATGAACAATTTTAAAGTATTAACCAACGGCATATTCCGCGAAAACCCGACTTTCGCTCTGTTGCTGGGCATGTGTCCCACCCTGGGGGTAACCACCTCAGCCATCAACGGCATGGGGATGGGATTGGCTACAGCTTTTGTACTAATCATGTCCAACCTTGTCATTTCCTTAGTAGCCAATATCATTCCGGACAAAATCCGCATCCCGTCATTCATTGTCATCATTGCAGCTTTCGTCACGGTAGTGGATATGTGCATGGCTGCTTACCTGCCCTCCCTGCACGAATCCTTAGGATTATTCATTCCCTTGATTGTTGTAAACTGTATTGTACTGGGACGGGCTGAAGCCTTTGCATCCAAAAATAAAGCTCTTCCCTCTATGCTGGACGGACTGGGCATGGGCCTGGGATTCACCCTGAGCCTGACCCTTCTGGGAACCATCCGGGAACTGTTGGGTAGCGGAAAAGCATTCAATTTCCCTGTTTTCAACGAAAACTGGGGGATGCTCATCTTCGTGTTGGCTCCCGGAGCTTTCATTGCATTAGGCTATCTGATTGCCATTGTAAACCGCATCCGTAAGTAAAGCAAACTAACTAAAAAACTCACATCAACATGGAGTATATACTGATATTCATAGCGGCCGTCTTTGTAAACAACATTGTACTGGCCCAATTTCTGGGAATCTGTCCTTTTCTCGGAGTCTCCAAGAAAGTTTCCACCGCCCTGGGAATGACGGGCGCTGTCACCTTTGTTATGATTCTGGCCACCATCGTCACTTTTATCGTACAGAAAACGGTACTGGATCCGTTCGGCATCGGTTTCATGCAGACCATTACTTTCATCCTTATCATTGCCGCCCTCGTGCAAATGGTGGAAATCATCCTCAAAAAGGTAAGCCCCGCCCTGTACCAGGCCTTAGGAGTATTCCTGCCCCTGATTACAACCAACTGCGCCGTACTCGGTGTTGCCATCATGGTTATTCAAAAAGACTTCAACCTGTTGCAATCCGTAGTCTTTGCCGCTTCCACTGCCATCGGCTTCGGGTTAGCACTGACCATCTTTGCCGGCATCCGCGAACACCTGGAATTGGTTGCTGTACCCAAAGGCATGCAGGGTTCTCCCATTGCTTTGATTACAGCCGGCCTGCTGGCCATGGCTTTTATGGGATTCTCCGGAATCGTATAAACAGAACATGCATAAAAACAAACGGAGGGGTGCCGGATTCCGACATCCCTCCGTCTATTTCGGGCAAGTGTCTTTTATTTTCAACAATATATTTTAATTTTGCTACCTAATCCGAAAAAGAGTGAACGGGATGGAACTACCCTTAAAGCATCCGATTTTTAAGACACTGGCCACCATCGTGGCAGAACAGAACACAGAAGCCTACGTCATCGGCGGATATGTCCGCGATTTGCTGCTGGGCCGGCCTTCCCAGGACATAGATATTGTCGTTCACGGAAGCGGCATCGGACTGGCAGAAGCTGCAGCCCGGCGGCTGGGTAACCTCCCCGTCTCCGTCTTTAAGAATTTCGGAACGGCCATGTTCCGTTATAAAAGCATGGAAATCGAATTCGTAGGGGCCCGGAAAGAATCCTACCGGGCTAACTCCCGCAAACCGATTGTAGAGGAAGGCACCATCGACGACGACCAAAAACGCCGCGATTTCACCATCAACGCCTTAGCCATTTCCCTGAACAAACACGACTACGGCACCCTTATCGATCCGTTCGGCGGCTTGCAACATCTGGAACAACGCATCATCAAAACTCCCTTAGAACCGGGCATCACTTTCTCTGACGACCCGCTCCGGATGATGCGTGCCATCCGGTTTGCCTCACAGCTCAACTTCACCATCGAAAGAAACACCCTCCGGGGAATCAGCGAACAAGCCCGTCGCCTCCCTATTGTATCTCAGGAACGCATCATGGATGAATTCAATAAAATCATGCTTTCTCCCGAACCGTCCCGAGGCATACGCTTGTTGGAAGAAACGGGACTGCTGGAATTGTTTTTTCCCGAGCTGGTTGCCCTGAAAGGAGTGGAAACCGTCAATGGAGTCAGCCACAAAGACAATTTTCACCACACCCTCTCTGTACTGGACACCCTTTCCCTGCATTCCCGGGACCTATGGTTGCGTTGGGCAGCCCTACTTCACGATATTGGAAAGCCTGTAACGAAAAAATACGTCAAGGGACAAGGCTGGACCTTCTACGGCCACAACCACGTGGGCGAACGGATGGTTGCCAAAATCTTCAACCGGCTGAAACTGCCGCAAAACGAAAAAATGAAATACGTGCAGAAACTGGTTAATCTCCACATGCGGCCCATCGTCCTGGCAGAAGAAGCGGTCACCGACTCGGCAGTCCGCCGCCTGCTCTTTGATGCCGGCAACGACATCGATGACCTGATGACTCTTGCGGAGGCCGACATCACTTCTAAAAATGAAGAAAAAGTAAAACGCTTTCTTGCCAACTTCAAGATCGTACGCCGGAAACTGAAAGAAGTGGAAGAAAAAGATTCCATCCGGAACTTCCAACCGCCCGTCAGCGGCGAAGAAATTATCGCTACCTTCCATCTTCCTCCCTGCAAAGCCATCGGCGACATCAAAAATGCCATTAAAGAAGCCATCCTCGACGGCATTATCGGCAACAATCCCGAAGAAGCCCGCGCATATATGTTCAAAGTAGCAAAAGAAATGGGCATTCACACCCCGTAAATTCTTTCGGCAATGAGGTGTCTATAATAAAATAAAAGCCTTGGAAGAAAACGTTTTATCAGCAGAAAATTGAATATACACAGACCTGTGAGCATCCTCCGGTCAAACTTATTCCATTTTCTTCGGGACCACCACTTTCAACACGGATGGATGCATTTTCAAACGGATGGGAAAATCCATAAAATAGGCATCACCGTCCACATGTACGCGGTGAATGTCACCTTCTACCACTGCTTCCCTGCATTGAATTTCCTTATAATAAGACAATTTATAAATCCGGGAATTCATAAAGAAAATCAGGAACCACAGAATCTCAAAAAATGCCGGACGTTTCAGGATGCAGATATCCATCAACCCATCCCGCACGGAAGCATGGGGAGCAATACAGGCATTGTTGCCGTATTGGGAACTGTTGGCAAAGCTCAAAATAAAGCAGCTCACTTTCATTACTTTACCGTCACTGACCATCTTATATTTTTTCTCAGGATAGCGGAACCACAATTTTATGGCGGCATAAATATAAGACACGACACCCCTGATTTTCAAATTATTAAATTCATGGGCCACTTCCGCATCAAAACCCACTCCGCTCACGTTCAAAGAATATTTTCCGTTCATCTCCAGCACATCTATCCACGCATAGCGGTCGGTCAGGACCTGTTTCAAAGCCTTGGTCATAAAAACGGAATACCCCAGATGGCGGGCAAACCCGTTTCCGCTCCCTAAAGAAACAACGGCAAAAGCAATGTCACTGCCACACAACGCCCCTCCGACTTCATTGACAGTACCGTCCCCCCCAACCGCAACAATATGGGTATATTTCCGGGTGGAACGGGCCTCTTCCACCAGAATGCGGCCATGTCCCGCATATTCGGTAAAAACAATATCGTAATCCACCTGCCCGTACTCCGGTATTCTCCTGATTTTCTCCGGCAACTCTTTCCCTAACCCCAATCCGGATATCGGATTGACAATGAATAATATACGCATAAAAATAAAGTTAAAGGCTGCTATCTAACGCCCTATCCCGTAATAAGTATATCCAAACTCCTTCATCTGCTCCGGATTGTATATATTCCGGCCGTCAAAAATCACTTTTTCCTTCAGAGCCTTTTCTATGTAGGTAAACTTGGGAACCTTAAATTCCTGCCATTCCGTTACCACTACCATGGCATCGGCTCCCCGCAATGCATCGTACATATTGGCTGCATACCGGATGCGGTCTCCAATCCTACGGCGGCATTCCTCCATTGCCACCGGATCGAAAACCGTCACTGTAGCCCCAGCCTCCAACAAATGGTGGATGAGCACCAAAGAAGGAGCCTCCCGCATATCATCGGTAGCCGGCTTGAATGCCAGCCCCCACAGTCCGAAATGCCGGCCTTTTAAATCGTAGCGGTAATGCCTGCTAATTTTTTCAAAAAGCACGGTCTTTTGCCTCTCGTTAACCCGTTCCACCGCCTTCAGCACTTCCATGGGATAGCCCCGGTCCTCACCGGTCTTCACCAACGCTTTTACATCCTTGGGAAAACACGACCCCCCATATCCGCAACCGGCATTCAGGAACTTCCTGCCAATTCTCGTATCACTGCCTATTCCCCTTTTGACACATTCCACATCAGCCCCCACCAGTTCGCACAGATTCGCGATATCATTCATAAACGAAATCCGGGCGGCCAACATCGAATTAGCTGCATATTTCGTCATTTCAGCCGAAGGAATATCCATAAAATAAATGGGTATATTGTTTAATATGAAAGCATGATAAAGACGCTCCATGACCTTGGCAGCACGGTCCGACTCAACGCCTATCACCACCCGGTCAGGCTTCATGAAATCATTTACGGCATCCCCTTCCTTCAGGAATTCCGGATTGGAAGCCACGTCAAATTCCACTTTCACACCCCGCTCATCCAAAGCCCGGCGGATGGTCTCTTCCACTTTCCGGTTGGTTCCCACAGGCACTGTCGACTTCGTTACCACCACCATGTAATTTTCCATCAGTCCTCCGATCTCTCTCGCCACCCCCAACACATACCTCAAATCAGCACTGCCATCCTCATCGGGAGGAGTACCCACGGCAATAAAAACCACATCAGCACGCACCAACGCCTCTTTCAGGGAAGTAGTAAAAAACAACCGTTCATCTTTCCGGTTCCGGACAATCAATTCCGTCAAACCCGGTTCGTAAATCGGACATTCTCCCCGGTTCAGCATTTCGATTTTCAATGCGTCCACATCCACACAAGTAACCGTAATTCCGGTTTCAGCCAGGCACGTTCCGGACACCAATCCGACATATCCCGTTCCGACAATAGCTATTTTCATAAAAGGTCCTGAAATGTTTTTACAAGTTCACAAATTTACACCATAAATCGGAGAATACCGACCCAAACTCTATAAATATTCCTTACTTTTGTTTCAGAATCATTCTAAACTGAAAACCATGAAATGCAAGTTTATCTTCTCTGTCTGCATTCTCTTCTGCGTCCTGTTTCAGGGATGTAAAGATAAAAACACCACCGGATTTGACAAATACATCACCGGATATACCAGTGGCGTCATCCATTCGGGCACTCCTGTCCGGATTTACCTGGCACAGGAACCTGAAAATTTCCAGACCGGCAGCGTACTTCCTGCCCATATACTAAATATCGATCCCGCCGTAAAAGGAGAACTCATACTGAAGGAAAACCGGTGTGTGGAATTCATCCCCCAGGAAAGATTCCGCAATGGCACAACCTATCGCATGACCTTTCAATTGGGAAAACTCTGTAAAGTGCCGAAGCCTTTCCGAGAATTCGGTTTTGAGGTGAAAATCATCCCTTTGTCCCTTATCTACGAACCGGGAAATTTTCTGACAGACCCTAATGAAGAAAACGCCCTGCAATACGAAGGCATACTTCAAAGTTCTGATGACATCAACCCGCAGGAAGTCGAACAAAAAATGAAAGCTTCCTATGACGGACAGGACATTACCCCGGAATGGACACACGATGGCAACCGGCACCATTTCAAAATCAGGCCTTTACTCAAAGGTACTGATACTAAAATCCTGAAACTGCAATTTCCTGAAGAAATCAGAAACGGGGAAAAAACCGATATTGAAGTACCCGGTATCAACGACCTCACGGTCCTGGATGTCAAAGCAAACGACAATACCCCACCCGTCATCAGCGCCTATCTGTCGGAAAAACTCGATCCGGACCAGAACCTGCAAGGATTGGTCAGTGTAGACGGAAAAACCGCCGTCAATTACAAAATTTCCGATAATATCATCTACCTCTATCCCACCGCAACGAACGAAGCCGACCACCTGACCGTCACCCTCCATGAAGGCATAAAAAGCCAGAGTGGCAAACGGCTGCAAATCACATATACCACCACTGTCCGTCACAACCCCGCCCAGCCTCAGGTCCGGTTCATCGGAAAAGGCGTCATCGTACCCGACGAAAACCGGGTCATTCTGCCTTTCTCCGCCATTGCGCTAAAAGCAGTAGATGTTGAAATTATAAAAGTATTTAACCAGAACATGAATTTCTTCCTGCAATCCAACCTGTATGACGGCCACTACCAGCTTACCCATACGGCACGGCCCGTTTTCATGAAAAAAATCGACCTGCAAAAAGAATACCCCGACCTTGACCTGAACCACTGGCATGATTTTACGCTGGAACTCGGAAAAATGGTAAAACTGGAAAAAGGCACGGTATACCGGGTCAGGCTGAAATTCAAAAAATCCTATACGACCCTGAGTTGTGCCGATGAGGGGCCTGACTCGGATTACAGCACCGTTAACTGGGACAATCCGGACACTTATTACTACGAAGGAGAATATCCTTCCGGTTATGAATGGAAAAAACGAAACGACCCCTGCCACATTTCCTATTACAACGGCGACCGCTTTGAAGCCCGCAACATCATCAACACTTCTCTCGGACTGATGGCTAAATCAGGCGCTGGAAACCATTATATAGTCAGCGTGAATCAACTGGCCACCACCCAACCGGTTGCCAATTGCAAGGTGGTTTTATACAATCTGCAAAACCAAAAACTGGATTCAGCCTACACCGACAAAAACGGTTTTGCACAACTGAACCCCACAGAAAAAGCTTTTGTCCTGACAGCCCAGGCCGGACAAGACAAAGCCTGGCTAAAACTCAGGGATGGGGATGCGCTATCCCTCAGCAATTTCGATGTCAGTGGCCAACATGTGCAGATGGGAGTAAAAGGCTTCATCTACGGTGAACGGGGAGTTTGGAGGCCCGGAGACGAACTTTACCTGTCCCTCATCCTGGAAGACAAACTAAAAGTACTGCCAGACGGCCACCCCATCGTAGCCCAGCTCATGGACCCCAACGGACATATCGTACAGACCCGGACAGGAGAAACAGGCAACAACAACATTCATTGTTTTACATTCAAAACAGCCGAAGATGCCCAAACAGGCTACTGGCATGCCCTCTTCAAAATAGGCGGTCTCACCTTTAGCAAAACCTTACGAATTGAGGCCATAAAGCCCAACCGCCTGGCTATCAACCTGGAGTTTCCCAATGAGCAGATAATCGGCACCGGTGTTTCAAACGCTCCCGTAGAGGTACACACCCGCTGGCTCAACGGAGCTCCCACATCCCATTTAAAAGCCGACGTCCAGGTACGGTTGTCGGCCAACAAAAGCGGTTTCGCCTCATTTCCGGACTACACTTTCTACGACCGCTCCAAAAACTTCGAAGCCACCACGGTTTCTCTGTTTGAAGGCAATACCAACGGAGAAGGCAGTTTTTCCCTCAATCTGGATAAAATCAAGCCCAACAATGCCCCCGGCACTCTGAATGCTTCTTTCACCACCCGGGTATTCGAAAACGGCGGTGATTTCAGCATCAGCACCCAAACCATCCGCTATTCCCCCTACACCGAATATGTCGGAATCCGGTTACCTCAAAACGACGACAATTGGTATACGACTCAAAAACCGGTACTACTAAGCGGAGTCACCGTCACCCCCACCGGCAAACAAAGCGGTGGCAATTCCGTCATCCACCTGGATGTCTATAAATTAGACTGGCACTGGTGGTGGGACGCAGAAGACGAAAATCTTAGTTCCTACGTAAACCGGGAATACAGTAAAAGCATCCTGACTAAAACCGTAAAAGCCACAGACGGCACCTTTTCCGTCCCATTGGAAATACCTCAATACGGACGTTATTTCATCCGGGCCAGAATTTCTTCCGGGCACACCGCCGGCATCATCGCATACTTTGGCAGTTGGGAAGACAACAATAACCAGGAAATGGCCACCATGCTACGGCTCAGCACAGACAAAAAAAGCTATCAGGCAGGGGAAGACATCCGGGTAACTTTCCCTTCTTCCGCAGGAGCAACAGCTATCGTCAGCCTGGAAAACGGAAAAACCATTCATGACATCCGGCGCGTAGAAACCCAGCAGGGAACGACAACCCTGACTTTCCGGGCAAACAAGGAGATGTGTCCAAACACTTATGTAGCCGTTACATTATTACAACCCTACAACAGTCAGGATAATGACCGCCCTATTCGGATGTACGGTGTCGTCAACGTCAACATCGAAGATCCCGGCCTGCACCTCCATCCGCAGGTGAAAGTCAGTCCGGAACTGCATCCCGCTAAGGATTTTACCATCGAAGTCGGGGAAGAAAACGGCAAAGCCATGAATTACACGATTGCTGTCATCGACGAAGGTTTACTGTCGCTGACTACTTTCCGCACTCCCGAACCTTTCGCCGCATTCTATGCCCGGGAAGCCCTCGGAGTTAAAACATGGGATTTTTACGATTACATTTACGGGGCCTACGGAGCCAGATTAGATAAAGCCTTTGCCGTAGGAGGAGATGAATCTTTAAAGAACCTCCAGGATGAAAAAACAAACCGGTTCAAACCGGTTGTACTCTTCAGCGGTCCTTACAGCTTAAAAGCCAATGAAAAGCAGAAACATACTTTTCGGATGCCCGAATACATCGGTGAAGTCCGCACCATGGTCATTGCTGCGACAAACGGTTGCTACGGCTCCACGGAAGCCAGCAGCACGGTAAGCAATCCCCTGATGGTTTCCGTCGCTTTGCCCCGGCTCTTTACTCCCGGCGACGTGACCGACATTCCGGTAACCGTATTTGCCATGAAAG
Source organism: Odoribacter sp. Z80 (assembly GCF_009935865.1). Lineage (GTDB taxonomy): Bacteria > Bacteroidota > Bacteroidia > Bacteroidales > Marinifilaceae > Odoribacter. Next base: position 106,129 of record NZ_QWEL01000007.1, read on the forward strand.
ACCATATCCGGGAGGTAACCGTAAACATGCAGCCAGACTCTAAAATCACCCTGCTGGGAAACACCTCCCAACAAATCCGTTTCAATAAACCCGGGGAACAGGTGGTCTGGTTTAAAGCCCGGATAAATCAGGAAACCGGAGAATCAACCCTCCGGACGGAAGCCATTTCCGGAAACGAAACAGCCAAAGTCACGGAGGACATTACCATACGGGTTCCCAATCCCCGGCTGACCCAAATAGAAGAACAAGAAGCAAAGGCAGGAGAAACGGTATCTTTCAGCACTCCGGTCTCCGGTGACCGCCCTGTCTCTGTCCTGGAAATCTCTTCTATTCCCCCGCTAAACTTAGAACAGCGCCTCGGCTACCTTTTGGATTATCCCCACGGCTGTTCGGAACAAATCACATCGAAGGCCTTTCCGCAATTATCTCTGCCCTGGCTTCTGTCGCTGAATGCCGCACAACAGGCAGAGGCAGAGTCCCATGTACGCGAAGTGATTCTTCGCTTAGGCAGTTACCAAACCCCGGAAGGCGGATTTGCCTACTGGCCGGGCTCACCATATATCTCGGAATGGGTTACTTCTTACGCCACCCAGTTCCTGGTCAGTGCACAACAACAGGGATATTCGATACCGGCCGGCATGCTAACCCATGCCACCAATTACCTGAGAAAAGTAACCAACAGTTGGAACAACACAGAACCCTGGTCACAATTGGAACAGGCTTACCGCCTGTATGTCCTGGCACTCAGCGGGCGGCCAGACCTCGCTGCCATGAACCGCCTGAAAGAATCCCAGCTGCAACGCCCGGTAAGTCAATGGCTGCTGGCCTCTTGCTATGCCCTCTGTAACGAAAAAGACATGGCCCGGAAGATGGTCCGTGACCTTTCGTCGGATGTTGCCGTCTATCGCGAAACCGGAGGCACATTCGGTTCTTCTACCCGGGATAATGCCCTCATCCTGCAATCTATGGTTACCCTGGACCTCCAGCAACCGGCCTACCGGATGCTGGAGAAGATTTCACGTTCGATGGGCTCCAGAGAATGGTTCAGCACCCAGGAAACCGCATTTGCCTTACATGCTGCAGCCCTCTTTGTCCGGAAATACTTAGGTTCCCAACAAGGCATCCATGTACTCGTCACTACTCCCGAAGGGAAACAGGAAATAACCACTGAAAAAACCGTCTGGCAGCTTCCTTTACCCCTCCGGCAAGGGAAAGCTGTAGCTTCGGTCCGGAACAACGGAGAAGGAACCCTCTTTGTCCGGCAAATCAACCGCTACGCTCCATTTGAAGCAGTAAAAGAAAAAATCATGTCCGGACTTCAAATGGAAGTCCGCTACTACAACGACCAAGGAACTCCTTTAGATATCCGCCACTTAAAACAAGGTGAAGATGTCCTTACTGAAATCTCCGTCAGAAATACCGGACTGACCGGTACTTATGAGGAACTGGCACTGAGTTATCTGGTTCCTTCGGGATTTGAAATTATCAACGAACGGCTGACAGCCAACGCCACCTGGCCAGGTGCAGAACACATAGATATCCGGGACGACTGCTTCCATATCTATTTCAGTCTCCGGCAAAACGAAACCAAAATTTTCAAATTTCGCTGCAATGCCGCTTTCCGGGGTGATTACATGCTGCCAGCCGTTCAGTGTTCCGCCATGTACGACAATACCATACAGGCAATATGGCCGGGAGGAAGGATAAACATCGAATAAACCGGCAAACAACTACCACAAAAAATGAGGCTGTATAACCGTCAAAAGTTATTCAGCCTCTCTTTTATTCCGGCAAACCAGACTTCCTTAATATCCGAATATCTCTTCCGTAGTCACTCGGGTCACAGGCCCGTAAGCCGACAATTTCGACATATCCAGGTCTTTTTCATTCCCCAATACACAATAGGTATAAGCACGTCCCTTCACCCATTTTTCCTGAAATTTCTTCACATCCTCCAGAGTCAGTTTACGGACTTCATCGAACAACACTTTCCTGCAATCCATATCCAATCCCAAATCTTTGGCATTCAGATAACTTCCCAATACATCACTTCCACTGATGCGCTCCGTCCGCAAACGCGACAACAGGGCCTCCTTAGCCAAATCCAGGGCAGACTGGGATTCAGGCATATAATTGATAATCTCTTCAAAAGCCGCCAGAGCATCTCCCATCTTATCATTCTGGGTTGCAATAAAAGTCGAATAAACATAAGGCATATCTAAACGGGAAGGCTGTTTTAAACGCGCACCGGCAGTATAAGCCAGACTTCTGGCTTCCCGCATTTCCTGGAAAACAATCGAATTCATACCACCACCAAAATATTCATTATAAAGTGTGGCAACCGGATAAACAGACAAATCAAACTTCTCTCCCCGGTTAGACAAAGCCGACATATACACCTGAGCCGCATCGTAAGGCGCAATCAACACCCGATTCGAAGGCGTTTCCCGGACCTTAAAAATCTCTTTCTTTTCCACTTTGGCTAATTGCTCCGGCACCCGGTGATATTGATTTACCGTAGCGATCACCTTCTCCTTCTTCTCCGGCCCATAATACAACACCGCATGTTCATAACGACCTAACTCCCTCAAATGCGACAACAACTCATCCGGCTTCAATTCCCGTAATTCAGTAGCTGATAAGATATGGGTAGCCGGCGAATCCGGACCGTACAAACCGTAAGCCGTCAGTCTCTTAAAATTACTCTGTTGGTCTAATTTTTCATCAGCACGTCCTTTCAAAATATCCGCTTTCATCATCTCCAGCACTTGAGGCACCGGCTGAGCATCAGCCAGCAACGACTCAAACAACTCCACTGCAGCATCCATATTCTCTGACAGTCCACTGACAGAGATAACAGTCCTGTCACTTCCCGGCTGAATGGCATACTCACAAGCCAAACGGTAAAACTCCTGCTTAAGCTGCTCCGGAGTCTTCCCGGAAGTACCTAAATAATCCAGATACTGTGCCGCCGTAGATAAATAACGGTCTTCATTACTTCCCCTTTCAAAAACGTACATCAACGTAAACAAATCATTGGTCGTATTTTGTTTATAAAGCACCGGAAGCCCTGACTCCGTTGTCCCATGTTCCAAATCCTTACTATAATCAACAAACACAGGCTCAATGGGCTTCACCTGAGCGCATTGAATCTCTTTCAGAAATTCGCTCACCGTGTCCCGGTTCATGTAAATCGGCGTGATAGCCGGCTTAGTCATTTTTTTCAAGCTTGCATCTTTCCCGCTGTGCTTATAAATCACAGCATAGTTATCCCGGAAATAAGCATTGGCAAAATCCACCAACTGCTGCTTGGTCACTTTTCCCATCCGTTCAAAGGCACCCACTTCTTCTTTCCAGTCGGCACCGTTAATAAAAGCCTGCACAAACCAATCCGCCCGGTCTTCATTGCTTTCCAGACTTTTTTGCAAAGACTTTTTCATCTGATTGATGGTTGCAGACAACAGATTATCGTCAAAATCTCCTTCCTTCAATTTCTCCACCTCCGCCAGCAATACATCCCGCACCTCTTCCAAGGATTGTCCTGCCTTAGGATAGCCCTGCATCATAAACATACTGTAATCAGCCAATTGCAAAGGGAAAGCATAGGCACCCAACACCCGTTGCTGCTGATTAATATTCAAGTCAATCAAACCAGCCTGGCGATTAAACAGAATCTGGGCTACCAAATTCAGCAATTCCGCCTCCCGGGTGGCCGCTCCGGGGAAACGCCATCCCAAAGCCACAAAAGCAGCCTCCGGCCCGTTGATTTCTTTCACTACCGGAGTTTCTATCGGCTGCTCCGGGGCAAAAGCCAATTCCGGCAACCCGGCATTAGGCTGCATATCCCCGAAATGCCGTTGGATGACCTCTATCATTTCGTCCGGATCAAAATCCCCGGCCACACAAATAGCCATATTATTCGGTACATACCATTGTTTATAAAAATTCTTAATATGGGTAATAGAAGGATTCTTCAAACTTTCCTGGGTCCCCAACACCGTTTGGGTTCCATAAGGATGGTGGGGAAAAAGGGCAGCCATCATCTGTTCATATACTTTGCGGCCATCCTGGGTTAAAGACATATTTTTCTCTTCGTATACGGTTTCCAGTTCCGTATGGAATCCCCGAATGACCGGATGCTGGAAACGGTCGGCCTGAATTCTGGCCCAATTCTCAATCTCATTTGAAGGAATATCTTCTACAAATACAGTCATATCATTAGCCGTATAAGCATTAGTTCCCACAGCACCAATAGCAGCCATCAATTTATCATATTCATTGGGAATAGCCAGTTTGGAAGCTTCATACGAAATACTGTCGATTTGCCGGTAGATAGCCGCCCGCTCCGTCGCATCAGAAGTCTTGCGGTACACCTCAAACAAACTTTCAATCTGGTCCAGCATGGGTTTCTCCATCTCATAATTCTGAGTACCGAACCTCTCCGTTCCCTTAAACATCAGATGCTCAAAATAATGAGCCAGACCGGTGGTCTCCGCCGGGTCGTTCTTTCCTCCGGCCTTTACGGCTATATAAGTCTGAATTCGGGGCTGTTCCTTGTTCACGGACATATAAACCTTTAAACCATTATCCAGAGTATAAATCCTTGCGTTTAGAGGATCACCGGGCACCGATTCATACTGTAAACAGCTTTTACCACCACAAGCAGCCATCAGAAGCAACAGTACTGGCAGCCACCAAATTTGAATCATTCTATTATTCATTATAATCTGTTTAAATTAAACTTCAGCTTTTCTTATTTCTTCTTTTTCTTTTCCACCGACCACCCGAATTTCCCGAGCTTATTCCCCACTCCAAAATATTCTCCATGCACATACACCAAAGGACGGGCTTGTTCCAGTTCAAATTTCCCCGTTTCCGGATTCAGATATTCATCGTCAGCCTGTACATTCACCACCTCAGCCACAAACATATCATGGGATCCCAAAGGAATAACCTGCCGAACACGGCATTCGATGCACACCGGAGCTTCCTCCACAATCGGTGCCCGCACACTCAAGGCCTTTCCCGGTGTCAACTGCATCTCCTCAAACTTGTTATAATCCTTACCGGAGCGCACCCCACACCAATCCGTAGCAAAAGCCAGCTGTTCCGTCGTCAGGTTAATGACAAATTCACCTACCCGCTGGAGGATAGGATAAGAATGGCGTTCGGGACGCACAGAAATGTAACACATGGGCGGATTAGTACACAACGTACCCGTCCACGACACTGTAAACAAATTGTATTCTTCCGGGGTTTCCCCGCAACTTACCAGTACCGCCGGCAAGGGATAAATCATCGTTCCGGGTTTCCAGTTATGTTTCATATTAAGAATTTTAATTGTTCTTTGTTATATCCTCCGTTACCTTTTTTTTGCCGGACTTACTTTTCTTTTTCGTCAAAAAACCGAAATACTTGTGCAACAACTCGCGGAAAGTATCAAAAGACTCCTGATAGGAAACACCCACTCCCTGAATAGTCTCCGTACTGTTATAAAGAATCTTTTCGTCCGTATGAGAGTATGCTTTCATCTTCAAGGTCCCCTGTTTATTCAGTTTCACCTCAACATCAAAATCTCCCGCTATATTTGTTTTCTTATTTTCTTCTGCCGTTCCTTTATTGCCTCCGACATCCATATTTCCATTGGCAGAAATCGTAATCCGGTCATCCAGCAACTGAGTGGAAACAGCCAGCTCCAGCTCGTCAGAGGTCATTTCTTTTTCCCGGTCCCCCCTGCGGTAAGCGACTCCGATATCCACGTTATTGCTGAACTGCGAAAACCAACGTGACAACTGATTGGACATCATTTCAGTCAAGGTTGTCACACCAGCCACCTGCGCCTGATTCTCATAATCACCCGTATTATCCGTCCGATAGAAACGGTTTAACACCAACAAAGAAAATACCTGCTTATTCAACTCATCCTGACTCAAAAACAAACTTTGAATATAACTCTTGCTCTGCGTCTCCAGAGTCGGAAAATCGATGTCAAATTTAACCACCGGATTTTTCAGATTATCACTCAAATTCAGAATACACTCCACAGGCACTTTACGTCCCGTCTCGGTAGCAATCCTCTCTTCTCCGGTCTCATCCGCCCCACTTCTCTCCTGAGGCAACAATTCCGTTATGGTTGTCCTTAAATTATAAACGGCATTAATGTCCAGCATAGCATCGTAAGGAGAACCACTCCAGACAATAGTCCCTCCCGGAGTCAGCACAAACTTCTTATTGACCAGATTACTCAAAGTAAACAGGTAATCTCCCCGCGAAATCCTGTATTCCCCGAACAGGCTCAGGCTACCTTCCTTATCAAAGGCTATTTTAATATCTCCGTCACCGGTTGTCCGCAAAATATCCCCGACCGTCGGATCAAAAATCACCTGGACATTCAAATGGTCATTTACCTCCAGATTAGCATTCAGATTGATATCGGCAAGGGCGTTTCTCACTTGAAACTTATGCTCCTCCGCACGGTCTGTTGTCGTAAAATGCAGGAAATTATTTGCTTGCTCCGTCATACCCGCAGCAAGGGGCAAATAAAGCTTGGATTCATTTTCGGTACGGGCATTCACCGTCACATTCATCTGACCGCCGGCATTATTCATTTCAGCCAAGCCACTCAAATACATCTGCCCATAAAACAACTCATTATCCACCATACGGGTATTCAACACCTGAAATTCATTGAACCGGGCATTCAAGGAATAGCGTTTTTCCCAAATCCGGTACTCTCCCTCCAAAACAGCCCTCTTCCCTCTCCTGTCCCAAAGACTGAAATCCTTAAGGAACAATTTATTCCGCACCATGAAAATACTGTCATGCACATAAAAATCAGTATTCAGGGCATTCACTTTCAGCCCGACGGAATCCAGGTAAACAAAACCGGAAAAATCAGGCTTCCTCAAAGGACCGGCAATATCTACATTTCCAGACAAATATCCCCGGGTATCCGAAAAATAATCAGAAACATATCTCCCCACACGTTCCAAACCAATCCGGTCCAGTCTTAGATTCACACTTAACGTATCACTGGCCGGCGTATAATATCCCGATATGACCAACGGCACCTCTGTTCCCACCCTGTTCTCTGCACCGACAATCACGCTCTTGCTTTCCATATCCCAATAGGAACGCCAATGTAAAGAACCCAGCGTATCTCGTTTTATTCCCCAATTATCTACAGTAAAATCAGAAATAAGCAAACAATCTTTATAATAATCCTGCACCACCAACGAACCTGTTGCCGTACCGAACACATCGGAACGGGAATTTAAAGCTATCCGGGACAAATTTCTCAGATTAAAAGATTCAAGGTTAATAAACAACTTATCTTCCGGCCGCTCGGATATTTTTCCTCCGACAAACAAAAACTCTTTTCCCCTGCGAACAGAGAAATCCTGAATTTCCACTTCTTTTCCTTTTATCATCACTGAAGACTTGTTCACCCGCCACACACTATCGTCCATCACAATAACACCAGGTTCAATCTGTATATCAGCACGATATCCATTTTTCCCTTCCGGAGTGAACAAGACAGAAGCCGACAGTTCCCCACAGTATGTCTTATCAGTCCAGTTTGACCAGCTCAATCTGTTATCCACCCGGTTATCGGCAAGCCTCAATTCATCACATACGTTATACAACTGATAATCATTTCCGTACCTCACCTGTTCAGCATGGTAGGTTGCCTTCAAGCGTTCCCTGTTTCCTTTCAGGTTCATAACAGAATTGATTAAATGGATATTCTGATAACGAATGGAATCTGACCACAGATTCAGATTCAATTCCTCATCCCCATGCCGGAAACAAGACTCCAGCCGGGTACCGGGGGAAATACTGAACTCCGGACAGAGCACCCGAAGGACCGGATTCAGGTTCTTCACATCCACCGTATATTTAAACTCAAACTGCTCTAATCTGTTCTTCCACAAACGTTGCTTTGTATAATATTTCGTATAGGCAGGCAAATAAGTTTGTAACAACTGAACAACAAAAGGAATGGGACGTATCATCCGGAACTTTCCTTCCATAGCCAAATCCACGATGTCTGATTTCAAAGTTGTAGTATTGTAGTCTCCGTAACGGCTGTCTTCCAAGCTGAGATTCTCCAACTGAAACCCACCTGAAGAATTTTCATAATACAAATCCGATAAAGTCAGATTAATAAACCGCTTCGCCTGCTGTTGCGCCTGTACAAAATCAAAAGTTACCCCCGCTTTCTCTTGCTCCTCCTTCTTCATTCCAATCCCGAAAGCAGCCAAATCATTCAATGCCAGTTGTCCCCGGCAACTGATAAAATCCAGCGAATCATTATCCTCATACCTCACCACAACACCCCCGTTTACCAACTCGTTTTCCACCGCCGCCAGCAAATCGACCTTACTATCCTCCCAAGTCATAGCAATATCCGTCCCCTTCACCACTCCCTGATTGACATTCAATCGCTGGAGTTGGGCATTCATCCGGAAAGAGGGGCCACGGTCCGCCCATGTTCCCGCATAATTCCCGGTCAAGACTCCATTACCTAACCAGGAAAAACCGGTCAATTTCCCGAAATTCACCCGTCTGAGCTTAAAATCTCCTTTCATACCCACACAATCGGACACACCGCCAGCACAAGGTCCATACATGAAGTTCAAGCTCCCGGCCAAAGCCGGGGTGATACTCTTGGCCTTCACCATAAAATCAGCCAGAGTGCCATGAAAACTGATTTGTTCAAAATCCAGATAGGGCAAACGACACAAAAAATGAGGAACAGGAATGTTCATACCGAACCAAGGTAAATATATCCCAGCCAAATCCTTCGGTCCCAAATGTGCCTTATACAATTCTATATCAAAAAAAGTATTCCACACATCCGGCAATCCCTGAGATTTAAAACTCCCCTGAAAAATAGTTCTCTCCCCTAACTCAAAATACAAGTCATGTCCCTCAAGCTGATGTATGGTATTTGATACAATCCCGCTACACTTCACAGTATTGTCTATCCCCCGGAGAATCTCGTTGAAATAAGCCAGATCCACAAAACTGACAGCAGAAGGTCCCAACTCATAATATTGCTGCATACGGGTAGTAAAATGCCTCCAGTCATGCTGTTTCGGGACCCACTTAAATTCCAGTTTCATCAAATCCACCTTACTTCGCTCCAATTCAATACGGCAATCCGTAATCACTAAATTGTCCCCCCCAATGCTCACCCGCCCATTCAAATCCTGCATCCGCAAACCGGATTTCTCAACAAAACTTAAACCAGAAACAACCAATCCGACCTCTCCTTCATCAAAATGAAATCCCGCAAGGTCCGCATTCAACTCCCGGCAATCCACATCAGTCCAATTCACTCCATAATTCACCGGTTTATACTCCTCTTCCTTGTAAGTGAAATGAGAATTGCGAATACCGACCTTTTTCAACCCGACCAACCATCCCTTTTCCTGTTGTAAATTCTGTTCTTTCCCCTCTATACCGGTATTTCTTCCCCGTAAAGAATCCAGAAATACCTCTATATTAGTCTTCGAATCCTCCTCTCCCCGGGAAATCCATAAATAAAAACACGCTTTATCCAAAATGATTTCACTCACAACAAAACTCCGGTTGACCAGATTAAAAGAATCGGCATGCACCCGTAGATTCTGGCAATAAATTAAAGTGTCGTTCTTAAAATCTCTCAGCAAAACATCATTTAAAACCAAAGAACGCACCGGACGGAAATCTACACTCCCGATCTGAATCCGAACCCCCGTATTCTCTTCTACCCGCTGAGTAATATATTTTACCAGAGTGGTTTGCACACAGGAAGATTGCAACAAGGCATAACAAATACCCAGTAGCAAAATCACACCAGTAGCAATGAATAATAATATCCGTAGAATTTTTTTTATACCCGCTCTTATTTTCAGTTTGCTCACAAAAATATTAATATTGCATCAGATTTAAAAACGATTGAAGAGGAAAGATTCGAAAGCGGAAAAAAGACATGCCATGACCGTAATTTTAGGTATTGAATCATCCTGCGATGATACGTCAGCAGCTATTTTAAAAGACGGCGTAATACTGAGCAATATTATTGCCAGCCAAAAAGTGCACGAAGCCTACGGAGGAGTTGTTCCGGAGTTGGCCTCCAGGGCTCATCAGCAAAACATCATACCCGTAGTATCGGAAGCAATCAAAAAAGCCGGCATCACCATACAGGACATCCAGGCCGTCGCCTTCACCCGGGGACCAGGTTTACTGGGTTCGTTATTGGTGGGAACTTCATTTGCCAAAGGATTTGCCATAGCCAACCGCTTGCCCATGATTGAAGTCAACCACCTGCAAGCCCATATCCTGGCAAACTTCATCAAAGAGCCCGGCGTGGAAAGTCACCACCCTTCTTTTCCGTTTTTAACCCTACTGGTGTCCGGAGGAAATTCCCAACTCATTGTTGTCCGCAACTACCTGGATATGGAAATGGTCGGACAAACCATAGACGATGCAGCAGGTGAGGCTTTTGACAAATGCGCCAAAGTCATGGGGCTTCCCTATCCTGGCGGCCCCATCATTGACCGTCTGGCCCAGACAGGCAATCCGGAACGTTTCAGTTTCAACAAACCTCAGATTCCAGGTCTGGATTACAGTTTTAGCGGTTTGAAAACCTCTTTTTTATATTTCTTACGGGACGAACTGAAACAACATCCTGACTTCATACAAGAAAACCTCAACGACCTTTGTGCCTCATTGCAAAAAACAGTGATTGATATTCTCATGTCCAAACTGAAAAAAGCTGCCAAACAAACCGGTATCAAACAAATTGCTATCGGCGGCGGTGTCTCCGCTAACTCAGCCCTGCAAAAGGCAGTGCGCGAAGAAGCAGCACTGGCCGGATGGGAGGTCTTCATCCCACGCCTGGGATTCTCGTTAGATAATGCCGGAATGGTTGCCACCACCGGCTATTACAAATACCTGGCTGGACAATTCATCAGTCTTGATGCAGCCCCCTACGCCCGGACTACATTAGCAGGTTAAAAAATCTCCCACCCTTAAACCCTAATAGATATGAAACTGCTGGTTACCTATAACATACCCCGCGCCCCCTTCCAGGAACTTCCCTCTGACTGGGAAATCACTTTTCCCGAAGGGGAAGCTTTCAGCAAGGCCGAATTACTTCGGTTATTACCCGACCACGATATTCTTTTGTCCATCTTTCATGCCCCGGTTGACAAAGAAATCATAAATGCCGGAAAAAAACTAAAACTGATCAGCAACTACGGAGTAGGCTACAATAACATAGACATTCAATATGCTCGTGAAAAAGGCATATCCGTCACAAATACCCCCCAGGCAGTCAACACGCCGACAGCCGAATTGACTATGACCCTGTTGCTGAGTGCAGCCCGTCGGGTAGCTGAGTGCAACCTACGCCTCCGCAAGGAAAAGGAAAGCATGTGGGGAACCATGCAAAACCTCGGATTCGGACTGGAAGGGAAAACATTAGGTATCATTGGTATGGGCAATATCGGTAAAAACGTAGCCCGCAAAGCAGAAGCCTTCGGAATGAAAATCATCTATTACAATGACCGGACAGAAGTACCTGCCTACCACCGCACAGATTTAAATACCCTCTTAAAAGAATCCGATTTTATCAGTCTTCACACACCTCTGACTCCTCTCACCCACCATCTGATCGGTCCGGAAGAATTGGCCCTGATGAAAAATACAGTCATTCTGGTCAATACCGCACGTGGTTCAGTAGTTGACGAAAAAGCCTTGGCAGAAGCATTGAAAAACAAACAGATAGCCGGGGCAGCTTTAGATGTATTCGAAGATGAGCCCCATATTGCAGAAGCCCTTTACCTGCTGGATAATGTTGTCCTCACTCCCCACATCGGAACTGCCACCATAGATGCCCGCATTGCCATGGCCCGGGAAGCCCTTGACAATATCAAGAATTTTCTGAAAGGCACCCCCACCAATATTGTGAACTAACCCGAAGCCATCCAACTTCCCCATAACCACAAGTCCGGGAACAGAATACTGTCCCCCTGTAGAGCAAGCTCATCACACACCTGCTGGTTGACTTCCCGGTTTGGCCCAACCGTCAAAAACCATCTAAATACAGAGAAAAGAGGTAGTCATTTACATAAATGTCTCATTCAGAGAAAAGAAAACGAGATTACCACAGCAACCGGCTGGCCGGTTTCGATGACGCACAGACCGCGACACTTATCAAAGACAAACTACTCGAACACAGTAGCGAATTCCACTCCGAAGAACATAGCTGCAAGTTTTCGGTCGAACGGGTAACAGCGCAAATATCACCCTCGGCATCTATGTTAACTGCCAAGGGTGATTTATGATTAGCGAATAATTATTTCCTGTTCTTTTTGTTTGAATACCGTTTCCACCATAGGTAATAACCCGTCAAAGGGAGCGTAGCACCAATAAGCGCGGCAAGGAAATAGAGGATTTTCGTCCAGATGCCGCCCCACGTACCCGTGTGGAATGTATAGAACCAGCCGCGAAGGCGTTGCTGGCGGGGCGTGTCTTCATAACGGGTGATTTCGGCGAGACGGCCGTTACGGGGATCGAACGTCGCGCGGTCGATGCGTCGCATCGCGGACCGCCGTGTGACCTGAGCTTCGGTTTGTGTCAACACGATGGTTTTGTAGGCGGTATAATGCGCCGTGAGTTGCTCCAGCACGTCGTCCCATACGGCATGGTCGAACGGGCGCGTTTCGGTTTCGCCGTGCTCACGACCTGCGGTCCGTTCGCCGCTTCTTGCGCGGCTCTGACGGTTGCCCGAATCGACTTTCCGCGAGAGATCTTCCTGCGCGGCAACGGTTTGCTGCGTTCCACCGAAAAGCGCATAGGCCGCTGTGCGGTACCAGCCGAACGACCACGTAAGCCCCGTCAGCGCCATGACCAGCAACAGCAGGGTCGCATAGAATCCCAGCGAGACATGGCAGTCGTGCCAGAAACGGTGGCGACCGTTGGAGCACGATACTTTCAGCCGGTTGTGCAGTGCCTTGCGGCTGCGAGGAATCCACAGGATCAAACCGCTGACAAGAATCAGCACCAGTCCCAGCGTCGAGACCCCGACGATGGCTTTCCCAACCGACTTTTCGCCTTTCGACGGCGGCGGGTCGAGCAGCCAGCGGTGAAGTTTCCGCACCGTGCCGAAGAATGCCGGGCTTTCAACCCAGCCGTTCACATTGCCCGTATAGGGGTCTACGCTCAATTGTTTGCGTCCCGTCTCGCGGAAAGCGGCCATGCAGGGTTCGTCGCTGCGGGCGGAGAGTTGCAGCGAAACCAGGTGCAGCGAATCGGGCATCTGCTCTCCGATACGGTCCGCGAGCTGCGACGGTTGAAGCGGACGTGCGTCGGCGGGTGCTGCGACCTGATAAAGCTCCGGATGCAGTGCCCGGGTAATCTCGCCCTCGAAGACGAGCACAGCGCCTGACAGACAGACGACGGTCAGGACGATACCAAGCGGCAGCGAGAGCCACAGGTGTATTTTTGCGAATATCTTTTTCATGATTCGAGTGTTTTGTCCGAACAAGGGAACGGCCCGCGTGATGACGGGCCGCTCTCCTGCCGGGGTGGTTCCTATTTCCGGACGGTCAGCTTGCCCGCCGTGGCAACGGATTCCGCGTCGATGACGAGCCCTTTGGTCGCACGTCCCGTGGCGGCATCGATCTTATAGAATGCCGGTTTGTCGCCGCCGGTCACCGTCACGGCGATGTACATGGCTCCGTTCTCGCCGTAGGGCTCGCCGCCGAAGCCTGCCAGATCCGCCGGCAGCCCAGTCACGGGTACGACGGTTTTTGCCTCGGCATCGAAGACGGCCAGTTCGTTCGTCACGGCATCCTTGCCCTGCATCATCCCCTCCACGCCGTCGGAATAGAGTTGCAGCAGAAAGTGTGTGCCCGAGATGTGCCAACAGCGGAAGACGGGATGCTGCGTGCCGATCTGCTCGAAATTCACGTAGTAGTCGGGGTCGAACTCCGTCGCGCCCTTGCGGATGCGCACCACCCCGGAGGGCTTGGTTCCGATCACTTTCTTCAGGTCGGCCGACGAGGTGAACGTGCGGCCGTAGCCCGGCGAGAAGACGTAGAGATCGCCGTTGTCGGCAGCCCAGATCGTCTGGTAGTATTGCGAACGGTGACGGCCGCAGGCGAAGCCGATTTTGTCGGTCGAGGCGATGACGGGTTTCTCGGCGAACGACGAACCGCTGTAAATGGCGACCCACGCACGGTCGGGATACTGCGTGGAGGGAATCGTTCCGGCAGTGTAGGAGCTGCTGGCCGAGCCGCCGTCGGCTTTGGCGACCAGTTCCGGGTCAGTCACCTTGTCCGGCCATTGCCCGATGCCGTAGCGGCTCATGCCCATCGGCACGACCGAGGTATAGAGCTTGCCGTTCGCCTCTTCCAGTCCGGCGAAGGTCACTTTCTCGCCGTTGCCGAGGAAGTTTTCCGCGTCAATCGACCCTTCGGTCTGCCCGCCGGTGTTCTCGTCGAGGTAGTTGAACAGCAGGGCCTGTGCGATGTTGCCGTCGACATCGGTCGTCTTCGAGTCGCCGGTCGAGACGGTCAACACCTTGTCGCCCCACGTGCCGTAGGAGGTGATGCGGTTAAATTCGTAGAGGTAGCGTTCGGTGGGTTTGCCCGCAGCATTCAGGTAGTAGGATGCGCCCGTGCCGGCGCCGCCCTTGTTATAGACCAGCGAGAAGACGTAATTCTGGTTTTTGAATACCCAATAGGAGCCGCCGAGCACCTCCGTACCCGTGCCGCGCACGGTGGCCGTACCCTCGTCGAGCGACGGGGCGGTGATCAGGTAGCTCGTGCCGTCGTCCTGCGCCGCGATGACGTAGGAGGTTTCGGCGTCGGTGCCCGGTGTCGGTTGGGGAGCGTAGTTATCGTCGCTGCATGAGGGTAGCAGGCCGGCGGTGCCGGCGCACAGCAGGGCGAGGAGTGCCCGGGTGTAAAGGTTCTTTTTCATGATTCGATTTTTTTATTTTAGTGTTTATAAATCAGTTGCTGAAATGAACACGCAGTTTGACATAGAACGCGCGGCCCGCTTTCTGGAGGCTGAAATTGTCGTAAAGCCGTGCGTCGGTCAAGTTGCGGCACTCCAAAGCGATGTTGTAGCGTCCGTTTTTGATGCTGTAGGCCAGCGAGAGGTTGTGTGAAAACTGTTCGAGCACGTAGGCTTTCGATTCCTTGTCACCGATGTTCTCCCAATTGAGTGGAAAGGCGTGCTGCCAGAATCCATCGTAACCGACCGTGAGCGTATTCCCTCGGGCGAAAAGGTCGTGCCAGTGGAACGAAGCGTCAAAATTGGCAAACCGGTAGGGAATGTTCGGCAGCCGCACCTTGTAGTGCATATTCTCCTGCTGCGACGATCCTGTCCAGCGCCGTTCGTAGTCGCGGGTGTCGATGCTGTTCCAAGTGCCGCCGAGGTCGAACCAGCGGGCGAACGAGTAGCACAATGAGACGTTGTAGCCCTTGGTGCGCACGTGGCCGTGGTTTTCGTAGATGCCGTACTGCGTCGAGCCGTGCTTGCCCAGTCCGCGCTTGATATAATCTTTCGTGTTGCGGTAAATTAGGCTGACGTCCGCATAGAGACCGTGTTTGCCGAAGCGGCCGTCGTAGCTGAGATTGAGATTGAAATTGTCGCTTCGTTCGGGCCGCAGGTCGGCGCGCCCCGCTTCGAGGTCTTCGTCGCCGAACAGCTCTTCGGTGGTCGGCAGCCGAAACGCCCGTTCGTAGGAGCATTTGGCCTGCAACGCTTTCAGGATGTAATACGTTCCGGCCGCACCGCAACCCCATGCCGAGACGCTTTTACCCAGCTCCACGTAGTCGCCCACGCCATCGGCGCTGCGCGAAACGGGCCCCCGGTTGTATTGCAGGTAATATTTGACAAATGCCGAGGCGTTCCACCGCTCCGACGGAATCACCCGGTAGGAGAGCCCGCCGATGTTCTTGCGCGTGAGTTTGGGAATCGAGAAATCCGTGAGCACCGACGAGGTGCCGACGTGCGAACGGCTCGTGCGGCGGAAATCGCTGAAGACATGGTTGAATGTCAGCGTATGGATTTCGCCGATGCGGTAGTTAAGCGTCAGCGTAGCATTCCAGTTCGTGTTGCGCGATTCGCTGTTCTGATAGGATTGTTCGCCGCGGCTATCCTTTTCGTAGTAATGGCCGTACCAGTTGTAGTAGCGGGCCGCGGTGTCGATGTTGTGCGTGACGTTGCGGTTGTAATTGGTCGTTACGAGCAGGTCGATCCCCTCGGTGAAAAGGTTGCGCTTGGCATATTCCAGCGATGGAGAGAGCGAATGGCCCTTGCGGTGCTTCTGGCCGAAGACGATATCCTGGTAGACGCCGGTCTGGATCTCCTTGTAAAAATTGGAATAGGAGAAGCCCAGCACGAAGCGGTCCGCCCATTTTTTGCCTGCGAGACCGAGTTTGCCGAGCACGACCTCGTTGTGGAAGGCGTCGTTGAAACGCCGGACGTGCTTCACGTCGCTCTTGTCCACGGGCAATTTGTGAACCGAACCGTCGGGCAGCACCTCGAATTCGCGCACCCAGTTGTCGATATAATAGTCGTTGTCGGAGTAGTTCTGGAAAGCGTCGATTTCGTACAGGAAGCCGCCTCGGGTCGTCTGCCCGAAACAGAGGTGCGAGCGGTGGGTGTTGAACGAACCGTAGGAGTAGGAAGCGTCGGCAAACCAATTGCGCCGCCGTTTGTTCGTCACAATGTTGATGACGCCGCCGATGGCGTCGGTGCCGAAACCGACGGGCACCACCCCTTTATAGACTTCGATGCGCTCGGCAAAGTCTGCCGGTATGTTGTTCAGGTCGAACGCCTGCCCGGTCCCTTCCTGCGGTACGCCGTCGATGAAGACCTTGACGTGCTTGCCGCTGAACCCGTCAAGCATCAGCTGCATGTCGGAGCCTACGCCGCCCGATTCGCGGAGCTTCATGCCGGGCTGTTTCGAGATGGCGTCGCTCAAGCTCTTGGTCGTGTTCTGCAAAGCCTTCGTATCCACTGCCACCGCGTTGAACGGCGACTGGCGGACGCGGCTTACGCCGCTGCCCATGACAACGACCTCTTCGAGCTCGGTCGCTGCCGGTTGCAGGACGACCATGAGGTTTTTCATGTCCCGGACGGTCTCTATGTTTTTCTCTACGGGCTCATAGCCGATAAGCGATACGACCAGCGTATACTTTCCGGCCGGTACCTTGAAACGGAACCGCCCCCTATCGTCCGTGGAGCAGCCGAAGTTCGTGCCTTTCAGACAGACGGTGGCGAAAGCGACTGCCGTACTGTCTTTCTCCATTACTTTTCCCGAGAGCCATGCGGAGGCGTGCAGGCCGTGATGTCCGGCATGCGGACGATGGGGCTGGGCTATAACCGGTATGGCGCAAACGGGCAGAATTGTCATCAAAAGTAACCAATATTTCTTTTTTAATATCATGATAGAGCGGGTTAATTTCGAGTGCAAAATTACCCGCCCCATGAATTTCAGTCAATCGCCTTTTTTCGTGATTTTGAATTGCCCCATTGTGGCAGAGATACCTAATTTTGGTTAGCGAACAATGTCTTTAATATAAAACCAGAGTACAAAATGGAAATCCGTCACAAAAATTTCCTAAAATTTGCGGGAAACCAAATATAGTTTTTATCAAGTTCTTTTTCAAACTGAAAATTACGCAGGATAATGTAGAAAATCAGTTAACAGACCGTTTTTTCCACATTAACGGACTTTCACCGTTTGATAATGTCTTGTATTTATAGCAAACCACTGAAATAGAGGCGTTCATGGCTAAATTCCGGTTTAACTCTCGGTTTAACTCGACCGTTAAAAACCACGAAAAACAGGGAAAAGAAAAAAGGTAGCCACTTTCGTAACTACCTCATTCAGAGAGCGGAAAACGGGACTCAAACCCGCGACTTCCCAGCCTGTAAGTCAAGTACTTACAAATTATATTTTAGCATTTCTTGTCCTACTACCAGTGCGTTGGTTAAACAATAGTTTTACTTTGAATTTTGAAATGGCATATCTGCCGTTAAATTGGTGTTGTGTTTTTCATAAGCTGTCACATTTAAAGTTTATACTTCCTGTTTATCGTAATGGAGTAATAAAATACTGGCTTTATATACTCCTGTACTCATATACTTTCGGTTGGTGGAGAATTTTTCAAAAGGTATATATAACTGGAATTACTGTATTTTCTCACCACAAAAAAAGAGCCAACAACGGGTGTGTTGCTGGCTATTATTTCCACCACCCCCAACTCCCTAAAGAATCAGGAGTGGTGAAAAGGTTAATAAATTATTTGTTTGTTGTTATTAATACACATCCCACCCCTTATTTTTTGCAATACTCTTGTCACATGTTTCCCTTCCGGGGTTGTCATATATAAAGATTCTTGATTGACTATAGCCATCATCCCCTGTTTTTCCTTGTGGTAAATCCCTGAAAATCTGGTTTAATGCGGAAGAAGTTAGGTTATTGTTCCGACATTCCAATTCTGTCAATGCGGTACATCCACTCACATTTAATAAAGTTAGGTTATTGTGCCTACAGTCCAACTCTGTCAATGCAGTATTCTTGCTTACGTCTAATAAAGTCAGGTTATTATAACTACAGTCCAATTCTGTCAATGCGGTACATCCACTCACATTTAATGAAGTCAGGTTATTGTAACTACAGTCCAACTCTGTCAATGCGGTATTTTTACTTATATCTAATGAAGTCAGGTTATTGTAACTACAGTCCAACTCTGTCAATGCGGTACATCCACTCACATCTAATGAAGTTAGTTTATTGCTCCAACAGCCCAACTCTGTCAATGCAGGGCATTTACTCACATCTAATGAAGTCAGGTTATTGTCTTTACAGAACAATTCTGTCAATGCTGTATTCTTGCTTACATCCAATGAAGTCAGGTTATTTCCAGCACAGTCCAATATTGTCAATGCAGGGCATTTACTAACATTCAATGATGTAATGTTATTATGCCACGTGCCTTCCCCTTGCCAAAATTCGCTAATATTTCCCTTAATCGTAACAATGTGGGGATTTCGATTGGAGTATTCATGCTCAACATAGTAATCTATACTTAGTACATAATGGATTTCATCCCAATCGTCATCATATTCTTCAACACTTTTAAACTCTTCCACAGTTCCATCTCCCCAATCTATAGTAATAATATCCCCTTCATTAAAAGTTTCAATATGCACCTTAATCCTATCGCTCTCTGCAATCATTGTAATCATCCCTTCTTTCGCCCCATTACCTCCATTATCATCCAATGGATTTTTGTCATCATCTTTTGAACATGCTGTAAACATAGTAGCACACATTGCTACCATGAATAAAATAAATATCTGTTTCATAGTCATTTCATTTACTTTCGTAATTTGTTAATAGTTTGACAAATAGTTGAGAGTTCTGTACCTCCAACTTCTTTTTTCTCTACTTCTTCATAAAAGGAGTTAGGAGCAATAAATTTTGCAATCTCTTTACGTCCTTCCAATGTTCCTGTAACTGCTAAAATTTCTTTCCCGTCTTCTACTTCAATGAGAAAACAATCTTCCCATTCTTTTGCAACATATAAACAAACAATGTTACAAGTTGTACCCTTCTTCTTGAAGAAATGGCATCCCTCAAATTCTTTTTCTGAAATAATCTTCATAATTATAAATATTTGTCACCTTGAAAATTCCCAGAAAGGTAGGTTATTAGCACAAAAAGAAAAGCGTGGGAACTATTAACTTATTTAAGGTAACAGGCTCTGACAAAGCCCCTAAGTATAAATAAGCAACAGCCCACGCCTATATATACACATTTCATCAAGGTATAAAATACCCTTTCAATGTAATATACAAAGCATGAAAGAAGTCCGCTTATTCTCTACTTAGTTTGAACTGTCAGATTCGTTACCTGAGAATAAAGCTAAACACTTTCCAATGTTTAATATGTCTGCAATCCTTTCAGATTACAAGGCAAAGATATAAAATATCCTAAAACATTAGTAGTGTGACCTCTTTTTAAGCTGTTGCCTATGGCAAAATTAGCGGTATCTTTCCAAAAAACCGCTATTGTATTAAAACTATGTTGGTAGTACCTTTGATAAGTCTTGCCAGTAATCAATTAGTAAACCATCTTAATCTCCCTGTGTGGTTCCTATTATCCAATCTGTCTACAATCTTCCTTCATCCGCATAACTATAATAGTTATTCCCTGTAACAATCAGATGGTCTTGTATTCTAATATCCATCAACTTAGCAGCTTCCTTTATTTTCTTTGTAATCCTAT
>NZ_QWEL01000008.1 GCF_009935865.1 Odoribacter sp. Z80
AATAAAGTCAGGTTATTATAACTACAGTCCAATTTTGTCAATGCCGTACATCCACTCACATCTAATGAAGTCAGGTTATTGTCCTCACAGTCCAAATATTTAATTTTCCCCTTAATCGTAACAATGTGGGGATTTCGATTGGAGTATTCATGCTCAACGTAGGAATCTATACTTAGTACATAATGGATTTCATCTTCGCCATCTTCATCCCAATCGTCATATATTTCAACACTTTTAAATTCTTCCACAGTTCCATCCCCCCAATCTATAGTAATAATATCCCCTTCATTAAAAGTTTCAATATCCACCCCAATCTCATCGTTCTCTGCAATCATTGTAATCATCCCTTCTTTCGCCCCATTACCTCCATTATCATCCAATGGGTCTTTGTCATCATCTTTTGAACATGCTGTAAACATAGTAGCACACATTGCTACCATGAACAAATAAAATAGTTTTCTCATATTAATAATTATTTAGCACCTTGAAAAGCCCCCTGAAAGGTAATTTTGTAATAAAAAAGAAGTGTGGAGGCTAACCAGTTTATCTTACGAAAGGTACGACCAAGCACCCGCACAAAAATAAACAGCTACTCCACACTCGACCGAATATATGAATAACATATATGGCAAGTATGAACGTTTGTAACCGTCTATCCTTTTGTGCTAAAAAATTGGTCGTTTTTTCGTAAAGGATAAACTAAACGCTTCTTATAAAAATATGTTCGTTGTTATTGTTAACAACGTCACAAATATAGTTATAATTCAACATTCAACAAACGTTCATCGGAGTAGCTGTAAGGCAAAAGTAAACAATCTTACAATCTTCCTTCATCCGCATAACTATAATAATTATCCCCTGTAACAATCAGATGGTCTTGTATTCTAATATCCATCAACTTAGCAGCTTCCTTTATTTTCTTTGTAATCCTATCATCCTGAGAACTTGGTTTTAATTGTCCTGATGGATGGTTATGTGCCAGTATAATGCTTGAACTATGTGCCAATAATGCAGTCTGCATGATTAGCCGTACATCGACTACCGTACCGTCCATTCCTCCCTCTGAAATCGTAGTAATGCCTAAAACCTTATTTGCTCCATTGAGTAAGACCAGTTTAAAGTATTCCTTGTATTCCAGCGTATCATCATTAAAAGC
>NZ_QWEL01000009.1 GCF_009935865.1 Odoribacter sp. Z80
CTGTTCCATCAGTAGCTTGTAAGCATCCTGCGGGTAATGAATGGAATATCTGTCTGCCGCCTTTACTTTTGGCTTATAGCTTACCGTTAATTCGCTAACCTGTTGCATAATCTATTTTATTTGTTGTTTGTAATCTAAAAATGAGGGGAGGGCATTACCCCTTCCCTCAACGCACAATACCCCCTATATGGAGTATTAATGCACCCTGCCTGTAAAGTATAAGCCATATCTTTTGTCCTGAATGTGGGATTTCAGGTATATAATGGAGTAATAAAACAAGTTGATTGTAACTTCTAATCAGAATATCTGCACAGGTATACCTGTTTGTATCTGCACCTACTAATGCCAGATAAAAGCCATTTTTTTAGTTGGCAAAATTACAAGTAAAAAGCCTGTCTGTTCCTGTGCCAGTTCTGCCCTGTCTGACCTCTGCTACACACATAAAATAAGTAAAAAGGAGAGCATGATAACTCTCCTTCCTGTACCTGTTTTGTTACCCTTCCATTTCCACCGCTTCAAAATAGGCAACCTCTTTTTCCTGTAACTTTTCACCACTCAGCCCATAAAGCGATGGTGTACCCATGCTGAAATCCGGTTTAATGGCTTTAAACGTTTCACCTGTACACCTGAGCAGTTTACCAATAATGTACTTCTTTACATAATCCACCTGTCCCTCTGGCGAATCAGCAAAAGCAGGTATATTTACAATCTGCTTTACCTGTTTGATGCCCTCTCCGTCATAGGCAGGATAGGGCTGTACCAATTTGTTCAGGCTGATACCTCCTTTCTTAACGGGTTCTCCTGTCTGCTTGTCAAAAAGTATGGTAATCAAGCCTAAGTAATACCTTTTGTTTTCTGGCAGGCGTTCTTTATTTGGCTTTTCTATCTCCACCCATTCGTCCGTAATAAAGTAGTTGAAAAAGTTACTCAGTCCTGATACGCCTTTCTCGTTGGCTTGATATGCGTACTTTTCTGCAATCGTATCGACATTAATGGAACGTACATTTTTTGGTTTGGGCAGTTCTTTGGTGTTTTC
>NZ_QWEL01000010.1 GCF_009935865.1 Odoribacter sp. Z80
ATTGCTATTATAATCAACTCACTTCTTTGGATGTAAGCGAGAATACTGCGTTGACCATGTTGGATTGCGGGAATAATCAACTTACCTCTTTGGATGTAAGTAAAAATACTGCGTTGACCATGTTGTATTGCTATTATAATCAACTTACCTCTTTGGATGTAAGCAAAAATACTGCGTTAACCGAGTTGGATTGCTCGGATAATCAACTCACCTCTTTGGATATAAATAAGAATACTGACTTAACGTACTTGGTCTGTTGTAATAATCCGGGAGACGGGGAGAGCCTTTTTCCGGTAACGGCATGGTTCGACAATGATCATATTCCGGGGGAGATGAAATTCTATTATTCTGATACGCAGTACGGAAAAACCTGGGACTACGATGGCAAAACCATTCGCATTGACTTCCGGAAAGCGGAGTAAATAACACGAAATATAGTGGCAGTGCTTCGGTTAATTCGGTTGCCTGGTACCAGGAAAATAGTGATGGAGGAACGCATCCTGTTGGGACGAAGCGTCCTAATGTGCTTGGTTTGTATGACATGAGCGGTAAGGTATGGGAATGGTGTGAGGATTGGTTCGGTGATTACCGTACTTACGATACACAGAATCCTATCGGTCCTGCAGATGGTCGTGAACGCATTTCCCGCGGTGGTGCTTGGGGGTCCTTGCATATTATTGTCGAGTGTCAATGCGGGGTATGATGTGCCTGCCATGCGCACAGCCAGTACTGGTTTTCGTGTGGTGATGATTCCTAAGGTTTCCGAATGATGATAATACTTGATGATGTTGAATGATATGGTAAAGAGATATTTTATTTTGCTTGTCGCTCTGCTTTTGTATGTGGTGACACAAGCTCAGGAGAGAGTTTGGAATTCAGCTTTTCTAAAAAATGAAAGTCCTCATACCTTGTACTCATTTCAAGCAGGAATGAGCTGGATGAAGTTTGATGATACTTTTGGAGTGAAAGGCAAACAAGGATATAATGCGACGTTTCGTTTTATGGATCCATTAAGGAAAGTACCTGGTAATTTTTATTGGGGTATGGAATTCGGATTTGCTTCCCGTGGTTTTGAGAAGGAAAGAAAAGGACATAAAGAACATGTAATGGCTCACAGTGTAATTATTTCGCCGGTACAGTTCGGTCATCTTTTCAAAATAAGTAATGTATTGAAAGTGGATATGCGTTTGGGCCTTTATGCCAGTGGGGATATGGCTGGCGAATACCGGCACAATGCTCTTGAGTGTACTTTAAGCGGAAAAAGCAAAAAGAAGGATCAGTATGGAGATAGGGAGAAACTGCTTCCGGACGATTGGAAATGGAATTATTTTGATATAGGTGGAAGTGCCGGTTTAGGTATTGTGTTTTGTATGTTCAATCTTGATTTCAGTTACCGGTACGGTTTATTGGAGGCGGCAAAAAATACGGATTGGCATACTCGTGTAACGACTTTTCAAGTGGGTGTTGTATTTTAATGTATAATCGAATCAAATATGAAAAGATATAGGAAATTTGGAACAATAGTGTGCTTGGCATGGTTGATTGCATGGAGTGCGGCTTGTTCGGCCGAGGATACGGAGATTTATGGTGCCCTGTACGGCACAGTGACCGATTCCGATACCGGAGTGCCGGTAGAAAATGCCAGCGTGACGCTTGCTCCGTCATCTCAGGTCAAAACGACAAATAAAAATGGCACATTCCGTTTTGACAATTTAGACTCCCGGCAATATACCGTCAGTGTTATATGTCATGGTTATCAGGCTAATTCCAGAGGCGTGAATGCCATTGCCGGAGAAGATGTACAAGTAGATATTTCTTTAATACCGATTAGTAATAATGAATGATGATGAAACGAATCCTTGGTTTCCTTTTTGTTTTCTTTTTGTTTTTCGGCTGTACAAAAGAAGAGTTCGGCAGTATTTCAGGATTGATTTATGATCCGGAAACGATAACTCCTAAAGCAGGGGTAACAGTTGAATTGTCCTATGATTTGGCTTATTGCTCGTTTCCAGATAAATGTAAACATACAGAAACTATATTGAGCGATAGCAAAGGCGAGTTTTCTTTTACGGATTTGGAAGAAGGAACCTATACGCTTCGAATTGTTGTCGGCAAATCTCAACAGTGGGACGATGACAACGATGACTGGGTATGGGGGAATGGCTATCTGGAGAAAAAGATTGAACTCTCAGCGGGTGCACAGATGGAATTGGATATTCCATATACAAAAAATTAAAAACTACATACTTATGAATAAACTCGTTTATTTGTTTGTCGTTTTCTTGTTTTTTTCTTGCTCAAAAAATGAAGAGGAGAAAACAATAACCGGAATTTACGGCACGGTTTCCGATGTTAGCGGTGAACCGGTGGATGCTGCAATTGTAACGTTAGGACCTGATGGTTTTTCAACCAAGACTGGAACGAACGGAAGTTATTCATTTGAATTGTTAAAAGGAGGCATTTATACGATTTGCGCGGAAAAAGAGAATTACGTACCCCAGAAAGCGAATGTTATGGTGAAAACCGGAAGCAATGAAAAGTGTGACTTGACGATAAAACTTACTCCTGCAATAATTATGATTTCCCCGGATGCATTGGATTTTGAAGAAGAATTGACAACACGTGCATTCAGCATAACGAATGACGGTTATGAACTTCTTAAATGGCAGATCAAGAAAGATTGCGATTGGATTAAGGAAGTTATGCCTGATAGCGGTGTATTGGCGAAAGGCAGAACAGAGGCGATTACGGTAGTTATTGACCGTAACTTGCTTTCCGATGGAAAGAATGAAACAAACCTTGTCGTCAGTTCTTCCACGAGTGGTAACGCTGAGGTGAGGGTCTGTGCGACAGGAACGGGACAAAGGAAACTCATGGTAAATATGCTAAGAACTTATCCGTTGACTACTGCGGCTATATTGAATGGAGAAATTATCCATGCCGGAATTCCGGCTTATACGGAGCGGGGATTTGTATATCATACGGAACCTGCTCCAACACTGAAAAAGACATTGGCAAAGTTGTCGTGTTCAGTAAACAGTGAAAAGAAGTATTCTTATCGCCTTTACGATTTACCTCAAGGCAAGACCTATTATGTACGTGCTTATGCAAGCAATGGCAGGGATACTGTGTATAGTACTAATGAGGATTGTTTTGTCACGGCAGAGTCGAAGCCGGAAGTCGAAACGATTGAGGCTACGGATATAAGCAACGGAACAGCAACGTTGTATGGAAAGATTCTCAGTGTTGGAGATCCGGTATACACGGAGCGAGGATTTGTTTACGGAAAGCGGCAGGATATAACAATATATGACGGCAATAAAGTAGTAAAGGACAGCAGCGGTGTGGAGGGGACGTATAGTCTTTGGCTCTCGAATATACCAATTCCATGTTATTTTCGTGCCTATGTCACGAATAAAGTGGGTACCTCTTATGGAGAACCGATTAAAGTGGAAAATACGGAATTTATAGAATTGACTGCCGCTGGAATAGCTGTACAAAATGAAGATATAGGAAACAATGATTGGGCGTCTGTAAATGCCATGTGTGATAATTCTACCTTGGGAGGTTATACGGATTGGCGTCTTCCGACCAAAGATGAATTGATGAAGTTGTATACAAATCGAAATGAAATAAAGGGATTTAGCAACGAGTCTTATTGGAGTTCTACTCCTTATTCCGCCTACGGTGATTATTGTTGTGTAAGTTTTTATAATGGAACTCTAAGTTCCGGTTATAAAAGTGTGAATAAATCAGCACGTTGTGTGCGTTCTCTCAAATAAATAGAATAGTTATGAAGGAAATAGTCATTTGGGGAATAACGGTTTGGATGTTTGTGACTTGTATGAATGTATCAGCATAAAATAAAAAGTCCATTGGACCACCAAATAAAGCTTATATTAAAGCAATGAAAAAGGAAGGATGGTATGTAAGAGATGGTCGTTCCTTGTCTGTTGCTTTTGCACGTTTTGATAGCCTTTATTACAGACACCGATTTTCCGGTGGAATCATCGGTTTTTCTTATGGACAAGACGGGCCAACTGCAATTTTTAAAGCAGAAGAAGATGCTATAACAAAATGTGTCGAATCAATTTTGGGGTTGTATATGGAATCCAGAATGATACGTTGGCTTGATGACAGTACATTTAAATCTGCCAAAGATATGATTTTTGGGAATTTCCCAATGCCCGAATTTGTTTTGCTTCGCGACAAAGGATATGGATATTATGATTGTCAGAGTTATTATTTTATCGATGAAAATACACGTGATAAAATGCGAGATATGCTCAAAGATATACCTGTTAAAGTTAAAGGGAAAAGTATTATAGACCAAATAGACGCAATTTTGTTTGATGAAAAACGCTTTAGAGAAACGTATCGCAAAAAACTGGAAGAATTTCGAAAACAGAAGAGTAGTAAATAGTTATTTAATTTTTAAATTTAATGAACATGAAAAGATTGTTATTTATTTGTATTGGTATTATTATTTTTTGTGGTTCTTGCAGGACATCGAAGCAATATTCACGAATGCCCGAACGGCAATCGAGAGAATATCAGCAACGGGAGTGGGTCCGTCAAGATAATGCAGGTATTCAACAGGAGCCGCAGCAAAAAAGTACTCCGGTTAAGAAGATAGAAGAAGAGGCTGACGAATGTGAGAGGGCTTCCTGGGATTATTCCGACGGACGTTTGAAAGCGTATGCGTCGGCGATAGATGAAGACCGGGACTTTGCCCGCCAACAGGCTGCGGTTTTAGCGCGGGGACAATTGGCTTCTGATATTCAGGCGTTGATTACAAACGTCATGAAGATTTATCGTGGGACAGTTTCTAAGAATAGTGTTGCTACAGCCAGCCGTAGTGCCAAGCAAACTGTAGATCAGATAACTGAAGAATGTCTGGCAAATACGACAATTGTGTGTTCTAAGCGTTATATCGTAGGTGACAAATATGAGAGTGTGGTTTGTGTCAGTCAGGTGGGAACGATAGAAGAGGCTGCAAAAAAAGCAGTACTTGCAGAAGATGCTGTTTTGGAAGTTGAATTTGACGAACAACGTTTTCGTCAATCTTATCAAGAGGAAGTAGAACGTTATCGCCAAGAAAAGAGGAATAATCGTTAATTCATGATATGGGAGCTTTTGTTCATTTTATAATATTGTTTGTATTTGTCTTGGGTTTCCATTTGAAAGCCCAGGACAAATCAGACAGGTATAAGCCAAAGTGGCTGGTCAAAGAAGTCCCTGAGCAGAATGATGCCTATTTGTTTGAACGGGCGTATGGTGATGGAAAATCTTTGGATGAAGCCCGGCAACATTGCTTTATTAATCTCATCACAAAATTGGAACATGAGCGTGGGATTGTTGTGAGTTCTAAGTTCAGAGGTAGTTCACATTTGACAAGAGAAAGTTATTCCAAAACAAAAGATTTTTCAATGGAGTGTGAAGAAAATGGTAAAAAAATCACTCTTATAAGTCGTGTGGTAGATGAGTATTGGCAAAGAAATCGCCAAGGGGAATACGGCTGTTTTGTGCTGTATAGTATTGCTAACCTTGCTAATTCGCAATTGCCGGAAGATTATGTGAATGTTTCGGCGTGTTATGGTTTTGATGCTTTGTGGCGTTCGGCAATTGTGCCGGGCTGGGGGCAATTCCATAAAGGAGCGAATTTGAAAGGAGGCTTGATATTAGGGGGATGTGCAGCTCTGATTGCAGGAATTATTTTTACGGAAAATCAGCATTCGGATTATGTTCGTAAGATTGTTCAAACGCAT
This sequence comes from Odoribacter sp. Z80, assembly GCF_009935865.1. Lineage (GTDB taxonomy): Bacteria > Bacteroidota > Bacteroidia > Bacteroidales > Marinifilaceae > Odoribacter. The sequence continues at coordinate 5,769 of NZ_QWEL01000010.1, forward strand.
AGTGTTAATCTGAAACGGGATTATGCAACCAAGCGAGACCATTTTGCTACGGGACGCAACATTTGTATCGGTGCTTGTGCAGCTCTCTATATTTATAATTTGGTTGATGCCATTGCTGCTCCCGGAGCCAGAAGAGTGGTGGTGAATTCTAAAAACAGAAGATATGCTGTTGCACCTGTTATATTGCCAAAGAGTAGTATAGGATTTGCAACTCGTATCACATTCTAATGATAGATTTTGAATTTTTATATTATTTATGAAATAGATTTTGCTATGAAAAAATTAATTGTTTTCATGATGACAAGTTTGTTGGTTATGTCACAAAGTGTGTTTGCACAGGACTTTACGATAAATGGCATATCTTCACGCGAAGATATTGGAGGGGTTGATAAACAATGTGGAGAGTCTGACAACGGTTATAGAGCCAAGATATTATTTTCCAATTACAACGAATTTCCTGTAATGGTATTATACAGAGTAGCAATATACTACCCCGGTAGTAAAGACTGCACTTTTGGTGATGCACAAACAATATTGCTCGGAGCAGGAGAAAAGAGACAAACAGGAACGTATTATGACTACTTAAATGTGGATCGGACGCAAATGATCGTAAGACCATTGAAAAAGTCTCAGATGAAAACAGTTGCTGGATATTTAGAATATTCAGATGAATTCAAAAGTAAGATGACTCGCAATGAAGCTCTGGAATTTTTAATGAAGTTGCAAAAAGCCAATTATATGGGACATAATGATTGGAGATTGCCAACGAAAGCAGAGTGTAAGTTTTTCCCAAATAAAAATCCTTTATATGTCAATAGTAATGCGGAATTGTTAGGTGACTTTATACTTGTAAGAGATAAATAATTATATGTAATTTGAAGTCTTCTGTAAAATAAGGGAATATTTAATCAATAGAACGATAATGGAAAAATGGAAGATAGGAGTACTTCTTTGTATTATTTGTGTATCAAGAAGTATTTCTGCCCAGACCTTTGAAGACTATAAACGGCAGGCGAAGCGGGAGTTTGAGGCCTACCGTGAAAAGACGCAGCGGGATTTCAGTGCTTACCGCGACAGTGTGAATGCCGAATTTGCCAGATACATACGGGAGGCGTGGAAAAAGCGTGATGCCAAACCGGCTGTTCCCCTGCCGGAACGGCCGGAACCGCCCAAGCCGGTGGTGAAGGACCCGGAGCGGGAACCGTCGCAGGATACGCTGCCTTTTGAGTTGGTGGACCCGTATGGACCTTCACGGCCCCGATTGCAACCGGTGAATCCCCGTCCCCAGCCGTTTGTGCCGTTGGATGTCCCGGTACCCGATGTGCCGGAATTGAAACCGGTGCGGCCGGCGTTCTTGGTTGGCTTTTACGGCGGTTCTTATGCGTTGCCGTTGACGAATGCCCAGCGTTTCGAGTTGAAAGGTGTGGACGAAAACAGTGTGGCGGATGCGTGGCTGCGCCTTTCGGAGGAGGATTATCTGCCTTTGTTGGCTGCCTGTATGCGTTAGCGGGACAGTCTGCTGTTGTGTGACTGGGGATATGTTCGCTTTTTGGAGAAAATGACCGGGGCGTTTTTCCCCGAATCGCGGCAGAACGAGGCGCGGTTGCTGCAAATGTTTATCCTGACGCAATCGGGGTATAAGGTGCGTATCGCCCGGAGCGGAACCCGGCTTTGCCTGTTATTGCCCACCCGGGATATGGTGTACGGGTATTCTTATATCGAACGGGACGGGATGAGATATTATATTCTTCCGTCTGATGAAAAAGGGCCGTATTATGTGATGGAACACGCCTTTCCGAAAGAACAGCAGTTTTCGATGGAAATGCCGGTGATGCCGTTCCTGTCCTCTGCTCCGGCAGCCCGGCGCCAGCTTTGTTCGAAAGCCTATCCGGAACTGATGGCGACCGTGTCGGTCAACAAAAATCTGATGGATTTTTATACAGACTATCCGCAGACATCCTGGAATGTCTATGTGCGGGCATCACTGAGCACGGAGGCGAAAGCCGCGATGTATCCGGTGTTGCAGGCTGCCGTCGGTGGTAAGGAAAAGCGTGTGGCTGCCGGTATGTTGCTGAATTTCGTGCAGACGGCTTTCGACTACCGGACGGACGGCGAGCAGTTCGGTTATGAACGCCCCTCTTTCCCGATGAGACACTTTTTTATCCGTACAGCGATTGCGAGGACCGGGCCATCCTTTATGCGGTGCTGGTACGTGAATTATTGGGATTAGACGTGGTTTTGCTGCATTACCCGAATCATTTGGCCACTGCTGTCGCCTCGGGTGACGATGTGCCGGGCGATTATCTGATGTTGGACGGACGTAAATACCTTGTGTGCGATCCGACGTATATCAACGCGGGCATTGGCGAGGCTATGCCTCAATATAAGCAGATTAAGGCGGAAGTGATGCGTGTGGCGGAGTTGAAGTGAGGTGTGATTAAAATCCCAATAAAAGAAAATAAACCGGTTGAAATTTCAGCCGGTTTTTCTTTTATAAAATAGTTAGGTGTAATCTGGTATGTAGGTGTCATGTCATCAAACAGTCAATAAACTTAACTCAACATCGGGAATGATAACATCCGCAAGTTTGTCCTTGACAAGGAATTTACGCCGGTCTCAATTCTACAACCAGCCCCATTGCTGATGCAATCTTATACAAAGTAGCCACGCTGGGGACAACCAAACCGCGCTCAACCCTTGAAATATACCCCTTGTCTACACCGATACGTTTTGCAAGTTCCGCCTGTGTCAGCTTTGCATTCTTGCGTGCTTCAAGCAGAATAGCGGCATTGTATTCTTCCCATGCCTTTTCTCGGTTACGTTCTCTTTCGGGAGTGCCTTCTTTGCCCAATACTTCATCGAGCATGGCGCTCACATCGTAAATATCCTTACTGATTTCCTTTAGTTGCATAATATTCCTCCTTTAATTTCAGTGCTTTGGTTATCATAAAAAATATGCGAAATTCATTATTTTTATATGTAATTCTAAATTCGTACAATCCATCCCGTATGTACTTTGTGTAATGCCTCGGTACTTTCTCCTCTTGTGTCAACATATCTAATGAGTTCAATATTTTAAAAACTTCTTGTTCAGATAGTTTCTTAAGAAACTCATTGAAATAATTCCTATATGCTATAATTTTTTTCATGATGTAAATATACTAATAGTTGTATTATGATACAACTATTGAGGAGGATATTTCTTTATCCGATAACTTTTTCCCATTTCCCAATGGCAGAGTTACACTTTTTCCACCTTCCCGTGTCTACTTTTTCGGTAGCAACACAACAGTAGCAACAGGGAGGATAAAATGTTTACCGTTTCATAGCCCGGTCCATGTCTTTTTTGGCATCTTTCAGTTTGAGGGATTCCCGTTTGTCATATTCTTTTTTTCCTTTGGCCAAGGCAATGCGCATTTTGGCGAATCCTTTTTCGTTCAGAAATACTTTGTAGGCGATAATCGTGAGTCCGGATTCCTTTACTTTGCGCTCTAATTTTACCAATTCTTTGTGCGTCAGCAGCAGTTTCCGCTCTCTTTTTTCCTCGTGGTTGTAGTAGGTGCCGAGTTTGTATTCGGAAATATTCATTCCCTTTATCCACAGTTCTCCCCGGTGGAAATAGCAATAGGAGTCGACCAGGCTGGCTTTGCCTGCCCGGATGGATTTTATTTCTGTCCCGGTAAGGACTATTCCGGCCGTGTATTCCTCTATAAACTCATAGTCGAAAGAGGCCCTTTTATTTCGGATGTTTATTTCGTTTGACATGGTTGGTGAGATAAGATTTAGATATTAATCGCAGAAATCCGGAATACGATCATGAGTATCTGGGTCAGTATGGTCGGAATGAATACTGTAGACAATCCGGTGATAACAAGTATGTTGTTTTTATGATTCGCCGGGAGTTCGTGTAATTGTCCGATTCCTGTATATAGCGTTTTGAGGAATATGAAACTGAATAAAATAAATATCTGTCCGATAAAAGTATTTCCAATGGCACTGCCGATACTATGGAAGAGGATGTAGACGGTGTAGCTGTACACTGTCAGGTTCATGGCCTCGTAAGTCCGGTAATTCAGTTTTTTGCAAAGGTATTCGCGGGTGATGAGGTAGGTGAACCATGCTCCGCTGGTGCCGGAAATCAGGTTGATTATTCCTGTGCCTAAGGCTTGTAAAGGGCTGTAGTGTATCAGACCAAGTAGAAATACGATGGCGGACAGACCGATTGTGACAGGAAACAAATAGGAATGAAATACCTCTCTGAAAGTGAAATTTTCTTTCAGTGCTTCGGGCCAGACAAGAGCGGGGTGGGTAAGCATCTGTCTTGTCCGGAGATATATGTGTTTGTAATTTATTTTCATGGGTGTACAAAATTATGCTTTTTTTTCTGATTTCGGTGTGTTTCTGTTATTTTCTGACTTTACCCGGATTATGGGAATGAATATCCTTCTTTTAGCAAGGAAAAACACCTGTTTCATCATGAGAAAATGTGTATATTCGCAGACATTAACTTATTTTACAGGATAATGATGAATTATTTTTACTTTTCGTTTTGCCCCCCCCCCTATACATGACGGAAGCCTTAGGGAGGCGTCTTTAAGTTAAATTTGTAGTTTTTTTATAAAAAAGTGGAACAAAGTGGTTTAAAGTGGGAAATAATTTTTTAATTTTACCTCATCATTTGTAAGGGGAATTGTAAAAATTGATATGGCCTCATTTATAGGAGATTATACATGCAAGGCGGATGCGAAATGCCGGGTAGTTGTACCTGCTCTTTTTCGGAGAGGAATGGCTGTTTCCGGACAATCGCTTTTTGTGTTGCGTAAAAATATCTTCGAGAAATGTCTGGATTTATATCCTTTGGTGGAATGGGAGAAAATGTTGGCGGATATTAAGGCCAAGCTGAATCTGTTCAATGCCCGCCATGTAGCTTTTTTCAGGGAGTTTTGCCGGGGAACGCAGGAGGTTGAATTGGATGCGAACGGGCGGATTCTGTTGCCCCGGCGGTTGTTGGAAGAAATTGGTGTTGATAAAGACCTGGTGATGGCCGGACAGGATGATATGATTCAGATATGGAGTGTGGATGCTTATGCAGGAGTGGTGATGGCGCCGGAGGAACTTGGGGCGTTGGCGGAAGAAATATTTAAGGAATAATTTTGTAATAGTTCAGGATGATGTCGGAATATCATGTACCGGTATTGTTAAATGAGTCGGTTGACGGGTTGGAGATTAAGCCGGGAGGGGTATATCTGGATCTGACTTTTGGCGGAGGGGGACATTCCAGGGAAATTTTGAGGCGGATGGATGCGGATGGGGTGTTGTTGGGTTTTGATCAGGATGAGGATGCGTTAGCAAATGTGCCGGAGGATGGGCGCTTTATTTTTGTGAATCATAATTTTCGTTATTTGCGAAACTTTGTCCGGTATTACGGATATGAGGAAGTGGATGGGATTCTGGCGGATTTGGGGGTTTCTTCGCATGAGTTTGATGAAGCAGGACGGGGATTCTCGTTTCGTTTTGAGTCGGAGTTGGATATGCGGATGAACAGGAGGAACAGGTTGACTGCGGCAGATGTGCTGAATACTTATGATTTGGGGAGCTTGTCTGTTTTGTTCAGGAATTATGGGGAGGTTGAGAATGCCCGTCGTTTGGCTGAGTGTGTGGAGAGGGCACGTCAGGTGGCTCCGTTGGTGACTTCGGGGGATTTTTACCGGGCGATAGAGCCTTGTATTCCGAAGATGAAGGAAAAGAAATACCTGGCGAAAGTATACCAAGCGTTGCGTATAGAGGTGAACGGGGAATTGGAGGTGTTGAAGGAAATGATGGAGCAGGCTATGGAGGTATTGAAGCCGGGTGGGCGTTTGGTTGTTATTACCTATCATTCCCTGGAAGACAGGATTGTGAAAAATTATCTGAAAACGGGAAATATGGAGGGGTGTGTAAAGCAGGATTTGCTTTACGGACAGGTGGAGCATAATTTTGAATCGGTTAATCGTAAGGTGATTGTGCCTTCGCCGGAAGAGATAGAACGGAATCCGCGGGCAAGGAGTGCCAAACTTCGGATTGCCCGGAAAAAATAGAAATATCGTTTTGTATATGGAACAGGACGGGACAACAGAATCAACAGCTCGGGAGGCGGGGCGCGGGATGCCGCCCAAAGCGGCGCCTTCCGTGAAAAGTGTGTTGGAAGGAAGCTTGATAGCGGAGAAGTTGCGGAATAATATCCGGTATGTGTTGTTTGTTACTTGTCTGGGAATATGGTATATTTCGAATGGGTATTCTACGGAGAGACTGCACCGGGAGAGGGTGAGCCTGGAGAAAGAGGTAACGGATTACCGCTTTGAATCTATTACGGCTGCGGCGGATCTGATGTTTATGCGAAAACAGTCGGAGGTGATAAAACGAATAAAAAAGGAAGGACTGACTTTGGAAGAAAGTAAAGAACCACCGGTAAAATTATATAAGGATTAAGATGGCGATTAAAGATGACATAACATGGCGGACTATCATTGTATATGGGGTAATCCTATTGTTCGGTTGTCTGATTCTGGTAAAAGCGGTGGTGGTCATGACGGTAGAGGGGGAGAAATGGAGAAAGAAAGCTTCTGCCAATGTTCCTGTACGGCCGGTGAGGATTGCTCCGAACCGGGGAGATATCTGGGCTACAGACGGACGTATTCTGGCCACTTCGGTTCCTTTTTATGAGTTGAGGTTTGATCCGGTAGCCGTTGACAAGAAGGTCTTTCAGGAAAAAGTGGATAGTTTGGCTTATTGTTTGTCCGCTTTTTTTAAAGATGCCAGTAAAGAATCTTACCGGAATAAATTGGTGCGGGCCCGGAGTGGAAAGCATCCCAATCGTTATCTCCTGATTAACCACCGTAAGGTAAACTATACGGAATTGAAGCAAATCCGTAAATTTCCCATTTTCCGGTTGGGGAAAAACAAAGGTGGTTTTCAATCTATTGTCATTAACAAGCGGTTGCAGCCTCATGTCAACCTGGCCGGGCGTACTATCGGATATCTGAATGAATCGCAGGATGGAACGGCAGAAGGAAGGGTTGGGCTGGAGGCGGCTTTTGAAAATCAGTTGAAGGGAGAATATGGAGAAGGTATGCGGCGAATGCTTTCGGGTACCTGGATGGTGTTAACCCAACGGGAACCGGTGGACGGGCATGATGTGGTGACGACGATTGATGTCGATTACCAGGATATTGTACAGCATGCTTTGAGAAATCAGCTGGAAAAGAGCAATGCGACGAATGGTTCGGCTATTTTGATGGAGGTCGGGACCGGGGATATCAAGGCAATAGCCAATTTGGCCCGTAATAAAGAGGGTGTGTATGTAGAAAATCAGAATTTTGCTATCAGCAATGCCGGAGAACCCGGGTCAGTGATGAAGGCGGCGACGATGATAGCTTTGCTGGAGGATGGTTGTGCTTCACCTTTTGATACGATTAATCTGGGGTCTACCGGGCGCTATAAATTTTATGACCGGTATTTGACCGAGTCGCACGAAGGGGGATTGGGAAAAGTGACGGTAAAACAGATTATGGAAAAATCTTCCAATGGGATTGCTTGTCTGGTATTTGACCATTACAAGGAGCGGCCTGAAAAGTTTGTCAATCGCTGGTATGCTATGGGATTGGATAAGAAAACAGGCATTTGTTTGCCGGGCGAGGCGGCTCCTTATATTAAGTACCCGAAGGAAAAAGGGTGGAGTGGAATCAGTTTGCCCTGGATGAGTATTGGTTATGAGTTGAAGCTGACTCCTTTGCAGATTCTGACTTTTTATAATGCCATAGCAAATGACGGACAACGTATGCGCCCGCGTTTGGTCAAAGAAATCCGGAATCGTGGGGAGGTTATTCAGACTTATGGTACGGAAGAAGTGGGGGACCGTATTTGCAGCCGGAAAACCCTGAATGAGGTTCGGGACATGTTGGAGGGAGTGGTACAGAACGGTACGGCCCGCAATATTTATACGACGAAATACAGGATTGCCGGTAAGACGGGTACAGCCCGCCTGGCTCTTGGGTCTGCCGGATATGGTGGCGGACGTTACCGGGCCAGTTTTGTGGGTTATTTCCCGGCTGATAAACCGCTTTACTCTTGTATTGTGGTGATTGATAACCCTTCCAATGGATATTATGCCACTACGGTGTCTGCTCCGGTGTTCCGGGAGATTGCCGATAAAGTGTATTCTATGGCTTATGTTCAGTATGGAGAGCAGAAATATGAGATGGATAAATCTTTGCCGGTATGTAAGAACGGGTTGAAAAAAGATTTCCTGACTATTTTTGATGAACTGAATATGCAGGTAAACGGACGTCAGGAGGTCCGGGAGGCAGACTGGGTGATTACCGCCAGTGCCGAAGCGGAGAATGTCGTGTTGAAACCCCGGCGTATAAATTATACTTCGGTGCCGAATGTGAAGGGTATGGGTTTAAGGGATGCTTTGTATGTATTGGAGAATTCAGGGCTGAAAGTCGGGGTCGTGGGTAACGGTATGGTACAGAGACAGTCTTTGAGGGCCGGAGATGAAGTGTCTAAGGGTTCTTTTATTCAAATAGAATTGAGATAAAACATAATATAATTCTGTCAGGAGTTACTTGAGATTATGAAAACATTAAAGGAATTATTGGTTGGTGTCAGTCTCCAGCGGGTGGTCGGTTCTCTGGAGGTGGAAGTGAATGCGCTGCATTTTGATTCCCGGAAGGTTCAACCGGGGGATTTGTTTATTGCCCAGCGTGGGGTGAGTGTAGACGGGCATGAGTATATACCCAGAGCGGTGGCTGCCGGGGCTAAAGTGGTCGTGTGCGAAACCCTTTCCGGGGAAGTAGGGGAGGATGTTACTTATGTGGTGGTTGGGGATTCTTCAGAGGCGTTGGGGATAATGGCTTCTAATTATTATGACAGGCCTTCCTGTCGGTTAAAGTTGGTGGGAGTGACCGGTACGAATGGAAAGACGACAACGGCTACTTTGTTGTATGAATTGGCCCGGCTGGCCGGTTGTAAGGCCGGTTTGCTTTCTACGGTGTGTAATTATATCGGAGAGGAAAAGATTCCGGCAACCCATACAACGCCGGATGCTTTGGCTATAAATGAATATATGGCCCGCATGGTGGAGTGTGGATGTGAATATTGTTTTATGGAAGTCAGTTCCCATGCGATTCATCAGAAGAGAATTGCCGGTTTGGACTTTGACGGGGCTATCTTTTCCAATATCACTCACGACCATTTGGATTATCATAAGACTTTTAAAGCTTATATTGAAGCCAAAAAGGCTTTTTTTGACGGTTTGCCGGAGCATGCTTTTGCATTGACCAATGCAGACGATAAAAATGGTTTGGTGATGTTGCAGAATACAATTGCCCGTAAATATACTTATTCTTGTAAGACAATGGCTGATTTTCGGGCCAGGGTGGTAGAGAAACGGTTGGACGGGACTTTGTTGAAATTGGATGGAGAGGAGGTATGGACTAAATTTACAGGTGATTTCAATGCTTATAATTTGTTGGCAGTTTATGCTTCGGCATGTCTGTTGGGATTTGCAAAGGACAAAGTATTGGAGTGGGTAAGCCTGTTGGTTCCGGTGGCCGGCCGTTTTGAAACGATGATTTCGCCTCAGGGGGTGATGGCGGTCGTGGATTATGCTCACACTCCGGATGCTATTGAGAATGTGTTGGAAACAATCAGCGGTCTGAAAACCCGGGGGAATAAGGTCATTACGGTAGTAGGTGCCGGTGGAGACCGGGATAAGACCAAACGGCCGGAGATGGCGGATGCTGCCTGCCGTTACAGTGACCAGGTCGTTTTAACATCGGATAATCCCCGTAGCGAAGAGCCGGAAGATATTATCCGGGATATGCAGGCAGGAGTGAAGGCGGATTGCCGGGATAAGGTCTTGGTGATTCCCGACCGCAGACAAGCCATTGCGGAGGCGATTACTATGGCTTCAAAGGGGGATATTATATTGATTGCCGGAAAAGGGCATGAAAATTATCAGGAAATCAAGGGAGTAAAATATCACTTTGATGATAAAGAAGAGGTTGGAAAAGTTTTTGCATCATTGAATAATCGTTAATCGGAGTTGTATGTTGTATCATTTATTTCAATATCTGGAAGAGTTGAATTTCCCGGGAGCGGGAATGTTCCAGTACATTACTTTTCGTTCGGCCTGTGCTATCATCCTGTCATTGATTATAGCTACGGTAATAGGTAAAAAAGTCATTCGCTTGCTGCGCCGTCAGCAAATCGGGGAAGAAATCCGGGATTTGGGTTTGGCAGGGCAAATGGAAAAGAAAGGAACTCCGACTATGGGAGGGATAATTATCTTGCTGGCTATCTTGATTCCGGTGTTGTTGTTTGCACGGCTGGATAATGTTTATACCCAGTTGATGATTATTTCCACCGTGTGGTTGGGGTGCATCGGTTTTGCCGATGATTATATCAAGGTGTTCAGGAAACACAAAGAAGGACTGAAAGGACGCTTTAAGGTGATAGGACAGGTCGGGCTCGGATTGATTGTTGGCCTGACTTTATACATGAGCGATGATGCGGTCATCCGGGAAAGGGTGATGCCCACGGAACAGGGTGGGGTTGTCACCAGTGTGGTGGATGAGGGATTTGTGCAGGCGGATGCTCAGAAAGTTTTGACCAAGGATGTGAAATCCACTAAAACGACTATTCCTTTTTTCAAGGATAATGAATTCGATTATGCCTGGTTTACTTCTTTTGCAGGGAAGTATGCCGATTTCTGGGGCTGGTTGTTGTTTGTGGTTGTGACTATTTTTATCATCACGGCGGTTTCCAACGGTGCGAATCTGACGGATGGCCTGGATGGTCTGGCGACGGGAACTTCTGCGATTATCGGAGCTACACTTGGTATTTTGGCGTATGTTTCCGGAAACATGGTGTATGCCGATTATCTGAATATCATGTATATACCTCATTCCGGTGAGTTAGTGGTATTTATTTCGGCTTTTATCGGGGCTACGATTGGTTTCCTGTGGTATAATTCTTATCCGGCCCAGGTATTTATGGGAGATACCGGTAGTCTGGCGTTGGGAGGTATTATAGCCGTATTTGCCATTATCATTCATAAAGAATTGTTGATACCTGCACTTTGCGGTGTTTTCCTGATGGAGAATTTATCGGTAGTCATGCAGGTGAGCTATTTTAAATATACAAAACGAAAATACGGTGAAGGCCGGAGAATTTTTCTGATGTCTCCTTTGCATCATCATTTTCAGAAGAAGGGAATACCGGAACCTAAGATTGTGACCCGTTTTTGGATTATCGGTATTATTCTGGCAGTGGTGACTATTGTGACCTTGAAAATAAGGTAGGATGCCGGTTGGTTTAGTTTCTGCTTAAAATAAAAGATATGAATTTAGTAATATTAGGAGGAGGAGAAAGCGGTGTTGGGGCTGCTATACTGGGAAAGAAACTGGGGTATGAGGTTTTTTTGTCTGACAAAGGAAAGCTACTGGAGTCGTACCGGGCTTCTTTGCTTGAACAAGGCGTGGAGTTTGAAGAAGGACAGCATACTCCGGAGCGGATTTTTAAAGCGGATTTGATTATTAAGAGTCCTGGAATTCCGGATACTTTGCCCATGATTAGGGAGTTGAGACAGCAGGGAATTGAGGTGATTTCTGAAATAGAATTTGCCGGAAGGCATTCTGCAGCCCGTCATGTTTGTATTACCGGCAGTAATGGAAAGACGACTACTACTTTATTGACACATCATATTTTAACCCGGGCAGGAGTGGATGCCGGTTTGGCCGGAAATGTGGGAAAGAGCCTGGCGGCTCAGGTTGCCGGCGGGGAGCATGAACTGTATGTGATTGAACTGTCGAGTTTTCAGTTGGATGGGATGTTTGATTTTCGGGCGGATGTTGCTGTGATTACCAATATCACTCCCGATCATCTGGACCGCTATGACCACCGGTTTGAAAATTATATTAATTCTAAATTCAGGATATTGAACAACATGCGGCCGGAAGATTTGTTCATTTATGGAATGGATAGTGAAGCGGTATGCAAAACAATGCAGATGGTGCAGGTGGTGCCTGAATCTGTGGGATTTACTTGGGATGAGCATTCCGGTATGGGGGCAGGAATGGAGGGTGATGTGATTGTTGTCCGGCTGGGGAAAAAAGAGTTCCGGATAAATAAGCAGGAAGTGAGCATAAAAGGCCGGCATAATATATATAATGCGATGGCTGCGATCCTTGCCTGTATGCGGTTGGGATTACCGAATGAAGCCATTGCCGAGGGATTGCGGACTTTTCCGCAGGTGGAACACCGGCTTGAGACGGTTGCCGTCAGGAATGGTGTGACTTATATCAATGATTCCAAGGCGACGAATGTGGATTCGGCGTGGTATGCGCTGGATAGTATGACGGCTCCGGTGGTATGGATTGCCGGGGGAACGGATAAGGGAAACGATTATAGTGTGTTGTTTGATTTGGTCCGTCAAAAAGTCAAAGTACTGGTATGTATGGGGATAGATAACCGAAAATTAATCGAAAATTTCGGTTCTGTCTGTGAGGTAGTGGATACTCATAGTCTGGCTGATGCCATGGTGGCTGCCCGGAGATATGCCATAACCGGAGATGTGGTTTTGTTGTCGCCTTGTTGCGCCAGTTTCGATTTGTTTAAAAATTACGAAAACAGGGGTGAGCTTTTCAAGGCTGCTGTTTTAGATATTTCCGAATCATAATATGTACTTTGCATGGTTGCTGACTGGAAAAAATTAATAGCATTTAAAGGAGATAAAATCCTCTGGTATATTATTATCATGTTGATGATTGTTTCTGTGATGGTTGTTTACTCTTCAACAGGACGGTTGGCATATCATGAACAGGGTGGAAATACGCTGCATTATTTGCTGAAACAATTGGTTTTGATTGTAGGATGTTTTGTGGTGATGTTCAGTGTGCAATCCATTCATTATAAATATTTCTATAAGTATGCCGGTTGGTTGCTTGCCATTTCGATGATTTTTCTGGCTATTGCAGCCTTCGGCGGTAAAAATGTAAACGGAGCCGGCCGGTGGATTCCTTTGCCATTTGTCGGTCTGACTTTTCAGCCTTCGGAATTGACGAAGATAGCTATTGTCATGTATACGTCGAAGATACTGGCTGATTTTCAGACAGAACGTTGTTGTGATGATATGGCTTTGCAAAAGTTCCTCCTTTTTGTCGGTCCGGTTATCCTGGTTATTTTTCTGGATAATTTTTCTACTTCTGCTTTAATCGGTACGGTTTGTTTCATTCTTTTTATCATTGCCCGAATGCGGTGGAAGTTGCTGATAATGACTTTTGGTACTGCATTTTCTGCCATAGTTTTAATTTTGTTGCTGGGATTTTATGTACCTCAGGTAAAGGAATGGGGCCGGGTTGGAACTATGGTGGGACGTATCACTAATTTTACCAAGGGCGGAGAGGAAGGAGATGATTATTCATATCAGTCGGATCAGGCTAAAATTGCGGTGGCGAGGGGAGGAATTGTGGGGAGCGGACCGGGAAACAGTACTCAGCGTAATTTTCTCCCGTTTCCTTATTCTGATTTTATTTATGCTATTGTAATAGAGGAATACGGATTGGGAGGAGGAGGATTTATTATGCTGTTGTATATTGTCATTTTGTTCAGGGTGGGGGTGATTGGCCGGAAAAGCATGAAAGAAGGACTATTGAATGCAAGAGGAATGCCTGATATTTTTCCGGCTTTATTGTGTGCCGGGTTAGGGTTGACAATTGTTTTACAAGCGATGATAAACATGGGGGTTTGTGTAGGAGCTCTTCCAGTGACGGGACAGACGCTTCCGTTGGTGAGTATGGGAGGAACCTCCCTGTTGTTTACCAGTGCATCTTTTGGTATTATTTTAAGTATAGCTCATGCTTTCTCTCCGGAAGGCAGGATGGAGAAAGAAAAGGAGCAATCGGCAGGGCGGCGGAAAGAGGAAAGTTACGCTCCGACCCATTTGGAGGAAGAGGTGGACGAATTAGTCAATGGTGAATTCCCGGAGCGTGAAAGAGAACCTGTTGCCGGTAACCGTCGGAGAAGAAGGCGGATGGCGATGGGAGAGCCTATTGGGGAAGATATTGATATTATTGATGATATTGGTATTCCGGATATTCAGGAAGAACTTGAAAGTGAGGGAAGGAAAGTATTGAAAGAATTAAGAAGAAAGAGTATTCCGGAGGATTGATTTTATTGTTTTGTCGTATGAAATATTGAAATTATGAAACGTGTTATTGTCAGTGGCGGAGGGACCGGCGGGCATATTTTTCCGGCTTTGTCCATTGCAAATGCCTTACGGCGTTTGGAACCCGGAATAGAGATACTTTTTGTGGGAGCAGAAGGAAAGATGGAGATGGAAAAGGTGCCGGAGGCCGGTTATCGGATTATTGGTCTACCGGTCCGGGGCTTGCAAAGACGGTTGACTCTTCAGAATATAAAGGTACTTTACAATCTTTGGAAAAGTTTGCGAAAAGCCCGGAAAATTATCCGGGATTTTCAGCCGGATGCTGTGGTCGGGGTTGGTGGGTATGCCAGCGGACCTATAGGCCGCATGGCGGTGAGGGCAGGCATTCCCTTGATATTACAGGAACAGAATTCTTATGCCGGTGTCACGAATAAGTTATTGGCAAAGAAAGCCCGGAAGATCTGCGTCGCTTATGAGGGGATGGAACGTTTTTTCGGTGACAGAAACCTTGTTTTTACCGGAAATCCGGTGCGAAAGGATTTATTGGAATGTGGTGAAAAGAGAGAGGAGGGTATAGAATTTTATGGGTTGGATTCCCGTCGTAAGACCGTTTTGGTGACAGGTGGCAGCCTGGGGGCCGGAACTTTAAATAAGGCTATGGTCAGAGAATTGGAGAAAATAGCTCATTGGGAGGATGTGCAGGTACTTTGGCAATGTGGTAGCTATTATTATGAGGGGTTAAAGAATCGTTTGGCCGGGAAATTGCCTTCTAATGTGCACCTGACGGCTTTTCTGAAACGGATGGATTTAGCTTATGCATGTGCGGATGTAGTGATTGCCCGGGCCGGAGCGGGAACTATTTCAGAGCTTTGTCTGTTAGGCAAGACGGCAATCCTGATTCCTTCTCCGAATGTAGCTGAAGATCACCAGACGAAAAATGCTATGGCTTTGGTGAGGAAAGAAGCTGCATGGATGATAAAAGATGCTGAAGCGGAAGAAAAATTTGGACAAGTGCTGGCAGACTTATTAAAGGATGAGGAAAAATGCAGTTTATTGCAAAAAAATATTGCAACCCTGGCTATCCGGGATTCCGATGAAAAAATAGCCAGGGAGATTTTAGAAGTAATCGGAGCAGAGTAATTAAATGATGTCGTATGGCAGAAATATTGAATGAAGCAATAAAGAATATTTATTTCCTGGGAATCGGAGGTATCGGAATGAGTGCTTTGGCCCGTTATTTCCGGGCTTGCGGGTACCAGGTGGCTGGTTATGACCGGACTCCTTCTCCTTTGACCGACCGAATGCAGTCGGAGGAGGGTATGTCTATTAATTACCGGGATGCGGCCGATGAGATTGCTTTGGAGTTTCGCGACCCCCGGACCACACTGATTGTTTATACTCCGGCCATCCCTGCCGATAGTTGTCAGAAAAACTTTTTTTTGCAGGCTGGTTTTCGTTTGCATAAGCGTTCGGAGGTTTTGGGTATGATATCCCGGCGGGGAAAAGCTCTTTGTGTGGCCGGAACTCATGGAAAAACAACGGTTTCCACCCTGACGGCTTTTTTGCTGAAAAAATCAAAAATAGGATGCAATGCCTTTTTAGGCGGTATTTCCGAAAATTTTGGAACCAATCTGTTGCTGGATCGTAATTCCCCGTATATCGTTATTGAGGCAGATGAATTTGACCGTTCGTTTTTGCAATTGACTCCTGAAATGGCTGTGATTACTTCTATGGATGAAGATCATTTGGATATTTACAGCAATAAGGCTAATCTGTTGGAAGCATTTGGGGAGTTTGCCCGGAAAATTCCTGCAGAAGGAAAGCTTTTTGTGAAACAGGGATTGCATGTAGAGGGCGCTAAAGTTACAGGGTATTACGGAATAAATGGATCCGGCGATTGTTATGCTGATGGTCTGAGGATAGAAAATAATCGTTATGTATTTGATTATCACGGAAGAGGTATGGAGATAGATGGATTGGTGTTGGGTATACCTGGTCGTCTGAATGTGGAGAATGCGACGGCAGCTATCACCTTGGCCCTTGAAGCTGGAGTGACTCCGGAAGAAATCCGGGTATCTTTGCCGGAATTTAAAGGGGTGGCCCGCCGGTTTAATATTCAGGTAAATGCGGGAGAGACTGTTTACATAGATGATTATGCTCATCATCCCAAAGAGATTGAAGCGACTTTATCTTCTGTTCGGGAGATGTGGCCGGAATTGCCGTTAACAGTAGTATTCCAACCCCATTTGTATTCCCGTACCCGGGATTTTTATCCGGATTTTGCCCGAAGCCTGAGTATTGCCGATGAAGTCATTTTACTGGAGATTTATCCGGCCCGTGAGTTGCCTATACCGGGAATAACTGCGGAGATTATCCGGGAGAGGTTGACAGTTCCCGGATGTATTATGACGAAAGAGGATTTGCTCGCTTATGTTGAAAAGGATTTTAAACGGGGAGTTTTAGTGACTATGGGTGCCGGGGATATAGACCGCCTGGTGAAAACGATAAGTGAAAAACTTGGAAACACGTCTGCTCAGTAACTTTTGATGATGAAAAAAGCAGGACCTTATATATTATCTGTCTGTTTGTTTGTATACCTGATAATTGTGCTTACCTTTGCATCGGGAAAGCTGGAGGGGATTAAGTGTAAAGATTTGCAGGTTGTCGTTGACAATACCGGAGGAAATGTGTTTATTGACGAAGAAGAAGTGTTAAAGGTCATTAAGCACGGTTACGGAGATATCAGGGATGTGCATATTGTTGAAGTGGATAAAGACAGTATGGAACGGGTGCTGATTAAAAATCCGGTTATTAAGTCGGCTCAGGTTTACTACAGTTTAGACGGTAATTTTCATGTAGAGATCACACAACGAACGCCTGTACTGAGAGTTATGTCAGGTGAAGGTTATTATGTGGATGAAGATGGGGAAATGATGCCGTTGTCCGGAAAATATTCTGCGAGAGTTGTTGTTGCTACGGGAAACGTTTCTAAGAAATTCGCTTGCGACGGATTATATCCTTTTGTCATGAAGTTGAAAAACGATGATTTCTGGGATGCTTTGATTGAACAGATTGTCGTGAAAGAACAAGAAGAAATCAGCCTGATTCCGAAGGTGGGGAATTTTCGGATTGTAGTCGGTTCTTTAGAGGATATAGACCAAAAGATGGAGAATTTACGCTTGTTCCTTCAAAAAGGAATTGCTTTGAGAGGATGGAATGTATATAAGGAAATTAATCTGAAGTTTAAGGATCAGATTGTTTGTGTAAAAAGATAATATTTGGCAGATTATGGGTTTCACTGCATCTTTAGATATGGGTTCCGAAAAAATGGTGATGGCTTTGGCCTCCTCGGAACGTGCTGCCTGCCGGTTGGTTGGAATAAAAGTTTTAGCTTCCCAGGGAATGGAACGGGGAGTCATTAAAGATGAGGACAAGGTAAAGGCTTGCATAAGAAGTTTGATGAACGAATTGGTGAAAGACCGGGAAATTGAAGTGCTGAATGTTGCTTTGGGAGGAGAGGTGCTGCGGGTGTCCGAACGTCGGGTGACTGTGCCTCTGCAAAAGAGAATTGTCGAGGCCGGAGATATCCATAGGGCGGAGCAGCGTTGCCGGGAAGGAATGGGGGGCGGACAAGATGAGTTGGTAGATGTGATTCCCGTGGCCTATTCTGTTGACCGGGGAGAGTTGATGGCTGAGCCTTTGGGAAAATCGGGCCGTAGTTTAGAAGTGACCTATCAAGTGTATCTGGCTGAATATGGCTATTTGTCCAGGATGCGTTGTTTGTTCGAAGATTGCGGAGTGGGTAATGTTTGTTTTTGTCCTGTTGTCCGGGCTTACATGAAAGCTCTGGATTTGTCTGCTTTGACGAATGATTTTGCACTTTTGGATTTAGGAGCCGGAGGTATAAATGTTGTATTGTTCCGTGAAGGAATGCTGGAATATGAAGCACATTTGCCTTTGGGAATGCATACGGTGGATTTGGATATTATGACTGCCTTTGGTACAAGTGCAGGACAAGCCCGGAAATTGAAGCACGAATATGGTCAGGCGTTAAGGTCCCAGTGTAAAAATAAGAAAGTGCAGATTCCGGATACTAAATTTACTTTGGAAAGCCGGGATTTATCCATGGTGGTCCAAAGCCGGGCTGAGGAATTGTTGGAAGGGGCGGTTTATCTTTTACAGAGCTGGGGTTTTGACCGTCCGGAAGATGAGATTTTAATCACTGGCGGGGGATGTCGTTTACAGGATTTGGACAGTTTATTGCACCGGTTTTCCGGCCATCCTGTTGTTCGGGCTGTCGCCAGAGGTGTGCAGACTTCCCGGGAGGAGGTTTTGTATACACCGGAATATTTTGTAGCCTTAGGATTGTTGGGCTGTGATAGCGGGGAAACCGGGGAAACGCGGAACGGACTGGGCGAAAAGGTAGTGAAAGGGCTGAAAGGTTTTTTCGGTATCTGATGAATTAGAATGGTTTTATACTTTTTATTATGGATATAGAGGATGATTTGATTTCGTTGAAGTTGCCGCATCAGCCGCAGGATGAATCAATCATAAAAGTAATTGGTGTCGGCGGAGGCGGGAGCAATGCGGTAAATCATATGTTCCGCCAGGGTATACATGGGGTTGAGTTTGTTGTTTGTAATACGGATATACAAGCCTTGCGCCAGAGCCGGGTGAGGAACCGCATCCAATTGGGCAAGGAACTGACTGAAGGCAGGGGTGCCGGAAGTCAGCCGGAGCGGGGACGCTTGTCGGCAATTGAAAGTATGGATTTTATAAAAACCATACTTCAGCGTAATACACGGATGGTTTTTATTACTGCCGGCATGGGGGGAGGTACCGGCACCGGGGCAGCTCCCGAGATTGCGCGACAAGCCAGGGAGTTAGGAATACTGACCATCGGAATAGTCACCGTACCGTTCAGTTTTGAGGGAAAACGAAGGATTGAACAGGCTATGACTGGTATTGATGAGTTGGAAGAGTATGTTGATGCCTTGCTGATTATTGCCAACGAACGTTTACGTGAGATATACGGGGACCTGAAATTGTCAGATGCTTTTGCCATGGCGGATAATGTGTTGACTATTGCAGCGAAGAGTATTGCCGAAATCATTACCGTGAAAGGATATGTGAATGTGGACTTTGCCGATGTGGAAAGCGTTATGCGGGATAGTGGGGTGGCGTTGATGGGAGCGGCAGAAGCGGAGGGAGAGGAAAGGGCAATGGAAGCTTTGAATAATGCTTTGATATCTCCATTGCTGAACAGTAATGATATCCGTGGTGCTTCCAATATCCTGTTGAATATGCTCTACGGAGAAAAAGAGGCGACCATGGATGAGATTAGCCTGATTACAGATACTTTACGTGAGAAGGTGGGGAAGAATGTAAATGTCATTTGGGGTACCGGTAAGGATGACGGATTAGGAGATAAGTTGCGGGTTGCCGTGATTGCTACCGGATTTAATAATAATCGGAATAAACCGGTTGTTACCGGTGAAATGCAGGAGGACAGCCAACCGGGGAAACGGAAACCTTATTTTAAGGTGGAAGCTCTGCCGGAGGATTTGGAAATGAAGATGGTGGATCCTTCTGCTTTGGAAGAAGAAGCACGCCAACGTCGGGTGAAACAGGATGAGGAGCGCCGCAGGAAACAGAGACGGGAAAATGAACAGCAGACAGAGCGCTATGAACGAAGCCGCCGGGGAATCAATGAAGTACCCGATACGAACAGTTGGCTGAAACGGAAGATAGGAACACTTTTCAGTGACGAAGAATAAATTAATTTTGATTTAGACAGGCCATGGTTGACGGATTTATAAATTTTAATCTGAATGAGAAAACCCCTACCATCATCAAAGTCATTGGTGTTGGTGGCGGTGGTGGCAATGCTGTGGAGTATATGTACGATAAGGGAATTTGTGATGTGGATTTTGTCATCTGCAATACAGATTATCAGGCTTTGCAAAATAGCCCGATTCCTTATAAAATACAGTTAGGCAAGGAGTTGACCCAGGGGCATGGTGCCGGTAACAATCCGTCTATGGGGGAGAAGTCTGCACAGGAAAGCTTGGACGATATAGAGGCGTTGTTGAGAAAGGACACCAAGATGGCTTTTATTACGGCTGCCATGGGGGGAGGAACCGGTACCGGCGCAGCTCCGGTGATTGCTAAGTTATCCAAGGATATGGGTATTCTTACGGTTGGAATCGTTTCTGTGCCGGCCCGCTTTGAAGGTCCCAAACGTTTAGATCAGGCCAGGGAAGGACTTAAAAAGTTGAAAGACCAGGTGGATTGTCTGATTGTGATTGATAATGAGAAAATCAAATCGATTTACGGTTCCCAGACGATATCGGCTGCTTTTGCCAAGGCCAATGATGTATTGAATATAGCGGCAAAGGGAATTGCTGAGATTATTACGCTGCCGGGGTATATAAATGTGGACTTTGCTGATGTGAGGACCGTTATGACTGATAGCGGAGTGGCCATTATGGGTGCTGCACAGGCTTCCGGGGAAGACCGGGCAATCCGGGCAGTGACCGATGCGCTGGAGAGTCCTTTGCTGAACAATAATGACATTCTGGGAGCCAAAGATATTTTATTGAACATTACTTCCGGGACGGATGAGATTACGATGGACGAGATGTCGCAGATTACTTCTCATATTATCCGGAAGGTAGGAAATAATGCTGCTGTGATTTGGGGTGTAGGTACCGACCTTAACCTGGGAAATGCCATTTCGGTGACTATTATAGCTACGGGATTTCCGACGGGAGATGTGGAATTATTTGGTATGGAGACTGCTTCGGACGGTGTGTGCCAACCTGCGGTATTGAAAGAGGAGGAAGTGGTTGTTAAACCGGGATTGCCGATGTCTAAAATCCGCGAACTGGAAGGTGTCCCGGCTTTTGAACGCAGGGACCTGAAGATTAACTGACCGTAGGCAAATACAGAAACAAAAGAAATACGGTGTGATGCCGTTTGTAACATGAATATGCAACGTTATGTTGCTCGTAACGCAGCCGGGTGCTGCAAAATAGATTGAATGGAAAAATTTAAAGAATTAGGTTTAGAAGAAAAAATCCTTAAAGGTATTGAAGATTTAGGGTTCGAAACACCCAGTCCCGTACAGGAAAAAGTGATTCCCGTTATTTTAGGGGAAGAGAATGATTTGGTTGCATTGGCCCAGACCGGGACAGGAAAGACAGCAGCATTCGGTTTACCGTTAATTCAGAAGTTAGATACTTCCCTGAATGAAATCCAGGTATTGATATTGAGTCCTACCAGGGAGTTGTGTGTGCAAATCGGTAAGGATTTGCAGAATTATGCCAAATACCGGCCAGATATTCAAGTGTTGTGTGTGTACGGAGGTACAGAAATCCGCAAACAGATTAGGGAGTTGGAAAAAGGAGTGCATGTATTGGTTGCTACTCCGGGGCGCTTGTGTGACTTGATAAAACGACAGGCGGTCAATATAGACCATGTGCGTTCGGTTGTATTGGATGAAGCCGATGAGATGCTGAACATGGGCTTTAAGGAGGATTTGAATTTTATTCTGGAAGAGACTCCGGATAGCCGGAACACTTATTTATTTTCGGCAACTATGCCGAAAGAAGTGGAACGCATTGCCCGCAATTACCTGCATAATGCGAAAGAAATCTCTACTGGTAAGAAGAATCAGGGAGCTGATACGGTGTCCCATGTTTATTATCAGGTACGGGCTAAAGATTGTTATGAAACCTTGCACCGGGTGATAGATTGTGCTCCTGATATGTATGCTATTATTTTTGTGCGTACGAAAATGGATGCCCGGGAGATTGTCCGTAAATTGCAGAAAGACGGAATTGAATGTGATGCATTGCATGGTGATTTAAGCCAGGCCCAACGCGATGAGGTGATGGAACGTTTCCGGGCGAAGCGGCTGAAAGTTTTGGTTGCGACTGATGTGGCGGCCAGAGGCTTGGATGTGGATAATCTGACCCATGTGATAAATTTTAACCTTCCGGAGGACGTGGAAAGTTATACCCACCGGAGTGGACGTACCGGACGTGCCGGGCGGGAAGGTGTTTCGGTAGCCATTATCAATTCCAAGGAAAAAGGAAAACTGCATCGGATTGAGAAAATACTGAAAAAACAGTTCCAATATTTGGAAGTGCCTGCCGGAGAAGCGGTTTGCCGGGCTCAATTGCTTTATTATGCCGATAAGATTATGGCTGCCGAGCCTAAGGAGACCTTGGATAAGTATCAGCAGGAGTTGTTTGAAAAATTTGAAGCTTTGACGAAAGAGGAATTGATACAGAAAATCGTTTCCTATGAATTCGGTAAATTGCTGAAGAAATATGCATCAGTGGAGGATTTGAATCTTTCCGAGGATGAACGCCGCGGAGGCAAGGGTAAGGAAGGCCGGCGCAGTGACCGGCGGGAGGAGAGCTCAAATGAGTTTACTACTTTCAGTGTGAATGTCGGAAAGGAGGACGGTTTTACTCCGCGCGACCTGATGAGCATTATCAACGAAAATGCTCCGCGTAAAGGTCTGGAAATAGGCAGTATCCGTATTTTTGAAACCAATACCAAGTTTGAAGTAGATATTCGCGGCTTAAACGGATTTATGTCTTGTTTTCGTAACGTGAGCTTTAATGGCCTGCCTTTTACTTTGACTGAAGTAAAGGACCGTTACAGTCGTGAGCGGGGAACAGATCGTGGCCGTGGCCGCGATTTTGGCGGAGGACGCCGGAATGCTACTGCAAACAATAAGTGGCGCAAAAGCGAAAGCGGCGGTCGTGCCCGGTTCAGCGAAAAGAAAAAAGACGTGGGAGGCAAGAAGCGCAGAAAATAAGATAGTAGAAAAAATTAAGGTACCTACATACCAGATTACACCAAATCATAGATTAAAAAGAAAACCGGTTGAATTTCAACCGGTTCTTTTTTATTCATAAAGATTTTAATCTTCATAGAAAATCTTAAATGTTATAATGTCTCCTTCATCATCAATAATAATTTCTGATATATAATCTCCTTCCATTTTATAACTGAATTTATATTCAGATTCATCTTTTCCTTCTTCTTCAGACTCACCTGTATATTTTATTGAAGAAGGTAAATGTTGAGAACGTTTTCCAGCAATATCTAATAAAAATGGTTCGGTTACAGATTCGGTACTAAAAGTAATATATGTTATAAAAGGAAATAAATCAATATTCAAATTATGGTGCTCCTATGCTAGTGGATGGTTTACAGGGTAATTCCAATTATAAAACCGGTCGCTGGATTGCTTTTTACGGAAATGATATGGAAGCAGTGGTGGATATGCAGCAACCTACAGAGATTTCAAGTGCTGAGATTGCTGTTTGTGTGGAAAAAGGGGACTGGATTTTTGATGCCCGTGGGTTTGCTGTTGAAATATCCGAAGATGGTAATAACTATACGCGGGTTGCGGCTGAGAATTACCCTGCGATGAAAAAAGAGGACCGTAACGGAATATTTAATCATAAACTGACATTTGAGCCGGTAAAAGCCCGTTATGTAAAGGTGATTGCTAACTCTGAGCGTCAGATTCCCGAGTGGCATGGCGGTAAAGGAAATCTGGGATTTTTATTTGTTGATGAAATTGTGCTGAATTAATATTTTCAGCAGCAGAATAAGGGAATATTGAAATTTTGAGAAATCTTGTATGAGCCTCACAGCAATGCCGTTGTGAGTTTTTTGCATTAATTTTGTCATTAAAATCGGAAATATGAAATAATTATGATAAAGTAGTTGATGTCTTTGATGATGGTGCGCAGATTATTGTTTATGGTAAGTTAGTTGGTCGGTGTAAAATGGGATATTAGAACTTAATGTTACAGGAAAACTTACTTATATTAATCGTGATTTTAATCAATCGGAAGATGATAGTGGAGTAAAAGCAGGACCATATATATCTTCCATTATTGGAATAAAGAAAAGAATAGAAATCTATTTGTCTAAAAATTGACAAATATTAGGAATAAAATAGTTTGTTGTAATTTGGTATGTAGGTGCCTTTTTTATACAAAAACGGTTATAGCCACATAGGCAAAAATATTATATTTGCGTTTTTAACGGTAAAAGATAAAAACATGTCTGCTCCAGCACCACCACCTTTGCATGATATTTTACGTTACGATGATGTGGCGGTGAAGTTACTGTTCGAGCATTATTATGTGCCTTTGGTGATTTTTGCCAAAAACTACCTTTCGGATATAGAAGACTGCAAAGATGTGGTACAAGGAATTTTTCTTCATCTTATTGAAAACAGGGAAAAATTTACTTCTGTTGATAATTTGAAAGCTTACCTTTACCAGACTACTCATAACCGTTGTTTGAAACACCTGCGTCATGAAGGAGTAAAACAACGGTATGTTTTTGAATCACAATCCATTGAAGAAGAAGCTTTTTATTTAGACCATGTCCTGGAAGAAGAGGTATATATACAACTTATACAGGCCATCGATTCTCTCCCGGGGCAATGCCGAAAAGTTTTCCGGTTAGTGCTTGAAAATAAAAGTAATCAGGAAATAGCCGAAACTCTTTCCATTAGTGTTGAAACTGTCAAATCTTACAAAAAGCAAGGAAAAGCTTTGTTGTACAAGCGTTTAAAAGGTATTGTCCCGCTGGTTCTACTGACTTTTTGGTTACAATTTTGATTATTTTTCATATTCGTATACCCTCTTTTTGTTTCCTTAAGGGTCTTTATATTGATTTGGAAATATTATGGAAACAAAAGAAAGTAAAATATTCCGGTTAGCGGAAATAATAGCGCGTTCTCTGCGGGAAGAACTTTCCGCAACGGAGCGCATGATGTTAGAGGAGTGGTTGGCTCAGGATGAACGTCACCGCACCTTGTACGACTCTTTCGGACAAGAAAAAACACTTGCAGAACAGCTACAGTTACATCAGCATATCGACTGGGAGGGTGACTGTCGGATGTTTATGCAGAAACAGCATGCTTTGCGTCGTTGCCGCTGGCTATTCCATAACGGTCTCCGTTATGCTGCTGCAGTTATGTTGCTACTTTCCGGACTGACTGTGTGGTTGGTGAAATCCCACCGGATAGATTCAGCATTGCCTGCCGAAGAATGGGGAAACGGCCACAACAAAGCTTGTCTCACCCTCGCAGGCGGCGAGCAGATTGTTTTATCGCAAAACGACACGGTAACCGTTCCTCTGCTTTCCCAAAAAGGAGCGAATATTGAAATCCGGGAAAACCAAATTACTTATTCTACAACATCGGCTGTCAACGACAATATTCCCTGCAATACGCTCACTACACCCCGGGGCGGAGAGTATCTGCTGACCCTTGCGGACGGTACCCGGGTATGGCTCAACACCGAGTCGCAGCTCCGTTACCCGGTAAAATTCACCGGAAAACAACGCACCGTTTATCTTATCGGTGAAGCTTACTTCCATGTGCATCCCGATGCTTCGCACCCGTTCACCGTTATTTCCGGGCCTGCCGAAATCACGGTGCTGGGCACAAGCTTCAACCTGCGGGCTTATCCGGAGGAGGATATTGTCACGACATTAGTTTCAGGAGCCGTGCAGATGTCCGAAAAAATCGGCGGACAAAGCGTACGTCTGGCTCCCGGCGAACAGGGATGCCTCGAGAAAACCAACGGTTACATCACAAAACAGGAAGTCGACACCTATCTCCATACAGCCTGGAAAGACGGGCGAATCGTTTTCCGGGACATGCGGTTGGAAGACCTGTTTACCACCCTTGCCCGTTGGTACGACTTAGAAGTGTTCTACCTCAATCCCGAAGTAAAAGACATCCGTTTCACAGGCGACATGGACAAAACCGAACGCTTCGAAGACATACTTCGCATCATTGAGCAAAATCGGCGGGTACGCTTCCACATCAAAGGCCACACGGTCTCTATCTCATGGCAATAAATCATTAACTAAAATAAAAGTCTAAATCAAATTTAATGGAAAACAGAGCTGAAAACAGCCGTCGCTATGGTGGGCGATGGCGCAAAACACAAAAGATTATGAAACTTTGTATGTTGTTTTTGTGCGCAGCCTTTTTACAAGTCTCGGCTAAGACTTACTCACAGGAGGCAAAATTGGACCTGAAAGTGAACAATGCTTCGCTGGAGCAAGTCATGAACAACATCCGCCGGCAATCGGAGTTTAGTTTTTTCTTCGACGATGCGGCCGTGAAAAATATTGCCAACATCACGTTGGATGTCCGGAATGTCCATATCGAAGAAGTGCTCACCGCTTGCCTGAAAGGGACAGGTTTTTCTTTCCGCATTTTAGACAAAACCATTATTCTGTTCCGTGAACAATCCCAAACAGTGGACCCTCAAAAATTTTATAAAGTACACGGAAAAGTAGTGGACGAAAATAACATGCCCCTGCCGGGTGTTACCGTCCTCTTAGACAGCACACAAATGGGGATTTCTACAGATGTCGGGGGGAATTTCACCCTGTCGGTACCCCGGGAAAAGGGAAAATTGGTCTTTTCCTTTGTGGGCTACAAAACCGTAAAAATACCCTATAACGGTGAAAATGCTGTAAATGTAAAAATGGAGCCCGAATCGGCCAACTTGGAAGAAGTGCAGGTTGTGGCCTACGGTGCACAAAAAAAACGTACTGTTGTCAGTGCAATCTCCTCCGTAAAAGCTGATGACCTCAAGGAATTGCCTACCCATAGTCTCGAAAACCTGTTGCAGGGACACATGGCAGGAGTGGAAATCAGCAACATTTCCGGTTCTCCGGGCGGTGGCGGTTCGCTGGTAGCCATTCGGGGATATAACTCTTTGTTTGTCGAAGGCGAAGGCGATGAACGCAATTACGGCACCCCGCTTTACGTTATCGACGGCGTGCCCATGCAGTCGTTCACCTCACCGGTGACCGGCTCGAATACCTTGTCTGATTTAGACCCGTCGATGATTGAATCCATCGAAGTACTGAAAGATGCCGCTTCTGCTGCCATTTACGGTTCGCGTGCCGGAAACGGCGTTATCCTCATCACGACCAAGAAAGGCCAGGCCGGAAAAGCCCGTTTCGCTGCCAACTTTTCTTATTCGGCATCTTGGTTACCCGCAGCTCCTGACCAATGGGGGGGCATTTATGAACGCAGGTACCACCTCGAAGCTTTATACAACACCCTGGCTCCTTATAAAACAGCCGACGGCACCTGGAAATTGCCGGAGTCGTACGAAGAGGTATATGAAAACCGCAAGGACCACGGCCCCATGTACAATTGGTTTTGGGGGTCTACCCGTCCGCAGAATGCCATTGCCTTACAGGACAGTCTGAATCCGTTTTACAACAACTCTACCCACTGGTGGCGGCAAAACTACCAGGTTGCCAAGGTGCTCAATGCAAACCTTCAGGCTTCCGGCGGAAATGAAAACGTACGTTATATGATTGGTGCCGGATATTACGACGAAGAAGGAATTGCTATCAATACAGGCTTTACCCGCTTCAATGTATTGACGAACCTGACGGCTATGCCGGCTAAAAAATTGCGCATGGACAGCCAGTTGTCACTCACCTATAGCGACCGGAGCCGGGGGAGCAACGCCGGTAGCAATGCCAGCAAAATGGAAGGGATTACTTCCGATCCGACAGATACACCCACCTTGCTGCCCGGAGAAGGGGAAGTAGCCCGGAAGATGCTCCAGCAAATGAATGAGACATCGGAAAAAAATCAAAGCTATTCCGGGCGGTTCAATTTGGTGCTGGACTACGAGATTATCCGCAATCTGCACCTGAAATTGTCGGCAGGCGTGGATTTCAACCAGCAGAATCAGAACGTCTTCAAACCGAAGGCGTTGGACCCGACTTACCATTTTTCTACTTCGGAGGGGACCATTGCGCGGGACATTTCGCTCATAAACGAAAACCTGCTGAGCTATAATTTCTCCCTCAAAAACCAGCATAATTTCGATGTATTACTGGGACTTTCTTTCCAGAAAGACCAGAGTTTCACGAATAAAGGTTCAGGTTCCAACGGACCGAACGACCATGTCCACTATGTCGGCGAACAAGGTTGGGGGGGCGACAACGGTTTAAACAATGTGGGCGACGGTACCACAGACCTGTTTATGTCCGCCTTCACTTATCTGTCTAATTTCGACGAAGAACGCCTCAATAGTTATTTCGGTCGTGTCACCTATAATTTTCAGGAAAAATATATGCTGGAAGCCACGTTGCGCCGCGACGGTTCCTCCGTGTTCGGCGAAAACGTTCGTTGGGCCACTTTCCCCTCTGTCGCCTTGGGATGGGCTTTTTCAGAAGAACCGTTTATGAAACGCTTTTATTGGCTGAGTTTTGCTAAAATACGTGGTAGCTGGGGTGTTTCCGGACAGAAATTCCATCAGCCCTACTTGGCACACGGACTGCTGTCGCCCGACCATTACACCTTCCACGGTAATGCAGGAATGTTGCCGAATACGAGTGCCGGCGTTATCAACAAAAACCTCAGCTGGGAAGAAACCAACCAATACGACGTGGGATTGGATGTCAGCTTGCTCGACTATCGTTTTAAAATCAATCTAGACTATTATTACCGCTACACCAAAGGCCAGTTGAACCGCATTACCCTCCCGGGAAACACGCAATATCTCGGTTTCCAGTGGCAAAACGGAATGGCCATTTCCAATCAGGGTATAGAACTGGAACTGACGGCCGACATTTTCCGCGAAACGGCGGTACAGTGGCGCATGAAATTCAACCTTTCGCGCAACTGGAACCGCTTTGAGAAGAGTGCGGACGGGTTCGACTTCAACAGCCAGATTATCGGCAGGCCGCTCCACCAGTTGATGGTGTTCAAAACCGACGGTTTCTACAACAGTCTGGACGAAGTGCCCAAATATTACACGGCTAACAAAGAAATACAGTTGATTTACGACAACGACACCCGGATGGTGTATCTGCCGGGCGCGCGTAAGCTTGTAGACCTTAACGGTGACGGGCGTATCAGTGCTGCCGATAAATACGCAGCTGCCAGTCCGCTGCCTAAGGCACACGGGGGATTCATCAATGAAATTCGTTGGAAGAACCTGGACCTGAACATCTTCTTCAATTACTCCATCGGTCGGCATGCACTGAAAATTTACGACGATTTCAGCCTGAAACCGGATGCTGCTTCCGGTCCCCTCTTTGCCGATGTGACCCAACTAAACGTCTGGAACGGTGCAGCAGGCCAACAGGCAGTTTACCCCAAACCCCAGGATTACGGATTGTATTACCAGTACTCCGGCCTGTTCGATTGTGACATCGAAAAGGTACATTTCCTGCGCCTGAAACAATTGACATTGGGATACAACCTGGAAGAGAAGATTGTCAAAAAAATCGGCCTCGGTAGTGCGCGTTTCTTCGTGACAGCCGAAAACCTTTTCCTGCTGACCAACTATTCCGGTATCGACCCGGAATTGATCGACCCGACCAACGGTATGGATAACCTTACTTCCTATCCGTTGCCCCGCAAGTTTACCGTAGGATTGACCGTTAACTTTTAATATGCCATCGAGATGAAAAGATTATATTTCTTATTGTTATTCCTGCCGTTGCTGTCCTGTAACGACTGGCTGGATATCTCTCCCGAAAATTCCGTGACGCTGACAAATTTCTTTCAGAGTGAAGCCGACCTGGAATCCCTGCATACCTCCATGCTGGCTCGCATGAAAGTAGCCTGTAAAGGCAAACAACCCTATTATTACATCTCCGTCGATGCCGATGAGCTGAAACCCAACATTTCCGGTTTCCGCGAACTGGATGTGGCCACACACACCACCCAGACACTCGTCGGCGGAACGCTGAAAAGCTCATGGCACGACCATTACGCCTTGATTAGCCTGGCCGACCTGATGATTGACAACGAATACCGCTTTCAGAACATTTCGGCAGAACGGGCGGCCTTTTGGCTCAAACAGGCACATTTTGTCAAAGCAATTACCTATTTCCGCATAGCTCAGATTTGGGGAGATGCGCCCATTTCGCCGGGCTCGGAATCACTCATTGCCTTAGCTAAAAAACCGGCCTTGGAAGTGTTGCAATACGCTGCCGGAGAAGCTGAACAAGCCCTTGACTTACCGGCACACGACAAAATGACCAACGCGAACGGTCGCACCATTACCTCCCGGCAATATGCCAGTCGGGGGTCTGTCAACACCCTGCTGGCCAATATCTATGCCTGGATGGGGGGACTGACACAAGATGCGAAATACTGGGAACAGGCAGAATACTATGCCTCACAGGTTATCGACGAATTTGACGGCGACTATGAACTCGAAGACATGGCAGGCTTAATCGGCAATGTATTTGGCAAAAACCGCCATAGCAAGGAAACCATTTTCAGCATCGACAACGACATACTGGACGATGCCCATACCTACGACAACCGCTTCACAGGTGAACTGCCGGGACAGGAACTGATTGATTACCCTTACACCAATGTCAGTCCGCAACCCCTGTCCACCAACAAAAGCCAGGACTACAACCGAATTTCAGTGGAAACGGTAAAAGAAATCTATCCCGAAGAAAACGATCGGAGACGGCAGGAATTTTGGTACAATTTGGGCAACGTTAAATACACAGACGATGGAGAAGAAAGAGTATCCCCCTATGCTTTTATCCATAAATGGCGCGACTATCATTATCAAACCAACCCGGAGGTACTCGGAGGTCAGGGCAAAGTGCCCGTTGCTACCGACTGCGATTTCGTTTTCTGGCGATTGGCCGACGTGGTATTGCTGCGTGCCGAATGCCGTGCACGGCTCCAAAAAGCGACAGCGAAAGACGACCTCGACCGGATTCGGAAGAGAGCCGGATTGGAGGCATACGCCGGGAGCACCGAACCGGAAACATTGCGCCGGGAGATTTTCAACGAACGCCGCCGCGAATTGTTCGGCGAAGGACACTATTATTTCGACATTGTCCGCAACGGTTACTACCGGGAGATGCTGCATGGTAAATTCAAAACCCTCACCGATGAAGAAGTCCGCAACGGTGCACTCTACACCTGGATTAGCTCCGATGCTTTCGAAAAAAACACATTAATGACTCAAAATACATATTGGTTATGGCAAAAATAAAATCTTACATACACATAGCTCTTCTTTTATGTGCTGGTCTGGCTATGACTTCCTGCACAAAATGGAATTATCACGACGGCGGTATAGCCGATGGAGTACACGACTGCTCCATGTGGGACTATTTCAAAAAACAACCCCGTGACTGGGATTCCACCCGGGTGATGATTCAACATGCCGGCTTACAGGATTTGTTCGAAGGCAAAGGAGAATACGGGCAAATTACGTTTTTGGCTCCCAGTAACCTGGCCATTATGACCTACCTGTTCGATAACAACTACAGGCGGGTAAGCGAAATTCCCGCCGCTGAATGCCGGCGTTTGCTGGAAAAACTAATCATTCCGCAGCGCATCCTGAT
Organism: Odoribacter sp. Z80; assembly: GCF_009935865.1. Taxonomy (GTDB): domain Bacteria; phylum Bacteroidota; class Bacteroidia; order Bacteroidales; family Marinifilaceae; genus Odoribacter. Next base: position 37,399 of record NZ_QWEL01000010.1, read on the forward strand.
GAACAATGTGCCCCGCGGTTCCCGTTCCGATGCGACAGGCGAAAAGACCGGCGGCAAAACCTATATCCTGATGGACGGAAGTGAAGCTTTCCTCTGGACTTTCCAGGAGTCCTACTTAGGGGTTGAAAATGCAGGTGCCGTACATCTGTGGTTCTATATCGAAAAATTCGCCACCTCCCGGAGAATCTACTCCAGCAACATTCAGACCGAAAACGGGGTGGTACAAGCTTTAGGACATGACTTCTTATTTGAATAACTCCTTAATTTTATCCGGACATGAATAAATACACCGTATATCTCACTCTCTTTTTCGCCCTGCTTGCTTTAATGGGGTGCGAAAAAGAACACACAGGCTACCTGTTTACAGAAGATGCCCGATACCCGATAGACAGTCTGAAAATTATCCGCTACGACGACTATAATAAAGAAGTGATTCGGCTGGAAGAGCAATTGAACAGCTATTCCGGAGAGATTCTCGACTCCTTGAACGCTTATCGTGCAATTGAAGCAGAGGAAGCTAAAATCACCGAAGAACTCGAACGGTTGGAAGGCATTATGAATAAACACGGAGAAACGCTGTATGCCTACTTAGACCAGTTTGCGGACGAATCCGACGCCGACCCTGCCCGCGTGCAGGAATTGACGGACAATTGCGAAAAAGCGTACGAAGCTTACGCGACATACGAGGCTGTGGTGTACGCTCCGGTATTCCAGATGAGGGACCAGATAGAAAGAAAAATCAAAGCCCTCTGCCAGGAAGCCGGTCTGGAAACTCCCTTTGCCATTGCCCGGGAGTTGGAAAAATTGCAGAAACAGCAATCTTTAGATGTTCCCTGGACCACCTCCTGCATCGAACAGTTGTTGGGAACGGAACCGATAACCTATTCCCTGGTGGGCATCCGGAGCAACCGGGGGGAAGAGGCTGCCATGGATTTCGGGCATTACCTCACTGTTATCGGAGGCGGACGCATGTATGTGGATGCCAAAGTCAACTCTCCGGCCGGGAAATACGTTATTTCGCTGCGGGTCAGCAATGAAGGATACAGCGTAGTGCTGCCCGATATATTCACCTTTATCCTGCAATAAATCATTTCTGAAGATATGAAACATTTGAAACTCCTGTTTGTTGGTCTGCTTCTCGTGGCTGCCAACGGTTTATCTGCCCAAATCACATTTACAGAGGGCACTTTTGAAGAAGCTTTGGCCAAAGCCAAAGCAGAAAAGAAAAATCTTTTTATCGACTTCTACGCCAGTTGGTGTGGTCCCTGCAAAGTGATGGCCACTCAGGTGTTCACCATTCCACCGGTAGGCGACTACTTCAACGAACATTTCATCAATTGCAAATTAGACTGCGAAGCGGCAGCCAATAAAGAGATTGTCAAACGCTACAAAGTGGAATCCCTGCCCACGATGATGTTCATCGACAGTAAGGGCGAGGTATTAAGGACCCTGATTGGAGCCGTTACTCCCGACGTGCTGATGCTTGAAGCGCAGATTGCCGCAGGCGAAGAACTCACGTTCGAGAAACTGTATGAAAAATCGCGCAAAGAGAAGAAAAACACTGAATTGCAACAAAAATTGCTAATCCGTGCACCCTATTTTATCGGTACGCAAAACGATTACAACCAGGAAAAATGGAAGGTGCGCATCGATGCCCTGTTCCCGGAATACCTCAAAACCAGGAAACTGGAAAACATGGTCAACCCCACCGACTTTGCCATCCTCTCCCTCTATCATCCCGAGATGGAAAAACAAGACGAAATATTCGATTTCGTAGTCAAAAACTACGACCGTTATTGTCAGGCAGTGGATAAAGAGACGGTACAGAACTACCTCATCGGACTTTACAACACGCATATCCTGCGCCTTTGCAGCACCGGCAAAACCGACTACAAGCAAGCCCTCGGGCGCATCGGTGACGACTTACAGGCCATCTATGCCGACATGCCCTTCGGCGACCTGACGGCGGTTGAAGCGGTGACCCTGCTGGCCGACAGTTATTTTAACCTGTTCCGTCGCAACCTGCCCCTCTTTTTTGAAAATATGGACAAGTATTTCGCAGGAGCCGGAAAAGCGTTGAGTATTAACGACTACACTCAGCCCATCGAAGACCTCTACGGTCTTTATCAAGGTAATCCGCCGGACAATGCCCGCCCCATGCTGATTCAATGGTTAGACCGTGCCCTGACATTCGACATGACCGCCCAACTGCGTGCCCGTCTGTTGATGTTGCTGGCGGAAAACCAGCAGAAAACCGGTGATTCGGCTAAAGCTAAACAAAGCCTCAACCAGGCCTTTATCGTTTGCGCCGGTATTCCGGAAGAAGCTGTAAAAGTGCAGTTACAGAATATGATTCGTGAAAAAATGAACAACCTATGAGAATCTTTTTCCTGACATTGCTGATCGTCTGTGCCCTTCGCCTGTCGGCGACGCCGGAAACACCCTTCCGCTACGGACGGTTGGAAAACGGACTGACCTATTATATCCGTGCTACGGGGGCATCCGCCGGGAAAGCCGACTTCTATTTAGTGCAGAACGTGGGGGCCCTGATGGAAGAAGACCATCAAAACGGGCTTGCCCATGTGCTCGAACACATGGCTTTCCATGCCACGGAAAATTTCCCGGAAGGCGTACCTGCCTTTCTGAAACGCCGGGGCATCCAGGATTTAAATGCCTACACAGGGGCCGATGAAACGGTCTACCACATCAACGGCGTCCCCACGGCCGACAACGGACTGGTAGATTCCTGCCTGCTCATTCTTCACGACTGGTCGGGCTTCCTGCAACTCCGAGCCGACGAAATGGAAATCGAGCGCAAAGTCATCCTTGAAGAACGCCGTCAAGGGATGGACCTTTCACAACGGATGCAAAGCCGGCTCAACGCTTACCTCTACAACCACAGCAAATACGCCACCCACGACGTTATCGGCACTCCGGAAGTCCTGAACCACTTCACCGCCGATGAAGTGCGCGCCTACTATCACGACTTTTACCGTCCCGACCAGCAGGCAGTCATTGTCCTCGGCGACATCAACCCTGAAGCGGTGGAGGCCGGGGTGAAACGCCTTTTTGCCGGTATTCCCAGGCGCGTGAATGCCAAACCGCGGGTGGTATATACCATTCCGGACAACGAACAGCCCCAGTATTGCCGGCTTATCGATGAAAATATTCCCCAGAATGCCGTTGTGCTGATGAAACGTTTCCAAAAACCGGAAATTCATACCCTCAGCGACCAGGTCAAAGACCAGCTGTGCCGGGAGTTCTATAACCAGATTGTCGGCGAACGGCTCCATGATTTTATCTCGGAAGAAGACGCCTTATTCCTGAGTGCACAGGCTGGTGTACACGACATGGTGCGCCATTACGAGGGACAAAACATCGCCATTACCCCTCTGCCCGGGATGGAGAAAGAAGCAGTGCAACAAGTGCTGGAACAGCTTGAACGCATCCACCGCTATGCCATCACAGACCAAAAGCTAAAGGAACTGACAGACAACTACCGCCTCGGGCTGAAACAGTCGGCCGCCATGCTTGGCCGCATGCCCAACAGCGTCTACCTGAAAATCTATCAGGACCATTTTCTGCTCGGTTACCCATTGGCCGAAGTGGCCGAAAAATTAGACGCCACCTGGCATCTGCTCGATTCCATCGACAGCCGCGCCGTGCATGCCTGGCTCGACCGGTGGAATGCCGGCGACCTCAACCGCATATATGCCGTACAAGGCAACAACCCGGATTACCCTTTCCCGGACAGCGAAACTTTGACACGTCTGTTCCGCGAAGCCCGTCAAGCCTTGCCGGCCCCTTACGTGCAGGCCGTTGCCGATACGCTGCCGGCTCTGATGGATTTCACGCCCACTGCCGGTCGCATTGTCAAAACCAGGACGTTAAAAGCCCTCGATGCCGAGGAATGGACCTTGAGCAACGGAGCCAAAGTCTACTACAAACACAACGATTACGAAACCGGTGTATTTAACCTCCTGGCCGGAAGCCCCGGAGGCCGTTCCCTGTTGCCGGCAGAAGACCTGCCCTCGGCCGATGCGCTGAATACCTTGTTCCTACAATACGGATTGTACAAATACCCGGCCCGGGTGCTTAATACCATTATGCGCGGGCACAACATCGACATCAACATCAACCTCGGCGAACGGTCGGAAAGCATCAATTGCAGCAGCACGCGCGACGATGCGGAAATTGCTTTCCAGTTCTTTCACCTCACTGTCGTACATCCCCGGTTTAGCCGTCCGGACTTCGACAAATACGTGCGTGCCAACAAAATCCAGCGCACCTATGCCAAACCCACAACCGATGATTCGATTGCTGCCGTCATGCAGGAGTTGCACACCCTTCCGTCGCCCCGAATCTACCAAACAGATACGGCTTATTATGCGGCGATGGATTACAACCGGATGGTGGAAATCTACGACGAGCGTTTCCGTAACGCTGCCGACTTCTCCTTCTATCTTGTCGGCGATTTGCCCCGTGAAGAGGCCCGCAGGTTAGTGGAACTGTATATTGCTTCCCTGCCAACCCGGAATGTCCGCGAAACGCCCATGCACCATCGATATGCCAACACGGCATCCGCCACGCGCGACATTCGTCTGGGATTGCCCGAAGAGAAATACATGGTGAACATAGAATATAAAAACCACCTGAAAACCAAGGAATCGGATAAAATCTGTTTTCATGTCCTGCGGAAACATTTCGACAACCTCTTCCGGCAGATTATCCGCGAGGATGAGGGCGGTTCCTATGGAGTGCACCTCCATACGGAAGCGGAGGATTACCCGTTCTACGACCAGACTTTCGCCATACAGTTTGAGAGTTCGCAGGCTAAAGGACCCCGGATGCGGCAAATCGTTCACGATCAAATCCGACAGTTCCTCAACGAAGGTATCTCCGAAGACGACGCCGAATACTATCTGTTGGTGCTTAAGAAAGAACACCAAAAGGCCTTTGCCGGAAAAAACGTGGCCTATTGGACGGAAAACCTGCAATTTTACAACCGCACCCATACCTCGCTTGATGACCCCCGTTATTTCGATGGCATCATCGATAAAATCCGTGCGAAAGACATTGTTGCATTTGCCCGTAAATTTTTTGACACGGCACAGTGTATAGATGTAGTAATTTATTAACTTCTTAAAATTTAACGTTATGAAAAACATTTGGATGATGCTGCTCATCATATGCAGCGCATGTGCTTTCACCGCCTGCTCGGGCGACGACGACAAACCGACACCGCCTCCCGTTGCTCCGACAGCAACCCTTCCGGAAACCTTGACTATCGGTCAGGAAGTCACCATTAACGGCAAAGACTTTGCCACTACTGCCAAACTTATTTTCAAAAATAGTGCGGATGCGGCTAAGCCTTTGGACATCGAAGGAGCTGTGTTCACGGCTACAAGCATCACCTTCACCGTGCCCGCCGGTGCAGAAGCCGGTAACTACAAAATCGTAGTACGCCAGAACGACAAGGAATATGAATTGGGAACAGTAGAGCTGCTGGCAAACAAAGTGGAAAAAAAGCTTACCAAAGTCATCTTTTCCGACCCTTGGGGCACCACTGTAGAGTATGCCCTCACCTATGGCGAAGACGGACAAATCGGGAAAATCGGATATGTTGTAAAAGCAGAGGGTGAAACTCAGGAAATGATTTACAATGTAAAACGGGAAAGTGAACAGGTCTTTATCGCTGACGCAGAAGAAGCCGAAGCATATACCTATTCCTTGAAAGACGGTAAAATAGCCGGTTACGTGGATGCTTACAACACCTCTTTCAACTGTCAATATACAAACAACTACCTTACTGCTTTAGCCGTAAGGTATGAGGGAGAAGAGGAAGAATATGTCATCGAATACGAATATACCGATAACAATTTGGTGGCCATCGACGGAAGCGGACTTAAATTCGGGGAACAAAAAAATATCCCGAACGGTGTAGACCCGGTGATTTGTATTTACAAATTTATCCTGACGTCTATTACAGAAAATGGTGACTTCTTCCCGCATCTTTTAGGACTTTGCGGAAATTCCTCCGCTAATCTGCCGTCTTCTTTAGATGCCATGAATGGTCATTTACCGCTTACCTATACGTATGAAGAATGGGGTGGGATAAAGTCGATTGCCTGTACGAACGAAGAGGAAGTATCCACCATCGGTTTCGAATACGAATAACCGATAACGATTCAGGTGTTCCTGCCGCCAAGGTAAGGACATAGCAAGGAAGCCGGCCGAAAATTTTACTTTTCAGTCGGCTTCCTTTTTTGAACGGATAGCTCCGCTCACACACTGGTCTCAAAATGCCCTTTTCAGGATTTCGCGGATGTTATCGGCTTTGCCCATGGTGTAGTAGTGGATGGCTGGAGCACCGTGTGCCAGCAAATCGCGGCTTTGGGTGGTACACCAGTCGATGCCCACCTGAATTTATAAATACCTTATTTATAAATTTTTAGAATTAAGATTATTTTATTAAAAAGGAATAGATTTGCAAAAAGGAAAATAGATAAAATTTATACACTTTTTGGTACACTATCTCAAAATGTCACCGAATTTATCCGTGAATGTCACGGAGTTTTGCTGTTTTTTGCTTTCCATTCAAAAAGTAAAAACCCTGTAAATTAATAGTTTACAGGATTTTTCTTGATTTTTTCTTTGTCTTTCGGCGGAGAGAGAGGTTTATGAACCAACTCCCATTAAAATCCTTATTATCAAGGTGATAATTATTTCAAACTGTCCTTTAGTAACGATTTAGTAACAGATTTCTGTCTATCATCGTCTCCTGTTATCATTCAAGAATCTGCTTGTGTAATTTTGGTAAAAGTAATCATTTATTTGAATTGGGCAAAATAAAGCAATATGTTTGCAAATTTTATTTTGTGATCATAGATATCTTTTTGATCAAACAGACTTTTCCATTAGCCCTCGCGCACCTTCATAAGAACAGCTCTCGGATCCTTTTTCCTGTGCCTTTTCCAACAGAGCTTTTCAAAGGTTCAGTCAATTCATGAATAGAAGATTACTTCTGGAGCGTTCTAACTGCTCTGCCTGTTCAGCATCGGTATCAGCATAAAGAGCCGCATTATCATATTCCTTTTGCCGTAGGCTTCTGACTTTATCGGCATAGATACATGATTCTTGATCCAATTGGGACTTACATTGTATAATACCATTCAGATCTCGCTTTGGCTTATAAGTGGTTTTACCTTCGGCATTAGTCCGTGCATTACGTGACTTATCCCAAATAGGTGTCGTAATAGTACGATTGAGATATTCACGAACTCTTTGCGGAGTATCTTTCCCGGATTGGAACACAGGATAAGATTCCACATAAAGATACCACTCATCACGATATTCAGACTTACGGAGCTTTACCGACACTCGTGTATTGACTAATGCTTTCTTCATCGCTTCATACCTTTATATAAGTTATCAATTTCTTTCTTGGGTACATACATAAAGTTACCTATCTGTCGGGTAGGGATAGAGTATTTGCGTATATGGAGATAAACTGTACTTTCATTCACAAGAAACTTCTCTGTAATCTCTCCAATGGTATAACAGTCTTTTGGTTCCAAACTATATAACTTGGCGATAGGCTTTGGCTTTGTGAGAGTTTTCTTTCGGAGCGGATAGAGTTTCATCAGTTCTTCTTTTGATAATAATGTTTGCCTTTCTCCGGCATTCACGCTTGGAATTGTACCCTTACGAATCAAGCGATAAAGAGTTTCTTTGCTTATGCCAAACAAAGCGTATGCTTCAGAGACCGTGATATACTCTTTGGACTTGGGTATCTTCTTAACCACTTCGTCTAACCTTTGCAATCTCTGTTCTTCATCCTTACGCCTTTTCCACGCAATTTTGGAACATTTGGGAGAGCAATACCACGATTCAATGGTTTTAGCCACAAAGGTCTCTCCACAAACCTTGCATTGACGTGTTATTTCAAATTTTGCTGCTGGCATAATTCACTTTTTACTTATATTTCTCATTCTCAATACCAACATTTTTATAAGTGTCACATTATCTACTTTTAAGTGTCGGTACAATTATGGTACAAATATACAATAAAAATCCGAATAACAAGCAAAGTCAAAGAAAGGTGATGTAAAAAAGAAATAGGGCATAACTCATTGAGCTACACCCTATATTTCTATCTATAATTATCGTTGTTTACCGATACTTACTTCACTTCCTCGAAATCAACATCAGTTACCTCCTGGTCCTTGCCTCCGTTGTTAGTCTGTCCGGCGTTCGGGTTGCCTTGCGGTCCTTGTTGTGTGCCGGCTTGCTGTTGTTGAGCCTGGGCGTTGTACATTTCCTGGGAGGCAGCCTGGAAGACATTGTTCAGTTTATCTATAGCGGCATTGATAGCAGCAACATCCTGATTTTTGTGAGCGTCTTTCAGTTCCTGGAGAGCAGATTCAATTGGTGCCTTTTTGTCGGCTGGCAGTTTGTCTCCGAATTCTTTCAACTGTTTTTCAGTCTGGAAAATCATAGAGTCTGCTTTGTTGATTGTATCTATTTTCTCTTTTTCTTGTTGGTCGGCAGCGGCATTGGCAGTAGCTTCATCTTTCATTCGTTTGATTTCTGCATCTGACAGACCGGAAGAGGCTTCAATCCGGATAGATTGTTCTTTACCGGTAGCTTTGTCTTTGGCAGAAACGTTCAGGATGCCGTTGGCGTCGATGTCGAAGGTTACTTCAATCTGAGGAACTCCGCGCGGTGCTGGCGGTATGCTGTCGAGATGGAAACGGCCGATAGTCTTGTTGTCTTTTGCCATGGGACGTTCACCCTGGAGAATATGAATTTCTACAGATGGCTGATTGTCCGCGGCAGTAGAGAATACCTCCGATTTTTTGGTCGGAATGGTAGTGTTGGCCTCAATCAGTTTGGTCATTACTCCGCCTAAGGTTTCTATACCCAATGAGAGCGGTGTCACGTCCAGCAACAATACATCCTTTACTTCTCCGGTCAGAACACCGCCCTGGATAGCGGCGCCGACAGCTACTACTTCGTCGGGGTTTACTCCTTTGGAAGGGGCTTTACCGAAAAATTCCTGAACTTTTTGCTGAACCGCCGGAATACGGGTAGAACCACCCACCAGGATCACTTCATCGATGTCAGAAGCTTTCAGGTTTGCATCCTGCAATGCTTTTCGGCAAGGTTCAATGGTTGCCTGAATCAGACTGTCGCACAATTGTTCGAACTGGGCCCGGGTCAAGGTACGTACCAAGTGTTTTGGAATACCGTCAACCGGGAAGATATACGGTAAGTTGATTTCGGTAGAAGTGGAACTTGATAATTCGATTTTTGCTTTTTCGGCTGCTTCTTTCAGGCGCTGGTGAGCCATCGGGTCTTTGCGGATGTCCACACCTTCGTCTTTTTGAAATTCATCTGCCAGCCAGTTGATGATTTTGTCATCGAAGTCATCACCTCCCAGGTGAGTATCGCCGTTGGTAGATTTTACCTCAAACACGCCGTCTCCGAGTTCCAGAATAGAAATATCGAAGGTACCGCCACCTAAGTCGAATACTGCAATCTTCTGGTCTTGTGATTTTTTATCCAGTCCGTATGCCAAAGCGGCAGCCGTCGGTTCGTTGATAATACGTTTTACGTTTAGGCCTGCAATCTCACCGGCTTCTTTGGTTGCCTGACGCTGGGCATCGTTAAAGTAGGCAGGAACAGTGATTACCGCCTCGCTGACTTCCTGACCCAGGTAGTCTTCTGCCGTTTTCTTCATTTTCTGGAGAATCATGGCTGAGATTTCCTGCGGGGAATATTGACGGTTGTCAATTACTACGCGGGGAGTATTGTTGTCACCTCTGACTACTTCATAAGCGACACGGTTAATTTCGTTTTGTACCTGGTCGAATGTTTCACCCATGAAACGTTTGATGGAATATATAGTTTTTTTCGGATTGGTGATGGCCTGACGTTTAGCAGGGTCTCCGACTTTCCGTTCGCCGTTGTCTACAAATGCTACGATAGAAGGGGTGGTACGCCGACCTTCGCTGTTTGGTATTACTACCGGTTCGTTACCTTCCATTACGGCAACGCATGAGTTGGTAGTTCCTAAGTCAATTCCAATTATTTTTCCCATAATTTAATTATTTTATTTACTTACTATTCAATTTTATTTGTTATTCGTTTTTGGTGGGTTTGAGGTTTTAGTTCAAATCCATTTATTTTTTATCAAATGGCGTGCCAGCGGAGGGAACAAGATTTTTTTTGTAAAAATGGCGGTTTTTTGTAAAAAACAAGAATGGTTATGACATGAAATCTGCCAGAACGTCAGTATCAGAAGATGGCGTAAAACGGGTGGGAACAACGGAGTCTTATATTTAGAAAGGAGAGTCATAATGGAAAGGATGGTTTGAAATATATATTCAATTATGTATCTTTGGCAAAAGATTCTTGTGGGAAACGGTGCGTGCCGGGGATTTAAGAAATGATAGAATGGCAAAGATGACAAAAGATGAAATAAAGCAAACGGTGTGCGTGATGGCATACTCGGCCCAATGCAAAAATACGGATTATTTGGAAAAATTTCCGGACAATTGTGAAGTGCATGTGTTGGAAGGGAAAGTCACCCAGGCCCGGTTTGCAAAGGTCTTGTCGGATACTTCGGCTGAACTGATTCTATTGTTGGACCTGGACCGGCTGGATTTTTCTGCCGTCAAATCTTTGGTTTCTCTCTATAACAGAGAATGTCTTCATCAGGAGGTGGGATATTGCAGTCATATTGCGGCAAAAACCTGGGGTGGAGCGGTTTACCGGAATTATGGGCAAGTGGAGGCTGATGTATTGGTTTCTCCTTTTCTGATAGTTCACAGAAAGTGGATGGAACGAGCTTATGCCGGAGAAGACCTGGCCTCTTTTATAACCGCTGTTGCTTATTCTTTGCAACAGGTTGGAGGAGTAGTTTTTAAAGGGCTGCCTTATGCTTGCGGAGTAACCTCTCCTGTAAAAACTCAGTTTACCCGGAAGCTTTTAGGATTCCGGTATTTTTTCAGACTTCCTCTCCGGTATCTCACTTCCGGGGAATTTTTTAAGTCTTTTTTGAAGACAGAGGGCAAAATGAAACGGGATATGGTTTTCCGTTTTTTATTTGTGCTGTTTTCCTGCTTTTCTTTTTTTTATATGCCTTGGGTGAGTCGGGACTATGGAGTAACCGGAGATGAATTTGTGGACCACCGGCATGTGGGGTATGTGTTGGATTACTTTGCTGAAGGAGATACTACGGCCTTGTATCAGCCGAAGACAGCTTTGCATTTGTATGGCAATTCGGTGCAGGTTGTTGCCGGAGCAATTTGCCGATGGTTTGACATAGACCAGTATCATGAAGTACGGCATATGATTGGAGGGATTGTAGGGGCTTTGGGTATACTGGTAGCCGGTTTAGCCGGTTTGCGCTGGGGGGGAGGGTTTTGTGGTTTGGTGACATTGCTGCTTATGTTTTTTACTCCCCGTTTTTTCGGGCATAGTATGAATAACCTAAAAGATATTCCTTTCGCTGTCGGTTACATGGTTGCCCTGTATTATACGATTCGTTTTTTTGACTATTTCCCTTATTTTAGGTTTCGTCATATTGTGGGTGTAGTGGCGGGAATTGCTTTGGCATTGGGAACCCGGTCCGGTGGCTTGATTCTCTATCCTATGTTTTTTATGTATGCCGGTTTGTTTTATATCCGGTATGTCGGGATAAAGGAATGCTATAAACTTCGGAAATATATGAATCTGACGGGACGCACCATCAGTGTGATGTTGTTTGTTGTGGTTGTCAGTTATCTGTTGGCTATTAGTTTGTGGCCTTTCGCTTTGCAGAAACCTTTTACCAATGTGTTGTATTCGTTGGAGAGGTTTACCAACTATAGTATCGGACTTCGTACTATTTTTGACGGTAAACAGATGATGTCCAATATGTTGCCTTGGGAATATGCTCCGAAATATTTATGTATAGGTATGCCGCTGGTGACCGTATCGGGTTTTTTCGGTTATATCGTTTATCTGTTGTGGCGGAGGAAAGAGTTTTCCTTGATGGCTTATTTTTTCCTTTTTGCTGTTATTTTTCCGGTATTTTGGGTCGTTTATAAAAACTCGAATTTGTATGGCGGTATCCGTCATTTGTTGTTTGTTATGCCTCCGATGGTGGTTATTGCCGGCCGGTTTTGGACGCAAATGATAAACTCGACGAAAATACCCTTGAAAATAGGGTGTACGGTTCTCTTTGTGGTCTTGTTCAGTCTGCCTGTAGCGCATGCTGTGAAGAACCATCCTAATGAATATGTGTATTTTAATGAATTGGCGGGAGGGTTGAAAGGGGCTTATGGTAATTACGAGACCGATTATTATTTTAATTCTTTGAAGCAATCTGCCGACTGGTTTAAAAAGAACATTCTTCCGACTTTACCTGCGGACCGGAAAACTATAATCGTTACTCAGGGACCGTTGGATTATTATTTCCGGAAAGATACCAATATACAGGTGGTTTATACCCGTTATTACGAGAAGCATGCCAAAGAGTGGGATTATGCTATTTTCGGGAATGTGTATATTAACCGTTTTCAGTTGCAGAACGGGCTTTTCCCTCCGGCAGGTAATTTGTACTCTCCATTGGTTGACGGTTATCCGGTTTCTTGTGTCTTGCAGCGGCAATCCAAAGCGGGACTGGAAGGTTATCAGTTGGAGAAAGAAAAACAACCTGGAAAAGCTTTGGAGGTTTTTGAGGAATATATACAAAATCATCAGGATGAAGAAGAAGTATGGGGGAGAATGGCAAAGTTGTATTATATGGTGGGAAATATGGATAAAGGGAAAGAGGCTGTGGCCCGGGCTTTGCAATTACATCCTTCTCTGAATGAGGCTTTGTATATATCAGCTTTGATCAATCTGAATCTGAAAGATTACAATGCGGCTTTTGAGTCAGTAAATAAAATGCTGGCGGAAAATTCATCTTCCGTAGATGCTTATTTTTTACGTGCTACCATTTATTATTCTACTCATGATTATTCTGCTGCCATCCGGGATTTGAACAAAATCCTGTCTATTCGTCCTAAATATGACCGTGCTTTGGTATTGGCCGGGGATATTTTTAAGCAGACGGGGAATTATACCCAGGCGGTGGCTATGTATCAAAAGGCTTTAAGGATTAAGAATGCGGTCAGCACCCAGGTGGCTATGGCCGATGCCTGGTGCAGGGCGGAGAAATACGATCAGGCGGAGGAAATATTGAAAGAGATGATACAGGTGCAGCCTTCTTATCTTCCTATTTATAAGGTAAAGCTCCGAATGTTCCTTCAGCAAAATAAACTGGCAGAGACTGCATTGTTGCTGAGACAGTTACAGCCTGTTCACCGGGATGCGGAATTGTTTGTATTGAGGGCTATGTATGCTGAAAGGATCCAGGACCGGGAAACTATGCAGTGGGCTGTTGAACAGGCTCTGAAACTGGACCCGGGGAATGCCGAAGCTTTGAAGTTACAGAAAAAATAGGATATGGATCTGAAGGAAAGACATCGGATAGATTGTTTAAGCCGGCATCCCTGGGAGATATCCAGGGGAAAGGTGATTGCGGATATTCTCCGGGGAACGATAGATGGTGTTGCCAATATACTGGATATTGGTTGCGGGGATTTGTTTCTGGAAGAATGTTTGTCGCAGTATTATCCGGAGAGCTGCTTTTTTTGTGTGGATATAGCTTTTACGGAAGAGGAGGTTACGTTTTTAAATCAGAAACAGAAAAATATCAGCGTATATAATGATTTGAAGGCTTTTGCTGCTGAAAATCAGCAGGTGGATGTTATTCTGCTGCTTGATGTGTTGGAGCATATAGAAGACCCTTTGCTTTTTCTGAATCAATTGCTGGATTCTCCTTTTGTGACGAAAGATACGTATTTGCTGATTACTGTTCCTGCCTTTCAGGGATTATATACTTCTCACGACCGTTTTTTAGGACATTACAGAAGGTATTGTTTAGGACAATTGAAAGACCTGTTGTGTAAAGTCCGGCTGGAAAACAGGCAATCCGGGTATTTTTATTTTACGTTGTTGCTGCCACGGTTTTTACAACGTCTCAAAGAAAAATGGATTTCGGAAGGTAAAGGAACAACAGGGTTAGTGGAATGGAAAGGTGGTAAAATGTTGACCGGGGTACTCTGCTGGGTTTTGACAATGGATTATCGTATTGGAAAATTCTTTCGCAAAATGGGTATCGGCTTGCCGGGATTATCAAATTATGTTTTATGCAAGAAAGAACCTGTATAGTTATTCCTTGTTATAATGAATCGGAACGTTTTAAGACGGACGCTTTTGTCCGTTTTTTGAAACGGGAGCCTGATATTGATTTTTGTTGTGTAAATGACGGCAGTACGGACGGAACCCGTGATATGATTGAGAGATTGAGTCGGGAGTTTCCCGGGAGAGTGTATGGTGTCAGTTATGAGTGTAACCGGGGTAAGGCAGAGGCTGTCAGAACCGGAGTCCTTCGGATGCTGGCTTTAAAACAATATCGGAGAATCGGTTTTGCTGACGCCGATCTGGCAACCCCATTGGAGGAAATCCGCAGGTTGGCGGATGTTTTGGAAAATGAGGAAAGGATAGGGATGGTAATGGGGTCCCGGATTCAACGGATGGGGGTGCAAATAGAGCGCCGTTTGCTTCGTCATTATATGGGGAGGCTGTTTGCGACTGTCATTGCGGTCTTGTTTCGTTTGAATGCTTATGATACCCAGTGCGGTGCTAAGATTTTCAGGTGTGATATGGCTGAGTTGGCCTTTGAAAGACCTTTTCTGTCGAAATGGCTGTTTGATGTGGAAATTTTGTTGAGAATCCGAAACAGCTATCCGGATTACAACAGCGTTATATGCGAGGTTCCTTTGAATGTCTGGCAAGAGCAGGGAGACAGCCGGATTCGTTTTGTTCATCTTTGGAGCATGCCTGTACAATTGTGGAAAATGTATTTCAGGTATAAAATCTGAAAATAGGGAAGAAAGGATAAAAGTAGTATTTATACCTAAATTCAGAAATTTAAAATGACTTATTTTTGTAAACTATAAGTTGTAAATTGTACCGAAGTGAATACATTGGAAAAAACTGATTATATTCTGGAATCCCGTTGTTGCGGAACAAAGTTTGTAGACGAGAAGTGGGAACTGGATTGTCCTAACCGGGATGGTGCGGCTTTGATTTTTGCCAATTACGCCAAGAAACAATTGGAAGTGAAGGAAAATCTGCCTGGTCTGTATAAATATTCGGATTGGTTGCCGGTTTGCAGAGTGCTGAAAGGGTCCGGTGCACCGGTCACTTATAAAAGTGAAGGACTTGCCAGGGAATTCGGATTATCCAATTTGTATATTACGTTTAACGGATATTGGCCTGAGATAGGGGCTTGGATGGAAACAGGGGCTTTCAAAGAATGTGAGGCTTATTCCGTTTGTGCCCGGGTTAATGCGAACAGTGATAAGGTTATGGTGGTGGCTTCTGCCGGAAACACGGCCAGAGCTTTTGCCAGGGTATGCTCGGAAAATAAGATCCCACTGTTGTTGTGTGTTCCTGAAGATTGCCTGGAGGCTATGTGGTCTGCACAACCTTTGGATTCTTGTGTGAAATTAGTGGTTACTTCGAAAGGAAGTGATTATTTCGATGCGATTCACTTGTCCAATGTGGTTTGTGAATTGGAGCAGTTTTATCCGGAGGGTGGGGCGAAAAATGTAGCTCGCCGGGATGGGATGGGAACGACCGTATTGTCGGCAGTGACTACTATCGGCAGGATTCCGGATTATTATTTCCAGGCTGTCGGAAGCGGAACGGGTGCTATTGCTGCCTGGGAAGCCAATAAACGTTTTATTGCGGATGGCCGGTATGGAAATAATCTGATGAAATTAATGGTTTCTCAGAATATTCCGTTTACTCCGATGTATGATGCCTGGAAGGCCGGTTCGCGGAGTTTACTTCCAGTGGATGACGATGTTGCCCGTCGTCAGGCGGAAGTTATCAGTGCAAAGGTATTATCCAACCGTAAACCGCCTTATTCTTTAAAAGGAGGATTATTTGATGCTTTGACTGAAACCGGGGGGGATGTGTTTGCTGTAACGAATGAGGAGACGGCCTGGGCTTTGACATTGTTTGAAAAGGCGGAGGGTATTGATATTGAACCTGCTGCTGCCGTTGCGGTGGCTTCTTTAAAGCAAGCGATAGAACAAAAGGCGGTAGAAAAAGATGCGGTGATTATGCTGAATATTACAGGTGGGGGAATCGGTCGTTTTAAGAGTGAGCATGAATTGGTGTATAAGAAACCGGATTGTGTGTTTTCGGTTGATGAAGACCCTGAAATTATCCGTGAGACCGTTATGGGATTGTTTGTATGATTACGGAATAGAAAGATATTTTTTACTTCTATGTAAAGTGCCGGAAATTTTTCCGGCACTTTTTTTTTGTCAAGATGGAGTTCTGGTTGGCAGACGGATAATTAGTTGACGGGTTCAACACTTATTCCGTCTACATAGAGACCTTCTCCGGCAACAGGTTCCATGTAGGTCCTTATTTCTATTCGTAGTTTATTTGCTTCGGCAGGTGCCCGGAAAATCTGGCCTTGAAAAACATCAGTGAATCCTTCGGTTGCATATTGATAGGAAGAGCTACGTATGGCATCGGATTTCAGATTAGTGCTTCCTTTCATCCAGGTGTACCAGTGTCTCCATTTTACATTACTTTGTCTGGCATTGACAAACATTTTCAGTTGGTAACATGTACCTCCGCTGATTGTTATATCTTGATAAAGATAGGTCTTACCTTCCAGACGTACGGCATAATTTCCTTCTTTTACGGGTGAGGTTACCCGGATTACCCGTTTAGTGTCGCCGCTATTGTCTAATTTCCAGTCGGCGGGAACCGATTCTGTAAATTCTTTTTCAAATCCCGGATTTAAAACCAGGTTAGTTCCGTTACCGGAGCCACTGCATGGCCCTTGTGGTAAATCAATATTCCAGTCGGGTTCTTTTATATTCCGACTATCCCAATCTATGAGTCTGGTGTTCATATCTACCTGTAATTTATCCATTTCTCCCTGAAAAATAGCTTTGATTTCAGTTGTGCGGTTAGCAGAAACGGATTCAATGGGGTGTTCAGGAGTAATGAACACCAAGGATTCAGAAGATAGTGTCAGGCCGGTTTGTTGTTGGGGGGGAAAAAGCAAGATGGAAGTTTCCGAAATGCCGTTTTTATCCGGAGGAGATATTTTTTTAGTGATGGTGTATTTGCCTGTGTATTCTCCTTCCAGATTCATTTTTTGTGGTATGCCGGAGAGATTGATTTGTAAATCGTTTAACCATTCCGGGATGTTTTCGATGATTACTTTCAGCATGCCTACTTTACGGTTGAGGTCGAAAATAACTTCTCCGCCGCTTTCATTTACTTCGAAGTCAGTCTGGCCGAGTAAATAATCCCTGGGTTCTTCTGTTCCGTGTGTACTGGTTTGCGATTTCAGATAAATCCGGTCCGGCGTGGTTTGTGCCGTATATTCCCAAACCGTTTCGTCGGATGCATTGGTAACGCAGTAGCCGGTATATGCCCCCGGGAATAATTTGACATGCAGGTTGTTGTCTTTGTCCGGATTGACTTCGTAACGGGCAGTGGTGCCGAGTGTTTTATCGTAGACGAAAAATTGATAATTTGACGGTAAGCCGTTTATTCCTGAAAGATTACGGGTTCTGACAAACATGGCTACTTCCGGTTTGTCTCCGTCTGATGGCCAGGAATCCATAGAGTGATGACACCCAAGCAATATGAGTGCATACATCGGTATGATAAAACGTTTCATGATAATGTAGATTTAAGATGAAAAACAATTCAGGTACATTCCTCTTCGGGAATAGGAGACAAGCACTTCCAGTGGTTAGGATATTATAAAATTATGAAAAATTAGCCTTATAACAAAGAGGCATAACAGGCGATTTATTATGGGATAATAAAAAAGTTTCGGGAGAACATTTATTTGTGACCTTGTTTTACTAATTTTGAATAATCATGTGTTAAGGTTTTAAGCTATGGGTGATTATGGCATTGTTGCATTTTACAGGGAAACTGAATCGGAAGTTTCCGGGCCGGCAGAGGCGTTGATGCAGATTTATCATTTGCATCTGAGGTATGAGAAGGTACCGCAGTTCCCGGAAGCTATTGCCAGTTTGGCAGGACAGGATACTGTATTTTGTGTTTTTGAGCGTACCGTATTTAAATTCCGGAGACTGATGCAATATGTTTATGCACTGAATAAGCCTTGTATGATAGTCCATCGAAAGGATATGCCGGGGGTATACCATCACCTGAAAGTACCGGTTGGGTATTCGCAGGAGAATAAAGAGAAGGTTGTGTGGGCGAATTTTTTGCAGCGTAATGACCGGGAATGTCAGGTTGAACTGGTTGTGCCTGAAGAGAAAGATGAGCATATTGCTTTTATGGTGAAAAATAATCTGGCCTTTATAGAGAATATTCTTCAGAAATCTGGAGCCCGGTATGCCAGGACTTTTCCGGAAGGGAGTTTTGAAAAAAACCTGAAAAGGACTTTTCAGGAAAGTAATGGTGGTGTGGTTCTGATTATGCGTCCTTTTCGTATTTTTTCTTTTTATTTCCCGTATGTGCTGCGTCTTTTCCGGAAGTATGCCCGTACGCCGGTCTTGATTATCCCGAGGGATGATTCCCTTTATGTTCCTTGTCATTGACGGATGGGTGCGGAAGCTGATATTTATATACTCAATCCAATGGAAAAAAGTAATTCGGCAAACAGTTTTTTGTTTTGATTTTCATAGCCGGTACGGATTCCCAGGTGGATGGGATAGGTGAGACGGAAAAAATGGGTATCGGTGGTCAGTTCCATGCCATAGGAAGAATAGGTCGATTGCTTTATATTGTTTTTGGCGCTACCCCAATCATAGAATAAACCAACCTCTATGCTTTTCAGATAAATCAGGGAACTGATGCTCCAGTCCGGAAATAAGAGAGGGAATTTGTAGCCAGACCTGAAGGTAGACATCTCATATCCGTATAAGTCGGTACCCCGGGGATAAAGGATTTTACTGCCGTAATTCCGGATGTGGGCGGACATGTGTTGAAAACCACCGTAAAGAGACAGGGAGTGGTTCGTGAAAAGACCGGGAAAGTAGAGAGAGACCTCGCTCCACCATTGGTTTCCTAAATTTATGCTTTTTTTCAGCGATTGGGTATATCCTGCCGACAGACGTTGTCCCCAACGGGGATTTATTTCTTGTTCTGTCATTCGGGTTTGGTTATTGAAACTGATACCGTATTCCACCAGATGGTAAGCCCGGGGCGATGTTTGGATTTTGTAAAATTCTTTATTGGTGGGATAGAGCCAGTTTATTGCTCCTTCCTGATGTACCCGGTAAATCTGTTGAGGACGAATCCGGTGGAGGCTTTCCGTTTTGTAGCGGAAATAAGGTTGTAAGGTGCGTTTGTATTGTTTGACCGATAAATTGAAAGGTAAGCGGACAGTCACGTCGGCAGAGGAGCGGAGGGCTTTATTGCAAAGGTAGAGGATTTCGGTGCTGTCGGTTTGGTAATTATAGCTGTTGAGTGTATGATTGAAATTATCCCGGCCGGTTTGTAGGTTTACTTCAAAGATGGGCCACCACCCGCTGTAAGTGGCGTTGAATATCCCGGCTCCGTGTACATAACCGGACTGGCGGACATATCCTGCGGTAAAAGAGAGGGTGCTGAGTTTATTCTGGGAATAAATGACCGCTCCTAAGTCCACTTCCATTTCATAGAGGTCGATGAAAAGTGGTCCCCAGCTGTGAATGTTAACCAGATGGGTAGGCTTGGAATATTTCCGGCTAATGAAAACAGAGTCATTCTCTGGAGTCAAATGCCAGTTTTCTTGTGTGCTGATGGCTTCGGCTAAAGGGAAACTTTTTAATTCCGACGTTTGGAGTGAAAGGTTGGAGAGTGGGGTACATCCGGGTTTATAACCATCAGCCGTGTAAAAGGAAAAATACAATGTATTGTTGTGCGGCTCAATAGCCGGGAAACGTACCCCGTACGGACTGCCCAATAGGAAAAACGGTGTTTGAGGATGATGTTGATAGAAAGCATTATTGCCGTTATAGGAAGCCCGGTAGTAAAGCACACTGTCCCGGAGAATCGGGTTGTCCAGTTCGTAGTATACGGATGAAGTGAGAGGACGGCGCTGACGGGTGAGTATATCTATTTCTTCTATACGTAATCCTTGTGAAGATTGCACAATGGTGAAAATTTTTCCGTTTGCATAAGAAGGATGAATAAACAGTTCATCTGTTTGTGCCGGAAACCGCCACAGCTCCCGGCGTAAAGAAGAGTCGGTAATGACGATGGCGGCTTCATTCTGGCGGTTAATTTCCACAAATCCCCAACAGCCGTCAACCGGAAAGGGGGCAAGTTGGTTGTGCCGGCCTTTATAACGGATGTATTGCCGTTTTTTTAAATGGTAGGAACTTAATCGTATGCGTCCGCCTTGCTCCCAGCGAAGGTGGGGATAATATTCACTCCATACGATTTGGTTGTTTTGAACAGCGAATTTATAGTCGTCCGGAAGACCTGTCCGTGTAAGTCGTTTTTCTTTGCCATTTTGCAGTTGTACAAAAGCTCCGGTTTCCTGCAATCCCTGTTTGTATGCAATCACGTTGTTGCTGTCGGCGGGAGTGGGGTAGTAATAGTTCGTGTAGTACTTGTTACGGGTAGGAATTGTATCAAAAAGGGAGTTTTGAGTGTCTGTTTCCTGTTTCCAGATTTTTTGCAGTTCGCTGAAATTGTCTCTGTAAAGGGTGCGTTTGGCATCGGGATAGGTATTGGACGCTTTTACTTTCTCCGGATGCAGGAAAAGAGAACGGAATGCGGAGTCTTGCCAGAGGCTGTCCCGTTGTCCTTGCATGGTCTGTTTTAAACTTTTGGCAAAGGGAGTAATACCGAAGGGACGGTTTCCTGTCCGGGTTAAGGCTTTGTTCCAGATGTCCGGGCCATAGTTGATGCGGGCGTTTGCCGTCATGAAATATCCCATTGTGTATCGGTTGGGAACAAAATCTTTATAGGAACCGAGTACGGCTTTGGAATAATTATAAATTCCTTTTTCCAGAATCTGAGCTTTCATTTCATTGAGAAATTCCGGGGAACGTCCCCGGCCGATTCGGCCGACGGAGGTTTCGTAAGCTACCGCATCTCCTTCCATGAACCACATCGGAATGTATAGGCCTACTACGGCAATGGGAAACAGTTCACCGAATATATAGGATAATCCTTTCGTGGTTCCCTGATTCACTTTATCCAATTGCATGACGTGGCGGAATTCATGGGTACACAGGTGTTCCAGCCAGGTGTCGGTGGGATTTTGCGGAGGAAGAACGTAAAGTTCACTTTTTCGGGGGACTAAAGCAACGTTCCCATTGGAAACGCCTCCGTCTGCGTGGACGACCATCGCTATTTTCCGGGGATGAATGCCCGATGTGTGCGAGTGAGTATATAATTGTTGGTAAATATTGGCCATACGCTGGGCATTCTTTTCAAAAAAATCCGGATAGATGATCTGAAACTGGTCTGTTTTAATTTGTTTCCAGCGTAATGCAGCACGGTCCTGGCCGAAATTAATAAATTGAGCTGACCCGGAAAGTGATAACAAGAAAGGTATCAATAGTAGAAAAACTTGTTTCTTCATGGACAGACTCTTTATTTTTTGAGAAATTAAAGATAGGGTATTAATTTATAAAAAATGAGATTTTTAAATTTTTTATGCGAATTTGTTTTTTAGGAATCTGCCAGAAGAAATGACACAAACATTTTGGAAAACTTTCAGTACCTTTGCCCTATAATAACAAGGAGAATATGCAGACGGATCAGGATAGAATAGCAGAATTGCGCAAAATTCTGGAATACCATAATTATAAATATTATATTGAGAATGCACCTGAGATCTCAGATCAGAAGTTTGATGAATGGATGCATGAATTGGAGGGACTGGAAGCGGCTTATCCGGAATTGTACGATCCGAATTCTCCCACCCAGCGGGTAGGACAGGATATTAACCGGGAATTCGTTCAGGTATTGCACAAGTATCCGATGTTGTCTTTGGGCAATACTTACAGTGAACAGGAGTTACGGGAGTTTGACCAGCGGGTGAGAAAAGTTGCCGGGGAGGGTGTGCAATATGTATGTGAATTGAAATATGACGGGACTTCCATCAGCCTTACTTATACAAACGGAGAACTGACTCAGGCTGTGACACGGGGTGATGGAGTACGGGGAGATGATGTGACGGCCAATGTCCGTACGATTCGAACCATCCCTTTGAAGTTGCATGGGGATTGTCCGTCTGAGTTTGAAATCCGGGGGGAAATTTTAATGCCTTTTTCTACTTTTAACCGGCTTAATCAGGAAAAGGCCGGGGCTGGAGAACCTTTGTTTGCCAATCCCCGGAATGCTGCGGCGGGGACATTGAAATTGCAGAATTCCGCTCAGGTGGCTAAGCGGCAATTGGATTGTTTTTTATATTATATTCCCGGGGAAGCGACGCCGGCGTCCACTCACTACGGGAATTTGATGAAAGCTAAGGAATGGGGATTTCATATTCCTCCCTATCTTTGTTTGGCGAATTCTTTTGAAGAAGTCTGGAATTTTATCACTTATTGGGATTCAGAACGGAAAAATTTGCCGGTACCCATAGACGGAATTGTTATTAAGGTAAATGATATAGAAAAGCAGCACTTGCTGGGATATACGGCTAAGTCTCCGCGTTGGGCCATTGCTTTTAAGTTCAAGGCGGAACAGGAGGCAACTCCTTTGATTGACGTGGTTTATCAGGTGGGGCGTACCGGGAGTATTACGCCGGTGGCCAATCTCGAACCTGTACATCTTGCAGGGACGACTGTAAAGCGGGCTTCTTTGCATAATGCGGATATTATAGCGGCCTTGGATTTGCATGAACATGATACGGTGTATGTGGAAAAAGGGGGAGAGATTATTCCGAAAATTGTGGGAGTGAATAAGTCAAGACGCAAGCCGGGAGCTTTGCCGGTAAAGTTTATTACTGATTGTCCGGAATGCGGGACGAAATTAATCCGGATAGAAGGGGAAGCGAATCACTATTGTCCGAATGAGGACCATTGTCCTCCCCAGATTGCGGGAAAGATAGAGCATTTTGTCGGCCGGAAAGCGATGAATATCGAGGGGATGGGAGAGGAGACGATAGATTTATTATTGAGCAAAAAGTTTATCCGGAATGTAGCTGATATTTATACACTGCCATTCCGGCGGGAAGAGTTGGTGGGGTTGGAAAAGATCGTTTATCCAGAGAATTTTGAAATGACCAGTATTCCTTTGGGAAAAATCATTTATGCTTTTGAAATCGGATTAAAAAATATTTCAGCCCGGAATGCAGAGGGCATTGCGGAATATTTTGGTAGTCTGGAAGCGTATTCAAAGGCTACGCGGGAGGAGCTGTTGCGTTGGGTGGATGAGGGGAGTGCCAACCGGATATTGGATTATTTCCGGTTGCCGTTTAATGAAACATTAATACGCCTGGAAGAAGCCGGAAAAACAGATAATATTCCTTTGGGAGATGTGATATATGCATTGCATATTTCCGGGATTGACCGACATAAGGCGGATTTGCTGGCTGCCCGTTTTGATTATATTTATGAGTTATCGGTTGCTTCGCCGGAAGAGCTGGTGAAGGTGGAGGGGATAGATGATGTTGAGGCTGAGGTGATTACCATTTTTTTTGCTCAACATGAAAAATTGGTACGTAAATTGAATACATTAAGTG
The DNA here is from genome assembly GCF_009935865.1 of Odoribacter sp. Z80. Taxonomy (GTDB): domain Bacteria; phylum Bacteroidota; class Bacteroidia; order Bacteroidales; family Marinifilaceae; genus Odoribacter. The sequence goes on from NZ_QWEL01000010.1 coordinate 61,202, forward strand.
TTTACCGTATGCAGGAGAAGTCGGTGGATAATTTGATTGCCGGCATAGAAAAATCCAAATCAGCAGGGTTTGCCTCTTTACTGAATGCCTTGGGAATACGTTATATCGGAGAGACAGCCTCCTGTAATCTGGCAAAAAGTTTCAGGAATATGCACAGCCTGATGGAGGCCGGATATGAGCAATTGATTGAGGTGGAGGATATAGGTGAGCAAATGGCCAATAGCCTGTTGCGCTATTTCGGCAAGGAAGAAAACAGGCAATTGGTGAAACGTCTGATGGAATATGGCGTAGAAGCTGAAATAGAAGAGAAGGCAGGAGAAAGTGACCAGTTGAGCGGAGTTGTCTTTGTCATTACAGGCACTTTGAGCCGGCCGAGGGAGTATTTCAAGGAGATGGTTTTGAATGCCGGCGGGAAGGTAAGTGATGCGGTTTCATCTAAAACCACTTATTTATTGGCAGGAGAGAATGCCGGAAGTAAGTTGAAGAAGGCGGAGAAACTGGGGACAAGAATTATTTCCGAGCAGGAATTTTATAAATTGTTGGAAGAGGATAAAATGTAAATACCGGTTTTCTCTGTATGAGAAACCGTTATCTTTAACTGATGAACATCAGAAAAGAAAATATGTTGAAACAAGAGCTATTATGACGAATAACGAAACGAAAAGGTTAAAAGAAATCATGGTGCTGGCAAGTGAAGAGGCTAAGCGTTTGGGGAATAACAAGATTTCTCCGGAACACTTGTTTTTGGGCATGCTGAGATTGAAGCGGGCGTGGGCCATTGATGTGTTGATTGCTTTAGGCATTGATTTCTATGAGGTGAAGGCAAGGATAGAACAGAAATTAAGCGGACAGAAAGAAAAAGGGCAGGAGGAATTGCCTGAAAAGCTGGATTTCACACTGGCTGCTAACAGTATATTGAAAAGGGTCATGGAAGAAGCCTGGAAATTAGGGGATGAGGAAGTGGAGTCGGAGCATCTGATGTTGGCGATGCTTCGCAATCAGGCTGGTTTTGTAACCAAATTATTTAATTCGATGGGAGTAGATTACGATAAATTTAAAGAACAGTTGTTAAAAGAAAAGACCCGGATGCAATCTGACTTTGGAGAGGAATCCGATGAAGAGGATGACAATGGGGAAGAGGAGACTTATAATCCTTATCGTCAGAGTGGTCCCTTAAAGTCAGACACTCCCGTATTGGATAATTTCGGGATAGATATAACCAAAGCTGCTGAAGAAGGGACTTTAGACCCGATTGTGGGACGTGACCGGGAGATTGAGCGGCTGGCTCAGATTCTGAGTCGTCGTAAAAAAAACAATCCGGTTTTAATTGGAGAGCCGGGAGTGGGTAAATCTGCTATTGCAGAGGGGCTGGCGATCCGGATTATGCAGAAAAAGGTTTCCCGGGTGTTGTTTGATAAGCGGGTGGTGGCGTTGGATATTGCTTCCATTGTTGCCGGAACGAAATACCGGGGGCAATTTGAGGAGCGCATGAAGGCTATTTTGAACGAGTTGGCTAAAAATAAAAATATTATTTTATTTATTGATGAGATTCACACGATAGTAGGAGCTGGTGGTTCGGGAGGAAGCCTGGATGCAGCCAATATGCTGAAACCTGCCTTATCACGGGGAGAGATTCAGTGTATCGGTGCCACAACGCTGGACGAATATCGTCAGAATATAGAGAAGGACGGAGCATTGGAGCGCCGTTTTCAGAAGGTATTGGTGGAACCGACTTCTTTTGATGAAACGGTAGAGATATTAAATAATATCAAATCCCGTTATGAGGATCATCACAATGTGAGGTATACAGATGCCGCTATTAAGGCTTGTGTGAAACTGACCATGCGGTATATTTCGGACCGGGCTTTGCCGGATAAGGCGATTGATGCTTTAGATGAAGCTGGTTCACGTATTCATATTGCCAACATTGTGGTTCCGCCGGTGATTGAGGAACTGGAAAGGGCGACGGAGGAAATCAAAGAGAAAAAGAAAGAGGCTGTCAGACAGCAGAATTTTGAGGTTGCTGCTGCCTTTAGGGATGAGGAACGTCAGTTGTTGTCGGATTTGGAACAGGAAAAGGAAAAATGGCAAAAAGAATTGCGGGAAAACCGGGTGGTCGTGGACGAAGAAAGTGTAGCCGAGGTAGTGGCCATGATGACCGGAGTGCCGGTGAAGCGGATTGCTAAGACAGAGGGAATGAAGTTGTTGCAGATGAGGGAGGAATTGGCAGATAGTGTTATCGGGCAACAGGAGGCTATTGAGAAGATTGTAAGAGCCATCCATCGGAACAGGGCTGGTTTGAAAGACCCGAACCGGCCGATAGGTTCATTTATTTTCCTTGGACCTACTGGAGTCGGAAAAACTCAATTGGCTAAAGTATTGGCCAAATATCTTTTTGATACTGCCGATTCTTTGATTCGGGTGGATATGAGCGAGTACATGGAGAAGTTTGCCGTGTCCCGTCTGGTAGGGGCACCTCCGGGATATGTCGGATATGAGGAAGGAGGGCAATTGACAGAAAAGGTAAGACGTAAACCTTATTCGGTGATTTTGCTGGATGAAATAGAAAAGGCTCATCCGGATGTTTTTAATATTCTGTTGCAGTTGCTGGATGATGGTCAGTTGACTGATAGTTTGGGTCGTAAGGTGGATTTTAAAAATACCATTGTGATTATGACTTCCAATATCGGTAGCCGCCAGTTGAAGGATTTCGGCCGGGGAATCGGGTTTGTTTCTGCAGATACTGCAAATGGAGACTATACCAAAAATGTTGTGCAGAAAGCTTTAAAGAATGCTTTCTCCCCCGAGTTTCTGAACCGGATTGACGATGTGATTATTTTTAATTCTTTGAGCAAGGAGGATATCCACCGGATTATAGATATTGAATTGAAAGGATTATTGAAGCGGGTAAATGAATTGGGATATCAGGTGGAAGTGTCGGAAGCGGCAAAGAATTTCCTGACAGAAAAAGGGTTTGATCCGCAATACGGTGCACGTCCTTTAAAAAGGGCAATTCAGAAATATCTCGAAGATGAATTGGCGGAAGTGATTATTAAAGGAGAGGTGTCAGAAGGAGGTATTTTGCGGGTGGAATGCGATAAAGAAAACGATAAACTGGTTATCAGATAAGAGGTTTAAATTTAGATTACCGGTAGAGGTTGGAATAAATAATCAAGCCTGGAATGTTATAGACAGATATAGCGAATTCCAGGCTTGATTTGTTCTTTTTCTGTATTCTTTTAATTTTCTTCAGGGCAAATGTCTATTTGTTTTTCAATTAATTGGTCCAGAGAGATAAAAGATTCGGTTTTGGCGATTCCCGGAATCTCTTGCAGGGTATGAATCAGAATATCCATCAGGTGCTGATGGCTGTTGCATCTGATTTTTAAGAAAAAGGAGTAATGGCCTGTAATAAAATGACATTCTATGACTTCCGGTATTTTCTCTATTTCTTTGACTACGTTTTTGTATTGGGAGGCATTGTCGAGAATGACACCGATGAAAGCACATATTTTGAAGCCCAGCGCCCGTGGTTTTACGATGAAACGTGAGCCTTCAATGATACCGGCATCTTCCATTTTTTTTACGCGTTGATGGATGGCGGCACCGGATATACCGCATTCACGGGCAATCTCAAGAAAAGGGACTCTGGCATTTTTGACAAGATAGGAAAGGATTTTTCGGTCAATATCGTCAATCTGATATTTCATAGTATGTAGGTTAAGTTAGGTAATTATCTGAAATTTAGTATGCTATAAAGTTGTTTGCGTTGTTTGTAATAAGTTTTTCCCTCTTCATTGGTTATGCTCTTGATTACATTGTCAATCAGGTTGTTGAAAATGGTGGCAAAAGTAAATCCTTCCGGGGGATAGATTTGGGGATTATGAATATCATTTAATTTGGCAATGTACATTCTGGCAATCATTTCGCTGGAGATGTCTTTTTTATACATGCCTTGTTCCATGCCTTTTTCGATGTTTATTTTAATTTTTTCAAAGATAAAATCGGATCTTTTTTGCAAATGCTCTTCAAATATGTCCGGAAATACTTTGGATAGGATTATCGTTACTGACGGGGTAACATTAAAGAAGCGGTTATTGATTTCGTTACTTACCATCAGCATAATATCAATGGCATTCCATCCCTCAAAATTGTATTCGTTAAAGATTTCTTCAAAACATTTACGTTCGTATTCCAATACGGTTTTGACCATATCCTGACGGTCTGTAAAATTGGCTTTCAGTTCTTTCAGTGTGAGTCCGGTTTTTTCCAGACGCTCTTCATTGAAATCGTTTATCCCGTATTTGGCAATATAACTCCGTAATTTTTCTGCCAGTATGTCTTTGGATGAGGTCATGTTTTCCATATATTCTGTTTGGTGGTGTAAATATAATAAACAATATGGGATAGTCTGTCCGGAAATGGTAGTAAATTGTTATTTGTCAAGCTTTTTTTTTAAGAAATTATAGTTTTTGGAAAAAAAACTTCCGTAGGGATAAAATATAAGGTATTTATATACATCTTTACGTGTATATAAATACCAAATATATTTACCTTTGCTATAATAAATTAAAAGTGAAGTCAGGGGAAAAAGTATGAAAGCAATAGTATTGGGATTTTTATTGGGTATAAGTGGTATAGTTGCTATGGCCGGGAGCAAACCGAAGTTGGTTGTCGGGATTACAATCAGCCAGTTTTATCCGGAATGGCTTACCATTTATGAAAATGAGCTTTCTGAAGGTGGTTTCAGAAGAATCATGAATGAGGGAAAATCTTCTATGGCCGATTATAATTATATTTTTTCTCAGACGGGGGTGGACCAGGCTACGATTTATACGGGATTGCTGCCGTCTGAACATGGGGTGATTTCGCATGCCTGGTTTGACCGTTTACGTAATAGGCGCCAGAGTAATGTGGTTGCTCAGGATTACAGGCTGATAGGCGAGGAGGGGGATGAAGGGTTTAGTCCGGATTGGCTTCAGGCGTTGACTCTGGGGTGTGCGATGAAAATGAATAATGCTTTTTCTAAGGTGTACAGTATTTCGGTCAATGGTGAGGAAGCTGTGCTGAGTGGTGGAAGTTGTGCCAATATGGCTTTTTGGTTGAGTGAGAAAAGTGGAAAGTGGGTTTCTTCCGATTATTATGCCGATTCTTTGCCGGGTTGGCTGAATGTTTATAATGCCCGTATGGAAAGCGATTACTTTGTTCGCCGGGGATGGATGTCTCTGGGAGATGAGGGGGGTAATACGGCGGCTTTGCGATGGAAGAATAAGATAGGATTAGCTAATGTTTTTTTTTACGACCTGGCCCAGGCAAAGCGGAAATATGATACTTACCGTATATTGAAGGCTACTCCCTACGTGAATACAATGGTGGTGGATTTGGCAATGGAATTGATGGGTGCTGAGCAATTGGGAAAAGATAACGATCCTGATTTGCTGATGCTGAATTTTTCTTGTCTGGATTATATGAACCGGGATTTTGGTGTGTATGCCAGGGAGTTTCAGGATGTGGTGTTACGGTTGGACAAAGATATGGAGCGCCTTTTGACGGAACTGGATAATTGTGTTGGGGAGGGTAATTATGCTTTATTTCTGACTTTCTCTGAGAGTCGGGAGCTGTTGCCGGAAGAATTGGAAAAAATACGTTTAGCCGGAGGATATTTCAGTATTTTTAAAGCAGTTGCTTTGTTGAAATCTTTTTTGAATTTGATGTACGGAGACGGAGATTGGATTTTGGATTATGATGCGGGCCAGATATATTTAGACAGGACTTTGATAGCAAAAAATAAAATTCCACTGAAGGATATACAGGACAAAATAGCTGATTTTATGATTGAGTTTGAGGGAGTATCCCGGGTTGTTACCGCCCATTCCCTGACTCACAATGCTTCTTCTTCGGGTATAGAGTTGTTGTTTCAAAATTCCTTTTCTCAGAAAAGGAGCGGAGATGTTTTATATACTTTACAACCGACGTGGATTCCGGAGTTGAAAGACCCGGAAGACCAGTTTGCCCGTTATAGTAAACGGCACAAAGTACCTCTTTATCTTTATGGAGGCGGAGCCGTTGGTTTGCCTGGAGAGTGTGAAATGACTTCCTTGTTGCCCTTTCTTTGCCGTTTGATGGAGATTCCTGTACCTTATACGGCTGTGAAATGATCAGGGAAATTGTATAGTTTCGATGAGTTGTACGATGTCCTGGCGTAAAAATTGAATGACCGGAGCCAGTGAATCTTTGTCGGGATGTTGGTTGAAGTAAAGAGCTCCTCTTAAAAAATGACGGCTGGAATCCGTTACAAAAAACTGGGTTGATGAAGCAGTATTTCCTTCGATGTAGTAGATAAGACCGAATACGGACGGTTTCCGGAAATATTTTTCATGGATGGACTCAGCCTTGATTGTGTGGGTGTAGGCCATGTGGTGGCAATCATCCAGATAATGGGTGAGTGAGGTATCTTCTTTGATGGTTTTGTAAGATAAGTGAATGCGGGCATTGTATTGAGGATAGCGCAGGTTGATCCATCCTTTTTCTGCGTCTGGGTCCGGGTCATGTTCTATATAGGCTGTGCCGGCCATCTGAAAGGTGTACGGTAAGGAGTCCGGGGTTTGTACCCATTGTTTTTCAGGAAAATCTATCCTGAAATATCCGTAAGGTTTAGGGGTGTACTTTTCTGAACATCCATACAGAAAAAAGAAAACCAAAATAAGTATTTTATTTTTTCTCATACTTTATTTTTTTTATCCTCCGGTTGTCTACTTCGAGTATGGTAAACTGATGTCCCTGGTAGGTAATGACCTCATTTTTTTCAGGCAATTCGCCTTTTATTTCCAGAATCAGTCCTGCGAGGGTATCTGCTTCTCCTTCAATGTCTTTAAAACTATCCTGGTCGGCATCAACGATTTTTATAAAATCATTCAGAAGGGTACAGGCTTCAAAAATATATTTATTGTCCGGTAATTTTGTAAAAGTCTCTTCTTTTTCATCGTATTCGTCATTGATTTCACCGACAATTTCTTCCAGAATGTCTTCCATGGTAACAATGCCGGAAGTGCCTCCGTATTCATCCACAATGATAGCCATGTGCACTTTTTTGGTCTGGAATTCTTCCAGCAGGTCGTTTATTTTTTTTGTTTCCGGAACAAAATATGCGGGACGGATTAATTTTTGCCATTTGAAGTCTTTGGATTCTTTCAGATAAGCTAATAAATCCTTGACATATAGGATGCCTTCGATGGTGTCCAGATTTTCCCTGTAAACGGGGAGCCGGGAATAGCCGTGTTCGATGACGGTATTGCGGACTTGTTCAAAACTATCTTCAATCTCCAGACCTATAATATTGATGCGGGGGCAAATAATGTCGATGGCGTCAATATTGCTGAACCGGACAATACCTTCCAGAATTTCTTTTTCCTCATTCAGTTCCGCGTCCTGGGTCAATTCCAGGGCTTTTGACAACTGGTCGATGGATAGTCCGTCTTTTTTTGCTATCCGTTTACTGATAATAGAAGTCGACCGGATCAGGAGCAGAGATAAGGGACGAAACAAGTAAGTCAGAAAAGTTAAAGGGGCTGCCATTAGGATAGCTACGCGCATTTGTGAGCGATTGGCATACAATTTGGGCATGATTTCCCCGAAAAGCAGGATGAGGAAAGTAACGACAATCACTTGTATGATGAAACCCAGAATAGGATAGCCGGAGAAATCAAATAAAGTATTCACCAGATAAGTGGAAAGTATAACAATTCCTACATTGACAAAATTGTTGGTGATTAATATGGTTGATAGCAGGAGATTGGGCTTTTGATGGAGATGAATGACTTTTTCATATCTTTTTTCCCGTAATTTATCCAGTTCTGCGGGAGTAAGCGAAAAGTAGGCAACTTCCGAGCCGGAGACCAGAGCCGAGCATAGCAATAAAAAAAGGAGAATGATAATGAATACAATATCCAGAACATCAAAAGTACCGCGGAATAGTGAAGTCACCGCGTCATAACCGTCTGTTTCCAAAATGAAAGAAATTAATTAAACAATATAAAGCCTTTAGGCTAAACTATAGGATAAAGAGTAACCGTTCGGGATAACTTTAGCCTATAGCTTAGAATTTTTTATTTAGATTAAAATGGCAGATCGTCGTTGTCGTCCGGTTCTGCTGCTGGTCCGGTTGTGGCCGGAGCAGATGCTGTATTGGCCGGAGCACTGTAACGGGGGACAGTGGTATTATTGTCACCGTCCTGTCTGGCGGAGAGCATCTGCATGTTATCTGCATAAATCTCGGTGGTATATCTCTTTACCCCGTTCTGGTCGTCCCATGAACGGGTCCGGATGCGGCCTTCTATATAAAGACGCATTCCTTTATGAACATATTTTTCCACAATTTCCGCCAGCCCTCTCCACAATACGATGTTATGCCATTCGGTTTGATCGACGTTTTCGCCGTTTTTATTTTTGTATCTTTCAGTAGTTGCCAGCCGGAGATTGGCTACTGCAACTCCACCGTCTAAGTACCTGACTTCGGGTTCGGCACCGACATTTCCGATTAATATTACTTTATTGACCATAATTTTTCTGTTAACGTTTATAAAATGAATTACATACACCCGGATTTGATTGCAACGCGATCCTTAAAATTTTCTTTTTCTCAATATTACACAAGTTACAAAAAAATCCTCGTTTCCCAATGGCTGAATCTGAGATTTTTTTGAGGGTAGTATGATTTACTTCAATTGATTGAGCGAAATTAAGGAAAAAAATCCGAATCAGAAAAAAATGACAAAAATCATCGTGATTTTTTTATTCTTAATAGAAAAGCCTTATATTTGCAGACTGAAAAACAAGAAAATAGAAATAAATTATTGAATATTAAATATTTAAAGAAAATGACAAAAGCAGATATTGTTAACGAAATTTCGAGAACGACTGGGATCGAGAAAGTAGCTGTTCAGGCTACCGTGGAGGCTTTTATGGAATCAATTAAAAATTCCGTTGTTGAGGGTAAGAATGTGTACTTGAGAGGTTTCGGTAGTTTTGTTGTGAAAAAAAGAGCTGAAAAAACAGCCCGTAATATTTCCAAAAACGTGACTATCAAAATCCCTGAACATTTTATTCCTTCATTCAAACCGTCCAAGAGTTTTGTTAATGAGGTTAAGGGTAATGTTAAAAAATAAGAAAGGAGGAATTTATGCCAAGCGGTAAAAAAAGAAAAAGACATAAGATGGCTACCCACAAACGGAAAAAAAGACTGAGAAAGAATCGTCATAAGAAGAAGTAATTCTTTGCGTTTGTGAGTAAAGATTTAAACCTAAAGGCATGTGTCTTTAGGTTTATTTGTTGAAAAAATAAAGATTAATAATAGTATAGCAGTGAGTAGTGAGTTAGTTATAGATGTTAAGGCGGAAGAGATTGTAATTGCGCTGTTGAAAGAAAAGAAATTGGTAGAATTAACCAAGGAAAAGACCAGTATGCAATTTGCTGTAGGGGATATCTATTTGGGGAAGGTGAAAAAAATCATGCCGGGGTTGAATGCTGCTTTCGTAAATGTGGGGTATGAGAAAGATGCTTTTTTGCATTATCTGGATCTAAGTCCCCAGTTTCATTCGCTGGATAGTTATATTAAGCAATGTATTGCCCGTAAAGGAATGTCAGTATCGAAACTGAAACTGGAACCGGAGATCAACAAGACAGGCAAAATCTCAGATATATTGACTGTGGGGCAATGGGTTGCGGTTCAGGTGGCGAAAGAACCTATATCTACCAAAGGGCCGCGCTTGACTTCCGAATTAAGTATTGCGGGCAGGAATCTGGTACTGATGCCTTTTGCGGATAAAGTTTCTGTGTCCCAGAAAATCAAATCGTCGGAGGAACGGAAACGACTGAAACGTTTGATTGAAAGCATCAAACCGAAGAATTACGGGGTGATTGTCCGGACTGTGGCCGAAGGGAAGAAAGTGGCGGTTTTTGATGCTGAACTGAAGGAGTTGGTCGAACGTTTTGAGACTGCTTTCAAGCACATCAGGGATATGGAGCCTCCCAAATTAATCCTGGGAGAGATTGACCGTACTAGTGCCATCCTGAGGGATATGTTGAATCCTACTTTTGAAAATATCTACGTGAATGATATTACCTTAAGTAAGGAGATTAAACATTTTTTGAGTACTATCGCTCCGGAAAAACAAGATATCGTCAAGTATGTCTCTCCTGAAATACCCATTTTGGATCATTTTGGGGTGGATAAGCAAATTAAGTCGTCTTTGGGAAAAACCGTTTCCTTTAAAAATGGAGCCTACCTGATTATAGAACATACCGAGGCTTTTCATGTGATCGACGTGAATAGTGGTAACCGGGCAAAACTGGGTGATGATCAGGAGAGCAATGCTTTGGAGGTGAATCTGGCAGCCGCCGAGGAAGTGGCCCGACAATTACAGCTTCGTGATATGGGGGGGATCATTGTAATCGATTTTATTGATATGCAGAAAGCGGAGAATCGGCAGAAGCTGTTTGAGAAGATGAAAGAGTGCATGGAAATCGACCGGGCCAAACATACGGTTTTGCCTTTGAGCAAATTTGGTTTAATGCAGATTACCCGTCAACGGGTGCGCCCTGCCATGACAGTGGACACGACGGAATTGTGCCCGGTGTGCCACGGTAGCGGTAAAGCTGAAGCTGCCATTTTGATTGTTGACAAGATAGAGGATGAATTGGAATTTTACGTTTGTGAAAAGAAAAATAAGACGATTATTTTGAAAGTTCATCCTTTTGTGGGTGCTTACCTTAAAAAAGGACTTTTCTCCCTGCGCCGTAGATGGGCTTTTCGTTACCATATTTCCCTGAAGATTATAGATGTTCCTTCTTTTTATATTTACGAATATCATTTTTATAATCGGTATAACCGGGAACTGGAAGGCGTAAAATAAAGCTTTATGAAAGGTAAAAAACGATATTCCGTTTTTTACCTTTTTTTCTCTTAAAGAAATTTGAAAATCATTTTTCCCGCCATTAATTATATGTTAAACTTGGAATAGGGTTTAAGGTGGGAAAAAATTAATGATATTTTTGTCTAAAATTTACTACTGATTTGATGATTTATATTAATAATTGTATGAAAAAGGGGTTACTTATTTTTTTATTGACTGTATTTATCGGTCTGTTTGCTGCCTTTTCCCAGGTAGCCAATCCTTCCAATTGGTCGTTTACGCAGAAAAGTTTGGGTAATGATGAATATGAACTGACTTTCCGGGCTTCCATTCAGCCAGGATGGCATATCTATTCTATGTATACGCCTGCCGGGGGGCCGATGGCCACAACTCTGACGCTGGAAGAGGCTGGGAAAGGGATTGAGTTGGTAGGAAAAGCCACAGAAAATGAACCTCAAAAGAAGCATGATGCTGTTTTTGGAGTAGATGTTTTGTCGTTTGAGCATGAATATGTGATTACGCAGCGAATCAAAGTAATTGACCCTGCTGTCGGTGTGGTAAAAGGAACTTTGGAATATCAGGTTTGCCGGGAAGGACAGTGTGTGATGTTCGAAGAGGCTTTTGATATTAAGGTGAAGGAAAATGTGACTGAATCAGGTGCTGTTCCTGCCGGGGAGGCTTCCCAGGATGATTCTTTGTGGCTGTTTTTCTGGCTGGCTTTTGTTGCCGGTTTGGCAGCAGTGGTTATGCCCTGCGTGTTTCCCATGATTCCCATGACGGTTTCTTTCTTTATGCATGGGGATAGCAATAAAGCGAAAGCCAAGGCAAAAGCGATGTTCTTTTCTTTCTCGATCATAGCTATTTATACGGCTTTGGGATTGATTATTTCGATGTTTTTAGGAGCTGATTTTATCAATTGGCTAAGTACCAACTGGGTGCCTAATGTATTCTTTTTTGTCATTTTTATGATTTTTGCGGCCTCTTTCTTTGGGGCGTTTGAGATTGTACTTCCTTCCTGGCTTGTAAATAAATCCGATGCACAGGCAGATAAAGGCGGATATATCGGGGCCTTTTTTATGGCGTTTACCTTGGTTTTGGTTTCTTTTTCCTGTACGGCTCCTATCGTGGGTACCGTGTTGGTTGAAGCGGCCCGGGGCTCAGTTTTACGTCCTATTGTCGGTATGCTTGGCTTTTCTGTAGCAGTGGCTTTACCTTTCGGTTTTTTTGCTTTTTTCCCTTCCAAGTTAAGTAATTTACCGAAATCCGGAGGATGGCTTAATTCGGTTAAAGTAGTGTTGGGATTTATAGAGGTTGCTTTGGGCTTTAAGTTTTTAATGGTGGCCGATCAGACTTACCATTGGGGATTATTGGACCGGGAAGTATATATTGCTATCTGGATTGCCATCTTCTCTCTGCAGGGCCTTTATTTAATGGGTAAGCTCAAATTTGCCAATGACAGCGAACTGACTCATATTGGAGTGCCTCGTTTGGCTTTTATCATTGCGACTTTTGCTTTTGTCGTTTACTTGATTCCCGGTATGTTCGGAGCACCGCTGAAAGCGTTGGCCGGTTATTTCCCTCCGCAGGAGACCATAGATTTTGATATAAACCGGATTGTACGTGAAAACGTTAAACAGGTGGCAAAGAGTGGAGGTGTAGTGAATGGAATTGCTCCGGTTGCCAATGAGGCCTGTGAAGCTCCGAAATATGCTGATTTCCTCCATTTAGCTCATGGATTAGACGGATATTTTGATTACGAACAGGCTTTGAAATGTGCTCAGGCCCAGAATAAACCGTTGTTTATTGACTTTACCGGACATGGTTGTGTGAATTGCCGTGAAATGGAGCAAACGGTGTGGGCAGACCCACGGGTTGCAGATATGTTAAGAAATGACTATGTGATTGTGGCCTTGTATGTGGATGATAAGACGACCTTGCCGGAAGAGGAGTGGTATGTTTCTGAATATGACGGCAAAAAGAAAAAAACTTTAGGAAAGAAAAATGCGGATTTCCAAATCAAGAAATTTGATTCGAATGCGCAGCCGAACTATATATTGTTGGACAGTCGGGGAGGAAATGATGAAAACCTGCAACAACATGTGCTGGCTCCTGCACGCGGCCATGATTTGGATAAGGATGCGTTTGTCGCTTTCCTAAAAAAAGGTTTGGAGGAGTATAAAAAAAGAGGAAATAAATAATGTTCTGATGAATAAATCGGAAAGAAAGCGGAGGAAACTCCGCTTTTTTTATGATGGGGCGATGGGCTTTGCCTTTGACTTATTATCTTTACCCGTTTAATGGTTGATAAGATATGATCCGGATTTTTGTTTTTTTTGTTTTATTTTTTGGGGAAAGTTTCCGGCTTTGTGCCCAGACACTTTGTCTGGATATGGATACAGTCGCTTTGCGGAAAGAGGCGGATGCGTTTCTCTCTACCCTTCCGCAAGGATTGCAGGCTGAACAGACAGAAGCTGTATACCGTGCTACGAAAGGAGACACTGAGGCATTGAACCGGGTGCGTCATTCCCGTAATGTACCTTCTCCTTTACCTTATGGTGTGTCTGCTACTTTTCTGACTCCTCGTTTATGTCTGTATACGCCTTCTGTGAAGGCAGACATTTTGCGTCCGTTGCTGGTTTATTTTCATGGTGGAGGATGGACATTCGGAAGCATTAACAGTTGTTCCCGTTTTTGTGGAGAACTTGTTGCGAGGGCAGGAGTTTCCGTTCTTGCTGTTGATTATGCCCTTGCTCCCGAAGCTTCTTTCCCTTTTGGATTAAACGATTGCATTGATGCTGTACGATTTGCCGTGCAACATGCGGGAGAATGGGGCAGTGCCGGCCACTTGGTTTCTGTCGGAGGAGATAGCGCTGGAGGTAATCTTGCCGTGGCAACAGCATTGAGTCTGCTTTCTTCAGATACGATTTTGTTGCGTTCGCTTCTCCTTTTTTATCCGGTGACTTTGGCTTATCCGGACCATTCAGCGTCCTGGCGGCTTTATGGTTCTGGTTTTGCCTTGGATAGCGAATTGATGGAAGCGTTTAACCGGGCTTATGCTCCCGGGGAGTCACACCATTACCTGGTGTCTGTAGCCCATGCTCCTGACAGCTTGCTGTCCCGGTTGCCTTCCACGCTTTTGGTTGCTGCCGAACGCGATATTTTATGTACTCAGGGCCGGGAATTTGCTGCTCGTTTAAATCACCTTGGTGTCAAGGTTTCCCGCTATGAACTACCCGCCACCGTGCATTTGTTCATTACGGTGCCGGGACAATCACTGGCATTTTGTTATGCGTTGTCTCTTTCGGCTTCTTTTCTTTACTATCCTTCAACCGGGTTTGAATAAGTTTGTTTCTGTTTCCGTCTTGCATTATCTTTGATAACTAAAATAAAAATGGTATGTACGTGGTGAGGTATCTGTTAATTTGTTTGTTGTTCATCGGGATTTCCGGATGCGGAGGAGAAAAGAAGAAAGGGAGCTTTAAATATTTCCGGCATTATCAAAGAACCTTTAATGACTTGAATGATAAACATCTGGAGGCTGCCCGTCGTTGGGGTATACGCCCCGTGACTTCCGAGAAGGATTTTCAGCAGCAGAAGGGTAAATTAAGCGGTCTTTCTTCCGGACGTTATTATGAGTTGGATGAACTTACCCATTCGGTTCCTTATTTAGTGCCGAAAGCAGAGGAACTTTTGCGGAAAATTGGGAAAAATTTCCGGGATTCTTTGGATAGCAAGGGGTTGCCGGACCGAAAGATTATCGTTACAAGTGTATTACGTACTGCCGGAACGGTGCAGAAACTGAGAAAGAAGAATATGAATGCCAGTGCCAATTCTGCCCATGTTTACGGAACTACTTTTGACATTGCCTATGCCCGGTATAAAGGGGCTGCCAAGGAAGAGACAGATAAGTTGAAATCTGTTTTGGCAGAAGTATTGCAGGATTTGCGCAAGCAGAAGAAGTGTTTCGTGCGCTATGAATTTAAACAGGGATGTTTTCATGTTACTGTACGATAATATAAAAATTTGTACTACTTTTGCACACTGATGACTGAGTGATTTTTTCACTTTTTGTGTTTATTTTTTACTTCATATTTATGGGTTTACAATGTGGTATCGTGGGCCTGCCTAATGTTGGGAAGTCCACGTTGTTTAATTGTTTGAGTAATGCCAAAGCTCAATCGGCCAATTTTCCTTTCTGTACCATTGAGCCGAATGTAGGAGTGATTACTGTTCCGGATGAACGTTTAAATAGATTGGTGGAATTGGTCAATCCGGCCAATGTGGTGCCGGCCGTTGTGGAAATTGTGGATATTGCCGGTTTGGTGAAAGGAGCCAGCAAGGGCGAAGGATTGGGAAATAAATTTCTTTCCAATATCCGGGAAACGGATGCCATTATTCACGTGTTGCGTTGTTTTGACGATGATAATATCGTTCATGTGGACGGAAGTGTCGATCCTATCCGGGATAAAGAAATCATAGACACGGAATTGCAATTAAAAGATCTGGAAACAGTTGAAAATCGTTTGCAGAAAGAAGAAAAACGGGCGATGACAGGGGGGGATGCTGTAGCAAAACGTTTGGTGGAAGTATTGCATATGTATAAAAATGCCCTTGAGAAAGGTTTGTCTGCCCGGACAGTAGTATTGGACGAATTACAGCAGGAGTCTGCCAAGGATTTACAGTTGCTTACGGCTAAGCCGGTATTGTATGTTTGCAATGTGGACGAAGCTTCTGTTGTTCATGGAAATAAATATGTGGAAGCCGTACAGGAGGCTGTGAAGAATGAGAATGCCGAAGTTCTGGTGATTGGTGCGGCTATTGAGGCTGATATTGCCGAACTGGAAACTTACGAGGAGAAACAAATGTTTTTGGAGGATTTAGGCCTGAAAGAAGCTGGGGTAAACAAATTGATCCGCACGGCCTATCATTTGTTGAATTTGCAGACTTATTTTACTGCCGGTCCGAAAGAAGTGCGAGCCTGGACTTTTCGTAAGGGGATGAAAGCTCCCCAGACTGCCGGAATTATTCATTCTGATTTCGAGAAAGGTTTTATACGGGCTGAAGTAATCAAATATGAAGATTTTATTCACTACGGTTCTGAAACCAAATGCAAGGAAGCCGGAAAGATGTCGGTTGAGGGAAAAGAATATATTGTGCAGGATGGGGATATGATGAATTTCCGCTTTAACGTATAGGCTGATACGATCAACCGATAAGAATAATATGAAGAGGGTGTCCTTACGGGCACCCTCTTGCTGTTTCTTCTATCTCATATCGATTATCTCCACATCCGGATGCTGGGTTGTATCGAATTTGAAAAAATCATCCGATGGAGCCGGATTTATGGATTTGATGTTTTTAATGGTAATTATTACATTGTTTCCATCTTTACCAAAAGAAGTCACTTTTTGAATGGAAGAGGAGGATAGTTTGGCCCATACTCCGATTTTTTCTATATTTTTCTTTTCCTTGGGGTAAAGTTCTATGTAAGCGACATCATTACTTGTGCTGAGTAGTTTCTGATTGAAGCCTTGATTGTGGATATCGAATAAAGTTGCCGGATTGAGAAAGCCTTCTTCTTCATCGCTGGGAGTTTTGATGTTTACCTCTTTTACTTCAGGCATATAAGTGTAAATCACTTTACCGTCGTAATAGTTTTCAACATCCATCAGGTCGAGTCTGTACAGATTGCCTTTCATCCATGCTTTTCCGGAGTGGGTTTCCTGGATGTTTTCTGCTTTGTTTTCCATAGCCAGGGTGAAATCTATTTCTGCAGCCGGATAGGCTTTGAACCTGGCGGCAGCTTTGTCAAGAACTTCTCTGGCTTTTGGATCGCTCTGTGCCAGAACGCTGAAAGCTATCATAATCCAGAGTAAGGTTGTAAAGTATCGCATAGCATTCATTTTAAATTTAATACAAAGATAAGGAATGTACTGTATATTCTGAAATTTTATTTAGATTTGTGGAATAAAATGATTAATCCTCCAAAGGGTAGAATGTAACCTGCTTAGTTAGAAATTAAAAACATAATTCTGGAATAATATGTTATTATTCATCAAATTGGGCTTTTTCGACATTCTGGATATTTTGATTGTAGCTTTTATCTTTTATCAAATTTATCGTTTGGTGAAAGGGACGGCGGCTATTAATATTTTCGCTGGTATTTTTACTTTTTATGTGGCCTGGTTGCTGGTACGGGCTTTCAATATGGAACTGATTTCTTCTATTCTGGGGCAGTTTATCGGTATGGGGGTGATTGCTTTGTTGATTGTTTTCCAGCAGGAGGTGCGCCGTTTTTTATTGTTGGTCGGCAGCCGGTATAATTTGCAGAATATTTTTAATCTGGAAAAATTATTTGCCAAACCGGGAATCCAGGAGAATGTGTCGGATGCTATCGTAGAGGCATGTACTAATTTTGCAGCCACGAAAACCGGTGCTTTAATTGTTTTCCAGCAAAATACGGAATTATATACCTATGCTCAGACAGGAGTATTGATAAAAGCTAAAGTGACAGATGAACTGATTGAAAATATTTTTTTCAAAAATACCCCTCTTCATGATGGTGCTGTGATTATTAATGACAATAAAATCCTGGCGGCCCGTTGCATTTTACCTGTATCGGACCGCACGGATATTCCGGGCAGTATGGGGTTGCGTCATCGGGCAGCTTTGGGGTTAAGCTCGGTCAGTGATGCTTATGTCGTGGTGGTTAGTGAAGAGACTGGTAATATTACTTTTTTTAAGGACGGGAATTATAAAGTAAGGGTGAGTCCTGAAGAGTTGAAAAAATTTCTGGCAAATGATTTTGCCGGTTTCGTTACGAAATAGGAATGGGAAAATAAAAAGAGCTCCGGCATTTGCCGGAGCTCTTTTTTAGGGATTGGTTATAATTTTTTCAGGCAGTCATTTACGTTATTTTCAATGCGTTTAAGGATATTTCCGCCTTCTGCTTTTTCAAATTTTTGTCCGGTGATGTGTTCAAAAAGTTCAATATAACGGTCGGTAATGCCTGCCACGACTTCCGGGGTCATTTCCGGAACCTGTTGTCCGGCTTGTCCCTGGAAACCGTTGTCCATCAACCATTCGCGGACGAATTCCTTAGAGAGTTGTTTTTGTTTCTCTCCTTTGGTAAATCTTTCTTCATAGCCTTCAGCATAGAAGTAGCGGGAAGAATCGGGCGTGTGGATTTCATCGATCAGGTATATTTTTCCGTTTTTCTTACCGAATTCGTATTTGGTGTCTACCAGAATCAATCCTTTTTCGGCAGCTATTTCTGTGCCACGCTTAAATAAGGCGTATGTATATTTTTCCATCTGTTCGTAGTCTTCCCGGCTTACTAAACCTTGAGCGATGATTTCTTCTTTTGAAATATTTTCATCATGTCCTTCATCGGCTTTGGTGGTTGGGGTAATGAGTGGAGAATCGAATTTCTGGTTTTCTTTCATGCCTTCGGGCAAGGGCAGGCCGCAGATTGTCCGTTCACCGGCTTTATAAGCCCGCCACGAACTTCCGGTCAAATAACCGCGGATTACCATTTCCACTTTGAAGGGTTCGCATTTGTGTCCGATGGTGACCATGGGATCCGGGGTAGCAATTTTCCAGTTTGGTACTATATCGGAGGTGGCATCCAGAAATTTGGACGCGATTTGATTTAGTACTTGTCCTTTGTAAGGTATTCCTTTGGGCAGGATTACGTCGAAAGCTGAAATACGGTCTGATACTACCATGACTAAGTATTCGTCGTTGATGTCGTATACATCGCGTACTTTTCCTTTATATACGCTTTTTTGTCCGGGAAACTGGAAATCTGTTTTTACGATGGCGTCCATAACTTTAATATTTAATGTTCAATATAATCTTTATTTTTCGAAAGTTTCGTCTTCTTTCTGATAGGCTTTGACGATGTCTTTTACCAGACGGTGGCGTACGATGTCATCTGAGTTAAATTCCACGAAGGCAATGCCTTTAATGTCTTTGAGGATTTTAAAGGCATGAATCAGGCCGGAATCGTTCCGTCGGGGTAAGTCAATCTGGCTCATATCGCCGGTGATGACGAACTTGGCACTGACTCCCATTCGGGTCAGGAACATTTTCAATTGGTTGCGGGTTGTGTTCTGGGCTTCATCCAGAATAACGAAGGAATCGTTCAGTGTGCGTCCCCGCATGTAAGCCAGCGGAGCAATCTGGATGATTTCCGATTCCAGATATTCTTCCAATTTTTTAGGAGGAATCATGTCGGAAAGTGCATCATACAGAGGTTGCAGATAAGGGTCTACTTTTTCCTTCATATCGCCAGGCAGGAATCCCAGGCTTTCTCCGGCTTCCACTGCCGGGCGGCTGAGTACGATGCGTTTTACCTCCCGGTTGCGGAGTGCTTTTACTGCCAAGGCGATGGCCGTATAGGTTTTCCCGGAGCCTGCCGGGCCTGTGGCAAAAAGCAGGTCATTGGCACGTGCCAGCTCTATCAAAGTGCGTTGGTTGGTGGTACGTGCCCGGATTGCTTTGCCGGCATGACCGAACAAAATAACCGATTCTGCATCTTCCGGGTCTGTTACTTGATTGTCTTCCAGGATGATGCGTTTCAGATTGGCAACGGTCAGCATATTATAACGGTGGTAGTGCTCTAACAGGGCATTGATTTTATTGCTGATTACTTCTATGTCGTTTACCTCTCCCTGCAGGATAATTTCATCCCCTCGTGCGGTAATCTTCAGTTTGGGAAAATATTCTTTGAGGATATTAAATTTAGAGTTGTTCACTCCATAAAAGTCCAGGGGATCAATATTGCCTATACTTATTCTTTTTTCGATCATGAAACTTTTAATAAACGCCTTGGTTTTGCATAAAACCTGATTCAATGCTTGACTTTTCGTTTCTCAAATATCAAGCAAATGTAGCGTCTTTTTTAATATTATCAGGTGTAGTAAATCAATTTTTTTGTCAAAAAAATACCTTATTTTTGCGGATGAAAATCAGGTGAATGGTGAAAAAGGTATACGGAGGCTGTGGAATATTTTGTTGGGAGGCTATGGTTTGAATTTGGCTAAAGCATGTATTCATGGAAAAATTAGAGATTAAAAAAGAAGCATTTGCTGAATTATTGGAGATTATTGAGACTTTGCGGTCTGGATGTCCCTGGGACCGGAAACAGACCATGGAAACATTGAGGGCATTGACTATCGAGGAGGTATATGAGTTGGGAGATGCTATTCTGGAAAATGATTTGGCAGAAGTGAAGAAGGAATTGGGGGATTTGCTGATGCATATTGTTTTTTATGCCCAGATAGGACAGGAACAACAGGTTTTTGATATTTCGGATGTGTTGCACGGAATCTGTGAGAAATTGAAATACCGTCATCCGCATATTTACGGCGGGGTGAAGGTACAGAATGCTGAGGAGGTAGTCCAGAATTGGGAGCAATTGAAATTAAAGGAAAAAGGACGTAAGCATAAAGTTCTTGAGGGGGTCCCTCAGGCTTTACCGGCATTAGTGAAAGCTTACCGCATTCAGGATAAAGCCAGGGGAGCGGGGTTTGACTGGAAGCAGAAAGAAGAAGTGTGGGAAAAAGTGAAAGAAGAATTGGAAGAGTTTGAAGCGGAAGTTCAAAAGGCTGATCCCGAAAAAATGGAAGAAGAGTTTGGAGATTTCTTGTTTTCTGTAGTGAATGCTGCCCGTTTATATGGGATAAATCCGGAGAATGCATTGGAAAAAACGAATCGGAAATTTATCGGAAGGTTTAACTATATTGAAGAAAGTGCTCAGAGAGAAGGAAAGACTTTGCAGGATATGAGTCTGGAAGAGATGGAAATGCTTTGGCAGGAAGCTAAGCAGAAGGTTTCAACTTGTCATAAATGATGTAGATATAGACATGAATTTGACGGGAAAATGGAGATATTTTGAAAATTACGGGAATGGAGTTGCTGAAGGTGAATTGTATCTGAAACAAGAAGGGAAGGAGTTGTCCGGAAGGATTGTTTTTTCCGATCGTTTGAAGGGGGAAGTTCCTTATATGATTCAGGAGTTTCTGACCGGAATACAGGAGGAAAAGAAGGTTAAACTGGAAGCTACCGGTTTTGATGTGATCCATGCTGATTTTCCGGTGAGTTACGAGTTGGACTATTGGTTCGGGCTGTTGGTGGATGAGACGACGATTCGTGGAGTGAGCCGGGATGAACAGGGGATAGAGGGCTACTTTGTTTTTGAAAAGTTGCAAGATGATGTGAGTTTAAAGTTTGTAAATGAAATTCCGGACAGAAGTAAGAGGTGATGGCCTGTTTTTGTCTGATTGGAAACAGAAATATAGAAATACATGGTAGAAATAGGTAAGTATAATACACTGACTGTTGTAAAGATAGTTGATTTCGGAGTTTATCTGGACGGGGGTGAACGAGGTGAGATTCTGATGCCCAAAGAATATGTACCGACCAATTGTAGTCCGGACGATGAAGTAGAGGTATTCGTTTATTTCGACTCTGAAGACCGGATTGTGGCTACGACGGAAATACCGGCCATACAGGTGGGGGAATTTGCTTTTCTGAAAGTGGTGGCGGTCAGTAAGGTGGGTGCTTTTTTGGGATGGGGATTGCGGAAGGATTTATTTGTGCCTTTTCGGGAACAGCGTGACCCTATGGTGGAAGGAAAATCCTATTTGGTGTATGCTTATGTGGATAAGGCATCTGACCGGATTGTTGCTTCGACAAAGATTGAGAAATTTTTGGATCAGGTATTTCCGGATTATGAACCGGGAGAAGAAGTAGAGGTTTTGATTGCCCGTAAGACCGATTTAGGATATGCTGTCATTGTCAATCATGCTCATTGGGGGTTGGTGTATGACAATGAGATATTTCGGCCTCTTAAGATCGGGCAGAAGATGAGAGGTTATATCAAGACAGTGCGTGAAGATGAAAAAATAGATGTTTCTCTGCAACCCGCGGGATATGGAAAAATTGAAGGATTGGCGGGGATGATTTTGGAGAAGCTGAAAGATTATGGCGGAGTATTGGACCTTTCTGATAAAAGTGAGCCGGCAGAGATATACCGTGTTTTCGGTTGTAGTAAAAAGAATTATAAGAAAGCTTTGGGGACCTTGTTGAAACAGGGGATTATCGAAATTAAAGATACGGAAGTTTGCTTAAAACCTGAAGACTAACATGTTTTAAGAGTTCGTCTTATGCGGTTTTATGTTCTGTCTGGGCTTCTGTAATGATGGTTCCGGAGAACCGGTCAAGAATCAGTCAATCAATTCTAAATCCATCACAGGGGATGCCGGTGAAGCGGTATTTTCTTTCTTTTCTTCTTCGGGTTTGATTTCCGGAAGTTGCTCCAATTCGTAATCAAAAGCTGTAATTTCCGGGTAATCCAACTTCCCGATAAGGGATAAGATATCTTCTTGGGTTTCTTCTGTCGGCTGTTCGTTTGTTTCTTCCGTTACCGTGGAGGCGGTTTCAGATATGATTTCTTGTTCGTCAGTTTCCTTTTCTGGAAGGTCCGGTTCCTGGATAGCAGGAACAGTCTCTTCGACGGGAAGAATTGAGGTCCCCTCTTCACAGTTACATCCGGCGAAATCAGATTTTTCAAATAATTCTCCGTTCTCACAACAGAGAACCCGACCCGGGTATTTTTCTATGAGGTCATATTGATGGGTGGCAATAATAATCGTTTTGCCTGTATTGCAGATTTCTTTTAACAGCTCTACCAATTTATAAGAGGTTGCGGGGTCGATATTTCCGGTTGGTTCGTCTGCCAGAATCAAAGGGGGAGCGTTCAAGAGTGCCCGTGCGAGGACGATGCGTTGTTGTTCTCCTCCGGAAAGTTGGTGAGGCATTTTATCTTGTTTCTCTGACATGCCTACTTTTTCCAATACGTTTTCGATTCTTTCTTTGATGGCTTTTTTGTTTTTCCATCCGGTAGCCCGGAGTACAAATTCCAGATTATCGTATACACTTCTGTCAATCAATAGTTTAAAATCCTGGAATACAATTCCGCATTTTCTACGGAGTAATGGTATTTGTGATTTTTTGATTTTTTTTAATTGAAAACCAGCCACCTCCGCAGTTCCGTATTCTAAAGGCAATTCGGCGTATAAGGTTTTTAAGAACGAACTTTTTCCGCTACCGACTTTACCGATAAGATATATGAATTCCCCGCTTTGAATTTCAATGTTGACATTTTTGAGTATGGTATTTGCTTGTTGGCGGATTACTCCTCCTGTCATTTTAATAATGCTATCAGCCATAGTTTATTTCTTACTCGGTTTTCAATTCTTTCAACATTCGGATGGTGTCTGCCGGATGTGGAGATTTAAAGACAAAACTGCCGGCAACCAGGGCGTCTGCACCTGCGTTTATCAGTTCTTGACCGGTTTGGGTATTTACTCCTCCGTCTACTTCTATTAAAGTTTTACTTTGGGTTGCCTGTATTAATTTTTTTAATTTTCTGATTTTTTCCAAGGAATGTGGAATAAAAGACTGACCACCGAATCCCGGATTAACACTCATGATCAGGACCACGTCAATATCTTGGATGATATCTTCTAATGAATGAACCGGGGTATGCGGATTCAGGGCCACTCCGGCTTTCATTCCGCAGGATTTTATTTGTTGCAGAGTGCGGTGTAAATGAGTGGAGGCTTCCAGGTGAACGGTCAGAATATCGGCTCCTGCCTGTCGGAAGGCTTCAATATAACGCTCCGGCTGGACAATCATTAAATGTACGTCCAGAGGTTTGCAGGCAATCTTCTTTATTTGTTCTACAATCGGCAAACCATAGGAGATGTTGGGAACGAATACACCGTCCATAATATCCAAATGAAACCAATCTGCTGCACTTTTATTGACCATTTCCACATCTTTGCCCAGATTCAAAAAATCTGCGGAAAGTAGTGAAGGAGAAACAATAACACTCATTTTTGTGTATTTAAGTTATGATATTCAATTTAGCTTATTCTTCACTTTGTTTATACCAGCTTGCGTACATGGAATAAGCATTTACGATTCTTTCCACTTCTCCTTTTAATAATTCCTCTCCCATTTGTTTGATTTTTTTTGCGGGAATACCGCCATACACCCATCCGGATTCGACAACAGTACCTTTGGTCACTACGCTGCCGGCGGCTATGATGGTGTTGCTTTCTATGACGGCATTATCCAGAACTATGGCTCCCATACCGATCAACACATTGTCGTGGATGGTACAGCCGTGAACAACGGCGTTATGGGCTATTGAAACGTGGTTGCCGATGTGAGTGGGGGATTTTTGATAAGTGGCGTGAATGACGGCATTGTCCTGAATATTGACTTGGTTACCTATCCGGATGGAATGCACGTCTCCCCGGAGTACGGCCCCGAACCAGATGCTGCAATCATCTCCCATTTCTACATCACCGATAATAACGGCATTGTCCGCTAAAAAACAATTTTTTCCAAATTGAGGAACATGCCCGTTTAGTTTTTTGATTATAGCCATATT
Source organism: Odoribacter sp. Z80 (assembly GCF_009935865.1). GTDB lineage: Bacteria > Bacteroidota > Bacteroidia > Bacteroidales > Marinifilaceae > Odoribacter. The sequence goes on from NZ_QWEL01000010.1 coordinate 85,580, forward strand.
GAGAATCTTTTCTTATCAGGCTTCGAAGTTACAAAATAAGCTTTAAAAGGCAATTGGAATGGGAGAGCTAATTTTTAATTTTTAATAGAAAGTATAACAGGATGGATATTTTTTAAGAAGAAAGGTCATGCTCTTTGCCAGATTTACGCCTCCTGCAAAGTTACGTTTTAATATCTGCCCAATGGGGTACTATCCAAACGGAGTAAAATCATCCACAATATAAAAGGATTACCTGATAACCGGTCTTGTAATATCCGGATGGCACGCATCTTATAAGTTCTTACCGTATTTACGGAAATTCCCATTTCTCCGGCAATTTCGGCAGTTGTTTTTCCTTGCAATACCAGCAATATAACTGTCCTGCATTTTTCCGGCAACGCCTTTATCGCCTCATCCAGCAAACGGGTAATTTCTTCCTCCGTCACATAATTATAGAATTCTTTTTCCTGTTGCTCTTGTGATTGAAGAATCCGATTCCGGTTTTTAAGATTACGTACGACATTTATTGTACGATTTTGTACGGCAGTAAAAAACAAACTATTCAGAGCTGCAGCTGATTGCACTTCCGTGCGCTTTTCCCAGATACGATGCATTACCTCAATGACAACATCTTCAGCTTCCATCTGTTCAAGGCCGTAGTGCATCGCAAAAGATACCAGTGTCTTATAATATTGGCGAAAAATAATTTCGAAGGATTTTTCATCCCCTTTTATAAATCCTCCGAAATCTTTTTCTGTGATTGTCATATTCTTTCGATAACTGCACAAATATAGCATTTCAAAATAAAATATCAATCACACAAGGCGGCTGCACCGGTAATAATAGCCAAAGTAGTATCGGTAAAAATATCTACTGACGCCCTGACATGGTTATTTTCAAAATATTGCCTTATCTGAGGCAGAAAATATTGAGCGGCCTGTACCATCCCTCCGCCAATAACCAGACTATCGGCTTCAAAACGCTGCATAAAGGGCAGCATAATTTCTCCGAATGCTGTGGAAAATTCACGGAAAACCTGTTCTGCTTCCCGGCAAAACTTCCCTTGTTCATACAGGCCTACCATATCTTTTAATCCTGATATTTTTACTCCGGTCAATTCTCTAAAACGTTTCTCAAACCAGCGGGTAGATACATAATCCTCCGCGATCACTCCCCTGAAAGGCCAATTCCACAATTCCCCGCCAACGGGGACTCCCGGCCCAAAGGTTGCATAACACCCGTCAACAATAAAACAAGCTCCGAACCCCGTCCCCAAAGTCACTCCTATCAGATGATGATGTTTCTTTCCATGACAACGCCATATCCCCATTCCAAAGGCCGCAGCGTCATTCGTAAATAAAATACACTCCGGCTTTATCCCTGTCACCCGGGATAGTTCTTCCCGGATATTTAACCCTTTCAAAGCAGCGAATTTATGCTCCGCCATCGCAATACCGTTCACAAAATCAAAAGGAGAAGGTACGGCTACCCCCATACCGGTAATTTCAATATCCGGCATCTTTTGAATACAGGTGTTCAAAGCTTTCTCCCATGCCGATAAGATCACACCGGCAGCCTCATTTTCAGGTACTTTTACCTCTACATAACTTTCTTTCAGGGGTTGACATTCCTTTAAATTCACAATCTGACAAGCGATATGCGAACCGCCGATATCTACTCCTAAAACATAACTATTTTCCATATTAATCTCCATTTATTTTTAATCGATACTCATCTACAATTTCCAACAACCGGATTCCATAACGTTCTACGACCTTTTTGCCAATTCCGGGTATTGCCAGAAGTTCCTTGCTTCTGGTTGGCATAGTATTGGCAACACCCAGCAAAGCTTTTTGCTGCAATACGGTATAAGCAGGCAATTTCAATCGGAGTGCCTCTTCCTTACGCCACATACGTAATATTTCATATAACCGGGGATGTAATATATCCCCGCCGGCTTCCACTTTATTGCTTTCCTTTTTCGTCCTCCGTTTCGGTTTTTCCAACAGAGCTCTGGCGCGAAGACTTAAATATGCTTTTACCCCAAAGCCTTCCCGACAACCTTCTAATACAGTCATTTTCACCTCTATCTCCTGCTGTAAACGCATTAAAGCCTCCTCCAGTGTTTTACGGGTTTCCTTATTATCTGTCTCAGGATGAGTAGACTCCAACAACTCTACCAGAAGTATCCGGGTCTTTTCCCGGAAATACTCCACTCCCTTTATCACTCTTTCCCGGATCCATTCATCCTCCTCATACTTCTTGTTTTTTCTTACCCCTTCTTCCAACTGCATTTGAAACCGTTCCCCGACTTCCAATAATTCTTTGTAGCAACGTTCCCTATGCATTTTATACCGTTCGGCCAATTCAGGATATAATTTCCACAAATGTTCACAAACTAACCGGGTGGCATACTGTAACTTCCTTACAATCAGGGAATAATCGAATAATTCTTTCAGCAATAACAGATAATATTCCTGTTGTGCCTCCTGCAACTGTCTGGTTTCGGGAACATTCCGTTGCACATATTCTGTATATTCCTTCACAGTAGGGTCATTTACCAAAGCCTCCAATCTCAAAGGAGACCCCAGTACAAGTCCTTCGAGCGTTTTGCAACGGCTTAAAGCCACGTAAACTTGTCCGTGCGTAAATGCAAAAGCTGCGTCCACAACTGCTTTTTCAAAAGTAAGTCCCTGGCTTTTATGGATGGTTATGGCCCAGGCTGTCTTCAACGGATATTGTTTAAAAGAACCAGTGACCGTTTCAATGATCTCTCCGGTTTCCGGATTTATGCTGTACCTGGTGTTATTCCACTCTTCCCGTTCTACAGATATAGCCTCTTTCCCGTCTGCACAACGTACTAAAATATGTTCAGGACTAAGTGCGGTTATTCTGCCAATTTTTCCATTATAATATCTTTTCTCTGATGAAGAATCATTTTTTACAAACATCACCTGGGCACCTTTTTTCAATACCAGGGAAGCATCAGTCGGAAAAGCATATTCCGGAAAATCATCCTTTACCTCTGCTTTATAAGTATATTCCCGCTCTTCAATCTGCTTCAGTCTTTTCTGATTGAGTTGCTGAGCCTGATGGTTGTGTGTAGTCAGAACAATATAGCCTTCACTGTCATCCGGATTAAATCCGGGAATATATCGTTGATTCAACAGTCTTAATGTATCGGCATCCGCCCGATTTTCCCGGATTTGATTTAATAAACGAAGAAAAAAAACATCAGCTTGCCGGTAAACCCGGGTCAATTCCACACAAAAATAAGGCAATTGCTGCAAAGCAAGGCTATTAAAGAAAAAAGGAGAAGAATAAACTCCCTTCAACAATTCCCATTCCTCTTCTCTGACCACCGGCGCCAACTGTTGCAAATCCCCGATCAGTAACAATTGTACTCCGCCAAAAGGTTTGTCTCTGTCCCGATAACGGCATAACACATCATGGATGGCATCCAACAAATCAGCCCTGACCATACTGATTTCATCGATGACCAATAAATCCATACTACGGATAATATCGATCTTTTCCCGGTTGAATTTATTCGTAAAACGTTTCTCTCCGGTAGAATTCCCTGCGTGGTTTCCCGGCAGATAAGGCCCGAAAGGTAACTGAAAGAAAGAATGGATGGTTACTCCACCCGCATTGATGGCAGCGATGCCCGTCGGAGCCAGTACAACCATTCTTTTGGGCGAGCGTGCTCTTAACTCCCGCAAAAAAGTAGTTTTTCCGGTACCTGCCTTTCCGGTCAGAAAAACACTTGTTCCGGTAAATTCCACAAAATTAAAAGCCAGTTCTAACTGAGGATTTATATCCATAACGCCCGAAAAGTTTATTTTACAAATATACGGAAAAGATGTTTAACTTTCTTGGAGCAAGAGCCGGAATAGAATAAAAAATGCCGGATTTAATCCGGCACGTGGAGCGAAAAACGGGACTCGAACCCGCGACCCCGACCTTGGCAAGGTCGTGCTCTACCAACTGAGCTATTTTCGCATAAAATCAATCAACTCTTATTTTGACGATGCGAAGATAATATCTTTTATAATTTTATCCAAATAATTCTGTAAAAAAAGAAATTAAAAATCGGCCGGTTCTTTCTGCGAACCGGCCGACCACTAAAATCAAACTACCTACTTCACCTCAATTCTTCTACTCACGTTATCTTTCTGCTCCTTCTTTGGCAAAGAAATCTCAAGTATTCCGTCATTATAGGTTGCCTGAGCATTTGCCACATCATATCTCTCCTCCGGTAGTTCGAAACTCCGGTTAAAAGAATAAGAGCAGAATTCCCTCCTCAGATATTTATCTTTATCTTTCTCTTCCTTCTCTTCATTCTTTTCTCCGGAAACCGTCAAAATACCATCTTTATAATCCAGATGAATATCTGCTTTTTTCATACCCGGGACCCGCAATTCCAATGCCAGTTGATTTTCATCCTCCTTTACATTCAATGCAGGAACACTTCTTCTGTCTTCAAAAACAGAGAGCCCCGTATTTAATAATTCATCCAGGATATTCGGATAAGAAGACCTGGATTCTCCGCTTTTTCTGATTAAATTCATAACACTCCTCCTTGTTAATCAAGTTTATTTCTTGCTTAAATACAGTCTTTTCTACGTTGCTTTTTTACTGACAGTTTCATAGGATTCATTAAATAATGAAAATTGTCTCCTAAAAAAATCATTTTTCTTGTCATCAAATGTAAAAATTGCGGGTTTATATATAAAAATAACATGGATATGCGACCCGATTATCGAATACTTTTTTCATTGATTTTAAAAGAAAGATTGGAAATTCTGAAACCGTCTGAAGTTGAGGAACTGAAGAAATGGGTGGCGGAATGTTCCCATCATCGGGAGTTGTATGAGCGGTTGAGTCGGAAGGATTGGGCATCGGCTTTAGCCCGTTATGATGAAATAGATGTGGAGAAGGGGTTGATGAAATACCATAGGCGTTATGTACGGCGGAAAGTGGGGTATTTATGGATTGCCGCTGCTGTGGCGGTGTTATTCATCGGACTGACTGTTTTGTTTTTACCGGTCCGGAAAGATTATCCGGAGGTGGTTCGTGCGATTACTCCGGGAATGTCAAGGGCCGAATTGGTATTGAGTGACGGAAGTGTGTGGAATTTGGAGACGGCCGTGAAGGAAAAACGGGTAATGGCCGGTCATGCGGAGGCTTATAATTCCGGAACCCGGCTGAGCTATAAACAACTTTCTGATGTTTCTGTTTGTCCTGCGGGGAAGGCGGTTTATAACGAACTACGGGTGCCCACGGGTGGTGAGTATCAACTAACGCTGAGTGACGGAACAAAGGTATGGCTGAACTCACAGAGCCGATTAAGGTATCCGGTTGTTTTTACAGACAGTATCCGGTCTGTAGAGTTGACGGGTGAGGCTTATTTCGAGGTGGCACATGATAAACATTGTCCTTTTCATGTTCAGTTGCGCGACCATATTCGGGTGGAAGTATTGGGTACTTCTTTCAATGTCCGGAATTATCCGGATGAAGAAATAGCGGAAACGGTTTTGGAAGAAGGTTGTGTCCGGATAATTAAGGATATGAGGATGGCACAGTTGACTCCGGGAATGAAAGCTGTGTATGGGAAAAGAGCCGGAGATTTGAGTACGGAGAAGGTAAATACGGAATTATATACTTCGTGGCGGAACGGGCAGTTTGTGTTTCAGAACGAAAGGTTGGAAACAATTCTGCACAAATTATCCCGTTGGTATGAAATCCATGTTTTTTTTCAGCATGAAAGTGCTAAGGATTTGATTTTCAGTGGTAACATCAGAAAGTATGATACCATAGAGAAATTGTTGGAGGCTATTGGAACGGCCGGGGGTGTCCGTTTCGGTGTCAAAGGAAATACAATTACGGTTTTTGCTGAGGATAAGTAATTGACTAACCAATATATAGTTATAGTATGAATAAAATGTTTTGTTTCGTGGGGATAATGTTTCTGGCATTATCATGTTTTTGGGGCTGTTCAGATAGCGACGACGATGCTTTGAGTCCTGAGCGCGTGATTCGGTTGTATGGCCGGTCCTACAATTTGCAGAGTGGTGTGATCTGGCAGAGTAATCCGAACATGGTTGTTTCGAGTGAGCCCTATGTGTATGAAGATGTTTATGTGAATGATGAGGGTGAACAGGTTACCGATCGGGTTGAAGGGGTTTGTCCGGGAGATGACCAAACGGAAACCGGTAATTTTATGCTTTCGCTTTATGAAGAGGGACTTACTTATAATGAGAAATTGGAGAAAGCTCAGGGAAAAGGTGCTTGTGTTTCTTTCCACCTGGCTTCGGCTGAAACAGGTCGGTTGGTTCCGGGGAAATATGTATTTGGAACGGAGAAATTACCCGGAACTTTTAGCGGATATTGTTCATCGGATTATAACACTTCCGAAAGGGATAATGTTGTAGCCGGCTTGGCTGAGGGGGAAGTGAATATCGGGCAGAACGGAGAGGAATGGTATGTAAAGTTTGAGTGTAAGACCACTTTCGGGGGGGAGATTTTTGGCGAGTATAGGGGAAAACTTGACGAATGTCGTGTTTCTCAGGTAAGTTCCATCGAATATAAGGATATTGTGCTGGCCGGATTAATGGAGAAAGTGGAAGTTACTCCCTGGTATAATGAGGCTTTGGCGCGGATGATATTGGATGGGGCTTTTGAAGATTTTGGAGGGGTGGATGGTTTTATGGAGATTTTGGGAATGACATCTTTTGATGAATTGGCTGAATATATCGGATTAGAAGTAAGTGACGGTCGCTATTTTGATGTTGGAAACAAGGAGTATGATTATGATATCGAGTATAACGGAACTTCTTTATTTTCTTTGACTACCGGTTTAAGCCAGAGGGTAAAGGATGCCAGCAAAAAAGCAGATGCAATTGATGTGGCTTTGTCATGGGATAAAACGGAAGAATCTTTTTATTTTGAGTCTCCTATACGGGTTCGCCGTTGGGTAGGACATAGGGATAAATATAATTTTCCTTGTCATACGATATACATGAAAGCACCGGCGGATTTTTCCGATGCGGATTTTGAAAATTTAAATGCTGAGACCTTTTCTTTTGCCATTACGGAGGAAGTTGTGAAAATTCCGACGCAGGATTTTAAACCGTGTTATGTTTTTTTCCAAACCGGAAAAGGTGTGTCGGGTGTGATAAAAGTTATCTCTTGGGTAGCGGAAGGAGTTGCCATTCGTACGGATGAGGATATGGGAGGGATGATGGGATATCGTATACCCCAGAATCCGACCTTGGAATTGGAAATCAAGTGTCCGGCAGTGGTAGCTAATCCGCAAATCCGTTAATTTTTGCATATAAATGATAAAGAGATATAACCGATGAAGAACAGATTTTATTATAGAACGTATTGGAGCAGATGGTTATGTACGGTGGTGTGTACTATCTTGCTTGGGAGTAGTTTTGCACATGCTTCTGCCGGCCAGCAACTGGCCAGAGTAAATCTGAGTAAGCAAAATGCGGAAATCAGAGAAATTTTAAAGGAAATCAAGGCTCAGACAGAGTTTGATTTTGTATATAATGCCCGTGAGATTAATGACAGGGCCAGGGTTTCAGTCGATGTACAGGATGCTGATATCGAGAAAGTTCTGAGGATTTGTCTGGAGAACCTGAATGTGGATTTTATTATTCAGGATAAAATTATTGTTCTGCAACAGAGAAAATCACAGCCGCAAGAGCAGCCTCAGGTGTGGGTACTGAAAGGAAAGGTGCAGGATGAAAGCGGGTTGCCTTTGCCTGGCGTATCGGTATTACTGAAAGGGACAGTGGTTGGTGTTGCTACGGATGCTGAAGGCCGTTTTACGATAAGTTTTCCGGTAGGGGAAAAATTGCCGGAGTTACTTTTCTCTTTTATCGGGATGCAGACGGAAAGTTTTTCGGTGAAAGATCCGGCCAAAGAAATTAAGGTGGTGATGCATGAGAATTCGGAAAGCCTGAATGAAGTGATCGTTACCGGTATGGAAACGGTGAAGAAAGAGCACATGACCGGTAGTGCTACCGTTATTACAGCTAAAGATTTGAAGATGCAAGGTATTACTTCTCTGGACCGTATACTGGAAGGTATGGTAGCCGGTTTGAACAGTACGACGATTTCCGGGGCTCCGGGATCCCGTTCCAAGATTACCATTCGTGGGGAGAATAATCTGAGCGGGAATACCGAACCTTTGTGGATTGTTGACGGATTGCCGATGATGTCGGGAGTACCTCAGAGTAATTCGGGAGATTATGCCGGTACAATTATGCAGGATGGTGTAGGTAATATTATGCCGGAAGACATAGAGTCGATCAGTATTTTGAAGGATGCTTCGGCTGCGGCGATTTATGGGGCCCGTGCTGCTAACGGTGTGATTGTTATTACGACGAAGAAAGGATTCCGTTCAAAAACCCAGGTGAATTACAGTGGTACTTATGAATGTGGTATTGCTCCCCGCAACCGGTTGGATTTTATGAACTCGGCAGAGAAGTTGAGTTATGAACGTTCGATTGTCGACCATTTTGGTCTCAATTATGCTTATCTGACAGGCCGTGGAGGATATATGTATAAGCGGAGCGTGAACGGTTACCTGACTCCGGCAAATTATGAACGGGAAGTACAGCGTTTGGCCAATATAAATACTGACTGGTTTGATGTTTTGTTCCGGACGGCACAGTCGCATTCCCATAATATCAGCCTCAGGGGAGGTACGGGCGAATTGACTTATTATACCTCGGTAAATTATCAGGAAAAGAACGGTATTCTGATTTCTAATAAGTATCAGAGTGCGGGAGTATTGATGAAATTGGATTACCGTCCGGTACAGAATTTGATTGTGGCTTTGAATGTTGCAGCCAATTCCCGGAAAAACAGAGACAATGCTTCGGCAATTGACCCATTCACGTATGCAATATTTGCGAATCCTTATGAACGACCTTATGATGAGAATGGGAATTATGCAGCTGACTTGAGTTATTTGAGCAATAACTATACTTCCGAAAGGGCTTCCGGTTATGTATATGACCAGTTTAATATTTTGAAAGAAATGCGTGATACCCGTTTGAAGCAGGACGGTTCGGATGTAGAGCTGACTTTTAATGTCCGTTATGAAGTGATTCCGGGACTTTCCCTGGAGTCGATTGTCCGTAAAGGAATCAGTTACAATACTGAAACCCGGGAGGTGAATGCAGGGACGTATACTTCCTGGAAGAATGAGAAGTTCGGGCGGGATGCTTTTAAGGACTATAATATCATGCCTGCTGGATATGATAACGGAGAGTTATCGGAGAATTCCGGGAAAAACTATAACTGGTCTATCCGGAATCAGATTGATTATTCGTTTACTGTAAAGCAGGACCATCTTTTCAGTGTGCTGTTGGCGAATGAGGTTATGTCGAAGAAATTCACTAATTTCGGTTATACTTCTCCCATTTATTATGGTGATTACCGGATTACAGGCGTACCGACTTTTGATAAGAATGTGGCTTACGAGGATTTGCTGACTTCTGTTGGGAGTATGTTCCAGACTTCTGACGGGCAGGACCGCAGTGTGTCATTTTTAGGTTCGTTGCGTTACGGGTATAAAGACCGTTATGTTTTGAACTTCAATTACCGGGCAGACGGTGCGGATGTGATTGGGAATACCAATCGTTTTACTCCGTTGTGGTCAGTTGGAGCACGATATAACCTGCATAATGAAGAGTTTTTCAAAAATCCGATAGTAACGGAATTATCGGTTCGGGGGTCTTATGGTTATACCGGTAATATCGACCGTTCGGCTTATCCGTTTTCTACCATTTCTTTTGGCAGCAATATGTATATGGGTAACCGTTATGCGACGGATTTTACTTACCCCAATCCGACTGTAGGCTGGGAGAGAAAAAAGGACCGGAATATCGGTCTGGACCTGACGTTGTTGGATAACCGTATTAATTTTACGTTTGATTATTATTCCAATCGGACGGAAGATGTGTTGGAAAATCTGGAGGTACCTTCTTCCACGGGACGGACTTCAGTGAGAGCCAATGGCGGTGTTGTCGAGAATAGCGGTCTGGAGTTTTATCTGAATGTGAGATGGGTGAAGGCCGGGGATTTTACTTTCAGTACTTCATTTAATATTGCCCGCAATAAAAATGTAATCAAGAAATCGCATTATGATTATGCTTCTTATCGGGAGGTGTTGGAAAAGGGAGCTGTGGTACAAGGGGGTATTATCAACATTGTAGGGAACGAAACCGGAGGTATATATGGCTGGAAGTTTGCCGGAGTGAATCCCCGGTCAGGTAATCCGCAATATTATTTGACGGAAGAAGGGAAAAGGGCTTACGGAAAGTTTCTTGATGGCTGGGATTCTTATTCCGATAAAAAGAAAGAGGAATATCAACCTTTGATCGGTTCGATGAACGAGATTCCTGATAAAATAGATTACCTGCGGGCGAGTTCCGATAAATTTGGGTTTGTCACTTCTTCCATGCAGTATCTCGGACGTTCCAATCCGAAGCATGTGGGTGGTTTTAATACTGTAATGCGTTATAAAGGTCTGGAGTTTACAACTTCGTGGACATTTAAGACAGGTCATTTGATTCCTAATTTTAATGATTACCAGAATGCGCCGAATAACGAAGCGGATGACAGGCGTGTAGCGTTGGGTTATTCCTCGGATTTGAAAGTGTCGGCAACAAACCGGGAGAGAAAGTATCTGTATTACTGGCAGTTTGCCGGAGATGTCACAGATGTGCCGCAGTTTACGACATCGGATAATGATTTGTGGTCTTCAATGTGTATTTCTGACCGTTATTCAAAGGGAGATTATCTTCGGATGACAAATTTGTCATTGAGTTACCGTTTCCCTTCACAATTGGTTCAGAAATGGAAAATGACAAATTTGTCCCTTGGTTTTAATGCCCGGAATTTATTGACTTTTACGAAGTACAGAGGTTTGGATGTCGGGTCGGGTAGTGCTTTTGCTTATCCTGTGGCACGTGAATTTAATTTTAAACTGACTGTTGGATTTTAAAAAAAGGGTTTTATGAATAAGATATATTTGTTTATTGCATGTTTGTCGGTTTTGATACTGACGTCTTGTGATAGGTTTCTGGAGTTGACACCCCGTGATCAAAAGGTAGTCAGTACGATTGAGGATTATCGGGATATTATGGCAAGTTATATGCGTTTGCTGAAAACGCCGAACCCTACTCAGGAGAAAGTGTTTGGGGTAGATGCCTATGCTTTTCCGCTTTTTGATGTAGCTGCCAATCTGGGGGTTTATACCGGAGAAACGAATCTGAATACGGCTTCATCTTTTTATTATGATAACAAGAACGGAACGTATACGACGAGCGGAAAGAATATGCAGACCTGGCTAATGACGGATGTTTATGCCTGGGACCGTTATTACGGTTTCTTAGGACCGATTAATTTGATTATTTCCGGAATTGAGACGGCGGAAGGAGAAAATGAGCAGTTGCGGAACCGGGTGAAGGGGGAGGCTTTGGTATGGAGGGCATTCGCTTATTTTAAGCTGTTGCAGTATTATGCTCCTTATAAAGACAATATTTATGGCGTACCGGTATATCTGACTCCGGAACAGGATATCGGGGCGGCGATGCCGGAGCGGAAAACGCAGAGGGAGGTGTATGACCGTATATTTACAGACTGTGGGGAAGCTCTGGCTTTACTGAGGGAGACGGCTTCCAATGAGTGGAATTGTGCCTGGCGCAGCGATTTTATCCATGCTATGATGGCCAGTATTTATACGTGGAGGGCAATGTCTGGGGCTGCGGAATCCACAGACTGGGCTGATGCGGAAAAGTGTGCTACGGAAGCTATGCAGGGACGTGCTTTAGTCAGTTCTTCTGCAGAATTGAAAAACATATTTAATTGCAAAGATGTGAGCAATGAAACGGTGATAGAGAGTGATGAATTTTATTTTCGGCTTCTGGACGGAAACCATCAGCAGCTTTTTAATTTCAGCAATGCCTATTATGAGGGAGGAGTGAGTGACGGTCGGGTTAACCGGATGTATTATAATTATTTCCGGGATGAGGATATCCGGAAAACGGCATGGTTTAATAGCGAGGGTACTTATAATGACAAGTACGGCATTTTTGGAAGTATGAATGGAGGATGTCTGATGTTGTTCCGATTGGCGGAAATGTATCTGATTAAGGCGGAGGCTTTGGTCCGGCAGGGTAAAATTGGCGATGCCCGGGTAGTATTGCAGGAATTTTGTTCTGCTCGTTATACGGACGAGGTGGAGATTGCTTCTGATCCTGAGACTTTGTTGCAGGAGATTCTTGATGAGCGGATTCGGGAGTTTTACCAGGAAAATGATTTCCGTTGGTTGGATATGAAGCGGCTGGGGGTACGGGTGGAACGGTTGGTTGCCGGAGAGCGGTTTATCTTGCAGCCGGATGATTTTCGGTATAGTTTTCCTATACCGCTCCGGGAATTGCAATTGAATAAAAATATGGTGCAAACGCCGGGATGGGAGAAAGTGATCCTGGTACAATAAAAATAGAATCGTATGAAAAAGAACGTATCACGAATATTAGGAGTGTTTTCAGGAATTTGGTTATTGTTTTCCTGCACACCGGATGATTATACTTATCGGGATAACCGGGATATGGATGTCAGTAGTGTAGATAGTGTCGCTCTTGTCGCCAATCATGTTATGGTATTGGCTGATGGGCATGCGCAATTGGAACTTTTTCCGAAGTTGTTTACCCGGGAGGGCAATCAGATTCCCGACAGCCGGGTAAAGGATGAGTGGTTGGAGTATGTTTCGGAATCGGGTATCCGTCTTAGCCGTTATTTTTCAACATCGGATGCCAGTCTGATTGGCCAGACCGTGACGGCCCGGTTGAAAATTAAAGGGACGGATTTGGAATCGAATCCGGTGACTTTTGAGGTTATCGCTCCGTTGGAGACGGAATATACTTCGGAAATCATCATACCGGTGGTGTTTCATATTGTACAGACTACGGAGGATGTGGAATCATTCGGCGGAGAATATAAACAGGAGCAGATTGAGGCCTTGTTAATGAAGTTGAATAACATGTTAGACGGAAGTACAACACATAATCCGGTAGGGGTGAATACGCATATCCGGTTAAAGCCTGCCCTTTACGATCCTTACGGTAAGAAGTTGATGGAACCCGGTATTGACCGATTGACAGTAAGGGAGATTAATGTTGAGAACCGGTATGAAGATTTTTTGGTCGGACAGCACTTGATTTGGCCGGTGGAGCACTATATGAATGTTTGGCTGATTTCGGACAGGGAAATGGATGTCGATGATTTCGGTAATAAAATCAGTGCTTTGTGTTATCCGTATTATGTGAATCCGGGTGAGGGAAATGCGCCGGAAGGGATTGCCTGGAAGGAATATGACGGCAGTGAGTTGTCGGCACGTGAAGCGGGAGTGATTTATAAATTGCAGGAATTGGATAATATTGACCGGGAGTTTTCGAATAGCGGAGGATTGGCCAATAATGAACTGGGGTATTATATCGGGCAATATCTGGGGTTGTTGCCGACCTGTCATTTATATGGAGTAGGGACAGATTTTTGTGATGACACTCATGATTATGGGCCGGACGAAAATGCTGTAGATAAGAATCGGCAATGGTATAAGGAAGCCAACGGTTGTTATTTCCGGGCGGAAAATATCATGGACGATCCGCGTGGAGTACATTGTTCCGTTTCGCGGGAGCAATGTATCCGGATGCGTTGGGTGTTGAATTATTGCCCGGGACGTAGTGCCTGGAAATCGGATTTTGCTTTTACAGGGAAATAAATACTATATCAATGTACCGATAGTCTGATGTATCGGTAATGCGTACGTCTGCTATGGGTACATGGTTACATAAACAGTTTAAAACAGGATTGGAATGAAGAAAAATTTGTTGGTTTTATTAGGGTGTTTGCTGGTGGCTTGCGGAGTGTGGGCCCAGGGGATTGTTTTTCAGAAAGGCACTTGGGAAGAAATACTTACGCAGGCCAAACAAGAGGATAAGGTTGTTTTTGTGGATTTTTATACTTCTTGGTGTGGTCCCTGCAAGATGATGGAGAGGGAGGTTTTTTCCCAGAAGAAAGTCGGGGATTACTATAATCAGAATTTTATTTGTTGCAAGGTTGACGGGGAGAAGGGAGAAGGACCGGATTTAGCGAAGAAATATAAAGTAACTGCTTTCCCGACTTTTTTGTATTTGAATGGAGAGGGGCAGGTTGTGTATCGTTTTAGTGGTGCCCGGGATGCTAAAGAATTTCTGGAAGAAGCTGAAAGGGTGTCTCTTTGTGCACAGTATGACGGTTGGGAGAAAATACAGTCCGCTTATCAATCCGGAAGCACTGACCCGGAGTTGATAAAGGTATATTATGAACTTTGTCCGGGAGATGAGAAAGTTGTGGCGTTAAACCGTTATTTGATGGCATTGCCGGACAAACAATTGTTTGCTCAGGAAACGGGGAAGTTGTTTGAGAAAGGCTTGTCGGTTTATAATTACGATTTGATGAAACGTATCATTGAAGGCCGGGTGAAGATGGGGGAACAGAGTCCGGAATATGATTTTGTTTATACCTTCCCGTTGCAGTTCAGAATGACAGAGTTTTTTAATCAATGTGTGAGAAATGGGGAACAGGAACGCCTGGAGGAACTCTTTTCGTTAAAAAAGACATTCAGCGTGTTGCCTCATTCAATAGACAATGATATTAATGTTGTCGAAGGCCGGGGATTGTATTTTGTATCGGAGGATTGGATTAATCTTCGTTATTTATATCAAAATCGGAATGATGACGAACGTTTTAAAGCGTTGATGGAATCTTATTTGCCGGATTTGATGCGGAAAAATCCGTTGGATACGCTGAATGCCCAAACGAAGCAGTTGGAAGAACTGATAGAGTATATCCCTTTTGCACGGAGTACGATGTCGGAACGTTATCTGTTGTTCGGTAAAACCATGATTAATTTTATTGATTATTATTGGCGTTTGGTGCCTTCGGATAAGAAATATCGTGAACGGTGTTTTGATTGGCTGGATTATGTTTGCCGGATGAATCCCTACAGTCCGGATGTTGCGATGAGGGCTGCCCGGTTGTTGATGCGCCTGGAGCACAAGAAAGAGGCTGTTGTTTTTTTGGAAACGGCCATTGCCAAACAAAAGATTTTTGAAAAGAAAAAGCCTTTGATCGAGGTGAAAAAACTTGAAGATATGCTGAGGGATGTCCGGAACGATAAAATCTGAACCGGGGCGGTTGAAATGCAGAGTATCTGCCGGAGGAATATAACCTCCGGCAAGATATTTTATTAAAAAGGGTATTGTATTTGTCCTGACTGTTTGAAGGAGTTTTGCCGGGAGGGGGGAAAGGGAGAAACTTTGGGAAAAACAGATTCGTATACCGTGAATGAATAACTAAAAATAGAGGTATGAATCATGGTATCAGTGTCTTGTTCAGGGCTATTCCGGTTGTAATGGCTTTTATCTGTTTTTTTCTGGGAGGTTTTATTTATTGGTATGGGGATGACGGATTACGTCAGGTGGCCGGGCCTGTGGTATTTTTTCTGGGAGCAATTTGCCTGGCTTTGTATGCTACGGCTGCTGTCATCATTCGGCAGTTGATAAAAAAGTTTCATCCTTTTCTTCGTTATGTAGTGCCCGCTTTCGGTTATTTGGTCGCTGCTATTACTATTGCTGCGGGAGTGATGATTTTTCTGAATGGGAGAAATTCGAATTTTATTGTATCGGGCCATGTTGTCTGCGGAGTGGGTTTGATTGCTGCCTGTGTTTCAACTGCTGCTACTTCTTCCACTAAATTTTATTTGATTCCGGTTAATTCCGAGACAGTTGGAAACAGGGTAAATGTTCAGGGGTTTTCCACTGTGACGGGACGGATATTGACCGGTCTGGTTTCGTTTTTCTCGGTGATAGCCTGGGTTTGGTGTATAGTATTATTGATGTGTGCAGAAAAAGAAACTTATTATTTTGTCACCGGAACGGTTATGGGGGGCTTGGCTTGTATCTGTACCAGTCTGATTGCTTTGGTGGCGAGTATTGTTAAACAGATTCGCAATACTTATACAAATCGGGACCGGAATATGTGGCCTAAGCTGGTTTTAACGATGGGAACCGTTGCTTTTATATGGGGATTAGTGGTTATTTTTGCCTGGATAGGAAATGTTGCAAATACTACCGGTTTTATCATGTTGGGGTTGGGATTGGTTTGTTTTAGTATTTCCAGTAAAGTGATTTTGTTGGCTAAAGTATGGAAGCGGTCTTTTGCTTTAGCCAACCGCATTCCTATGATTCCGGTAATTACTGCTTTATTGTGTTTGTTTTCAGGTGTTTTTTTATTTGAAGAAGGTCTGTATGACAATGCTTTTTTTGTACCGGCCCGGGTGTTATCCGGTTTGGGGGCTATTTGTTTCTGTCTGTTTTCTATAGTCAGTATATTGGAAAGTGGTACTTCAAAGAAATAAAATGAAGCTTGTCGAATGATAAATTAAATCCGTATCTTTGTCAGAAGATACGGATTTTTAATATGGACAACAAGCCTTTGGCAGAGCGCTTAAGACCTAAGACGTTAGACGATTATATCGGGCAACAGCATTTGGTCGGTAAGGGGAAAGTATTGCGCAAGATGATTGAATCGGGTGTGGTTTCTTCTTTTATTTTGTGGGGGCCTCCGGGAGTGGGCAAGACTACGTTGGCGATGATTATTGCGGAGCAATTGAAAAGGCCTTTTTATGTATTGAGTGCGGTCAGTTCCGGGGTGAAGGATGTTCGGGAAGTGATTCAGAAAGCGGAAAGCCAGCGCTTTTTTAATACGCCTAATCCCATTCTTTTCATTGATGAGATTCATCGGTTCTCCAAAGCACAGCAGGATTCTTTGCTGGCTGCTGTGGAAAAGGGCACAGTGACTTTAATCGGGGCGACTACTGAAAATCCTTCTTTCGAAGTGATATCTCCGTTGTTGTCCCGTTGCCAGGTATATGTTCTGAAGGCACAGGAAAAAGCGGACCTGGAAGCTTTAGTGGACCGGGCTGTTCAAAAAGATTTTTATCTGAAAGAAAAGAATATTATAGTCCGGGAAAAAGAAGCCTTGATTTCTTTTAGCGGAGGAGATGCCCGGAAATTGCTCAATATATTGGAATTGGTAGTGAATGCCCAGGCGGGTCCTGAAATAATCATTGATAATGATACCGTTCGTAGGGAGTTGCAGGAGAATCCGTTGATGTATGATAAAGACGGGGAACAGCATTATGATATCATTTCTGCTATGATAAAATCTATCCGGGGGAGTGATCCGAATGCCGCCCTTTATTATATGGCCCGGATGTTGGAAGGAGGAGAGGATCCCAAGTTTATTGCCCGCCGGCTTTTGATTTCTGCTTCTGAAGATATAGGTCTGGCTAATCCGAATGCTATGTTATTGGCAAATGCCTGTTTTGATATTATTCATAAAATCGGTATGCCTGAAGCGCGTATTCCTTTGTCGGAATGTGTCATTTATCTGGCTACTTCCCCCAAAAGTAATTCTGCCTATCTTGCTATTGATGAGGCTATTGCTGTTGTAAAGCAAACGGGTAATCTTCCGGTTCCTTTGTATTTGCGTAATGCTCCGACGAAGTTAATGAAGGAATTGAATTACGGAAAAGATTATAAATACGCTCATAACTATCCGGGAAATTTTGTTGAAATGGAATTTATGCCGGAAGAAGTGAATGAAAAAGTATTTTACCGGCCGCAGTCTAATGCAGCGGAGATAAAAATATGGGAAAGATTGAAAAATTGGTGGAAAAAGAAATATAACTGATCAGGTAGCCGGATTTTAAGAAAACCGGACCATTCAAAAGAAAAAGGATATATAAAATTCGTAAAATTATAATCGTATGAAAATATTAGATGAGTTAACCAATCGGGAGATGTTTTTTTTATTGGCGGGGCCTTGTGTGATAGAAGGAGAAGAGATGGCCCTGAATATTGCCGGACATATAGCGGCTATTACCCAAAGACTGGGAATTCCTTATGTGTTTAAGGGGTCGTTTAAAAAGGCCAATCGTTCCCGTTTGGATTCTTTTACAGGTATCGGAGATGAGAAAGCTCTGGAGATTCTGGCTAAGGTAAAGAAAGAATTTCATGTACCGGTGGTCACTGATATTCATACTCCGGAGGATGCTGTGCTGGCTGCGGAGTATGTGGACGTATTGCAGATTCCTGCTTTTTTGTGCCGGCAGACGGATTTGTTAGTAGCTGCAGCGGGGACCGGGAAGATTGTGAATATAAAAAAAGGCCAGTTCCTGTCGCCGGAGGCTATGTTTTTTGCTGCTGCGAAAGTAAGGGATTCGGGCAATGAAAATGTGATGGTGACGGAACGGGGGACAACATTCGGTTATCAGGATTTGATTGTGGATTATCGTGGGGTGAAGATCATGCAGGAGTCCTGCCATTGTCCTGTAGTGGTGGATGTGACGCATTCTTTACAGCAGCCGAACCAGGCTTGTGGGGTGTCCGGGGGACATCCTCAGTTGATAGAGACAATTGCACGCGCCGGGGTGGCAGTAGGAGCAGATGGTATTTTCATTGAAACACATCCGGATCCCCGGAATGCCAAATCAGACGGGGCCAATATGTTGCAACTGGATTTGTTGGAAGGATTGTTGGAACGATTGGTACGGATAAGAAAGGCTATTTTGTAATTTTAAAATATCAATTATGTTGAGAAGGTGGTTGTGTGTGTGTGCTCTTGGGGTGTGTTTCTCTGCTTGTCAGGAAGGAAAGAGGGAAGTGAAAGAGATTGACCGGCTTCCGGAGATTTTCCCGGATTATAAAGCTGTGACTGTACCGGTAAATATAGCTCCCTTGAATTTTATGCTGGATGGTGCAGAAAGCATAGAAGTGCAGTTTTCTAAGTCCGGGACCATTCTATTGACTTGCCGGGGGAAGCAGGGAATAGATATTTCTTTAAAGAAATGGCGTAGACTGATGGCAGAAGCCCAGGGAGATACGTTAGAGGTAAAAGTTTTTTCGAAGAAACAAGGACGATGGGAGGGATATAAGGCTTTTCCTCTGATGGTGGCGGCCGATTCCATTGATCCCTATCTGGCTTACCGTTTAATTGATCCCGGCTATGAATTGGGAACCCGTTTGTGTTTGGTGCAGAGAGACTTGTCATCTTTTCAGGAGAAGGCTTTTGTGCCGGCCTCTTTGGTGGAAGGGAGTTGTGTAAATTGTCATTCTTTTTGTAATTATTCTCCTGACCATTTTATGTTTCATGTACGCTGGAAAGACCCGGGAACAATTATTGTGAAGGACGGAAAAGCGAAAAGAGTAAATACCAAAGCCGGTCTGGAGCGTCCCGGTTCTTACCGCATGTGGCATCCTTCCGGTAGATATATTGCTTTTTCGTGTAATGATACCTATCAGGCCTTTCATGCTTTTGCCGATGAGAAAATCAAAGTGTATGACCTGGCGGGTGACCTGATGATATATGATGTAGAGCATAATAGGGTTCTGGCCGATCCGCGTTTTAATGTCCGGGACCAATGGATGGCTTATCCGGCCTGGTCGCCTGACGGGAAATATTTGTATTTTTGTAAAGCTGAGCCGGTAAAATTGCCTCAGGAATATCGGAAACTGAGGTATGGAATTTACCGGGTTGATTTTGATGCAGAAACGGGACTATTGGGAGATTCCATTGTTCCTGTTATCGATCCGGCAGAGACGGGTACTACTGCTGTATATCCTGCCGTGTCACCGGATGGGCGTTATCTGATGTATACAGAGGCCGATTGTGGTGTTTTCTTGATTCACCATGAAGATGCGGACCTGAGGATATGGGATTTACAAACGAATAGTCTTGTGGATGCTGATGTACTGAACAGTGAGCGGGCAGAAAGCTATCACGGTTGGGCTTCTTCGGGCCGGTGGGTGGTTTTCAGTAGCCGCCGTCTGGACCATGCATACACGCATTGTTATTTTGCTTATTTTGACCGGAACGGACAAATGCATAAACCTTTCGTTATGCCTCAAAAAGATCCGGAATTCTACAAGATGTATTTGCGCTCGTTTAATGTCCCTGAATTTATCGGGGGAGAAGTGACTGTTTCTCCTTACCGTTTGGAAGAGGTGATGAAGGGAAAGATAGAGGATGCTTTATAATTAAAAAGAGGAGATGGTAATGAAAAAAGAAAAAATTGCGCTTTTTACTTTTCCGTTGATTTGGTGTTTCTGGTTCTGGTGTATGCCGGGACATATTGTATTTGGAGAGGAATCGGATTTTTTTATGTTGAAAAGCGCATATTGGCAGGAATTTGCGCTGAGACCCGGAGGATGGACAGACTATCTGGCCCATTTTTTATTGCAGTTTTATAAGTGGCCGGCGGTTGGGGCTTTACTGTTAACGGGGATAAATTTTGGACTGTATATGGCAATTCGTTTTATTGCTGTTCATTTGTCAGTGCCACCTGCCTGGTTATGGGTGGGATATATCCCGGTGTTTTTAAATCTTTATTTGCAATTGCATTCCGATATATTTTTGGGTGAATCTTTACGGATGTTTTTTTTCTTTTGGGGATTGGGAGGATATGTAGCTATTCGTTCGGTAAAGTGGCGTTACGGTATTTTCACTTTCGCTTTCCCTTTGCTTTATTTGACGCTTTCGCCGGGAGGATGTATTTTTTTGTTTCTGACCTGTTGGGGGTATGAGCTTTGGCGGATGAAGGAAAAGGGCCGGTGGGGAATAGGTATTTTGTGGTTAGGGCTTTTATGGAGTTTTCCTTATATCTGGCGTCGGGAAATGTTTTTCAGTTCGTCAGAATCTTTGTATGCTTTAATCCTTATTCCCTTGAAAAATGCAGGAATGTGGGCTGTTTGGGGGATGTATGTTTATGGGCTGTGTCTACTGCTGATTGCCTGTGGGGCCGGAAAAGTGCAGAAGCCTTTCCGCAGGTGGGTATACTGGAGTGAACTGGCTTTGGTATTTGTCGGTTTAGGACTGTGCTTTTACCGGATGTATCCGGCCGAGCGGGAAGTTTTTTATCGTTTGGACCAGGCTGTCCAGCAAGGGAAGTGGGAGCGTGCCTTGCTGGTGGCTCAAGGGATAAAAGAACCGACCCGGGAAGAAATGTATTTGATTTGCCTGGCTTTGGCTTGTAATGATCAGATTGGAGACAGATTGTTTGATTTTCCGGTTTGGGGGTTGGGATGTTTATATCTGCCCCGGGATATGGATTACCAGACTAATGTCATTGGCGGAGAATTTTATTACCGCTTGAATATTCCCAATGAAGGGATTCATTGGATTTTTCAGGCTTCGGTAGGAACGCCGCAGGGAATGGATTTCCGGTGTCTCAGGCGTTTGGTTGACCTGAATATCCAGAAGCGGGATTTTGCTGTGGCAGAAAAATATCTGTCGGTGTTGGAGCATTCATCAAATCATAGGCAATGGTGTGCCGGAAAAAGAGTTGAATTGGAAGCTGTTGCCCGGGATACACTGAATTTTTTTGCGGATAGGGATTTTTTCATCGGAGGACGTCCTTTCTTATCCGATATGGCTCGTGTTTTGGATGCCGGAAAAAGTAAGTCGTTGACTTTAAATTATGTTCTTTGCGGACTTTTGTTGAATAAGGAATTGGAGAAATTCTGCCGTATATTTACTCATTTTTATTCTTATGGTCCCGATGTCCGCCTTCCCAGGGCATATGAACAGGCTTTGTTGGTGGCTATGGACTTTCAGCATGAAAGCGTAATGGAGAAGAACTGGGGTGTATCGGCTGAAAGTGCGAGGGCTTATTCTGACTATATGACTATTTTTCAGAGGTACCAGGGGAATAAAGAGGAAGCGAAGAAAATGCTTTGGCGTTTTAAAAATACTTACTGGTATTATTTACATTTTGTTTCTCCCCGTATTGCGGATGTAAAAGGCCATGAACTTCCGGGTGTCCGTTATTCTACTTAAATATCCAATTGTACGACGGTAATTCCGGCTCCTCCAAGTTGTACCTGCTCGTCGGCGTATGAGGCAACCAAGGGATTCGTACTGAGGTATTGCCGGATGAGTTGGCGTAAAGCTCCGGTTCCCGTTCCGTGCAGGATCCGGAGTTCTTTGTAGTTCAGCATGACGGCTTCGTCCAGGAAAGAGATTACTTTTTGCAGTGCTTCATCTCCGCGCATTCCTCTCAAATCTATATCCGGCTTAAAGTTCATGCGTTTTTGACTGATGTTTTCGCGAATATTGGCGTAAGAAACTTGAGGGCGCGCCGTTTTTCTGGCTTGTGAGGCGGATACTTTTTTTAACTGGGTGAGTTTGGCTGTTGTTTGCAGATTACCCAAAGCAATGGTTGCTGTTTTATCATCCAGTTTGATAATTTCTCCGATGGCTTTATTAGGCAGGCTTACCATATCTCCTTTGCAAAAAATGGACATTTCCGGTTTTGTTGTTTGTTGGGTGTCCTGAGGGGGCGGTTCTTTCTTTTGCTTTTTATTTTTTTCCCGGTTTTGCAGTTTTTCCATTTTCTTGCGGATGCGCTCCTCTTCTGTTGCGGCAGCTTCAGAAAGCAAGTGTTCTTTTTCTGCTTCCAATCGGTGGCGCAATTGCCGTGTTTTTTCTTTTTCGGCCTGATGTTCTTTAATTTCCCGGATGGTTTGTTCTATGGTTTTATTGGCCTGGGTTATGATTTCCCGGGCTTTTTGCTGGGCTTCCTGGATAATTTCTTTACGTAGCCGTGAGGTTTCGTTGAGTTCTGTACGGTATTTTTCTACGACTTCATCCAGATGTTTTTCGTTTTCATGAATTTTACGTCGTTTTTCTTCCCAATAGCGTTTGTCCCGGGCAATGTCTTTGAGGTGTTTGTCGTAGTTGATATGGTCTTCCCCGATTTTGGTAGCTGCATAGTCTAATATTTCTTTGGGTAAGCCGATTTTTTTAGCGATTTCAAAGGCAAAGGAAGAGCCTGGTTTGCCGATTCGCAGTTCAAACAGTGGTAACATCCGATGACTGTCATACAGCATGGCTCCGTTTAAGATTCCCGGTGTTTCTGCAGCAAAGTGCTTCAGATTGGTGTAATGAGTGGTAATGACTCCTCTTACTTCCGTTTTGTTCAGGTCGGCAAGTATGGCTTCTGCAATGGCCCCTCCCAACATCGGTTCCGTTCCTGTGCCGAATTCGTCAATTAAAATCAATGTTGCGGCATTTCCATATTTCAGGAAATATTTCATGTTGATCAAATGGGAACTATAGGTGCTCAAATCGTTTTCAAGTGACTGTTCGTCTCCGATGTCAATCAGGATATGTTTAAAAATGCCGAATTTGCTGGTTTCACTGACGGGTACGGGCAATCCGCATTGAAACATGTATTGCAGGAGTCCGGCTGTTTGCAGGCATACGGATTTTCCTCCGGCATTGGGGCCTGAAATCAGGATAATCCGTTGGTCTTCATTTATCTCAATGTTGAGTGGAACCAATACTTTGTCTGTGTTTTTCAGGCTGAGCCATAACAATGGATGCCGGGCTTCATACCATAACATTTCCGCACGTTCGCTGTAAGGGGGAACGATTGCATTTATGTAATTGGAAAAAGAAGCTTTTGCCCTGACAAAATCGATATAGGCCAGAAAGTCGTATGCAGGCAGTAGTTCGTCGATATGCGGGCGAAGCTCATCGGCGAATTTACGGAGGATGCGATTGATTTCCCTTTTTTCCTCCAATTCCAGTTCCCGGATTTCATTGTTTGTCTCAACGATTTCTGTGGGCTCTATGTAAGAAGTTTTGCCGGTAGCTGATTCATCATGTACAATACCATTGATTTTTCGTTTGTATGCTGAGGGGATGGGGATGACCATACGACCATCCCGGATGGCAATGCTACTTTCCCTGTCCGCCCATCCTTCGGATTGTGCTTGTTGTAATAAACTCTGCATCCGTTTTGAAATCCCTGCCTGTTTTTTTTGCAATTCACGGCGTAGATTGCTTAGTTCAGGAGAGGCCGAGTCTTTTATGGTTCCGTGTTTGGAAACAATAGAATCTAAGTGTTGTAAGATGAGCGGAAACTGAAAAATCGTTTCTGCTTTGCTACAGAGAAGGCGGTAGCGTTCCTCTTTGGTCCGGAAAAAACGGAGGATTGCGGATAAAGTCTCCAAGGAATTTTTTAAAGAAACCATTTCCGCTATTTCCAGAAATAAACCTTCTATTCTGATTTTCTGTAGAAAAGGACGGGCATCCCGGAAGTGAGTATCCGGAAATTCATTTTCTTCCAGGAGAATAGACATGAATTCCCGGGTTTCTGTTAATTTTTCTTCCAGGAGATGAGGCTCTGCTGTGAAACTCATTGCGTCCGTCAGTTCTTTGCCCATATCGCTGGAGCAATAGTTTTTAATGAGCTGCCTGATCTTATCGAATTTGATTTTGGATTCGAAATGTTCCGGGTATATCATCTTTGGGGTTACTTCTTTTGCCTGGATATTCCTATTTTTCTTTAATGTTTCCTTGAATATTTAATTGTACTTCCGCTTGGGCAGGGTCATTGGTAATGACGGTAATGGTTTTGTATTGCCGTCCGGATTTGCCGGTAGAATCAAAGGTAGCCCGGATTATCGTCGATTGTCCTGGTGCCAGTGTTTTGTTGCCCAGGGTTACAGCCGTACAACCGCAACTGGCTTTGGTTTTACGGATGATAAGGTCACTTTTTCCGCTATTAGTCAATTCAAAATCACAGTTGACCTTTTCTCCTTTTTTTATCTCTCCGAAATTGATATCTTTTTGTTTAAAAGAAGCTATGGGAGCCTCTGACAATTGCTTTTTGTTGAGTTTGCTGAAATCTTCCAGGAGGTTGATACTCACGGAAAGACGGGTTTTATAATCCCGGGAATTATTTATGGAAAGGATGATGCTTTCATAGTTGTAGCCATAATCATTTTTCTTGGGGGCGTCATAAGTAATGACGGCACATCCTTTTTGGTCTGGAGCCACTTCTTCCGGAATAAATCTGGTTTGAAGGTGGGCCGGTTGGTATTGTACGCTTAGTTTAACCGTTTCTTTCCTGGTGTTGATAAAGGTAATTGTATCGGATATTTTCTGCCAGGTAAAAACTTTACCCAAATTGACATTGGTGGTTTTGAAAGCTAATCCGTTGAGATCGTATTTGTAGGATAACTTGAGTTTGTCCGGATTTTCTACCAGCGTTCCTGCCAGTTCTGCCTCTTCCCGGTTGTTTTGTGCATTCGAGTAAATCAGTATTTTATAGTTGAAATTTTCTGGAAATCTGGAAGGTGTAAATGTCAGGGTAATGGTCCCTTTTTTTCCCGGAGCCAATGGTTCATTCGTCCAGTCTGCTTTGATTTGACTTGACATGGGAGTGACCCGGGTGATGATGATCGGTTGGTCGCCGCTGTTTTTAATTGTAAAAGTGGCGTGTTGGGGCTGGTCGTCTACCATTAAACGATCCAGGATTATCCGAGGTGTTTCGAGCTCTAAACGTCCTTGTGCGAGGATTTTTATCGCCAAAAGAGAGAAAATAGTCAAAAATAAAACGGATTTCATGTTCGTAGGATTTTAACGATGCTTTTATTTTTTCAAGATGCTTACTATTTTATAAGTGGCGATAGAATTACGCGGGTCGTTTAACGTAAACTGGATGATTTTGGTTGCTTTGGAAATCTGTCCGGTTTTGAAAGTAATAACTACTTTGGTTTTCTTTCCGGGTTTTATGGAAGTTTTAGCTACATTTACAGATACCTGATTATCCGAAGTCCGGGTTTTTCTGATGATCAAATCAGATTTTCCGGTATTCTGAATATAAAACTCGTGAGTTACTGTGCTGTTGGGGGCCAGATTTTCCAAGATGCTTTCCATTTCTGAAAAAACAGCAACCGGAGCATCGGAGAAATCGCCGTTATAGGCTGAAAAATCCTCCTGTATGTTTCCGACAATCATGATGTTCCCGACTGCATTCTGGGTTTTTATTTCAATTTTATCCGATACAAATCCCCAGTCGTTCTTTTTCTGTGCATCATAGATGACTTGTATTTTTCCTTTTTCTCCTTTCCCTAAAGTTTTGGGTTCGACATTGACGGTTATGGCCGGAGAAGTGCTTGTTGCGGTGATATTCAGAGGTTCTGTTCCAGAGTTGATAATATCTATGGTTTTCTCTGTTTGTTTGTCGTTTTTAATGGCATTCAGATTCAAGTGGAGCGTAGTCAGTTTCAGGGTACCGATGGAGAATTTGTAACTGGCATAAGGCGAAGCCGGTTTGCGGCTTACATTTCCCCGGATGGTAAGGGTCACTACGGAAGGATTGCCGTTGGTATTGACGGTGACGGATTTAATGAATGCTCCCGGCCGTCCGGTGGGGTCGAAAGATACTTTGATATTTCCGGTTGCTCCCGGAGCGATGGGTTCGCGGCTCCATTCCGGAGTGGTACAGCCACAACCTGCCCGTACATTAGTGATGATTAAGGGAGCATCTCCTGTATTTTTAAAAAGAAAATCGTGAACCGCTTTACCACCGGTTTCGCTGATGGTTCCGAAACTGTGGGAAGTGGCTTCGAATTTAATCTGGGATTTTTGCCCGAATACCATAAAAGGTATCACAACCAGTAATAGAAAAACTATTTTTTTCATTCTGTTGAATTTTATGTTTTAATTTTTAAGTATATGCCACACTTCTTGTCAAATCAAAACTCTGTAATTTTAAAAATACAAATGTAAAAAAGAATTTTTTGATTTTTGTTTTATTGGTTTGTTAAAATTATAATTTGGAAAAAACGGTAAACTTGCCTCCTTAAAAACGGATGAAGGTGACCACCTAAAGTTCCTCCTTCAAAAAAGTGTAAAGTTGTTCATCGGGAATGGGGTC
>NZ_QWEL01000011.1 GCF_009935865.1 Odoribacter sp. Z80
CCGATGAACAACTTTACACTTTTTTGAAGGAGGAACTTTAGGTGGTCACCTTCATCCGTTTTTAAGGGGGCAAGTTTTCCGTTTTTTCCACAAAAACGTAAAGCAATAGCTGTTCGAACCACGAAGTGATTCATAACCCAGCTCACCAATTAGTTCTACTTCCTTGAGCCAGTCAAAATCGGCATATACATATAGGGTCTTCATCGTTTACTCCTTTTTTGATGCACGTTCTCTTGTCTTCAAACTCAAATCCTGTAATGTTTTCCCTAGTTTGTCTTCTTTGGCCAACCACAGAATATCATCGTCAAGTTGTAAAGCATACAACACACGCAAATATATTCCGATTGCCACTGTCGGTGCACCTTTCTCTATTCGTGATACAGTCAACGGAGAACAGGTTGCACGTTCTGCCACCTGAGCCACACTCAGATTCCTGCGTAAGCGAGCCAGTTTAATCTGTTCTCCTACAATCGACATCTTCTGCTCCAATTTTCGGGGCAACTTAGTTCCCATTGTATTCTTTGCCATGTCAATACATCATATAATATGCAAAGATGCTACTTTTTATTTATTTAATGATATATTATACATGAAAAATCGCATCAAAACCATATAATTAGTCATAGACATAGCCATTTGGAATAGAATTTCAAAATTAAATGCCATCATATTATTCATAAGCACCGTATACATCTATTCCGAAATAAAATACTATTCGTTATACAGGCCTAACAAACACTCCTTGCTGTGTCTGTGTTAATATTAGTTTGCCCATTCAAACGAAAAGTAACTTTACTTTATCCTGTATTCATATATACACGCATTAAAGTAAAACTAAAAGAGGGAAGAAAAGAAATAGCTCTACCAAAATCGAAAGCCACCCAATTATAAGCTAAAAAATCCGTGAACTCATCTACGATTTTGCATCCATAATCGGCGAAATAATCACAGATAAGCTTTATCTTTGCGAACCGTAAGTTTCAAAGCAAACGAGGATTATTTTTCTCTTTTCCCTTCGTTTGAAGACAAACTAAGGTTAAAAACGTTAAATCTTCAATTTTCGGCGAAAAAACAAGTAAATTTTTGAGCAGTCTATCTTTTAAACCATAAACTACTGATAATCAAATATCATAATATGCTGCATCGGTTCTATACCCCAAACAAGACCTACAAATATTATATTTGACATTCTCCTATTACTTACACCCAAAAGCCCATGAAAGAAATTGATCCCCGAAAAACCACGCGTGCCTATGCATTTGAGATGTGGATGAAAGCTCCGATGCCGATGGTGACGTTCTTCAAGACGCTTGACGTGTCACGCCTCGTGCGGTTAAGCCGGAAGAAAGGTTTAAAATTTAATATGCTGATGTGCTGGTGCATCGGACAGGCGGCCAACCAGGTGAAAGAATTCTATACGCTTCCCGTGGGTGATAAGTTGATTCAGTACGACACCCTGGCCGTAAATACGATTGTAGCCAATAAAGCCGGAGAGGTCAGTTCGTGCGATATTCCCTTCTCCAAAGAACTATCCGCATTTAACGCCGACTATCTGCGCCTCACCCGTCAGGTAGTCGAAAGTTGCCAGAACCACGACCTCACTGAAAGTATGGTCATCGGCACTTCAGCGCTCGCTCAATATGACATAAACGGAGCGGTAGGTATGTATAGCGGCATTTTTAACAATCCATTTATGATTTGGGGAAAATACAAGAAAAGACTGTTCCGGACCACACTGACCGTGTCTTTCCAGTTCCACCACACACAGATGGACGGTGCTCATGCCGCCCGTTTCCTCAACTTGCTGCAAGAAGAGATAAAAAAGAAGTTTCCCGATTAATTGGTCAATCGGTATTCATGGGGTGACGTACCGGTCATTTTCCTGAACCACCGACTGAAATGTTGCGGGTACGGGAAACCAAGCTCGTAGGAAATTTCGCCGATTGTCTTCCGGCTGCCGACAAGGCGGTTTCGGGCAACATCTACCATCTTTTGCTGGATGTGCTTCAAAGCCGAGAAACCGGTTTCCTTTCGCAGCAAATCACTCAGATAATTTGCCGACATACAGAGTTTTTCAGCGCAATATTGGACAGTCGGAGAGCCATTTTCAGCAGGGACATCAGACGCAAAATAATCGTCGAGCAATTCTTCAAACCGCGCCAGCACATCGCTGTTAGCCTTCTCCCGCGTGATAAACTGACGGTCATAAAAACGGACACAGTAATCCAGCAAAAGTTTCAAATTGTCAACAATCAGTGACTTGCTATGCTTGTCTGCGGGATGCCGCAACTCGGCCCGGATTTTCGTGATACATTCAATGATGGTACAACGTTCCTGTTCGGAAAGGTGTAATGCTTCGTTTGCATTATATGAAAAGTAAGAATATTCCCTGATTATCTCAGACAGGAGAGTCCCATGCAAAAATTCCGGATGAAATGCCACAATCCAGCCCTGGGGTTGATGTAGCCGGTCATCATCTGCCGAACCCATGATTTGTCCCGGAGCCACGAAAAGCATTGTACCCTGCTGATAATCATATATACTGCGCCCATATTTCAAAATGCCACAATCAATGTCTTTTATAAATATACAAAAAATCAAAAAAAATTTAACGCTCAGACGCAACGGCTTGGCTTCACTTCCGTCTATCACGGTCATTAAAGGATGAAGAGTTTCCACCCCGAAATAATCATTGTATTGCTGTACGGAATCTATACGTTCTATTTCACTCATAGGGCAAAGTTATTCTTTTTCTGAAAAATCAGGTTATGCCACAAAAGAATCACCGATATAGATAAAATTGGTCATTTTATCTATAATTCTGATACACTGTATCAAAACAATCAGTTTTAATTTTGTTTCAGATAAAAACAAATCACGGTTCTAAAAAGGAAAAGCATTTATAATGTAACGGACTATGGACAGAATTTTTTTATTTACAATTTTCAGTTTGTTAACACTTCATGTTATGGCACAGAAAAAGATAGTACAGACGGCAGGGCGCGACCAACTCGGTGAGTTCGCCCCCAAATTCGCGGAACTCAACGATGATGTCCTTTTCGGAGAGGTATGGAGCCGCAACGACCTGTTGAATCTCCGCGACCGCAGTTTGGTAACCATCACATCGCTCATCAGCCAGGGCATTACAGACAACTCCCTGACATTTCATTTACAATCGGCAAAAGAAAACGGTATCACCCGAACAGAAATAGCCGAGACCATCACTCACATTGGCTTCTATGCGGGATGGCCAAAAGCATGGGCCGCGTTCAACCTGGCAAAAAAGGTGTGGGCAGAAAACATCACCGGAGAAGATGCCAAAGCCGCATTTCAACAGGAAATGATTTTCCCCATCGGCGAGCCCAATACGGCATATGCCCGATATTTCACCGGCAACAGCTACCTGGCCCGCATATCAGAAACACAGATACCTTTCTCTAATGTTACCTTCGAACCCGGTTGCCGCAACAACTGGCATATACACCATGCCACCGAGGGGGGCGGCCAGATGCTTATCGGCATAGCCGGACGGGGCTGGTATCAGGAAGAGGGGAAACCTGCGCAGGAGATTCTGCCCGGCACAGTCATCCACATTCCCGCAGGTGTAAAACACTGGCACGGTGCAGCTGCCGACAGTTGGTTCTCACACCTCGCTTTTGAAATCGCCGGCGAACATACATCAAATGAATGGCTTGAACCGGTAACGGAAAAGGAATACAATAAATTAAAGTAAACACTCCACTCATACAACCCCATTCCAGGCAGGCACCAGCAAACTTTCTACCAAAAAAAGAAGCCCGTCTGCTGATACAGACGGGCTTAAAATATCCATTCAATCAGTTGCAACTACAAACATTATTCGCGTATCTCTCCCTTATATACCGCCATTTTAACCAATGTACGCTTCGTATTATGCATGTCTGAAACCCAAAGTACGGAATCACACTGCGCATAGATACGCACGGGTTGGGAGAACGCATACCCTTTGATGGTTTTCAACTCTTTCACCCATTCTTTCTGCCAGCAGTCGTATATATTGATGGCATTATTATCGCCTGTGGCATACCAACGTTCATCACATAAGGCAAATGTTTTGGGCTTAAAACCGGAAAAAAGAATCTGGTCATCCACATCAATGGAAGTGCCATCCTGGAAATCATCATTGACCAATGCCGGATTCAGTACACGTATTTTCCTGCTTTCATAGTCTGTAAGCAGAATATTGCCTGCGGCGTTGACTTGCATATAGTGGGGTGCAAAAGCATTGTTTCCCGGACTGCCACTACTGGAAGCCTGATGGTAACGTTGTATTTTCTGGTAGTTTTCCGGCGTAACATCCGACTCTTTATAAATGCTGACATTTCCGTTTTTATCGCGTGCATAGATAAGCCCATCCTTCACAGCAAGCGCCTGGACTTGAAACACAGGCCCGAACCATTTCCCGTTGCCGATACAAGTAATATAAGTCAGGTCCGGCAATTGGAACACATGAATGCGGGACTGGCGTTCAGCAACGTACAATCGGTTGCCTGCCGGAACAATAGCCTCTATCTGACTGCTGAAAGTCTTTTCCTCGCCATTGAACTGCCACGATTTCAGTGCCCCGAATAATTCTTTTTTCTTTTGGCTGAACATCAGCAAATTGTTACCTGCTTTTCCGGTGTTTGCAATAAAAAGAGTATCTCCCAGATGAGCTACGGTATAAGGAAGAAAATCTTCCGCAGTTTCCATACCCAAAGTTTCTGCATCAAGCAACATGGCAGCTTCATATGAATAATACCAAAAACTGTTGTATTTTCCGTCATCGAAACCAGGTACGTGACCATCTTTTTTACTACATCGGATAGTCAGGCCTAAAAACAATATCAGCAGGATATAAATATATACTTTCATGTTCATATTCTTTTTTAAAGCGACTGTATTTTATTTCAATTTACTCATAGGGATAGCATAAACACACGGTCCGTTAATGGTCCGGTCAGTAATGAACAATGTATTGCGGCGGATACAAAACTTCTCCGGAGATTGTAAGGTAATGTCTCCGATAACCGTATGGTTTTTCAGAATATCCCCCGTTTCGGGATGAATTTCACAAAATTTCTCCTCTCCGCCAGAACTGACAAACAGTCTTCCGTTGCAGAAATCCAGATCATAAGGAACATTTTTATAAGCCATCTGCCTCATGCGCATGAGGGACATGCCTTCGCGGATTGTGGTAAGGTCAAACACATCTATACGCTTTGCAGGATGAACAGCATAGAGCCATCCGGATTGTTCGTCCACAGCCATGCCATAAGTACCTCTGGCTTCACCCACCCCTTCAAAACGGAGGTATATACGCGGTGCCTTCCCGGCTTCCAGAATCCGCTCTTCCACAGCAACGACACAGCGTTTGTCATGAATCAGAACAAGCCCTTTATAAAGCAACACATCAAAAGCGTGAACAGTTTGAAAAGGTCCCGTACCCCATGCGCCATTGCCAATACAAGTAAAGAACCGATGAGTGGCCGCATCAAAAATCTCTGTGCGGCTGTTTTCATGAGTAACAAAAAGTTTGCCATTGGCCCGGGTAACCCCGTTCGGGCGACCGGAGAACTTCTCTGTCTCCTCTCCCCGCTTCCATTCCCTAATACTTGCCACATGTTTTTTATTCCCGGATGCCACATTGAATATTTCTAAACTATAATGATTATCAGCATCATTCACAACATAGAGGGTATCTCCGTAAACATACACATCTTTAGGCCGAAATGTTGCCGCCGTAGCTCCGGGCACATCCGTATAGTCCAATCTGAATGTAAGTGGGCCTCCGCCATTTCCTCCCTGGTCCGTTTTTCCCTGCAACGGGGACAAGCCACCGTCCAGAGCATCCAGTTCCGGATCTTCAATGACGTGTTTTGAAGTCACATATATATCATCGAAATATCTGTTTTTATTTCTGCGGGTGTGTATGAAACGGCGGGAATAAACGGGAAGTTCCTTATCCAGCGACAAATCAACATACACATTATTGCACAGGGTAACCCATCCCGGCCCGGTTTGTTCGTATGTCATATTTCCGTTATGGCCATAGCCCACACAATGCGCAAATTCATGGAAAATAGTTTCCGTAATACTTCTATCGTCGGCATAATGTTCCAGATAACAAGACTCATGTATACCGAAAGTAGTTCCACCGCCCAAGCCCATCACTCCTGTCGTGTAGCCGAAAAGCAACCCGCTATGGTTCAACACTCTTGTCAGCAAAGCATTTTTATCAATAACTGTCTTGTTATTGTCACTATGCAGGGGACCGAAATCGTGCAATGCCCTTTCAAACCGTTCTGACGAAAACATATAACTCATATTCAGGGCGATTGCCACAGCTTCACGCGTATGTGACGCCATCATCTTGTACCGCCAGTTCTGATGGGTATCACTGTACCTGCCAAAAGCAATATACCATTTGCAACGGATGGATTGCAGGCGTTTCCAATAAGGGTCGTTACATTCAATGGTAAATGTCATATTCTCTTTCATCAAATGCGGATTTGCCATAATCTGAATCTTTTTCCCGCTACGGGTGTAAGCTGTCATGTCTTTAGTAGCAAAAGGAATATGTACCCGAAGTTGCTGGAACGGCATCACCTTTTCGAGCGACATAAACCTGAACTCTTCCTCATAGCCATCTATAGTTGCCCAGATCGTTACATTCCTCAAAGCCCTGGGACTGTAAAAACGGAGTTGAAAGTTGTGCTCGTCGTCCATCTGGATTTGCAACGGCTGAGTAACATAAAAGCTCCGCTGGCCGGCATCAAAAAAAACATCCGGAGATTCGTTGTCGTTCAGCAAATAATACGTGTTTTCCGAATTGTAGTCTGCCTCTGTCAAGGTAACGGGAAAGGCCTTGATATCCTTTTCCCCCTCTGGCGCCAATTCCTTATCTTTCTGACAACTGACCGCCAATAAAAAAATACCAGCCAAAACAAACAGGCCGGTAGAAAAAAATCTTTTCATCATTCCTCTTCGTTTAGAAAATATCATTTTAAATCATTCTTTTTTTTGAGGGGGCAAAGATATACATATCAAAAAATATAAACAAAGATGTCTTTCCCATATTAGCAGAGAAAAATCATCACATAAAAAAATTTAATACAAAAAATTTGTATTGTATCACAAAAGCATTACATTTGTACCGCTTTTCGATAGGATGTTTTCCTAAAGAAAACATTCGATGCAAATGCTGTTATAGCTCAGGGGTAGAGCACTTCCTTGGTAAGGAAGAGGTCGTGAGTTCAAATCTCACTAACAGCTCAGGATGGAAGTCTGCAAAAGCAGGCTTTTTTCAATAGACACTACGGCGCTATCGTCTAGGGGTTAGGACGTAAGATTCTCATTCTTAAAACAGGGGTTCGATTCCCCTTAGCGCTACAAATTCCCCTTAAAAAGGATATCCGATAGCCAGGTTCAATACCAGTCCTTTCCAAAAACTTCCCCGAATATTATAATAACCGCTTTTTCCGGTATCATAAGGTGCATGGAGAGGTATTCCCAAATCTGCCCGGATAACAATATAAGAAAAATCATACCGGATTCCTGCACCAGTACCAAGTGCTATTTCTTTTCCCAGACCTTTCAGCCTGAATTCTCCTCCCGGTCGCTGTGTTTCTTTTTTCAAGAGCCAAACATTACCGGCATCTACAAACAAAGCTCCTTTAAACCGTTCGTATATCTCAAAACGATACTCCATATTCCCTTCTATTTTGATATCTCCGGTTTGGTCGAGGTAAGCGTATTTACTTTCCACCGGATGATAACTGCCCGGCCCTATCGACCTGATGTGAAAAGCACGGATGCTATTTGACCCTCCAATATAGAATTGTTCGCTATACGGCATCACTTTGGCATTGCCATAGGCATAACCAATGCCTCCCATAATCCGCATAGCCAGCTGATTTTTCCTGTTTACGGTCTTATATCCTATCACTTCCGAAGTCAGTTTCAGAAATTGAGAATAACGGTTATTCAGGATTTTCTTCCCTTCTCCCTGATGATTTCCGGCCAGATATTGAATACCGGAAATGATATTGCCGGCCTGTGTAACAGAAGTCTGCCAGAACAAACGGTTCGGATTCCGGTAAGTGGCTTTCCGGTCATAAGTATAAGTATAGGACATGGAAGGGATAAACTGATTCCGGAAACTTTGGGCCACCGAAGGATTATGCATAGTAACTGAATCAAAAGCATGGGAAGTCCGAAGCAGGTAGGTATAATTCAATTTAAAGGGGACAACGGAATGATAATTCCGGTAGGAAGAATTAAAATCATAAGTAGCACTTCCCCAAAAAGAAACCATCCGGAAATAATTATGCCGGTTCAATAAATCGGTTCCTATCTGGAAATGCGTCTGTTCCCGTTTATCCCGCCCGGATTTCATAAAACGAGGAAGCAATAAACGGGGTACGGAGAGAGTAAAATTCAATCCCAATTCATAAGAATTGATTAATCCGGTATTTCCTGTAGTGCTTTTATTACCACCGACCTGCCACTCGTAAGACCCGGTAAGACGTACGGCAAAGGTTTCGGCCCGTTTAAACATATTCCGGTTTGTAACCCCCAGGGTCAATCCGGGTCCTAAAAGGTTATTGGATTTGGAGGCAACATCCACTTCCACTTCAGTTTCTATAGGCAAAGCAAACTCACCATTGATTTGCATATCCAGCACTTTGGGACCTGGCGTCGCCGGAGCATTAATCGAGAGATTGGCAAATTTAAAAACCCCCAGCTGAACAAAACTGGCCTGGGTCCTGCTTTGCAAGAAAGCCGAATAAGTCTGCCCCGGCCGCACTTTAATGGTTCTCAACAAAACATTGGGTTTTAAAGTAACTGGAGGCTGGAATAAAATTTTAACACTGTCCATCAGAACAGAATCCATTTGGCCGGTACCATCATTCCCACTCAAAACGACCTCCACATTCCGTACAGAATAGGGATAAAAAGCATTATCCGGAATGCCTTGTTTCAATCCGATACGGACATCTGCAACCTTCTGTCCGGCAGTCGTATCTACCAGATACTCTATATAATCGGGCTGAAAAAAGTAATATCCTTTATTCCGCAACAAATCCGAAATCTTCTGCCGTCCTTCATTCAAAAGATTCACATCATACTGGTCTCCGGTTTTTAGCCCCATATATTTCAGAAAAGGACGCACAATGCTGTCCAGTTCGGATTTCCATCCCCACAATTCAATGGTCCCGTAACGGAAAGGTTCGGGCAATTCCATCCAGTAACTAATTCTGGCTTTTTGGGGATTTCGTTTAGGAATAACTTCGTAACGGCTCCGGACGCCAAAGAATCCGAAATCCTTCATGGCATTCTCAGCCATTTTCAACCGCAATTCCGGTTGTACATCACTAATCAGCACCGGTTTC
Organism: Odoribacter sp. Z80; assembly: GCF_009935865.1. GTDB lineage: Bacteria > Bacteroidota > Bacteroidia > Bacteroidales > Marinifilaceae > Odoribacter. The sequence goes on from NZ_QWEL01000011.1 coordinate 9,414, forward strand.
TTGGCCAATTTACGGTACAACCACCATTTTATCCCTTTCTCCTTTTTAATATTCCAATTATAAACCCATAACCCAACCGGAAAAGGTGAACGGATATAAGGGGAATACAGAGGATTATTCGGTTTGACCGAAAGAGGCCCCGTAGCTGCCGATTTCTGGTTACCCGTCAATTTCATTTTTTGAGGAACCTCTATCTTCATTTTTTTCACTCCGGTATAGAGTATTTCTCCTTCTGTCAGTTTCCGGGTAGTGGAACAGGACATTACCAGAAAAATACAAACCATAGGAAAGCAACAGGGAAACAAACGTTTCCATTTACCGGGAGTAATCTGCCGGTTTGCGTTTCTATTCTTTGTATTCCAGTTTTGTTTCATCACTTTTCCTCATTTTCTGTATCTTCTGTCATCCCCCCATCCGCTTTTTCCTGCCCACGGCGGTATTTATTTTTAAATAAGTCTTTAAATTTACGAAAATCTTTCCGCCAGACGACACCAACCCCTGTTTGAGTAACCTCTCCGTCCAAAACACTCTCATAATTAGAATGCCGGAATACTTTCAGAAACAGGTTCCTTTTTTTGGTAAACACATATTCTATTGAAATATCATCAACCAAATTATCCTGCAGATTCCCGTTATTGGAAGGATTATCACTGTTATCGGTGGAAATCCGGCCTCCGATTTTTATCCGGATCCTGTCATTAAAAAACTGTTTCGAAAATTCATACGTAACATCTGTCCGGACTGTATTTTCATCTGTATTATAGGAATCCATACCGACTGTCAGCCCAACCTTCCGGGTATATTTGTTCAATTCATTCTCTACGAAATTATATAAGGCATTGTTGGCTACCTGATTCCCTCCCTGTGATTTTGCCGCACCCGGAGCCGTGTAAGTATTATATATCATCAGGTTCAGGGCCTGGCGTGTTCTTTCCTCTTTTGAAAAAGTGTTCAGCTGATTCTGAATCACCATATCGTTGGGAGCAGAGAGGTCGAAAGTGATATCCGGCTGGTTCAAGGTATTCTGAATGCGGATAATCGACTCAAAGGTCACCAAACGGTTGCGGTCGCCATCTTCCACCGTAGCTTTCACTGCTTCTGACGCAGAAATATTCAGAATGGGATTGGCAACATTACCGGTCCACTCGACATAACTGCCGTTCCGGATGGAAAATTCCTTTTTCCCGGCAATAGGGACATTATACACAACCGTACCGCCGGAAAGGATATATCTTCCCGTCAAAGTCATACCGCTTTCAGGGCCTGTCACCAGCACCAGATTTCCTCCCCCCTGGATGGAAACGTAATTACTGCCGTCCTCCGACAAGGCAACGGTCGCACTCACCTGACTCCCGATTTCAATCAATAACCTCAATGAAAAACTTCCGGTTTCGACACGGTTAGTCAAATCGTCGGCTTCATTCAGGGTAGTATCCCGAAAAGAGACAAAACGCACCAAACCTTCACTATGTTCCGCCAGCTGAGGATCAGAATTCCGAAGAGTATAGACAATCGCCGTACGGTCTTGCAAACTGATGTTGCCCGACACGCTTAAATCGGAAAAAGTACCGGCAATTTGCATATCAATATCGGTATAGGCTTTACCATACACCAGAGATTCGGTGTTTTTCTTTACATTCACCGCTTCAAAATCCGCAGCTTTCACCGTGATGTTCATTCCCATACGGTCAAACGGTGTCAATGCCATATCTCCGTTGACTGCTAAACTGCTGCCATTGGGGGCCAGGAAGCGATAGCGGCGAAACAATACCTTGCCGTCTTGCACTTTCAAAGGAACAGAGTCCATACTGAAAGTAGTGCCAAGCATCAGCACATTGGCTTTTCCGTTGCGAAAGGCCAATTCTCCATTCAGTAAAGGCCTCTCCAGGGTTCCCCTCAAGTGCAGATAGCCGTTTACTTCCCCGCCTAACTTCAAAATACCGGAAGGCATAAAGGCATTTGCCACATACAACGGAAGGGAAGGAATATCCACATCCATCTCTAAACCACTTCCGTTTTCAGACGTAGAAAATGTCCCTTTGGCAACTGCCCGGCGGACACTGTCTATTTTCAGTTCAAAATCAACAGCATGTTCTGTGAAACGGTTCTTTCCGGCATACTCCAGTCCCAAATCCAGGGTACCAACCCTTTGTCCCCGGTAATACAAATCCCGCACTCCGACCTCTCCGGCCACTCCCATCAGATTCTCCCGGAAATACAACATCAAATCCGTATTCACGACACCGGCCAGTTCAGGCATAAAAGGCAGCATGCGGGACAGATTTTCCAATTGAATCCCCCGAATCTCCATTTGCAAACGTTCTTTTCCGTCCTCCTCAGGTTCCAGAGAACGAATCCCGACCAACTTATCCCGGTAAGCCATACGTAAATCGGCATTGACTTTCAAATCCTTACCCACCACGATTTTATTACCGGCATTCACCATCCAGCGGCTATACCCCAGTATCGGATTTACCGGAAAGAAACTGACAGCAAAAGCACTATCCAGCAAAGTAAGATTCAACCCCAGATCAAAACCGGTTTCTCCCTGGTTGTTCTTCTGCTTCAACTCCACCCGCAACTGATTTTCCTGTATTCTCCCGGTGAGGTTGATGTTAAACAAGCCCTTCCAACTCTCGGCCGAACTGCGCGCATTCAAATGATAGGCCAATCCCTTCCCTGTCTGCCAGGCCCCCAACTGTACGGAATCCAGGCGGACTTTTCCGAAATAAGGAGCTTCGGCCTCAAAACCCAGACGCACTCCCTGACGCCTTCTTGAAACTGCGTCAAAATAAATGTTTTTAAAACCAATATTCCGGGATTTCAAAAAACCGGCCACAGCATTCTCCCGGCCTCCCGTCAGTGAAAAGTTAAAAGGAGGTAACTCTTTTTTCACCCGGTTCATATCCACCTCTTTCTTCCCGACCAATTCATCCATCAACTGTACGGTTTTCTGAACCTGGGCAATAAAACCCATCAAAGCGGTATCAGAACGGAATTTCAGGTTCAGGTCACCGGACGTCAGAGTCAACCCGACCTTCTCCCTATCGCTTTGCATATCCAGTTCCAGACGGCCTAAAGCATAATTACGTTGCCTGTCCGTCATCCGCAGACTATCCAGGGACAAATTCAGATGATAAGCATTCTCAGGCGCCATTTCCGCCTGTACATGCAGGTTCATCCCTACCTTTAAAGGTTCCGCCACCAGGTGCAGTGCCTCCAAATCCACTTCATCAATCCTTCCCGTGACATCCATCCGATAGGCCGTTTCCACAGAATCCCCCCGAAAGAGCAGTTCTACTGGTGCCAGGCTATCTTTCGACTCAAGATAACCGCGAAGACGGGTGTGGTCCAAAGACATTTGCAAATCGATACCGTTATACGAATGTCCCCGGTAAAAAAAATCATCTATCCGGGCAATAACTTCCGCCCGCGCCTGAGGCCAGGAAAAACCTGTTCCCTTAAGGTGCATGCGGGCAGACACTTCGCCTAAGGAATCCCGGGGTAAAAAAGAAGATAACGGGAAATCAGCCCACTCGATTTCCCCTTCATAACGCTCTGGTTTCATCTGATAATTGCCGGAAAAATGTAACAGTCCATGCCTGCATTTCAAATCGGCACGGGCTGCCAAATCCCCCCGGTCGGCTTTCAGGGAAGCGGTAAGATTCATCTGCCGGGGAATATGAATCCCCTCCCTTTGCAAGTATTCCTGCATAAAAGTAATATCCTCCAATTCCGCCCGCAGGTCTACTTTTCCCCGTAGTCCGGACAATTGCCGGTAGGAAGCAGCCCTCCCGTTTCCTGTCACTTTAAAATGTCCCGGCATATCCAGAATCAACTGACCAAGCTGAATCCGTTCACCGGACAAAGCAAAAGAAGCATTCACCCCCATTGTTTTCTGCCGGATAACAAGCGGAATATTCTCATAAAAAGGAAGTATATCCTGCATACCTATACGGGCACTCAGACTAACAGTCAGAGGCATCTTTCCCATCAAATGCTGCAAGGAAGTATCCGCTTGAGCCTCGAGGCGAAGCCAGCTATAGGGAGTCTGCACATACATTCCGTGCAAAGCAGTGACAGCAGTATCAAGGTCAACCGCAGCCCTCATTGCCGTTACCTCAATTCCCCCTTCCTGCACGGCTTTCAAGTCTTTTAAAAGTGCCTTGATTATGCTTCCCCGGTTGTATATGCTATCCAACTGAATCCCAATACCTGCCAGAACTAAATGTGTTTGCGGCAGGTTCTGTCGCTCCATCTGAAATGCACTATTCTCCAATCGTACGGTACCTGCCCGGATAGTCCAGGGTACAGCCGGCACTTCCGGGGTCCAGGAGACTTGTCCGTCCCCGGCAACTTTTTCCCCGGACCTCATCCGGCACCACCCGCCCGACACAAAAACAGAACCGACACTGACAGCATTGCCTCCCAACACAACAATCCCTTCAGTAACCCTTCCTTCTTTTAAACCCGTATAAAAAAAAGAAAGGGAATCCTTTCCCATCCTGTAAGCGATTTGATTTAAATCAATATGGTCTATTTCAAATGTCCAGTCCGGTATTTTCGATGTAGCGGTGTCCTGCTCTGAATTGCTCCCGGGAAATAAATCAACTTCTCCCTCTTGCAGACGGATATAATCCACCATTACTTTTTTTTCGGACAGATTCACGCTCCTTGCCTCCAGACTCAACTCGCCAATTCTGGTGTCCAGCCGCATTCCGGTTGTATCATTCTCCACAACCATCCTGGCCTGTTTCAGCACCAACCCGTCAACCGAGAGTTCTCTCCGCAAAATCTTCTTCAATCCGATATTCACCTTCAGGGATTGTGCTGCCAGAAGAGTATCTGCCCCGGACTTCCTCGCAAAAACATTTTCCAACTCCAGTTTTAAAGGGAATCCCAACCGAAACTTCTCTGCTTCCAACGACAATCCATAATGAGAAGAAGCATAATCCAGAACCTTGTCAAAAACCATTTTCTGGACAGGAGGCAGGTAAATCAAAAAAACGACAAGAAGAAGCAACAAGAAAATTGCGCCTGTTATCCTCCCCAAATATTTCAGAATTCTCTTCATATTGCCGTTTTACACTTTCCGAAGATATGAAAAATATACTAAAAGAAAGTTATCTAATAACGCAAAAAGCCAGAAGAGGGTTGCGGGGAAATGGATGCTTTCTATAAAAAATTCTTCTCTACTTCACCCAAACTCCGGGGAGTTCCCAAATCCCGGAAAAGGCCTTCATAAAGATACATCCTGACGGGATGCAAACGCGCCTGTGAAAGATATTCATCTATAATGGAAAAGGCTCCTTCTCTTTCTATCCGGTGCAGGAATTCCGGACCTATCACCTGAACACCACAAAAACTGTAAATTTCCGCCCTCCAGAAATCTTCATCTACAATCTTCCGCTCGCAGAGCGACACGTTTTCCCATCCTTTCAGCAGACCTTCCGCATTAAATCTCAGCCCCCTGCCCCCGGAAAACGGACTGACCACCAAAGTGGCATCCGCCTTGCTCTGCCGGTGACAGGCCATAAGGTCTTTCAGATTGATTTGTGAAAAAATATCGACATTATGAACCAACACATCTTCTCCCGCCGTAAAAAGAGAAGAGGCCTTACGCAATCCCCCCCCCGTATCCAGCAAACCATCCCGCTCATCTGAAATCAAAATTTCTCCTTCCGGAAAGGGATAATGTCTCAGGAAATCTTCTATCTGACCGGCAAAATGATGCACATTCACCACAATCCGCCGGATGCCTGCCTCTCTCATGTTCTCAATCGCGTAAGCCAACAAAGGTTTCCCTTTCAGTTCCACCAACGCTTTAGGACGCTCATCAGTCAAAGGCCGCAACCGTGTTCCCAATCCCGCAGCAAATATCATTCCTTCCATAACAACACTATATGTTGATCATTTTATTTTTTATGGCATACATCACCAAAGCCGCCGTATTGCGGCAGCCCGTTTTGCTAAGCAAATTTGCCCGGTGTTTATCCACTGTCCGCTTGCTGATAAAAAGTTTATCGGCTATTTCCTGATTAGAAAGCCCCAGACAAACATGGTAAAGAATCTCCAGTTCCCTGCCGGAAATTTCATTATCGGGTACTTCCGGCTCCGGTTTTCCCCCTTCCCGCATATGATTCAGTATATTAACCAAAAGTTCCTCCGAGAAATAATTTTCTCCCGCAGCAACCCGATGAATGGCTTCTATCACTTTTTCAATACCCGAATTCTTTAAGACAAATCCTTTCACGCCGGCATCCACCATTTTATAATAGTACTGCTCATCCCCATACATCGAAAGCACTATCACTTTCAGCCCCGGCTTCACGCGCAAAGCAGCCCCGGTAGCTTCAATCCCGTTCATCTCCGGCATTTCAATATCCATCAGGACAATGTCACAATCCACAAATGAAAGGTTTTCAATAAACTCCTTTCCATTGGAAGCCTCGTAAATATGCCTCACAAATTCCTGATTAGACAATAAAAGTTTCAATCCCTCCCGAAACAATTTGTGGTCATCAACGATGTAGATTTTCAGTTTCTGTGAAGATTTGGTATCCATGAACTGTTATTTTAGTCGGATTTATCAACAAAGATATGGGTTTCTTTTTAATAAAAAGCGTTTACACCCGCATATATACATTTGCCCGCATTCCTTTCCCCTGTTCGCTTGTAATCTCAATATCCCCGTTTCCGGATTGCAGGCGGTAACGCATATTTTTCAGTCCCATACCTTCATGTGCAGGCAAAGTACCCAGGTCAAAACCGATTCCATTGTCTGTATATTCCAGATAAAGTACCTCCTCATCCAATTGAAGGTCTATGGTCACTTGTGTGGCATTGGCATGCCTCAAGGTATTGTTTATCAATTCACAGACCACCCGATAAAGCACCACTTCCACATTATATCCGAACCGTTCTTTTACCAGGTTTGTAGTAAAACAGACGTGAAAATTTTCGGACTGCCGCAACCGCTTTATAAAAGCCTCTATCGCATCTTTCAAACCGAAATGGTTGAGGATATGGGGACTGATATTGGCCGAAATATCCCTCACACTGCTAATAGCCTCATCCACAGCCTGCCGGAGATTACCCCGGATTTTCCCGTTCACTTCCACCGTATTCTTAGCATCAAGGCCGGAAACCAGCATCTTAATCACACTCAGCAAGGGACCCAAACCATCATGAAGGTCCTTTGCAAAACGCTGACGTTCCTGTTCCTCCGTTTTGATGACAGCGGCCAAAACCCTTTTCTCCGTTTCCCGGCGCAATTCATCCACCCGACGCAAAAACTGGAATATCTTCCGGATATAAAAAACTCCGGTCAGCAATACCAATGAAACGATAAAAGCCAGCCAACGCTGAATAATTTGCATTTGATCTTCCATTTCGGGATAAATCATCGGCCATAGTTCAAATACCCGGGAAACAGCCATCAATAAAAAACCGGTAGAAATTAATATCCACGAGGCATTGAACTTCGTCCGTTTGAACAAACTGATAGCAATAGCAGCCGCAGCTACCTGTAAAAAAAGAGAAATATACTCGACAATAATAGAAAGCATAAGCGCAACATTTAATGAATCAGAAAGGATAGCCTATGGCAATGTTAAATACGGATTCCCGGAAACCGCCATTATGATTCAACAACACAAACTTTTGCCCCCGGGGCAAGGAAGGGTCACGCATTTTCACCCCTAAATCAAACCGAAGCAGAAAAAAATTGGCATCCAACCGCAAACCAATTCCGGTACCCACCGCCAACTGTTGGTAAAAATCAGCGTTCAAGTGCGCACCGGGACGGTTTTCATATCTATTAATGTTCCAGATATTACCGGCATCCAGGAACAAGGCACCTTCCAACAGCCAGAACAGTTTAAACCGGTATTCTATATTTGCCTCTAACTTAAAATCTCCGACATTGTTAGGATAACTGTCCCCAGAGGAATAAGCCCCCGGTCCGAGCGTACGGGACTGCCAGGCACGGATACCATTGGCACCGCCGCAAAAATAAGCCTCCTCAAAAGGCAACGCCTTCATATTTCCGTAAGGATAACCACAGCCTAAAAACAAACGGTAAACTACTGTATTGGCTTTATTCACATAATGAGAAAAACGGTATTCTCCGTCTGCTTTTACAAACTGTGCATAACGGACCCCGAGCATTTTGTGAAACTTTTCCCCGTTCTGTACGGTCCGGGGACTGCCCAGTAAACGGTCAATACCCAACAGGAAATTACCGGAAGTTTCCACATTTCCCCTGAAATAATTATAGCTTGCAGAGGTATTAACCACCTGGTCCGTATAAGTAGCAGAAAAATTAGCAGACAGAATCATGTGGTCGGTATAAGCACTTTTTACATATTCGTTCTTGAGCTCGCTGATAAAACTGGCATCCATATAAGGCATCAAAACGTAATTCAAATCAATCAGGTCGAAATTATAATGCCATTTGTTGTCTGCTCTCCGCCAAAAATATCCGAATTTCGCACTGGCAATCCTCCGGCGGTAGAATCGTGTATTTTCCTGGCTGTAAGACAAGGAAACAGAAGTTTTGGGAGCAAAATTCCGCCGGAATTCCGCCATCCGGAATACAGGCATCCAGAATTGGGGGGAAATCAGTTTTAACTCCGTTCCCACTTCGGTTGCACTGAACATTTCGTTTTCTTTTAGCCTCTCCTTTTTCAAGGCACCCCAGAAACTCCACGTAATGTTCTCCCCTCCATGAAAAAGATTGCGGTGATTATAGGAAAAATTCCCCCCCACCCCGATATTACCGGAATTATTGGTTCCTTCCAGAAAAACATTATAGGACTGCCGTTTCATCGGTGTCAACTGAATCTCGCAATCTAAGGCAGGCATACCCTCCTCATCCCAGTGTTCCTTGAAAACAATATTGATAAATTTAAACAGATTCAAAGCTTGTAAGCGGGCGTAGGAACTGGATACTTTCTGAATGTTGTATAAATCCCCTTTTTCAAACTGAAGGGTTTCGAGGATAACCTTCGGTTTAATCTTCATCCTGTCAAAATAAACAACCTCATAACCTTCACAAGGGATAATCCGGCCCAAGGAATCCTTTCCTCCGGCTATCCGTAAGGGATCATAATCCAGATTCACCCGGATATGGTTAATTCTGTACTTCCGGAAACTCATCGTATCATAAGCATTACTCACGATACTCATGAGCAATCCGGCATGGTCGGAAAAATTGCCATTGAGGGTATCTGCATAATAATGGATAAATTTTTTCGAAAAATTAAAATACCCGTTTTTACGAAGCATATAAGCTATCCGTTCACGTTCATCCTCGAGCACCTCCACATCCAACGGCATCTCCTTTTTCACCAAACTGTTCGCACTATCGTTCAATATCATCTGAACCAAGCGATAACGGTCTCTTTTCCCACTGCTGAGCCAAACGGAATCCACCTGAAAATCAAACTCACCGATTTTGGTAACAGGTCCAGGTACAACCCGGTATTCCACATACGCCTTTTTCTTTTTAAACCAGACCGAGTCTGTGACCCGGGCTTTATAATACCCTTTATTATTCAGGTAAAGCTGCAATTGCGTTTTACTTTGTTCCGTCAGGAAAGGACTGTAAATGACAGGAGCCTCACCGATAGACCTCAACCACCTGTTCAGCCATTTTTCTTCTTTTTTACCACTGAGATTATACAAACCCAAATGGAAACGGGCCACCCCCAGGATACGGGTATTGGGACGTTGCCGGATTGCTTTTTTCAGACCGGAGGTATTGATACCCTGCTCTTCTACCTTCACTTTCACGCGATTCAGCAGAAATTCATCCTTACCGACATAACGAGTGGGCGAACACGCAGAGAAAAAAACAAACAGGCACAGAATCAAAAATATCTTATATGGAACGTGCTTCTCCAATTACCAAAAATGTTACTATTTTTGCAACTCCAAACTTAACCACACTGTCATATAGCCATCTATTCGCATGCTAAGCAAACAGGTAACAAAAATAGTCCAAAACCTTGAAAAAAAGAAATTCAGGGAGAAATATAATCTTTTTAAAACAGAGGGAGAAAAATTGGTGGATGAGTTGCTTCACTCTTCTTTGAAAATCCATACAATCATAGGTTCTCCCGACTGGATTGCCGCCCATCAATCCCTGTTGTCCGGCATCCCCGTCCACGAGGCCGACGAACGGGAAATGCACGGCATCTCCAATTTCCAATCTTTACCGGAAGTCATCGCACTGGCAGAAATTCCCCGGTACACGTTTCAGGAACCGGAAATCTGCCGTTCCCTTTCGCTGGTTTTAAACGGAATACAGGACCCCGGTAATCTGGGCACTATTTTAAGGGTAGCGGACTGGTTTGGCATACGCCATGTTTTTTGTGACCGGGATTGTGCCGGGGTTTATAATTCCAAAACCGTACAGGCAAGCATGGGAGCTGTATTCCGGGTCAAAACCTTTTATACGGACCTTTCCGTATTATTGAAACAATTCAAGGGAAAGGGAAACTTCTCCATCTTCGGCACATTTTTAGACGGAGAAAATATATACCGGGCTCCTCTTGCCAGACAAGGATTTATTGTCATGGGAAATGAAGGAAAAGGGATTTCTGCGGAAATGGAAGCTTTAACAGACTGTAAACTGACCATTCCAAGTTTTGCCAACACCCCGGAATCCACCGAATCCCTGAATGTAGGAGTAGCCACCGGCATTATCTTATCAGAATTTAAAAGAAGAACTATTGAACAATAAATGATGTAATTATGAAAAAAATTCTACTCTTTTTGTTTCTCTGTACCTGCGGGTACGGAGCAATGGCCCAGCTCCCCGTCAATGTCGGGATACACGGAGGCATATCCAGCAATCGCATTAAAGTAAAAGACATTCCTAATACACTGGGAACCCGTGCCCATTCCGGTTATATGGTAGGAGCTTTTGCACGGTTGAACTTAGGAAAAATCTATATAGAACCTGCCCTCAACTATTCTCATAAAGAAAGTATATGGGAAACCGAAGAAAGTATAAGTACAACGACCGCAACCGAGCAGGTTAACCACAACATCAAGCTAAATTCTTTTGATATTCCCGTTATGTTGGGATTTGAGGTACTCGACATCTCCGTACTGAAACTAAGGACCTATCTCGGACCCGTCGTTTCTTTTCCGAAACTGAAAGATATAAAACAACTATCCGATTCCGAAAAGACCAATTGGCACGGGAAACTGGGCGTAGGCATAGACGTATGGAAACTGACTTTTGACATAGATTACGAAAAGGCCTTTAAAAACCTGGGACATAACCTGAAAGCTCTCCGCTCATTCAATTTCACCTTAGGTTTTAAAATCATCTGATTTCTGCTTCCGCCTTTTCACAAACACAAAGAAAAACCGGCCTCTCTACATCCGTAACGTATGAAAGAGGCCGGTTTTCTTTTTTCCGTTTTCACTACATCCCACTCTTGGTTTTCGGAAATACTTTACGGAAAATTGCTTTTGCCGTAGGCACCGGGGCAGCCTGAGTTTTCACCGGATAATTTTTCCTTTCCAGGGTCCAGGGATTTTCCTGTTCATACCAATCTATGGCCGGCATTTCTTCCCCATCTAAGCGGGCCTGCATATTTCCAATCCAGGCTTCCCACCTCGGATAATAGAAATCCCGCAGCAAGCCGGCCCATTCGCGGTGAGCATAATCCCGCAAACCTCCTTTATCGGCAGCATGCTTGTTCCCCCAAACGGTAATTTGAGTACGGGCGTTCCATTCATACAGTTCTTTTGCCTTTTCATCCGCACCGATCTTCTTGGCCTGCTCCAGCCAGGGCCCTACCATAAATTCCGGACGGGTGGAAAGCAGACTGTCCTGCAATAGTATCAAAGCCAGGAATTCCCGGCTTTTTTGTCCGAAAGAACTTTTATCCCCCGCTTTGAATGCTTCCACCATCTCTTTCTGCAAGCCATTTCCATAGTCTGCAAGGGTTTGGCGTACCACATCTATCAAATCGTATTCAAAATTATTGTTTCCTTCATATTTCTCTGCCACCTGCAACATACACTCCGCAGCCTCACGGAAATCCCTGGCATTATAGAACATCTGGGCAGACCCCCAGGAGGAAACGCTCCGGATGGTTTCCCCCGGACGGGCACAAAACACAGATTCCGTAGTTCCCTGACGTATTTCAGGGCAGTTATAGGCCGTAGCAGCCATAATCTCCCACGCTTTCAACAACATCGGATCTTCCGTTCCATAACGGGCCTTCACATATCCCTTTACCCATTCTTCTTTTGTAAACTTTTCTTTTCTCCAGGGGAGTTCTAACAACAACTCATACATCACCGGGTTATTTTCTATTCCCTCCATCGTAATACCAACCCCTTGCATTGTTTTTCTGTTGGGATGCTGGCAGGCGTTATAAAAACTATTGATAACACGGTCCATACGTCCATACATGCCGACATTTCCTCCGTAATTCAACAGCATGCAATACAGCCAGTCGTGTTGCTTATACCCTTTTTCACGGTACCAGGGCGACTCAGCATCTCCCCACATGGGACGGTTCTCGGAAGACAAATCCAGCACCAACATATCTCCGGCCGGCAAACTGTCTATCATAGCCGGTCTGGGATTCGCCTGCCAGGCCTGAATGACCCAGACAGCCTCCGGATTGGCCTGTTTCATGGCTCCCCATATTGCTTTCCCCGCAGTCTCTAAGTCCACTCCGTCCGTGTTCCCTCCCTCATGAAACGGGTCCATGCTATAAAAACGGGCTTTGCCGTATAAACGTTCCATTTCCGCATAATACAAAGCAGCTATTTTACTGAAAGCAGGGTCTTCAGGCTGCAAAAAAGCAGGTCGCCGGAAACCGCACCATGTACCCGGATCCGCAACATTTAACCTTAATCTTTCAGCCGCATCGGCAGGGATCATACCGGCATATCCCGGAAAAACAGGTTCAATGCCAAACTCACGCATACGCTTCAGAATCTTATGCTGCAATGCCATCTGTTGTTTGTACCAGCTGTCAGGATTAGGGCCACCCCATCCTTCCAGGTTATTCATATACCACCAGGCCAGAAAACCCGGACCGGCAATGAAACGATCGATGGCCTCCCGGTCATACCCCAACTGCTTCAATACATTAAACCATACCATCTCCATGCCGGTAATCGCCAAAGGCATATTCACCCCATGCAAAGCCATCCAGTCAATCTCTTTTTCCCAACGCTCCCAATCCCAAAAAGCCATAGAATAAGAGTAGGTGCAATAATTTAAATTGTAACGGTAAGGCATCCGGGTTTCATGTCTTTCCTTCTGCATCACTGCCGGCAATTCTTCCGGCAATTCCGCCTGCATACCGTTCCAGGAAAGATGAATCCCGGCATAATATTTTAAATACCAATTAATCCCGGTAGCAATACTCACATAGTTATTTCCCCTCACAACTACCTTTCTCCCCTGTTGGTCCAACTCGAAAAAATCCACCGCCGATTCTTTCAGTTCCGTTTTAAATTTGGCAGAAGCCCCTTTATCTATTCTTTCCAACAGACGGTCCACCGGATTGCTTTTTCCGAACAGGCAAGCAAAAGTGCATACCACCACTAAAATCACATATTTCATCATCTTTCGTTTATTTTTTCATTAATTTCCACGATTTAATCCATACAAAAATAACCAAATTTGCAAACTCAGCAAAAAGCCGGCTGCTTTTCTCTATATCCGTACCAATACATCATTTTTCTCTTTCAACACTTGTTTTTTCAGATTTTTTACTTTTCCTTTGCAACATCAATTCAATCCTTAAGAAAGATTGTTTGAATTATAAAGAGGAGTTGAGAGACTGGGCTCTGTGAAACTCCGACAACCTCCGGGACTTTCCCGAAAGGTGCCAAAACCCGACCTGAACACAGGAGTTATAATTTAAAACAAAAAAAGATGAAAAAAACAGATGCCTTTTCTTATTCCATTTGCCTAAAACAGGATTTCAAATTTTTCTGTCCTTTCATATCTTCTATGGATATGCGCTGCATGCGCTAAATTCTTTTTATCTCCAGATCAAATCATTTGCTCAGTTACCAGGTAATTGAAAACAAATCACAGGATTAAACCTTGTTGTGTTTAACCGATTCCATAGCGGGTGCCTGATTTAAAGCCACCACCCGTATTGTCTAATCCAAGCCTGTTTGTAAAGATGAAAACATACGCAGAAATTAATGAAAAAATAAAAAAAGGAACAGCTGTCGTTTTGACTGCCGAGGAAGTTTCCGAAATGGCTAAAACGCTGTCTCCAAAAGAAATTGCAGAAAAAGTGGATGTCGTCACCACAGCCACTTTCGGAGCCATGTGTTCCTCCGGAGCCTTCCTTAACTTCGGACATGCCAATCCTCCCATCCGCATGGAAAGAATCGAACTGAACGGAGTCCGGGTCAGCGGAGGATTGGCCGCAGTGGATACTTATGTCGGAGCAACCGACTGCAATCCTTCCTCCCCTGCTTACGGAGGCGCCCACATCATTGAAGATTTAGTCAACGGCAAAGAGATTGCCCTGGAAGCCTGGGGAAAAGGAACGGATTGTTATCCACGTAAGCATATCAAAGCCATTATTACCAAGGACAGCATCAACGAAGCCATCCTTTACAATCCCCGCAATGCTTACCAGAATTACAATGTAGCCACCAATACCACCGACCAGATTAAATACACCTACATGGGTACTTTATTGCCAAAGATGCGAAATGCTTCTTACAGCTCAGCCGGAGAACTCTCGCCTTTGTTAAACGACCCGGAATGCCGTACCATCGGTTTGGGCACCCATATTTTCCTGTGTGGCACAGAGGGATATGTTACTTGGAACGGGACACAGTTTCATTCAACTAAAGCCGTCAACGAATACGGAATACCTACAAGCAATGCCCGGACAATAGCAGTAATCGGCGACTTGAAAAACATGACAACAAAATATTTGCGGGGTGCCTATATTGAAAAATATGGAGTCACTCTTTATGTGGGCATCGGAATCCCCATCCCTGTTTTAGATGAGGATATGGCCCGCCGGTTGTCTATACGGAACGATCAGATCGAAACTACGGTCGTGGATTACGGAAACGGAAACCAACCCTTAGGAAAGACAAATTATGCAGCTTTACAAAGCGGAACAATAGAGATAAACGGACACAAGGTGCGGACAGCCCCCCTCTCCAGCCTGGCTAAAGCCCGGGAAATCGCAGCTATTCTGAAAAGCTGGATCCGGAAAGGCGATTTCCTGCTTTCCGAACCGGTACGGCCGATGCCTGTCCATACCAGTTTAAAAGCACTGACAGGAGAAGATTAACTCTTAGTCCCATTTAAAATCTGTGTCGAACTTCGTAATCCAAAAAACATGATAAAAAAAGTTGTACTATCTTTTCCGGTAGACGCCACCGACAGGTCTTTAACCTATGATTTGGTTAAATTATACGATATTAAAATCAATATCCTGAAAGCAGAAATCCAGGCCGGAAAATCCGGGAACCTGCTGGTCGAACTGGAAGCTGGAGAAGATATGCTGAACCAGGGCATAGCCTATCTGAAAGAAAATGGCGTATCCGTCAGTCCGGTGTCCAGCAAAGTTTCTTTCGACGAATCTCTGTGTATTGACTGCGGCAACTGTGTATCGGCTTGTTTCTCACATGCACTGACCATCGGAGCTCCGGACTGGAAGCTGCATTTCAATCCGGAAAAATGCATCGCTTGCAAACTTTGCCTGAAAGCCTGCCCGTTAAAACTATTCAGAATTGAATTCGCCGAATAACGGATGGAATACGTCAAACGTACATACCGCCGGCATTTCAGCCAGGACCGATGGGCCTGTTTTGTTGTCCAACACAAGGAATCGGATTTGTGGATCGGCATAGATAAAGCCTCCTGGAATCCGGACATGGTTATTTTCTCCGAACGGTTCATCCGCCAACTAAGGCAAGAGATGGATCTCTGGATAGCAAAACACCCGGACTATGGTAGGGCTTTAGCCCCCTATCCTGCCCCTCCTGCAGCCCCGGAGATATTCGGGGAAATGTCTGCCGTGGCCGAAAAAAGCGGTATCGGCCCGATGAGTGCAGTAGCCGGAGCGGTAGCCCGCAAATTAGGCGAAGCGCTACAAAAACAATTTCCGGTCAGGGAAGTCCTGATTGAAAACGGAGGAGACATTTATGCGGTCTTGAACCAGGACATGGATATTGCCGTTTTCGCCGGCAATTCTCCGCTTTCGGAAAAAGTCGGATTGCACATAGAAGCACCATACACCCCCATCGGCATCTGTACTTCATCCGGCACGGTAGGCCCCTCCCTGAGTTTCGGGAAAGCGGATGCCGTGATGGTCATCTGCCGGGACGCATTGTTGGCCGATACCTATGCAACAGCTTTTGCCAATACCATCCAAACGGTTCATGACATCGCACCTTGTATCGGAAAAATCAGTAAACACCCGGATATTTTATCGGCAATTGCCATCAAAGAAGACAAAATAGGAATCTGCGGAAAATTTGAACTAAAACTATTTAATCAGTGACCAGCCAAACACTTACATACCACTTATGATAAAAAAAGAAATCCAAAAACGCATTCTCATTCTGGATGGAGCCATGGGAACGGCCATCCAGAATGCCGGACTGACCGAAGCCGACTTCCGCGGACAGGAATTCAGCCTTCATCCGGTAAATCTGAAAGGGAATAATGATATTCTGAACCTCACCCGGCCCGATTGCATTCGCAAAATCCATCAATCCTATATTGATGCGGGAGCAGACATCATTGAAACAAATACTTTTAACTCAAATGCCATTTCCCAGGAAGAGTACCGATGCGAAAAATTAGTATATCGTCTGAACCGGGAAGGAGCTGCGCTGGCAACGGAAGTCGCCGGGAATACCCACGGACGTAAAGTCTATGTTGCCGGAAGCATGGGGCCTACTTCCAAAACCCTTTCTCTTTCTCCGGACGTCAACCGCCCGGAATACCGCCCGGTGGATTTTGACACCCTGGCCGCCACATATGCCGAACAGGTCCGGGGCCTTATCGACGGAGGCGTCGACCTCCTGCTTGTCGAAACGGTATATGACGGCCTCAATGCCAAAGCCGCCTTATATGCCATCAGCAAAGTACAGGAAGAAAAAGGAACTTCTCTTCCGGTAATGCTTTCAGCCACCATCAATGATAAAAGCGGCCGGACCCTGACCGGACAGGACCTGAATGCCCTATATACTGCAGTTTCCCATTATCCGCTTTTGAGTTTCGGCCTCAATTGTTCGTTCGGAGCCGCCGAACTGCTACCTTTCATAGAACAGTTATCCCAGACACTGCCATGCCCGCTGAGCATTTACCCAAATGCGGGACTGCCGAATGAAATGGGACAATACGATGAAAGCCCGGCCCTAACTGCGGCCTGTTTAAAAGAAATGGCAGAAAAAGGATTGCTTAATATCGCCGGCGGCTGCTGTGGCACTACCCCCACCCACATCCGGGCCATCCGCGATGCCCTGGCCGGAACAGCCCCCCGACGCATCCCCGGAATCCACCCCCGCCTCGTTGTCAGCGGACTGGAATCCGTTGTGGTCGACAAAGAAAAAAACAACTTTATCCATGTCGGCGAACGCACCAATGTAGCAGGTTCTGCTAAATTCTGCAGGTTAATCAAGGCAAAAGCCTATGAAGAAGCGGCAGGCATTGCCCGCAAACAAGTAGAAGACGGAGCTTCCATCATCGATATCAATATGGACGATGCCATGTTGGACAGCGCAGCAGAAATGACTACCTTCATCCGTTATATCAGCAACGACCCGGACATTGCAAAAGCAGCGCTGATGATTGATTCGTCGGATTGGAACACCATCTTGGCCGGTTTAAAAAATGCACAGGGAAAATGCATTGTCAATTCTATCAGCCTGAAAGAAGGCGAAGAAGTCTTCCTGAAAAAAGCCCGGGAAATCCACCGTTTAGGAGCGGCAGTTGTCGTCATGGCTTTCGACGAACAAGGACAAGCGGTTACTTACGAACGAAAAACCGAAATCTGTCAAAGAGCCTGGCATCTGCTGATTAGCAAAGCAGGATTTCATCCGGAAGACATCATCTTTGACGTCAATATCCTGGCCATCGGAACAGGCCTGGAAGAACACAATAACTATGCTGTCGATTTTATCCGGGCGGTGGCATGGATAAAAAAGAACCTGCCCGGTGCACGCACATCCGGCGGAGTTTCCAATTTATCTTTCTCTTTCCGGGGCAACAATCCGGTCCGAGAAGCCATGCATTCCGTTTTTCTCTATCATGCCATCAATGCAGGCCTGGATATGGCCATAGTCAATCCTGCCATGCTTCAGGTGTATGACGACATTGACTCCCGGTTACTGGAAACTGTCGAAAATGTCGTTCTGAACAAGCACCCGGAAGCAACAGAACGTTTAATCGAAATAGCAGAACAGATAAAAGAAAACAAAACGGCAGACGGCGAACCGACCCAGAAAGAAGAATGGCGTCAGCGTCCGCTAAACGAAAAATTAACTTATGCCTTAGTCAAAGGCATCACCGAATATTTGCCCGAAGACCTGGGCGAAGCACTCTCCGTGTATGCTTCTCCCGTAGAAATCATCGAAGGTCCCCTGATGCAAGGCATGGAGAAAGTAGGAAACCTATTCGGGGAAGGAAAGATGTTCCTCCCACAGGTGGTGAAATCAGCAAAAGCAATGAAAGCGGCTGTTGCCATCCTGCAACCTGAAATAGAAAAACACAACCAGGCCGGAGGACGCCAGACGACACGCCATAAAATCATTCTGGCCACAGCCAAAGGAGATGTTCACGACATCGGTAAAAACATCGTCAGCATTGTCTTAACCTGCAACAACTTTGAAGTCATCGACTTAGGAGTCATGGTCGACAATCTCAATATCATCGCTGCTGCCAAAACCCATCATGCCGACCTCATCGGCATCAGCGGGCTCATCACCCCATCACTCAGCGAAATGGAAGCCCTCTGTGAACTTCTCCAAAAAGAACAGCTTCACATCCCCCTCCTCGTGGGAGGAGCCACAACCTCATCCGTACATACGGCAGTAAAGCTGGCTCCCAAATACGACTACTGTGTGGTCCACGGCGGGGATGCTTCCCGCACGGCAAGCCTGATTAAGCACTTGTTGTCCGACGGCAAAAATTACATACGTCAAATCAAAACAGAACAGGAACAAATCCGCCATCAATATTACAACAGACAGGAACAAATCCTCCCTTATCCGGAAGCCCGGTCACTTTCCCCGGCCCTGACTGCAACCAAACAACAGCAGGGAGACTTTTCTCCGGAAAGCTACCGTCTTCCCGTTGCTTTCGGCAGACACAACATTCTGGAACGCCGGATAAACCTGCAGAAGCTGACCGGTAAAATCGACTGGACTCCCTTTTTCCATTTTTGGGGATTCAAAGGAAAATTTCCGGAGATTATCCACCGCAACGAAGAAGCCAACCGCACCTATCAAGCAGCACTCAAAACTCTGGACAATGTTATTGCCGGACAGGAATTTGACGCTTCCCTGCTGGTTCAATTCTTTGATGCTTATTCTGAAAACGACGATATTGTCTTAGACAATGGCCACCGTTTACCCATGCTCCGTCAGCAAAAAAAAGACAGTGAACATTTAAGCCTCGCCGATTACATCTGCCCTAAGGCTTACGGGAAAAGCACCATCGGGGTATTTGCTTTAAAAGTAGCCGATTTGCATCCCCAATGCAACTGCCATGATTTCAACCATCTGTTGCGCGAAAGCCTGTGTGCACGTCTGACCGAAGCCCTGGCAGAATATATGCAGGAACAGTTAAGCGAAGGGATACATCTGCTCCGGCCTGCATTCGGTTACTCCGCCTGCCCGGACCACTCCTTGAAAAAAGATGCGTTTGATTTGCTGGACGCCCCGGCCCGAATCGGGGTGTCCCTGACCCCTTCCTATGCCATACAGCCGGTCACCAGCCTCTGCGGTCTCCTGATTGCACACCCCGCAGCCCGCTATTTCAGCATCGGCCGTATCGGAGAAGACCAACTCAGCGACTATTGCCGGAAAAGAGGTATCAACCTGGAAGAAGGGAAAAAATTATTAGGAATGTAACCGGTCACACAGCCTTAACCAGAAAAATTATGACAAAAGTAATCGATATCATCAACAAAAAAACAGCCCCGTTCGCCTCTTTTGAATTGGTACCTCCCCTGAAAGGAAGCGACATCAGCAAACTTTACCATGCCATAGAACCTCTGATGGAGTTTGCCCCGCCTTTTATCAATATCACCTATCACCGTGATGAAATAGAATACCGGCAAAAAAACGACGGTACTTTCGAAAAGATCATCCTGACCAAACGGCCGGGTTCAGTAGCCATTGCAGCCGCCATTATGAAACGTTTCCCGGTAGAAGTGGTTCCCCACCTTATCTGCGGAGGGGCCAGCAAACATCAATTGGAAAACGACCTCATCGACCTCAATTTTATGGACATTCAAAACGTAGTAGCCCTACGCGGCGATGCCATCCCCGGCCAGAAATACTTTACTCCCGAACCGGACGGCCACCGTTACAGTAATGAATTGGTAGCCCAGATTCACAACATGAACCAGGGAATATACCTGGACGAAACCCTGACAAATGCCGTCCACACCAATTTTTGCATCGGAGTAGCTGCCTATCCCGAAAAACATTATGAAGCGCCCAATCTGGATATTGACATTGAAAACCTGAAACATAAAGTAGAGGCTGGCGCCGATTATATCGTTACCCAAATGTTTTTTGATAACGCCAAATTCTACCGGTTCACCGATAAATGCCGGAAAGCCGGAATCACAGTCCCCATTATTCCGGGATTAAAGCCCATTTCCACCCAAACCCATATTGAAATGTTACCACGTGCTTTTAGTATAGATTTACCGCAGGACCTGATGAAGGAAATCCGCAAATGCAAAGACAACCAAGCCATTTACCAGGCTGGTATAGAATGGTGTACCATGCAAAGCAAAGACTTGCTGGCCCACGGGGCTCCGGCCATTCACTACTATACCATGGGAAAAGCGGACAATATACGTGAAATTTTAAAACACTCTTTCTAAAATGACTCTGCTCCAAGCTACCGGTCTGATTCTTTTAGGTATAATCGCCGGTTTTATCAACACATTTGCAGGAGGAGGCTCGATGCTTGTCGTGCCTTTCCTGATTTTTCTGGGCCTACCGGCTAATGTGGCAAACGCCACCAACCGGGTTGCCATTTTCCTGCAAGAAATTGTCTCGACAGCCACTTTTCATCAAAAGAAGATATTAGACTTCAAAACAGACTATCCCCTGTTATTGCCGACTACATTAGGCAGTATTGCCGGAGCTTTCACAGCCGTAGACATACAAGAAGAACTTCTCCGGAAAGTCATCGGCGGACTGTTAATCATCCTCTTTTTCATGATCCTGCTGGACCCCAACGGCTGGATAAAGGCAAATGCAGACCGGGCCAAAGCCCGCAATCCGTTTATTCGTTTCCTGGTCTTTTTCGGCATCGGATTTTACGGCGGTTTCATTCAAATTGGCGTTGGTTTTTTCATGCTGGCCGGTTTAGTGCTGGGATGCGGTTTTGACTTACTGAAAGCCAACGCCCTGAAAGTACTGCTCATCCTCTCCTATACCCTGATAGCCTTAGCGATTTTCATCTATTACGGCCTGATAGACTGGTCAACCGGTTTTATCCTGTCGTGCGGGAATATGCTGGGAGCCTGGTTAGGAACACGTTTAAGCATCAGGTGGGGTGCGAAATACATCCGGTACATCCTTCTGGTTGCCCTTGTGCTCGTATCACTTAAACTATTCAACGTCTTCTGACAGGCAAAAACAAAAAAAAGCTGTCCGGGATATGACAGCTTTTGCACGGAAGGAGAGGCTCGAACTCCCGACACCTGGTTTTGGAGACCAGTGCTCTACCAACTGAGCTACTCCCGTATCTTTTGTGGTGCAAAGGAAATTTTTTTTATTGAAATTTGCAACAGATTGCCGAAAAATTCCGGAATCAAAGACATTTTTTTCTTCGGATAATCCCGCCCCCAACCAATATCTCGCCCTTGTAAAAAGCAAGCGGTTGACCGGGAGCAACGGCCCAGGCCGGATCGGACAAATCCACCCTCCAGGCATTTCCGCCCAGATTCTGCACCCGGACATACCCTTTCGGATTTATGCCAAGCCCCCTCACTTTCACGGTGACATCCCCGGTCTGTAACTGGTCCGGGTCCGGAATGACAGCATTCTCTATTTCCAGCGACCAACTGTTTAAACCGTCTTTTACATCCACCACAAGCACATTCTTTTCCGGCTCCATCCCTGCAACATACAATTGCTGTCCCCTCCATAAGGGAATGCCTCGTTTCTGTCCCACAGTATAATTCAGCAACCCATCATGTTCCCCGATTTTCTCCCCCTCGCGGGTATAGATTCCACCACTTTGCGAAACAACACCCTCCCTTTGACGGATAAAATCCCTGTAATCCCTGCCGGCCAGGAAACAGACCCCCATACTTTCCTTTTTCTCGGCAATCTGCCGGAATCCCCGGCTCTCCGCCAAAGCTTTTACTTCTGCCTTGGTATATTTTCCCAAAGGCGTTACGGCATGCCTCAGGATATCCTGAGATACGCCCCATAAAAAGTAAGACTGGTCTTTTTTCTCATCTATTCCCCGGCAAAAGTAGGTATAACCGTTCCGCTCCGCAATATTCACATAATGGCCGGTAGCCACCTTATCCACCTCCAGCTCCAAAGCTGCCCGATGCAGCAACTCCCATTTCACTGCACTGTTACACAGACAGCACGGACTGGGCGTCTCACCGCTTAAATATCCTTCTACAAAGGCAGTAATCACCGTTTTACGGAAATATTCCCGGGCATCTTTCACACAAAAAGGAATATCCAATTGACGACATGCAGCACTGACTTCAGGCATAAACGGCTCCTGCCACAATTTCAGGACAACGGCATACACTTTATATCCCGCTTCTTTCAACAACAAAGCCGTGACAAAACTATCGACCCCTCCGCTCATTCCAACCACAACGCTTCCCCTGTCCATCAGCCGAAAAATAAATAAGCCACCACCACAGCAGTCACCATCCCGGCTAAATCGGCAATCAAACCGCAGGGCACGGCATATCGCGTCTTTTTAATTCCCACAGCTCCGAAATATACGGCAATAATATAAAAAGTAGTGTCGGCAGCCCCCTGGAAAGTACAGGCCAGCCGGCCGGCAAAAGAATCCGCCCCGAAAGTTTTCATCGTATCAATCATCATCCCGCGGGCACCGCTACCGCTTAAAGGTTTCATCAAAGCCGTAGGCAAGGCATCCACCCAATCCGCATTGAACCCCATGGCCTCCACCATCTGTTGCAGCCCCGACATCACAATCTCCATCGCTCCGGAAGCCCGAAAAACACCAATGGCTACTAATATAGCAATCAGATAAGGAATGATCTTGACAGCCGTCGCAAACCCATCCTTAGCCCCATCAATAAAAGCCTCGTAAACATTGATTTTTTTCCAGGCAGCCATGCCGATAAAAGAAATCATGATACCGAATAAAATTATATGGCTGAGCAAATTGGAAGCCACCGTTAACGCCTCTTTATCCAAGGAAGAAAAATACCAGATGACACATCCTATAACAGCGGTAAGCCCTCCCAAATAAGCCAATATGACTTTATCCCATAGCCGGATCCGCTGATAAAGGGCAACAGTCGTCAGGCCGGCTAAAGTAGAACAATAAGTGGATATCAGAATCGGTATAAAAATATCCGTAGGATTGGCGGCCCCCAATTGGGCCCGGTAAACCATAATGGAAACCGGAACAATGGTCAGGCCGGAGGTATTCAACACCAGAAACATAATCTGTGCATTTGAAGCCGCCTGCTTGTCGGCATTCACCTCCTGCATCTGCTGCATGGCTTTCAATCCCATCGGAGTAGCTGCATTATCCAGGCCCAACATATTGGCTGCCAGATTCATCATAATTGAACCATGAGCAGGACTATCCTGGGGCAGGCCCGGAAACAAACGCCGGAAAAAAGGGCTGATCAAACGGGACAACACCCCAACGGCACCGCCCCGCTCTCCGATTTTCATAATCCCCATCCACAACGTCAATACGCCCGTCAGGCCGAGTGAAATCTCAAATCCGGTTTTCGACATCTCAAAAGTAGCACCGATAATTGTCCCGAATACTTCCGTATCACCCGATAATAAACGGCATACAGCCGCCAAAAAAGCAACTGCAAAGAAAAATATCCAGATATAATTCAAAACCATCCTGATTCTGCTTTATCATAGGCCATTCCAGCCATAAAGGCTGCTAAAGACCCTTGCAGGCCTTTAACGTATTTTGCAAAAGCGACACAATAGTCATAGGCCCCACCCCACCCGGTACTGGAGTGATATAGGAACATTTAGGCGCAACCTGTTCAAAATCCACATCTCCCACAAGCCGGAAGCCCGATTTCGTTTTATCCGACGCCACCCGATGGATGCCGACATCCACTACGACAGCCCCTTCTTTTACCATATCCGCCGTTACAAAATGAGGTTTCCCCAGCGCAACAATCAGAATATCCGCCTGTAAAGTATAATTTTCAATGTGCTGTGTCCGGCTATGGCAAAGCGTAACCGTACAATCTGCATACTCGTCTTTCCTCGACATCAAAACAGCCATTGGAGTACCCACAATATTACTGCGGCCAATGACTACGCAATGTTTTCCACGAGTGGGAATCCTGTAGCGTCTCAGCAATTCCACGATTCCGGCCGGCGTGGCAGGTAAATAAGCCGGAAGCCCCGTCACCATCTTCCCCACATTGCAGGGATGAAAACCATCTACATCCTTTTTCGGGTCTATCGCCGACAATATCTTTTGCTCTGAAATATGACCAGGAAGAGGAAGCTGAACAATATAGCCGTCTACATCGGCATCCCGGTTCAGCTTATCCACTACTTCCAGCAATTGTGCTTCTGTCATATCAGCAGAATACCGCAATTCGGTACTTTTGAAACCCACTTCCCGGCAAGCCTTCACCTTGCTGGCTACATAAGTCTCACTTGCCGGATCATTTCCCACCAGAACGGCAACCAAATGAGGCACTTTACAACCGGCAGCTTTCATGCGGCCAACTTCATCGGCCAACTCCTGCTTCACCTGAGCAGCCACTTTTTTCCCGTCTATTAATTCCATGAAATTAAAAATTTATCATATCGTTTTCACCCGTTGTCAACGCCTCATTCCCGGCATTCTCCGCATCATTTTTCCGCCTCCCGACAACATCTTCATCATTTTCTTCGATTCTTCAAACTGTTTCAGCAACCGGTTCACTTCCTGTACGGTAGTACCGCTGCCGTCAGCAATCCTCTTGCGGCGGGAACCGTTAATAATATCCGGATTCTCCCTTTCCTTCGGCGTCATCGAATAAATAATGGCTTCCACTCCCTTAAACGCGTCATCATCTATATCCACGTCTTTCAAAGCCTTGCCCACCCCAGGTATCATAGAAGCCAAATCCTTGATATTTCCCATTTTTTTGATTTGCTGAATCTGACTCAGAAAATCATTAAAATTAAACTGATTGCGGGAAATTTTCTTCTGTAATTTTCTGGCTTCTTCCGCATCAAACTGTTCCTGGGCTTTTTCCACTAAAGAAACAATATCCCCCATGCCCAGTATACGGTCGGCCATACGTTCCGGATGGAAAGCATCCAAAGCCTCTAACTTCTCTCCTGTACCGACATATTTGATCGGTTTATTGACTACAGTACGAATAGACAAAGCCGCTCCGCCCCGGGTATCTCCATCCAATTTCGTCAGGATAACACCGTCAAAGTCCAAACATTCATTAAACTCCCGGGCCGTATTCACAGCATCTTGTCCGGTCATAGCATCCACCACAAACAAAGTTTCATTCGGTTCTATCGCTTTCTTGACAGCCGCAATCTCATTCATCATCTCTTCATCTATGGCCAAACGTCCGGCAGTATCGACAATGACAACATCACATCCGTTTGCCTTGGCAAATTTGATGGCTTCCCCCGCTATCCTGACGGGGTCTTTGGAAGCCTCATCGCTATATACCGGAACTCCGATTTGCTCTCCCAGCACTTTCAACTGCTCTATGGCCGCCGGACGATATACATCGCAAGCCACCAGCAACGGCTTCTTTCCTTTTTTATTTTTAAGCAAATTGGCAAACTTACCGGAAAAAGTAGTCTTACCGGAACCTTGCAATCCCGACATCAGAATAACAGCCGGATTTCCCTTGACATCCACCTCAACATTGTGCCCCCCCATCAATGCAGCCAGCTCGTCATGCACAATTTTTACCATCATCTGACCCGGTTTCACGGCGGTAAGCACATTCATCCCCAATGCCTTCTCTTTCACCCGGTTTGTAAAATCCTTGGCAATCTTATAATTTACGTCGGCATCCAGCAATGCCCGCCTCACTTCCTTTAAAGTCTCAGCCACATTGAGCTCCGTAATCTTTCCCTGTCCTTTTAATACCTTAAAGGAACGCTCCAGTCTCTCCGATAAATTCTCAAACATAGTTCAATATTTTTATTGTTGTTATTTTTTATCTGTAAAGCAGTTTACCGTTTTCCAATATTTTTCAATACGACAAACGTTTTGTCAATTAAAGAATTGTCAACCACCACCGTAAACTCGTTTGTAGAAGAAATTACTTCTGTGAGGTTTATTCCCTCCCATGACAACTCTTTCATAATCGTATAATAGAATCCGGGCTGCATGCTGTTTCCTTTCGGCAGCTTCAAAGTCACCGAAGAAAGACTGCCTTGTTTAAACAAACACAATTCATCTTTGAAAAAATCAGCAATCAAAGTTTCCATGGCATCGCTAATGACCAGATTGGTCTCAAACACCCCCTGTACCATCGTATAAAAAATTTCATCGTTCTTGACCAGATTTTTCAATACTTCGATGTGGCAATCCAGCAAAGTCGGAGAATTCTTAAAAGTGTAATCACACAAATTACTTCTAAGGATAATATCCCCCATGTTACTCAACAACTTATTCAACTGCACTTGTTCCCGCACCTGCAAATAGGGTGCCAACCGATTTAATGCCATAACAATAGCACCGGTATTCACCTCTTTTCTCAGTTTCCTTTCCACATCAGGTTGCAACTGGCGGGCCAGGGACGAAACATTAATAATACCTGCTGCCAAAGATTCCGACAGATAGGGGCGATGCTTTACAATATCTTCAACAACATGAGAAATACTTACCATAGAATATACAATTTAAATAAGCTGTTTAATTCTCAACAAAAATAATATTTTTCAAGCATTTTCCCGCACAAAATTTTAGTTTAATTCAAATCCCTTTGCCGGACCACTTCAAACATCAAAACAGCAGCTGCAGCAGAAACATTCAAAGATTCAATCTGCCCTTTCTGGGGAATCTTGATACATTCCGTAGCAATATTCAAAAGTCCCTCGTCTATTCCTTTATCTTCAGCTCCCATCACAACAGCCAACGGCACGGTGAGATCCGCACCGGTATAGAACTTTTCCGCCTTTTCCGTGGCAGCAAAAACCTGCATGCCACGCTGAAATTTCAGTTCCCGTACCACCTTCTTCAAGTTTAACACCCGGCAAACCGGCACCCGGTAAAGTGCCCCGGCAGAAGTTTTCAACGCATCCGACGATATTTTAGCAGAATTTTTATTCGGAATAACCAGGGCATGTACTCCGGCACATTCAGCACTCCGGGCAATAGCACCGAAATTACGCACATCCGTCACCCGGTCCAGGATGAACACAAAAGGAGTCCCCCCTTCGGATTCCACCCGGTCCAATACCTCATCCAGGTCCTGATAAGGCACCGGAGAAACCTCCGCCAGCACTCCCTGATGATTCCGGTCGGCAAAAGGTTTAAAAACTTCCTCCGGCACATACTGGAAAGGAATGTGATTTTCGCGGATTAAAGTGAATAACTGCTGAAATAATTCTCCGCGGCTTCCTTGCCTCAGCATCACCTTATCAATCTCTTTTTCCTGCTGAATAGCTTCGATTACAGCCCGTATACCGAATATGCATTCCTGCTTGTATTTTGCCATCTTGTATGCTTTATTATTGCTTAATTCTTATCTTTTTTCAATCTTTCCTCTGCTTCCGTCGCCGCTTCCCACTCACGCATGGCCGCTTCCATCTGTTTTTGTTTTTCAGCATAACCGGTCAGCAATTCCCCGTCCACTGCACCTTCAGCCATCCGCTTTTCCAACTCCGCCATTTCTGCTTCCAAACGGGTCACCTCCTGCTCTGCGTTTTCCACCCTTTGTCCGGCCTTTTTTATCTCACGGTTCCATTGTTTCCGCTCCTCAAACGAAAGCCGGCTACTCTTCTCCGGCCCTCCCCCACACTCCCCGTCCTCCGCTTTCCGTATGGTATGCAATTGTTCATATTCCCTGAAACAAGCCAATTTCTTCGCCTCCAAGAAATCAGTTATTCCCCCAAGGTATTCTCTAATATTCCGGTTGGCAAATTCATATACTTTTCCGACTAATCCCGTCAGAAAATCCCGGTCGTGCGAAACCACAATCACCGTTCCCTCAAACTTCCGGAGCGCCTCTTTCAGAATATCCTTGGTCCGCATATCCAGGTGGTTGGTAGGTTCGTCCAGTATCAACACATTATATGGTTCCAGCAACAAACGCACCATAGCCAAACGGGTACGCTCTCCTCCCGACAATACTTTCACCTTTTTATCCACTTCCTCTCCGGAAAACAGGAAAGCTCCCAGAATATCCCGGATTTTTTTACGAATCTCCCCTTCCGCCACACGGTCCACCGTATCCAGAACAGTCATTTCAGGGTCCAACAGATCAGCCTGATTCTGGGCAAAATATCCGATATGTACATTATGGCCTGTTTTTAATTCCCCCTCATAGGGTATCTGGTTCATGATCATCTTCACCAGTGTAGACTTTCCCGCACCGTTTTTTCCGACAAACGCTACCTTCTCACCCCGTTTGATATCCAACTGTACATCTTTCAGTACGACATGCTCTTCGTAAGCCTTGCTCAGATTGCGGGCAGTCACCACCACTTCCCCCGAACGGACTGCCGGCTGAAAACGAACAGTAATGCGGGCCGCATCTTCTTCTTCCACCTCTATGCGTTCTATTTTCTCCAGTTGCTTGATGCGCGACTGTACCTGCACCGACTTTGTCGCTTTATACCGGAAACGCTCAATAAAATCTTCTGTGTCCTTAATCTGGTTCTGCTGGTTCTGATAAGCCCGCATTTGCTGTTCCATCCGCTCCTTTCTCAGCTCCTCAAAGCGGGAATAAGGAACCTTATAATCATATACCTTCCCTAACGAAATCTCTATGGTACGGGTAGTGACATGGTCCAGAAAAGCCCGGTCATGCGACACCAATACCACCGCCCCGGGGTAGCTTTGCAGAAAAGATTCCAACCAGGAGATAGATTCTATATCCAGATGATTTGTCGGCTCATCCAGCAGAAAAACATCCGGACGTGCCAGCAAAATTTTAGCCAGCTCAATACGCATCCGCCACCCTCCGCTAAATTCCTCACAATGCCGTTCAAAATCCTCCTGCTTAAATCCTAATCCCTTTAGAATCACCTCTACTTCCGCTTCTATATTTCCTTCGCCCCGGACATTCAGCAGTTCCGTCTTCTCATGTATGCAATCCAGCAATTTCAGATAAGCCGGCGAATCATAATCCTCCCTTCGGGCCAATTCCATATTCAATTGCTCCACCTCTTCACGCAAAGCAAATAAATCCGTAAAAGCAGTTTTCGCTTCTTCACGCACTGTCTTCCCGTCCGTATAAACCTTTGTCTGAGGCAAATAACCAATCCGAATATCCGAAGCCATGGAAATATTCCCTTCTGAGGGAGCCTGCAACCCCGCGAGCATCTTAAGCGTCGTTGACTTTCCCGCACCATTCCGGCCGGTCAAACCAATCCGGTCCTTCTTATTGATCAGAAAAGACACCGTATCCAACAAATAAAAACCTCCGAAAACAACACTTACGCCATTGACCGAAATCATACCCCAAAAATTGAAAGTTAAAATATGGCTGCAAAGATAGCGAAATAAGCCAACATTCTTATTAAATACGAATTTTCTGGAAAAGGAGTAAAAATAGTATTCTTTAATAAATCCAAAAGAAAATGGGCACATTTGGAATTGTGCCCATTCTCTTGTTTAGTACAGGAATAAAACTATACTATTAAAACAAAATTAATTTCTTTTTAAAACGACATTGTTCATTAGCCACCAAGCAGTTCCACCAGCCCTGACATCACCATTCGGCCCCCACAACAAACCACCTATTTGCCCAACGTTAATCTCCTTCTCTGTCCACGACATTTTCACATTATCTGAAATATTCCCCCATTGCGAACCATGCTCTGCACGTATCCAATTCTCCCCAAGCTCTCCACCAAAATTTAAACGTGAACCATACGTAAAATTTCCAACTACAAAAAACAATTCCTCGGTATCCTTATTCCACTCAAACTTTAAGGTATTTTCAAAGCCTTGATGCGTAAATTTAACAGACAACTCTTTCTTCCATTCTAAAATACCTAAAGTCATTGTAGCTGGAAGATCTCCAGAACCAGCAGTATTCCACACTCCAGTCAATCTTCTAAATAAACAAGGTTCTGCCGTAATTGTAGCAATTACTGGCGTTTCATAATCAGAATCATCACATGCAACAAATTTAACCTTTAATTGCGGATTTTCAGCAGGATAATCCAAAGAATACCCCACAGTAATATCTATCTCAATTTCTTCCTGATTAGCAGGTATTTTAACCACGGAAGGGTAATCAATCGGAAAATAATTCACATTATTGGATTCATACTCTAAGTTTAAGACCCTCTCTCTATCCACCGGAGTAAAAGAAGCTTTTAACGCATATTTTCCCATGTCTTCCTCTACAACAAACTCTTTTTGACTCAAACGAACCTCCCAATCGTTATTAATGATATCAATTGTACACATTCCTGCAGTCTGAGACAAAGACACATTTTCCGTTGCGTTTTTCAATTCGAGTACAAGCGTCCTATCTGCATTCTCAATTTTATCTCCCAAAATTCTTACTTTAATTTCTCCTTTTTGAGTATTGCCAATAACAACCGTTTCAGTTTCCAAAATATAATCCTCACCTTCAATGGCAGTAGAGGTTGCAGCAACACCCACTGTTACTTCAACATTATTTACACAAGGCTTATCCAGAAGAATAGGGAGTGAAATTTCTTTTTCTACATCCTTTAGCGAAAGGGACGTTATCCCAAAAGCAACAGAACGAAAAACTTCTTCGCTGATAATTTTTACCTCACAAATATTGTTTTTTCCGATTTCAAGATTCCCCCCCCTGATTTCCTTTATTTTCAAAATGAAAATACGGTCATCATTTACTTCAAGATCATCTACCGGTTTGATTTCCACATTTACCGTAGTGGTTCCGGGAGTTACAACCAATTCTTTTTCCACAGAGAAATGAGTCGGTTCAATCGCACTGCTATCCGTTACTTCAAAAACAATGGTTGCCGGTTCTGTAATTTCACCGGTAATCGTCAAAGGGATAAAACGGCTATTCCGAACCTCTTCACTACTCGTTTCCACATTGGCACTTTCCCAGGTTTCCCATTTTGCTTTTCCAAATTCTACAAAAGCATTTGAAACAATATGCAATGAAGCAGAATGAGGAGTTCCCAGTTTTCCGCCATATACTCCCGTCATATTCAATTTAACCACCCGTTCATTATCCGTTTTGCCATTATCCAGCAAATCGACTGTTAAATGAGCAACCGTATCGCCAGCCGGAATAGTCACCACTTTTTCCGGAAGATTGAAGTCGATACCTTCACGGGCATCTGTGTCTCCTGAACCTTTCTCTGCCGCCACAGTTACTTTCACAGCATTGCTCACAGGTTTAGCCAATTTTACAGGAACCAACACCTGACCTGCATTCTTTAAAACGGTTTTTGCTTCATAGCCGAAACGTGCTTCCACATTCGTTTCAGAACCTCCCGCATTCCCTCCGTTTTCATTATCCGACCATTTTTCATCATCATCACATGCACCAACGAAAGCGGTCAACAGGAGTAACGATATTAATTTCCAAATTTTCATTGTATTCAGTATTTAGTAAATAATAATTTAGACAACCTTTATTCAGCATATCCATAAATAATCACCTCGCCTATCTGAGCATTATTACGGAATCCATCCGTAACATTGATTTTGATATACCCCCCCTTCTGCAGATGATTGAAATCCATATGCCGCAAATGCTCAGTTATATCAACACTCTTCGCCTTCTCCCATTCCAAAACTCCTTGCAGATCCCAACTTGACTTATCCTCGCTTAAAAAGACTTCAGCCAATTTATTATCACTATTGGAAGCAGCAATACGTCTGATTACATCTACTCCTCCCACATGGATATTATCCGGAACTTTTACTATAATATACTGAGGCAATACCGCAGAAGGCTCAGCCCATCTGGAGTGCCAGAAAGTATTAGGATCCCCGTCCACAGCCGCGGTTGCAAATCCGTTTGGAGCAGCTTCATTTTCTGCCTGGGAAGAATATTCTTCCACCGTCAGTCCCTGAGAAGCAGATATATCACCGAACTGACTGATTTGTCCCGTACGACCACTTGCCGTCGCTCCCTGTACATTTTGAATCTCCATTGTAAAATGAGAAGCTCCCATCCTACTCACTTTGACCAAAACAGTAGCAGAAGTCTCTCCGGCCGGAATAATCAAAGACTCATCTGCAGTAGCCTCTACACCCTCCGGCAAATTCAGATTTACAGTGAAAGACACGTCATGGGCCAACGCTTCCCCATTCAATACAACAGGAACTTCTATATTTCCTCTTGAATCTTTAATACCATATTCGGCATATTTAAAATCCAGTTCCGTATCCACATCCAAAATATTCACCTCACAAGTCGGTTGTTCTTCAAAAACCATCACATTATCCCCGACACTGGCAAATCCCAGAGTCAGCATACGGTCTGGCTCAATCCCTGCCTTATGGAGCAATTCCATCTCTACATCAATTCCTTCCTGACCGGCCGGTATTGTCCATTCTTTTGTAAGGTCATAATCAACACCTTCTTCCAGACCGGTAACGGAAAGTACAAAGGCGATATCGGTATCGGCAGCACCCGGAGTCAATTTTACCGGAACCTTTACCTTTCCGGCATCCTCATAAGCTTCTACCCGGGCCTCTCCGAAATAAATACCCATATCATTATTTTCAATCGTCACAATGCAACGTTTCTGTTCTGTATATACTTCCGCACCAACTACATTAACAATATCCAGAACGAAAACCCGGTCTGCATTCACCAGATCATCATCTATAATTTCCACCGGTACAATCACGGATTCCGAAGCATCATTAACAACGAAAACAGATTCCGGTACACGAAAATGTACGTTTTCTTCCGCAGCGTTAGATCCCTCAGCAGGCAGTACCACAACCTCAAATTGAACAGGTTTATGCATATTGCCGTAAATTTCTACCGGAATCTGGCAGAAATAAGTACTTGCAGTACTACCGGGCTCACGTTCTGCCACCTTCACTTCTGTATTTTTAAATCCGACGGCCACATCACTCTCGTCGTCCAGCACTTTTACCCGGACCTTTGAAGCCTGTGCATCCACCACACCTCCATTCACCGAAACCAGTCTTACAGAAAAACTGCGGGTATCATTGGATACATTATCATCCACCAAAGCATAACAGAACGCTGCACTTTTTTCTCCGGCAGCAACCGTTAACTCCTGAACAGGCAAGAAATAATCTTTCCCCTCCTGCATATTCTCTTCCTCCACAACACTCAGGACAACAGGAGTCTCCTCCTGCAAAACCTGGGAAAAATCCACATACAATGTATCTGTACCGATATTTTCAAAAACAGTCACGACCGTATCCCGGAATCCTGCCGTTAAAACACTTGCTCCGTCTCCGTTTCCGGAAACTTTCACCTCGTTACAGGAGGTAAGCGCCAGGATACATCCTATAATTAAACTGATATACCTCATCGTTTTCATTCTTTAAGGTTAAAAATTAACGCCTACAGAAAACGTAAACGTTTTGTCAAGCGGATCATAATCCTCTGTTGCCAACCGCCAGGATGCATCAGCAAACAAATGCCAGTATTTCACTCCAACTCCGAGACTGACATAATCGCCTCCGACATTCTTTTCAATGTCATTCCAACGATAACCGGCCCGAAGGAAACCAATTTTATACAATCCGTACTCTACACCCACACCCCCGCTACACACCCGGTCATCGGAAGGAGTAACCCGGTATGCAGCATTCGCCGCACACATCAGCGAATGATGCTCGGCCAAAGGTAAAGTTAAAGCAGCTCCGGCAGCCAGACGAGTGGGTAATGCGTACTCTGACTTGTCGTATTTAATACGTGTTCCCAAATCCGACATTGTCACACCAAAAGACAATTCCGACTGTTCTGCCAACAAAGCAACGTGAGTCCGGTAATATACACCCAAGTCAAAAGCCACGGCATTGGCAGGGTCAGCCCCTTGCAGGGACCCCATATCCGAACGGATATAACGGACAGTCGCTCCGGCAGAAAACCCTTTAAACAGACTGCGTGCATATCCTACCTCTAAAGCATATTCACGGGGATTTACTTCTCCGGCATATCCTCCATTCTCATTCGCCAGCTCAAACACTCCATTCGCAAAATGGCGAAAACCTGCCACGATTGCATCCTTTTCAGACAAACGCCAGAAACCACCTACCCGGTGTAAACGGCTCTCGGAACGGAAATCTTTCATCCAAGGACTAAAACTATAAGCAACTTCCACTTCCGATTCTGCAGCAACAGCTTTTGCTACGTTCCAATATACCGACCAGGCATCGGGCGAGAGTGCTGTTCCTGCTTCTCCCAAAGCCGTAGCCCGCGCATCCGGGGCTATCTCCAGAAAAGCTGCACTCTGACCTTTTACACTTGCGGCTGCAAGCAATATTCCGAATAGCGGAATTAAGGTAATTTTACAGTTCATCGTATATGCATTTAAATCTTAATAATATTTTTCTTCCACGAGCCTGCAGCATTTTCTACCACCAACACATAAGTTCCGGCCTGCATACCGCCCATATCCAACGTGTAACCCGCATCTCCGATAGTGACTTTCTCTAATTTCATCATACGACCCACAGCATTGTAAAGTCTCAGGGTAACCTCACCTCTCACAGAAGGCTGCAAAGTAATATGCAAATCCTTTTTCACCGGATTCGGATAAACACTCAAAGCCTTTTCCAGCTCACTGTCATCCGCCAGGATTACCTCAACCGTGAAACGCTGACTCACAGATAAGCCGACTTCGTTCTTCGCTCTTACTAAAATCTGAGTTTGTCCGACAATTTTCGGCTCTATCGTCAGATTATCCCCATACCGCTGAACAGTAGCCACCGCATCCGAACTGTTTTCCACCTCATAAATCAAAGTACGTCCTTTAGGATCTGAAAAATATTCGGTCATATTCAAAGTAGTACGTCTTCCGTTTTTAGCCAGTTCCATTCTCTCAAACGGCCGGATAATCCTGGGGGCAACTTCCTTATACAATATTTCAACCGGCATATGGACAGAAGCAGATTTACCATACTGGTCTGCCACTGTAATTTGCAGCCCATAAGCTCCGGCTACCAGATAATCCGGTCTAACCGTAAAATTCACTACTGTATCGCCGACATTTTCCGCTTCAATCCAATTCAAAGCAGGTTCTACTTTACAAATGATTTTCTGCCTTTCCGGATCATCAACCTTCAGACTGACTGTCCGTTCTGTCCCTTCGTTTACAATTACCGTTCCATTCCAGCCCGGAGTCAATACCGGTACCTGATTTTCAGTCACCGTCTTACTTACCTGCGGGGCAGCTTTACTCTCTCCCCCCCAACGGTCATAAGCTTTCAGACTGAAATAATAGGTCTGTCCCAACTCCAGTCCGGTAATAGTGTCCCGAACAACTGTTCCGGCAGGAACATACCGCACATTCACCGTTTTCGTCGATACATTTGCTTCCGTCAAGGCAGGTGCCTCCAAAGATTCAGTACTCCAACTAATAACATATTTACTCATAGGCCCGTCCGGAGCAGCCTTCACCGTCCATTCCAAAATAGCCCAATCATCATACGCATCAACAACAGTCAGATGGGAAGAATCCGGGACCTCAGCCGAAGGCGGAGTCAATGCCAAACCAACATCAATACGTCCAACCCCTAACAATCCCTGGAACTTCTGATTATAAGCATCTATCGAATGAGTCGCATTCATCAGGCGGTCCCACAACTCATCCGGCGTATATCCCTTTCCCTGAAATTTGGATAAAACCAAAGCTGCACAGCCACTAACGTGGGGACAAGCCATGGAAGTACCCTGCAACCAGGCATAAGTTCCATCCACAGAAGTACTCAACACAGCATAAATATCGCCATAACTCTGTTCTCCACCAGGAGCTGTAATATCAATCCAGGTTCCGAAATTAGAGTAAGAGGCCCGCTTAAAATTATGAGCCATAGAAGCCACTGTCATTACTTCGGAATAAGCGGCAGGCCACTCTTTCGCATCGCTGTTACTATTTGCAGCGGCAAAAATAACCAAACCGCCATTCATTGGACCATTCTGCTCTCTTGTGCTGGGGTCCTTACCCGCATACCGAATAAAATAATCTATAGCTGAACGCATAGCCGAATTCAAAAAAGCAGCTTCTTCATACGCCCCGCTAGTCCAGGAATTGGAAGAAATCACAGCTCCCATATCAGCCGCATACACATACATATTCGGATCAGCATAGGCTTTACTCTCACCGGTTGTGGCATCATTGTGGAAAATCTGACAGCTCATTAAGCGAACACCATCTCCCGCTCCGGAACCTCCGGCAATTCCACAAATACCTATTCCGTTTCCGTTGACAGCAGAAATAGTTCCGGCACAGTGAGTACCGTGCACATATTGGGTAATAGCACCATTTCCCATAATGGAATCCCCGACCGGCGCAGCCACTTTCTTTGCCGTTACGAAATTCCAACCGTAAATATCATCCACATATCCGTTACCGTCATCATCCACTCCTTCTGTGCCGTTCAATTCCGCTTCATTAATCCACATATTTGCTGCCAGGTCAGGATGATTGTACTGAATACCACCGTCCATCACGGCAACAATCACCTCCGGCGAACCCGTTTCTGTTTTCCAGGCTTCAAAAACACCGATATCAGCGCCTTCCAAAGCTCCCGACAACCCGTTCACACTCTCGCCCGTATTATGATAGTGCCACATTTCCTCTAAACGGGGATCATTAAAAGGCATCGGCTCGTCTGAGGCCGCTTTTGTACGGGACCTCTGTAACATGGAACGCACAGGTTCAAGCGGTTCCTCCACAACCTGATAGTCGCATAACCGGGCTTCATGTACCGGAGAAACGACTTCAATTTCAGGAATATCACCGTAAGCCTCCATTGCACTCCGGGTAGGCACTTTTTCGTCAAAATAAACATCATACCACAAATGAAGTCCCGCTTCCTTATGACGTTCTTCAAACTTTCCGGCATAAGGGAACACCCTCTCTATCCGCGTTACCCGTACATCCAGATTCGTTAAATCAATTCCTTCAATTCCTGTGGCAACCGCTCCGCTTCTGGTCTTCACAACCTGCAAAGCAGGAGCGTCCGCCTTCAACTTAATTTGAATGTGACCAGGAATCACCTGTGCCTGTTCCACTCCGGAAACAGACGGACCTTTAGCATCGTCCTTCCACGTTATCTCATCCTGCTGACATGATGAGATGACAAAAATAAAGGCGATGAGATAAAATATTTTTTTCATAACAAGTGACTTAATTATTTGATTTTAGTAAATACTAAATTCTGGAATCTGGTATTGCTGTCCCAAGTATTGAAAGGCTCCCAAGTGGTCCTGCTAACCAGCTGTCCGTAAATGTAAACATCAGTCTCAGATTCTAAATGGGTAAAATTCCGGTTATGAGTCATTCCCATTTCGCCCTCCACAAGTTCATCATCATCATTCATCATCATCATCCGTAAATCACAGCTTCCGTAAGGAGGATTATAGCCAAGATTAGCCCCCGATAAATCTCCCGAAGCCAAAAGTTGCATTTCTCCCGTATTCACATCAATTCTTATCCGAAGCACAATATCCGAACCGTGAGCAAGTCCACTTGCACTGAACCGAACCATAAAGACCCTGCCATAATTCTCCTCTTCCTCATCAGAAGTCTCTCCGCCATAAATCCTGGCAGTTGTGGTCAATTTCTTCGGGTTTCCTACAGCAGGAGCAGGCACCCAAACAAGCTCCAGATTGTACTCCCCAATCATATCATCGTACAAAGAATTTACATTCACATCATCATTTTCAATCAAACAACTCATCAACGTATCGTTCGAAGCAATCAGGGCCCCCTGTATGGAATCAAACCCAACCTGAAAACTCCGGTCTACATCATAAACATCATTGTCTATCAAATCAATCTTGACACTATCCAGTTTATTTCCTACCGGGAAAATAATATCCCTTTTTCCGAAAGTAAAATCAACACCTTCTTTGGCGGTTCCCTCACGCACACCTAACACCACTCTTACAGGCATTTTCGGATTACCCTTTATACGTACCGGCACCCAAATCGGTCCTTCAGCTTCCAGACAATTTGCAGAAACCCTGTCGAAACAAACAAATACCGGTTCCTCATCATCCTGAATAGTCACTTTCATGGTACGGATGGCTTCCGACAACTCTGCATTCCTGCAATCGGTCAATGCCAGTTCAAAATAACGGGCATCATTTTCTTCCAGGTCATCAATAATAGTTACCGGAATCATCAAGCTCGTATCCCCCGGCTGAATCGTATATACCTGAGTCGTATCTACCCGATAATGCACTCCGTAAACAGCTGTGCTTTTCTCAGGAAGAGTATGCAAATGGAAAGAAACTTCATCATTCCAAACCCGGTCCATTCGAACGAAAACTTCCAACAAAGGTTGTTCCTCACTGGTAGTTACCATCGTTTCAGAAAATCCAACCAAAGGAACTCCTTCATTACTGGTGATAGTCACTTTACAAACATCTAATTCCGAAGAAAGCTTCGCTCCTTTGGCCTCCAAAAGTTCAAACACAAATTCCCGGTCCGGAGTGTATTCCGGATAATCTTTCACGTCAACCTGAAAATACCCTACACTTTTTCCTTCCGGAATAACAATCCGTTTGGACATAAAGGTATAATCCACACCCTCCTTTGCATTGTTTTCCGACTTAATATATCCGGTTACCGTCACCTCATTAAGTGCCGGAACCGATAAAACAACGGGTATCTGAAAAGGAGTAATATTCTCGAGTGTCCTAAACTCTTTACTGCTCAAAGAAACTGTAATCTGTCCCGGAGCAAATCCATCCTCATTATCGTCATCACACGACCAGGTCAAACCAAGAAACAGGCAGCATATCAAAAATCCGAATAGCTTATTCATATTACACTGTTTTTATCATAAACATTAGTTAGCAGTTTCTCTGAAAATCAGTAAACCTTCATAAGGCACGGCAGTTCCTCCTTCCGTCACCGAAATAACTGTATTTCCGGAAATAACCGCGTCCATCGCCCCAACCGGATAAATGTAATTTTCATAACATTTTATCCCTGCCAGATCCTTCACCTCCCAGGACTGACCACCATCTCTGGATACTGCCATAGTCATTCCATTTCCCATAAGCTCTATATCCGGCTTATAGATGTATAGCCTTTTCTGATTTTTCGGACCATAAACCGGATCCTGATTCACGGAACTACCGGCAAAGGAAGAAGTCTTCTCAGCTCCTGTCGGAGTAAAATGATAAATGGTTCCGTCAGCTCCGAGCACTGTCGCACCGCCAACTTGCTGACCGCCGGTTCCTGTAGGAATGGTTGCATCAACCGGTTGACTCCAGTTTGCTCCACCGTCCGTACTAACGACCATCTTACGGGAAGAACCAGAAGAAGAATGAGTAACATACATAATCAGTTGATTATCCTGTTCAATGATGCTGGCTGAATTGTTGCGCAATCCACCAACCACATTTCCTATCGTCCAGGATTCCCCGTTGTCCTCTGAAAACAGTGCAGCCACAGTCCCACGGGTTCCGACCTGGCACCGTAACGGCATAATCAATCTTCCGTCGGAAGTTTTAATTCCATGCCCGGACAAAGTAGATAAAGTATAACCGCTCAAGGTCACATCTACTGCTTCTCCCTCTGTCCAGTTTTGTCCGCCGTCTTCAGACACCAAGTATTCTATACGGTAATCTCCGTCTTGTTTTCCGTTCAAATCCACCGTATAAAACAAATAAATCTTATCACCGACATTGATTACCTCCGGCCGCATATAAACTCCATTGTCTCCTCCTTTCAACACCGTCCAGCCACTCCAATTTTTTCCACCATCAGTAGAACGTTTCATTAAAATATCGGTTGCATTGGACCGGATTGAGGCCAACCGGGAAGTCTGCATCATCACTTCATGACGTCCTTCAGCAAACAGCAAGGTAGTACCATTTACATCCGTCAAAGCCGGAGCCTGAATCGTCATGTAATCATTTTCCCGTTGTACACCAACAGGCTCCTGCATCACATAATCCCCTTCGATACTCAATTCATAAAAACGGGCGGCCCCTATCCACGGATGAAACATCAACGGGAAGACTTGCTCTTCAACATCTTCTGCTGTAAAGGCCCATAACGTCTTACCATCAATCTTGACATAAAAGAAGTTATTTACACAAGCCAATACCAATTCAAAAGGCTCACACGGAGTAACATACTCCTGCATCGGGTCATTATTGATACCTTTCAACGAATTCACCAAACCTCCTCCACGCGCCCAATAAAACACAGAAGACGACCAATCCAAACCGAAAAGAGAACGGTCACTCCAACCTTTTCCTCCTTCAAAAGAAAAATGGCTTAATGAATTACGTCCCATGACCTCAGTAGCCATCCGGACAGTAACTTTCCAGTTCTTATTCGGACCGTTCTGCAGATATACACGGGACTGAAGAACATTGTACATATAACTCAATTGATTTCCGCCATAATTATCTGTATTGTCCAAAGCATCGAGAATTGAATGCTGACGGACTCCAAAATAAAGATTTCCGTTGCGGTCTACTCCGTGTATCCAGGATAAGGTATCCCAGACACCGGGCATCTCCACCGCAAAATCAGTAAATCCCATGACAGACATCTTTGTAAAATCAGGTTGACCGTCCTTGATCAGATACACCGCATTCGAACCGTCAAAAGGATTCGGCATCGAATCGTCCGTAACAAAAATCCCCTCTCCGGTTCCAGGCATATCAAAGTGCTGTTCCTTGTAACAGCCTGCCAAAAGCAAACTGAAAACTGCTCCAATGGCTATTGTAAGTTTTAACCTATTTCCCATATTATTCATTCTTAACATTATTTCCAACGTTCAGGTTCTATCGGCAAGTACCAGTTAGCAGGATTAGACAACCGGCTGTAAACCTCATTCTTCTGATTCTCATCATCATACTTGGCAGATACAGTACGAGCTATGATTCCGGATTCTCCCAACCTGGTTTCCCGAAGTAAAAGGTCATACCATCTCTTGCCTTCAAAAGCATCTTCACGCGCTTTTTCTTTAAAAAGCTGCTCTTTCATGTTCGCTTTATCAAGAGCGATATCATCCCGTTTGTATTTTTGCAAGCCACGGGCCACTCTGACTACATTCAACATTTCCAAAGCCGCTCCCGTATTTCCCAGCTCATTTTCAGCAATTCCCCGGATCAGGTATACATCGGCATGCTTAAGAATATACCAGTTCGCAATACTTTCATACGGCTTGCGCATAGATTTGCCTTCTTCATCCAAACCGATATACTTCCAGATTACATCTTTCCGGTTGACACGCATGTAGCTCACCTTTGAACGAATATCCAAAGGCTCATTAAACAATTGGCTACAAACCGTCATTTTAGGTTTAACTAAGTATCTTCCACCATCCGCTTCTATCGGAGAAGTAAATTCTTGTAACCGCTGGGTACGGAACCCTTGTTCAAAAACATACATAAATCCAAAAGAATTATAAGTCGTGGCAGAAGCCGCCGCCGTAGTCGTATATTGTTGCGGCCAGGTAGATGCTGCTCCCAATTTGCCCTGTTTGATAAAAAACTCAGCATAAGCAGAAGCTTCCTGATACAATCCGTTCCATAAAGCCACCTCAGCAGATAAAGCATAAGCTCCAATCCAGCTCGCCCGAATCAAAGGTTCCTCTGCAGGAGGAGCAAACCCTAAAGCATATGAGGTTCCGTTGATCAACACCCTCGCCTTGGCCAAATCACTCATAATCGCTTTCCAGACCTCCTGTTCCTGAGCCGGCTGTAACACAACAGCCCGTAACTCTTCATCAGTCATGGTAATGGTATTCATCTTCACAATGTTACCCTTTTCATCCTCGAAAGTAACGTCATCAGCCACTTCTTCCAATACCAAAGGAACCTGCCCGAAAGTACGTACCAGTTGGAAATAACACCACGCCCTCAGGAAATAAGCTTCCCCGTAAAATATTTTTAAACGGGTAGCTGTCACTTTATCCCCATTCGGTTGCATCCTCGGCAGATTCTTCAATTGGTGATTACACCGGGCGATGGATTTATAAAGAAATCCATAATCAGTATAAGGATTCAATGTAGAAACCGTATTATTTATAAATTCACTCACGTAAACATCCTTGGTCTCCCCCTCCGTTACCAGGTCTGCACGGGCCGACCCCCACAAAAATAATTTATGCACTTCCGGAGACAATGGAGCATACATACCGTATGCTACGGAGTTTAACTCACTGTTATTAGTGTAAAAATCATCTGGCGAAGCTCCATCTATCGGATCCACGTCAAAGAAATCACCACAAGCCGTCAGCATAACACAACATGCAACCACTGGCAATTTCCATTTGATATATCTCATTATCCTCATCATTCAACAGATTAAAATGATACATTTAAACCGAATATATAAGAACGGGGCGAAGGAGTCGCACCACAATCCACACCTCTCATCAAAGGATCCAAGCCTGAAAATACCTCAGGGTCAAAACCACTGTATCCGGAAAGAGTCCACAAATTGTTACAGTTTACCGACACACGTACGCCTTTGATAAAGCCCATCCGGTTTTTCATCGGAACATCATACTGAACCGCAATACTCTTCAGACGCAAATAACTGCCATCTTCCACCCAACGGTCAGAAGTAACAAAGTTATTGGAAGGATCACCATACGCAGACCGTGGCAACCAACCATTTCCGGGTTGTTCAGCCGATACCCAACGGTTCAGTACATCCCGGCTCTGATTACTGTAATCAGACATCATGCTTAACCGCTGACGGAAAAGATTATAAACATCATTGCCATAGCTATAAGTAAATAATGCTGCAAAAGACAACCCTTTCCAGGTCAGATTAGTTCCGAAACCACCATAAAATTCAGGGATAGGCGAACCGATAACCTGCCGGTCCAGACCGTTGATTTTATGGTCACCATTAATATCTTCCATCTTATAATCTCCCGGCTGGTACTCGGAACCATCGGATTTCACCACATCAATCTCTGCTTTAGTGTTGTAAATTCCTTTTACTTTATAACCGTAGAAAGCTCCTAATTCTTCACCTTCTTTAGCCACAGCAGTAAACTGGTCCATTGTCCGTACAATCTCTCCGTTTTTCAAACTCTTCACTTCATTTTTCAGCGTGGAAATTGTAGCAAAAATGCTCCATTTCAAATCATTTTTCTGTATGGGATTAACAGCCAAAGACACTTCCACTCCCTGGTTGACTACATCCCCGTTATTCTCATACTGCGGGTCCAAACCGATTTCAATCGGTAAAGATTTTTGGGTAATCAGTCCCACAGTCTTCCGGTAATAATAAGAAGCACCTACTTCCAGCAAATTTCCAAACAACGCCGCATTCACACCGGCATCATAATTATGCGTATACTCTGGCTTCAAATCATCATTACGCACATTGCCTAAATAAACGCCACCGTAAATATAATAAGCGGCAGGCTTGTAAAGCCGGGCATAATATCCGCCGCGTACATCATTATTTCCCGTACGTCCATATTGACCAAACAATTCAACCCATTCCGAAGCTGTTTGCAAGGCTTTCCAACGAACCTCGGCTCCGGCATACAAATTCCATGCTCCGTCAGCTCCGAAATTTGAAGAACGTTCCAGATTAAAGTTTGCTCCCAAGTTCAGTTTATTCCGCCAGTTCAATCCACCGGACAAATACACATTCATCATATTGTGTTCATACCGGGTATTGGCCAAAGAATCCACAAATTTACCCTTGTCCAGAGATTCCATTTCATCACTCGCAGCATTCACAGTCCGTCCGAAAATCATCTTCTCCTCATACATATCCATGGATAAACCTGCATTGGCATTATAGGTCAAATCTTCCAAAATATTCCCATGACGATTCACCAAAGCTTTCCATCTCATCAGATACTCGCTGTATGAACGTTTGGCACTCTGCCGCTCAATATAACGGTCCATTGCTATTCCTTCTGCCGGCTGATGCAATTTTTCGGTCATGGAATTATAACTAACCATTACTTCCGCATTAGCCGAAGTCTTCGAATTAATCGTCCAATCGCCCCGGA
Source organism: Odoribacter sp. Z80 (assembly GCF_009935865.1). GTDB lineage: Bacteria > Bacteroidota > Bacteroidia > Bacteroidales > Marinifilaceae > Odoribacter. Next base: position 54,181 of record NZ_QWEL01000011.1, read on the forward strand.
TCAATGCATCCACTTTATTACTCAATCCTTTATTATTCAATCCTTCCACCAAAGCCGCAGGATTGGTCATGCCCAAAGCATCCACTCCGGCCAACTGCTCCACTTTGATCCCTTCAGCAGAATAATAATCCTTGGACATAAAAGGAGCTTTTGCAGCCGATACAAACAAAGGATTCTGTTTCCAATTACTTCCCTCTCCAAAGAAACGATTGTTTCCATAATTATAAGCAAACAAATTCGAAATCTTCACTTTCGGAGATATTTTGAAGTCCAGGTTAAAACGCATATTAATGCGCTGGTCTTTTACCTCTTTCAATACTTCACTTTCAGAAGTATAACCGATACTGAACAAATAGTGGGTATCACCGTCACCACCCTTCATTTTCAGATACACATCCGAAAAAAGTCCCTTCTGACTCAACTCACCGGGCCAGTAAGTCTCATGGCTGTATGCAGGTTGGGAAGGGTCGAAAAGCGGATTCTGTTGCAACTCACCAGCTGAATACCCCCTGTCTGACATCATCTGGTACAGATAGGCACGATATTCCGCAGCATTCATCAAAGAAGGTTCAAAATCTGCATCCATAAATCCCACCCGCACGGCTGCATCAATAGTTGCCGTTCCGGTAGTACCTTTATCGATCTCCATCTCGATAATTCCGTTCCCGGCACGTCCACCATAAAGCACATTGCTATACCCATCCTTTACAATTCGCATGGAAACTATATCCAACGGATTGATAAAAGTCAGATTGGAATGAAGCACTCCGGAAGCAAAAGGACCCACGTTCGGAGCCTGGCGGGCAGGCAATCCGTCCACAAACACATAAGGAGACGTATTCAGATTCACCGAAGTCACACCACGAATCATCATCAGACCGGCATTACCGACAAAACCATTGTAAGCCGTATAAACTCCGGCTTCTTCCCCCATCAATCCCCGGTCAAACAAAAACATCGAACGCATGGAATATATGTCATTCCACTCTTTTTCTTTCGGCGACACGGCCAAAACAGCTTGTTTGGTCGTATCGGCCCTCTCTTCCGTTTCCTCCTGAGCCAACGCCAGACGCGGAACATTCAGCCCCAGGAAGCAAAAGAAGAAAATCTTGTATTTATTAAACATCTTCATATATATTACTTTTTCTGATCAATACATTTATTAGAAGGTGACATTCGGAATCAAATCAAGCCGGTCTATCAGTAAACTGCTATACTCATCCATAATAAATTTCAATTCAATGTCTCCCCGCTCCTTCACTTCAATCGTTCCGCAATCCTTGTATTTCAAAACAGTGTATTCGGAGAAATCCCCATCAGCACTTCCCATGTTAATACCGGATGTAATTGTTGCATTTTCATAAATTAACCTTAAGGTCGGCGTATAAAGATTATTATATATTATCCGCACCTTATATGATCCCCGGGCTACATCCGGCACAGTTATCCGAAATGCATCCCCCGTCTGGGCAGCAACAAACCAACAAATGGGCGGCTGGGGTTCATCAAGCAATAACTGATGAGAACTGGCCACGGTCATATCTTCTTTCACCATGGCTGGAGCAACAGTAAATACATTCTGCTTATACCCTTTCATAGCGTTAGTTGCCCCGTACAAATTAGTCACAATCGTACCAGCCGTATGATCCGACAACTGAATTACATTATACATTTCGTGCACTACGCCATTCAATGCATTGCGGTCAGTACGGGTAGACACCCGGAATTGCTGATTCAGGAAAATAAAACCTTTACCGTCATCTCCCACTGTCTTCTTATTGAAAGTCACCACATCTCCTTTAAAGAGAGGCTGCAACATTTTTTGATCAACATCATTGATAAAATAACGGTTACCCGGGAAAATATGGTATTCCAACCACATTTTCAGAGAATCGGCAGACAACTCTTCAGGATGGAAAGTAACCTCTTCATCCTCCAAAATAATATCCGGCTCTACAAATAAAGTAATCAAACTATCAGTCAGATAGGAAGTCATTTCAGCCTTTTCAAATAAACCGAGCATGATTTCAAAACGTCCGTCCTCTTTCAACAATTCATAAACCGACTGGATTGGCGGTTCCAACACAGCATCTATCAGATTCAGATAGCCGTTTTTCAATTCAATATTATATTCTTTTATTACAGCCGAATTGTTCAGTTTCATCGCCGTATAAGAAGTCACATCCACAGATAAAAAGTAATTCTTATCCAACATCGTATACTGCGTCATTTTTCCTCCATTCAAGGAATTGGTATGAATCTGGGACTCCAGGGCCGAATATTTCAGGTACATTAACCAATACTCAGGAGCTTTCTCCTTATAATTCTTAATCTTCAATTGCCCGAACAAATTATTCCAAGCACTGTCTACCGGAGCAAATACCGTATAAGTACCAGCCGTAGAAATCTGGCTGTAGAAACCGGAATAATCACATATCTCCTTGTATACGGAAAGTTCAGGACGTGTCTTGATATAATCGTATATCTGCATATACTCCTCGTCCACATCATATTGCCGGCCAATAAAATTTTCTTCACAGCCCGTCAGCTGGGTTAAAGCCAATAGAACAATGACAGGAATGATCCATTTATAAATTACTGTTTTCATGTTTCTGATATTTCAACGGTGTGAATATTATTTCTTTCCTTTATAAAATTCCTTTTGCCTCAGCAACAGGTTATTCTGCACCTCTGTATCCCAGTAAGGCAGAAACCAACTTTCCGGATCATCCAGATAAGCTTTTAAAGTCTGTTCTTTAATGGTTGATGCAGAATATTCACTGACACGGTCTACCAACAAACTCTTATAATCGAAATTCCGGGCTATACGAACTAACGTAAACCAGTCCTTTCCTTCATAGGCCAATTCTGTCCTGCGTTCACAAATAATCTTATCCATAAAACTCTCATCAGTACCCATTTGTTCCGGAGTCACTGTTTCCATCGAGGTGGCCAGACGAATCTCATTGATAGGCTCGACAGCCTCTCCATAACGTCCTAAAGCCCCCAACGCCTCAGCTTTCATCAACAACACTTCACGGTAACGGTAGAATATAAAATTCACTTTCCCCAGTCCCGTATAGTCCCTGTTTACATATTGTCCATTATCAGCCGATATACCCAGGTATTTAAAAGCACCCCAATATATAGACGTACCTACCGCAATTGTCCTGACCGTTCTTTGAGGCCGGATAGTGTCGATGGTCTCATAAGCACCGGACTGAGGATATACTTTTCTTACATTGTAATAATAAGCCGTTCTGTTCGCTGTAATTACACCATTAAATAACGTTCCTACAGCACTGTACAGACCTTGATCCAGGTATTGATATTCAAAAATAGATTCCTTGGAATTTCCGGTAGCAAACATAGAATACCACGTCTCCCAAGTGGTCATATTTCCTTTATAGTCCTTCTCCACTTCTTCACATAAATCAATACATTCCTGATATTTTTTTCTCCACAACTTAACGTCTGCCCATAAAGCCCGGACTGCATTCTTCGTGATATACCCCCGGTTTTCCTCAGGATTCGCATAACTTTCCGGTGCCATGATCAAAGCCCGGGATAAATCCGACTCAATAGAATCCAAAACCACCGCTTCCGGCGTTGCAGCAGCATAAGGCAACTGGGTATCCGACTCATACGGCTCTGTGTGATAAGGCACATCTTTAAATGTCCGCACCAGATAAAAATAATACAATGCCCGGATGGCATAAGCCTGCCCTAACATTTCCTCCATCTCTTCCTGAGTAAAACTACGGTCGTTATCCATCACCAAATGCACATTCTTCAACAGAGAATTAGTCCAATAAATTCCTTGATAAACAGTAGCCCAACTACACAAAGAATTAGTAATCCGGAGGTCCTGATTGAGAAATTGCCGGTACGAAGCCTCGGCAGACGCCTGCAAACCATAAATTTCAGATCGTAATCCACCCCATACAATAAATTTTTGAATATTGTTGTTCAGACTCGTATATACTCCATCCAATGCCGCCTTGGCATGGTCCTTGCTTTTCCAATATTCTTTTTTTGTCAAAGAATCCGGTATATCCACCGTAAGGAAATTACTACACCCCTGTAAACCCAGGAGAATGACAAAAAATATAGTAATTATTATATTCTGTTTCATATCTTTTCGTCTTTACTACTATTAAAATGAAGCCCTGATACCAAAAGCAATCTGAGCAGAGGGCGGTGTAGCACTCACGTCAACAGCAATCTTTGTTAAAGTACCCTTGTTCAATCCGATTTCCGGATTCAATCCCTTATACTTCGTCCCACACCACAAATCCATGGCTGTCATCCAAACCGAACATTGCTTCAAATGCAATTTGCGAACAAAATTCAAGGGTAAATTGTAAGTCAGACTCACCTCTTTCAGTTTAATGAAAGACGCATCTTCCACCCACCGGGAAGAAGCCGCATAGTTCCAGTCAGCATAATCATAAGCCCGTGGCATATCCGTTACATCACCCTGCCTGCGCCAACGTCTCATAATGGAAGTAGCCTGATTATTATCACTTCTCATACTTTCCAGGTCGTAACGTTGTCCATTGATCACATCCTGCTCCAGACTATAATAGAAAGATACTCCCAACGACCAGTTTTTCCAACTAACATTATTCCGGATCGTACCGAACATACCAATATTGGCATCTCCGATCTGTACCACATCCAAAGCATTAATCACACCATCGTGGTTAATATCTTCATATATCATATCACCGCCTTCAAAAACATGTCCGACAGAAGAAGAATAACGCATTTTTTTCGGAGTACCGTTAGCTTCATACACCACATTTCCATTGAAATCCCGAACAACAGCATCTTCATCACGGGCATATACTCCCTTAGCTTTATAACCGTAAAAACCTCCGATAACAGAACCTTCCTCCAATTTAGTTTTAAAGCCGTTGTATACATCCTCAGTATATCCGCCGACTTCACTATCCTTCACATAGTCCGGCATTTTCAGGATCTTCTGACGATTGCGGGTTGCACTGACATAGAGACTCCATTGGAAGCCCGATTCCAGACGAACCGGAACAACCGTAATTCCCACTTCGACACCAGAGTTCTTCAAATCACCGAAATTGGTATAACGCCTGTTTACTCCATCACCATCAACATAACCGATTGAGTTGGAAATCATCTCCCTCAACAATAAATCCTTGGTTTTCCGGGTATAATAGTTAAACTCTCCGGCAAAACGACCGTTAAACAAATCCCAGTCAACACCACAGTTATACTCCGTAGTCCGTTCCTCATGAATATTGTCATAAGCAAAACCGCTGATGTAAGAGTAAGGATAGTTCATATAACCTCCGGACGAACTACTGTAAGTAACATCCAACATATTGGTAATATTGGGAAGTTTACCGGTTTGTCCCCAGGAAAAACGAGGTTTTAACATACTTACCCATTCTTTTTCCTTCAGGAAAGGCTCCTCCTCCATTCTCCAGGCCAAACCTACCGTCGGATAGATTGAAAAAGGATTTTCCTTACCGTATTGGGAAGAACCTTCCGTCTTTAATGAAACATTCAGATTATACCGGTTCAGCAAACGGTACTGTGCATCCAAAACCACACTGATACTCGTGCTTTCCGAATTAGAACCTTTCGCATAGTCATACATGGCAGCACCCCCACTCTCCGTCATATTAGATGAACCGCTCCGGTTGTAACTCATGTCTGTAGAACCTCCGGTATTGTAAATTAAATCAAAGATTCCGTTCAAAGCCACATAGTGCACATCGTTATTTATCGGACGATAGAGAAGTCTGTTTTTATTCATCAACAGCATATTGTAACTATTGTCACGAACACCGCGGTTAAAATAAGAAGCATGTCCGAACAATCCCAAAGCTTCCGACGGTACAAAAAACTCATTTCCCCCCTCCTTGTAATCCACAGACACCATAGTAAAGAAATTCAGGTCCTTGTTAATATTAAAATCCAGGGACAAAAGAGAAGTAAACTGATTTTCACGACTTTCAAAAGTAGCATTGTCCACCATTGCAATCGGATTATACATCTTCGTACCAATACTCGGAATGGAATGACCACCACTTCCTTCATCGTCAATGAAATATTCATTACCGTCCAAAGTATAGACAGGCAAGAAAGCTGCTCTACGATAAGCAAAACCACGAGGGTTTATCAATTCATTTGACCATCTGTTCAAACCATAAAGAGGCCATTCCCAGGAACGCTTATCTTTCATCTGATTGTTATACTGGAATTTCGCAGAAATCTTCAGTTTATCTGACATCCGGTAGTCCAGGTTAATCATCGTATTAAAACGATTAAAACCACCACCCTTGGTTGTTCCGTATTCCGTATCATAACCCATACTCCAATAATAACTCAAACGGTCGCCTCCTCCTCTCAAAGAAAAATTGTATTTCTGTTGAAATCCGGTACGGGTCAACATTTTTACCATATCCGTGTTATTATTATAAATCCACGCATCCGTCCGCGTCAAATCGCCCCGCAATTCTTTCATATCACTTTGCCTGTCTTCCCCCACTGTGTTTGCGCGTGATTCAATAACATACATACGCTGTTGGTCACCGTTCAGCAAAGGAATACGGTCCGGCTTCAAGACAGCTGTCCAGGTTCCTGAAGCTGAAAACTGAGGTTTTCCGCTCTTTCCACGTTTCGTACGAATGACAATTACACCGTTGGCACCACGGGAACCGTAGATAGCAGTAGAAGAAGCATCTTTCAAAATATCTATGGATTCAATATCCGCAGGGTCCAAACCAGCAATCGGACTGGAACCGAAATTATTCAAATCAGATACATTATAATCTTCTCCCAACACTTCAGCACCGTCAATCACCCACAACGGTTTGTTGTTTCCTTCCAGAGAAGTCACACCACGAATACTCATGGATGCACCAGCCCCCGGATCACCGCTATTAAAAGTCACCTGCAAACCCGGAGCCGCACCTTGCAACAATTGATCGACCGAAGATACCGGCTGGTTTTCCAGCACCTTCATATCTACAGCAGTGATCGCATTGGACATATCTTTACGGGATTTGGAAATCATACCCATATCAGCCTGACGCTCCCGTTTTCCGTAAACCACAACCTCTTCCAATTGCTTGTCATCACTCTTCAGAATAATCTCATAATTTTTACCCGCTTCAAAAGGTAAGGTAATTGTTTTCAATCCTACAAAAGAGAAAGCGATCTGGGTAATACCTTCCGGCACCAAAACCCGGAACTTACCGTCAATATCCGTTGTCGTACCACCAAACACACGATTGTTGGCATTCAACATAATCACCGTCGCCCCAATCAAAGGATTTTCTTTGCTTTCCTCGTAGACAACGCCCTGAATATAATTCCCCTGCGCTGCAACTTCTTCAGCACACCATATCGTTAATAGTGCGAGTACACTGATATACTTTAACCATTTTATCCACATAATTTAGACTTTTAAATTTCCAGAAGTTTATCTACAACATGCAGCACACCATTAGAACCTTGTCGGTTACTTTTTTCCAGTATAATATTGGCTCTGTTAGCACGCGGTGTTTCCAAAATACAATTCTCCCAGGAACCTTTTAACAGACGAGTAGAACCATCCATCATCGTGATAACACCTTCAGAGAAACCATCAGTATATAAACGGCTCCCTGAGACTATACATTTCGTCAACAACTTGGCAGCCTCCTCCTCCTCCATGGTCGCAACATTTATGTTGCTGTTGCTAAAAGCATCATTTGTCGGCGCAAAAACCGTGTAACGGATAACACCGGTCTTATCCAGCAAATCCACACGGTCTGCTTTTTCTATCAATGTCTTAAAAGTACTCAGGTCATCGTCCTTAGCAATATATTTCCGAAACAGCAATTCAGTAGAATCGGTATTCAGCAAATGATTAAAAATTCCGTCCACTTCAAACAACGCACCATTATCTGCAACCCACGCCGCTTCTGGAGAGGTCAAATGTACTTCTTTGCCCTTAAAATCTTTGAATACAGGCGTACCACTCTCTACTTCACACAAAATATCTCCAAAAGCACCCGGATAATAACGGTGTTCAAACTGGCCTTCATTCAAATCCGCCATCAATACGCCGGCATTCAAACGCATAACCAACGTATCCAGATATTCCGGCTCGTATCCGTCAATTCCTTTCTCCTCTCCTTCTCCATTATCCCACGCTTTAGAATCATCAGCCTGTATCAAAACAATACGGGAGCTGTGCTGATAAGAATTATCCACACCAAACCACCCATCCGTAACAACGGATTTCCGCTCAATCAGTTTTGCCCATTCTTTATAACGTTTATTTTTAATCAGATATCCCGCCTTTACGCTGGTAAACAAAGGAATATCAGGCACCTTGTTTATTTTATAAATCATACTGTTGGAACTAAAAATAGCTCCCACATACATGCTGGCAATATCATTCTTTAAAGTTAAAAAATCTCCGGCATAAGACCTCCAATAAGGCATATTCCGGGCAATATCGCTTAACCCCCAGACATAGGGCGTATTTGCCGACACAATAGCCTTAAGGAAAGGAACAACCAGTTCATTCGGCACAGAATCAAAAGACACCAGCAAGTCCGGAGTAAAATAAGGCTCAAAAAAAGTTCTCATAGCCTCATCCGTAGGCAAAAATGCTGTATTAAAGAAATCCTCATCAGCAATATTCAGAGATTGTCCACTTCCTGTTTTCTCCGTTACATTATAAAACTTTATTAAAGTGGTGTCCACTTTATCATTTTCAATACCAACCGTGGTATATCCACTGAAACGGTCGAACCATTTGTTAATGACGGAAAGTTGCGGGTCAGCAGCAATGGCTTCATCCATACGCGGAGCAAGCATCAACGGACCATCCAGCACATGGACAACTCCGTTGGAAGTCGGAATATCACGGTCCGTAACAGATACCGGAACATTCTCTACCATAAAATCCCCCGGTTCAACCCCCATCATTTTACGGTAATCATCACCTCTGACTGACAAATAAGAAGAAGTAAACAAACGAATATGTTTGGACGGATGAGCCTTCCCTGATGTACGGGTATCCTTCTTCACACCCAAAGCATACTGAGAAGGGGTCTTGTCCCAGTCATCCGAATATTCATAATACTTCTCCAAATCATAGTAATAAACCATTCCCAACATAAAATGATAATTGATAAAATCAATCATTTTACGCTCCGGCATATTAGCCACAGTCCATCCGTTCTCATCCAGCCATTTCTGCACATCTTCATCTTTAGGCGCAAAACAGGTATATAAACCGGACTGGCTTAATGTCCGCTCCAAATCCGCACGCCGGATCATCTGCAAAAACAATTCAAATCCGCCTTTATTCTCCAACACCTGCGTAACACTCATTCCGATAGAGGCATCATTCACCTTATTATAGTGGTCGTCGAACTCCTCCCGGCAACTGCCGAAGAGAAGCACCACCCCACATATCCATAACAGAAGCTTTGTATTCATATAGATTTGATTAGATTTAATTATTCATCAACAACATCCGAACCATAAAAATTCAGAGTAGCAAAACCGGCGCATAGCTTATCACCACCATCCGAACCGCAAGGTGTTACAAACATCATCTTGATATACCGGTAAGTCACCACATCAGGGAATTCAAAAATCTGTTCAGCCTGACTGACAGCCACATCGAAGGCATGAAACAATGACCATTGTTTTTCGTCAGACGGAGTAGCAGAAATATTATTACCATAAATTTCCACTCCCCTCAGTAATTGAGAAGATTTACGCTGTTGGATACCTACTTTCTCCAATTTTTTCTTGGCTCCTAAATCCAGAATAAACCAATGGGGGTAGTCAGGTTTGCCTCCTTGCCACTGACTATGCCAGATTGTATTGGGATCATCATCCAAAAGATTGGTCACAGGAGAATCATTGTTCTGCGAAGAATAGGACATTACCCGCCATTTGCTGCGGTCCAGTCTTCCTGCCTCCTTCTTATAGAAATCCAATACTTTCCGATCAGATTCATTACCGTTTTCATCCACCACACTGGCATATACTTTAATACTTTGAGAACCACTTATCGAAGAGCCGATTTTCACAAACTGTCTTCCGGAAGTATAAGCACCGGCCACCACCTCTTCTTTATAAGTATTCCCATTCAGATCCGTATAGGTCAGCTCCACATAAAAAGTTTCATTATAATTGTTCTCCCAAATAACATTTATACCGGAAAAATCCACGCCAAGGCTGACACGGCCATAAAACAGATTCACCGTAGATTCCAAAGCCGAAGCCATGATCTCTACCGGTTCAGAAGCTTTGCCCTCCGTATTATAAACCAAAAAACGGAAATAATAAGGACTATTGTCGGCAATACCCTCTATCACTTGCTGAGTCAACCCACCCTTGGTAAGGCAACGGTGCACAACTCCATCTTTATCCACATAAGAAATTTCTACATAAGCCAGATTGTTCATCTGGGGATTATCCCACTGAAAGAGAATTGACCCGTTGGCAGCGGTATAAGTCACATTCGACACCGGCGCCACTTTAGCCTCTCCGGTATTGTCATCCTTGCAAGCAAAAAACGACAATAACAGGATTAAAATTGCAATACTGCGCATAAATGATCTCATTACTATAGTTTATTAACGATTTATATTTAATAGAATTTTTGTACACCTCCGCATTGTCCGGAAAAAATCCTTAAGACAATTCTAAAATATTTAATTTTTGTTTAAATCCTGGTTTCACAAACGATTCCGGGAGTAATTTAAATGACCCGGATTTATTACAAACACGCTATAAATTTACTATATATTCTGAGCAAAAGTAACTAACAAAAACGAATAATTAGCGATTTTGTCCAAAAAATATTCCCCTATTTCCGTTTTTTTCACACTCTCTCCTCATTCTGAGAAAAATACATCTTAAAATTTAACACTATATGTATTGTTTTTTTATCGTTAAAATAAGTTATATTTTGTTATTTGTTTTATTTTTTAAATTCTTTTCTAATATTCCTTTTTCATTTCCGTCTTTCCTCTTTTAAAGTTATCTTTGCCGGAACTTCAAAACAAGAAATATGGCAGGAGTAAAAAGTCTGGCTAAAGACACAGCCATTTACGGTATGAGCAGCATCGTCGGAAAATTCCTGAACTGGTGTCTCACACCCCTTTACACCTATTTACTCGTTCCCGAAGCTTACGGACTCGTTGTCAATTATTATTCCTGGATTGGCTTAATGCTGGTGTTGCTTACATACGGACTGGAAACCGGCTTTTTCCGTTTTGCCAACGACCCTGCAAAAGGAAAACCGCAAACCGTATATTCCACCTGTATGACTTCCTTAGGAAGTACAACATTGTTATTTCTCGGCATAATATTCTTGTGCTTCACCCCGCTTACCCGGGCTTTGCATTGCGAACAAAATCCCGAATACCTGGTTCTGGTAGCCCTGATCATCTGTTTTGACGTTTTCAGTGCCCTTCCCTTTGCTCACCTGCGTTTTTGCCAACGCCCGCTTCGGTTTGCCTTTCTTAAATTGTTCAATATTGCACTAACCATCGGATTAAATCTATTTTTTCTGGTCCTGTGCCCCATGATAGCCAAACACGCACCTCAATGGATTTCATGGTTTTACAACCCAACCTACGGAGCCGGTTACATCCTGGTGTCCAATGCAATAGCTTCTTTTATTCTGCTATTGACACTCCTGCCGGAAATTTTCCGCATCCACTGGAATTTCCGGTTTGACTTACTAAAAGAAATCCTAAGGTACTCTTTCCCTTTGTTAGTGCTCGGTCTGGCCGGAACGATGAACCAGAATCTGGATAAATTACTGTTCCCATACCTTTTCTCCGACCAGACAACAGCCATGGACCAACTGGGCATATACGGAGCTAACGCGAAAATTGCAGTCGTTATGATTATGTTCACTCAAGCTTTCCGCTACGCTTACGAACCTTTCATCTTTGCAAAGAACAAGGGAGAAGATAAACGGAGCACTTATGCCCTGGCCATGAAATTTTTCATTATCGTCGACCTTTTCATTTTTCTGGCAGTAATGTTCTTCTTGGATATCCTTCGATATTTTATTGATCCCGGTTATTTTGCCGGTCTGAAAGTAGTACCCGTTATCATGCTGGCCGAATTATTTTCCGGCATTTTCTTCAATCTTTCCCTGTGGTATAAATTAACGGACCGCACTTCCTGGGGAGTTTACTTCTCCCTGATCGGTTTAGCCATCATTGTGACTGTGAACATCATCTGGGTTCCCCGCTTCGGCTACATTGCCTGTGCCTGGGCTGCCTTTGCCTGTTATTTGGTCATGATGGTCTTATCCTGGCTTATCGGGCAACATTATTACCCCATCAATTACAATCTCCGTTCCATCGGTAAATATACGGTCCTGGCCCTGTTGCTGTACGGGATTGCCTTCTGGGTACACATCGACCATATTGTACTCCGGTTGGGGTTCCGGACCATCCTGTTAGGGATCTATCTTTTTTATTTAGTTAAACACGACCTTCCGTTAAGTGAAATTCCAGGCATAAACCGTTTTTTCAAACCCCAAAAACAATCCCTGTAGTCCCTTCTTCTTGTACTGCCCCTGGAATTTATCCTGTCCCCGATGCTCACTCATCATGCCGGCCGGGAATCCATTTTTTTTCTTCCACCTGCTGGTCATGGGACAGTTTCCGCGATAGCATAAACAAATAATCCGACAACCGGTTCATATATTTTACTACCAATTCGTCAACTTCCGCCTCTCCCGTTAAATCCAGAATACGGCGTTCGGCCCTCCGGCAAACTGTACGGGCAATATGGCAAAAAGAAACAAGCTGATTTCCTCCGGGCAGCACAAAATATTTTAGCGGAGGGACCTGTGCCTCCATCCGGTCGATTGCTTCTTCCAATTTTTGAATATCGGATTCCCGGATTTCCAACCGTATCTTTACCTGGTCAGCCTGAGGTGCAGTAGCCAAATATCCCCCCACATCAAACAGGCGCGACTGAATCTCAACCAATTCCCCGGCCACCAAAGGGTCTACCGGATAAGACCGGATCATCCCCAAATAACTATTCAACTCATCCACTGTCCCGTAAGATTCCAAACGAATACTATTTTTAGGAACCCGGACGCCTCCGATTAAAGAAGTCATTCCTTTATCTCCGGTTTTCGTATAAATTTTCATATATATTTACATCTTAAATCATCAAATTATATTTTCCCGGCTGAATCTTTTCATCGAAAAGAAGCAGTCCATACCACATCATGTCAACGGAAACAGTAGCCTTATCCCGGTATTGCCGCCATAACCTTCCATTAAAGGAATCTTTATAAATATCGGCAATCACCATGTATTTCGGTTTGTTTGACAACATCTCCCCAAATGAGAACTCAACCGGCAATATCTCGCTGGTTTTCCGGCCCAGGCAGATAAAATCAGCAACCGGTAACTCTTCCAATACATTACTTTTCATATATACTTCAGGATTCGTATGCTTCAAATAATCCACTAACATTTCCGCATTCCGTCCGATGCAAACAACACGATGAACACGGAAATATCGGATCAAACGGGACAACAAACGAAACACCTTCCGTTCACGACGCCCCGGAAAATTCATCTTTATCCCTGTTTCGGGATAGGTAAATTGTTTTCCCTTATCCCGAAGCACATTCAGTATGAAATAAAACATAAAAGGAGAATGTACACCATATCCTCTTTTATGCCGGAAACGCACTGCATGCTTTAACCGTTCTTTCAAATAGCTCATAATCAAACACTATTTATAAACAGCATCTCATCCTTTATTCAGGAATCTTTTCAACGAAAATAAAAAAGATATATATAAATACCAAAATTCATTTGCCTCTGTTTTGTCCTGCTTTATCCGTTTTTATTATCTTTGTTACACTTATGGAATTATCAGGTCTGAACATAAAATTCCTGCCGGGCGTGGGAGAAAAAAAAGCTGCTGTATTATTGGAAGAACTGGGCATACAGAGCTATGAAGATATGCTGTATCATGTTCCCTATAAATACATTGACCGTTCCAGAATCTACACCATCAGCGAACTGACCGGCCGTCTCCCTTACATCCAGGTTAAAGCTAAAATCAAAGACCTGAAAAGCGTCGGAACCGGCAAAAGCCAGCGTATGACGGCCATAGCTTACGACGATACGGGAACAATAGAACTGATTTGGTTTAAAGGATTCAAATATCTTCCCGGACAATTGGCTCCCGACGTGGAATACCTTATTTTTGGCCAACCTTCCGAATTCAATCACAGACTGAACATTGTCCATCCGGAAATAGATAAATTTGAAAAAGCTTCTCCCCTTTTAGTCGGTTTCCAGGCCATATATCCCACAACGGAGAAAATGAAAAAAGCCTTTCTGAATTCAAAAGCAATCGGCAAAATTCAGGATACCATTTTTAAAACCATTCAGGGGAAAATTTCGGAAACCTTACCGGCATGGTTCATCCAGCAACACAAATTCATGTTTCTGCATGAAGCGCTTTACAACATTCATTTTCCAACCTCTCCGGAAATGTTGAAGGAAGCTGTTTTCCGGCTTAAATTCGAAGAGTTGTTTTACATCCAACTGAATATCCTTAAACTGAAATACAAACGGAAAACTTATTTTCAGGGGCATGTTTTCCAAAATATAGGTACCTATTTTAATACGTTTTACCAGCAATATCTTCCGTTCGAACTAACCAATGCCCAAAAACGGGTGATTAAGGAAATTCGTCGGGACTGCGGTAGCGGCAAACAAATGAACCGCCTGTTGCAGGGAGATGTTGGCAGTGGCAAAACACTGGTGGCCCTCATGTGTATGCTGATATCATTGGACAATTGTTGCCAAACCTGCCTGATGGCACCGACAGAAATTCTGGCTACCCAGCATTACGACACCATCAGCCACCTGCTTGAAGGTATGAATATCAAAGTTGCCCTGCTAACCGGCTCTACCCGTAAAAAAGAACGGGAAGAAATCCATCAGGGCCTCCGTGACGGCTCCCTTCAAATACTCATCGGCACCCATGCTTTACTGGAAGACGTCGTCACTTTCCAAAACATCGGATTGGTGATCATCGACGAACAACATCGCTTCGGAGTAGCCCAAAGAGCCCGGCTATGGCAAAAGAACAAGGTACCTCCCCATATACTGGTCATGACTGCCACCCCTATTCCGCGTACCCTGGCGATGACACTCTACGGTGACTTAGACGTTTCGGTAATAGACGAACTGCCCCCGGGACGGAAACCCATTACCACATTGCATACTTACGACCGGAAACGCATGGATGTATTCCAATTCATTGAAAAAGAACTGAAAAAAGGACGTCAGGCGTATGTGGTATATCCTTTAATTTCTGAATCTGAAAAATTTGATTTCCGGGACCTCGAAGCCGGTTTTGAACAATTAAACAATTACTTTTTGCCCAAAGGCTACAAAGTCGGAATGGTACACGGTAAAATGAAGCCGGCAGAAAAAGATTTTGAAATGAAACGCTTTCTGACAGCCGAAACCAAAATTCTGGTCTCTACAACTGTCATCGAAGTTGGTGTAAACGTACCCAATGCATCACTCATGGTCATAGAAAGCGCCGAACGTTTTGGCCTTTCCCAGCTCCATCAATTGCGGGGACGTGTAGGACGGGGAGCAGATCAGTCTTATTGTATTTTAATGACTCCTTACAAAATCTCCAATGATTCCCGCAAACGCATTGAAACCATGACCTCCACCAATGATGGTTTTGAAATTGCCGAAGCAGACTTGAAACTTCGCGGTCCCGGCGATATTGAAGGAACTCAGCAAAGCGGACTCACCTGCAGCCTGAAAATAGCTCATTTAGGAAAAGACATCCTCATTCTGAACGAAGCTTCCCGGATAGCCAATGAAATATTAGCCAGCGACCCCGAACTGCAAAACGAACAGAACCAACTTTTTGCTACTCAGATCAAACGGCTTTTCAAAACCCGCATTACGTGGAGGTACATCAGTTAAAAGCATTAAAAGTTTTCGGATTTCACTGCTAAAGCTTCTGCCATCTCCGGTTCAATGCAACCCAGGGTATGTTTGTCAAATACCAGAGTCTTCTGTTCCGGCAAATAAGCAAATACTTTTTTCCCTTTCAGTTCCACGACTTTCACTTTGTTTTCTCCCTCCATCTGATACCAGGCTTTTTCTTCCGGGAAATACCGGAAAGCTACCTGGCGTCCGCCATTTTCTTCTGCTACTACCAGGTTATTCCGGGTTTTAATTACCTGGTAAGTAAGGCCATTGTGAACCAGTCTTGTTTCTTCCCGCTGACCGTCTTTCATTGTAATAGGATTCCGGCCTCCCCACCATTCGATAGAGTTAAATATCAAACCGTCGCCTAAGATACAAATTTCATAAACCGGAAGAATACACATACCGAGAAATACCAGTTCATTCACAAATTTCTTCTGGGAAACCCGGCCATTCCAGTCGTGCAATTTACTTGTCAAACGGAAAGGACCGTAACATCCGGTGGCCATAAATCCCATCGTTCCAACTAAAGCAATAACCATTGCCTTTGTAATCATTTTTTTCATCTTGTTCATTTTTAATTCATTATTATTACTCTCTTTCCTTTCTACGCTATGAAATTAAAAATGATTAGAAATTTGCCGGAAAATTCCCGGATATTTCCCCTCTCACCCCTAAAAAAAACCGGAAGGCTTTTTTTAAAAGGCCTTCCGGTAACCGTTTTTTCTTTTCTTATTATTTCTTCTTATAGAACTTATGCGGTTTAATCATATTTTCAGGTTTCAGCAATTCATCCAGTTCCCCTTGGGACAACAACCCCTCTTCAAGCACCAAATCATAAACGCTTCTGTTTTCCTTCAAAGCCCGCTTGGCAATCCGGGAAGAATTTTCATACCCTAACGTAGGATTTAAAGCGGTCACAATGCCGATGCTATTCAAAACCATTTCACGACAACGGTCCGGATTCGCTGTAATGCCTTCCACACACAGGACTCTCAAACGGTCCATTCCTTTCTGCATCATTTTGATGGAAGAAAATATAGCGTGTACCATAACAGGCTCCATCACATTCAATTGCAATTGCCCCGCTTCTGCCGCAAAGGTAACAGTCAGGTCATTGCCAATAATCCGGTAACAAATCTGGTTAACCACCTCCGGAATGACCGGATTCACTTTTCCCGGCATAATAGAAGAACCCGGCTGCATCGGCGGCAGGTTGATTTCGTTCAATCCGCAACGGGGACCACTCGACAACAAACGAAGGTCATTACATATTTTGGATAATTTGACAGCAAGTCGCTTCAAAGCTGAAGAATACATAACCGAAGAACCTGCATCCGGAGTTGCTTCTATCAGATTGGATGCCAATACAAACTCTTCACCACTAATGATACGCAAATTCTTAATACATTTGGAAGAATACTCCGGTTCGGAATTGATACCGGTACCGATAGCCGTAGCTCCCATATTCACTTCCAGGAACAATTTGGCATTCTGATTCAGCCGGTCCACTTCCTCTTCCAAATTAGCAGCAAATGCTTCAAACTCCTGTCCCAGAGTCATCGGCACAGCATCCTGCAACTGGGTGCGTCCCATCTTAATGATTTCCTTAAACTCTTCCCCTTTAGCCCGGAACGATTGGATTAACAGCCTAAGATCAGCAACCAACTCTTCGTTCATAAAAATAAAGGCCAGTTTAAAAGCCGTAGGATAAGCATCGTTGGTGGACTGAGACATATTCACATGATTGTTGGGGTGGCAATATTCATATTCGCCCTTTTTATGCCCCATCAATTCCAGAGCACGATTGGCAACCACCTCATTGATATTCATGTTGGTGGATGTTCCTGCTCCACCCTGAATCAAATCTACCGGAAACTGGTCATGCAACTTGCCATCTATAATTTCCTCACAAGCCCGGGTAATAGCGTTGGCTATCTCATCCGGCAAAATACCTAATTCCTGATTAGCCTTGGCTGCTGCCCACTTCACCATAGCCAAGCCCTTCACATAATTAGGATAATCACCGATTGTGATTCTGCTTATATTACGAAAATTTTCAATTCCCCGGAGAGTCTGTATCCCGTAATAGGCCTCTGCCGGTACCTCTTTTTCACCTAATAAATCATGTTCAATACGTGTTTTCATAGAGTTATCATTTTTAGGGGGCATATGAAAGCTCCACTTTATACATTAAAATTTATCTAACGTTTTCCTACTTTAAAAGTTGCAACTAAAACCATACAACCCTTATTTCAAAACTTTTCTCAAAGTTAGGAAAAAAACAAAGTAACAGAAACTTTAATAGAAAAGAAACAGAAACTGCCAACCTTTCCAAAGATATACAACACAAACGTTTACGACAAGTTAAGAAAACTTTAACACTGGAAAGATTCCCATTCCCCCCAATTTTCAACGTTATTTTTAAATTTTTCCGGTCCTTATGAAAACATCCACCCTATTCCGTCTCTTCCTTGATCTCATCCAACGGTTTCAAATGATCTGCAACCTGTCCCTCTCCTTCCCCGAAATAAGGGAACACATCCATAAAGGAAGTATCGGAAATACTCGCAATCTCATAAGGAACAACAAAAGTGGAAAGGCTCTTCTCCAGATTTTCCATAGCCCGTTTTATATCAGAAGCAGCAACCAAATAATATTGGAAAGTAGATTTTTCCTTCCCGCTCACTTCATCTGCATCAATAATCGCCACTTTAGCTTTATACCAACGGTCGTCATGCTCATCCTCCGAAGGCACAACTTCAGTTACATTGGATTTTTTCAGACTACTGATATAATAATCTCCCTGGATAACCGATTCCATTTCGTGTAAAATCCGGCTCTCCGCTTCCGTATAGGACATCGCATCCAGCAGATAAGCTTCATTTACTTTCTTTTCACGGCCGTCCTCATTGACCTTCATGTATTTCACTTTCGCTTCAAACCAATTTGCTGTCATATCTTCTCTGTTTAAATTTATTGCTACACCTAATGAAACCGCAAATGTACAAAAATTATCTGCTTATAATTTTATAAATATCTTTTTACGATAGAGCGGATAAGTAACTGCCCAACAAAACAATAACATACACATCCCCCACAACAAACCGCTCAATGACGGCATTGCAAAAATGGAAAAAACATGCTCCGTCAGCCATCCACAAAGAGTAATCCGCTCCCCGCCGACCGTCATCCACTGCCAACGCCACAACACCACAGCCAATACACCGGACAGAAAATAAGTGAACAAAGCATTTGTTCCGAAAACGGCAAAAAATACTGTCCATCCTTTTATTTTCCAGAAATCAATCACATACAACAAAACCGACCAAAGTAAAGCTGCCCAACCACAAGTATATAAAACAAAAGAACTGGTCCACAAGCGTTTATTGTAGGGAAAAACAAAATTCCACAACCAGGCAATCACAAGGACTCCCGCAGCCATTCCCATCAACCGCAAAGCTGCCTTTGGTTTGTTTTCTGCCTGTCCCAACCACATAGCAGCCATATACCCCAACAACATATTGACAAGTGCAGGCAAAGTCGCGGGTATTCCTTCCGGATCAAATCCTGTCCCAGTGCGTGCATTATACACATGAATATGGTCCTGACCAAACAAAGCCACGTCCACCTGCCCCGGAAGATTATTCCAGGGGTCATTGAACCCGGTAGTTGACAACAAAAGCCAATAACCGCACAGAATAACCAAACTGGCCAGCGAAATCCGCAGATAACTTTTCAAGCCCAAAGCCAAAAAAGAACCCACCACATACACCAGGGCTATTCGCTGAAGAACCCCCATAATCCTCAAATGAGAAATGGAAAAATCAAAAGGCAACCAGTTATACACCAATCCCAATCCAAAAATGCAAATACCACGCTTCAAAATTCTCCAAACGACACCGGCATTCAATTGATGGCCCGTCTTCCGCATGGAAAACCAACAGGAGGCTCCCACCACAAACAAAAAAAACGGATAAACCAAATCTGCCACGACACAGCCATGCCACGCAGCATGCCGAAGCCATGAAAAGCACTCGCCACTGCATCCGGGATTATTTACTAATATCATCCCTACCACTGTCAATCCTCTCAGAACATCCAGTGAAAAAAAACGTTTATACTGTTCTTGCATCTTCTAAGCCTGACCTTTAGGTTCCAAATCCATCGGAAATACATTCCCTCCGCCAACTCCTCCCTGAGGAAGGACAATGCTCCCATTATCCTGTTCAAATTTCCGGATATTATCCTGTAAAGCCAGTAACAAACGTTTGGCATTTTCCGGAGTCATGATAATCCGGCTTTTTACCTCCGGTTTGGGAACTCCCGGCATCAACCGCACAAAATCAATAATAAACTCGGAAGTAGAATGAGCTATTATAGCCAGATTTGCATAGGTTCCCTGAGCTATCTCATGATTCAAATCTATTTCCAGTTGGTTGTTTTTTTGCTCTTCCATTATCTCTGATTTAAAACAATAATATTTCCTTGCATTTATTTCACAATATTACACAATTTCAAAATCATTTTCTATCATTCACACCGATAATTATGCTGGAATATTACAGAGACAAACCGGACGGAACCTAAACCCAGGTTTAAATTCGAATACCTAAAAAAAAATGCCACCCTTTGGGTGGCATTTTCATTATTTCTGTATCCTCTCCATCTCCTCTTTCGAACCGACAATCAAGCCCTGAAGTTCTTTCATTCCGGTTCCCACAGGTATCAGGTGACCACAAATCACATTCTCTTTCAACCCCTCCAACGGGTCTACCTTTCCGTAAATAGCAGCCTCGTTCAACACTTTCGTTGTTTCCTGGAAAGAAGCAGCCGAAATAAAGCTGGAAGTCTGCAAAGCAGCACGGGTAATCCCTTGTAATACCTGGGCAGAAGTAGCAGGAACTGCATCACGTGCCTCCACCGTCTTCAAGTCCCGGCGTTTCAACTGAGAATTAATATCCCGGAGCGTACGTGCAGAGATGATTTGTCCCGCTTTTACCCGATCAGAATCACCCGGATCCATCACGACTTTCTTGCCGAACATTTCGTCATTCTCCTCCATAAACTCAGTCTTATCGACAATTTGACTCTCCAGGAAACGGGTATCTCCGGAATCCTGAATCAACACCTTGCGCATCATCTGATGAACAATGATCTCAAAATGTTTATCGTTGATCTTCACACCCTGCATACGGTATACATCCTGCACCTCATTCACGATATATTCCTGCACCGCAATCGGTCCCTGAATATTCAGAATATCAGTAGGCGTAATGGCTCCGTCGGACAGTGGTGTACCGGCACGTACATAATCGTTTTCCTGTACCAGAATCTGTTTTGACAAAGACACCAGATACTTCTTCACCTCTCCGGCTTTAGAAGTAACGACAATCTCCCGGTTACCCCGTTTGATTTTACCGTAAGTCACCTCTCCGTCGATTTCTGAAACGACAGCAGGATTAGACGGATTACGGGCTTCGAACAATTCCGTTACACGAGGCAAACCTCCTGTAATATCCCCTGCCTTACCAACAGCTCTCGGAATCTTCACGATAGTGCTACCGGCCACGACTTCATCTCCTTCTTTCACCACAATATGTGCACCTACCGGCAAGTTGTAACTTTTTACGACATGGCCATTTTTATCTTCGATAACCAAAGCCGGTGCTTTCGTCTTATCCCGGAACTCAGTAATGACTTTTTCCCGGAAACCGGTAGTTTCATCTGACTCTTCCTTATAAGTCTCTCCTTCAACCAGATTCTCAGAAGCTATTTTACCTCCGAACTCTGTAATAATAAGTGCGTTGAACGGGTCCCACTCACAAAGCAAGTCATTCTTCTTGATTTCCTGTCCATCCTTGACAAACAACTTGGCACCATAAGGAATATTATGCGAAATCAGAACGATATTTGTATTCTTGTCAATGATTCTCAACTCAGTCAAACGTCCGACCACGACATCGCATTTCTGACCGTTTTCCTGAACATACTCAACCGAACGCAATTCTTCAAATTCTACATAACCGTCATATTTCGCCTTCAAAGAATTTTCCGTGGAAATATTTCCGGCAGTACCACCCACATGGAATGTACGCAACGTCAACTGAGTACCCGGTTCACCGATAGACTGAGCCGCGATAGTGCCGACAGCCTCTCCCATCTGCACCAATTTACCGGTTGCCAGATTACGGCCGTAACATTTGGCACATACCCCTTTCTTAGCCTCACAAGTCAACACAGAGCGGACCTCTACACGTTCAATCGGGGAATTTTCTATCACAGCGGCTATTTCCTCCGTAATTTCTTCTCCCGACTTCACCAGTAATTCACCGGTATGGGGATGATAAATATCATGTACCGAAACACGTCCCAGAATGCGCTCATACAAAGAAGCGACCACCTCCTCATTATTCTTGATGGCAGCAATCGTTACTCCTCTTAAAGTACCGCAATCCTCTTCCGTAATCGTAATGTCATTGGCAACATCCACCAGACGACGGGTCAGGTAACCGGCATCTGCCGTTTTCAGGGCCGTATCGGCCAAACCTTTACGGGCACCGTGAGTAGAAATAAAGTACTCCAATACCGACAACCCTTCTTTAAAGTTTGCCAAAATCGGGTTCTCAATAATCTGTCCTCCTGTCGCCCCGGATTTCTGCGGTTTCGCCATCAATCCACGCATACCTCCCAACTGACGGATCTGTTCCCGGGAACCACGGGCTCCGGAGTCCAGCATCATATAAATAGAATTGAATCCCTGGTCATCCTCAGCCAATTGCTTCATCAATGTATTCGTCAATTTGGCATTTACATGCGTCCAGATATCAATAATCTGATTGTAACGTTCATTGTTAGTAATGAATCCCATATTATAGTTGGCCATCACCTCTTCTACCTGGTCATATCCCTCTTTCAGCAATTCGTCTTTTTCAGCCGGAACAATTACATCGGCCAAGTTGAAAGACAAGCCCCCCTCAAATGCCATCCGGTAACCCAAATCCTTAATATCATCCAGGAATTTGGCCGTTACATCTACGCCGCAGCGTTTGAAAACATCACTGATAATATCACGCAATGATTTTTTCGTAATCAACGTATTGATATACGGAAAATTCTTCGGAGTAAACTGGTTCAGGATTACCCGTCCGACCGTGGTATCAATCATGTGGGTATATTCCTTTCCTTCCTGATCCACATCCTGGATTTTCACTTTCACCTCAGCATGCAGGTCTACAGCCTTTTCATTCAGTGCAATAATCACCTCCTGGGGAGAATAGAACTTCAACCCTTCTCCTTTTACTCCCTTCCGGGGTTTGGTGATATAATACAACCCAAGAACCATATCCTGTGAAGGCACAGTAATAGGAGCACCATTAGCAGGATTAAGGATATTATGGGCACAAAGCATCAAAATCTGAGCTTCCAGTATCGCTTCATTGCCTAACGGCAAATGTACAGCCATCTGGTCACCGTCAAAGTCTGCATTAAATCCGGTACATGCCAGAGGATGCAAACGAATGGCTTTTCCTTCAATCAATTTCGGCTGGAAAGCCTGGATACCCAAACGGTGCAGAGTCGGCGCACGGTTTAATAAAACCGGATGACCTTTCAATACATTCTCAAGAATATCCCAAACAACGGGGTCTCGGCGGTCTACAATTTTCTTCGCACTTTTTACCGTCTTGACGATACCGCGTTCAATCAATTTACGGATAATAAAAGGCATATACAATTCAGCAGCCATATCTTTCGGAAGACCGCATTCATGCATTTTCAAACCGGGACCAACAACGATTACCGAACGGGCAGAATAATCCACACGTTTACCCAACAAATTCTGGCGGAAACGTCCCTGTTTTCCTTTCAAACTGTCCGACAATGATTTTAGCGGACGGTTATTTTCAATTTTTACAGCATTGGATTTGCGCGAATTATCAAACAAAGAGTCCACAGCTTCCTGCAACATCCGCTTCTCATTCCTCAAAATAACATCCGGAGCCTTGATTTCAATCAAACGTTTCAGACGATTATTCCGGATAATGACCCGACGATACAAATCATTCAGGTCGGAAGTGGCAAAACGTCCGCCGTCCAAAGGTACCAACGGGCGCAATTCCGGCGGAATCACAGCCAGAACCTTCACAATCATCCATTCCGGTTTATTCACCTCTTTACTCTCACGGAATGCTTCTACCACCTGCAAACGCTTCAATGCCTCGTTCTTCCGCTGCTGTGAAGTCTCTGTATTCGCTTTATGACGCAATTCATAAGACAAATCATCCAAATTCAAGCGTTCCAGCAACATCTGGATAGCTTCGGCTCCCATCTTGGCCACAAACTTATTCGGATCATCATCCTCAAGATGCTGGTTATCAATAGGCAGAGCATCCACAATATCAAGATACTCCTCCTCCGTCAGCAGGTCCATCTCAGCAATCCCCTTTTCCCCCATAATACCGGGCTGCACCACAATATACCGTTCATAATAAATAACTGCATCCAGTTTCTTAGAAGGCAATCCCAGCAGATAACCGATCTTATTGGGCAGAGATTTAAAATACCAGATATGAGCCACCGGAACAACCAATTGGATATGTCCCATTCTTTCACGACGTACTTTCTTTTCAGTCACCTCTACTCCACAACGGTCACAAACAATCCCTTTGTAACGGATCCGTTTGTATTTACCGCAATGGCACTCATAATCCTTTACCGGTCCGAAAATCCGTTCACAAAACAACCCGTCCCGTTCTGGTTTATAAGTACGGTAGTTAATTGTTTCAGGCTTCAATACCTGACCACTGGAATGTTCCAGAATCTCTTCCGGGGATGCCAGACCGATTGCAATTTTTGTAAAGCTCTTGGGCTTATTGGTATTATTATCTTTTCTAAAAGCCATATTTTCAGATTTTAGATTTTGGATTTACGATATACCGGCGTCAGCCTCTATACCGTAAATCGTAAATCACAAATTATATAAGGTTTACACTCAGACCAAGTCCTCTCAACTCATGCAACAAAACGTTGAATGATTCCGGAAGGCCCGGTGTCGGCATAGGCTCTCCTTTTACGATATGTTCGTAAGTTTTGGTCCGTCCCATCACATCGTCCGACTTCACCGTCAGGATTTCCTGCAAGATATGGGCAGCTCCGAAAGCTTCCAAGGCCCAAACCTCCATCTCACCAAAACGCTGACCACCGAACTGAGCTTTACCACCCAACGGTTGCTGCGTAATCAGCGAGTACGGTCCGATTGAACGGGCATGCATCTTATCGTCAACCATGTGTCCCAGTTTCAGGAAGTAAGTAACTCCCACAGTAGCCGGCTGGTCAAAACGTTCTCCCGTGCCTCCGTCATACAAATAAGTCGTACCGTAACGCGGCACTCCGGCCTTATCCGTATAAGAATTAATATCATCCAAGCTGGCACCGTCGAAAATCGGAGTAGCAAATTTCAATCCCAATTCCTTACCGGCCCATCCCAAAACAGCCTCAAAAATCTGTCCTAAGTTCATACGGGAAGGCACACCCAACGGATTCAGGCAAATATCAACCGGAGTACCGTCTGCCAGGAAAGGCATATCTTCAACACGGACAACACGAGACACAATACCCTTGTTACCGTGACGCCCTGCCATCTTATCTCCGATTTGCAGTTTACGTTTCTTTGCCACGTAAACTTTGGCCATCTTAATGATACCGGAAGGCAGTTCATCCCCTACCGTAGCATTATATTTCTTACGCTTCATCTGACCCTCGATTTCCTTATACTTAATCACAAAATTGTGAAGCAAATCCCGGATCATATCATTTTTCTGTTTATCGGTTGTCCATTTATTCGGATTAACCTCCAGATAATTCAGATTTTGCAGCGTTTTCAGAGTAAATTTCACTCCCTTCGGAATAACATCCTCATTCAGGTAATTTTTAACGCCCTGAGAAGTTTTACCATTGGTCAACTCAAACAATTTATCCACCAGCAAATCAGTCAGATCACCTACTTTCCGCTCAAACTGTTCGTCAATTTCAGCCAGAATAGTCTTACCCGCCGCTTTGGATTTCCGGTCGCCAATCATCCGCTGGAACAATTTCTTGTCAATGATTACACCACTCAGAGAAGGTGATGCTTTCAGTGAAGCATCCTTCACATCTCCGGCCTTATCACCGAAAATAGCACGTAATAATTTCTCTTCCGGACTGGGATCCGATTCCCCTTTCGGAGTAATCTTACCAATCATGATATCTCCCGGTTTAATACGGGCTCCGATGCGGATAATACCATTCTCATCCAAATCCTTGGTAGCATCCTCACTCACATTGGGTATGTCAGCAGTCAACTCTTCCAGTCCCCGCTTGGTTTCCCGAACTTCAAGAGAGTACTCATCTACATGCACGGAAGTAAAAATATCATTACGAACGATATTTTCAGAAATCACAATAGCGTCCTCATAATTATATCCTTTCCAAGGCATATAGGCCACTTTCAGGTTACGTCCCAATGCCAGCTCTCCGCCTTCCGAAGAATAGCCTTCGGTCAGAATCTGACCTTCCTCCACTCTCTGACCTTTACGCACAATAGGACGTAAAGTCATTGTCGTACTCTGGTTAGTACGCTTGTATTTCGGTAAAAGATATTCTTTCGTATCTCCGTCAAAACTAACAAAACGCTCTTCCTCCGTTTGGTCATATTTAATAACAATACGACGGCCATCTACAAAATCAACAACTCCCGGACCTTCAGCCACAATCTGAGTTCGGGAATCCTTAATCAGATTGCCCTCCAGACCGGTCCCGACAATCGGAGCCTGCGGTTTAATAATAGGTACAGCCTGACGCATCATGTTAGATCCCATCAATGCACGGTTGGCATCGTCATGTTCCAGGAAAGGAATCAAAGAAGCTGCAATGGAAGCAATCTGATTCGGAGCCACGTCCATCAAATCCACATTCGTCACTTCTTCTAACGGGAAATCACCGTCCTTACGGGATTTTGCCCGTTTGTTGGCAAAATGCCCGTTATCGTCAATCTTTGCATTCGCCTGCGCAATCACCAATCCTTCCTCCTCTTCTGCAGACAAATATTTCACACCTTCCCGGGACAAATCAACCACAGCCTCATTCACCTTCCGGTAAGGAGTTTCTATAAATCCCAGATCGTTGATTTTCGCATATACACAAAGCGAAGAAATCAAACCGATATTCGGACCTTCCGGAGTTTCAATAGGACAAAGACGACCGTAATGAGTATAATGAACGTCACGCACCTCAAAACCGGCACGATCACGGGACAAACCACCGGGACCCAATGCAGACATACGACGCTTGTGCGTAATCTCAGCCAACGGATTGGTCTGGTCCATAAATTGCGACAATGCATTCGTTCCGAAGAAAGAATTGATAACAGAAGATAAAATCTTCGAATTAATCAGGTCTACCGGAGTAAATACCTCATTATCACGAACATTCATCCGTTCGCGAATCGTCCGGGCCATACGGGCCAAACCAACACCGAACTGATTGTACAACTGCTCGCCCACCGTACGCACACGACGATTGCTCAAATGGTCAATATCATCCACATCTGTTTTTGCATTCAGCAATTTAATCAGATATTTTATGATCTCGATCATATCCTCTTTGGTCAGCACCCGTACGGAAGGATCGGTTGACAGCCCTAATTTTTTATTCAGCTTATAACGTCCGACATCCCCCAAGTCATAGCGCTTATCAGAGAAGAACAACTTGTCAATCACATCCCGCGCAGTGGCTTCGTCTGGTGGTTCGGAGCTACGTAATTGCCTGTAAATATGCATCACTGCTTCCTTCTCCGAGTTACACGGGTCTTTTTGCAGTGTGTTATATATAATGGCATAATCTGCCAGATTTTGTTTTTCCTTATGCAATAAAATCGTCTTCGCACCTGAATCGACAATTGCATCAATATGTTCATTTTCCAGAACAGTTTCCCGGTCTACAATGATCTCGTTACGTTCGATGGAAACAACCTCTCCGGTATCTTCATCTACGAAATCTTCTACCCAGGTCTTCAAAACACGCGCAGCCAAACGACGGCCAACGACTTTTTTCAATCCCGATTTGGAAACATTTACTTCATCTGCCAGGTCAAAAATCTGAAGAATATCCTTATCTGTTTCAAAACCAATAGCACGCAACAATGTAGTTACCGGCAACTTCTTTTTCCGGTCAATATAGGCATACATCACATTGTTGATGTCTGTGGCGAATTCAATCCAGGAACCTTTGAAAGGAATAATTCTGGCAGAATAAAGTTTGGTACCATTCGCATGAACACTCTGTCCGAAAAATACACCCGGCGAACGATGCAACTGAGATACAATCACACGCTCGGCTCCATTAATCACGAAGGTGCCTTTGGGCGTCATATACGGAACATTCCCCAGATATACGTCTTCAATCACCGTGTCGAAATCCTCATGCTCGGGATCCGTACAATACAACTTCAGTTTGGCCTTCAACGGAGCTCCGTAGGTCAATCCCTGCTCCAGACATTCGTCTATCGTATAACGGGGCGGGTCAATGAAGTAGTCCAAAAATTCCAGAACAAAATTGTTCCGGGTGTCGGTGATTGGGAAGTTCTCCTTGAAAACAGTATACAGGCCTTCGTTCTTTCTGTTTTCAGGCGTCGTACCCAATTGAAAAAAGTCCTTGAAAGACTTTAATTGCACTTCAAGAAAATCAGGATATTCCAACTGATTTTTCGTGGAGGCAAAGCTTATTCTTTTGTTTGAAGTATTTGAAGACATCTATTAATTTTTTGGAACCTAAACAATATTAACAACAAAATGGTTTAGAGTCAAAAATGACTCTAAACCTTGAAACCCACAGGGTCTATGACTTATTTAAGTTCAACTTCAGCTCCTGCTTCTTCCAGCTGAGCTTTCAATTGTTCAGCTTCTTCCTTAGAAACTTTTTCTTTCAAAGGAGCCGGAGCTTTATCAACTAATTCTTTAGCTTCTTTCAGTCCAAGACCGGTCAGTTCTTTCACCAATTTTACAACGCCTAATTTAGCAGCGCCACCTGATTTCAGGATTACGTCAAACTCTGTCTGAGCAGCACCACCAGCTTCAGCGCCACCAGCTGCAGGAGCAGCAACAACAGCAGCAGCTGCTGCAGGTTCGATTCCGTATTCTTCTTTTAAGATGTCAGCTAACTCTTTTACGTCTTTTACTGTCAGGTTAACTAATTCTTCTGCAAGTTTTTTCAAATCTGCCATTTCGATAAGTATTTAAAATGTTTTTATTCAAATAATAATAATGTAAATTATGCTCTATCTTCAAGAGTTTTAAGCACTCCGCCGATAGTATTTTTCCCTGATTCCAAAGCAGAGATAAGTTTTTGCATCGGTGACTGCAGCAACAGTACGATATCTCCCAGCAACTCTTCCTTCGATTTGATGCTAACGAGAGCGTCCAGTTGATTTTCACCTACATAGGCACATTCTTCCACGAACGCAGCCTTCAGCACAGGTTTATCATGACTCTTACGAAACTCTTTGATCAGTTTTGCAGGAGCATTCCCTGTTTCAGACAGCATCACGGCACTGGAACCTTTCAATACACTATAAATTTCATTATAGTCGGTATCCAGACCATCCAACGCTACCCGCAACAAAGTATTTTTTACCTGAATCAATTTGATATTAGCGTCGAAACATGCCTTACGCAATTCCTGCGTAGCAGCTGCATCCAACTCAGAAATATCACTGATATAGATATGCTTGTGTGCTTTAATCTGCTCGGTTAAATTGTCTATGATTACTTGTTTTTCTTCCCTTTTCATTCTACAAATGGTCCTTTAAAGGTTAATAATTAATCAAGTAATGACTTAAGGTCTAATTTAATACCGGGACTCATTGTACTTGACAGGAATACACTCTTCACATAAGTTCCTTTTGCAGAAGAAGGTTTCAGTTTCTGGATCGTGGCCATGAACTCACGGGCATTATCCTTAATTTTCCCTGCATCGAAATTCACCTTACCGATTGAAGTGTGTACGATACCAAATTTGTCAACTTTAAAATCAATTTTTCCCTGCTTTACCTCGTTTACGGCTTTACCAATTTCCATGGTAACGGTACCGCTCTTCGGGTTAGGCATCAATCCACGCGGACCTAAAATTCGTCCTAAAGCACCTATTTTACCCATGATGGCCGGCATTGTAATGATAATATCAATATCAGTCCAACCTGATTTCAATTTCTCAATATACTCATCCAATCCAACATAGTCGGCTCCGGCAGCTTTGGCCTCTTCCACCTTGTCAGGCGTACAAAGCACCAATACACGTACTTCTTTACCGGTTCCGTGAGGCAGGGTCACAACGCCGCGAACCATTTGATTGGCTTTACGCGGGTCTACCCCCAGACGAACGTCCATGTCAACTGACGCATCAAACTTGGTAAAAGTAATCTCCTTCACCAGTTGAGCAGCTTCCTCAATGGTATAAACTTTACCATTTTCGATTTTTTCTAAAGCTAACTTCTTATTTTTTGTCAGTTTACTCATTACGTTTGAAGTATTACAAATTCATTAAAAAGGTTTTTCACCATCAATGGTGATACCCATACTTCTGGCAGTTC
Organism: Odoribacter sp. Z80; assembly: GCF_009935865.1. Classification (GTDB taxonomy): domain Bacteria; phylum Bacteroidota; class Bacteroidia; order Bacteroidales; family Marinifilaceae; genus Odoribacter. Next base: position 84,826 of record NZ_QWEL01000011.1, read on the forward strand.
CAGCTACCATGCTCATTGCTTTTTCGATCTCGAAAGCATTCAAATCGCTCATCTTACCCGTAGCAATTTCCCGAACCTTATCCCAGGAAATAGAAGCTACTTTCTTACGGTTAGGCTGGTCTGAACCGGATTTGATCTTCGCTGCTTCCAAAAGCTGAATAGCAACAGGAGGCTGTTTGGTAATGAAATCAAATGATTTATCACCGTAAACCTGAATAATCACCGGAATGATCTTTCCTGCCTGGTCCTGAGTTCTTGCATTAAATTGCTTACAGAAGTCCATAATATTGACTCCTTTAGAACCTAAAGCGGGACCTACTGGAGGAGAAGGATTCGCAGCACCAGCTTTAATCTGTAGCTTGATAAGAGCTTCAACTTCTTTTGCCATGATTTTTTAATCCAATAAATTAATTATCTTTTTCTACCTGCATGAAACTCAATTCGAGCGGTGTCTGACGACCAAAAACCTTGACAATTACTTTCACTCGTTTTTTGTCATTATTCACCTCCTCTATCACACCGGTAAAACCGTTGAACGGACCGTCTGTAACTTTTACGGATTCGCCAACGACATAAGGTATGTTTATCTCCTCGGGTTGTTCCGCCAGCTCATCTACCGTTCCGAGAATCCTGTTAATTTCCGATTGACGCATCGGAACCGGATCTCCTCCTTTGGTTTCCCCCAGGAAGCCTATCACGTTCGTAATATCACGAAGCATGTGGGGAATTTCACCAACAAGAGCTGCCTCTATCATCACATAACCGGGAAAGAAATTCCGCTCTTTGCTGATCTTCTTACCATTACGTACCTGATAGATTTTCTCAGTAGGTATCAAAACCTGTGAAACATAATCCTGCAGCCCTAAACTGGCAACTTCATTTTCAATGTACTCCTTGACCTTCTTCTCTTTTCCGCCGATCACACGAAGTACATACCATCTTTTCTTAATTTCTGCCATGTCTGTTCTGAGGATTAATTACAACATACCATATATAAAATCCATAATGTGTCTGAACGCAAAGTCCATAACAAATATGCCTACAGCAATAATGACGGAAGCTATCATCACAATAGTAGCACTACTTTGGAGTTCAGCCCATGATGGCCAGGAGACTTTATTAATCAGCTCGTTATAAACGTCTGCAAAATAAGCTTTTATATTCATCTTAAATCGTAGATTGTAATTTTAAATTACCTGAATTTAAAATATATTCAGCACGGGTGGAGAGGCTCGAACTCCCGACACCTGGTTTTGGAGACCAGTGCTCTACCAACTGAGCTACACCCGTAAAACAAGGCGGTTTTTCATAGCCCGCCTTGCCAATATGGAATCTTATTCTAAGATTTCAGTAATCTGACCTGCACCTACTGTACGTCCACCTTCACGGATTGCGAAACGAAGACCAAGTGAGCAAGCTACCGGAGTCAACAATTCAACCGTAATGGTTACGTTATCTCCCGGCATTACCATTTCAGTTCCTTCCGGCAGGGTAATTTCACCGGTAACGTCCATAGTACGCAGATAGAACTGAGGTCTGTACTTATTGTGGAACGGAGTGTGACGTCCACCTTCTTCTTTTTTCAGGATATAAACCTCAGCTTTAAATTTCTGGTGCGGCTTCACAGAACCCGGTTTTGCTAACACCATACCACGTTTGATTTCATTTTTGTCGATACCACGCAGCAACAGACCAACGTTATCTCCGGCTTCTCCTTCGTCCAACAATTTGCGGAACATTTCAACTCCGGTACATACCGTTTTCTTTCCGTCAGCACCCAAACCGATGATTTCCAATTCATCACCGACATGCACGATACCTGTTTCAATACGACCAGTAGCAACAGTACCACGACCCGTAATAGAGAAAACATCCTCAACCGGCATCAGGAACGGTTTTTCGTTGTCACGCGGAGGAAGCGGAATCCAGTTATCAACAGCATCCATCAACTCCATTACTTTTTCTTCCCATTTTGCTTCACCATTCAGTGCACCCAATGCAGAACCCAAAATAATCGGAGTATTGTCACCATCATATTGATAGAAAGACAACAATTCACGAACTTCCATTTCAACCAGTTCCAACATTTCCTGGTCGTCAACCATATCCACTTTATTCAGGAATACTACAATTCTCGGAACGTTCACCTGACGAGCCAACAAAATGTGCTCACGAGTCTGAGGCATCGGACCGTCAGTTGCAGCACAAACCAAAATAGCACCGTCCATCTGAGCAGCACCAGTAACCATGTTCTTTACATAGTCGGCGTGACCCGGACAGTCAACGTGTGCATAGTGACGGTTTGCCGTCTGATATTCTACGTGAGAAGTATTAATCGTAATACCTCTTTCTTTTTCTTCCGGTGCATTATCGATAGAATCGAAAGAACGCAATTCAGAAAGACCTTTCTTTGCCAATACAGTAGTAATTGCTGCAGTCAAAGTGGTTTTACCGTGGTCTACGTGACCGATAGTACCGATATTTACGTGTGGTTTTGACCTGTCAAACTTTTCTTTAGCCATGACTTAAAAACTTTTTTTTATAATTAAACATTTATCTCAAAAAATAATCTGCATTCACATCTCGAAATTATTGAAACTCAATACATTATTCACAATATGAGTTATCAAGCCCATTCTTTAGAGCGTGCAAATATAATTAAATAATTCTGATCCACAAAATTATTTGCCTGAAAGTTGAAAGTTTATCCTTTAAAGATGAATCTCTTACCCTCACCTTTCAATCTCCCGTTTTTGCTTATTTTGCCCCGAACCGGTTCAGCATTCTCTTTCTTTCTCTTTATTCTTCACCAGCTGACGCTTCAGCACATCATACAACTCATCTACAGCTTCCTCAAATTTCTTAGCATTTTTCTTCGCAAAAATATCCTGCCCTTTCACATTTACAGTCACCTCAACGACTTTATTTTCAAGATGATCGTCTTTTTCCAACTTTAGGGTAACATCCACACCGATAATCCCATCGTGATATTTATCCAGCTTGCTTAATTTCTTCTGTACAAAATCTTCCAACTGGGAACTGGCAGAAAAACCTACTGCATTGATTTTCATTTCCATAATACGTCCTCCTTACATTTTAAGCCCGAGGATGAGCTTGATTATAAACTCGTTTTAAACTCTCAAAAGAATTATGAGTATAAATTTGTGTCGCAGAGAGTCCTGAATGACCAAGTAGTTTACGGATAGCCTCTATGCAAGCCCCGTTATTCAGCAAAGCAGTCGCAAAAGAGTGGCGCAAAATATGGGGACTTCGTTTGGCCGAAGAGGTCACTTCTTCCAGGCATTTTTTTACATGCCTGTAAATAAATTTTTCATTAGCAGGTGCCCCAACATCCGTAATGAAGAAAAAAGAATGCCTTCCGTCCACCTTGCCATTACGCACCTCCAGGTATTCCCGGATTTCCTCAGACAACTCCTCAAGTATCGGAACAAGCCGTTGCTTATCCCCTTTCCCGTTCACCAGAATAACACCGCCGCTCAAATCTATATCAGCCAACTTCAGCCCGACCAACTCAGAACGGCGCATTCCGGTACAATAAGCCATCATCAAGATCATCAAATCCCGGAAGACGGAAAAATCATCCCTGGCTGCTCTTTTCTTATCCAGCAATTCACTCATTTTATAGTCCGGAACAAAAACAGGCAATTTCTTACCTATTTTAGGGACAACCACCGACTCCGTCGGATTTTCTGTCCGTATTCCCTCATGCATTTGATAACGAAAAAACGCACGCAAAGAGCTCAGTTTCCTACGCACCGAACGGGCAGACATCGGCTTCAACTTCCGCTCCTGCCCTCCGGCAACAAATCCTCCGGACATCAAACCAGACTCAAAGCGTCGGACCATCCCGGAAGTAACCTCTTTCCAATCACAAACCAACTCAACCTTTTCACAGAACTCAACAAATTGATTCAAATCCTCTTCATAGGCAGTTACCGTATGAGGCGAATAACGCTTAACACAAGTCAGGTACTGCAAAAATGAATCAATCTCCATACCCATTCTCCTTTAAACGAATCTAATTTAACGTATTCATCCGGGAAAAACAAATCCCGGACGAATTATTTTCAGACAAACATCTCGTCTGTCTCAGAAAAACTGCCTTAGAATAAACCAAAACCTCCGACCCCGCAGCTCACCTCACCGTTTTAGTCCGTTTCCACCGTCAATTAATCCTCAGCCTGCTGCAAGCCTTGCTTATAAATAGCCTTAATACGTTGAGCACGGTTGCGGACAGAAGGCTTAGTAAAAGCCTGACGGTCTCTTAATTCTTTTACTACACCTGTTTTTTCAAATTTTCTCTTGAATTTTTTTAAGGCTCTCTCAATATTTTCGCCTTCTTTCAGAGGTACAATAATCATGATTTTTTATTTTTAAATTATACGACGCATGAATCTGTTGCATTACGACCCTGTTTCAGCCACATACAACCCAGAAGTCCCTACAACGACTTCCTGTTTTTGGATTTTCACTTTATTTTCTGGTTTTCAGACAAGCCTCCACTTGTCCCAACTAACATCCTCCTTTCAAAGTGTATCGATTCTTAATGCGTTAAATACAATTAAATTTTGGACGACAAAGGTAAGAAAAAAGACAAAAAGGACAAAGTGAAAAGTGAAAATTTCTACGGATTCAGCAAATCCTTACAATAGTACCCCAGAATGGAATTAATCATAGCTACATAATTCCGGGCTTTACGGTTTTCCGGATTCAAACGAAGGACAGCATTAAATTTATTTAATGCTTCAGACAACCTACCAGTAGCATATATCAATTCTCCCAACCACAACAACCCCTGTTCGTCCTGACCGTTTTCTGCCAACCAATCTTGCAACATCCGGATAGCTTCCTCCTGCCGGCCAGCCTCCCACAAAGCTTTTATCTTCTCTTCTTCCATTGTTTCCTATTTTTTTACTTTTACAATCAATTCATTTTTATTGCCCGCCCGGTCAACAGCCTCTATCCTCACTTCATTTATCCTGCCTTTCTGAAATACAGGCTCCTCCAGACTACACTGCAACAAATCCACACGAGGGTCATAACTAAAAAGACACCACTTCCCATTGACTTCCCCCCGATAAGTCTTTATTCCAGACAATTTATCTTTTATCCGGAAACGCAAAGCCCGCTCCTGAAATTTCCCTAAAAAAGTAATTTCAGGGGCCTGCTCATCTTTCACCACCGTATAACGGCTCAAATAGTTTATTTCAGCCTTCAGTCCGGCATCCGTATGGACTGTTTCCACCACATATTTTCTACCGTCGGAAGCAACCTCATAAATCAGATCCTGCACACCGAAATCTCCCAACAAAAACAAATGAGCTTTATGAAATAAAGGCACCTCCCGTTCTGACAACACAAAAATATCCCGCCCCGTCAAAGTATCTTTTTCCACCCTTAATCTCTTCCTGACCGAACTGAATAAAGAACCGGCCGGCAATTCCACCCGACACCCCGGCAACTCCAGCAATTCATCTTTGTCATACTTTACAATTCCGGCTTCAGCCTCTCGCCGGGCCTCCACCCCTTTCAAAAGCAGCGACACCTCACTCCGATTCATATTCTTATCTTCCAGAACAACATTCACTTTTACCAAACTATCTTTCTCCACCTCTATATACCCGCCATTCCGATTACGAATCCCCAGAAAACGATGCTGGTAATTTCCAAAACAACGATAAACGGTTTCTTTCTTTTTATATGCATCAAAATCTTTTACCTCATTAATCAGACAAGCTTGTTCAAAAGAACAGGAATCCATACTTAACTCAAATAAAGTATCCGAATCAGCCACAAGCGTCATTCTATACACCCCCAGCTTATTCCAGGAATCCTCCATATAATCCGTAACAAACACCCCCACTCCGACTTTCCCTGCCGGCACACCCACCGTACCAGCACCATATCTTCCTCCTCCCTGCACTTTTACCCCGACCCTTTTCAATAAGTCTGCACATCCGCCCCCGGAAACCGCATACAAATAAATGGATTTCACCGAAGGAGCCTTTCTGTCGCGAATCGAATAAAAAGACAAAGGGTTGATGGCCCGTTCACTGGCCGTATTCCGGATCTCAAAATGCAGATGCGGTCCTCCGGACGAACCGGTATTTCCACTGTATGCAATGGTATCACCCTGTTTAAAAAACAACCGGTATTCCCTAAAATCCTCGTCCACTTGAAAATGCTCTTTTTCATACTGAATACTACGGACAATCTCCGCAACCACAGGGACAAAACGTTGCAAATGCCCGTATACTGATGTAGTCCCGTCCGCATGTTCTATATACATAGCCTGCCCATAACCGACAGGCGAGACACTTACCCGGACCAGATACCCGTCCTTGACACATACCACCGGCAGTCCTTCCACCCCTCCCGTACGAATATCAATACCGGAATGGAAATGAGTGGCACGCAGCTCTCCGAAATTTCCGCTCAACAAAATACTCTTCCCGACCGGCACCATCCATTCCTGCCCGCAGCTTCTTAACGGAATCAAAGCCAAACTATTAAACAAAACGTAAAATAATAAAACAACCGGTATTCTCATTTCCCTGTACAAAAAAAACACAATTTTTAAGATGCAAATATATCAACACTCTTGATAATTTAAAGAATAAATTTTATCTTTGTCATGTAAAGATTGAGTTATGGCAGCAAAACACGATGCCGTTATAAACGAGCTGAATTTTAAAATAGATAAACTAATAAAATTATATACATCTTCCCTTGAACAAAATAGAAGATTGGAAAAACAATTAAGCGAATTGCAATCCGAACTGGAACAACTCAAGGGCGAGAACAAAGAATTAAACGAAAAAATTAAAACAACCAGAGTGGCGAGCGCAATTTCAGGAGGAAATGGAAGTTATGAAGCAAAAATGCGAATCAACCAACTGGTGCGGGAGATTGATAAATGTATTGCTCTTTTGAATAATTAACTATGTCAGAAAAACGTAACATTAACCTAACGATTGCCGATATACCTCTTAATTTGAACATTACAGCAACAGACGAGGAAATTATCCGGAAAGCGGCTAAAGAGATTAATGAACGCGTTTTAAAATATAAATCCGGGAATTCAGAACCGGAACCTTTTTATTTTTTAGCTTATGTTTCCTTGCTGCATACTATCAAAATGCTGCAACAAGAACAAAAGTTTAATGAAATAGAACAGATTAATTTGAAACTTGATGAATTTATCAAGGAGTAAACCAAAAAAGCAAAACGTTCTTTGAACATCATATTCCCGCATTATTTCGACTTTAAGCGAAAAACTCAACACTCAAACAATTAGAGCAGACGCTTATATTTGCACAAGACAGGCCTCAACTCTTCGGAGTTCCTTTAGGGACGGTGGAAGTCTGAATCAAATGGCAGCTCTACCCGTGTCATTCAGGGGTTTTATTAAAAAGAAATAGTGCGGGTTTTTTATGCATAAATAAAAAACGAATAAGATAAACGAAAAAATACAACAATATATTAACCTTTAAATTATAATTAATCACAAGAATATGACGACTATAGGAATAACTGCATCGGTGGTGGCTTTAGTAATCGGTATTGCAATTGGCTGGTTTATTATGCGGCTGGCTATGAAATATCGGGCCCAAAACATCATCAAAGAAGCAGAAGCGGAAGCAGAAGTAATCAAAAAGGATAAAATCCTGCAAGCAAAAGAAAAATTTCTGCAAATCAAAGCAGAACACGAAAAGCAAGCCGCTGCCCGGAACAACAAATTGTTAATGGCAGAAAACAAGCTCAAACAACAAGAAACCGATATCTCCAGGAAATTGGAAGAAATCCAGCGCAAATCCAAGGATATACAAACCCAACAAAGCAATATCGAAGTACAGAAAGAATTACTGGAAAAAAAGGTGGGCGAGTTGGATAAACTAAAAAAACAGCAAATCGAACAATTGGAGGCCATCTCTGGAATGTCCGGAGAACAAGCGAAAGAAAAATTAATCAATTCTCTGAAAGAAGAGGCAGAAGCTGAGGCCATCTCCTATGTAAATGAAATCATGGAAGAAGCTAAAATGACTGCCAACATGGAAGCTAAAAAAATAGTCATTAAAACCATACAGCGCGTAGCTACAGAAACAGCGACCGAAAATGCCGTTTCCATCTTCCACATTGACTCCGATGAGATAAAAGGACGTATCATCGGAAGAGAAGGACGAAACATCCGGGCTTTAGAAGCAGCTACAGGAGTGGAAATTATTGTAGACGACACACCGGAAGCTATCGTACTTTCCGGATTTGACCCTGTACGCCGGGAAATTGCCCGTCTGTCCCTGCATCAACTGGTTACCGATGGCCGTATTCATCCAGCAAGAATCGAAGAGGTTGTTAACAAAGTGAAAAAACAAATCGAAGAAGAAATCATTGAAACCGGAAAACGTACCACCATAGACCTCGGAATCCATGGATTACATCCCGAACTGGTACGCCTGATCGGAAAAATGAAATACCGTTCTTCCTATGGACAGAACCTTTTACAACATGCCCGTGAAACAGCCAATCTTTGCGCTATCATGGCTGCCGAACTGGGATTAAATGTCAAAAAAGCCAAACGGGCAGGATTACTTCATGATATTGGTAAAGTGCCAGATGATGAACCGGAATTGCCACACGCAATTTTAGGCATGCAGTTAGCAGAAAAATACAAAGAAAAACCGGACATCTGTAACGCCATCGGAGCCCATCACGAAGAAATTGAAATGACCACCCTCATCGCCCCTATTGTACAGGCCTGCGACGCCATCTCCGGAGCACGGCCGGGAGCCCGCCGGGAAGTGGTGGAATCTTACATCAAACGCCTCAAAGACATGGAAGACCTGGCTTTATCCTATAACGGAGTAGTAAAGACCTATGCCATCCAGGCAGGCCGCGAATTGCGGGTTGTAGTAGGAAGTGAAAAAATTTCCGATACGGAAGCAGAAAAGATTTCATTCGATATAGCTAAACGCATTCAGGATGAAATGACCTATCCAGGTCAGGTGAAAGTAACCGTCATCCGTGAAACCCGGGCCATTAATTACGCCAAATAAATACAAACAATCAGGATAATATCTGAAAATGCTCCGGAAAGTTGTGATACACAATTTCCGGAGCAATTTATTTATAAAAGAGAAAAAAAATAATATCTCAAACAAATATTTTACTCTACCACCGTCCCCTTCAAATTCAATTGATGTATATGTTGCCGGGTATTACATACTACTTCAATGGATTTCAAAAAATGCCCCAATGAACACGGCTCAAATCCAACTGTAATCTCTACCTCCTGCCCCGGATTAACCGGACGTTTATTCCAGCTAACACTGGTACAACCGCCCGAAGGCCTTACATCCACAATCAAAAGAGGAACATCTCCCGTGTTCCGGATGTGAAAAGTTACCATTTTCGTTTCTCTGCAACGCATGGTTCCCAGCGAAAGAGTATCCCGGGCAATCTGAATGGTTGTCGGAGCCGAATACAATAACTCATCTACACATCCGGTCTCCAATACAGCATATCCGAAAGATAAGGAAGTAATTGCAATAAACGAAAATATCATAAAATCTCTTATTCAAAGATATCCGGCAATTGAATACGCACCAAAGAACTGGAGGGCGTATAACCTATTCCGTAAAGTTCTTTCTCTTGAGAGTCATAACAAATATGCGTCAGGTCCGTATCTACTCCGTACGTCATACGTATCTCCCCGTCCCAGCCAATGACCAACAAAGTCCGGCAATGTTGAAAAGTTTTACTGTCTTCCGCAAAAGTACGACCCGAATAAAGGGCATAAACAGCATCCGAAGCCGCACATACATCCGTAAAACCAAACCGATTCTTCCTTGAATAAACAACAAGCGATTGACCGTTTTGTTTCCGGATACTCACTCTCGGAGAATGGAAGTTTAAACGACGGACCAAATGAATTTCTCCATTCTCAATCCGGCAAATATCCATAGCTCCACTATACATATCGGCACAAACAAAAGCAGTACCGTCCGGACGGACTTTCAGCACATTACTGGCAAATAGCTTAGCTTTTATCTCTGTTTTCAATTCCGGAAAACATGCATGTTCCGGATAATCCAGAAAATAACAGCCTTGTTGATTATCCGGAGAATAAAGCATATACCGACCTTGCTCATATAAACCGGTAGAAAGGATATAATTCCCTGCACGGACAGCCCATAAATGCTGAACACCCGCAGGCAATTGGATTGTGGATTCTCCACCAGCCTTGGTTACCGGTGTATTGGCCACACTCATTTGCCCTGTCCGGAAATCAAACACTGTCCATCCGCCATTTCCATCGGAAGAAAGCGAATTTACCTGGACAGCACCGCCACTCCGGGTCCGTACACGAGGGAAATATTCCTTCTTCTGCCGGTTTGATAAATTAATCCGATAAATATTATCAGTATTTTTTAAATCCCCCACAATCACTTGGTCGCCATCTTTTACTAAACCTGAGGGCGTACGAATCCCATAGGCCTTCAAATTTTCTACCACAACAGCCTTTACCGACTCATCCTGCTTCATGTCAGGCAAAATATCTGTTATTTCCTCCTGCCGGAACGAACAAGCTCCCAACAGAAATAAACTTGTGAATAAAACTACACTTTTCATATCAGTCTTTCGGAGGCATTGAAATTCCACCATATCCCATATCGCCAACAAAACATATACCCCCCGCCTCAGGACAATAAATTAACTCATCTCCTTCTTCTATTACATCTGTATTCTCAATCTCCACACTTTCTACCCCACACACAGAAAATGAGATCAAAAAAATGCAAACTATAAACAGTCCCCATTTTAAAAAAATTAATTTCTTTTTACACACAACCATTATTTTTATAATTTTGTAATGGCAAAGATAGGGAGAGTTTGTCTGCATGAAACGGGAAACAGTGGCAAAAACAGTGACAGATTTTTATAATTTATGGAGAACAAACAGTTGAAAATTGGGGGATACATCACTCTTTGCATCGTCTTCTTACTATTCCTCCTACAGGTTAATGTTCTTCATGAAGTACATTCACATGAAAAAGATACTTTTAAAGAAGCAATTCAAAGCTCTTTATTGACCTACATAGACAAATTAAATTCTGATAAAAGTATTTATACTTCTCGTCCAAGAGCTACTTTTAATTCCAGTAAAAAATTCGTTCGTATCATTCGAAACAAAACAGACACAACTATTTATGTAAAAAATACAACGAATCCTACACATATTTTATGCAAACTAATGTATGATATACGAGACACAACCAAATGGAATCTGGATTCACTTCATAAAATCTTAAATCCTTATTTACAAGAGCATGGTTTTCTGGTTCCTTACCAACTCACTCTGCTTGATTCCAACCATAAAATATTAGACCAATATTTTTACCAAGCCTTTGAATATGAGAACAAAGGCATAAAATTATCTATCCCTTTAGGATTTTTGGAAAAACATACGCTAAAAGCAGAATTCAGTTTTCCATTTTTCTTATTCTTTCAACAGGCATGGGACCGTTTACTGACTACCCTGGCACTTATTCTTATTTTACTTCTTTGCGCAACAACCCTATTCCTGCAATTAAAACAGGAAAAAAAGATCGGAGACAACCGGAACAAGTTTACCCACGCCCTGGTTCATAATCTCCGTTCTCCTATACTTACCCTTAAACGCCAGTTAGAGGTATTGCAAATCCAGTTATCCGAACAACTGGATCCGGTCCAAGCAGCAAGTATCGAACATTCAGAGAAAAACACGAAACATCTCCTGGAGGATATTGATCACTTGCTCTTTTTATCTGTAAATTCCTGCAATCTGGTTATCCATCCTGAATTCTGCTCAATGGAGGAAATACTGAACCAATTAGTTGCCGACAACCAATATGGCCATAACTATAAAGAAATCAGCATTCCCATCCAAAATCTGCTTCCCTCAGATTATGTATATGCCGACCCATTGCATTTATACGGAGTTCTGAACAACCTCATCGGAAATTCCATCCAATATTCGGGAGACAAAGTGGCAATTTTACTGCTCTGCCGAAAAGAACAACAAAAAGTATTTATTTCTGTAAAAGATAATGGTTTCGGCATTCCGCCGGAAGAACAAAAACATATTTTTGAAGAACACCGTCGAGGCAAGCGTTATGAAGGAGACCGGGAACGCCAGGGATACGGATTAGGCCTGAGCTATGTCCGGGCAGTTATCACAGCTCACCGGGGGCATATCCGTATCGTCAGTGACGGCCGGCACGGAACAGAATTTATCCTTGAAATACCACAACATAAAAAGAGATGAAAGACATTCGCATTCTGTATGTAGAAGACGACCTCGAATTCGGACGTTTAACCAAAATTTTACTGGACCAGGAGGAATTTTATGTAGAACTGGCCAGAGACCTGGAAAAAGCCCGTACATCTTTCCAAGCCAAACGCCCCGATCTCTTGCTGGTAGACTTAGATTTGGCCGGTCTGAAAACTGGCTTAACCCTCATCCAGGAAATTAAAAAAGCCATCCCCTGGTTTCCTATTGTCGTTTACAGTTCACACGTTGACCCCGCCACTGTAGTGGCAACGCTGAATTTGGGCGTGATGGACCATATCGGCAAAGATTGTGAAAAGTCTGTTTTCGTGGCCAAACTTCAGAACATTGTCCGGCAAGCCTATCATCGGACGTCCGGCCAAAGCCCCGTCTATGAATTATCTCCGATGACAACTTTCAATTATAATAACTGTACCCTGACCATCAACAACAAACCGCACAAATTACCCGGGAAAGATGCCGACATGCTGAATATCCTTTGCGTCCATTGCAATGAATGGGTCGCTCCAAAAGAAATCTGTTTCTTTATGTGGAAAATAGATAAGAATATCGAAAACCTGAAACGCTATGCCGTCAATCTAAGAAAACACCTGGCTCCCGATACTTCGCTTTCTATCCAGAATCGTCACGGTGGATATTACATGCTGAAAACTCCACTAACGCTCTAAAGGACAAAGCAAACAGAAGCTTATTTTATCATATCATAATACAAAAACAATTGTTTGCCATCTTTGAAGAGAAATGGAAGTTCTTCTTTTCCGGTGGTGTGATTTCTCAACCACATCAAGGCTCCTTCGGGAATATCCTTATACTCCAAATGCTCGTATCTTGCTACTTGTTCACCGCAACTGAGCCATTCATCATCCCAATACCATAATTCATAACGATGTCCCCTCTTGATACCATTATCAGCATTCCACGGAGCAAAACGGATGCGCTCCACCACCTGGGGTTGCTGCAACCACAATGTCACCGTTTTGTATGCACCAGGAGCTGTCTGCATATTACCGTCATATTCTGCCTTCCATTTCATATCATCCCACGACGGAGCATCCAACAACTTCACCCGTTCCGAATCTGCCCGTTCCAGTAAAGTATCTTTGGGTGAAAGGACAGCTGCCGGGGTCGGAGGCAAAACATTACTATATCCCCAGCGACGCGATGTAATAAACTCCAGCATAGCCACATTGGCATGAGGATGTTCGTCCGATGCTTCAAAACGATAAAATTGATAAGCCCCGGGCCGGGGAATGATGAAATCCTGCAAACACGGACCGGGAGCTGCCGTTATCTGATAAATCAGGCGGGCATCAGCAAAATCCCTCCGATTGGCTCCCACAAAAGTTGACCCGACCAAATCCTCTGCAACTTTTATCATATTGGGCTTCCGGGGAAATTTACGGGTCAACACTACCGTTCCCCGATTGGCTGTATCTTTATGAAAATATTGTACCCTGTACCCTTCTGCACAAGCAGTGTCTTTTTCGACATAAAACGGCTCTCCGAAAAAACGAAGTTCTTTTCCTTCGTAATAGGCCGGAAAATACAAACGCCCAAATAAGGCATTCTCAAAAGTAACTTCCTGATGAACCGTATCGATCACCCCCCAGGTCACCGGCGACATTTTCCGCCGCGCCTGAAAAGCAACTAAATAAGCCAAACGGTTGGAGATCTTTGGAGGGAACGGTAAAGTCAAACGACATACCTCCGCCCGCTCGGCCGTAACGTCCCGCATACAAGGACTGGCAAACAAGGGAGGCAAATATTCCCCCTCCCGACGCAAGTAATAAGGCGTACCCGGCTGAGGTGCGTAATATTGCCGATAAAGGTTCATCGGTACCCCCAACACCCATCCCCCTTCTCCCGGTAAAGAACTTTCCGGATTAAACGTCTGCCAACGACGGTTACTATCCAGGGTAACACAGTAAAAATGACGTCCGGCAAAATCCCTGTAAGCATCACAAAATTCAATCATCACGGGAATACCACATGCCCGAAGCACAGCACACCCATAGGCTGCGTGGTCCAGACATTCATGCCCATGAAAAAAAAGATTATAAATACCTATATCCTTTTGAGGGGCATCTCCTAAAATATAACGCATCTCCACAACCCTATTCTGATAAGCGCTGATTCGTTTCTTCAAAGAAGCGGCGGTATCAGCATTCACATATTTCCCAAACCGGCGGCGAAGTTCTGCCCCGGAATACATAAAAGGATAACTGCGGGCCGGCCGGTAAGGTAGTACATACTCACAAAACTCCTGAAAACTCAGGTGTTTTGCAAAAGGGGATTGTTCCCATACCTCAAAAGCATTATCAATATGGGTAATCAAAAAATTACTTTTCATAGCCTGCAAATCTGCAACGCTCCCCCATTCCACCCGGGACGGCTGAAAAACATAACGATGAATTGAGTCTTTTAACCAGGCATAAGTCTGTTTTAAACTCCGGCCATAAGCCTGCAAAGAATCCAGACATCCCCCCGTCTCTTGCCATCCGGCATAAAACACAGAATCCGCATACTCACAAAAACGTTCAAACTGAGGGTCTATTCCATCCACTTTTCGGGCACTGAAATGCCATTTCATGTTTTCAATCAAAAAACAAGCAGCCCGGTATTTCAAAGAATCCCGTTGCCGCCATCCGTAATGACGCAACACCTTTTTCAATTCCCCTTTATTTGAACCGGACAACACAAGGGCATCCTCCACTCCCTGGGGTACCTCCCGGCATCCCCCAAGCAATCCGACCAGCACACATATAATCACAATCCGCATATCACTGATTTTTATTTATCCATTCCCGTATTTCACTTTTCATCTCTTTCACTGCCTCCGACATCACCTTAGGCTCTTTATCCAGCACCACTTTGCCCAGTTCCATCCCCCGTTGTATCTGCCCGCTCTCAAAATACATCTGACAAAGTAAATACAAAGGATAGAGACGCGTGGGAACTGTTGCAGCAGCCCGGCGAAAATAATCAGCCGCCAGGTCAAACCGCTGCAAAGCCTGTTGGTTTTTTCCCATAATATTGAAAAACATAGGATCTGCGCTTAAACAAGTAGCCTCTTGCATGAGCCGGCTGCCAGCCTCATATTGTCCGAGCCGGGATAAACATAACCCGTACTCAAACAAAAAACGGGGTTGCTGGAACAAAAAAGGGTAAAGCTTTCCATAATTTTCTTCCGTTCCCTTATATATTTCCATTTTAAAATAGCTCTGTTCTTCCCGCCAATGCACATAAGCCCTCCTTTCCTCCTCTTTTCCTCCGGTAATACTCCATATTATCCCGGCAACCAATAAAGCCAGACCCGGAATACACCATTTTCTCCACAACTCATTCCCACTTTTCTCTTTACAAAAAGAGTTCTCTTCTCTCCGGGTTGCCGCCATTGCCAGCAACATGACAAAAACGATACACAAAGGCAATACTCCCAACGGATAAGAGAAAAAAGCAAAAAAAACGAAGGCCGTCAAACTTCCCAGAACGGCCCTTCCCTCGGGCTCGTCGGAAGAGAAAAGCCGAATCAAGGCTCCCAATAGAATCCCTGTCAACAAGGCCAACCCTATCAAACCTCCCTCCACTCCCATCTGTAAATATTCATTAAAGCCGTATTCAGGAACCCCCGCAACCCATTCTTCCCGGGGAGTAGCTTTCCCGGATAAAAAATAAGTAGCCTGTACCTCACCATAAGCCCCACCGAACCGACCGCTTCCCACTCCTATCCAAGGATGCTCCTGCATAGCCAACATATCCATTTTCCAAATGAGCATCCGCCCATCTGCAGAATCTTTTTTCAAACCATACATCCCCACGACTACAACCAAAAAGAAAATGACTGCTGCGACAATCCCTCCGATAAATACATGCCTCCGCCCCGACACCAATCTGCCTATCCGGCCTCTTACCCCGTAATGTTTTCCCAATACCACACCCGTTCCCGCCAAAGCTGCAAGCCAGCTCCCCCGGCTCATTGTTACCGGTAAAAGCATCACAGACAGCAACAAAACACCTCCTGCCAGACAACGCATTCCATAATAAACCCACTGCTTCCCCCCAGAAAACCGCACATTCTCCCTCCGGACTAAAAAGAAAGCCAATGCAACCGGTAATCCCATAGCCAAAAAACCGGCATACGGACCAGGGTTGAAAAAAGAACCCGTCAACCGATATAAAGCATGCCCGGAAGCAATCCCTCCATATAACTGTCCGGCTCCCAAAATACATTCCACCCCTACCGCTCCTATAAAAGTCAGCAACACAACCTTTAAAGCTCCATCATAAAGAGAAAACAGGACACGCAAAATAAAATATAACAAAAACAGTAAAAGTATCAGCTCCACACGATAAACAACCGGTTCCCCAGATAGCCAATTTCTCCCCACCAAATACCCTCCAAACAAAAACACCACTCCATCCAGATAATGGAAACGGAATCCCTTCCAGGCAAAACAAGCCACCCCAATGCCACACAAGGCTTCTACTCCCATCACCCGATAAAAACCGAAACGCACAGCTGTTACCTGCTGGTTAGCTAACTCCCAATCTTCTTGCCAGAATACCGAAAACAATAAAGCTACCAATAAAAACACAACAAATCCCCACATTCCTTTCATCAAAAAATTTCCATCCATGCACCTTGATTCATTAAATATGCAGTAAAAATGCAAAAGAATATTTATTCCTAAAAACAAAAAGCGACAAAAACCGTGGCATATTTTGCGAATAGCACAAACATCGTTAAATTTGGCTGTTACATTCATAAAAACAACACATGGAAGCGATAAAATCTTCAGAATTAATCACAAATCCGGACGGAAGCATTTTTCATCTGCATCTTTTACCGGAAGATTTGGCCGACGATATTATCCTGGTAGGTGATCCGGGAAGAGTCGAAACCATTACAGCTCATTTCGACAACATTGAATTGAAGAAAAGTAACCGCGAATTTTATACCGTAACCGGCAGCTACCAAAAACATCGTTTTACAGTCATTTCCACCGGTATAGGTCCGGACAACATCGACATTGTTATGAATGAATTGGACGCATTGGCCAACATTGACTTACAAACCAAAGCCGTCAAGCCGGCCAAACGTTCTTTAAACATTGTACGGATCGGAACTTCAGGGTCTGTACAAGCTGATATTCCTGTCGATTCATTTGTTATTTCCGAAAAAAGCATTGGTTGCGACGGAGTATTAAGATTTTATGCCGGCAACGAAAAAATCTGTGATACGGCCTTCGAAGACGCTTTTATCCGCCATTGTGGATGGATTCCCACAGCTGCCCGTCCCTATGTCGTAAACGCTTCTCCTGCATTGGTCAACCGCCTGTACGATCCAAAGTATACCCTAAAAGGAACTACCCTCACAGCTGTCGGGTTTTATGGTCCACAAGGGCGCGTACTCCGTCTGCCCTTGGCCATGGCAGGAATCAACGACCGGATTACCACCTTTGGTTATCAGCAATATAAAGTCACCAATTACGAAATGGAAAGTGCCGCCATTACCGGCCTTTGTAATCTTCTGGGACATCATGCAACAACGATTTGCCTGATTATTGCAAATCGCATAAATGGCCACGCCTCAGCCGATTACCATAATCGTATGGAACAACTTATCCGGTATACACTGGACAAACTATCCGCCTCCACTATGGCATGATGATTTAACAACTAAAACGACAATCTATTTTTCATACACTTCATAATTTTTTAATATGATACAGCGTATCCAATCTGTTTTTCTGTTGTGCACAACTGTTGTCACAGCCTTATTATTTTTCATGCCCGTAGCCACTTTAGTCGCTCCGGACCATCATACCTATGAATACTTCACAACCAAAGTCATACTTACCGGAAATGCTCCTGAGCTGATTACCTGGAACTGGATGTCACTCATTCTGAACCTATGCATCACAGGACTGGCTTTCTTAACTATTTTCATCCGCAAAAAGAAATCCAAAACAGTAAAGCCGACCTTACTGTTGCAACTCCGTCTATGTTTTGCCAATATCATTCTCCAGATAGGCTTAATAGTATTGCTATGGCTTCAAATCCGTCAGATAACAAACGCAATCAACGCCCTCTGGTCTTTCAATCTTAGCTTTATCTTCCCCGTAATAGGAATCATTTTTACCTGGATGGCTATCCGGGGTATCATTAAAGACATCGCTTTATTAAAATCTTTCGACAGAATCCGGTAAAATCTCATATCATCCGTTCATTTTATTGATTCCATCGATTTAATCCGTTTAATACAAATTATCATGTACAAACTTTATCTGGCCGCTTTATTATTGGCAACGGGCATTTTCAGCAAAGTTTCCGCCTGCACTAATTTCCTGTTCACAAAAGGAGCTACTAAAGACGGCTCTACAATGATCACTTATTCAGCCGACTCCCACGTTCTTTATGGAGAACTATATCACTGGCCCGCCGGAACATGGCCCGCCGGAACCATGATAGACGTCTACGAATGGGACACCGGCAAATACCTGGGCAAAATACCCCAGGCCCCCAAAACTTATAATGTCGTCGGAAATATGAATGAGTTTCAGTTAGCTATCGGTGAAACAACTTTCGGAGGACGGGAAGAATTATGGCACCAGGAAGAAGCAATTATTGACTACGGCAGCCTGATATACCTAACCCTTCAACGCGCCAAAACAGCCCGGGAGGCCATTCTGGTCATGACTGAACTGGTTGAAAAATACGGATATGCCAGTGAAGGAGAATCTTTTTCCATTAGTGACCCCAACGAAGTATGGATTATGGAAATGATCGGCAAAGGAGCAGGAGAAAAAGGAGCTGTTTGGGTTGCCCGCATGGTTCCGGATGGATATGTATGCGCACATGCCAATCAAGCCCGCATTACCACCTTCCCTTTAGAAGGGAAAACTTCCATATCTTCCGACCAAATGAAAAAAATTTATGACAAAGACATCACAACTGTCTATTCCAAAGATGTCATTTCATTTGCTAAACTGAAAGGATTCTATCCTCAGGACGCCAAAAACACCGAATTCAGCTTCTCAGATACCTATGCCCCGGTGGATTTCAGTGGGGCTAGGGCTTGTGAAATCCGGGTATGGGCCTTCTTCAACGCCCTTCATTCCAATATGTCCCCTTACTGGGATTACGCCAAAGGAAAAATCCAACGGGATGAAAAAGGATATGCCACCAATCGCATGCCCCTATGGATTAAGCCCGACCGCAAAGTAGATGTCCTGGAAGTCATGGATTTCATGAGAGATCATCTGGAAGGCACAGAACTTGATATGAGTAAAGACCCTGGCGCCGGCCCTTACGCCTGCCCCTATAGATGGCGACCAATGACTTTTACAGTGGACGGTAAAAAATATGTGCATGAACGCGCAACAGCCACACAACAGACAGGATTTACCTTCGTCAGCCAAAGCCGCAATTGGTTACCCAATACCATCGGAGGAATCCTCTGGTTTGGCGTAGATGATGCTGCCAATACCGTATATTTTCCTATGTATTCCTGCGCCACCCGCATTCCTCACGCCTATGCTGTCGGTAATGGAAGCATGATGGAATTTACTACAAAAGCAGCCTTTTGGGTATTCAACCAAGTCAGCAACCTGGCCTATACACGTTATGATGCCATCCACCCTGAAATTCGCACCAAACAAAAGGCTCTGGAAACCCAATATTCCCATTTTGTACAAATCGTTGACGCAGGAGCCAACGGCATGTATGCACAAAATCCGGAATTGGTCGTTCATTTCTTAACTGACTTTTCCTGTAATACTGGCGAAGAATTAGTCAATACCTGGCGGAACTTTTACGGTTATCTTTTCTGCCGTTTCATGGATGGTAACATTAAAACAACTATCCCTGGTCAAAAGAATCCCAAAGTAGAAAATCCCCAACTTCCGGAATGGTATCTGCGTACCATCATTGAAAAAGCAGGCGATAAACTACAAGTGATCGAATAAATTCGACCTACCTTCAAAACCTCCCCTCAGGGCTCATTCCTATGAATTACTCTGAGGGGAGATTTTTTATACAGAAAAATAACCCTCGCTTTCTGTATTTGCGTATAACAAAAATATTAAAACTATCATTATGGCTACAGTAACATTAAAAGGAAACCAGGTTGAGGTAAAAGGACATTTCCCGGAAACCGGAGAAGCAGCAAAAGATTTTACCCTCGTCAAAAGTGATTTAAGTGAATTTTCGCTCCATGAGTTGAAAGGGAAAAAAGTAATACTCAATATCTTTCCCAGTCTGGATACACCTGTATGCGCCATGTCCGTCCGTAAATTCAACGAACTGGCCTCCCAGACAGACAATACTGCAGTGCTGGCTATCTCAAAAGACCTTCCTTTTGCCCATGCCCGTTTCTGCACCACGGAGGGTATTCAGAACGTCACAGGCCTTTCTGCTTTCCGGAATACGGATTTTGGAGAAAACTATGGCGTAGCACTGGTGAACGGACCTTTAGCCGGCCTGCTGGCTCGGGCTGTTATCATACTTAACGAACAAGGACAAGTGCTTTATACCGAATTGGTACCGGAAATCACAACCGAACCGGATTATGAGAAGGCCCTCTCAGCCTTGAAATAATCTGTTCTCATCATCCTGAATTCAACATTCAATCGGCTATCAGGATGATGTATCTGTCATTTCACTTTTGTAAAAAAACGCTTCCATTTATATTTTCCCGTAACCGGGTCTTTTGCCGTAAGAACCAATCTGGCTTTCCCGATAATAAACTCTTCGGGAATAAGTCCCAGATAACGGGAATCCTGAGAATTCCAATGATTATCTCCACCCATAAAATACCAATTGGTCCGAAAACGATATTCCGTTATTAAAGAATCTCCGCAATATAACCGATTTCTCTGAAAATTCAACGGTTTGCCCATTTCATACTCCATCATCTTCCGGTACAGCACAACTGCCGAACTGTCCAGCCGGACCACAGTCCCCCGCTGAGGAACATACAAGGGACCCATTTCCAATATCGTCCATCCCCAGGAAGGCTCAAAAGGAATAGTCCGATAAATACCCTCCGGGAACTCACCCCGAAAACCGGAAATATAGTCCTGACCGGCCACATTTCCTATTCCCCCGATTCCATTCACCTCATAAAAACCATCACGAATAACCAAAGTATCTCCCGGCAAACCAATACAACGCTTTACATAAAAGCGGGCCTCATTCATCTGTAACTGCCCCCAATCGTTATTCCGATAAGGAAAATTAAAGACAAGCACCTCTTCCCGCCGAATCGGAGCAAAACCTTTCATTCGCCAAAAACGGGTATTACGAGATAAACGAGCACCAAAAGCCATCTTATCCACCCAGATAAAATCTCCGGGTTCAATGGCAGGCAGCATAGACTCTCCGGGAACTACATAAAAATCCACCACAAATATCCGTAAAAGCAAAGCTACACAAAAAGCACTACCAACTCCTATCCCGTAAAACAAAACACCCTTAAAAAAATTTCTCACTTTCATAAAAGAAAAATTACTTGAAAAAGAAATCATTCAAGGCAGATATTCCGTCTGAATATTTTTCATAGAAGCAAATAAATTTCCTTTTACATGAGGAGACAAAGTTTCCATTTGCCGAATAATTTCAGCCACAGCATTCCGGTTCGTTGCTTTCTCATAAGGACACTTTTTTTTCTGATTTTTAAAGTCTCGGTAAACAGCATACTGCCGGGTTTCCTCATTCGTCAGATAAATAAAAGGACGAATTAGAGTAAAAGCATGCTCAAACATATCCAGTTTTGGAGGCATACTCGCAATAGTCCCGTTAAACATCATACTCATCAGCAGGCTTTCAATAGCATCATCCCGATGATGCCCCAAAGCCAATTTATTGCAACCGGCTTCCCTGGCTATTTCAAACAAAGCTTTCCGGCGATTCCACGCACAAACAAAGCAAACAGGTTTTGCAGAACCTTCATTTACCTCTGACTGAATAGTACGCTGTACCAATTTTACTCCCAAGCGCTCACAAAAATCCGCAATATACTTTCCATCTACCTCATAAGCAACATTTTCCACAGCAATATGTGCCGCCACAACTGAATACTCCTGCTTGGGAGCGCGAGCCCTTAAAGCCAGAACTTCCAATAAGGCCAAAGAATCTTTTCCTCCCGAAACTCCAATCAAAATTTTATCCCCTGATTGTATTAAATCATAATCATAAATAGCCTTCCCTGCCTTACGGAAAAAATCCCGCATAAATAATTTTTCTTTTTTCTTATTCTCCATCTTTAAGCTCTTCATTCCCATTGAAAACCCGCCATACACACTTGGAGACAAAAATAATAAAATCTTTATTCCCGAACTTTCACAAATCACATAAAGATGCTGACATTCCGGTTAATTTTCAGTTCATAGTTACAAAATACGACCCACCATCCGCATAATACAACCTCACTCTCTTCCATCTCTCTTTCCCTTCTTTATTGTATACCAGTTTTTTATCTGCAAAACTTTTATTGTAATCATCACAGTCTCTATTTCCCCATCCGGAAAGTATCTGTATTGAACAAAAAAAGAACTCTTTTTTTTGTTCATATCATAAAAACCTATACCTTTGTACCCGCAAAAGAGACAATCGTTCTTTACAATCATGGGCAGTTACCAGAGTGGCCAAATGGGGCTGACTGTAA